>CAVYUO010000003.1:0-279747 GCA_963771725.1 uncultured Actinomycetes bacterium | reverse complement strand
ACAGCTCTGATCGTCTATCTCCAGTACCGGATCGTGAAGCGCTGGCGCCACGCTTTTGTCGTCTGACGACGACCCGCCGGAAGCAGGCCGGGCAAAGCCCGACTCCGGCTGCGGTACGGAGACCGGCGTCCTACTTGGCGGGGTTTAGGGAATCCGTCCGAACCAGAGCAGGGACAGCCCGGCGCCCACGATGAGGAACGCGGCGCCTGCTCCGGCGAAGGCTGCAGTCAGCTCGCGCTTTTCGTCCTCGGTGGCCACCTGCGAGCCGATCTCTTCGTAGACCGCCTGCAGGTCGGCCTCGCTCGGAGCCTCGAAGAACCGCCCGCCGGTCTCCTCGGCGATCTGCCTGAGCGTCTCCGGATCGGGGGGCACCGGGAACGGCCGCAGCTCGCCGAACTCGTCAGGAAGGTCGATGCTTCCGCGACTCGGTCCCCAGCGCAATCGTGTACACGGGCACGCCGGCTTCCTTCGCTACTTCGACCGCCTCCATGGGATCGATGCCGGCGGAGTTGGCCCCGTCCGACAGGAGGAGCACCGCGAAGAGCGGCTTGCTCTCCGGCGCCTCGGGATCATCCTCCGGAGCGAGCTGGACCGAGCTCAGGATCGCGTCGCCGATCGCCGTGCCGACCTTCGACCGGAGGTCCTCGAGCGAGGAGCTGACGGCTTCGCGATCCTCGGTCGGCTCGTGGAGGACGCTCGCGCCGCTCGAGAACGACACGAGACCCACTCGGAAGCGGGCTGGAAGCTTGTCGAGGAAGGACGAGGCCGCCGACTTGGCCGCGTCCAGCCTGGTGGGCGCAACGTCGGTCGCGGTCATCGAGGCCGAGTTGTCCATCGCGAGCACGACCGTCGCCTCCTCCCTCGGAACGGCCACGACCGTCTGCGGCCTCGCCAGCGCTACGAGGAGCGCAGCGAGCGCGGCCAGCGCGAACACCGGAGGTAGATGGCGCCGGCGCCCGGGCGACGCGGCGACGACGTTCGCCAGCAGGTCGAGGTTCGTGAAACGGGCCGCGTACTTGATCCGCCGCCGCTGCGACCAGCAAGTAGACGAGAGCGGCCAGCGGAATGAGAAGGAGCCCCCACAGGAGGAACGGGGTCGCGAAGGTCATCGTCGCCCCTCGCGGTCGATGAATCGCGCGAAGTGCCGGAGCCAGTCGCCGGCGGTGGACAGCACGAGATGAGGCACGCCGAGCGACGCCAGTTCCTGCTCGAGGGCCGTGCGCTCCTCCGCGGCGGCGGCCGGCGAAGCGCTCTCGCATGCGCCGTCTTCCGGTGTCGACGTGGAGCCGCCGCCCCGTCTCGGGATCGACGAGCCATAGGTGGCCGACGTTTGGAAGCTCCTGCTCGCGCGCGTCCCGAATCTCGACGGCGACCACCGCATGGCGCGCGGAGAGTCTGAGCAGTGGCGCCCCGCCAGTCACGCGGTCCCCGGAAGTCGGAGACGACGACCACGAGCGCCCGCTGCTCTCGCCAGGCGTCCGACCTGTCCGAGAGCCGCACCGACCGAGGTCGCCCCCGCGGGCTCGTTCTCGGGATCCTCTCGCACCGCACGGAGGACACCGAGCAGCCCGGCGCGGCCCTGCCGCGGGGGGAGCATCAGATTGGAGCTCCCGCCGAAGGTGACCGCGCCGACCCGGTTCCCGCGGCGCGAACCGAGGTGGCCGGCGGCGAGCGCGACGCCCTCGGCAACGTCCCACTTCCGCCGATCGGCCGTCCCGAACGTCATCGACGGGGACACGTCGAGCAACATCCAGGACGTGAGCGCACGCTCGGCGACGTCGACTCGCACCTGAACGCTGCCGGTGCGCGCCGTGGCGTTCCAGTCGATCCGGCGGATGTCGTCGCCCGGCTCCCACTCACGGATCTGGGCAAGTTCGGTGCCGACGCCGATCATCGCCGTGCGGTGCTCTCCGGCGAGCAGGCCGTCGATCCGGCGCCCGATCTTCAAGTCGAGGGTGCGCAGGAGCGCCTCGGGGATGCGGGCCGGGGCCCGGCCGAGCAGGCGTACGACTTGCCTGGGCAGCCAAGGCGGTCATGCCGCGCGCTCTGCCAGGTCGATGTCCGGCATCGGGACGGCATCGAGGACCGCGTCCACGATCGTGTCGGCGCCGACTTCGGCCGCCAGCGCCTCGTAGCTGAGGACGATGCGATGCTGGAGCGCGTCCTTCGCCAGGTCGCGAAGGTCCTGCGGCAGCACGTAGTCGCGTCCCCTGATGAGCGCCAGCGCACGAGCCGCGATGACGAGCGAGATCGGTCCCCGGGGGCTGACGCCGAACGACGACGTACGGCTTCAGCTCGGGGAGCCCTATCTCCTCGGGCACACGGGTGGCGATCGCGATCCGGATCGCGTAGCGCGAGAGGGCCGGGTCGACGTAGACCTGCCTGGTCGCGTGCCGCAGCGAAGCGAGCTCGGACAGGCTGAGGATCGACCTGACCTCCGCCAGCCCCGCTGAGCGACCGCTCGACCACGGTCAGCTCGTCGTTCGGCTCCGGATATCCGACGACCACCTTGAGCATGAAGCGGTCGATCTGCGCCTCGGGGAGCGGATACGTCCCCTCCGACTCGATCGGGTTCTGCGTCGCCATGACGAGGAACGGATCCGGAGCGGCGAACGTCTCCTTGCCGATCGTCACCTGGCGCTCCTGCATGACCTCGAGCAGGGCGGACTGGACCTTCGCGGGCGCCCGGTTGATCTCGTCCGCCAGCAGGAAGTTGCAGAAGACGGGGCCGAGCTCCACATCGAACGAGCCGTCGCTGGGCCGGTAGATGCGGGTGCCGACCAGATCGCTCGGGACCAGGTCGGGAGTGAACTGCACCCGGTTGAAGGTCCCGCCGAGTACCTGGGCCGTCGTCTTGATCGTGAGCGTCTTGGCGAGGCCGGGCACGCCCTCGATGAGGAGATGCCCGTCCGCGAGCAGGCAGACGAGCACCCGTTCGAGCATCGTGTCCTGTCCGGCGATGACGCGCTTGATCTCGAACAGCGCGCGTTCTAGTGAATCCTCTTGCACTTCCACGGTCCCCTCCCTGATTCGGTGAGCCCGTCAGGAAACCGGCAGTGCCTAAGAGGAGGCTGAGAATCTCGTTAACTGTTTGTTGAGTTACTCTGGAGCCCGCGCGGCGAGGTAGCTCAGTTGGTAGAGCACACGGCTGAAAACCGTGGTGTCGCCGGTTCGATTCCGGCCCTCGCCATCAGTCCAAGTAACAGTCTGTTACTGAGTCTTGAGTCCCGCCGAGACTCGATCGTGCAGTGGTTTCAGGACCGTCCGCCAGTCGCCGGGGACGATCACGTCGGCGGCCCCGTTGATCGGCGCGCCCTCCTCCGCGCCGACGGCCGCGACGACCCCCGCCTTCACGAAGCCGGGCGCCTCCTCCTCGTCTCCACGGACACCGACGGCGACGAGTAGGCGCGGCGCCACCGGCCGGCCGAGGATGCCCACCTGGCGGGTGAGCGGGAGCCAGCCCGCCTCGCAGACCTCGCGCGTTCCGGCGACCGCAGCTCCGGCTTCCGCGGCGCCCTTCTCGATGAGCGGGATCGTCTCGGGGCCGCCGACGCCGGGGCCGAGGAGCGACACGACGTCGGCGTCGTCGATGCGGTACGAGTCGCGGTCCTCGTCCCGCCGGCCCGGCGCACGCGGGGCTCAGGTAGGGCGCCGACGTCCAGGCTGCGCACCTCGACGTCGACCCCGTCGCGAGGCTCGACCGGCTCGTACATCCGCGGCCGAATGGTCGCGAGCTGCGGCGTCGTCGCGCCGAGGATGACGGAGATGATGTTGCCGCCGTACGCGGGCTTCTGCTGGAGCAGTCGTCCCGCCTTTGCGATGTCGACGCCGACGCAGTCGCCCGTCATGCCGAGCTCGAGCTCCCCTGCGGCGCGCGGCCCGTAGTCGCGGCCGCGGCCCGTGGCCGGGATGAGCAGCACGTGCGGGCGCTGCTGGGCGAGCACGCGCTGCAGGGCTTCGCCCAGAGCTCCGGGTGATACTCGGCGAGCGCTTCGTCGTCCACGACGCAGACGACCTCGGCGCCGTAGCGCCCGAGCTCCTGTCGCGACGCCTCGGTCGTTCCGAAGACGAGCGCGACGTTCCGGCCGCCGAGCTTCCCCGCGAGATCCCGCCCACGACCGAGGAGCTCGAGCGAGACGCGCCGCGGCCGCCGTGCCGGCCAGCTCGATCATCGTCCAGCAGTCGTAGTGCGCGCCGGGGATCTCGGCGGCATGTGGCGGCTTCTCCCACGGCGAGGGCTCGGGCGTGCGCTCGGCCAGCAGCTCGAGGATCCGTGCGGCCGCCTCGGTCGACGTCCTCGATCCGCTCGCGGTTGCGCTCGGGCTGCGAGTCGCGCACGGCCATCACGCGGGTCGGTGATCCCGGCTGGCCGAAGCGCTTGTCGTTCTCCCGCAGGTCGTCCACGAGATCGGTCGCCTGCCAGACGTCGATCGCGCCGGTGCCTGACGCCCGGGGTCTGACACCGGCGTCTCCGGAGCCCGCCCGACGGAGACGACGAGCGGCGGCTCGGCCTCGTAGACCTCGAACCCGAAGTCCGTTTCGCGGGAGAGCTGCAGCCGTCCGCCGAAGGCGTCCAGCGCCGCCGCGTTGGTCACGTGCGGCCAGGCCGAGGAAGGCGGCCACCTCGGGCGGCACCTGCCAGGTCTCCGAGTCGAGGGCCTTGCGCCCGCAGAGGACGAGGTCGGCGCCTTCCTTGGTCAGCGCCATGGCGAGGGTGCGCGAGGTGCCGAGCGTGTCGGCCACGGCGAAGACGCGATCCGAGAGGTGGATCGCCCGGTCCGCTCCGAGCGCGAGGCACTCGCGTAGCGCCTCCTCGGCCTGCGGCGGGCCCATCGTCATCGCGATCACCTCTCCGCCGACCTGTTCCCGGAGCGCGACGGCGTGCTGGACCGCGTAACGGCAGAAGACGTTCAGCTCGACCGGCACACCCTCGCGCTTCAGCGATTTCGTCTCCGGGTCGAACTCGATCGCCGAGAAGTGCGGGACCTGCTTGACCAGGCAGACGATCTTCATTGGTGCGACCCTAGCGTCCGTGCTCGGGGTGCTCTACGACATCCACGGGAACCTGCCCGCGCTCGAGGCGGTGCTCGAGGACGCGGAGCGGTCTCGACATCGACCGCTGGCTCCTCGGCGGGGACTACGGGACGCCGAGCCCCTGGCCGAACGAGACCCTGGCCGCTACTCAGGCAGCTACCGAACGCGATCTGGATCCGCGGAAACGGCGAGCGCTGGCTGAAGGAGCCGCCTGTTGACCGGCCCGAGGTTCTGGAGTCGTACGAGCAGTACGGGTCGGGAGTGTCCAAGGAGGAGGAAGACTGGCTCTACGGCCTCCCCAGTCAGGCCGAGCTGGACGGGATCCTGTACGTCCACGGCTCGCCGCTCTCCGATGTCGAGAGCTTTCCGCCGGAGCCGAGCACCGACGACGAGCGCCTGCTGGCCGGCGTGCAGGATCGGACGATCGTCTTCGGGCACAGCCACCAGCAGTTTCGGCGTCCGGGGCCGAGCGGTACCGATCTCGTCAATCCTGGCTCGCGCCGGGCATGCCGCTCGACGGCGACCCTCGGGCCGCATGGGCAACCTGGGACGACGACTTCGAGTTCCGGCGGGTCGAGTACGACGTCGAGCGAGCCGCAGCCGCCTGGAGCACGCTGGGCGAGCTGGGCCCGGGCGGTTTCGGCGAGCTCGCCGCGGAGCGGATCTTGAAAGGGAGCGACTAGGCCAAAGAAGCGTCGAGGGTGATCTCGACGTTGCCCTTCAGCGCCTGTGAGACGGGGCAGTTCTCCTTGGCGCCTTCGGCGGCCTGCTTGAACGTCGTCCTCGTCGATGCCCTCGACCTCGCCGCGGATCGTGAGGTGGATCTTCGTGAACCCGAAGCCCTCGCCGACCTTGTCGAAGGTCGCTCGTGGCCTCGGACTCGAGCTTCGTCGGCGGCGTTTGGGCCCTCGCGAGCCCGCCGGCGAGCGCCATCAGGATGCAGCTCGCGTGGGCGGCCGCGATCAGCTCCTCGGGGCTCGTGCCCTCGCCTCCCTCGGCGCGATCCGCCCAGGTCACGGCCTGGTCGGTCACAGCGCCGCTGCCGAGGCTGAAGCGGCCGCTGCCCTCCGCAAGCGTGCCCTCCCACGTTGCGTTCGCAGTCTTCTCAGTCGCCATCGTCGTCCCCCTTCTCCTCGCCTGAACCGGACGGTCGATAGTACTTCTTGCCCTTCAGCGGCTCGGGGAGGTTGTCGACCTCGAATCCGCGCGGGTCGGAATGAGGGTAGATGTAGCCCTTGCCCCGGCCGAGCTTCTTGGCGCCGTAGTAGTGCGTGTCGCGGAGGGCGTCGGGCGGCCGGACGTGCCCGTGCTCCTTGACGTCCGCCTGAGCTTCGCTGCAAGGCCACGATGACGGCGTTCGACTTGGGCGCCTGGGCGAGGTAGATCGCCGCCTGGGCGAGGGTGAGCTGCACCTCCGGCAAGCCCACGTGCTCCACGGCGTGCGCGGCGGCAACGGCCACGAGCAACGCGCGCGGGTCTGCGTTCCCGATGTCCTCGGAGGCGAGGATGACCATCCGCCGCGCGATGAAGCGCGGGTCCTCGCCGCCCTCGAGCATCGCCGCCAGGTAGTAGACGGACGCATCGGGGTCGGACGCCCGCATCGACTTGATGAACGCCGACGTGAAGTCGTAGTGCGCGTCGCCGCCCTTGTCGTAGACGAGCGGCCGCTTGCGGGCCGCGTCCTCGACGTGATCCTCGGAGATCGGGACGCCCTCGGCCCGGGCCGTGTTCCAGGCGAGCTCCAGGATGTTGAGCGCGTTCCGCGCATCACCTCCCGAGCGGCTCGCGATGTGCTCGACCAGCTCGTCGGGGACCTCCGCTCCGATCTCGGCCATCCCGCGCCGGACGATCACGCGCGAGGTCCTCGTTCGACAGCGGCTCGAGCTCGTAGATCTGCGAGCGGCTGAGCAGGGCCGAGTTGACCTCGAAGTACGGGTTCTCGGTCGTCGCGCCGATCAGCGTCACCGTCCCCTCCTCGACGGCCGGGCAGCAGCGCGTCCTGCTGGGCCTTGTTGAAGCGGTGGATCTCGTCGAGGAAGAGGATCGTTCGCTGCCCGTGCGCGCCGAGCCGCTCGCGAGCCGCGGCGATCACCTCGCGGACGTCCTTCACCGACGCCGACACGGCGGAGAGCTCCTCGAAGACGGCGCCGGTCGAGTTCGCGATCACGCGCGCCAGCGTCGTCTTCCCGCTGCCGGGCGGCCCGTAGACGATCGACGACGACGACGCGGTCCTCGCCGATGGCGAGTCGGAGCGCCGAGCCTTCTCCGAGAACCTGCTCCTGGCCGACGAAGTCGTCGAGGCTCTGCGGCCGCATGCGCAGCGCGAGTGGGGCCGTGTCCGGCAGACGCTCGTGGGCAGCGTCGGAGAAGAGGTCGCCCATGTCACGAAAGTATGCTCCCCGTGTGACGAGTCACGACACGACGAAAGTCCCACCGGGTCACGGCTCCGACGACGCGGCCGAAGACTTCTCGCCGATTCTCCCCGGCCCGGGTGCAAGCGACTACGAGCGCTATTTGCGGACTGACGAGCTGCTCTCGCTCCAGAAGACCCCCGAAGAGGCCGCGCACCACGACGAGCTGCTGTTCCAGACCGTGCACCAGTCGAGCGAGCTCTGGCTGAAGCATGCGACCTTCGAGGTCGCGACCGCGACCGAGCACCTCCGAAAAGAGGAGCTCCCGGCCGCGCTCCGGCTACTCCGCCGCGCGAACGAGGGGATGAAGATCGTCATCTCGCCTGATGGACATGCTCGAGCACCAGTCGCCGTGGGAGTACACGCGCTGGATCCGTCCCGTCCTCGGACATGGGAGCGGCTTCGACTCGCCCGGGTTCAACGCGGTGCGCAAGGTGTCGCCGGAGCTCGGCTCCGCTTTTCACGAGCTGCGGCGCGCCGCCGGTGTCTCGCGTGATCGAGCTCTACCAGCGGGGCCGCGAGTTCGAGGACCTGTACCAGCTCGCCGAGGCGCTGACCGAGTGGGACGAGCGGGTCACGCTCTGGCGGATCCGGCACTTCAAGGTCGTCGAGCGGATCATCGGCGGCCACGTCGTCGGCACGCAGGGCACGCCGGTCGAGCTGCTGGAGGGTCTCATCCACCGGCGGCACTACCCGGAGCTCTGGGACGCCCGTAACGAGCTCACCGAGCTCGCCAAGAAAGAGGATTAGCCCTGGCCACCGTCTCGCTGCGCGAGGAGGCGACCGACCTCCTCGGGAAGCTGATCCGCCTCGACACGGTCAACCCGCCCGGGAACGAGACCCTGGCGGCGGAGCTTCTGCGCGAGTACCTCCAGGAGAACGGGGTCGAGGTCGAGCTCTACGCCAAGGTCGCCGAACCGGGCGAACCTCGTCGCGCGGATTCCGGGAAACGGCACCGGGCCGCGGCTCGCGCTCCTCTCGCACACCGACACCGTTCACGCCGATCCCGGGCGAGTGGACGCTCGACCCGTGGTCGGGCGAGATGCGGGACGGCGAGATCTGGGGCCGCGGCGCACTCGACATGAAGGGGCAGGTGGCGGGAAGCGCCGTCGCGATCGCGTCTCTCGCCCGCGAAGGCTTCGAGCCGAACGGCGACCTGATCTTCGTCGCGGCCGCCGATGAGGAGGTCGGGGTGGACTTCGGCTGCTCCTGGCTCTGCCGCGAGCATCCCGACGCCGTCCGCGCCGAATACGTGCTCAACGAGGGCGCCGGCGACCGGGTCGAGATTCGGCGGGAAGCCGCTCTACCTGTGCTCGACCTCCGAGAAGATGACCTCGCCCTTCGTGCTGCGCGTGCACGGGCGGGCCGGGCACGCATCGATGCCGGGTATCGCCGACAATGCGCTCGTCAAGGCGGCCAAGCTGATCCAGCGGCTCGGCGGGTTTTCGCCCCAGCCGCAGCTCGAGCCGGAGGTGGCGGCCTTCATGAAGCTCGTCACAGGCGAAGACGCCGCCGGCGCCCGCCGAGTTGCTGGACCGCGCCCGGGCGATCGACCCGTTGGCCGTCGAGCTGGTCGAGCCACAGCTCGGCATGACGCTGTCGCCGACGATGATCTCAGCCTCCAGGACGCGGAACGTGATCCCGTCGCTCGTCGAGGTGACGGTCGACTGCCGCCTGCTTCCCGGATCAGACCCAGGACGAGGCCGAGCAGGTGGTGCGGGAGGTGCTCGGCGAAGGCGACTACGAGCTCGAGTGGCTGGAGGGGCACGGCGGGACACGTTCGCCGATGGATACGCCGCTCTGGGACGCGATCGAGAGCTGGGTCGCGGAGACCGAGCCGGAGGCCGCGCCGGCGCCGATCTGCCTCGCGGGATTCACCGACAGCCACTGGCCGAGGTCCGCGTTCGGGACCGTCGCCTACGGCTTCTTCCCGATGCGCTACATGGATCCGCAGCTCGCGACGCGGCTCGTCCACTCGGCGGACGAGCGGGTCAGGGTCGACGATCTCGAGCTCGGAACCGAGTTCCTGCGCTACGCCGCCCGGGTGATAGGCGCAATTCGACTCTGAGTCGATAACCTCAGAGGAATGTCTGATCAAGAAGTCCGGCTCGGCGGCATGGCCCTTGCCAACGGCGTGCTCGTGCACGGGCCCAACTCGTGGGGCTGCGCCGTTCGCCTGCCCGACGGCCGTCTGAAGGTTCTCGCGGACTACAAGCGCTACCGCGCCTCCAGCGTGACGAACCCGCTGCTCCGCGGGCCCGCCCGCCTCGCCGAGGTGATCGCGCTCGTCCCGCACGTTCGCCGGCGGATGCCCGAGGCGAAGTTGCCCTTCGAACGCCCTCGCGTGCTGACCGCGATGGTCGCCAGTGCAGTCGCCGTGCAGGTTGCTCGTGGATCCAAACGGCTGTCACCTGCCGCGCAGGAGCTCGTCGGCGCGGTCGCCTCGCTCGTCCCGGCCGTGTTCGCTCTGCGGAGCGACGATCTCGCCGCGTACCACGGCGCAGAGCACATCGCGATCGGCAGCCACGAGCACGGCGAGGCCCGCGAGAAGGAGCACGAGCGCTGCGGCTCGCACCTGCTCGGCCCGCTGCTCGCGACTCTCACCGTCGGCAACGTGCTGGCCGCGCGGGCGCCCCTTCATCTGCGCACCCCTGCGCGCGCCGCTCGCCTCGCTGGGCGCAGTCGCTGTCTCGACCGAGATCTTCTCCTGGATGGTGCGGAACCCCGAGAACCGGGTGGCGAAGGCGCTCGCCAGGCCGGGTCACGAGATCCAGCATCGCCTTGCGACCGCCGAGCCGACCCCCGAGCAGCTCGAAGTCGCAGAGGCTGCGCTCGCGGCCTGCCTGGAGCTCGAGCATGGCAGTCAGGACTAGGGAAGAGCGGCTCCCGCCCGAGATCTTCGACCTGCCGGTCGAGAAGATGCGGGAGGGCTACTACACCGACGCCTACTTCAACCACGCGCGCGAGACGCTGCTCGCCGACGGTCGCCGCCCGCGCGTGCGTCATGCAGGTCTTCCAGCGCAAGGACGCGGTGCTCGGCGGGATCGACGAGGCGATCGCGATCCTCAAGCTCTGCTCGCACGACTGGGAGGCGCTGACCGTCCACGCCCTCTACGAGGGCGACGACATCTCGCCCTGGGAGACGGTGATGACGATCGAGGGCGACTACACGCTCTTCGCGCACCTCGAGACGCCCTACCTCGGCGTCCTGGCGCGGCGCACGCTGATCGCGACGAACGTGACCGCGTGTTCTCAAGGCGGCGAACGGGAAGCCCGTCATCTTCATGGCCGCCCGGCACGATCACCATCTCGTCCAGACCGGCGACGGCTGGGCGGCCTACGTGGCCGGCGCGATGGTCGGCGCGCCCGTCGGCGTCACCTCCGAAGCGCAGTCGTCGTGGTGGGGCGGCCGCGGCGTCGGCACCGTGCCGCACTCGCTGATCGCCTCGTACGGTGGCAACACGGTGCTCGCGGCGACGAAGTTCGCGGAATGGGCGCCGGCCGACCTCAACGTGGTGGTGCTCGTCGACTTCGAGAACGATTCGGTGCGTACGTCGCTCGAGGTGGCGCGCGCGCTCGGGCCTCGGCTCTGGGGCGTCCGGCTCGACACCTCGGGGCAGCTCGTCGACAAGTCGCTGTGGAACGAGATGGGCGACTTCGACCCGCGCGGGGTCAACGAGCGGCTCGTCCTCAAGGTGCGCGAGGCGCTCGACCAGGACGGCTTCGAGCAGGTGCGGATCGTCGCCTCGGGCGGCTTCACCGCGGAGCGCATCAGCGCGTTCGAGGAGAGCAGCGTGCCGGTCGACGCGTACGGGATCGGATCCTCGCTGATCCGCGGCGAGAACGACTTCACGGCCGATGTCGTGATGACCGACGGGCGGGCCTCGGCCAAGGTCGGCCGCTGGTTCAGGCCGAACCCGCGGCTCGAGCGCGTTGCCTACGAAATCAGGTACCCCCAACCTCCTCCCCGACGCAACGCTATCGAGGAAATCCGCGCCCATGGGTGCCGGCTCTGTGACGAAAGTGATCCTGTGGGACGTCGACACGCAGGTCGACTTCATGCTCCCGGACGGCAAGCTCTACGTCCCTGAGGCCGAGGAGACGATCCCGGCCATGAAGCTGCTCGTCGAGGCAGCGCGGGAGGCCGGCGTCGTCCACGTCGCCTCCGCCGACGACCACGAGCTGACCGATCCCGAGATCACCGACGATCCGGATTTCAGCAACACGTACCCGCCGCACTGCCTGCGCGGGACGCGCGGCGCCCAGAAGATCCCCGAGACCGAGCAGGAGGATCCCCTGCCCCTCGCCCTCGTGCCCTTTCCGCCCGGCCTGATCCCGGGCCTCATCGGCGGCCGCCGCGAGATCCTGCTCCTGAAGAAGAACTTCGACGTCTTCACGAACCCGAACACGGAGCCGCTGCTCGACGCGCTCGACCCGGACGAGATCATCGTCTTCGGGGTCGCCACCGACGTCTGCGACGATGCCGCGATCCGAGGCTTCCTGCAGCGCGGCCGCCGGGTGCGGTTCGTCGAGGATGCGGCGCGCGGCCTCGACGAGGAGCGCGTTCAGCAGTGCACCGCGGCCTGGCGCTCGGGCGGAGTCGAGTTCACGACCGCCGACGCGGTCGTGGCAAGTCTCACCTAGCTGCGGCTACAGCTTCACGGCCGAGGTGCCGATGCAGCGCGGAGATGCCTGACATTGGCCATTACTTGAGCGAGATTGGCTCGGTCGCGTTGATCTGGCTGCCGCTCGTCATGTTCGGGTTCATCATCTACCTGCTCTGGCGCACCCTCCAGGTGATGCCGCGGGTGAAGTCGGCCCACGTGCAGCCGACCTCGAAGTCCCTCGGTGAACTGGGACGAGGTCGCGGGTCTCGAAGAGGCACGGGCCGAGATGGAGGAGATCGTCGACTTCCTCAAGAACCCGAAGCGCTTCGCAGCGCTCGGCGCCCGCGTGCCGAAGGGCATCCTCCTCTACGGGCCTCCCGGCACGGGCAAGACCCTGCTCGCCAAGGCCGTCGCCCACGAGTCGGGCGCCAACTTCTACTCGCAGAGCGCCTCGGCGTTCGTCGAGATGTTCGCGGGCCTCGGCGCGGCGCGGATCCGCAAGCTCTTCGAGCAGGCGCGGAAGAACGAGCCCTCGATCATCTTCATCGACGAGCTGGACGCCGTCGGCATGGCGCGCTCCGGTAGCGGCTTCAACCGCGAGCAGGACCAGACCCTGAACCAGTTGCTCGTCGAGCTCGACGGTTTCGGCAACCGCGACCAGGTGGTCGTCATGGGCGCCTCGAACCGGCTCCAGGACCTCGACCCCGCACTGCTCAGGCCGGGACGCTTCGATCGCCAGATCCTCGTCGTCCCCGCCGGACCTGCCCGGCCGCGAGGCGATCCTCCAGGTGCACACGCGCGGGAAGCCTCTGGCCGCAGACGTCGATCTGACCGGCATCGCCCGCCAGACCGCAGGCCTCACCGGCGCCGATCTCGCCAACATCGCGAACGAGGCGGCCATCGTCGCCGGCCGCGAGAACCAGCAGTACATCCACCACGCGCATTTCGACCAGGCCTTGGAGCGCGTCATCGCCGGCCTTCAGCAGCGCAAGGTGATGTCCGAGAAGGAGAAGCGGATCCTGGCCTACCACGAGGGCGGCCATGCCCTGATGTCGCATCTCATGGGCGACGGCTTCCCGGTTCAGAAGGCGACGATCGTCCCGCGCGGGAACGCGCTCGGCTACACGTTCAACCTCCCGGACGAGGAGCGCTATCTCCACACGCGCGAGGAGTTCATCGACTGGATGAAGATCGCGCTCGCCGGCCGCGCAGCCGAGCAGGTCGTGTTCGGCCGCGTCACGAACGGCGCCGCCAACGATCTCGAGAAGGTGACCGACCTGGCCCGCGCCATGGTGTTCGAGTACGGCATGTCCGAAGGAGTCGTGTCACGGACGATGCGGGCCGACAACTACGCACTCTCCGAGGAGACGAAGAAGCTGCGAGACCTCGAGCAGGCCCGGCTCACTGACGGCGCCTACTACGAGGCGGTCCGGCTGGTCACGAAGCATCGCTCCGCGCTCGATCGGCTGGCGAACGCCCTCCTCGAGAAGGAGACGCTCGTTCGCGACGAGATGCAGGCCCTGCTGGCCGACACCAAGGCCGAGTCCAGCATGAGCGAGACCGTGGGCCGCGTCGTGCCGATCAGGGGCGAAGCCGCCGAGGAGGCAGACCCCGCCCGGTAGCATCACCTTCGCGGTGCAGGCGAAGGGGATTCACCATCTAGGCGTGGCGGTCGA
Organism: uncultured Actinomycetes bacterium; assembly: GCA_963771725.1. Taxonomy (GTDB): domain Bacteria; phylum Actinomycetota; class Thermoleophilia; order Gaiellales; family Gaiellaceae; genus VAXT01. Next base: position 266,019 of record CAVYUO010000003.1, on the reverse strand, counting down.
GAACCTCGAAGAGGCCGTCGAGACGTACCGATCGGTCTTCGGCGCCGAGCTGGAGCATCGCGAGACGATGCCGTCCCAGGGTGTCGAAGCGGTGGCCGTTCGCGTCGGCGAGAGCCGCGTCGAGTTCCTGCGCGCGCTGGGCGACGACACGCCCGTCGGCAAGTTCATCGCCAAGCGCGGTCCCGGGATGCACCATGTCGCCTACGAGGTGAGCGACCTTCACGGCCAGCTGAATCGCCTGGCCGAGCAGGGTGTGGAGCTGGTCGATGTGGAGCCTCGACCCGGGCTGTTCGGGCTCGAGGTCGCGTTCATCCATCCGCACGCGCTGCACGGCGTGCTTGCGGAGCTGGTGGCCGTTGCCTGAGAACGGGCGAGTTCGGATCGAGGTCGGCTTCGAGGGCGGCCAGGTGATGAGCGCATTCGTCGAGACCGCGACCTCGGACGAGCTCGAGCAGGCGCTCTCGTCGGGCCAGGTCGACGGCGCGATCCACCTCGAGGCCGAGGACGGGCGGTACACGCTCGCGCTCGCGCGCATCGTCTACGTCAAGCGCTTCTCTCGCGAGGGACGCGTCGGCTTCCACGGCGGATAGCTCCGGCGGAGTCGGTCGGCGGACGAAGTCGCAGGCGGTGCGGGCTCTCGTCGAGCGCGCCCAACTCGGCCACCGCGACGCGCTCGAGGAGCTCTACCTCCTCCACTTCGATCGCATCTACAGCTACCTGCACCTGAGCGTCGGCAACCGCCACGACGCCGAGGACCTGACGACACAGACCTTCCTGCGCATGCTCGAGGCGATCAACCGCTTCCGCTGGCGGGACGTGCCCGTTCTCGGCCTGGCTCTTCCGCATCGCGCACAACCTCGCGATGGACCACTTCCGTGCGAACCGCCGCGTACAGCCGGAGGAAGAGCCGCCCGAGCCGCCGGGGTCGGAGGAGTCCTCGGCGGAGGATCAGGCGCTTCGACTCGATCGGCCGCGCCGGGATGCTCGAGCTGATCGAGAAGCTCTCGCCCGAGCAGCGCCAGGTGCTGACGCTGAAGTTTCTCTACGGCTTCGCGCAACGTCGAGGTGGCGGCGATCCTCGGTAAGACCGAAGGCGCCGTGAAGTCGCTGCAGCATCGCGCGCTTGCGTCCCTGCAGAAGCACGTCACCAGGTAGCGATGCCCCTCGACGTCGGGCTCGTCGGGTTGCCGGGGTCGGGGAAGACGACGCTCTTCCGGGCGCTGACCGGGGCTCCGACACCCGCCGGTGAGTACGGCAAGCCGCACGTTGGCATGGCCTCGGTGCCGGACGAGCGGCTGGGCCGGCTGGCCGAGGTGCTGCACTCCGCGAAGTCGACGCCGGCGGCGATGCGCGTCGTCGATCCGCCCGGGCTCGACGCGCTCCGTGCTCGGCGAGCTGCGCAAGGTGGATGCGCTCATCGCGGTCAGCCGCAGCTTCGGGCCGGACGTCGACGCCGAACGCGACGCGGAATCTCTGGCGCTCGAGCTCATCCTTGCCGACCGCGACCACGTCGAGAAGCGTCTCGAGCGAGTCAGGCAGCAGGCCAAATCCGGCGATCCCGAGACGCGCAAGGAGGTCGAGAGCCTGGAGCGGGTTCTCGCGTATGTCGAGGCGGGCGGGTCACTGGCCGACTACCCCGACCGGGTCCCGGCCGAGCTCGAGCCGCTGACGACCAAGCCGCTGGTTCGCATCGTCAACGGCCAGGGTGGCCTCGACCTGCAGCTGGAAGGCGAGCTCTCCGAGCTCAGCGCCGACGAGGCCGCGGACTTCCGCGAGGGCCAGTCGGCACTCGAAGCGACGGTCGCAACGCTCTTCGACGAGGCCGGCCTGCTGACGTTCTTCACTGGGAGCGACAAGGAGGCGCGCGCCTGGACTCTGCGCCGCGGTCAGACGGCGCTCGAGGCGGCCGCGACGATCCACACGGACATCGCACGTGGCTTCATCCGCTGCGAGGTGATCTCGTTCGAGCACCTGATCGAGAGCGGCAGCCACGCCGAGGCCGCCCGCCGCGGGCTGCAGCGCCTGGAGGGCAAAACGTACGTCGTGAACGACGGCGACGTACTAAATGTCCGTTTTAACGTCTGATTAAGCGGTGAACGGTGACCCCGATGTGGGGCGGGCGGCCCCTACACTGAAGCCCGGTATGGACGGGACCGACACCGCGGACCGGCGCGAGGAGCGCTTCGAGCAGGCCGTCGGCGTGGCCGACCGGTTCGTGGCGAATATCGAGCAGGCCGTACACGGCAAGCGCCGCGAGATCAAGCTCGTGCTCGCAGCGCTCGCCTGTGAGGGTCACGTCCTCCTCGAAGACGTGCCCGGCACCGCAAAGACCGTGCTCGCGCGAGCGATCGCCCAGACGGTCGAGGGCGCCACTCCGTCCCGTATCCAATGCACGCCGGACCTGCAGCCCACCGACGTCACCGGCCTGTCGGTCTACAACCAGCAGAGCCGCGATTTCGAGTTCCGGCAGGGCCCGGTCTTCGCCAACGTCGTGCTCGTCGACGAGATCAACCGCGCCATGCCGAAGACGCAGTCGGCGCTGCTCGAGGCGATGGCCGAACGGCAGGTCACCGTCGACGGCGTCACGCGCGTCCTGCCCGAGCCCTTCCTCGTCCTGGCGACGCAGAACCCGATCGAGCTCGAGGGCACCTTCCCGCTCCCCGAGGCTCAGCTCGACCGCTTCTTCCTGAAGACCGCGCTCGGCTACCCGGACGCCGAGGAAGAGATCGGGATCGTTCGCGAGCAACGCGGTGGGCACCCGCTCAAGCACGTCGAGCCGGCGGTCTCGCTGGAGGAGATCGAGACCCTGCAACACGCCGTCGAGGCCGTCTACGTCCACGAGTTGCTCGAGCGCTGGATCATCGACCTCGTCCGCACGACGCGCGAGCTCGACACCGTCGCGATCGGCGCGTCGGTCCGCGGCAGCCTCGCGCTCGAGAAAGCCGCGCGCGCCTGGGCGCTCCTGCACGACCGCGACTACGTCGTCGCCGGAGGACGTCGAGGAGCTCTTCCTCCCCGTGATCGGGCATCGAATCCTCTTCACGCCGGCCTTCCTGGTCGAGGTCCGCCGCCTCGGCTGGCACGGAGACGCTCAGGCAGTTCCGCGCCCGCTGCCTCGAGAGCTGTCCCCGGCCGCAGGCCGACCTCGCCGGCGAGGTCGTTCCCATCCAGACCACCTAGCCGATGTCCGCGCAGTACGAGCTGACCTTCCCGCTCGTCCCGCGCCGCAGGCTGATCGGGCTCGCCTTCGGCGCCGTGAGAAGCGTCCGCCGCGGGATGGGCTCCGACGTCGCCAGCTCGCGCCCGTACCAGCCCGGCGACGACGTCGACACGATCGACTGGAACGCATCCGCGCGGCTGTCCTCTGCGCGCGGGACCGACGAGTTCATCGTGCGCGAGCGCTTCTCCGAGGAGGCACCCCGCGTCGTGATCCTCTGCGACCGGCGGCCGGAGATGGCGTTGTACCCGCAAAGCCTCCCCTGGCTGTCGAAGCCGACCGTGATGCTCGAGGCTGGTCGGCAGATCGCCGACAGCACGGCCAAGGCCCGGGGGCTCGTCGGCTACCTCGACTACGCCAACGGTGACCCCGAGCCGTTCTGGCGGCCGCCGCACAGCCAGCAGGACTTCTGGCGCGTCAAGGAGAGCCATTTGCTCTGGCCCGAGTACAAGGCGCCGAAGGACAACCTCACGCAGGCGTTTCACCATCTCGTCGGCGCGCGCCGCTCGCTGCCCGCCCGGCAGCTTCGTCTTCGTGCTCTCCGACTTTCTCGCCCCGCCGGCGCCGGAGATCTGGGCGACCGTGCTCGAGCTGCCCTGGGAGATCGTGCCCGTGATCATCCAGGACCCGACCTGGGAGCAGAGCTTCCCACCCGTGTCTTCCGTGGTCGTCCCGCTTGCCGATCCGCGGACGGGCGGCGTGAAGGCGATCCGGCTGAGCCGGCGCGAAGCTGCGCGGCGCAAGGGCGAGAACGAGGATCGCCTCGCGAGCTTGCTGGAGGAGCTGCGGGGGTTCGGCCTGGAGCCGCTGCTCCTTGCGACCACCGACCGGAACGAGATCTACAGCCGGTTCATGACCTGGGCCGACCTTCGCCGTCACGCAGGCGGAGCGCCGTTTTGAGGCCGAGACTTGCACTGGCGGTGGCGGCGGCAACGGTGGCCGCGCTCGCCGTGGCCGCCGGGATCCTCATGGGCGGAGACGACTCAGGCGGCGACGCGCCCACGCTGAGGGGCGAGCTCGTCTCGACCGCCGCCAGCTTCGAGCCGCGAGCGCATCTCTTCGGTGAGCCGGTGACGGCTCGCCTCGACGTCGTCTTCGACTCGACTCGGATCGAGCCCGACAGTGTGAAGGCGACCCCGCGCTTCGATCCGTACACGATCGCATCGCGCAGCGAGAGTCGCGAGACGTTCGGCGGCACGACGCGCGTGCGGACCGAGTACGTCCTCGAATGTCTCACTCGCAGGTGCCTCGCGCCGAAGAGTGGCTTCCTGAAGGTCCCGCGTACGAGGCTCGAGTATCAGCCTCGCGCGCTTCGCGATCCGCAGATCGCCTCGATCGACTGGCCTGCCGTGCGAACCGCGTCGAGGATCGGCGTCGACGACCTGGAGGGCCTCGAGCTGCTCGCGGACGTGCGAGACGTTCCGCCCGTCTCGTATCGCGTGACTCCGTCGACGGTGACCGCGGTTGGCTACGGGCTGGCAATCTTGCTCGGGCTCGCCGGGCTCCTTCTTCTTCGCGGGCCTTGGCACTGTCCGACCGTCGTGTCCTCTGCGCTGGCGCGCAGGCGTGCACGGCTCTCGCCGCTCCAACGAGCGCTCAACCTCGTGAAGCGGTCGACCGACCGGGGGGAACGTACCGACAGTCGTCGCGCGCTCGAGCGCCTCGCCGTCGAGCTCAGGGAGACGGAGGAACCTGATCTGGCACGGGTTGCAACCCGTCTCGCCTGGCGACGTCGCGACCCCTCGGGCTCGACCGTCGAGCCGCTGTCCGACGAGGTGGAGCGAGTGATCGCGGAGGATCCGCGATGACGCGGTCGCCGCTCGCAAACGATCCCGGTGGCGGATGCCCTCGAGCTCGACGCCAACGCCCGCCGCACGGCCCTGATCCGGTTCGCCCTCGCCGGTGTCCTGCTCGCTGCGATCGCGCTCGCCGTGCTGTTTGGACGCGACCCGGACAAGCGCGCGAGGACGCTCTTCCCCGGGAGCGAGAGCGGCGTGCTCGTCCTCGACATGTCGGCCAGCGTCGGCTCGCCGGGACGCAATTTCGTGCGCCCGATCGAGTACCTGTCGAAGACCGGTCAGGACTTCGGCCTCGTGCTCTTCTCCGACGTCGCCTACGAGGCGGTGCCGCCGGGGACGAGCTCCAGCGAGCTGGCGGCCTACCTTCGCATCTTCAAGCCGCCGGTTCAGCCCTGCGAGGTTCCACCCGGCTTCACCTGCCCACCGGGAACGAAGCGAATGACGCCGGCCGAGCTGCGACAGGCCCGCAGTCGCGGGCGAGAGCAGAACCCGTGGTCGGAGACGTTCCGAGGCGGTACGAGGATCTCGACCGGGCTGGGGCTCGCCCGTGAGGTTCTCGCGCGCGAGAAGCTCACTCATCGCGGCGTGCTCCTCGTCAGCGACCTCGACGACTCGCTCTTCGACGTACCGGCGCTGACGAGGGAGCTGATCACGTATAAGGCGCAGGGGATTCCCCTCCACGTCGTCGCCCTGCGGGCGTTCAACGACGATCGCCTCTACTTCCGGCGGCTGATCGGGCGCGAGGCCTTCGTGCGCCGGGCGAACCTTTCGCCACGGACGGCCGCGCGAAAACCCGTGCGCACCGCCGAGGCGTTTCCCGTCGATCTCGCGGCAGTCGGCCTGGTCGCGCTCCTGCTGCTCGCGCTCAACGAGCACTACTGCGGCCGGCTGACGTGGCGACGGACGGGGGAGCGGTCGTGAAGGCACGTGCCCGGGCATTGTCGCCGTTCGTCCTCGCCGGGATCGCTCTCATCGCGGCTCTGGCCTCCGCGTTCGTAGCTCGCGAGGCCTCGCAGATGCGTTCCGAGCTCCGGCGCAGCGACGCTGCGTTCCGTGCCGAGCCGGCCCGGGAGGGGCTCTGGGAAATGAAGACCGACGCGCCGGGCCTGGAGAAAACCCTCGGTGTGAGGGACGACGTCGCCTTCCGCAGGGCGAGCCGGTTGTACGAACTGCTCCAGCGACGAGGGCGAGATCCCTACGACTTCTCGGCTCGCGCTTTCCGTGCCGATGCGCAGCTCGCCCTCGCCCGCGCCGAGACCGCCGGCATGTCGGCCCCCGCTCGTTCCAAGGCGGCGAACCTCGAGGCGATCATGATCCTGGAGGAGGCGCTGGGCGACCCGCTAAACGGGCCGCAGCTCCTGGAGCGAAGCCTGAACGGCTTTCGCAAGGCGCTTCGGATCGACCCGGCCAACGAGGAGGCGATGTTCAACCTCGAGCTCGTGCTGCGCCTTCTGGAGCCGAACGCCGCGCGTCTCCAGATCCGCTACGGAGTCAACACGCGCGGGCGCGGCGTCGCGGGCGCTGCGCCGCTTCGCCGCGGGCACGGGTACTGATCGTGCGGCTGACGTTCCTCAGCCCGGAGGCGGCCCTCGTCGGGCTCGCGGTCGGGGTGCCGGTCTCGCGCTCATGCTCGCGGAGTCGCGGGCGCGAATCGCCCGCGCGGTGCTGAAGCTCCCGGCCCCGATCGCGCGCGGTTGGCCATACGTGGCCGCGATCGTCGTGTTTGCGGTCTTCGTCTCGATCGGCGCCGCCCAGCCGGTGCTGGAGCGCGAGCGGACGCGCACCGTTCGGAACGACGCGGAGGCGCTCTTCGCCTTCGATACGACGCGCTCGATGGCGGCGTCCTCCTCGGCGGGCTCTGACACGCGCTTCGAGCGCGCCCTGCGCCTCGGCAAGGAGATGCGCGCCGAGCTCCCGGAGCTGCGCGTCGGCGTCGTGTCGGTAACCGACCGGGTGCTCGCACATCTCTTTCCGACGGGCAACTATCGGTCGTTCGAGCTGACGCTGGACAAGGCGATCGGAATCGAACGGCCGGCGTCGGTGCAGCGAGGCGCGGCCTCGGCAGCAGCCTCGAGGCGTTTACCGACCTGCCGAAACAGGGCTTTTTCTCATCCGGGCCTCGCTACCGCGTGCTCGTGATCTTCACGGACTGCCGAGACCCGCCCGTTCAACCGCGCGTTCCTCGCCGACTCCTTTCGCAACTCCAGGATCGAGACGATCGTGATCCGCATCGGATCCGATCGCGAACGGGTCTACGTGGACGGAGCCCCGGACCCGCTCTACGTGCCCGAGGAGGGAGCCGCCGAGGCCGCGGAGATCTTCGCGGAGGCGACCGGCGGCGAGACCTTCGACGAGGACGAGCTGGGGCAGGCGATCGAGGCCGCCCGACGAGGCGCGGGGGAGGGCGGGCCGCAGAGCCGAGTCGAAAGAGATCGAGCCTACGCCGCTCGCCTCGTATGCGTTTGCGGCCGCGTTCCTCCCCCTGGCGTTCCTCCTCTGGCGGCGAAACTTCAGATGAGAAGCGCGCGTTGATCGCTCTCGCTAGCAGCAGCCGCCGTCGTCATCGCAGCAGCCAGTACCGCAACAGGACATATCGGCCTCCTCTCTTAAGATCGATGATTTTCGATGTACGACGCTAGCTGCTACATTGAAGTCTGTCAATGAAACAGATCGCAACCATCACTCCGATCTCGTGCTGCGCGCCGGGCTCTCCCCCGCTGAAGGGCAAGGAGCTGGATGCCCTCGCAGGACAGTTCAAGGCGCTGTCCGATCCCACGCGGCTCTCGATCGTGAACTCGCTCGCGAACCGAGAGGAGTGCTGTGTCTGTGAGTTTCAGCACCTCGGGCTCTCTCAGCCAACGATCTCGCATCACCTGAAGGTCCTCCGCGAGGCGGGCCTGGTCGAGGTCGCGCGCAAGCGCGGAACCTGGACCTTCTACCGGCTCGTGCCCGGCCGCGGTGGAGTCCCTCGCCTTCGCCCTCGGCGGCTCGGCCAAGCCCGAGCTGGTGCTGGCCACCGCCGCGGGGTCTGTCGCGCGCTAAGTGACCGGCCGGGTCGCGGCCACCGCGTCCAGCTGATTCGCGTGGTAGAGGACTGCAGCCTCGGCCGTCCGTGCGGCGCGAGCATCGTGGTGCACGGCGACTGCGTGGAGCAGCTCGGCCCGCACTTCCGCCTCGAGCGCCGCGGCTCGCGTCTCGATCAACCGCAGCCCGAGGTGAACGTGTCCCAGCAGGCGGCCCTCGTCAGTAGGGCGGAAGGCTGGGCCGCGGGTGAGCTCGACAGTACGGCCGGCGTCGTGCAGGACGGCCGCGGTCAGGAGCAGGTCGCTGCGCAGGCGCGGGTGCAGCTGCGCAGTCTCGCGGCAGAGCGTGGCCACGCCGACCGTGTGCTCGAGGAGGCCGCCCGCGTAGGAGTGGTGACCGTCGGTGGTGGCGGGGAGGCTCCGCAGCCGCCCGCGAAAGTCCACGTCGTCCACGAAACGTGCGGCAGTCGCACGCAGCCCGGGTGCGCGATCTCGCCGGCCAGGAACTCGAGGAAGCCGTCGAGCTCGTCGGCGTCTCGTCGCAGCGCGGGAGAGAGCGCGGCGGGATCCTGGCCTTCGGCGGGCTCGATCGAGCGCACATCGAGCTGAAGCTTGTCGCGGAAGAGGTCGACCCGACCGAGGACTCGCACGGCATCGCCCTCCGCGAAGCGCGAATCGAGCAGCTCCACGTCGTTCCAGACCCGGGCCTCGATGCGCCCGCTCGGGTCGACCAGCTCGAGGGCCAGATACGGCGCGCCGCCCTTGGTGCGCAGACGCTCCTTCTTCGCGACCGCGTAGACAGCCTCGACGATCCGATCCTGCTCCAGCTCGGCAATCGCGGACACGGCCCAAGTCTAGGTCCAGAAACGGATGGTAGGGTGGCCGCGCTTTGGCCGAGATCAAGCCGTTTCGGGCTTTGCGGTACGACGAGCGGCAGGCCGGGCCGCTCGAGGATCTCGTCGCGCCGCCGTACGACGTCATCGGCCCCGAGGAGCGCGAGCGCTACCTCGCGAAGAGCCCGTACAACGTCGTTCATCTGACGCTGCCCGAGTCGGAGGTCGAGGCGGGCCGGCTCTTCGGAGCATGGCGCGACAGAAGATCCTGGTCGCGGACGAGGCCGGCTTCTGGGCGCTGTCCCAGGCCTACACAGGCCCCGACGGAGTTGCGCGAACCCGCACCGGCCTGGTCGGGTCGCTGAAGGTCGAGCCCTACGAGACGGGGACCGTGCTGCCGCACGAGCGCACGCACCGCGGGCCGAAGGAGGGGCGCCTGCGCCTCCTACGCGAGGTCGGCGCCCAGCTCGAGCCGATCTTCCTCCTCCACGAAGGCGAGCGGCCGTTCGACGTCCCCGAGCGCGCACCGGAGCTCGAGGTCGAAGGCGCGCGGCTCTGGAGGCTCGACGAGGCGGCCGCGATCTCGGAGGCCTTTGCCGACCGCCAGCTTCTGATCGCCGACGGCCACCATCGCTACGAGACCGCTCTCGCCTACCACGAGGAGACCGGGACTCCGGAGAGCGGGTACATGCTCGTCGTGCTCGTCTCCGTCGACGACCCGGGCCTGGCGATCTTTCCGACGCATCGCGTCTTCGGAACGCGACCGGCCGAGACCCTCGAAGGAGAAGCGCGGCCGGGGCCCGAGGACGCGCTTTCCGAGCTGAACTCGCTCCCGCGCGATCGAGCCGCGGTCGTCGTCTACGGCGACGGGCGTACCGAGCTCGCTCTCGACGGCGACGGCGAGCTCGACGTCCGTCTGGTCGACCGCCTGGGTCAGGATGGCCTCACCTACACGCCCGACTGGCAGGAGGCCGTGCGCGCCGTGGACGAGGTGAGGCGGAGGTCGCCGTGCCTGATGCGGCCGACCGCGCATCGAGGACGTGTTCTCGGTTGCCAAGCGCGGCGAGACGATGCCGCAGAAGAGCACCTACTTCTTCCCGAAGCTCCTGTCGGGGCTCCTCTTCCACCCTCTCGAGCCGTGATTCCCGGCCCCGAGCCGTGGGTCGGTTTCTGTCGTGACGCAGTCACCGAGGTGAAGCGGGTGCTCGTCGAGCTACCGGGCCGGGTCGAGCGCGAGCCTGTCACCGGCGACGGCAAAGGCGGCGACGAGACCACCGCGATCGACGCCGCCGCCGAAGGCGCAATCGTCGAGCTGCTCGAGCGCCTGCACGCCGAGGGCCACGAGTTCCACCTGGTCTCGGAGGAGCTGGGCGAGCGCTCTCTTCGGTAGCAACCCGACAACGCATGTGGTCCTGGATCCCATCGACGGCTCGATGAACGCGAAGCGCGGGATTCCGTACTTCTCGGTCTCGATCGCCATGGCGGACGGCCCCAGGATGGGTGACGTCCATTTCGGCTACGTCTACGACTTCGGCACCGGCGAGGAGTGGTCGGCGACGCGTGGGGGCGGCGCGTGGCTCGCGGCGAGACCCGGCTCGGCTATGTCGCGTCCGGTGGACCCGTTCGAGATCCTCTCCGTCGAGGCAACCGTTGCGGGAGCTGTCGCCGACAAGCGGTCGCGTTCTCGGTCTTCGCCAAGCGGCTACGGATCATGGGCTCGCTCGCCCTCTCGCTCTGTCACCTCGCGGCCGGCCGGGTGGACGCCGTCTGCTCGCTGAAGGAGGCTCGCGCCGTCGACATCGCGGCTGCGCAGCTCCTGCTCCAGGAGTGCTCCCTGCCGATCGTCTTCGCCGACGCCGGCCCGTTCGAAGTCGCCCCGCTCGACGTCGCGGCACGCTCGCCGGTCGCGGCTGCGGGCACTCAGGACCTGGCCGAGCGCCTGGCGCTCGTCTGCCACGTAGTGCGCCCGGTCCGGGTCGGGTGCTCGGCTGGAGCTCGCGGACTGGCGCGAGCGGATCTATCCGACAGGCCTCCCGCCGTCGATGGCCCGAGCACTACGCGACCCTCTTCGACACGGTCGAGGTCAACAACACCTTCTACCGACTCCCGCGGGTCGAGGCCGTCGGCCGCTGGGTCGAGCAGTCACCGCCCGAGTTCGTCTTTGCCGTGAGCGAGCCGCTACCTGACGCACGTCAAGCGGCTGCGCGACCTCGGAGAAGGCGTCGAGCGCTTCTACGCGCATATCGAGCCCCTCGCGCGCTCGCCGAAGATGGGCCCCGTCCTCTGGCAGCTACCGCGCACGTTCAAACGTGACGACGAGCGGCTGGCCGAGGCCCTCGGAGCGCTCCCGCCCGGTCGGCACTGCTTCGAGTTCCGCCACAAGGGTGGGAACAGGCGGCCCTCGTGATCGGCGATCATCGCAGCGTCCTTTCCAGTCGCACGGCTCACCGCCCTGAATCCCGGGCGGCACGCGGGCCGCGACTCGTGCTGCTGGCCGGCTCCGCGTCGGCTGCGCCCCAGCGCTCGGCGGCTCGAACCGCAGCGGAGATCGTGTTCGTCGATGTCGGCGCGGGAGACGGGGTCGTGATTCGCGTCGGCGGCGCGGTCGTGGTGAGCGACATCGGCGAGCAAAACATCCCGTTCCTCTACAAGGCGCTCGACGAAGCGCTCGCCAAGACCGGTTCACGGGAAATCGAGGCGATCATCCTGAGCCACGCCCACGACGACCACGTCAAGAACTTCGCTCTGCTGCTCGACTCGAGTAAGTACACGGTGAAGCGGGCGCTTCTGAGCCGCAACGCTCACTGGAGTGCGACTGACGCGAACCGGGCCGTTATGAACGCGATCCGTCGCCACCGGGTCCTTCAGTTATGTGCGGACGGGGGAGACCTTCCGTTTCGGCGGCGCGAACTGGACGATCCTCAACCCGACCCCTGGCGCTTTCACGAAGCACCACCAGGTCTCGAACAGCTCGGTCGCCTATGCCCTCGAGGTGAACGGTAAGCGGCTCCTCGTCACTGGCGACATCGAGATGGCAGGAGAGCGCGCAGTCGTCTCGGAGTGGCAGCGGCTCGAGCTCGGCTCTGCGGACGTGCTGCTCACCACGCACCACGGCTCGAAGCACGCTTCGCACATTCTTTCTCGATGCCGTCAGGCCGAAGACGCGGTCATCTCCGTGAACCGGGGACGGCCATCCCGACCCCGAGGCGATTTAACGGCTCCGACGGGTAGGGGCCGCGATCTGGTGCACGGCCTGGAACGGCACAGTGACAGCGACGGTGCCGGTGGGAGCGGCGAAGGTCCGCTTACGCAGCTCGCAGAATTCGGCGCCGTGGTGGTTGCGAGGCGAACGTCGTAGCCGCGGTGCCTGCGTCGACCAGTCGCCGTAGTCGACGCTGCTACGGTGAATCCGTGGAGCCTTCTCGCGAGCAGCTGATCGCCGCCTCGGCAACGTCATCGACCCCGAGCTGCAGCGGCCGGTCACCGAGCTCGACATGGTGCGCGACGTCGACGTCGCCGGCGGCGACGTCGCGGTCACGATCGCGCTGACCGTCGCCGGCTGCCCGCTCCGCGACTTTCGAGGACCAGGTCCGCGAGCACGTCTGCGCGCTCCCGGGCGTCGAGCGCGTCTCGCTCGCCTTCGACGTCATGACGCCCGACGAGCGCGCCGCGCTGACGACGAAGCTCCGCGGCGGCGTCACGGAGCGCACGAAGGGCTCTCGCTCGACGCGTCGACGCGCGTGCTCGCCGTCGCGAGCGGCAAGGGCGGCGTCGGCAAGTCGTCGCTGACGGTGAACCTCGCGGCCGCCCTCGCGCGGCTCGGCCACAGACCGGGGTCCTCGACGCCGACGTCTACGGCCACTCGATCCCGCACATGCTCGGCATCCACCAGAAGCCCGTGCTCGTCGACCAGATGATCGTCCCGCCGGTCCGCGACGAGCTGAAGCTGATGTCGATCGGCTTCTTCCTCGACGACAACGCGCCGGTCATGTGGCGCGGCCCGATGCTGCACAAGGCGCTCGAGCAGTTCCTCTCCGACGTGCACTGGGGCGAGCTCGACATGCTGCTCGTCGACATGCCTCCCGGAACCGGCGACGTCTCGATCTCGCTCGGGCAGCTGCTGCCCGCGCGCGGAGGTGCTCGTCGTGACCACGCCGCAGCCGCTGGCCCAAGAGGTCGCCGTGCGCGCCGCCCAGATGGCGCAGAAGACGAACATGCGCCTGATCGGCGTGATCGAGAACATGTCCTACCTCATCGGAACCGGCGAGGAGATCTTCGGCTCGGGCGGCGGCGAGCAGCTGGCCGACGAGCTGGACATCCCGCTGCTCGGCCGGGTCCCGCTCGACCCCGCCTGCGTGAGGCTGCCGACGCAGGCGAGCCGCTGGTCTGGACCGAGCCCAAGTCGGAGACTTCGCTGGCGATCCTGGGCATCGCGGAGGGCGTCGTCGAGGCGCACGCCCGACGTTCAAGCCGCTGCCCGTTCTGTCCTAGCGGCTCTCTGTGCAGGAGCGGCTCGCGAGGCTCGGCTTCTCGCAGCGGACGACGCAGCAGCTCGCCGACCACTTTCTCGACGCGGAAGCCCGGGGCAAGCGGGGGCACGGCCTCACCGCGTCGACTGGCTCGAATCGCTGCCCGATCTCCATCCCGCGGCCGGCCCGGGCGAGTCATCGCGGAGCCGGGCTTCGAGCGCTGGGACGGCGACGGCGCGCTGGGCTACCTGACCCTGGCCGCGATCTGCGATGCCCAGCTCGCCGATCCGCCCGAGCGGGCGCGCTCGTCGTCGCGGCGAACTGCTTTCCCACCGGGATGCTGGGCCACTGGGTGCGGAGCCTCGCGAACGGCGGCCTGGTCGCCGCGCTGACCGCGACCTCCCCGCCGCGACTCGCGCACCCGGACGGCGGTCCGCCGCTCGCCGGCACGAATCCGCTCGCGATCGGCATTCCGAGCTCGGACGGGCGCCCGCTCGTCAGCGACGTCTCGATGGGGCAAGTCACCTATGGCGCCGTGCTCGCGGGCGAGGCGCCCGAGGATGAGCTCGTCCCGTTCGGCGGCGAGCAGGCTCACAAGGCGTTCGCGCTCGCGGTCGGGCTCCAGCTTCTCGTCGACTCCCTGACCGGCGAGCGGCTACGGCGCTGTGCTGATCGTCGCGCGGCCCGAGGCCGACCCGGTTCCGGCTCTACGCGCCCGGCTGGCGGTGTTCGTCTGCCCGGCGATAGCTGAGAACTCCGGGTCGTCGCGGATCCCGTCGAGGTCGGAGTCGTCCGCGGCGAGCTCGGCGAACTTCCCGTCGAGCTCGCAGCGCCCGCCGAAGGTGGCCGAGCGCGTCCTCGCTCTTTCCGGCCAGGCTCTCGGCGCACGCCAGGTTGTAGAGAGTGCCGCGCGCGTCGGGATGCTCGCCGTGCAGCTCGGAGAGCTCCGCAATCGCGGCGTCCCAGTCCTTGGTCGCCCAGTGCCGCAAGACATGCGCGTCCCGCTCCCAATCGCCGAGCTCGTGGGCCTCGCCCCGCGGCCCTCCGGCGGCGAGGACGGTCGTTCCCGCCTCCTTGGCGACGGCCTTGCGCTTCGCGCCCGGATCGCGCACGAAGACGAACGTCCCGGCCGGGGCATCGACTTCGTCCCCGTTGATCGTGAACATGGCGTGGCCGCTCACGACGAAGTACAGCTCCTCGTGCCCGGCCGTCGTCCTCGTCATGCTCGCTGATGACGATCTGATCGGGGCCGTCAGCCGTCCAGGCGTTGACGCCGAAGGCGCTGATGCCGAACGCGGCTCTGACCTGGGCCCAGCGCCGGCCTTCGTGCGTTCCGATCTCGAACTCCGAGATGTGTGCGGCCCTGGACTCCCCGCTCATGCCGGGAACTCCGGCTCGTCGCGGAGCGAGTCGAAGTCCGTCGTCCGTCGCGGCCCACTCCCACGCCTTCGGGTCGAGCTCGATCGCGCTGACGGAGGTGCGTCGAGGGCCTGCTCGCGGTTCCCGGTCTGGGCTCTCGAAGCACGCGGCGTTGTAGCGCAGCCCTGCCATTCGTGCGGGTGCTCGGCGAGCGCGGACCGCATCGCCTTGCGCCCTGCGCCTCGTCGCCGGTTCAGGTGGCCGAACGCGGCGAAGATGTCCTCCCACTCCGAGACCTCGTGCGGTACGCCGGGCTTGGCCCCGAAGCGCGACGACCGTCGTCCCCGGCTCGGCGGCGATCGCGCCGCGCTTGGTTCCGGGCGCGGCGAAGACGAAGGTGCCCGGCCGGCGCGTCGATCTCCTCGTCGCCGAGCGTGAACGTCGCCCGCCCGCTCGACGACGAAGTAGAGCTCCTCGTGCCCGCCTCTCTCGTTGTGCTCCTCGACCACCCGGTCGCCCGCCTTCGCCGCGGTATACGCATTGGAGCCGAACGCCTCGATCCCGAGCCGCCGGCGCAGGGGCCGCCAGAGCGAGCCCTTCGTCGTCGACCGGGAAGCGCTCGAGCTCGTCGAGATGCACGACCTCGTAGGCGCTCACCTGCTGCGCAACTCCTCGAGCACGACTGGGTCCACGGCCACGATTCCGTCAACGCGCTCCTCGAGATTCTCATTCCCGGCCCAGCGGAGGAACGCGTCGCCGAGCTCTCCCTCGTAGCCGAGCCGCGCCAGCCGTTCGCGCAGCTCCTCCGCGAGCGTGTCGTCGACCTGGATCCACTGGTCGCGCGGTGTCTCGCCGAAGATCGCCTGGTGCAGCCTGTAGATGCGCGTCAGCTCCTCGATCGGCCGCTCGTGGTCTTCGACGCGAAGGTCGACGACGATGTCGGACAGCTGCGCGTAGCCGCCGTCGCGCTCGACGATGAGCAGCGACGCGGACTGCTGGCCGCGCTTGTCGCCGCCGGCGGCCTGCGCGGCGGCCAGGCAATCGAGTAGGCGCTCGGCCAGCGGTTTGCCCCCGCTGCCCTCGAAGGTCTCCACGAGCGCGTCGACGGTCTCCGCCGAGACGAGGATGTTCCCCTGCGCCGCGTACCCGTCGCCCGTGCGCCCGCCGGCCCAGTCGTAGCACTCCCCGCCGGTGTACGTCGCGGCCCGTCCCTGGCCGTCGACGATGCCGAGCTGCCGTTGCTCCCGGCCGTCGTCCGCGGCCGTCAGCTCGTCGACGGCCTCCTGGGCCGACTTGCCCTCGCGCAGCAGGGCGAGCCCGTTCGGGCCGTACCGCGGGTTCGCGTACGCCTGCGTCGCGATCGCCCCGACGCCCGGCTCGGCCCAGGGCACGACCGACCCGACGGAGAGGAACTTCGACTGGACGGCGACGCCCCACTGCCCCGCCTCGAGGTCGCAGGCGGCAATCGAGTACGTGGCGATCCGCTTAGCCATACGTCAGCTCCACCAGGTCGATGTCCAGCAGTTCGCGCTTCTCCGGCGGAACCAGCACGCGCTGCGACCTCCGGCCGCGCGAGCGCGGCGAGGATCTTCTCGGCCGAGTCGGCGCGGACGACGACGGGCGTCCCCTGGTCGAACGCTTCGCGCAGCGCGTCCGCGTCGGAGACGTCGTCGAGGACCAGCGGCTCCGCTCGGAAACTCCGCTTCGCCTTCGACGGCCAGCTCGGGCACCCGTTCACCCGTCGCGCCGAACCAGCGCTGCCTCAAAGCTCGATCGTCTCGCCGGGCTCGGGCGAGATGACCTCGACACCGGGGCGAGGGCGCGCAGCTCGTCCGGGGTCCCCGCGAGGAGCGGAAACGTCCCGTAGTGGCAGGGGACGCAGCGCTTGACGCCGAGCAGCTCGAGCGCGACAGCGGCCTCGACGGGATCCATCGTGAAGTGACCGCCGATCGGGAGGATCGCCACGTCGGGCTTGTAGATGCGCGCCGATGATCTTCATGTCGCCGAAGACGCAGGTGTCGCCGGCGAAGTAGAGCGACGTCCCGTTCTCGGCCGCGATCACGAGCCCGCACGGCTCGCCCAGGTAGACAAACGTCTCGTTCTCGAACGCGCTACTCGAGTGGTGCGCGTTCGTGAGCGTGATCTTGACCCCGTCGACCTCGATCGTGCCGCCCTTGTTCGCCGGCGTGCTCCATGGCCTCCGGCAGACCCTTGGTCGACAGCCAGCCCGCGCAGTTCGACGATCGCGCGACCACGGGGCAGCCGAACTTCTGCGCCAGCTCGACGCGTCCCCCCGACATGGTCGTCGTGGCCATGCGTGAGCACGATCAGGTCGACTCGCTCCGGCTCCTGCTCGCTCTCGGGGCACTTCGGGTTGTCGAGCAACGGGTCGACGTAGACCCGTTTCCCGCCGGGCGTGTCGAATCGGAATGCGGCATGGCCGAGCCATGTCAGCTGGACGTTCGCCATGGCGCGGAGACTAGCGAGCTTCGATCAGCAGGAACGCCTGGACGGGCTGCCCCTTTCCCTTCACCGAGAGCGGCGCAAGTTCCTGGGCAACGGCAGCGCCGCCGAGCGTCGGCATACGTCGCGTGCCCCGATCACCACCTGGCCCGGATGGGCGACCGTCTGGAGCCGCGCGGCGAGGTTCGTCGTGTCGCCGATCGCCGTGAAGCTGCGGTGCTCGGCGCTGCCGACGTTGCCGACCAGAGCCGGCCCGGAGTTGACACCGACGCGGAAGCGCGGCCAGCCCGGGTGACGCTCTCCCAGCTTCGCAGCCGCCTTCTGTAAGCCGAGGCCCGCCCGCGCCGCACGAACCGCGTGGTCCGGTTGATCTTCCGCCGCGTTGAAGACGACCATCACCGCGTCTCCCGCGAAGCGCTCGACCATCCCCCTTCCTCAGCGACCGCCGGCACGGCGTCGGCCCAGTACTCGTTCAGCATCTCCACGACCTCTGCCGGGCCCCGAGCAGCCCTCCGAGAAGGACGTGAAGCCCTCCAGGTCGGCGAAGAGGACGCTGACGTCGCGGGTCTCGCCGCCGAGCAGGCCCGCGTCGGGATCGGCCTTGAGCCGTGCGGTCACCTGCGGCGAGAGGTAGGGCTTGAAGAGGTCTTCGAGCCGCCGGATCTCGCCTCGCCGCCCGTTCGACGAGCTTCGCCTCTTCCATGCTCAAGTCGGTCTGTGCCGCATCGCCGCCCTCCAGGGCGTTGTCGATTGCATGTGCGTAGCGCTTGTCGAGCCGGGCAATGGTGTCGCGCAGGTAGAGGCCGGCAAACGGGGAGCCACCTCGCTTGTGCTCCTCCCGCGCGGCGAAGGCGACGAGCCCGAAGGCGAGCGCCATCAGCGCGTGCCACTCCCACCAGGAGAGGTGCCAGTTTCGAGCAGCGGCGATTGCGATCATTGCCTCCGCGAGCAGGGCGAACGCGGCGGCGATCGCGATCAGGATGCGGTCGCCGCTTCTTCTGTAGAGGCCCAGGTAGCGAATCGCGGCGAAGCTGTAGAGCGCCGTTCCGGCCACGGCGAGCAGGATCAGGCGGCCGCGTGCGTCTTCCGGCGGCAGCGGCTCATTCAGCGGCGCCACTTCGGCGAGCGAGACGGCCGCCCAGGCGGCGACCACGGCCAGGAGGGAGTTTCGAATCAGGCCTCGATGCCGCATGATCGTCGCGCCGCGCTGTTCCAGGTCGAAAGCTGAGGCGGCTGCAAAGCCTCCTGCGATGAACAGCCCGATCGGCGTCGCGATCACGAAGCCGGTGTTCTTGCTCTCGAGCAGCACGCCGGGGGTCGCCAGCGCGTGGAGGCCGAGGAACGCGGCGCTCGCGATGAACGCCATGGACACGAGAAAGAGGCGAGCGTCCCCGAGCCTGCGCGCGGTTTCGCCTGCCAGCAGCCCGAGCGCGACGTTGACGACGGCGATCGCGATGACGAGCCAGAAGTGGGCCGGATGGTGCTCCCAGCCACGGTCCAGATCCGGTTGGGCGAGCAGCAGGACGAGCCCGGCGATGGGGACACCTAGGGCTCCCAGCCAGAGGATCAAATCCGTCCGACACTAACGGGAGGATCAACTGCATCAAGGTCGAACCTCCGGGCATGGCACGACGCTGGCTTCCTCTCGGACTCGCACTGCTGGCGGCTGGTCTCGATGCCTCGGGCTCGCACGGCCTTGCTTTCCACGCCCTCCTGGTGGCGGTGCCGGCGGCCGCGGTTGGCGCTCTCGGCGCCTTCGGCGAGCTGCTCGACCTGCGCGCCGACGACCGAGCCGAGACGCCTCTGTATCTGCTGCCCGTCCTGTCGGCGATGGGGCTCGCGCTGCTCGTCGTCACAGCGACGATCCGCGCTCCGGCCATTGCGGACGCGGCGACACCCGCGATTGCCACGAACCTGCTCTCGCTGGGCCTCGGCCTTCTTTGCCTGGAAGCGCTCCTGTCTGTCGTATTCGAGCCGCGCCCGGCGCGCGTCAGAGTGGTAACGACAGCGCCGCGTCCGTTGCTAGATCGATGAGCGGCTGAACGGCGAAGAACGCGCCGACGTTCACGACCAGCGCCACGAAGACCGCGGTCGAGAGCAGCACCTCGCGCGGCGGTGAGCCGCCCGCCGGCGCCAGCGTGAGCTCCGCCGCGGGACGCATGTACATCGCGCGGATGACTGCGAGGTAGTAGTAGAGGCTCACGAACGTGGCGGCGACGCCGAAGATCATGAGCCAGATCCAGCCGCGGTCGTAGGCCGCAGAGAAGACGTAGAACTTTCCGATGAAGCCGCCGGTCAGCGGGAAGCCGGCGAAGCTGAGCATGAAGGACCACATCGCCACGCCGAGCAGGGGCCGCTCCCAGCCGAGCCCGGCGAGATTGTCGAGCGTGACCGGGGCGTTCAGCTCTCGCTCGCGTGCGGCGACGACGGCGAAGGCGCCGAGCGAGGCCGCGCAATACGGGATCAGGTAGTAGAGAAGCGCTTTACCGCCGAGCCTCATTCGCCGCAGCGATCGCAATCAGCATGAAGCCGGCGTGCGAGATCGAGGAGTACGCGAGGAGCCGCTTCACCCGCCGTTGGACGAGCGCTGCCAGGTTGCCGATCGCGAGTGAGATGCAGGCGATGACCGCGAGCGCGACCGTCCATAGCTCGTCCAGCTCCGGGAAGGCCACCGTCAGGACGCGGACCGTCAGCACCAGGGCCACGGCTTTCGTGGCCGCCGACATGAACGCGGTCACGGGCGTCGGTGCGCCCTCGTAGACATCCGGCGTCCACTGGTGGAACGGCGCGGCCGAGGCCTTGAACGCGAGCCCGGCGATCAGCATCGCGAGCCCGACCAACAGGAGAGGGTCTTCGTCGAGATTCGCCGACCGGGTCGCGTCCGCGATCGCCGCGAAGCCGAGCTCGCCCGTCGCTCCGTAGATAAGCGCCGAGCCGAAGAGCAGGACACCCGAGCCGAAGCTGCCGACGATCAGGTACTTGAGCCCGGCCTCGAGGGATGGGACCGAGTCGAGATCCATCGCGCAGAGCACGTAGAGGCAGACCGAGAACCACTCGAGGCCGAGAAAGAGCGTCATCAGATTGCTCGCCGAGACGAGGAAGGCCATGCCGCCGCCACATGCGGCGAGCAGCGCGTAGTACTCGCCGACGTGCTCGACGCGGCGGCGCGAGGAGTAGGAGATGCCGACGGCCAGCAACCCGGAGCCGGAGACGATCATCTGTGCCAGCGCTGCCAGCCGGTCGCGAGAGACTGCGTCCGCGACCTCGAGGCTCGGCAGGCCCGATTCACGGAAGAGGAGCGCGGCGGCGACGAATCCCCCCGCGAAGCCGACGGCGCATGCCGAGGCCGCGATCGGGCGGATCCACAGGCGCGGGACGAGCACGGCGCCGAGCAGCGCGACCCCTGCTGCTGCGAGCATCGCCAGCTCGGGCGAGAGGGCGAACCAGTCGACGGAGGGCGTCTCGATCATTCGGCGGTCAGCTCAGCGAGTACCGGGATGTCGCCGGAGTTCTCGACCATGTGGTCGCTGATCGCTGCAGGCCAGGCCGAGAGAGCCAAAAGCAGGACGAGGAGAGGCACGACGATCGCGAGCTCGGCGGGCCGCAGGTCGAGCACGCTCTCGTCGGCTGCTGTGGCCCGGCGGTCGTGGAGCACCGCGGAGATCAGGCGCAGCATGTACATCGCCGCCAGCACGATCGCGATCGCCCCGACGACAGCCCATCCCCAGCCCCAGGGGAAGATCCCGGCGAGGATCAGGAACTCGCCGGCGAACGCGGATGAGCCGGGCACCGCGAGGGCGATCACGCCGGTGGCCATGAGGACGGTCGCCAGAGCCGGTCGTCCGCGGGCGAGCCCGCCCAGCCGATCGAGGTCACCGGTCGCGGCACGGCGCTCGATCGCACCTGCGAGGAGGAAGAGCGAGGCGGAGATGAGCCCGTGGTTGACGGCCTGGAGAACGGCTCCGCTCAGGCCCGCCATGTTCTCGGCGAAGATCCCGATCGTGATCAGCGCCATCTGCGCGAGGCTGGAGTAGGCGATCACGCCTCGCAGGTCCGGCGCGCGGAAGGCGAGGACGGATCCGTAGACGAGGCCGATGGAGGCGAGGACGAGGATCAGGGTGCGGTAGTCGTCGAACGGCTCCGGGAACTTGGCCAGGCAGATCCGGAAGAAGCCGTAGACCGCCGCCTTGGAGACGACTCCCGAGAGCATGGCCGCCACCTCGGGCGGCGCTTCCCGGTAGGCATCCGGCAGCCAGCCGTGCAGCGGAAAGATCGGAGCCTTCACGGCGAAGGCCGCGACGAAGCCCAGGAAGATCCAGTCGCTCGAGCTCTGCGTCGCGTCGACGAGGTCGAAGGTGTCCTGCGAGAGGCCGTAGGCGATGACCGCGGCGAGCATCAGCAGGGACCCGGCCATGGTGTAGATGACGAACTTGATCGTCGCGCCCATGCGGCCGGCTCCACCCCACACTCCGATGAGCACGTAGAGCGGGATCAGCATCGCCTCGAAGAAGGCGTAGAAGACCAGCATGTCCTGCGCGGCGAAGACGCCGACGGTCGCGCCCGTGAGGAAGAGCATGAGCCCGAAATAGGCGCGTGGCCGTTCCCGTCCGGCCCAGACGGCGTACGCGATCGACGCCGCCGCGACGACCACGGTCAGCCCGGCGAGCCAGAACGAGAACGCGTAGAAGCCGACGTGGTACGAGACGTTCAGGTCGCTGAACCAGGCGTGCTGCTGGTCGAAGTTCGGGGCCGCGCCTTGACGGTTGAAGTCGAACCGCATCAGGGCGTTGATCCAGAAACCGACCTCGACGAGGGCCACGAGGAGTGCGAAGGGCCCGGCTGTCCCACGCGGCAGCGGGACCAGCCACACGAGGAGCGCCCCGGCGACGGGAAGGAAGATGAGCAGGGTTGCGAGCCAGCCCGTCATCGCACCCACACGAAGACGAGGGCGAGCGTGGCCACCGCCGTTGCGATCACGAACGCGTACATGCGAACGAGGCCCGTCTGGGTCTCCGCGACCTCACCGCCCGCGCGGCGCGCGGTGAACGCAACCCCGGTCAACGTCCCGGCGATGAACGGCCGTTCGATGAGCGAGCTGAAGGCACGAGCGAACAAGGTCGCCGGGCGGTAGAAGACCCAGTCGTACGCCTCGTCGAAGTAGAACTTGTGCTCCAGGATCGTCTGCAAGGCGCGCACCCGCGGCACCTGCTCCTTCTTGGCCGAGTAGAGCCACCAGGCGAGCCAGATGCCGAGCAGGCCGGCGGTGACGGCGATCGCCGAGGCGATCGCGTCCTGCCTGCCGGTCGGCTCGAAGAGCGGCTCCACGGCCGGCTCCAGGAAGTCGGCGAACGGGTGCCAGGCCCCCGGGATCTGGAGCCACCCGCCGATCACCGCGAGAACCGCGAGCGCTCCGACAGTCACCGCCATCCAGATCCACGGCTCGGTGCGGTCCGGCTTGTGCAGGTGCTCGCGCGCGTAGGCCGACGGCTCGCCGCCGAAGACCAGGAACACCATCCGGAACGTGTAGAGGCCGGTGAGGAACGCCCCGAAGACGCCGACGGCGAAGAGAATCTGGCCGTACGCCCCTCGGCCAGGCCGGACGCGAGGATCGCGTCCTTGGAGAAGAAGCCGGAGAGGGGCGGGATGCCGGAGAGGGCTGCGGCTCCGACCAGGAACGCGACCCACGTCCGCGGCAGCAGTCTTCTGAGGCCTCCCATCTTTTGCATGTCCTGCTCGCCGGCGAGCGCATGGATGACGATTCCGGCGGCCAGGAAGAGGAGCGCCTTGAAGAACGCGTGCGTCATCAGGTGGAACATCGCGTTCGCGTAGGCGCCGATCCCGGCCGCGAGGAACATGTAGCCGATCTGCGACATCGTCGAGTACGCGATCACGCGCTTGATGTCGACCTGGACGAGCGCGATCAGCCCGGCGACGAGCAGCGTGACGGCGCCGAGCCCGGCAGCCAGATCCTGAACGCGCGGCGCGTGCTCGAAGAGCGGACCGAAGCGGACGAGGAGGTACACACCCGCTGTGACCATCGTCGCGGCGTGAATGAGGGCGCTGACCGGCGTCGGGCCCTCCATCGCGTCGGGCAGCCACGTGTGCAAGCGGGATCTGCGCCGATTTGGCGACCGCCCCTCCGAGTAGCCCGAGCGCGACGAGGTTCATCGCCCACGAGCCCTCCTCCCCCGCCGACCACTGGAACCCGGCTGCGAAGTCGAGCGAGCCGGTTCGCTGGATGAGGACGAAGAAGGCCAGCGCCATCGTCGCGTCGCCGAAGGCGTTCATGATGAACGCCTTCTTCGCGGCCGCAACAGCGCTCGGCCGTTCGTGGTGGTAGCCGATCAGCAGGTAGGAGCAGAGGCCGACGAGGCCCCAGCCGACGAGCAGCAGCAGGAAGTTGCCGCCCTGGACGAGGAGCAGCATCGAGAAGACGAAGAGCGCCATGTACGCGAAGTAGCGGCGTTCCTCGTCGTCGCCGTCCATGTAGCCGATCGAGTAGGCAACGATCAGCGAGCCGACGCCGGAGACGATCAGCATCATCAGGATCGAAAGCGGGTCGACGAGCAGCGTGAGGCCGACCTCGAGGTTCCCCGCCTTCAGCCAGGTGTATGCCGTCGTCTCGACGATCCGCTCCTCCCCGCTGCGACTCGTCAGCTCGAGCAAGCAGGTGACCGCGGCGCCGAACGAGACGGCGGTCGAGAGCGTCGCCAGGTATCCGGCCGCCCGGCGAGACCAGGCGGTGCCGCCGAGCGTGATCAGCACCGCCGCGGCAAGCGGCGAGAGCAGGCAGACCCAGGCGGCAGCGGTCACGAGCGCACCTCGGCGGGAAGGAGCCGTGGCACCAGGCTGGCGGCGATTGGCGGGATGTGTCCTTCCGGGTCTACAGCGGGGTCATAGGCCGACAGCGTCGCTGCGACGATCTCGAACCGCGAAGCGATCGCGTCGAGAGCGAGGCGGAGCTCCTCGGCCGTCAGCCCGCCTTCAGCGGCCCACGCGCTCGCGACGCCTTCGGATGGATCGAGCACGTCGAGGTCGATGTGTACGTAGACAGCGTCCGCGTGCTCGGCCAGATCGTCGAGTGCCGCCTCGAGCGAGCTCGCATCGGCCCGCGCGATCGCCGAGCGGTCGAGGCGCTCCTTTTCGCTCGGCTCGAAGTCGCGCGCGCCGACGAGCACGACCCGGTCTGGTGGCACCGTGCGGAGCCCACGGCGAAGCTCGTTCCAGCCCTCCCCGGTGAGCAGCGCGAGCACCATCCCCTCCAGAAAGCCGGTGGGCGTGGAGTCGGGCGTGTGAAAGTCCCCGTGCGCGTCGAACCAGACGACTCCCACGTCCCGGTCGAGGCCTGTGACCGCGCCGAGTGCGCTCGAGCAGTTTCCGCCCAGGACGAGCGGGAAGCGCCCTTCGTCGACGGTTTCTCGCACCGCGGCTGCCAGGGCCTGGACGACGTCGAAGACCGCCTGGACCTCGTTTCGGAACTCGCTCGGCCTCTCGACGACGACACTGTCGCCGCCGATTGCGTGCGCGAGCGGAGCCGGCCCCGCCCCGAGAACCTCGCCTTCGCGACCAAGGTGGTAGGGCACCTGGATCAGGCGCACGGCGCTCATCCGCGGAGGGTGCTCATCTTGTCGACGTCGAGCTCGAGGTCACGGCGGTTCAGCGCAACGATCAGGCCGAGGCCGACGACGACCTCCGACGCCGCGACCGCCATCACCGCCAACGCGAAGACCTGCCCGTCGAGCTGGCCGTGGAGCCGGGCAAAGGCGATGAACGCGAGGTTGGCCGCGTTGAGCATGATCTCGAGCGAGAGCAGGATGATCAGCGGGCTGCGCCGCAGCATCACGCCGAGCGCGCCGATCGCAAACAGGAAGCCGGCGACGGCGAGGTACCAGGTGACGTCCGGGCCCATCACGTCTCGAGCTCCTCGCGGCGCTTGACCTCGGTGCCGAGCACGACCCCGCCGACCGCCGCTGCGAGCAGCACGATCGACGTGATCTCGAAGGCGAGCAGGTGGTCGGTGAGGAAGAGCCGGCCGATTCCCTCCGGCCCGCCGAATGCTCGCGAGATGTCGGCCTCGTCCGAGAGCCGGTTGCTGGCCTTCTGGCCGATGACGACGACGATCTCGACGAGCAGCGCGCCCGCCGCGGCCGTCGCCCCGAGGGCTTGCCAACTCGGCCCTCCTCTCCACGGCGCGTCAGCGTGGCGACCGAGGTAGGCGATCACGAACAGGAACATGACCATGACGGCGCCCGCGTAGACGAGCACCTGGGCCGCGGCGACGAACTCGGCCGAGAGGAGCAGGAAGAGGACTGCGAGTGCGCCGAGGTTGCCGATCAGCGCCAGCGCCGAGTAGAACGGGTTGGTGAAGCTGATGACCGCCGCCCCCGACCCGAGGCACGCGAAGACCGCGACGACCCAGACCACCCAGACGACGAAGTTGCCCACCTAGCTCCGCTCCTTGTACGCGGGGATCGGGGTGTCGTAGAGGTCGCGATCGGCGACCGGCACCCGCTTGATCGGCTCGGCGAGCAGCATGTCCTTCGTGTAGATGAGGTCGTCGCGCGAGTACTCGGAGATCTCGAACTCGTTCTCCAGCGTGATCGCGTCGAACGGGCACGCGAGCTCGCAGTAGCCGCAGAAGATGCAGCGCGAGAGGTTGATCTCGTAGATGCGCGCGTAGCGCTCGCCCGCCGAGACCCGGTTGTCGGCCGTGTTCTCCTCGGCAACGACCCGGATGCAGTCGGCAGGGCACGCCGCCGCGCAGAGGGAGCAGCCGACGCATTTTTCGAGACCGTTCTCGTGTCGCCACAACCTGTGCCGGCCGCGGAACCGCGGGTAGACCGGGCGCTTGTACTCCGGGTACTGCTGCGTGATCGGCTTCTTGAAGATCTGCCGCAGCGTGACGCCGAAGCCGCCGAGCGAGTCGAAAGGCTGCGGGCTCACAGCCAGATCACCAGAGCCGCGGTCACGAGCGCGTTGACCGTCGCCACCGGCAGCAAGACCTTCCAGCCGAAGTCCATCAGCTGGTCGTAGCGCAGCCGGGGCAAGGTGGCGCGGAGCCAGATGAAGACGCAGATGAAGACGAGCAGCTTGAGGAAGAACCAGAGCGGCCCGAGTGGCGCCCACGGCCCGAGCCAGCCGCCGAAGAAGAGCGTCACGGCGAGAGAGGAGAGGACGATCATGTTGATGTACTCGGCCATCGAGAAGAGGCCGAAGCGCATGCCGCTGTACTCCGTCTGGTACCCGGCGACGAGCTCGGTCTCAGCCTCGGGCAGGTCGAACGGCGGACGGTTCGTCTCGGCGATTCCCGCGATGAAGAAGACGGCCAGTCCGACGACCTGCGGAACGGCGTACCAGACCGACTGCGACTGCTGCTCGACGATCTCCGTGAGCGAGAGCGAGCCGGCCATGATGATCACGCCGAGGACCGAGATGGCGAGCGCGACCTCGTACGAGACGAGCTGCGCGCACGTGCGCATCGCTCCGAGCAGCGAGTACTTCGAATCCGAGGCCCAGCCGCCGACGATGAAGCCGTAGATGCCGAGCGAGCCGAGGGCGAAGATCAGGATCAGCGAGATCGGCACGTCGATGATCTGTCCCGAGATGTCGTACTTCCAGATGTGCCAGCCCTCGCCGAAGGGGATCACGGCGAAGGCGGCGAGCGCGGTCGCGGCCGACATGGCCGGCGCGCTGAAGTAGAGGAGGTCGACGGCGGTGGCGGGGGCGAAGCTCTCCTTGCGGATCAGCTTGACGAGGTCGGCGATCGGCTGCAGCAGGCCGAAGGGCCCGGTTCGGTTCGGCCCATAGCGGAGCTGCATGCGGCCGATCAGCTTGCGTTCGAGCAGCGTCGAGTACGCGAAGAGGCCGAGCAGCAGGTTGACGATGACTACAGCCTTGACGGCGTCGATCCACCAGGGCTCGTTCACGGGGCAACCTCGACGTGCGTCCCGAGGTCGCCGGCGTAGGGCCCCGGCACACGTACGGCGCCGGCGGCCAGATCCCTGGTCACGCGCGCGCGAAGCTCGACCGAGGTGCCGTTCGACTTCACATGCACGAGCTGGCCGTTGGCCACACCGAGGCGGCGCGCATCATCGGGTGACAGCTCGACCTCGGCTCCCGGCCGCTGGAAGTGCAGCTCCGGAACGCGCTCGACGGCCGGGCCCGAGAACAGCGGCCTGTAGGCGATCAGGCGCAGACCCTTGCCGGACGCCGCCCGAGCGCGCTTCGGCTTCTGCACCTTCCCCAGCTCGACGGCGGGTGGAAGGGGCGCGTGCTCGCCGACGAGGCCGTAGTCGAGGCCGCCGTACGCGATCGCCGAGATCTCCGCGAACACCTGGGAGGGATAGGGCGAGAGCTCGACGTCGAAGCGTTCTGCGAGCTTCGCCAGCCAGGCCAGCTCGTCCGGGCCGGGCGGGATTACAGCCCGCCGCAGGCGCTGCAGGCGACCCTCGAGGTTGACGTAGGTGCCGTCCCGTTCCAGATAGCTCGTGCCCGGCAGGACGAGGTCGGCCCAGCCGACGAGGGGTGTCCGGAACATCGAGATCGCCAACACGGATTCGGCCCGCTCTGCCATGGCTCGAACGTCGGGGTTGGCCACGGCCTCGTCGCCGGAGACGATGAGCAGCCCGACCGGCTCGGGGTCGTCCGGATCGACGTCCCCGGCCGCGGCCCACGCATCTGCGACACCGCGTCCATTCGCGGTCTCCGGCAGGTGAAACGCGGCCGAGCCCGGCTTGTCGGCGATCCCGAGCTCCGCGGCCAGGGCCGGTAGTGCTTCTCCACCAGGCCCCGACCAGATGAGCGCGACGTGGTCGCTCGACCGCACGCGCTCGTCGTCGGTCGAGGTGAGGACCTCGGCGCCGTTCCGGCGGGCAGCGCGGATCCAGAGATCCACGATCGGCGCGCGTTCGACCACGGGGTCGTCGCCGAGGACGACCACGATCTCGGCTTCCCCGATGGCTGACAGGGGCGCGCGGAAAGCATCGAGTGTCGGATCGACCTCTTCGGGCAGCACCGCGGAATGGGCGCCAAGCCCCTGGCGCAGCAGCTTGGCGAGCGCGTACGCGGACTCCACGGTCTCGGAGCCGGACAGGGCGGTCACGATCCGGCCGTCCGCCTTCCGGAGCATCCGTTCCGCCTCGTCCAGGGCCGCGTCCCAGGAGATCTCCTCGTAGCGGCGCGGGCCCACCCGCTGCAAGGGATCCGTTATCCGGTCCCGCGCGCGCACGTGCGCGTACGCGAAGCGGCCCTTGTCGCAGAGCCAGCCCTGGTCGACCTCGGGATGGTTCCTCGAAAGGATCCGCTTGACCTTCCCCTCCCGCGTCGTTGCGTGGACGTTGCAGCCGACCGGGCACATGCCGCAGACGGTCGGGACGTTCTGGATCTCCCAGGGGCGTGCTTCGAAGCGGTACTGCGTCGAGGTCAGCGCGCCGACGGGGCAGAGCTCGATGATGTTGCCCGAGAACGGCGCTCTGTACGGCTCGTCCTGGAAGGTGGCGATGACCGACGCCGCGCCCCTGTTCTCCGCGATCAGCTGACCGTCCTCGGACACGCCCTCCGAGAAGCGCGTGCAGCGGTAGCAGAGGATGCAGCGCTCGCGGTCGAGTGCGATCGTCGGCGAGATCGGGATCGGCTTCTCGAACGTGCGCTTCGGGAACTCCATGCGGGTTGCCCCGGGGCCCCAGCGGAACGTCAGGTCCTGGAGTGGGCACTCGCCGCCCTTGTCGCAGACCGGGCAGTCGAGCGGATGGTTGACGAGGATGAACTCGAGGGTCGCGTTCTGCGCCTCGGCGGCCTCGGAGGAGCTCTGCGCGGTGGAGACGACCATGCCGTCCTGGGCGCTCAGCACGCAGGCCGCTTGCACCTTCGGCATCCCTTCCACCTCGACCAGGCACATGCGACACGCGCCGATGGCCGGGCCGAGCCGCGGCTCGTAACAGAAGACCGGGATCTCGATCCCCGCGGCGAGCGCCGTCTCGACGAGGCCGGTCCCCTTCGGAACCTGCACCTCGCGCCCGTCAATCGTGACGGTAACGATCTCCGGCGCGCTCACGTCCCCACCAGCCAGGTCCTGGGGACAGTCCCCGTCACGGAAGTGGGACAAAAATGAGACGTCATGCGGGCACCTCGGCGACTGGATGGTGCGTGTGCTGGTCGACCGGGGCCAGGACGCCTTCGAGCGAGGACTCGCCGCCGAAGGGGCAACCGGCCTCGTCGATGTGAGCCCGGAACTCGTCCCGGAACTTCGAGACGTAGCTGGCGATGGGCATGGCGGCCGCGTCGCCGAGCGGGCAGAGGCACTTGCCGAGGATCCGGTCGCACACCGAGAGCAACAGGTCGAGCTCGTCGTGCTCGGCGCGCCCGTCCTCGATCTTGTGCAGGAGCTGAACCATCCAGCGCGTGCCCTCACGGCACGGCGTGCACTTGCCGCACGACTCGTGCATGTAGAACTGCGCGACGCGCAGGCCGAGCTGCACCATGCAGCAGCGGTCGTCGATGACGATCACGGCGCCGGAGCCGAGCATCGATCCGCGCTCGGTCATGGCGTCGTGCTCGAGCGGGGTGTCGACCTCCTTGGCCGTGAGGACGGGCACCGACGAGCCGCCGGGGATCACCGCCTTCAGCTTGCGTCCGTTCGGGATCCCGCCCCCGATCTCGAAGATCAGGTCGTTCAGCGACGTGCCGAGCTCGAGCTCGTAGTTCCCGCCGCGGACGACGTTGCCCGAGAGCGAGAAGAGGCGCGTACCGGTCGAGTTCGGCGGCGCGCCGATCTTGGCGTACTCGGCTCCTCCCAGCTCGATCACCTTCGGCACAGTCGCCACCGTCTCGACGTTGTTGATCAGCGTGGGCGCCGCGTACAGCCCCGACACGGCGGGATACGGGGGCCGCGAGCGTGGCTGCCCGCGCTTGCCCTCGAGCGATTCGAGCAAAGCCGACTCCTCGCCGCAGATGTACGCGCCCGCGCCCCGGTGCAGCACCATTGTGACGCCCGCAAACAGGCCTTCGTCGCGCGCCTCGTCGAGCGCTGCCCGTAGGACCTCGAACTCGGCCAGGTACTCGCCGCGGATGTAGATGAAGACGTTCTGCGACTGGATCGCGTGCGCCGTGATCAGGCAGCCTTCGATCAGGCGGTGCGGGACGCGGAACATGAGCTCGCGGTCCTTGAACGTTCCCGGCTCGGACTCGTCGGCGTTGACGACGACGTATCGCGGCTTCGGCACGTCGTCGGGCTTCGGGATGAAGCTCGCCTTGCGGCCCATCGGGAAGAAGGCGCCGCCTCGGCCGCGAAGGTTCGACGTGAGGAGCTCCTCGATGACCGCCTCGGCGTCCATGCCGCGCGCCTTCTCGAGCGCCGCGTAGCCGCCGACGGCCCGGTACTCGCTGAGCTTCGTCAGGTCGCGCTCGTCGGCGCCGGCCAGGATCAGAGCCAGCTCAGGCATCGCGCAACTCGCTGACGATCTTCGGCACGTCCTCCGGCTGGACCGGCTCGCGATACCTGTGGTCGATCGCGACGACCGTGCCCCAGCCGCAGCCGCCGGCGCACTCGAGCGCGCGCAAAGTGACGTCGCCGTCCTCGGTCGTCTCGCCCGCCTTGACCTCGAGCTCAGACTCGAAGGCCTCGAGCACCTGCTGCGCGCCGACGAGCGCGCACGAGATGTTCGTGCAGACCTCGACCAGGTGCCGGCCCACGGGCTTCATGTGGAACATGTCGTAGAAGGACGCGACCGCCTGGCAATAGGCCGGCGTCAGGTCGAGCGCGTCGGCCACCTCTCGGAGCGCTTCGGGCGACAGCCAGCCGTACTGCTCCTGCGCGAGCCGCAGCGCGGGCAGCACCGCCGACCGGCTCTGCGGGTAGCCGGCCGCGAGCTCCTGGATCTGCTCCGCGAGCGTCACCGATCGACCTCGCCCATGACCGTGTCGAGCGAGCCGACGATGGCGATGAAGTCGGCGATGAGCGCGTCGCTCATGCAGGTCGCGGTCGCCTCGAGCGCGACGAAGGACGGTGCCCGGAACTTGACCCGCCATGGGCGCGGGCCGCCGTCGGAGACCAGGTAGCACCCGAGCTCTCCTCGCGGGGACTCGACCGTGGAGTACACCTCGCCCTCGGGCACCCGGAACCCCTCGGTCACGATCTTGAAGTGGTGGATGAGCGACTCCATCGACGTGTGCAGCTCGTGTCGCGGGGGCAGCACGACCTTGCGGTCGTCCGCGATCCACGGGCCCTCGGGCATGGCGTCGAGGCACTGCTCGACGATGCGCGTCGACTGGCGCATCTCGTCGATCCGCACCTTGTAGCGGTCGTAGACGTCGCCGTTCGGGTAGACGGGAACGTCGAAATCGACCTGCGGATATGAGAGGTAGCCCTCGTCCCGCCGCAGATCCCAGTCAACCCCCGAAGCACGCAACACCGGCCCCGATTGACCCAGCGCAATCGCGTCCTCGGCCGAGAGGAGCCCGATGCCCTGCGTGCGCTCGAGCCAGATCTCGTTGCGCGAGAGGATCGTCTCGTACTCGTCGATCGCCTTCGGCATCCACTCGCAGAACTTGCGGGCCTCGGGATAGAAGCCCTTTGGGATGTCCTCGGCGAGACCACCCACCTGGTAGTACCGCGTGTGCATGCGGGACCCTGTGACCATCTCGAACAGGTCGAGGATCTGGTCTCGCTCGCGGAAGCAGTACCAGAACATCGAGATCGCTCCCAGCTCGAGCGCGGCGGTCCCGAGGAACACGAGATGCGAGTGGATCCGGTTCAGCTCGGCGAGCAGCGTGCGCATCCAGGTCGCCTTCGGCGGCACTTCGATTTCGAGGAGCTTCTCGACCGCGAGCACGAAGACGAGCTCGTTGTTCTGGAAGGAGACGTAGTCGACGCGCGGGGCGTAGGTGATCGCCTTCCACCACGTCTTCTGCTCCATGTTCTTCTCGAAGCCGGTGTGCAGGTAGCCGACCACGGCGCGCAGGCCGACGACGCGCTCGCCCGAGAGATCGACGACGAGCCGGAGGACGCCGTGGGTCGACGGATGGTTCGGCCCGAAGTTGACCTGGAGGATCTCGTCGGACGCGCGGAGTTCCTCCGGCAGCACGAGCATGGAGGGGATCGGAGACGGGATCCGCGAGCCTTCGTAGATCTTCGGGCGCTCGGTGACCGCCATCACTCGTCTCCCGAGAAGCGGACGGGCTCGCCGCCGAGTGGATAGTCCTTGCGGAGCGGGTGCCCCTCCCAGTCGTCCTCCATGATGATGCGACGGAGATGGGGGTGGCCCTCGAAGGTGATGCCCATCAGGTCGAACTGCTCGCGCTCGTGCCAGTCGGCGGTCGGCCAGATCTCGATCACGCTGGGGACCGCCTGGTTCTCCTCGACCCAGACCTGAACGCGGACGCGTGGCGCGCCCGCGACCACTGCGAGGAGGTGATAGTTGATCGCGAAGCGGGTGGGCTTCGGCTCGGGCGAGCGGGCGAAGCCCTGCGAGTGGACCGAGGCGCCTTGCTCGGCAGGCGTGTTCAGGTCACGGCCGGTGGCTGTGCCGAAGTAACCCGCCACGCCCTTCTCGCCCCAGCCCAGGTAGTCGACCGCTGTGATGTCGGAGAGCAGTGCGAACCCCTCTTCGTCACGAAGGAACGTGCACGCCTCAAGCAGCCGCGCAGGATCGACGACGAGCGTCGTCTCGCCGTATGCCTCACGGCGCTCCACGAGGCCGGGGACTCCTTCGAAAGGGCTCAGCTTGCGACGCCCCGGATCTCGTAGGCCGGCGGCACCCCCGCTTTGATCTTCTCCTGGAGGCGGACGATGCCCTCCACGAGCGCCTCCGGCCGCGGCGGGCAGCCCGGTACGTGGATGTCGACGGCGACGATCTTGTCGACACCCTGGAGGATCGTGTAGTTGTTGAACATCCCGCCCGAGCTGGCGCAGGCGCCCATGGCGATCACCCACTTCGGCTCCAGCATCTGGTCGTAGATCTGGCGGAGCGGCGCGGCCATCTTGTGCGCCACTCGTCCTGAGACGATGAGCAGGTCCGCCTGTCGCGGCGAGGAGCGGAAGACCTCGGCGCCGAAGCGCGCGATGTCGTACCGCGACGAGACGATCGACATCATCTCGATCGCGCAGCAGGCGAGGCCGAACGTGTCGGGCCAGATCGAGCTGCCCTGCGCCCAGGCCACGGCCTTGTCCACGGTCGAGAGCATGAGCCGGTCCTCGAGAGGCGAGAGCTCCTGCTCGAAGACGCCGGGGCCCTTTCCGCGCCAGAGCACTCGCTCCGAGTTGAGGCCGTAGTCGGCGAGCCGTTGCTTCTTTCTCACCGCCACTTGAGTGCCCCCTTTCGCCAGATGTAGACGTAGGCCACGGCGAGGATGCCGAGGAAGAACGAGAGCTCGACGAACCCGAACCACCCGAGCGGCTCGAGCACGACGGCCAGCGGGTAGAGGAAGACGATCTCGACGTCGAAGACGACGAAGAGCATCGCCGTCAAGTAGAAGCTGATGGTGAAGCGCTGCAACCTCGGCGGGCCGAGGGACACGCCGGACTCGAACGCGAGTGTCCGCGTACGCACCCGTCGCTTGGGCCGCGTCGCGAACACGAAGGACATCGCGATCATCGAGGCCGGGATGGCCACCGCCAGGCTCCCGTAGATCAGAAAGGGAAGCCAGCTATCGAGCATTTGCGAGGCAGCCGGCCTGGGCCAAGACGCCGGAAACGTACCACGCTGAAGAGGGCTACGAGCGACAGGCGAAACCGCTCAACCGTGCGGGTATCTGGTGTTACAAGCTCGCCCCCTTTTCGGGGGTCGGGAACGCCGGGGCACGCTGCTACGATGCGTCCAGATGGCTACCGTCGAACACGAGACGATCGTCTCTCTCAGCGAGGGCGCCGCGACGAAGATCAAGGCGCTCATGGCCGAGGAGGGCGACAGCGAGGCAGGCGTGCTCCGCATCGCGGTGCAGGGCGGCGGCTGTTCGGGCTTCGAGTACGCGCTCGGCTTCGACCAGGCCGCGCAGGCCGGCGACCTCGAGCTCCACTCGCACGGCATCCAGATCGTGGTCGATCCGTTCAGCGCTCCGTACCTGAGCGGGACGGAGATCGACTACGTGGACGGCCTCCAGGGCGGTTTCGCCATCAACAACCCGAACGCGACGTCCGCGTGCGGTTGTGGACACTCGTTCCAGGTGGAAGACGAGGCCGCGGCCGGGGCCGATCCTCATGCAGCCGGTGGCTGCGGCTCGGGCTGCTCGCACTAGGAGGGTTTGGCGGGATACTGCTCGTTGCCGGGGTGCGATGGTCGTTCCGAGGCAAGGACGCAGGGAGCCCCAATGCTTTTCAGCATTGGGGTGACTGAGGACGCGGCCTCGGGGCGAGCAGCGCGGCCCGGCGGCTCAGCACTGTATTTCGCCAAGCCCTCCTAGCTCGACCTTCGAGCACTAGCATCTCTCTCCGTGGCGAGCAGTAACGGCGTCGTTGACATCACGATCCTCGGAGCGGGCCCGACCGGGCTCGCCGCCGCCTACTACGCGGGTCACCGCGACGCGTCTGTGCGCATCGTCGAGAGCCTCGAGCAGCTCGGCGGCCAGGTCGCCGCGACCTATCCCGAAAAGCACGTCTACGACGTGGCCGGCCACCCGAAGATCCTCGGCCAGAAGCTCGTCGACATGTGCGCGGAGCAAGGTCTCCAGTACGGAGCCGAGGTCATCCTCGGCGAGGAGGCCAAGACGCTCGAGCGCGTCGACGAGGACGGTGAGGAGCTCTTCGCGCTGACGACCGCCAAGGGCGGGCCGTACCTCTCGCGCGCACTGATCGTCACCGCCGGGCACGGAGCCTTCGAGCCGCGCAAGCTCGGCGTCGACGACATCGACCGGTGGGAGGGCAAGGGGCTGCACTACTTCGTGCGCCAGAAGGAGGTGTTCAAGGACAAGGCCTGCGTGATCGTCGGCGGCGGCGATTCGGCGCTCGACTGGACACTGGGCCTCCAGGACACGGCCCGTGCGCCCATCGCGCTCGTGCATCGCCGCGACCGCTTCCGCGCCCTCGAGTCGTCCTTGAGCGAGGCGAAGAAGCTCGAGGCCGAGGGGCGCGTCCGGATCCTGACTCCGCACGAGGTGCGCGAGGTGCACGGGGACGGCTCGATCCAGGCCGTCTCGATCGAGAACACGACCACCGGCGAGGTCGAGCGCGTCGATTGCGAGGCGCTCATCACGCTGCTGGGCTTCCACTCTCACCTGGGCGCGATCGCCGAATGGGGCATCGAGCTCGAGGGCAAGCGGCAGCTGAAGGTCGATCCGATGACGATGGAGACGAACCTCCCGCGGATCTACGCCGCCGGAGACGTGGCCGGATATCCGGGCAAGATCACGCTGATCACGATCGGCATGGGCGAGGCCGCGATCGCTGCGAACAACGCGATCGCGCACATTCGGGGCGAGAAGGTCCAGCCCAAGTACTCCACGGACTAACCCGGTCCGCGGGGGGTGTTCTCACCACCCCGGGCGATTCAGGGTGCGCATCCCTCATCCGAGGGAGGCCCGCTCGTTCGCTTGTGCCGAAAGCAGTGAGGTGGATCGCCTGACGGTTGAATGTCTCGGATGCGGTGAGCGGCGTCGAGTCGCCAACGGCTCGGGCAGCGTCGAGGCCGGCGAGTGCGCTCGCTGCGGCTACGTCGGTTGGGCAACCCCCGCCGATCTCTCCGAGCTCGTTCGCCGCGCGCTGCGTGACTTCCCGCCGGAGCGCCGGCGACTCCGCCTGATCTAGCCGCCCGCCCCGGGTTAAATCGGTACCGCCAACCTCCTCCCCACTGCGAGCGTAACTCGGATACTCGCACGCGTGGGTCACGGTTTCGTGCCGAATTCGTGACGGCGCGACCCGGATAGACTCGAACCGTGGCGGCCACCGGCGAGACAAAGGAGCTGTGGGGCGTGGAGACACGCAAGGCGGTCGAGAACTTCCAGGTCTCGGGCCAGCCCATCCCTCCGTCGGTTGCTGCCTGGCTCGGCCGCATCAAGGCCGCGGCCGCACGCGCCAACGCCGAGCTCGGGCTCCTCGATGCAGAGAAGGCCGAGCGCATCGCCTCGGCGGCCGACCGGGTCGCGACGGGCGAGCTGTCCGATCAATTTCCGATCGACGTCTTCCAGACCGGGTCGGGCACCTCCTCGAACATGAACGCGAACGAGGTCATCGCCTCGCTCGCCGGCGAGGGCGTCCACGCCAACGACGACGTCAACATGGGCCAGTCGTCGAACGACGTCTTCCCCTCGGCCGTCCACCTCGCGGCGCTCGATCAGCTGACTAACGACCTGCTTCCTGCGCTCGGACAGCTGGCCGGGTCCCTCGAGAAGAAGGCGCACGAGTTCGACGATGTCGTCAAGTCCGGCCGGACGCACCTGATGGACGCCGTCCCGGTGACGCTCGGGCAGGAGTTCTCGGGCTACGCGGCGCAGATCCGACAGAGCGTCGCCCGCGTCGAGGCGACCCTCGAGCGTGTCGGGCAGATCCCGCTGGGCGGGACGGCGGTCGGCACGGGCCTCAACACGCACCCCGAGTTTGCGGAGCGCGTACGCCGCCGACTCACCGAGGAGACCGGCCTGAAGATCTCACCGCCCGCCGACCCGTTCGAGGCCCAGGGCGCGCGCGACGCCCTCGTCGAGGCCTCCGGCGCTCTGAAGACCGTTGCCGTTTCCCTGACGAAGATCGCCAACGACCTTCGTCTGCTCGCCTCCGGCCCTCGCGCCGGTCTGGCGGAGATCACGCTCCCCGAGCTCCAGAAAGGCAGCTCGATCATGCCCGGCAAGGTGAACCCGGTCATCCCCGAGGTCGTCACCCAGGTGTCTGCACAGGCGATCGGGAACGACATGGCGATCACGGTCGGGGGCATGCAGGGCCACCTCGAGCTGAACGTGTTCGTCCCTCTGATCGCCCGGAACCTGCTCGACTCGATCCGACTGCTCGCCGCAGGCGCACGACTGCTCGCCGAAAACTGCGTCGACGGCATCGAGGCGAACCGCGAGCAAGCGGAGCGCTACGCGGAGCTCACGCTCTCGGCCGCGACCGCGCTCAACCCGTACATCGGCTACGACAAGGCCACCGAGATCGTGAAGGAAGCCGCGGCCAGCGGGCGCCCGCTCCGAGACGTGGCCCGCGACGCCGGCGTCGATGACGAGACGCTGGATAAGGCGCTAGACTTCCGCGCGATGGCGAAGCCACACGGCGACTAATTGCGCTGCATTTTCCGGTAATAGTCGCCCGGTTTTGCTTGACAGACCAACGTAGATAGAGAATCATCTACTAACTCCGAGGACGGGGTCACCTGCGGCGTTCGGCGTGCCTGAATGGGCGCCCGGGGGAAGGCGATCGCTCAAAAACGATAGGGAGAGGAGTTCCATTTTGTCAGGGTTCAGAGGGGGTGTCCTCGCGGGGCTGGTTGCGGTTGCAGTCGCATGCCTCGTGGTGATCGGCGCCAGCGCGGCGTCGAAGCCCCACCAGCTCAAGAGCAAGTTCACGAAGCACGACCAAGCTCTGCTCGCGAAGAAGCGGGCGCACGGCGTTGCGAGAGTCTCATTGCTCGTCGCGACCCCGCGTTACAAGACCGCCGCGGTGGCCAAGAAGCTGCGGAAGCTCGGCGGCAAAGTCGTCTACCGACACAACCGGCTCGG
Source organism: uncultured Actinomycetes bacterium (assembly GCA_963771725.1). GTDB lineage: Bacteria > Actinomycetota > Thermoleophilia > Gaiellales > Gaiellaceae > VAXT01. The sequence continues at coordinate 228,225 of CAVYUO010000003.1, read as the reverse complement.
CTACGTCCGGGTACTCATGCCCGTGCGCAAGGCGGAGTCTGCGTCGAAGCTCGCAGGCATCCAGGCGATCAACGTCGACGCAGTCGTTCCGCTCCCGGATCCTCATCCGGACGGTGCGGTCAACCCGACGCCACAGCCTGCGCCGGATGCGAGCACGCCTCGCAGCAACCCGTACATGCCGACCCGTGACACGGGCGCGGCGCAGTTCGTCCAATCACATCCGTCCTGGGACGGCCGCGGCGTCACAGTCGGCATCGTCGATACCGGCGTCGACCTGGGTCACCCCAGTCTGAACACGACGAGCACGGGTGCTCCGAAGATCCAGGATTGGGTGACCTTCACCCATCCGGCCACCGACGGCGACCCGACGTGGCGGTTCTTCACCGGAGTGCTCACCCAGGTCACCGGATGGCACGACTGTCCAGTTCGGCCGTACCTACACCGGTATCCCGAACGGCGCCTACCGCGTCGCTCGCATGCGTGAGGACCTGCTCGGTGCCACGCAGCGAGTACGGCATCGCGTGCGGTTCGGACCTCGACCGCGACGGTACCTGCGGTGACTTCTTCATCATGCTCTGGCAGCCGGGAAGCGACGCGACCACTACGGACGACGTCCTTCTCATCGACTCCGACAACGACGGCAGCCTCGCCGACGAGTCGCCGATGCAGGACTTCAGCATCGACCGCGACATGGGCCTCTTCGGCCATGACAACCCGGCGACGCCGATTCGTGAGTCGGTTCCGTTCGTCGTTCAGCCAGAGGCAGCGCCGATCTGCCGGCCTCTTCTGGGTCAACATCGGCATCGTCGCCGGCGCACACGGCTCGCACGTTGCGGGCATCACCGCCGGGAACAGCCTCTTCGGCGGCCAGATGAGCGGTGCCGCGCCCGGGGCGAAGCTCGTCTCGGTTCGCGCTGCCTCTTCGTCGCGGGCTGCACTTCGCACGCTCTGATCGAGGGCATGATCTGCGTGATCGAGCAGGCGAACGTCGACGTGGTCAACATGAGCATCGGCGGACTGCCGGCGCTCAACGTCGACGACGAGACCAACACGCGTGCTGTTCTCTACAACCGCCTGATCGACGACAACGACGTCCAGATGTTCCTGTCCGCCGGCAACAGCGGGCCGGGCGAGAACACGATCGGCGACCCGGCCGTGGCCACGAAGGTCGATGGCGGTCGGCGCGTACATCCACAAGGAGACGTGGCAGAAGAACTACGGCTCGGACTCGACTGCCGTGGACAATCTCCATCCGTTCAGCTCGCGTGGCCCGACCGAGGATGGCTCCTTCAAGCCACAGATCGTTGCGCCAGGCGCAGCGATCTCGAGCGTTCCGACCTGGCAGGTCGGTCAGCCGGTGGCGGGCGTCTACACGCTTCCGCCCGGTTACGGCATGTTCAACGGCACCTCGATGGCCGCACCTCAGGCCGCGGGCGCAGCTGCGCTCCTGGTCAGCGCGGCCAGGCAGCGTGGCGTGTCACACCATGCCGCCGAGCTGAGGATGGCGTTCAACTCGACGGCTCGTTACCTCGGCGGCTACAACGCCGCCGACCAGGGCAACGGCTTGATCAACGTCCCCGCTGCGTGGGAGCTGCTCAAGGGCGGCGTGGAGACCGTGAACATCACGTCACGGGTTCGCGTCAACACGATCCTGAGCGACTTCCTCGTCGAGCCCGGCTTCGGCCACGGCATCTTCGACCGCGAGGGCGTCACGCTCGGTCAGTCGTACACCCGCACCTACACGTTCACCCGAACCTCCGGCCCGAACCGGCCGGTGCTGTACCACCTCCGGTGGGTCGGCAACGACGGCACGTTCGCGGCGCAGAACAACGTTCTGCTCCGCCTCAACGTTCCGACGCAGGTTCCGCGTGCAGGTCAACCCGTCCAGCACGGGTATCCACTCCGCGATCCTCAACCTGGACAACTCGTCCACCGACGGGATCGAGTACCAGACCATGAACACTGTCATCGTCCCCGACACGCTGACCGCAGCGAACGGCTACGCGGTCACGAAGACCGGGATGGCCGGCCGGAACCAGGTGCAGCGCTTCTTCTTCAGGTCCCGGCAGGCAGTCCCGTTCTGAAGGTCGACATGACAGGCCCGAGCGACGCGGCCGGCACGGGACAGGTTCGCTTCTTGCGTTTCCACCCGTGGGGCCTCGGCATCGACTCGAACGCGAGCACGTCGTGCTACGTGCCGGTCATCGCAGGCTGCGCGACCGGTGATCCACTCAGCAGGACGGCCGCTGACGCGACCGCCGGTGTGTGGGAAGTGACCGTCGAGGCACGGCGCACGTCTGACGTCGCAAACGCGCCGTTCACGCTGACGGCGTCGCTCTTCGGCGTCAGCGTCTCGCCGAACCCGGACATCATTCCGACCGCGCAGGTCGGCGTTCCGGTGCCTCGGTCGTACTCGCTCACGAACAACTTCGCGACGTTCACCGGTCGGGCCACTGGCTCGGGTCTCGGTAGCGCCCGACGAGGTGTGTTCAGCATCGCGCACCACGAGTTGCAGCACTACACGACGACGATCCCGGCAGGCACGCCGTCCTTCCGGGCGACGATCGGCGGGCCGTCCGACCCGGCAGCCGACCTCGATCTCTTCGTCTATCGCTGCAGTGATGCGACCTGCACGACTCGGACGCTCGTCGCTCAGAGCGCCGACGGCGACTCTGAAGAGTCGGTCACGTTGACGAACCCGACGGCGGCCACGTACCAGGTCGACGTCGACGGCTTCGACGTGCCGGCTGGGACGACGACGTACAATTACGTCGACGTCTTCGAGAACCCGGCGCTCGGCTCGGTGTCGATCACGGATGCCGACGCAGTCCGTCCGGGCGGTTCGTCGTGGACGGTCAACGGCTCGGTGACCGCAGGTGCGATTCCCGAGGCCGGACGCGTCCTGCTGGGCACGGTCAACGTGGTCAGCGTCGCGGGTGTGACGGTCGGCCGCGGAGACGTGGTCATCAACAACGTCACGCCGTAGTACCTAGGGAACACGAAGGAGCGAGGGGCCGCCTCCGGGCGGCCCCTCGTGTTTCTAGGCCACTACGGCGACGCGCACGCTAGCGCCGGGATGATCCTCAGGGACGCGCGGCTGCCGGCAGAGCCGACCGCGACGATGCGCACGATCCTGCAGCGGTTGGCGCCGCGGAGCGTGAGCACGAATGAGCCACGCGCACCTGTCTTGGAGCGCCATTGCCGACCGGCGGCCGACACGCGCACGCTCTCCTGCGAGCGAAAACCGTGCCCTTGAATCGTCATCGGCGCCTGGCTGATGACCTGTAGCGACGCTTTCGCCGGCGTCTCCGAGCCGCCGTCCGCCGTGCCCGCTCCGCAGCCGAGCGCGACCGTTACGAGCAGTGCGATCGCGGTTTGCCGCAGCACGAGGCGATATTGCCACACACAAAAGGCGATATCACCTCGCTTGATATCAGGTGCTCTATATGGCAGTCTCCCCGCGGTTGTCTGGGGAGAAGTATCGATTTCTCGTGCGTATGCCCGAGGAGCTGAGACCGCGGCTCATCGAGGCCGCTGCACGGGCCGGGAGGAGCTTGAACGCCGAGCTCGTGCACCGGCTCGAGCGAAGCCTCGATGACGAGCCTGCCCCAGGCCGCCGTTATTTCGGACGCATGAAGCGCCCGGGATCGACCTCACAGGGGAGGACACAGTTGATGACACGCAGGCGCAAGAGGCTGGCCTTAAGCGGCTTTGCCGCGCTCGTTCTCGTCGCCGGAGCAACGGCTTTCGCCGTGCTTTCGGCCGGAGGTGGCAGCAGCCAGGCCGCCGTCCAGGGAGAAGCAGAGACACCAACCGCGCTGGCCGCACATCTCGCCAAGCTCAAGCAGGCCTTGCCCGGTAATCAAGGCATGGCGCTCGAGGGCCCGGGCAGCGCTGCTGCCGCGGAGTACGCGCATCGTTCCTATCCGGCCCCTGTGATCTCGGTCTCCGAGATGAACAGGGCCGCCGCTGCGGCAACTGCCCAGTCGAGCCGGTTCAACCGCGGCCACGGCCGTCGCGGGGAATGGGTGTTCGCGGGCCCGAGCGAAGCGCTCTACCCGCTCGAACGCTTCCGCAACGCTGACCTGTACGTGCCGAATTCGTACGTCGCCGGCGGCCGGACGACGGCAATTGCCATCGACGACACGTGTACGAACAAGTGCATCGCGTACATCAGCGCCGCAGGCGGCGGAATCTGGCGCACGAAGGACATCTTCGCGAACAACGTCAAATGGGACTACCTGGGCGGCCCGCTCGGGATCAACTCGGCGGGAGCGGTCACGTTCGACCCGAACGACCCGACCGCGCAGCACGATCTACGTCGGCACCGGTGAGGCCAACATCTGCGGCCAGCGGCTGTCGTGGCCGGCGCCGGCCTCTACAAGTCGACCAACGGCGGCGAGACTGGACGAGGATCGGCGAAGCCGAGCTTCACCGGCAAGGGCATCGGCGCGATCGTCGTCAAGCCCGGCGACTCGAACACCATCTACGCCGGCACGACGACCGCGCTTCGCGGCATTCGTCCGTCTGCTGCTCGGGTGTGACCCGGCCTGTTCCGGGCATCGCCAAGTGGGGCCTCTACAAGACCACGAACGGCGGCGCGACGTGGAGCTTCATCCACAACGGCTCGGCCAACGCTGCCGACTGCACGGGCTCGATCGCCGAGTTCAACAACACGGGCGTCGTGCTCGCCGCGCGGCGTCCGCAACGTCGAGCTCGACCCGTCGAACCCGAACATCGTCTACGCGGCCTCGTACGCACGAGGCGTCTGGCGCTCGAACGACGCCGGCGCGACCTGGGTGCAGATCAAGCCGTCGCTGAACGCGACCATCATCCAGACGCGTCCTTCGATCGACGTCGACGGGCTGCCCGACGGCAACACCCGCATGTACGTCTACGAAGGGCAACAACGCCGGCGACCAGTACTCGCGCCTGTTCCGGAGCGACGACGTCGCGACGGGCGTGCCGGTCTTCACCGATCTGACCAGCTCCGACCACGGCCGTCCCCGGGCTGGGCGACCGCAATCTGTGCACGGCGCAGTGCTGGTACGACATGTTCGTCTAGACGCCGAAGGGCCATCCCGACATCGTCTACGTCGGCGGCTCGTACTCGTACGGCGAGACGATCGCCAACAAGCGCGGCGTCATCCTCTCGACAGATGCGCGGCGTCAGCGCCACGGACATGACGTTCGACGGCACCGATCCGCTGCAGCCGAACGGCCTCCATCCCGACCAGCACGACATCGTCACGCACCCGAAGCAACCCGTACCAGTTCGTCGAGACGAACGACGGCGGCGTGATGCGGTCGAGCGGAGAGCTTCGTCGACCGGTCGTCCTGGTGCGACACCCGACCGGGTCTCACCGGGCGACAATCTGACGCGTGTAGGCAGATGCTCTCGCGCATCCCGTCGCACTTGAAGAGCCTCAACAACGGGCTCTCCACGCTGCAGTTCCAGAGCCTCTCCGTGAGCCCGCACAACGTGAAGATCCTCCAGGGCGGCACGCAGGACAACGGCACCTGGGAGTGGCAGGAACTACCAGGAGGAGTGGAAGAACACGATGATCGGCGACGGCGGCCAGTCCGGCTTCGACGTCGCAATCCCATGTTCCGCTTCCACAACTTCACCGGCGCGTCGCCGGACGTGAACTTCGACAACGGCGACTTCGAGACTGGATCTGGACGGGCGACCCGCTGCAGACACGGCGGCGAGTTCTACGCTCCAGTGATCAGAGACCCGGTGGTGAGCGAAGACCATGTTCGCCGGCACGACCGCACGGCGTACCGGACGAAGACGGCCGGCCTCGGCACGAGGACGATCGCTGAGGCGCACGCGGTCTGCAACGAGTGGACCGGCGACTTCAGCGCCGCAGTGCGGTGACTGGGCCGAGCTCGGCCGACGTGCGGCTGACGGATGCCGCATGGGGCGATCGGGCCGGCGGCAACCGTGGCCGCGATCGAGCGGACGAAGGCCGACGCGTCGACGGCGTGGGCCGCGACGCCACCGGCCGCGTCTTCGTCTCGAAGAACGTCGACGCCGAGCCGGTCGTCGGTACCGAGCCGGGCCTGGGAACGAGGCGCGTCGCGACCTCGGTCACCTGGAGCCGGATCGACCTGCCGACGCCCGCGACTCCGAACAGGTACGTCACGAGCATCTACGTCGATCCCGCCGACGGGAACCACGCCTGGGTCTCGTACAGCGGGTACAACGTCGAATGCGCCGGGCGGGCCACCTCTTCGAGGTGCACGTTCAACCCGGCCACCGGGACAGCGACGTGGACGAACTCGATCCACGACTGGGGCGATCTCCCGGTCAGCGACCTCGTCTACGACGACGTGACCGGCGACCTGTACGCGTCGAGCGACTTCGGCGTCTCGAAGCTCGCAGGCTGGCACGACGAGCTGGGTGCTCGCCGGCGTCGGGGATGCCGAACGTCGAGGTCGCCAGGGCTGACGATCGTGCCCGAGGAGCGCAGGCTCTTCGCCGCCACGCACGGGCTCAGCGCCTGGTATCTCAACCTGCCTCGTTAGCACACCAGGCAACGAACGAGCGAGAGGGCCGCCCCAGGGCGGCCCTCTCGCATTGATAGCAGCGAGCGGGGCCCCGTGATATCACCGCGATACCGCTCTAAACCGCATGATCAAGCCAAAAATCGACCCTTGACAGGGACGGTCCGCAGCAACTTCAATGCAGCGCCATGGCGTCCCTACCCAGGTTCGGCTTCGGGCTTCTCAGTGCTCTCCTGTGCGCGCTCGTCGTTGCATGTGGAGGGTCGGATGAGGGGTCTTCCGGCTCGGTTCGCTTCCTCGTCTTCGGCGACCCGGCTGAGATCAACGCCTATCGATCCCTGATCGAGGCGTTCGAGGACGAAGAGCCGGACATCGACGTCCAGCTGGTGGAGGCGAGCGACCGAGACGATCTGATCGCTCGCCTCTCCAGCTCCATCTCGGGCGGCTCGCCGCCCGACCTGTTTCTCATGAACTACCGCTTCTACGGCCAGTACGCGTCACGGGACGTGCTCGAGCCGTTGGGCCCCTACGTGAGCGACTCGAGCAAATTCGAAGAGGAAGACTTCTACCCGCAGGCACTCGACGCGTTCCGCTGGAAGGACGAGCTGATGTGCCTGCCGCAGAACATCTCGAGCCTGGTCGTCTACTACAACAAGGATCTGTTCGAGCGCTTCAACATTCCTCCGCCGAGGGACGGCATGCTGTGGAACGAGCTCGTCGTGAAGGCGCAGCAGCTGACGCGCGACAAGAACGGGCAGAGGTCCGTGGCGCCGATCCCGGACATGCCACAAGCCGGTACGGCACAGCCGCGATCTACGGTCTCGGCGTCGAGCCGGTGATCATCAGGCTCGCTCCGTTCATCTGGTCGAACGGCGGTGAAGTCGTCGACGACGAGCAGCACCCGACTCGGTTCACGCTGAACACACCGCAGGCCGAGGAGGCCATCGAGCCAGTTCTTCGAGCCTGCGCACGGTCTTCGGAGTCGTGCCGAACGACGAGGAGGTCGAGGCCGAGGACGACGAATCGCGTTTCGCCCAACGGCCGGCTGGCGATGTTCCTCGACTCGCGGCGGGCGGTACCCACGTTTCGCGAGGCTGCGAAGTTCGACTGGGACGTCGCCTCGCTGCCGTACTTCGACAAGCCGGCGTCGATCCTGCACTCCGATGCGTACTGCATGACGAAAGCAGCCAAAGCCAAGGATGCGGCCTGGCGGTTCGTCGAGTACGCCGGTCGGGCCCGAGGGCTCGCCGGTGATCGCGAAGACCGGCCGGACGGTTCCCTCCCTGAAGGAGGTCGCGGAGTCTGACGCCTTCCTCGATCCCAGCCAGAAGCCGGCGAACTCGCAGGCGTGGCTGGACGCGATCGCCACGATCCAGCACGTGCCGGCGATCTCCACGTGGCCCGAGATCGAGGACGTTACGGACGGCCTGCTCGAGAACGGGATGTACCTCGGTCGGCCGCCGCAAACGGTGGTCGCTCAGATCGACCGCCAGACGCGGCCGCTCTTCGCCCGCGCCGAGCGCTAAAACACTCCTCTACCTGGTCCAACCTGGCGGATCTTCTTGTTGCGCTCGGTCCTATCGAGTCGTATATTTGCGCCGCTTGGCGGGTCTCAGGGTGGCCCGCCATAAAAAGGAAGGGAGAGGAGATTGAGGAGGCTCACAGGAGTTTGGGCCCTCCTGGCGGCGCTTGTCGCGCTGCTAGTTCTGGGAGGGACCGCAGCGGCCCATTCGTCGGGTAGCACTGGGAGAGATTTCCCGACGGGGGCCAAGTCGGCCGACGTCTCGGGCGGTGTCGAGTTCGGTGACGTCGCGCTCGGAGCGAACATCACCGAGTGTCCGCAGGCGGGCATCAGAGACCGGAGCCTGCGCCGCACGGACGAGGATGCGGCCGAGCGGCTCAGCGACCGCGGCGACGACATGCGCCTGAACCAGGACCTCGCATGTATGCCGCAGGACGAGATGAGCATCGCGATCAACCCGGAGGACACGCACAACGTCTTCGGCGGGGCCAACGACTACCGCCTCGGCTGGGGCTCGTCGGGCTTCTACGTGACGACCGATCGTGGCCACAACTGGTACGACGGCATCACCGCACTTCCCGACGCCGGGCTCGTACCCGGCCGCGGCGCCCAAGGATCACATCGACGGCGGCGGCGACCCGATCGCGATCTTCGACCGGGCCGGGACCGCCTACTACGGGCAGATCCGCTTCGAGCGGGAGAACGACACGGGCGGCATCTTCGTGAACCGCTCGACGAACGGTGGGTTCACGTGGACGCGGCCTTGCGTTCCGAACGCGGCCGGAGTCTGCGGCGGCAACGGCGACCCGCGCCAGCCCGGCGACGGCGTCGTCACGTTCAATCCCGATCCCGACGGCATCCTGAACGGAAGCGTTCCGTTCGACGACAAGCCGTACGGGACGGCGGGGCCGCGGCCGGCCGGTGTCGCAGCCGCAGTGCTTCACGCGCTACGCACACCCCGACGCCGTGCCCCGAAGGTCATGTCGGCCCGGACCGGATCTACATCACGTGGACCCGATTCGACGACGTCGGCTCGAGGATCTTCGAGAGCCACTCCGACGACCGGGCTCGGTCGTGGTCGCCGGCACAGGTCATCAACGGCAGTGCGGCGTTCTGCGTCGGCGGAGCCGCCGGCTGCAGCGACAACCAGGGCTCACAGCCGCTCGTCCAGCCGACGAACGGCGCCGTGTACGTGCTCTTCGAGAACTTCGACACGCCTGACGAGAACCAGTACGTGCTCGTCAAGTCGTTCGACGGAGGCGCGACCTGGTCACCGCCGTTGTTCATCACGCCGGTGTTCGACGTCAACTTCCCGCAGTCAGGTGCCGCGGGCGGCAGGCCCGACTGCGCCGACTCGTGGCCAGCAGAGCGGCCGCTCGGTGCTGACGAACAGCTGCTACCGCATGAACGCACGCGGGGCATTCATCGTCGACAAGCGCGGCGGCGCGTTCGCCGACGACCTCTACCTGGTCATCGCCGACAACCGCAACGGCACGCGGGTGAGCTCGAACGCCGACGTGCTCGGGCTTCAAGTCGACCGACGGCGGCGTCACGTGGGCAGGTCCGACGCGGGTCAACGACGACCCGTCGACGACCCCGGCCCTTCGTGACTGCGGCCGTGGCGGGCGGCCTGCCTGCCCGGCGGGCGTCCACACGGGGAACGACCAGATCTTCCCGTGGCTCGACATCTCGACGAGCGGGCGGCTGCACGGGGCGTGGCAGGACCGGCGCCTCGACACCACCTCGCCGGTCGGCGTCGGCGAGTGGCCAACGTCCAAGACCCGGCAGGGCAACTACCTGCACTGGTTCTGGGGCGGCCGTTGCCACATCACGACGACGGGCCCGATCACGACGGCTGCCGGTCGCCAGTGCGTCCATCCGGACGCGGCGATCATCACGCAGCCGGCCGGCCCGGTGAATCCGCCGGACAACTACACCGACCCACCGCAGACCACCTTCCCGTTCCGGAATTTCGGGATCTCCGATACTCCGTACAACCTGGACTACTGCTTCAGGGCCGGGATCTTCTGCGGCGACTACGAGAACGTGCAGGTGGACGTTGACGGCAACGTCTGGGCGATGTGGACGGATGCCCGCAACGGGCGCTCGTCTCGGACGCAGACAGGTCGTAACCCGGCCTGCGAGCAGTCCGACGCCTGGGCTGATCGCTACTCGCAGCACTCCGACGCGCACGGGCAGCAGCACGCCCGCTCGTCGGACTCGCTGTTCTACGTCATGCCGTGCCCAACGGATGACGACGACTAGCTCTGGCTAGTCCTGAAGGAAGAGAGGGCCGCCCCCGAGGCGGCCCTCTCTCTACTTGCCTGCGCCAGGCTGGCGCTTCTGCAATGCGTGGATCGATCTGACGGCATTAGTCGAGGTGTGCTCTTCGTCGCCGAAAGTGCGCAGCATTTTCGGCGAGTCCCCGGCCCGTGGCCGGGGACCACTAGTAGGCGACTGCGCCGCGACCGGTCGCGGCCGCGTGGCGCTGCTCGTCGGCGCGGTAGCTCGAGCGGACGAGCGGCCCGGAGAAGACGGAGCCGAAGCCGAGGGCCTCGCCCTGCTCGCGGAACCAGCGGAACTCGTCGGGGTGCACCCAGCGGTCGATCTTCGCGTGCTTCGCCGAGGGCTGGAGGTACTGGCCGATCGTGACGACGTCGACGCCGTGGGCGCGCAGGTCGCGCAGCGTGTCGACGACCTCGTCGTTCGTCTCCCCGAGGCCGACGATGATCCCCGACTTGGTCAGCACGGGGTAGTTGGCAAGCTCCTTCGCGCGCTGTAGGAGCCAGAGCGCCTTGTCGTACGACGCCTTCGCCCCGCGCATGCGAGCGTGTAGGCGCCGCACGGTCTCGATGTTGTGGTTGAAGACCTCGGGCCGCTCCGCGAGGATCGTGCGGAGTGCGTCCTCCTCGACGCCGAGGAAGTCGGGTGTGAGGATCTCGACCGTCGCCTCGGGCAGCTTCGCCTTCAGGGCGCGGATCGTCGCCGCGTAGTGCCCCGCGCCGCGGTCTGGGACGTCGTCGCGGTCGACGGAGGTGACGACGACGTGGTGGAGCTCCATCTGCGCGGCCGTGTTCGCGAGACGAAGCGGCTCGAGCGGATCAGGCGGATGCTCGGGCTTGCCCGAGTGGACGTAGCAGTAGCGGCAGGCCCGGGTGCAGGTGTCCCCGAGGATCTGGAACGTCGCGGTCCCGCGGCCCCAGCACTCCGAGATGTTCGGGCAGCGGGCCTCTTCGCAGATCGTGTTCAGGCTCGCGCCGTGGATCAGCTTCTTGACGTCGAAGTAACGCGTGTTCGCGCTCGGCGCGCGGACCTTCATCCACTCCGGCCGGCGCGGCCGATCAGCCACAGGAAGCGACTTCTGCACGTCCGTCAGTCTAGTAGCGAGGGTGCTGGAACTCCGGCGCATCGCTGCTGCCACCCGCCGGTCGTTGAGTTGTAGTCGAGTATCCGTGACTTTCGGCGAGTCCGCGGCCCGTGGCCGCGGACCCCTTTTAGTGTACGGGTGATGGTTCCGGAGACGCCCGCGAGGACGACGAAATACGGCCTGGTGAACGACGGTGAGGGGTGGTTCGTGGTCAACGCGCGGGAAGCGCGCTGGCGCGAGCGGGAGACGCTCGGGGTCTACTGCGACTTCGAGGGCAAGCGCCGCTTTCCGCAGCTCGGGATCAACGTCAGCATTCTTCAGCCGGGCGAGAGCCTCGGGCGCTACCACCGCGAGAACGCGCAGGAAGGGTTCCTCGTCGTGGCCGGGGAGTGCCTGCTGATCGTCGAGGACGAGGAGCGGGAGCTGAAGACCTGGGACTTCTTTCACTCCCCGCCGCAGACCGAGCACATCATCGTGGGCGCGGGTGACGGCCCCTCAGTGGTGGTGGCGGTCGGCGCCCGCGGGCTCAGCCGCAAGGGACTCGTCTACCCGGTCTCGAAGGCAGCGCGAAAGCACGGCGTCTCGGTCAGGAAGGAGACGGCTAAGCCGGCCGAGGCCTACGCCGACCTTCCGCAGTCGAGCCGCATCGCGTACCGCGACGGCTGGCTGCCCGATCGCTAGCTAGCCGGCGATGACGACGGTTCCGGGTCTCCGCTGGGCCGCCATCTAGCTTCGCCGCCGCGACCGCTAGAAGCTTTTCCAGGGATCCAGGTAGACGTCGTCGACCTGGAACGCTGCGCCTGTGCCCACGGGGCGGAAGCGGAACGAGATCGCTTTCACGCCGAGCAGGCTGCAAAGATTGGTAAGCGTGAGACCGATGTCGGGCGATGGGGCCCACACACCGGTCCCACTAATGCTCCCCCCGTCCAAGAGGCTGACCAGGCCGAGCAGGCTCTTCACCGTGACGTCGACCTTGAGCCGCCCGCTCGTCGACCCTACGTTCCGAACGAAGAAGCGCGCGTGCCAGTCGCCGAGGCCGAAGCAGACCGTCGGCGAGAGCGCTGAGCTCCCGTTCGGCAGGTAGAGCGAGTTCTTGTCCAGCTTCGAGCGAACGTAGAAGGGCTCGTTGCCGGCCATGACCTTCGCGCCGCCGGAGAGCGCCCAGGCCGGAGTACCAGCCTCGAACGCGCCGCCGGGGACGAGCAGGTAGTTGCGGTAGTCACCCCAGGGGGCGAACACCTTTGACGCCGAGGTGCAACTTGATGCCGGCCCGGTTCCGATCAGTCCCGCTTGAGCCGAGGGAGTGACCATCAGGGCGCTCGCTGCCAGAAGGCCGGCGAGCACAAAACCGAGCAGGAAGATACGTGGGTGACGAGCCGCAGTAGTCATAGGTCTCAGTGTCGGCCCATTTGGGGCATCTGCATCACCCTTTAGGGGGTCTTCCAGGGCCAAGCGATCCCTCGTTCGAGTGAATTCCCTCTCGCGTGAGCCCGCGGGGAGGCCGATTTCTGTCCGGCATATGTCGACTGCTGCGGTAACCGGCTCTGACCCGGCGGCTCAACGCGTAATCGAGGAGCAGCGCGCCCGCCGGATGAACCGAGTTGCCCGGCGCGAGCGGCTCTCGCTTCTCGTTTCGGCGGGAGCCTTCCTGGTCTGCGCGATCCTGATGGCCGGCCTGCTGCCGACCGATCGCTCGCCGGGCGTCGTCGCGACGCTGCTGCTCATCGGCGTCTACGCGCTGGCTTTCCACCTCGACTTCGAGATCGGCACGGGCTCGGCTGTGCCGACGCAACTCGTGCTCGTTCCGATGCTCTTCGTGCTTCCGGTCGGGATCGTCCCGCTCGCGGTCGCCGCCGGCGTCGTCGTCGGGAGCATGGCGGAGTACGCCCGCGGCTCACTCCACTACGAGCGAATCTTCATGCGTCTCGTCAACTGCTGGCACGCGATCGGGCCGGCGCTCGTCCTGGCGCTTGCGGCCGAGCCCGACCCCAGTCTGAGCGACTGGCCGTGGTACCTGGCCGCTCTCGGTGCTCAGTTCGCCCTCGATTTCGGGAGCTCCGCACTCCGCGAGTGGACGGCGCTCGGCGTGCCCCCCAATGTCCAGCTACGGGCGATGGGCTGGGTCTACATGATCGACGGCGGCCTGGGCTCGATGGGGCTCGCCGTCGCGTTCGCGGCGGTGGATTCTCCGTTCGGCGTCGTGCTCGCTATTCCGCTCGTCGGGCTGCTCTCGGTGTTCGCGAAGGACCGGCGCGTCCGGATCGACCACGAGCTCGAGCTCCGCGACGCCTATCGAGGCACTGCCTTCCTGCTCGGTGACGTCGTCGAGGCCGACGACGGCTACACGGGCGAGCACAGCCGCGACGTGGTCGCGCTCACCTTGTCCGTGGTCGACCAGCTCGGTCTCTCCGAGCGCGAACGGCGCGACGCCGAGTTCGTAGCTCTGCTGCACGACGTCGGGAAGATCCGCATCCCCAACGAGATCATCAACAAGCCGGGCAAGCTCACCGACGAGGAGTTCGAGGTCGTCAAGCGCCACACGATCGAGGGCGAGCGGCTGCTGCACCGCGTCGGCGGACTGCTCGGCGAGATCGGAAAGATCGTCCGTTCCTGTCACGAGCGGCATGACGGAACCGGTTATCCCGACGGGCTGGCCGGGGAAGAGATCCCATTCGTCGCGAGGATCGTCGCCTGTTGCGATGCCTACAACGCGATGACGACCGACCGCTCGTACCGGAAGGCGATGCCGACGGCCGAGGCGGTCGCCGAGGTCCGCCGCAACTCAGGTACGCAGTTCGACCCGGTGGTCGTCGACGCGCTGATCGCGGCCGTCGAGGACGCGGAGCTCCTCCAGGCCGCTTAGCCGGGGCTCGGTCAGCGCGAGCCCGAAGACCTCTTCGATCGCCGCCGCCGCGTGCGGGCGCAGCTCGTCGACGGCGGCCGGTCGCCCCAGCTCGCGTGCGACGGTCGTGAAGGCCGTGTCCTCCAGGCCGCAGGCCGTGATCCACTCGGTGAACGGCGCCGGGTCGAGATCGACGTTGAGCGCATACCCGTGCGTCGTCACCCACTTGGAGATGTGGACGCCGATCGACGCGATCTTGCGTGGCGGGCGCTCGAGCCAGATACCGGTCAGACCCTCGATGCGCGTCGCGCCGACTCCGACGGCGCTCAACGTGCGGATCAAGACCTCCTCGAGGTCGCGGCAGTACTTCTTGACGTCCTGCCCGTGCCGGGTGAGATCGAAGATCGGGTAGCAGACGAGCTGGCCCGGCCCGTGGTACGTGGACTTGCCGCCGCGGTCGGTCTCGACGATCTCGACCTCCGCCCCATCCGGGACGTGAAGCTCGCCTTCCTCGGCCCGCCGCCCGAGCGTGATCACGGGCGGATGCTCGAGGAGCAGCACCGTGTCGGGCGCCTCTCCTCGCAAGACCGCTGCCGAGATCGACCGCTGCAGGTCCCAGGCCTCGAGGTACGGGACGGTGCCCAGGTTCAAGAGGTGTCCCGATCGCGCCATCACGTAGCACGCTCCTCGAAGCGCTCGAGGTCGTCGTCGGGGAAGTTCTCCCAGGGAGCCACCGACCGGACGTACGTGTGCGCCTCGGGCTTGCGGTCGAACGGCGAGTCGATCGCGCTGATGCGCACGCTGGAGGACTCCGACTCCGGCCAGCCGCCGCCGAACAGGTTCGACCCACACTGCGAGCAGAAGCTCTTGGACGAGCCCTCGTCGGGCTGATACGTGCGGATCAGCTCCTCGCCGGCGACGACGCGGATCGTGTCCGTCCGGGCGCGCCCGTTCGTCGTCCCCGCTCCGCCGGAGAGCTTCTTGCAGGTCGTGCAGTGGCAGATCCTGACCGCACTGAAGTCCTCGGTCACCTCGAAGCGAACCGCGCCGCAGTGGCAGCTTCCTTCGAGCGCAGCCATCACTGTTCCTCGATCAGTGCTGTCGCCCGCTCGAGATCCTCCGCTCGCACGAGGATCTCGCGCGGGCCCCCCGAGCCCACCGCGTCTATGCCGCCGGCGCCGTAATTGGTCATCTGCTGCGTCGACTCGATCCCCTCGGTTCGCAACAGGGAGAGAATCACTTCCGCTTCGATCTCGTTCGAGACGACGGTCAGATGGACGATCTGCTCGTTGCTCATCACGCGTTCGCAGCCTTTGGCTGCATGAACATCCAGCGGTGGCCCTCGACGTCCTCGGCGCGGTACAGCCGGCCGAAAGGGTTTTCCTCGATCTGCGAAAGAAGGGTCGCGCCCGCCGCCTCGGCTCGCGCAAAGTGCTCGTCCACGTCGGCCACCTGCACGGAGACGCCGTCGACGACCCAGGGGATGTTCGACCAGCGCGCCGCCACCTCGCAGTCCTCGCGGTGCCGCTTCGGAGCCACGTAGTCCGGGGTCGGGTTCGCGACGTAGATCACCGAGCCGTCGCCGACGTCGAGCTCGGCGTGCGTGACGCGGCCGTCCTCCGTGAAGCGCTCGTCTTGATCCTCGCGGAAGCCGAACGCGCGGCTCAGCCACTCGATCGCGGCCGCCGCGTCCTCGTACGCGACCATCGGGACGACGGTCTGGGGCACGGCTAGTAGTCCGACTCGCCCCAGGTCTCGAGCTTCTGCCTGAGCTCCTGGAGGAAGCGACCGGCCAGCGCCCCGTCGACGAGCCGGTGGTCGTACGTCAGCGTGATGTTCATGATCGGCCGGATCGCGATCACGTCCTTGCCGTGCTCGTCCTGGATCACCCAGGGTCGCTTGACGAGCGCGTAGGTGCCCAGGATCCCCGACTGCGGCTGGCTGATGACCGGCGTCCCGTGGAACGTCCCGTAGCCACCCGGGTTCGTGATCGTGAACGTCCCGCCCTGGACCTCGTCCGGCGTCAGCTTCTTGTTGCGCGCGCGCTCGGCGATGTCCGTCACGGCCTGCGCCATCCCCAGCAGGTTCAGGCCTTCCGCGTGCTTGACGACCGGCACGATGAGGCCCTTACCGTCCGCGAGCTCGACTGCGAACCCGAGGTTGATGTGCTTCCGCGTCACGATCTGCTCGCCGCGGATCTCGCCGTTGATCCACGGGTAGTTCTTGAGTGTCTCGACGACTGCGCGCGCGACGAAGATGAGGTAGGTCGGGTTGACGCCGTAGCTCTTCTGGTACTCCGGCTTGAGCTTCTCGCGGATGGCGACGACGCGTGACAGGTCGACCTCGATCGCGCTCGTCACGTGCGCTGCGGTGTCGAGCGAGCGCCGCATGTGGTCGGCGATGCCACGGCGCATGGCGTTCATCGGCTCGAGCTCCTCGTCGCCTGCCGCCTCGGTCGGCGCGGCCGCCGGTGCGGGCGCGGTCGGAGCTGCCGCCGCGGGAGCAGGTGCGGGCTGGGGCTGGGCGGGCGCCTCGGGTGCCGGCGCCTCGGGTGGTGCCGCCTGCGCGGGCGCGCCGGACTCCACGAACTTGAGGATGTCCTTCTTGGTGACTCGTCCGCCACGTCCGGTGCCCGGTACCTGGGTGGGGTCGATGCCGTGCTCGGCAGCGATGCGCGCGACCACCGGTGACACGAAGCTCTTTCCGTCGGCCTGCTGGCCGTTCCCGGCCGGCGCTGCCGCGGGCTCGGCGCTCGGGTTGAGAAGCTGGAGCAGCCTGCTCAGGTGCGGGGGCTGGGCTCTCGGCGCCTGAGGACGCCGCGGCCTCGGCCGCAGCCTGCTGAGTCGCGGGCTCCGGGGGAGCCTCCGGCGGAGCCTCGGCCTGCGCGCCGCCGGCCTCCCCGCCGATGACTGCGAGCTTCGTCCCCACCTCGACCGTCTCGCCTTCCTGCACGAGGATCTGCGTCACGACTCCCGAGGCGGGGCTCGGCACCTCGGTGTCGACCTTGTCCGTCGAGATCTCGAGCAGCGACTCGTCGGCCTGGATCTCCTCGCCCTCTTGCTTGAGCCATTTCGTGATCGTCCCCTCGGAGACCGAGACGCCCATCTGGGGCATGACCACCTCGACAGCGTTGGTCGTCGCCATGGGGCTTAGTACTCAGCCAATTCTCGGAGTCCTTTGGCCACGTCCTCCACCTGCGGGATGTACGCCTTCTCGAGCGGCGGCGAGAAGGGGACGGGAGAGTCCGGTGCGGTCACGCGCTTGATGGGCCCGTCGAGGTGTTCGAACGCCTCCTCGGCGATCGTGGCCGCGATCTCGGCGCCGAAACCGCCGGTGCGCGTGTCCTCGTGAAGGACGAGCACCTTCGAGGTCTTCTTGGCGCTCTCCAGGACGGCTTTCCGGTCCCACGGGATGAGCGTGCGCAGGTCGAGGATCTCGATGGACAGATCTTCTGCCTCGAGCTGCTTGGCGGCCTCCTCGGCCGTGTAGACCATCGCGCCCCAGGTGACGACCGTGATGTCGTCGCCTTCGCGGTGGACGCGGGCCTTGCCGAACGGCGTCAAGTAACGCTCGTCCGGAACCTCGGCCTTGATCCGCCGGTAGAGGTGCTTGTGCTCGAAGTAGAGGACGGGGTTCGGATCCTCGATCGCGCTCACGAGCAGGCCCTTCGCATCCTCCGGCGTCGCCGGGCAGACGACCTTCAAGCCGGGGATGTGTGCGAAGGAGCTCTCGGGGTTCTGAGAATGGAACGGCCCGCCCGAGAAGCCGCCGCCCGATGGCAGGCGGACGACGATCGGGACCGGCGTCCCGGCGCGGTAGCGCTGCTTGGCCGCGACCGTGACGAGGTGGTCCCACGCGCACGAGATGAAGTCGGCGAACTGCATCTCCGCGACCGGGCGCATGCCCATGATCGCCGCGCCGGTGCAACCGCCGACGATCGCGGTCTCGGAGAGCGGCGCGTCGATCACGCGCCACGGGCCGAACTCCTCCTGGAAGCCGAGCGTGACCTTGAAGGCTCCGCCGTAGACCCCGACGTCCTCGCCGATCACGAAGACGCGCTTGTCGCGCTGCATCTCCTGGCGGAGACCGTCGGAAATTGCCTGCAAATAAGTCTTTTCGGCCATTACTTGTGGTGCGGAGTGTCGAGGTCTTCCGGCGTCGCGAAGACGCCGTCGGTCACTGAGTCCGGGGAAGGCAGCGGCGACTCGTCGGCCCGTTTCAGCGCGTCGTTGAGGATCTTCTTGACGCCGCTCAGGATCTCTTCCTCCTCGTCGTCGGTCAGCTCGGCGTTCTCGCGGAGCCAGTTGCGGAACCGCTCGATCGGGTCGCGCTTCGCCCACTCCTCGAAGAGCTCCTTCGGGACGTAGAACGCGTCGTCGTGGACGGCGTGACCCTCCATGCGGAGCGTCATCGACTCGATCAGCGTCGGGCCGCCGCCCTCGCGCGCCTTCTCGATTGCCCGCTTGGCCTCGCGATAGACGGCGAGCACGTCGGTGCCGTCGACGACCACGCCCTCGAAGCCGTAGGCCTGCGCTCGGTCGGCGAGCGTCTCGCACGCGTACTCGAGGTGAGTCGGCGTCGAGTAGGCCCACTGGTTGTTGTCGCAGATGAAGACGACCGGCAGGCGGCGCACGCCGGCGAGGTTCATCGCCTCGTGCGCGTCACCGCGCGCGGAGGCGCCCTCGCCGAACCAGCCCACTGCGACCCGCTTCTCCTCGCGGATGCGGAAGGCGAGCGCGCGCCGACCGCCACCGGGAGCATCGCCGGCAGGTGGCTGACCATCGCGATCAGCCCGAGGTTGGCGTCGGCCATGTGCACGTTGCCGTCGCGGCCCTTCGTCGGGCCGTCCTCGCGGCCCATGTACTGGGCGAAGATCCGCCACGGCTCGACGCCGCGGGTGACGTGGACGCCCATGTCGCGGTGCAGCGGGGTGCCGACGTCCTCGGGGCCGAGCGCGGTCGCGACGCCGACCGCGGAAGCCTCGTTCCCGCGGCCCGTGTAGAACGAGCCGGGGATCTTGCCCTGCTTGTAGAGGATGTGGCCGCGCTCCTCGATCCCGCGCGTGACCAGCATGTTGCGGTAGATCGTCGAGCAGGTCCTCACGGTCGAGGCCCGCTTCGCGGATCTCGCGCAGGGAGCTGACGGGCTCTGCTTCGCGGGCGATCGCCATGCGCGTCGAAACTCTACTAGCGACTAGGCTCCCCGCCGATGTCATTCGACTACGACAGATTCAAGGTCGACCAGCTCGATCCGGCCGATCGCGAACCTCTACCGCGTCACGCCGCTGGCGATCGGCGACACGCCGGCCGGCCCGCCGATCGCGTACGTGCGGCAGAAGAAGCTCGCGATCAAGGAGGACATCCGCTTCTACGCCGACGAGGGCGAGACCGAGGAGCTCTTCCGGATCAAGGCGCGCTCGCTGCTCGACTTCGGCGGCTCGCGCTACGACGTCCTCGAGGGTGAGCAGCGGATCGGGCTGCTCTGGCACAAGTTCCGCGAGTCGCTGATCCGGTCGACGTGGCACGTCGGCGGCCCCGACGAGCAGGAGATCGCCGTCGCCCGCGAGCGTTCGGTTCCGGGTGCGATCGCGCGGCGCCTCGTCGACTTCGTGCCCTACGTGGGCGGCTACATCCCGATTCCGTACAACTTCGAGATCCTCGTCGACGGGCGAGGCCATCGGCGCGATGGACCGGAAGTTCAAGGTCCGAGACGAGTACGTGCTCGACCTCTCGGACGATCGCGAGCGGAAGCTCGACCGCCGGCTCGCGGTCGCGCTGGCCGTCGGTCTGGACACGCTGCAGAACCGCTGATGGGCAAGGCGGCGACTGGCTCAAGGAAGAGCGGCGCAAGACGCTCGGCGACTGGGTCGCCTTCTGCCTCGAGTGCGGCTTCGCCCAGCGCTACTTCGACGAGTCGGAAGGCGAGCTGCCGAGGGCCTGCCCGCAGTGCCAGGGCGAGATGCGTTCGCGCTGCCCCGCTGCGACGCGCGGTTCTCGTCGGCCTTCGCAGTCGAGTGCGAGTCCTGCGGCGGGCCGCTGCGCCCTGCCGAGCATTCGGCGTGCCCATCCGTCGGGCGCGGCGCTAGTCGCTCGGCCGAAGGTCGACCACCGTCCAATCCGACCGCACTCCTCCGTAGCGGTCGCGCGCGCGGTTCTTGAGAGCAGTCCAGCTTCGTCCGGGCGATCGCGTCGAGTCCGTCAGAGCCACGGACCCGTCGCGCCCGACGAGGTGGCGTTCCAGGACCTGCCGGTTCTTCGTCACAACTTCTGCTCCTCCGTCGTCCTCTTGCCGCCGAACGACGGCCTCGTCGCCGCGTTCGACAGCGAGGCGCTCGACAGCACACAGCTGGGACAGCTGACAACCAGTCGAGGGGCGGCTTGTCAGACCGTAGGCCGAGAGCCTTCGAGCTCAGACCATCCGTCTTCGGGTCGCGGAACTTGCCAATCGACTTCGAAGACCGCAAACCACTGGCGTCGCGTCCTCCGATCCACCAGATGACCTATCCCACCAAGGAAAGCGATCAGCCCAAGCGCTCGCATCATTCGGAGGATCGGTGCGAGCATTCGTGCTCTACTCGCGTTATCGCGCCGACAGAGGGCGCCGTCAATCCCCCGTCGGCTCAGATGAGTCGGATCTCGCTGAAGCGGATCAGAGTCACGATGTCGTCCGCCGAGACCTCGCGGTTGTAGAGCTGGCCGAGGAACGTCGCAAGGTCTTCCGGCCGCCGGATCTCGGGGTTGTCGTGCTCGATGTCGCGCG
Source organism: uncultured Actinomycetes bacterium (assembly GCA_963771725.1). Classification (GTDB taxonomy): domain Bacteria; phylum Actinomycetota; class Thermoleophilia; order Gaiellales; family Gaiellaceae; genus VAXT01. The sequence goes on along the minus strand of CAVYUO010000003.1, from coordinate 207,225 downwards.
GCGAGAGCTCTGCGAGACGCTTCACCTCGACCTTGTCGATGACCGCCTCGAAGATCTTCTGCCGCGGGCTGTACCTCGCGCCGGCGAGCACCTGGACGATCATCCCCTTCTTGTACTTCTGGGACTTGTCCCCGAGACGGATCGTGGCCGTCTTGCGGCGCGAGCGCAGTTGGTCGGCGACCATTGGTGAGTAGAAGTTCAGGGCGTACATCAGGCTTTCGCGCACGGGACGGCCGGCTGGGGCGGCAGGATCATACGGGCTTCTCGAGCGCGGCGAGCGCTTTCGCGGCCATCTCGCGCTCACCCTTGTACGCAAGCAGCTTCGGCGCGTCCTCGAGAGGCAGCCACCGCGCCTCGTCGACCTCGATCCGCTGCTCGGGCTCGATGTCGCCGATGCGGCCCGAGCGGTAGCGGAAGAGGTAGAAGCTCACGATCTTGAAGATCCGCTCGCCGGCCCACGTGTAGACGTACTTGACGTCGCCGAGCTTCTCGACCGGGGCAGCTTCGAGCCCCGTTTCCTCCCCGACTTCCCGAAGCGCGGCCTCCTCTGGGCTTTCACCTGGCCCGATCAGCCCTTTCGGGAGTGCCCAGAGCCCTTGCGGTCGCCCTCCCGGACGGATCGCCGCGAGCCACCAGCGGCCACGAAGACGACGGACGAGGACTCCGCCGGCCGAGAATTCTCGACGCATCGCCCTAGTGTCACAAACTCGGGTCAGCGGCGCGTTTCCAGAGCCCCCGGCGCCGCCGCGCGGCCTAACCAAGCTTGATACCATGGCTTGGCACTCGACAACCGAGAGTGCCAACCCCTGTCACAAAGTACGAACGTAGGGAGGCAGATAGATGGATGTTCAACCGTTGGGCGACCGCCTGATCGTCGAGCCCCTCGAGGAAGAGGAGACGACCGTCAGCGGCATCGTCCTGCCCGACACCGCGAAGGAGAAGCCGCAGCGCGGCAAGGTCCTCGCAGTTGGCCCGGGTGGTCGCAACGACAAAGGTGAGCTCGTCCCGATGGAAGTCGCAGTAGGCGACGAGGTCATTTACTCCAAGTACGGCGGCACCGAGATCAAGCTCGGCGCCGACGACGTTCTGATCCTGCGCGAGTCCGATGTGCTCGCCAAGGTCGTCTCGTCCAAGGGCTCGAAATCGACCAAGAAGAAGGAGCTCGCGGGCGCTTCCGCCTAGCGAGGAGAAAGGACCCAACGCATGGCACACAAGGAACTGAAGTTCAACGAGGAGGCGCGGCGCTCACTCGAGCGGGGCGTCAACATCCTCGCCGACGCGGTCAAGGTCACCCTTGGCCCGAAGGGTCGGTACGTCGTTCTGGACAAGAAGTTCGGCGCGCCGACGATCACGAACGACGGCGTCACGATCGCGCGCGAGATCGAGGTCGAGGACGTCTTCGAGAACCAGGGCGCGCAGCTCGTCCGTGAGGTCGCGACTTCGACGAACGACGTCGCCGGCGACGGCACGACGACCGCGACCATCCTCGCCCAGGCAATTGTCCGCGAGGGCCTGAAGAACGTCGCTGCAGGCGCGAACCCGATGGGGCTCAAGCGCGGCATCGAGCAGGCCGTGGACAGCGTCGTCGAGGACCTGAAGAAGCAGTCGAAGGAGATCTCGGGCAAGGAAGACATCGCCCGGGTCGCCACGATCTCTGCGCGTGAGCGTGAGATCGGCGACGTCATCGCCGACGCGATCGACAAGGTCGGCAAGGACGGCGTCGTCAACGTCGAGGAGGGCCAGACCTTCGGGCTCGAGCTCGAGTTCACCGAGGGCATGCAGTTCGACAAGGGCTACCTCTCGCCGTACATGATCACCGACGCCGAGCGCATGGAAGCCGTGCTCGACGATCCGTACATCCTGGTCGCGAACCAGAAGATCAGCGCGGTCAAGGACCTCCTGCCCGTCCTGGAGCAGGTCATCCAGTCCGGCAAGCCGCTGCTGATCGTCTCCGAGGACGTCGAGGGCGAGGCACTGGCGACGATCGTCGTCAACAAGCTCCGCGGGACGTTCACGGCCGTCGCCGTCAAGGCGCCGGGCTTCGGTGACCGCCGCAAGCGGATGCTCGAGGACATCGCGATCCTCACGGGCGCCGAGGTGATCACCGAGGAGATGGGCCTCAAGCTCGAGAACACGAAGCTCTCGCAGCTGGGCCGCGCCCGTCGCATCGTCATCGACAAGGACTCGACGACGATCATCGACGGCGACGGTGACAAGGACGCGATCAAGGGCCGCATCAAGCAGCTCAAGGCCGAGATCGAGACCACCGACTCCGACTTCGACCGCGAGAAGCTGCAGGAGCGGCTGGCCAAGCTGGCCGGCGGCGTTGCAGTGATCAAGGTCGGCGCCGCGACCGAGACGGAGATGAAGGAGAAGAAGCATCGCGTCGAGGACGCCGTGCAGGCCACCCGGGCCGCCCTCGAAGAGGGCATCGTCCCGGGCGGGGGCGTCGCGCTCCTGAACGCCGTCAAGGCGATCAAGAGCGACAGCGAGCGAGGCCGACGAGCGGACCGGTTCCGCGATCGTCGTCCGGGCTCTCGAAGAGCCGCTTCGGCAGCTCGCCTACAACGCGGGGCTCGAGGGCTCCGTGGTCGTCGACAAGGTCCGCACGGCGAAGGCCGGGCACGGCCTGAACGTCGACACCGGCGAGGTCGAAGACCTCGTCGCGGCGGGCATCATCGACCCGACGATGGTCACGCGCTCGGCGCTGCAGAACGCAGCTTCGATCGCGAAGAACATCCTCACGACCGAGGCAGTCGTCGCCGAGCCGCCGGAGAAGAACCCGGCCCCGGCAGGAATGCCCGACATGGGCGGGATGATGTAGCGCGTCGCGGCCGCGAAGCGGCCGCTCGCTTCACGGGGGAAACGGGTTTCCCCCGTGAGCCCCCTTCCTACGGAAGGATGCTCTTGAAAGGGGCCGGCAAAGCCGGCCCCTTTCGCTTCGGCTGACGATCTGAGGATCGCCACCGTCGCCGCCGGAGCCCGGCTTTGCCGGGCGGGAGGCTCACTCGCTGGCCGGAACGCACCCACCTTCGGCGGCTCATGCACCGAACTGCTTACGCCCGCAAGGAGGGGCAGGGGGAACAGGGGTTCCCCCGTGAAGCGAGGCCCTGCGGACGCAAAAAGGGCCGCGCAGCGCCGGCCCTTTTGTTCTCGAATGCAGTTTCGCAGGTATTCCCGCGGCCCCGCATGAGGGTGGGGGAGGTGGGTAATTGCGATATCGGCGATGCCCTGCGAGAGTCGATCCCTCGGTCGAGGGATTAGAAAGACGAGGTAAGTTGCGCACGTGAGCATGGGCTCTCCATGACGATCGTCTGGTTCGTGATCTGGTTCGTCTGCGATCGCATCGGCGACCGTGAGCCGATCAGCTTCGACCCGTGAACTTGTGGGCGGGGACGCTGCTCCTGGTCGTCGCGCTCGATCTCAGCAAGACGCACGTGCTGGACCGGAGGCACTAGAACTCGTAGCGTTCCTCTTTCCAGTAATCGGCCTCGTTGTGGTAGCCGTAGCGCTCCCAGAAGCCGGGCTGGTCGTGGTCGAGGAGCTCGAGGCCCCGTAGCCACTTCGCGCTCTTCCAGAAGTACTTGCTCGGCACCACGAGTCGGAGCGGCCAACCGTGCTCGGGGGTCAGCGGCTCGCCGTCGGCCTCGTAGGCGATCAGCGCGCTCTCGTCCTCGATCGCCGCCAGGGGCACGTTGGCGGTGAAGCCCTGCTCGGCCTGCGCGACGACGAAGCCTGCGCTCGGCTTCGGGCTGGCCAGCGCCGCGAGGTCGCGCCAGTGGACGCCCTTGAAGCGGGTGTCGAACCGGCTCCACCGCGTGACGCAATGGATGTCGAGCGTGATCTCGGTCGCCGGCAGCGCGGTCAGCTCCTCCCAGGTGAGTCGGAGAGGCTGCTCGACCTCCCCGGAGACTGTGAAGTCCCACGTGGCCAGGTCCGTCTTCGGGATGCTGCCGGCGTGGAGCACAGGCCACTTCTCGGTCAGGTACTGGCCGGGAGGAAGCCGCGCCGGGTCGTAACCGGCCTGCTCGACTTTGCGCTCTGCTCTGGAGCGGAACACGGTGCCTACACTAATTACGGTGGAACAACGAGCAGCTAGCCGACCCCGGGATTACCTTCGGGTCGCGGGAGCGGACGCCGAGGACTTCCTGCAGCGGATGGTCTCGAACGACGTCACCGCGGCTCCTTGCCAGGCGCTGCTCCTCACGCCCAAGGCGCGCGTGATCGCACCGCTCGTCGTCGTCCGCCGCGGGCCCGAGGACTTCCTGCTCCTGACCGAGCCCGGCCTCGGCGAGGCCGTGCGAGCGAACCTGCTGCGCTCCCGGTTCGCAGCGAAGGTCGAGATCGAGCCGGAGGATCATCGATCCGTGATCATCTTCGGCGAGGGCGACGGGATCCCCAATCACGACTACGGCGAGGCGGCGTTCGAGGTGCTCGACGACTCGGTGGAGCCCACGCTCTCGGCCGAGGAGCTCGAGCGGATGCGGATCGAGGCCGGCACCGCTGCCTGGGGCAAGGAGATCGACGACCGCGTCCTTCCCGCCGAGGCAGGCCTCACCGAGCGCGCCGTCTCCTTTACGAAAGGCTGCTATCCGGGCCAGGAGCCAATCGCGCGCCTGCACCACCGAGGCAAGGCGAACCGCGGCCTTCGTGTGCTCGCGGTCGACGGCGCCGGCGTCGGCGAGGAGCTGCGCCTGGGCGACAAGGTCGTCGGCCGGATAACGAGCGCGGCGAACGGTGTCGCGCTCGCCTACGTGAGGGTGGAGGTTCCGGAAGACGCCGAGCTCGTGACCGAGACCGGCAAAGCCCGCTCGCTACACTAGGCGCCTTCGCGCCCGTAGCTCAGGGGATAGAGCGCTGCCCTGCGGAGGCAGAGGTCGCACGTTCGAATCGTGCCGGGCGCACTCCTCGCAGCTTGCTCGAACAAAGGGAATCACGGCCGCGGCAGCGAACGATCTCTCGTGGCCGACCTGCCGCAGTTCCTGACGCTCAAGAAGAATCGCGATCATTCGGAGCGCGTCGAGCTCGCGGTGCGGCGCACCTTCTTCGGCCTGCTCGCCCTCGTCTTGCTGGCGGGGTTGCTGAACGTCTTCGGCCAGCGCCCGACCGAGTCCCTGGCCGCCGCCTCCGCGGCAGACCTTCGGGTCTTCGCGCCTGAGGCGATCCGCGGCGGCCTCTACTACGAGGGTCGCTTCACGGTCGAGGCGAAGGAGGAGATCGACCACGCGACGCTGGTCCTCGACGGCGGGTGGACGGAGCAGATGCAGATCAACACGATCGAGCCGTCGCCCATCGGCGAGGCGAGCCGTGACGGCCGGCTGGCACTCGACTTCGGCCACGTCGACGCAGGCCGCAAGCTCGTCGTCTTCCTCCAGTACCAGGTCAACCCGACGAACGTGGGCCGCCGGTCGCAGGACGTCGAGCTCTACGACGGCGAGACCCTTCTGGCCGAGGTCGACCGCACCCTGACGGTGTATCCCTGATGGACATCGTCGTCCGCGCCTTCCTCGCGTTCGTCTTCATCTTCCTGCTGACGAGGCTGATCGGACGGCGCGAGCTGAGCACGCTTCAGCCGTTCGACCTGCTGCTCCTCGTCGTCGTCGGCGACCTGCTCCAGCAAGGCGTGACGCAGAACGATCTCTCCTTCACCGGGCTCGTGCTCGCAGTCGGCATGTTCGGACTGCTGACCCTGGCGATGTCGTACGCAGGCTGGCGATTCCCGCGAGTGCGACCGCTGCTCGAGCCGGAGCCGCTGATCCTGGTCGAGGACGGCAAGGTCATCGAGAAAAACCTGCGCAAGGAGCGCATCACAGCCGAGGAGGTCGCCGGCGAGGCGCGAATCCAGCAGATCTCCTCGCTGGAAGACGTGCAGTGGGCGATGCTGGAGTCGGGCGGCCGCATCAGCTTCATCCCGAAGACGCGCTCGTAGACTCGGCGCATGCCGCTCTACCTGTCCGAAGCCGACGTCGATGCGCTGCTCACGCCCGCCGACGCGCTGGCCGCGATCGAGGCCTGCTTCGCGCGGATGGCCGAGGGCGCCGTCGACAACCGGCCGCGCTCCCGGCACCGCCTCGAGGGTGGCGCGATGGCCGTCATGTCGGCGGTCGACCATGACCTGGCCCGCGGTGGGGTCAAGACCTACGCTGCGCTGCCGAAGCGCACGTCCTTCGTGGTCACGCTGTTCGACCTCGACAAGGCCGAAGTGGAGGCGGTGATCGAGGCCGACAGGCTCGGGCAGCTGCGGACCGGTGCCGCGAGCGGAGTAGCCGCCAAGTACCTGGCCAAGGAAGGCGCGACCACGCTTGGGATCCTCGGTTGCGGCTGGCAGGCCGAGACCCAGGTTGCCTGCATCCGCGAGGCGGTGCCGACGATCGAGAAGGTCGTCGCCTACTGCCGCACGGAGAAGAACCTGAAGAAGTTCTGCCGCAAAGTGAAGGCCGAAGCAGGCGAGACCCATCGCGACCCGGCGAGTCAGGACATCGTCGTGACGGCCACGAATTCCGCCGATCCCGTCCTGCGCGGCGAGTGGCTGCAACCCGGCGCGCTCGTCTGCGCGATGGGCGCCAACGTCCCGCAGCACCGCGAGCTCGACAACCAGGTGCTCGAGCGCGCCGCCTTCGTCTGCTGCGACTCGCTCGAGCAGGCGCGGATCGAGTCTGGCGACCTCATCGAGCCGGTCCAGCAGGGGACCCTCGACTGGCTCGAGGTGCACGAGCTGCAGGAGGTCGTGGCCGGCGAGCTCTCCGGGCGAGCGTCACCCGAGGACATCGTCCTCTTCAAGTCGAACGGCCTCGCGGCCTGGGACGTCGCGATCGCGACGAAGGCGGTCGAGCTCGCGCGCGAGCGCGGCGTCGGCCGCGAGCTCTAGCTAGCGCTCTACCTTGGCCTGGCCGACGACGTCGTCGCCGAGGGCGCGGATCACTTCGGGCCGGTCGAGGAGCCGGTCGCGCTCCTGTGGCGTCGTTCGGTTCTTCACGTACGGGTCGTCGAGGATCTCGGTCAGCGAGCGCCCCCGCTCGTGCTCGCGGATGACGTACGCCGCGACCCGATCGACGTGACTCGACTTGTTGAAGAGGTTCCGAAAGAAGTCGCCGATCGCCATCGCGGCCGATTGTATCCTCGCCCCATGCGCAAGCTGTCCACTGCCGGGCGTTTCGCAGAGCGCGAGCTGCACGGAGTGGACGAGGCCGGGACCGACGAGCGGATCCTGATCTGGATCGAGCGCCGAGAGGGCGGGGCCTGGGGCGTCGGCCGCGCGATCAACCCTCAGCACCGCTCGACCGACGAGCCGCGCGCCGACGACTACGTGTTCGAGGGCTTCGAGCTCGACGACGCGCTTCAGCGTGCGAACGAGATCCTCGAAGACGATCTGTCCGTGTCGGAGGGTGACGGCCGCTCGGAGCATGTGCGGCCCTTCACCCGCAAGGAACTGCTCGGCCCGCTCGAGCGCTGGTTCTTCGGCCACGGCCCGAGATAGAAGCTGGCATGAGCCGCGCAGTCGTCCTCTCCGCCGTGCGCACCCCGGTCGGGCCGTAAAGGAGGCGCGCTCGCGGGCGTGCGCCCCGACGACCTGGCGGCGACCGCGATCGCGGCGGCGGTCGAGCGGGCGGGCGTGCCGGCAGAGCAGATCGAGGACGTCTACTTCGGAGCCGCGAACCAGGCCGGCGAGGACAACCGCAACGTGGCGCGCATGGCCGCGCTGCTGGCGGGGCTTCCCGAGTCGGTCGCAGGGGTGACGGTGAACAGGCTCTGCGCCTCGGGGCTGTCCGCCGTTGTGTCGGCGAGTCACGCGATCGCCGCCGGCGACGGCGATCTCTTCGTCGCGGGCGGTGTCGAGTCGATGAGCCGAGCTCCGCTGGTGATGGCCAAGCCGGACGAAGACGACCCGGAGCAGGAACCGGAGGTCTTCGACACGACGCTCGGATGGCGCTTTCCGAATCCAAGGATGGAGGCGATGTTCCCGCTGGAATCGATGGGCGAGACCGGCGAGAACGTCGCCGAGCGCTACGGGGTCACGCGCGAGGAGCAGGACGAGTTCGCCCTCCGATCGCAGCGGCGCTGGGCCGAGGCCGCCGAGGCGGGGCGGTTCGACGACGAGCTGATCCCCGTCGGCGACGTCACGCGGGACGAGCATCCCCGGCCGGACACGAACGCGGAGAAGCTCGCGGGGCTCGCAGCCGGTGTTTCGTGAGGGCGGCACCGTCACTGCGGGGAACTCGAGCGGGATCAACGACGGAGCCGCGGCGCTGGTCATCGCCAGCGAGGAGATAGCGCAGGAGCTCGGTGTCGAGCCCCTCGGCGCGTTCGTCGGGAGCGCAGTCGCCGGCGTCGACCCCCGCGTGATGGGCATCGGCCCGGTGCCGGCAGTGCGGAAGCTGCTCGAGCGCGCCGGGGTCGAGCCCGGCGACCTCGACCTCGTCGAGCTGAACGAAGCCTTCGCGTCCCAGAGCATCGCCGTGATCCGCGAGCTCGGCCTCGACCCGGAGCGCGTGAACGTCAACGGAGGCGCGATCGCGATCGGCCATCCGCTGGGCATGAGCGGGGCGCGCCTCGTAGTGACGCTCCTGCACGAGCTCCGCCGCCGCGGTGGCCGCTACGGCCTCGCCACGCTGTGCGTCGGCGTCGGCCAGGGCCAGGCCGCGCTCTTCGAGCGTTCGTAGTGGAAGTCGCCGCCTCTTATATCGAGCTGGGCCTGCGACTGGGCCGGCACATCGACGGGCTGGTGGACGCCTACTACGGCCCGCCGGAGCTGGCGCAGCAGGTCGAAGCCGAAGAGCTGCAGGCACCCGCCAAGCTCGCCGCCGACGCAGCCGAGCTTCGAGAGTCGAACGACGACCGCTGGCTGCACGCGCAGCTCGTGGGCCTGGAAACGGTGGCCAGACATCTGGCCGGCGAGGAGATGCCTTTCGAGGACGAGGTCGAGCGCTGCTACGGCGTGCGCCCGCAAAGAACGCCCGAGGACGTCTTCGAGGCGGCTCACCGCGAGCTCGACGAACTGCTGCGCGGAACCGGCTCACTCGGCGAGCGCTACCGGGCCTGGCGTGAGGGCAACGTCGTGCCGGCCGATCGGCTCGGCGAGGTCTTCGCAGGTTTGGTCAGCGACCTACGTGCCCGGACCGAAAGGGCATTTGGTCTCCCGCAGGACGAGAGCGTCGAACTCGAGTACGTCTCCGGCGAGCCGTGGGCGGCGTTCAACTACTACCTCGGCGCTTCACGCAGCCGCATCGCTGTCAACACCGACGTCGCGATGACCCCCGACTTCGTAGGCGAGCTCGCGACGCACGAGACCTACCCGGGCCACCACACGGAGCACGCGACGAAGGAGCAGACCCTCGTGCGGGACCAGGGGCGTCTCGAAGAGTCGATCTTCCTGATCGGCACACCTCAGGCACTCGTCTCCGAAGGGATCGCGGGTCTCGGGCGGGAGATCCTGCTCGGCGACGACGAGGAGCGGCTGATCGCGGACCACGTGGCCCCGACCGGCATCGAGTACGACCCCGAGCTGTCGAATCTGATCAAGAAGGCGCGCCGTCCATTCGAGCTCGTCGGTGGCAACGTCGCTCTGATGCTGCACTCGGACGGCGCCTCGATCGAGGAGGCACGCGACTACCTCATGCGTTGGAGCCTCTCTTCCGAGCGGCGTGCCGACCAGCAGATCTCGTTCATCACCGATCCGACCTGGCGTGCGTACGTGTCCACCTATACGGATGGCTATCGGCTCTGCCGCGACTTCGTCGACGGCGACCCACAGCGGTTCAAGCGGCTCCTGACAGAGCAGCTGACCCCAGCAGATTTGGCGTAGCCCGATATCGTCTCGCGCCGTGGCCGTCGCAACCGAGCGCGAATACCTGCTCTTCATCAACGGCGAGCCGACCGAGTCGTCGGGCGGCGATCTCAAGGAGCTGACCGAGCCCGCGACCGGCGAGCCGCTGGCCAAGGCTGCGATGGCCACGGAGGCCGATGTCGACCGCGCCGTCGAAGCCGCGCAGGCCGCGCTCGCCGGCGACTGGGGCAAGACGCCCGGCCCGGAGCGCTCCCGGCTGCTGCACGCGCTGGCCGACGCGCTGATGGCGAACCGCAAGGAGCTCTGCGAGCTCGAGGCGAGGAACGTCGGCAAGGCGATCTCGTCGGTCAAGGCCGAGTTCTTCCAGGCCGTCGAGAACTTCCGGTTCTACGCCTCGGCGATCGCCTCCATCGCGGGCCGCGCCAACCCGGTGGGCGGGTCCCTTCTCTACTACTCGCTGAAGGAGCCGGTCGGCGTCGCGGGGCAGATCGTCCCGTGGAACTACCCGATGATGATGGCCACGTGGAAGCTCTCGCCGGCGCTTGCCGCCGGTTGCTCGGTCGTCCTCAAGCCCGATGAGGCGACCCCGCTGACGGCGCTCCGGATGGCCGAGCTCGCCGCCGAGGTCGGCTTCCCGCCGGGCACGATCAACGTCGTTCCCGGCCCCGGCAAGCCGACCGGGTCTCACCTCGTCCAGCACCCGGGCGTGGACAAGATCGCGTTCACCGGCTCCACCGCGACAGGGTCGGAGATCATGAAGAGCGCCGCCGACGGGATCAAGCGCCTGACGCTCGAGCTCGGCGGCAAGAGCCCCAACCTCGTCTTCGCTGACGCGGATCTCGCCAGCGCGATCCCGAGCTCGGTCTGGTCGATCTACTACTCGGCCGGCCAGAGCTGCGAGGCGCGATCGCGCGTCCTCGTCGAGCAGTCGATCTACGACGACTTCGTCACGCAGTTCTCCGAAATGGCGGGGAGGCTGAAGGTCGGTGACCCACTCGACCCGGAGACCCAGGTCGGGTCACTGATCTCGACGAACCACCGCGACCGTGTCCACGGGTTCGTCGAGACGGGGCGGGAGGAGGGCGCCGAGGTCGTGCAGGGCGGCGAGCCGCAGGACGGGACGGGCGCGTTCTACCCGCCGACCGTCCTCGCCGGGGTCGACACCTCGATGAAGGTCGCCCAGGAGGAGATCTTCGGCCCGGTCGTGACGATCAGCCCGTTCGAGGACGAGAAGGACGCGATCAAGCAGGCGAACGCGGTCCGCTACGGGCTGATGGCGACCGTGTGGACGGGCGACCCCGGCCGCGGTCACCGGCTGGCGCGGCGAATCAAAGCCGGCACGGTCGGCATCAACATGCCGTATACGGCCTTCCCGGGAATCCCGTTCGGCGGCTACAAGCAGTCGGGCTTCGGCCGCGAGCTCGGCCTCGACACGCTCGACGATTATCTGGAGACGAAGAGCGTGATCGTCTCGACGAGCCCGAAGCCGATCAACCCGTTCCAGCTCTGAATCGCTACCGCTGGGCGGTTCTCGCGGCCGGCACGGTGGCCTCGACCGCGTTCTCGGCCGTTCTGCTCGGCCTGCCCGTGCTGGCCCCGATCCTCCGCGAGGAGTTCGATCTCACGCTCACGGAGGTGGGCATCGTCCTCGCGAGCGTGTGGGTCGGGCCGATCTTCACGTTGCTGCCCTGGGGACTGGCGGCCGACCGGTGGGGGGAACGGCTGGCTCTGGCCGTCGGTCTCACTGCCATGGGCCTGCTGGTCGGCGCAGCGGCCGCGGTCGACGACTTCTATGCGTTCGTCGGGCTGCTCGGCCTCGCCAGCGCAGCCGGCTCCAGCGTCAACTCTGCGAGCGGGCGCGCCGTCATGCACTGGTTCCCCGCGGAGGAGCGCGGGTTCGCGCTCGGGTTGCGCCAGGCCTCGCTACCGCTTGGTGGCGCGCTGACGGCTGTGACATTGCCGGCGATCGTCGGGGCGAGCTCTCTGGACGGAGCGCTTCTCTTCCTCGCTGTCCTCTGCCTGGTGGCTGCGCTGGTCTCGGCGCTCGTGGTCCGCGATCGGCCCACGGCCGGCCCAGCCGAGGAGCCCGAGCCGTGGACGCTTCGCGACCGGCGTCTCTGGCTGCTGAGCACCGGCAGCAGTCTGTTCCTGGTCGCCCAGATCGCGTTGACCGGGTTCCTCGTCCTGTTCCTGCACGACGCGCGCGGGCTCTCGACGGGCGAGGCCGCCGCCGTGCTCGCCGTCGCGCAGGTGATCGCGATCGCGTTGCGGATCGGCGCCGGTCGCTGGTCGGACCGCGCCCGGGCGCGCATTCGCCCCTTGCGGCTCGTCGGGCTGGCGATCTTCGCCACGCTCGCTCTCTCGGCGGCGCTCGTCAGTGTCCCGCTCGAGATTCTCGTTCCGACGCTGGTCGTGGCGACGGCCTTCTCGATGATGTGGAACGGCCTTTCGTACACGGCGGCCGCGGAGTTGGCCGGACGCTCGCGGAGCGGTGCCGCGATCGGCTTTCAGCAGATGACGCTGTCGATCGTCGGCTTCGTCGCGGCGCCGCTGTTTGCCGCGGTCGTCGACGCTTCGTCGTGGCGCACAGGCTTCGCGGTCTTCGCCGCAGCTCCGTTGGCCGGGTGGTGGGTGCTAGGCCAGCTCGCGCCGGAGGACTGACGCGACCGCGGTGAGCGCGATCCGAGTCTCTTCCAGGCGTGGCTCACGAGTCGTCAGGCGCTGAAGTGCGAGACCGGGTAGCAGCAGGCCCTTGATGCTCGACCACGTCGTGCCCTGCACGACGCGCCAGAGCTCCATCGAGACGCCGATCGTGAGCAGCGCGACGACGACCGGCGTCCAGATCGCCGGCGCGAAGGGCCAGAACTGGTCGGCAACGAGGCCGACGGGCAAGACGAGCGCGACGAAGTTGGTGCCGCAGCGCAGCGAAAACCGAGTTGGCCGAACGTCGCCCCGCCAGGTGGCCGCCAGGGTTCCCTGCTCGGCGGCCGCGATCGCGCGGTGCTCGGCACCGTGCAGATAGAGCGTGCGTCCGCGCAGGAGCCAGGCGAGCAGAGCCACGCTGAGCACGATCCCGGCGATCAGGGTCGCAGTCTCGGAGAAGAAGACGAACGCGCAGGGCGCGAGTAGCGCCGCCGTCAGAAAGATCCTCTCGCGCTTGCCGGCGACACCTCCGCTGCGGAAGAGCGGTGACATGGACGCTCCCAGCCGGGCGATGCCCCGGAGAAGCGGGATCCTGCGGAAGGCGGTCGAAGCCGCAGGCATCGTGCCTTCGACGACAGTCCCGTCGGCGCGGGCGAAGGCCCAGAAGCGTTCGCTCGCGATCACGATCCCGTCGGGTCTCGCCATTCCGCCAAGCGTCGGCAACGCAGCCTTATCGGCGCGTGCGAGGAATGCGGTGGCGGCGACCCCGGACACTTCTCTTACCTTGCCGGAAGACGCGACCGCCCGGCAAGTGCCGGGCGGCCTAGTTCGAGTGTTTCCTGGTCCTAGTGGTTACCAGCGCCCGCGCGTGAAGAAGCCGAGCAGCAGGAGCACGATTACGACGATGAGGATGATGTAGAGCAAGCTCACTTGTCGGTCCTCCTTTCTCGCTTGAGTCCAGGTTGTGCCCCGAGAGGTCCGAGGCCAAACCGGGTAGGTGGGGGTCATGCGCCTTTATCCAAATATTCCGACGCGCCGGGTTTCGACGCTCGCGCGCGATCTCCTCACCGTCGCGCTCCTCGTCCTGTTCGCGTGGATCGCGCTCAAGGTGCACGACGCGGTCGACCGCCTGGCCGTGCTCGGCGAGGGAGTGAACGAGGCGGGCTCATCGATCCAGAACGGATTCGACTCCGCAGCCGATGCCGTCGACGGCACTCCGATCGTCGGGGGCGAGCTTGCCGATGGGCTGCGCGGGGCGGGCGAAGGCTCCGGTGGCAACGTGGCGGTGCTCGGCCAGGATGGCGTGGACAAGACGCACCAGCTGGCGGACATCCTCGGACTCGCCACCTTCTTCGTCCCGGCGACGCTCTTGGTGTTCCTCGTGGTCCCCTCGCGGATCGCTCAGGTGCGGCAGTTGACCGCCGCGGACCGCGTGCTGCTCGAGCGTGAGACCCCGGAGCGGCAACGTCTGATCGCCATGCGCGCGGCCTTCTCGCTCCCGTACGGCCAACTGCTCGCCTACACGCGCGACCCCCTCGGTGACCTCGAGCAGGGTCGCTACGACGCGCTCGCCGAGGCGGTGCTCGAAGACGCCGGGTTACGCTCCTCGCGTCGAAAGGAGGATGCTTGATTCGCGTTTTCGTCGTCTACGAGACAGAGCCCGACCCCGAGCGGTACGGGCAGCACGCGGACCTTTGCCGCCAGGTGCCCGGATCGACCTTCCGGCACGGCCGTGTGTTCGGCGCACCGATGGGTGAGCCGAGGTACCCGTACTACGCCGAGTGGGAGTTCCCCGACATGGACGCCTTCAAGACCGCGGCCCGCACCGAGGAGTTCATGGCCACGGGCAAGGACGCCATGGAGATGGGCATTCCCTTCCACGTCCATTTCGCCGAGGTCCATGAAGCCTGAGCCGTCCTCTCCCGAGGAGCTCGGCTTCGAGCGGATCGTCTACGAGAAGACGCCCCCGCGGGCCACGATCACGCTGAACCGTCCCGAGCGGTTGAACGCGTTCGACTTCCAGATGCTGCGGGAGTTGGCGCGCGCCTGCGAGGACGCTTCCTGGGACGACGAGATCCGCGTCGTCGTCCTGACCGGCGCCGGCCGTGCATTCTGCGTCGGCGCCGACCTGAAGAGCTGGGGCGACGAGTACCTCGGCAATCCCGACGGCTACTGGAAGTGGTTCGGCGCGTTCAAGGACGTCCACGACCGGCTGCGCGAGATCGGCAAGCCGACGCTGGCGCGCATCAACGGGATCGCGGTCGGCGGCGGCAACGAGCTGCAGATGGCGTGCGACCTGGCGGTGATGGCCGATAGCGCGTTCATCCGGCACGTCGGCCTCGAGCACGGCTCGGTACCGGCAGGCGGCGCCACGCAATGGCTGCCGATCATGGTGGGCGACCGGCGCGCGCGGGAGATCATCTTCATGTGCGAGGAGATCCCGGCAGCACAGGCCTTGGAGTGGGGTCTCGTCAACTGGGTGGTGCCGGACACCGAGCTCGACGCGAAGGTGGACGAGGTCGTCGTGAAGCTTGCGACGAAGCTCCCCATGACGACCCGCTACGCCAAGCACCAGCTCAACTTCTGGCGTGACCTCGCCTGGCACGGCACGGTCGGTCACGCTCGTGACTGGCTGTCGCTCTCGATGCTGAGCGATGAGACGCACGACGCCGTGCGGCGGTTCCTGGAGAAGAAATGAACGAAGAGTTTCAGCGGCTCGAGGATGCGTGGGCCGCCGCAGTCGCCGAGAGCGATGTCGAAGCCGCGCGCGAGATCCTCGCCGACGACTTCGTCCTGACGAGCGCAGGCGGCGTGAGCGAGCACATGCCGCGGGACGAGTGGCTGGCCGCGCTGCCTGGGCTGGAGACCCGGTCGCTCGAGTGCACGGATGTCTTCGCTCGGGAGCTCGGCGACGTCGCGGTGGTCAGAGCCCGGCTCCAGTGGGACGCGTCGATGGGCGATCGCGACTTCACCGGGGAGTACCTGGTCGCCGACGTGTTCAAGCGTGAGGATGGCCACTGGAAAGCGTCCTGGCGGATCTCCACGCGCGTCACATGAGCGAGCTCGTTCTCGTCGAGCGCGACGGGTCGATCGCCGTCGTCCTGCTCAACCGGCCCGAGGCGCTCAACGCCCTCTCCGACGAGTTGATGGCCGAGCTCGTCAAGACGCTGACCGAGCTGGACGCGGAGGAGGACGTGCGCTGCATCGTGCTCGGCGGCTCGGAACGGGTGTTCGCTGCGGGCGCTGACATCGCCGAGCTCGCGAAGACGTCGGCGATCGACTTCTACTACCAGCGACGCGTCGAGCGCTGGGATGCGATCGCGGGCCTCCGAACGCCCCTCGTTGCCGCGGTCTCGGGCTACTGCCTCGGCGGCGGGTGCGAGCTGGCCATGACGTGTGACCTGATCGTCGCCTCGGAGACGGCACAGTTCGGCCAGCCGGAGACCGGGGTCGGCGTGATTCCGGGCGCCGGCGGGACGCAACGCTGGACGCGGGCCGTTGGCAAGGCGCTGGCGATGGACGTCATCATCAGCGGCCGCTTCCTGTCGGCCGACGAGGCCCTTCGCGCGGGTCTCGTCGCCCGTGTCGTCGCCCGCGAGGCGTGGCTCGACGAGGCCAAGCGGGTGGCTCGCGCGATCACCGAGAAGGCACCGGTCGCTACCCGCTTGGCAAAGGAGGCGGTGGACAGGGCCTTCGACAGCACGCTCACGCTGGGCGTGGAGTACGAGCGGCGCCTGTTCGCCCT
Organism: uncultured Actinomycetes bacterium; assembly: GCA_963771725.1. Classification (GTDB taxonomy): domain Bacteria; phylum Actinomycetota; class Thermoleophilia; order Gaiellales; family Gaiellaceae; genus VAXT01. The sequence goes on along the minus strand of CAVYUO010000003.1, from coordinate 191,053 downwards.
CGCGCTGGCCTCTACGGATGCGAAAGAGGGCCTGAACGCGTTCCTCGAGAAGCGCAAGCCGGATTTCAAAGGGAAGTGATCCGCTAGGTCACGAGCTCGAGCGGGACGAGCGTGACCTCGAGCTCCGTGTCGCCACGGAAGACCAGCGCATTGACGTCGGCCCCGATCAGCTCGCCGGCCATCAGCCGCTGAAGATCGTTCACCCCTTCGACGGGGATCCCGTTCACCTCGACGATCAGATCCTCGGGCCGCAGGCCCGCGGCGGCGGCGGGACTGTCTTCCACGATCTCGACGATCTCGACCGCGCCCTTGCGGCCGAGCCTGGCGGCGAGACGTGGTGGGAGCGGCCGCGGTCCGCCTGCGATGCCGAGATAGGCGCGTCGGAATCGTCCCTCGGTCATGAGCGCCGCAATGATCTTCCTGGTCGCCTCGTTGACCGGGACGGCCAGGCCCAACCCGATGCCCGCGACGGCGGTGTTGATCCCGACCACTCGGCCGCGGCCGTCGGCCAGCGCGCCGCCCGAGTTGCCCGGGTTGAGCGCGGCGTCGGTCTGAATCACGTTGTCGACGATCCGGCCTGCGGCCACCGGCAGGGAGCGGCCGAGCTGAGACACGACGCCCGCGGTCACCGACCCCGTGAAGCCATGCGGGTTCCCGATTGCGACCACGAGTTGGCCGACCCGGAGCCGCTCGGCGTCTCCGAGCTCCGCCGCGGTCAGGTCGCCGGCGTCCAGCCTCAGGACGGCCAGATCCGAGAGCGGATCCGCTCCGACGACGCGGAACTCGTGCTCGCGCCCGTCGACGAAGGACGCGCGCCCGGTGCCGTCGGCCTGCGCGACGACGTGCGCGGAGGTCAGCATGAAACCGTCCGGGGTGATGACCACTGCGCTCCCGGCTCCGTCCAGCCGGCGGCCGCCGCGTACACGCCGCGAGACCCGCAGGCTCGCGACCGATGGAGCGAGCCGGTCGGCGACCGAGGTCACCGCACGCGAGTAGGCGTCTAGCGCCTCGTCGTCAGCGCGCTGCCCGTCGCGATCGGCCGCTTCACTACCGGATTGCGGGTCGAGGAGGGCGTCGACGAAGCTGATGCCTGCCATCGCTCCAAGCTAGCACCGCGGTCTCAGGCTACGTCGCGCGCGGGAGCGGAGCACTTAGACCCCACCCACCCGGGGTTTCTGACCCGCTCCGCCTCCGGCGGTGAGGCTATCGAGGACAGGCGCACGAGTGGTGCGCCGAAATGCGCCAAGATGGCGCCGGTTCGTCCACACGGTGAGGAGGCGCGAGCGATGGCAGAAGTCGAGACCGGGCGTGAGGGCGGGGTCCTGACGATCACGCTCAACCGGCCGGAGGTGCTCAACGCGTTGACGAGCGCGGCCCAGAAGCAGCTCGTCGGAGCGCTCAAGGAGGCGCGGTCAGACGACGTTCGAGCCGTCGTTCTCACGGGCGCGGGACGCGGGTTCTGCGTCGGCCAGGACCTGACCGAGTTCCGCGAGGGCGCCGACGACATCTCCGAACGCCTGCGCGCGAACTACCACCCCACCGTTCTCGCGATCCGCTCGCTCGAGAAGCCCGTGATCGCCGCCGTCAACGGCGCCGCCGCCGGCGCCGGCCTCTCACTCGCGTGCGCCTGCGACCTGCGAATTGCCGCCGACAGCGCAAGCTTCGTGCCTGCCTTCATCAACATCGGGCTCGTCCCAGACGGCGGCGGCACGTACTTCATCTCGCGCCTCCTCGGCCCGGCACGTGCCTTCGAGTGGATGAGCTCGGGGCGGCGACTCTCAGCGGCCGAGGCTCACGCCTGGGGCCTCGTATCGGAAGTCGTCGCGGGGGACACGCTGGCGACACGCGCCGCCGAGCTGGCCGAGACCTACGCGCAGCTGCCGACGCGCGGTATCGGGATGACGAAGCGCCTTTTCGACCACACGCCGCACGCGACTCTCGAGGAACAGCTCGAGCTGGAAGCGCAGCTACAAGCGGCGGCGACGAAGACCGAGGACTTCGCGGAAGGCGTCGCCGCCTTTCTCGAGAAGCGCGACCCCCGCTTCAGCGGCCGTTAGGACGCGCCACAGACCGCCATGTCCAGCCCCTCGGCGGCGCGTTTGGCCTGAGCGCTCGCAAGGCCCGGACTCCGTGAGGAGTTGCTGAATGGCCTGGCGGTCCTCACTCTTCGCGGCGGCCAGCATGCGCACGGCCGCGTCGACTTCAGCATCGAGCGCGGCGATCAACTCGTCGATCTGCGCCCTCTGCTCGGCGGGGCGCTCGAGCTCCTTCAGGTCAGCGTTCTGTTTCTGCGCCACCGGCACCGCCCGCTCGAGAAAGTTCGCGAGCTGAAGCGGGTCAGTGGGATCCTGCGGCTGAGGAACCCGGCTGATCTCCTGTTCGGCCTCCGAGCAGACGACGTCCGCCTGCTCGACGAACGACGCCTTGCTGTTGCCACCGTCCTCTTCGCACCCGGGGAAGCCGAGCACGACGAGCAGCGCGACGCAGGCCACGACCAACCGCATGATCGAGACTCTACTCAGGAGGCCTTGCGCGGCTGGAGGTCGACGACGAGCTCGCAATCGAGCGCCTCTGCGATCCGGAGCAGGGTGTCGATCCGGGGTGGCCTCCCGCCGGCCTCGAGCCGCGCGATTGCGGATTGAGTCGTGCCGGTCAACTCGGCGAGCTCGGCCTGGGAGAGATCGCGGGCTCGCCGCTGGTCGGCTACCTGCTTCGCGACGCGCGCGAAGAACCAGCCCTGGTCGGGATCGACGTGCGCGAGCCGTTCCCGGAGTCGCTCAAAGGTCTCCGCTTTCATAGCAACCACGCTATAATAGCAGACGTGCGATGTTAGCCGAGCAGCACGCGCACTTCGCCCGGCTCGGGAAAGCGGCCCTGCTCCTGCTTCGAGAAAATGACCTCGCCGTCGACGACGACGTCGAACTGGCTCTTGGCGCCCTCCTCGGCGACGGCCTCGTGCTCAGTCTCGTCGTTCAACTCGGCCGCGAGACTCGCGGCCCGTTCGTCATAACCGTCTCAGACGGGGCAGTAGAGGATGCTGATCCGCGCCATGCGCACACGCTAGCGATTGCGGCTCTGGGACGGCTTGTGCGGCGCCCTTGCCACAACTATTCCGATTGCGGTATAGTTATGACATTATGGCTCGGTCACAGCTCTCTGTTCAAGAGGCCGCTGAACGCCTTGGCGTCAGTCCGCGGCGGATCCGCGCGCTTGTCAGTTCCGAGCGGCTCCGTGCGGAGCGTATTGGTGCGAGCTACCTCATTGATGCCGAAGATCTAGCCCTGTTTAAGCAGCTCCATCGACCAGGTGGGCGTCCTCTGAGTGCGAGAAATGCATGGGCGCTCCTTGCACAGCTCAGCGGGGATCCCGAGGCGGTGTCGGTCAGTCCGCGGGCGCACTACAGACTGCGCGACCTCCATGAGCAAGGCGAGAACCTCGGGGATCTGTTCGCCCACGCGCAACCTCGTGCGGATCACCATTGGTGGCGGGTCCTGCAGTCCGACTTGGCGAAGCTAGCCAGGGCTCAGCTTGTGCGCAGCGGGCTTGCGGCGAACGATCCGCGGATCGATGTGAGCTACGAGCTGAATCGTGATGGTTTCGACGCCTACATCGATCAAGACGGTCTGAGACTGCTCGAGCGCCAGTTTCGACCGGAGAAAGACTCCCGCTCGCCCAATGTGCTCCTCAGGGTCCCTCGCGACAGTGCCTGGATACTTGAGCAAAAGCGAGCACCGATCGCTGTCGTCGCCGCCGATTTGCTTGACCACCGAGACCCACGCGTACGCCGTGCTGCACGGTCCGCTCTAAGCGAGGTGACTAATTCCGATTCACATCCCCGAACTCGGTGACGACCGAGCTGCGCTCGTTTACCGCCGCCTCATCGACAACTAGTCAGATCCACTCTGTAGTCCTTCAGCGGGATGCAGTGCGGCCACCCCTGAGTCGCCCTAGATGGTCTTGAACTGCTCGAACGGCTGCCGGCAGCTCGCGCAGTAGCGGATCGAGCGGCACGGCGTGGGGCCGAAGATGTTCTCGAGCCGGGTGTCCTTCGAGCCGCAGTACGGGCACTTGAAGGCCGCGCTCTGGAGCTGGACGAGCTGGGGCGGAGCGGCCTCGCGCGGCGCCGGGGGCGCAAAGCCGGAGCGGCGGAGCTTCTCCCTGCCCTCCGGCGTGATGCGGTCCGTCGACCACGAGTCGTCGAGGATCACCTGGACGTCGGGCTCGCCGCCGAGCGCACGGATCGACTCGGCCATCTGGTCGCGCATCACCTCGAGCGCCGGGCAGCCCAGGAAAGTCGGCGTGAACTCGACTCGAACGTGGCCGTTCTCGACGGCGACGTCTCGCACGACGCCGAGGTCGACGAGCGAGATCGTGGGGATCTCCGGGTCGGGGATCTCGGCCAGCGCCTCCCAGACGCGCTCGACGGTTACCACGTGGCACCCGGGACGCTGCGACGCACCATCGTCATCTCGTCCCAGAGCTCGGCGAACTCGGGCGTGTGCTCTCCTCGATCGTTCACCAGCGGTTCCAGCTCCTCGACTGCCTCGACGAAACGGGGCTCGTCCTTCAGTCGGTCGAACCACATCTGCGAGTGCATCCGGTGGTAGGCCTCCTCGCGGTCGATCTTCGCCGCGAGGCCTGCGACCTCGGCGTCGTCCGACTCCATCAGCGCCCGGATGCGCTTCTCGTCGGCCTGCTCGTAGAGGTAGTGCCGCGCGATCGTCTTCGCCCAGTCCGGGACGAAGCGGAGCTCGACGAAAGCCGAGCATCGGTACTCCTCCGGCTTGCGATCGAAGGCGAGCTCGTCGGCGGTCGTGCCCAGCTCCTCGGCGACGAGCTGGTAGAGCGCCCGTGCGTGGCCGATCTCGTTCTGGGCGATCGACGAAAAGGCCACGTCCTCCTCGAGGAAGGGCGCGATCCCCGTCCACTCGGAGTTGCGCCAGCCGAGAACGAGCTCGTCGTCAGCGATCGGCAGGAGCAGCTGTGCCCGCTCGCTCACGTGCCTCCTTCAGCTTCTCTTTGAGCGGATAGCCGTCGACTCGGTGGTAGTTGCGCTCCAGCTCGTCGACGAACTCGCCGATCTCGTGGACGTCTTGGCGCGCCACGACCCAGAGAGCAATCGACTCACCGCGCCGGCCGAACTGCTCGCGCGCGTACCAATCGCCGAATTCCTTGTTCGGTGCCTCGACCGACCCGGCGTGCTGGAACGGCTGCCCCTTCCGCTCCTGGCGAAAGACCTCAAAAATCACAGGGGCTCGCTTCAGCACGAACTCGTGACACTTTTGGAGCAGGGACTGTCCCCGAGACATGGCCCGGAAAGGCGAGGCGTCGCACGGAGCTACGCCGAAAGGCCTGATTGGGGACTGTCCCCAAGGCATGGCTCGAAGAGACGGTTGCGATCACGCTGCTTCGGCAAGCACCGCGCGGCGAGCCCACTCGGTTTCGGCGCGAGTCGTCCGCCGGAGGTCGAGCCGCTCCTGTGTCATCGGCCCGTGACCGGTGACGACGTGCTTCAGCTCGTCCCAATCGGGCTCGGTGAACTCCCAGACGCCGTCGTCGTTCTTGCGCAAGTTCGAATCCGGAACGGTGAGGCCGAGCTCCCAGATCTGCGGTACGTAACCGTCGAGGAATTGCTGGCGCGCCTCCCCGTTGCCCTGGCTCTTGATCCGCCAGATGAACATCGGGTCTTCCTCCGCCGGGATCGGGTTTCCGTGGAACTGCATCAGCGGGCCCCACCAGCGGTCGAGCGCTTCCTGGACGAGCTCTCGCTGCTCGTCGGCGCCGTTCATCATCGTCAGGATCACGTCGCGGCCGTGGAGGATGTGGAACGACTCCTCCCAGCAGATCTTCTTCATGATCCGCGCATACGGCGCGTACGAGCACTTGAGGAGCGCCTTCTGGCTGATGATCGCCGCGGCGTCGACGAGCCAGGCGATGACGCCGACGTCACCCCAGGTCTTCGTCGGGTAGTGGAAGACGTTGTGGAACTTCGACTTGCCCGAGATCAGGTCCTCGAGGCACTGCGCCCGCGGCTTGCCGAGGTCCTCGACGACCCGGTAGATGAGCTGGGAGTGGCCGACCTCGTCCTGCACCTTCGCGGTCAGCGCGAGCTTGCGCTGGAGGGTCGGCGCCCGGAGGATCCACTCGCGCTCGGGCAGGACGCCCATCAGCTCCGAGTTGCCGTGCATCTCGATGAACTTGATGAGTTTCGCCCGGTAGTCGTCGGGCATCCAGTCGCTCGTCTCGACCTGGCCGCCACCCTGGACGTACTCGACGAATTCCTGCTCCTGCGCGCTCATGACACCTCCACAACGAACGATCGTTAGGGTCTAGATCCTACTATGACCACGAGGCGCTCGCAGCTAACCCGTGAGGCGGCCCGTTTGTTTGCACAAAAGGGCTACCACGGCACGTCGATCGGCGACCTGGCGAAGGCGATGGGCGTCCAGAAGGGCTCGCTTTACGCCCACATCGACTCGAAGCACGACCTGCTCTACGAGACGATGCGCGACGGAGCCGACGCCTTCCACGCTGCCCTGGACGCGATTCCGGAGCAGCTTCGGGCCACGGAGAAGATCCGGCTTGCGCTCCGCGGGCACCTGCGCGTCGTGGCCGAGCAGCTCGACGTGGCGACCGTCTTCGTCCGCGAGTGGCGGTACCTCGAGGGCGTCCAGCGGGACGAGATCGTCGCCGAGCGGAGGCGCTACGAAGATCGAATCCGGTCATTCTTCCGAGAGGGCCGGGAGCTCGGCGAACTGCGCACAGACCTCGACGATGCGACGGCCGCACTGCTCACGCTGTCGGCTGCCAACTGGGCCTACACCTGGCTGCAGCCAGGGCGCGACACCGACGAGCTCGCCGATCGCTTCTACGCGCTGCTCGTCGACGGCATGCGCGGGTACGCGACGCCGGGCTGAGGCGTGGTCACGGCCGGCGCGGGTCGTCCGCGCTGCGGTACGTGATCGCCTCGATCGTGCGGCCGTCCGGGTCGGTGAAGAAGAGCCCGACGGCGATGTCGTGATCGCGCTCGCGCCACTCGATCCCGGCCTGGTCGAGCCGGCGCCGGATCTCGGCGCGCTCCGCCTCCGTCACCCGCACCCCTGTGTGCGGCCCGGGCCCGCCCGTCCCGTGCACGGCCACTCCCGTGTTGCCGAGATAGGCCATCACCGGATGACCGGGCTCCTTGACGATCCGCGCTCCGAAGATCCGCTCGTAGAAGGCGGCGAGTGCGTCCGGATCGTCGCTCTCGAAGGCGACGTGGTCGATCCTTGGCATTGTCCGCCACCATGCAACGGCCGCTCCTGATCGTCAACCCCTTTGCGAGCTCGGTGTCCGACGAGCGCGTCGCGGCGGTCGTTGCGGAGCTGGGAGACGTCGAGGTTCGGCGCACGGAGCATCCCGGCCATGCCATCGAGCTTGCGCGCGACGCCGACGGCCGGCCGGCGCTCTACGTGTTCTCCGGAGACGGCGTCTTCAACGAGGCCCTGAACGGGCTCGACGTGGATGTGCCCGTCGGGTTCATCCCGGGCGGGGGCGCCAACGTCCTGCCGCGCGCGCTCGGCCTCCCGCGCGATCCGATCGCAGCTGCGCGACGGGTCGGTGCGGGCCGCACGCGCCGGATCTCGCTCGGTCGTGTGAACGGAAGAAGGTTCGCCTTCGCGGCGGGCATCGGCCTGGCCGCCGAGATCGTGCGGCGAGTCGACCGCCGCGGCCGGACGGAGGAAAGGGGGCGGGCGGGCAACGCAACGTTTGCCTGGACCGTCGTGCAAGTAGTCGCACAGCGCCGCGGACGCTTCGAGCCGGCCCTCGAGGTTGCAGGTCGGGGCCGTGCTGCCTTCGCGTTGGTCGCCAACTGTGATCCCTTCACTTACGCAGGGCCTGTTCCCGTTCACGTGACACCGGAAGCGCGTTTCGAGCTGGGCCTCGACCTCTGTGCCCCGCGCGCCGTCACGCCGCTGTCGATCCCTCGCTTGCTGGCCTACTTCGGGACCGGTCGAGGGCATGCGCGCGCCCGCGACCTCATCTACGAGCACGATCTCGACCGGATCGAGATCCGCTGCGACCGGGCGATGCCACTGCAGGTCGACGGCGAGGATCTGGGAGATGTCGACGCCGCTCTTTTCGAGTGCGAGCGGGAGGTTCTCCGGGTACTGGTCTAGCGACCTTGATCTAAGGTCGGGGCATGATCGGAGGCTCCGCGGGGCGCGTGCCGCGAGGAGCGCGGGCCGCGGCGGTCGCCGTCGTGATCACCGCTCTTCTGGCCGTTGCCGCTCTGGCCAGCCGCGCCCGGGCGCCCGCTGCTGGAGAGAGCGCACCGGCCCAGACGCCTTCGGACCAGATCGTCGACTACTTGACCGCGTTCGGCCTGCTGCTGTTCCCGCTGGGCGCGGTCCTCATCGTCTGGGCGGCGTTTCTCCAGCGCGGGCAGTCGATCGGCGTGCGCCAGACCGGCTGGAAGTCCACGCTGCGCACGGTCGGAATCTTCGCCGTCGTGCTGACTCTCGCCGTGGTGGTCGTGCGGCAGTTGAGCGAGCGGGGCTGGCGGCCGAGGTCGACACCGGACACGACCCAGACGACGCCTGGAGCCGAGACCGGCGGCTCGCAGCAGTCTCGGCAGCGGGCATCCCGCAAGGACCCGGGCTGGCTGCCGTTTCTCGTAGTCGGCTCCGTGGTGTTCGCATTCGGAGTCGCAGTCGCCGGCACCGCTGTGTTGACACGCAGGCGTCGAACCGGCCTGCTTGCGCCTGCGGGAGCCGCCGCGGTAGTTGCCGGGGCGCTCGGCGACATGATCGCCGAGCTGCGCGCCGAGCGAGATCCGCGCCGAGCCGTGATCCGCGCGTATTCGGGGATGGAGCGCACCCTCGGCGCTCGAGGGCTGCCGCGTCACGCGTACGAAGCCCCCTTCGAGTATCTGGAGCGGATCCTCACCGGCGTGCAGGCGAGCGCGCACTCCGTCGGCAGGCTGACGAGCCTCTTCGAGCGGGCGCGCTTCAGCGAGCACACGATCGACACGCAGATGAAGGACGAGGCGATCGACGCGCTCGTCGCACTGCGCGGCGAGCTCGAGGCTGCGACGTGAGAAAGGTTCTGACCGATTCGATCGCAGTGGCAGTCCTCGCGACTGCCGGTCTCTTCGTCGCTCGTGCGCTCGCGCCGGGGCGCCACGAGCTCGAGCTGGACATCTATGCGCTCACGCTCGGAGGTCTCGCGGTTCTGTGCGCCGTGACCTGGCTACGCCGGGCTCTGCCCCTCGCCGGGGAATCTTCGTTGCAGCGAGCCCTGGAACGAGCTCGCCCAGTTCCCAGTCAGTTGCCCGAGCTTGCAAGACTCGAGCGCGAGTTGTACATCGGAGCCGCCCAGGCGTTCGACCTCCACTACCGCGTACGCCCGGTGCTCCGGGAGATCGCGCTGGCGCGTCTCGCCGAGCGTCGGCTGCGGCTCGACAGCGGTGACGATGCCGTTCGCCAAGCGCTGGGCGATGAAGTCTGGGAGCTCGTGCGTCCGGACCGCGAGCCGCCGGTGGACCGTCAAGGCGGCGCGATCGGCTTTGCCGGCGTCGAGAGGCTCGTCGCCCGACTGGAAGGTCTTTCGCGCTGACGGTAGACGAGCTCCGAGAGCACTCTGCGCGCCTCCTCGACGAGGTCGAGCGCGCGATCGTCGGCAAGCGCGACACGCTCGAGCTCGTGCTGCTCGGGCTGCTTGCCGACGGCCACGTCCTGATCGAGGATTTCCCGGGACTGGCGAAGACGATGATGGCTCGCGCCTTCTCCCAGGTGCTGTCACTCGACTTCGCCCGGATCCAGTTCACGCCGGACCTGATGCCCGCCGACGTCACCGGCTCGTCGATCTACGACCAGCGCGAGGGCGACTTCGAGTTCCGGCCCGGGCCCGATCTTCACCAACCTCCTGCTCGCCGACGAGATCAACCGCGCGCCGCCGAAGACGCAGGCCGCGCTGCTCGAGGCCATGCAGGAGCGCCAGGTGACCGTCGAGGGGAAGACGAACCTCCTCGAGCGCCCCTTCTTCGTCATCGCGACGCAGAACCCGATCGAGTACGAGGGCACCTATCCGCTGCCCGAGGCGCAGCTCGATCGTTTCCTCCTGCGCACCGGCGTCGGCTACCTCTCGCGCGAGCACGAGTGGGAAGTTCTCGAGCGCCGCATCGAGCGCGAGGTCGACGACGTCGAGCTCAGTCCCCGTAGTAGACCGCGAGACCTTGCTCGAGATGCAACGCGCGCTCGAGCAGGTGCACGTGGACGAGACCCTTGGCCTGCTACATCGTCGATCTCGTCGCTGCCACGCGCCAGGCGCCCGGCGTCCAGGTCGGCTCGAGCCCTCGAGGCTCCCTTGCGGTGCTCAAGCTCGCGCGCGGAAAAGCCGCGCTCGTCAGGACGGGACTACGTCGTGCCGGAGGACGTGAAGGCCGTCGCGGTCGCCGCGCTCGCGCACCGCCTCACACTCCGCCCCGAGCTCTGGGTGCAGAACCTGCGAGCCGAAGACATCGTGCTCGAACTGCTCGAGAAGGTGCCGACGCCGGCGGTCGAGCCTCCCGCGCTCGTGAAGCGCGCTGCTACGGCGAAGCTTCGGGTCTATCCGGCACTGGCGGCCGTCGGAGTGCTGGCCGGGCTCGCGCTCGGGCGACCGGAGCTGGTCGCGCTCGGGGCGCCGTTCGCGGTGCTCGCTGCCGTCGGGGTCTCGCTCGCGCAGGAGCCGAGGCTGCAGGTGCGGCTCGTGCTCGGCGCCGAGCGACAGGTCGAGGGCGAGGAGGTGCTCGCCGAGGTCGAGGTCTCCGCTACCCGTTCGGTCGGACGCCTCTACCGGGCTGCTCGCGCTTCCGGCGGGCCTGCGGACCGACGGTCCGAACCCCTTCCTGATCCGGCTTGCGGCCGGGGAGCGGCGGTCACTGGAGCTCCCACTCGAGTGCGAGCGCTGGGGCGCGTACGGAGTTGGGCGTGTGCTGCTGCGGGCCCAGGACGCGCTCGGCTTCCTCGTCTCCGAAGCGACCTTCGACTTGCGGCAGCCGCTCAAGGTCTACCCGAGCGGTGAACGCCTCAGCTCGCTGCTTCGTCCACTCGAGACCCAGGTCTTCGCCGGCAACCAGGTTGCGCGCGGGCGAGCCGACGGCATCGAGTTCGCCGACCTACGCCCCTTCGTCCCGGGCGATCGCGTGCGGAGGGTGAACTGGCGCGCGACGGCCCGTCGTGGTGTCCCCTGGGTCAACGAGTCTCATCCGGAGCGAAACTCGGACGTCGTGCTCTTCCTCGACACGTTCGCAGAGGCACGGCGCGGAGCCGCGGGTCACTCGACGCCTCCGTGCGGGCGGCCGCCGCGCTCGCCGAGCTCTACCTGCGGGAGAAGGACCGCGTCGGTCTCGTCTCCTTCGGAGGCGTCCTCAACTGGCTGACGGTTTCGACCGGGCCGGTCCAGCTCTATCGGATCGTGGACTCCCTGCTCGACGCCGAGATCTGGCTCAGCTACGTCTGGAAGGACATCGACGTGATCCCCACCCGGACGCTGCCGCCGCGGGCGCTCGTGCTCGCGCTGACGCCTCTGCTCGACGATCGGGCGATCGGTGCGCTCGCCGACCTCCGTACCCGCGGTTACGACCTCGCGATCATCGAGGTCTCGCCCATGCCCTACGTCGAGCCGGGCAAGACCGAGAGCGAGCGGCTCGCGTTCCGCGTGTGGCAGTTGCGTCGCGAAGCCATCCGCTCCCGCTACCGGGCGCTCGGTGTGCCCGTCGTCGAGTGGCGCGACGACGTGCCGCTCGAGGCTGCGATCGAGGAGGTGAGGAGATACAGGCGCCACGCCCGAACCGTGCGCGCGTAGCCACCGGGCCGCAGCGCTGGTCACGGCGGCTGCGCTCGGCGCTACCCGCCGCTGGAGGACTTCGCCTCCGGCCTCTTTCGCTCTGGCTCGGCGGACTGGCGCTTGCATTCCTGCGCGGCGGGGCTGCGCCGGTCGCTGGACGGCGCCGGTGGCCACTGGGCCTCGCCTCTCTCGGCGCCCAGTACGCAGTCCTGTTCTCTGTCTGGACCGGAGGCCGTCGACGAGTGGACGCCCTTCTACGCGGCCGGCTTCCTGTTCAGCGCAGAGCTGTCGTTCTGGTCGACGGAGCCGCGGGTGCCCGCGTGGAGCGATCTGGAGGTCGGTGCTCCGGCGACTCGGAACGGTGCTGGCTGCCTGCATCGGCGCGGCCGGGATCGCGGCGGTCGTCATCATCGCGGCCGGCGGCTTCTCTCGGCGACAGCCTCGTCGCCGAGGCCGCCGGGCTCGTCGCCGCGGTGGCGGCGCTCGCTCTCCTGGGCGCCCTCGTCCGGCTCTTGCGCTGACGGCTTCCTAGATAATTCGCCGGCATGGCGGAGGTGCTCCCTGCCGAGCGCGATTTGCGACGAGTGATCGGCGACGGCGACGCGATTCCCGACCGGCGAGGTCGAGGGGCTCACCGACCACGATCTCGTCGAGCTGTACCGGAGCCTGATCCTCCTTCGCACCTACGACGAGCGCTCGGTCGTCTACCACTCGCAGGGCCGCATCGGGACCTACGCGATCTTCTGGAACCACGAGGCGATGCAGGCCGGCTCGGTGTACGCGCTCGACGACGGCGACTGGATCTTCCCGAGCTACCGCGAGTCGGCCATCGGCCTGCTGCGCGGGATGGCGCCCGCCACGATCCTGTCGTGGTGGCGCGGCCACCCGGCGGGCTGGTGGAACCCGGCCGACTACAACGTGGCCTCGATCTGCGTTCCGATCGGAACGCATGTGCCGCATGCAGCCGGGCTCGCGTGGGGCAAGCGCCTGCGCGGAGAGAAGTCGTGCGCGATCGTGTACTTCGGTGACGGCGCGACCTCCGAGGGCTCGTTCCACGAGGGGGCGAACTTCGCCGCGGTCATGCGCGCGCCGCTCGTGCTCCTCTGCAACAACAACGGCTGGGCGATCTCGACACCGGTCGAGGATCAGACTCGGGCGGAGACGCTCGCCGACAAGGCGGTCGGCTACGGGATGCCCGGCGTGCGCGTCGACGGGACGGACGTGCTCGCCGTCTTCGAGGCCACGCGCGAGGGCGTCGAGCGCGCGCGGGCCGGCGAGGGGCCGACCTTCATCGAAGCTGTCTCCTACCGCGCCGCACCGCATGCGACGGCGGACGATCCGAAGGCCTACATCGATCTCGAGCGCGTCGAGGAAGAGAAGCGGCGCGAATGTGTCGGCCGGTTCGAGGGCTACCTGCGCCGCGCCGGGATCTTGACGGACGAGATGGCCGCGTCCATTCGCAGCGAGGCCGAGCAGGCCATGCGAGAGGGGATCGCCGCGCGCCGAGGCCGAGCCGCCGGCCGACGTCTCGCTCGTCTTCGACCATGCGTTCGTCGATCCGCCCGCCTCTTTCGCCGAGGATCTGGCCGAGCTGAAGCGGGTGCTCGGCGAATGAGCGAGCTCACGGTGCTCGAGGCGATCAACGACTGCTTCCACGTCGAGCTCGGGCCGCGACGAGAACGTGATGGTGATGGGTCAGGACGTCGGCCGCGCCGGCGGCGTCTTTCGCGCCACTGCAGGTCTTCGCGACAAGTTCGGGCCGGATCGCTGCGTCGACACGCCTCTCGCGGAGGCGGGGATCATGGGCACCGCGGTCGGTCTCTGCATGGCCGGGTTCCGTCCCGTCTGCGAGATGCAGTACGACGCGTTCAGCTACCCGGGGCTCGACCAGCTGATCACGCATGTCGGGCGCTATCGCTGGCGGACCGGGGGCAAGATGGGCTTCCCGCTCACGGTGCGCATGCCCTACGGCGGCGGAGTGCGCGCGCCCGAGCTCCACGACGACTCTCCCGAGACTTACTACGTGCACACGCCCGGCGTGAAGGTCGCGATCGCTTCGACACCCGCCGATGCGAAGGGTCTCCTGGCGGCGGCGATCCGCGATCCCGACCCGGTCGTCATCTTCGAGCCGAAGCTGCACTATCGGACGATGCGCGGCGAGGTGCCGGAGGGCGACTACGTGGTGCCCCTCGGCACAGGCGCGGGTCGTTCGCGAGGGCGACGACGTGACGCTCGTCGCCTACGGGTCGATGGTTCCGCTCGCCGAGCGAGCTGCCGACGCGCTCGAGGGCCGGGCCTCGGTGCACATCCTGGACATCCGCACGCTGAAGCCGCTCGACGAAGAGGCTCTGCTCGCGGCGGCGGCGAAGACGGGCCGGGTCGTGCTCATCCAGGAGGCGCCGCGGACGTGCGGGTACGCGGCCGAGCTGGCGGCGATCCTGGCGGAGAAGGCGATGCTCGACCTCCAGGGCCCCGTCCTGCGCGTGACCGGCTACGACGTGCCGTACCCGTACTGGCAGATCGAGGATGCGTACATGCCGTCCGTCGAGCGCGTGGTGGACGCGGTCGAGAAGCTGCTCGAGTTCTGAGTCGTGGAGGGCTGTCTCGCTTGCGACTTGGCGGAGGGGCGGCGCCCGTTGCCAGGCGGCCGGGTCCTGACGGAGAGCGGCTGGATCGTGGAGCACTGCGTCGGGCCACTGGGCGTTGGGACATTGATCGTGAAGCCTGAGCGCCATGTTGTTCGCGTTGCGGAGTTGAGCCGACGCCGAGGCGCAGGCGCTCGGGTCTCTCCTTCAACGCGTCGCGGCGGCAGTCGACCAGCTTGTGTCGGCGGAGCAGGTCTATGTGTGCTTGTGGTCACACGCAGGCGGTCAGCCGGTTCACATTCACTTCGTCGTCCAGCCGGTGACAAGGGCGTCGATGACGGCGCATGACGCGTACGGCCCGGCGTTGCAGCTGGCGATGTTCGCAAGCGGGGATGGCCCACCGGAGAACGAGGTCGCTGAGTTCACGGCTCGCGCTCGACAGATCTTCGGAGGCCGCCTGACATGGGCGCCGGGTCGGAGGCGCTCGAGCGGGCCTTTGCACACGACACGGCAGGGCGCGAGGCCGAGGCGATTCCGGAGTACCGCGCGGCCATCGAGGGTGGTCTCGAGGACGACGACCTCCTGGGCGCGCTGCTCGGTCTGGGGAGCTCCCTGCGGAACGTCGGTGAGCTCGAGGAGTCGGAGCGTGTTCTTCGCCAGGCCGTGACGCGGTTTCCCGACCACGCCGCGCTTCGGGTGTTCCTGGCCCTCACCCGCTGGTCGAGCGGTCACCAGGCGGACGCGTTCCGGGAGCTCGTCGAGGGTCTCTTCCGCGCCGACGCGCCCGGAATGGCGCGCTACCAGCGGGCGATTCGCGGCTACTCGGCCGAGCTCTGACCGAGCGTCTTCGACTCTGGATGGAGCGCGGCAACGCGGGCTACCACCTGCGCGACGCCGAGACCGGTGAACGGGTGGCCTGGGAGGATCCACGCATCCGGGTCCTCCCCGTGGCGGGAGTCTCGTTCCGCCCCGAGGCGCTCGACGATCCGTCGTTCGACCCCGGTCACTTGCTCGCGTTCGTTCCCGAGCCCGACAACCCCCACGACCCGAACGCAGTCGCGGTCTGGAACGAAGAGCGGACGGTGCAGGTCGGCTACGTGCCGCGCGAGGTCGCGCCCGAGCTCGCCGGGGACGAGCAGGCCGTCTCCCTCTGGCGCGTCGAGGGCGGCCTGCGGATGCTGATCGTGCCGCCTGATGCCTGGGTCGGCCTCCCCCGGTAGATTCCGCCGACCGTGGCCTACGAGTTCAAATTGCCCGATCTGGGCGAGGGTCTGACCGAGGGCGAGATCGCGCGCTGGCTCGTCTCAGTGGGTGACGAGATCGCCGAGGATCAGCCGCTCGTCGAGATCCAGACCGACAAGACGACGGTCGAGATCCCGTCGCCCGCCGCCGGGGAGGTCGCGCAGATCCTCGTCGAGGAGGGCGCTGTCGTCCCGGTAGGGACGGTGCTGGTCGTGATCGGAACCGACGGCGCCGTTCCGGAGCGGCCCGCCCCGGCCCCGTCCAGGGGACAGGCCCCGGGACCTGTCCCGTCCGGCAAAGTGCGCGCGACGCCGCTCGTGCGCCGCCTGGCACAGGAGCTCGGCGTCGCCCTCGAATCCCTCCAGGGAACGGGCCCCCAGGGGCGAGTGACCGAACAGGACGTGCGCGGAGTCAGCACGTCCGGGGGACAGGCCCCTGGACCTGTCGCGGAGGGACGGCGTGAGCCGCTCCGCGGGGTGCGCCGGCTGATCGCCGAGCACATGGCCCGCGCGCACCGCGAGGTGCCGCCGGTCACGTGGGTCGAGGAGTGCGACCTTTCGAACGTCGATCTCAAGCTCCTCGTCCCGACCGTGCTCAAGGCGTGCGCCGAGGCGCTCCAGGAGTTTCCGGAGCTGAACGCTCGGCTCGAGGGTGACGAGATCGTCTACCTCGATCGCTACGACCTCGGCGTGGCCGTTCAGACCGACGACGGCCTCGTCGTCCCGGTCGTGCGCGACTGCGACACCCGCTCGCTGGAGGAGCTGGGCGCCGAGGCTGCGCGTCTGGCCGAGGCCGCCCGGGCCGGATCGCTGAAGCCCGAGGAGCTCCGCGGCTCCACCTTCACGGTCACGAGCGCGGGCAAGCTCGCGGGCCTGTTCCAGACGCCGATCGTCAACTACCCCGAGGTGGGCATCCTCAGCGTCGGGCGCGTCGCCGAGCGCCCGGTCGTCCGCGACGGCCAGGTCGAGATTGCGCCCGTTGGCTACATAGCGCTCACGTTCGACCACCGAGTCGTCGACGGCGCCCGCGCCGCCGAGTTCGGGCTCGCGGTCATCCGCCGTATCGAAGCCTGAAAGACGAGAGCCCGGCGCGCGCCGGGCTCTCGAGACAAGCTATTCGTCCTTCGCGTTACTTGTTGTGCCCGTGACGCCTGTGGGCGATCTGGCCGCGGATCAAGCCGGCCGGGTTGGTCGCCGTGTGGACGTTCGCGTACGTGTAGCCGTGGCGCATCGCGCGGATGAGCTCGGCCATCTCACCGGCCGCGATGCCCTGCCCCGACGGCCCGATGACGTCAGCGGCGTCGATGACGCCTTCGAACGTGCCCTCGGTCGGGGTGCACGGAGGCTTGTCGCTCGCCCCAGCCGGCCCGCAAAGGAATGCGCTGACGCCACCAGCGACGCCGCGCTGCCCGAAGTGGATATGCGCCTGGGTCGTGGCGCCCTCGGCCGCCTCGAAGTCCTCGTAGTGGAGCGTGTAGCGGATCTCGTTGCCCACGACTCTGGCGCGGAAGGAACCGTGCCCCGGGGTCGACTCCGAAGGAGTCTCCTGGAATCCGGTCAGGCCGGTCCGGAAGTTGCCGCCCCCGCCCCCTCCTTTGCCTCGATCGGCGAACGCGGTCGCAGCCAGGGCCACAGAAGCCAAGACGACAAGACCGACGAATACGAGCTTTCTCATCGTTCCTCCTTCGTTTTGGTCATGGAAAACTACTGAGTTCGAGCAGTTTTGGATTCCGTACGGTCCGCGCGTAAGTACGGCTGCACGAGTTCTTCGATATCCGCGGCCTTGGCGCGGCCCTCGACTCGCGCGACCGTTCGCTTGTTCTTGACGAGCACGAGCGTCGGCACCTTCCGGACGCGGAACCGGCGCGCGGTCGTCGGATCTTCCTCGACGTCGACGCGAACCACCCGGAGGCGGTCTCGCTCCTTCCTCGCCAGATGGTCGAGCAGGCTGTCCATGCGCCGGGCTTGGCCCGACCGCTTGGCGGAGAAGAAGACGAGTAGCGGTCTCTGGAAGTTCCGGCTGCGGCCCGGATGCGAACCAGGCATCCAAGGGGGCTTGTTGCCTCGAATCGAGGTTTTAAACCTCCCCGTACACTTGGCAGCTAAGTGCGCGATCTGTACACGATCGGGGTCTTCGTCGGCTTCGGAGCCGGCGTCGGGGTGCTCGCCGCAGCCCTGCTCGCCGGCGCTCGGCTCGGCCTGGCGCTCGCGCTCGTGGCTGCTGCTGCCGGAGGTGTAGCGCTCGGCCTCGCCGTGGCTGATGTCGAGGAAGCTGTCGGTGCCGCCGCTGGCGGCCTCGCCGGAGCCTTCGGCGCCGGTGCGCTTGCACGGGGCGCTCTGACTCGCGGCGGTGCGCGGGTCGCAACTGCCGCCCTCCTCGTGCTCGCCGCACTGCTCCTCGGGCTGCTCGCGCTCATCCCTGGAGTGGGGTACCTGGAAGCCCTCGTCCTGCCTGCGCTGGCGCTACGGCTCCGCCGGACCGGAAGCCGGCGCTACGCGGGGCTGCGCATCCTCGCGCGCGACTAGCTGGTGGCGGCGCAGAAGCTCGTCCTCATCGTCATCGACGGCTTGACGCCCGCGATGCTCGAGCGCGCCGTCGAGCGGGGCACGGCTCCGGCGCTCGCCGTCCTGGCCGAGAACGGGTCCTACCGGCGCGCCGTCACCACGTTTCCCTCTCTGACTCCGGTCTGCCTCTCGTCGCTGGCAACGGGCGCGCATCCTGACGTGCACCGGATCCCGCACCTGGTCTGGTACCACGAGCGCGAGCAGCGGCTGGTCGAGTACGGATCGTCCTTCCGCGCGCTGCGGGCGGCCGGGACGGCCCAATCGATCCGCGACGCAGTCTTCAACTTGAACGCCGAGCACCTCTCCCCCGACGCGCTCACCGTGTTCGAGGCGCTCGACGACGCCGGGCAGGTGACGGCGGCCGTGAACATGGTCTGCTACCGGGGACGGACGGAGCACACGGCCACGCTTCCCGGCGTCAGGCGCACGGTGTACGGCCCGCGCCGCTTCTACTACTTCAACGTGTTCGCGTCGGACGTGACCGGCGCGCCGCTCGCGGTTCGCGCCCGCTCGGGCGGCTCGGTGGACAACTACGCGGCGAGCGTCGGCCGCTGGCTCGTGACCCGGGACGGCTTCGACTTCTTCGTCTACTACCTGCCGGACTACGACTACGCGTCGCACGTCGAGGGGCCCGAAGGCGCGGAAGCGGCGCTCACGCGCACCGATCGCGCCGTCGCCGCCCTGCTCGATGCCGCCGGCGGTGCGGACGAGTTCCTCGAGCGCTACTCGGTGCTCGTCTGCTCCGACCACGGCCAGACCAAGGTGGATCGCGGTGTACGGCTGGAGGCCGCGTTCGACGGCTTCTCGCTCTTCCGGCCCGGCCGAGGCTCGGCCGAGCTGGCGGTGACGGCTTCGAACCGCGCCGCGATGGTGTACCGCCTCCCGAGCTGTCGTGCGGAGACCCACGAGCTGGCCCGGCGCCTCGATGAAGAGCAGAGCGCCGAAGTCGTGCTCTACCTCGAGGGCGACGAGGCCGTCGCCCGTCGCGCCGGCGAGGAGCTTCGGTTCGTCAGGACCGACGGCGGGTTCTCCACCCGCGGCGACGAGTCGTTGCTCCCGTACCCGGACGCGCTCGAACGCTCGTGGGCCGCCCTGCACAATCCGAACGCCGGCGACCTGATCGTGTCCGCCGCGCCGGGCTTCGAGTTCGCGGACCTGGGCGGCGGCCACCACGCGGGCGGCGGCAGTCACGGCTCGCTCGAGGTCGGCGACTCGGAGGTGCCGATGCTTGCGGTCGGCCTGGACCCTCCCGGCTCGATCGTCGAGGTGGCGCCCGCGGTCCTGCGCCACTTTGGAGTCGAGCCTCCCGCTTCGATGCGTGCCGCCGCTCATGTCGCCTGATTCGACCGAGATCGCGCGCGCCCGGATGGTCGACGACCAGCTACGAGGTCGCGACATCATCGACCAGCGGGTCCTCCATGCGATGGAGCGCGTCCCGCGCGAGGTGTTCGTTCCGGAGGGCGAGCGGTCTCGCGCGTACGACGACGCGGCTCTGCCGATCGGCCACGGTCAGACGATCTCGCAGCCGTACATGGTCGCGCGCATCTGCGAGGCGTTGGCGCTGGGCGGGAACGAGCGGGTGCTCGACGTCGGCACCGGCTCCGGCTACCAGGCCGCCGTGCTCGCAGAGCTGGCCGGCGAGGTCTTCACGATCGAGCGCATCCCGGAGCTCGCTGCGCAGGCCAGGCTCAACCTGGCTGCGGCCGGCTACGAACGCGTGCGCGTCCACGAGGGTGACGGAACCCTGGGACTCCCCGAGCAGGCGCCCTTCGGCGCGATCGCGGTCGCGGCTGCCGCGCCAGGTATGCCAAAAGAGCTCTACGAGCAGCTCGAACCGCGCGGGCGTCTTGCCGTTCCGGTCGGCGCGCGTGGCGGGCAGCGCCTCGAGCTCATCATCCGCAGCCCCGAGGGGCCGGCGATCGTCCGCTCGGTGCCCTGCCGGTTCGTGCCGCTGGTCGGCGAGGGTGGATTCCCGCGATGAAGAGGGCGCACGTCCGCGTGCAGGGGTCCGTGCAGGGCGTCTTCTTCCGCGTCGAGACGCGTGACCGGGCACGGTCGCTCGGTGTCTCCGGCTGGGTGCGGAACCTGCAGGACGGAGCTGTCGAGGCGGTCTTCGAGGGGCCTGAAGAAAGAGTCGAGACGATGGTCGAGTGGTGCCGTCGCGGCCCGGCGGGTGCGCGGGTGGAGTCAGTCGACGTCCACTGGGAGGATCCGGCTCGCGAACAGGGTTTCGCAGTTCAATGAGTTTTCTCGCAGCGGGTCACGGGCAAGAGGGTGCGGTGATGGAGACGAACCACCTCTTGAACAGGCGGGTCGTGCTGCGTGGTGGGATCGAGGTTGGCCGCGTGGTCGACGTGATCCTGGAGGCGGATGCCGACCGTCCACTCGGCCTGGACGTGCTCTGCCGAGACGGCGAAAACCGCTTCCTGCCGATGGCCGCCGCAGCCAATGTCGCCGCGGACGTGGAGATCGACTCGCCGCTCACGCTGCTCGACACGGCGGAGCTCGAGTTCTATCGCGCTCACGGCCGCTCCCTTCGCGGCGGCGCCTCCGGTACGCTCGCCGACCGGTGACGAACGAGCCCGCAGCCGCATCGTCCTCGCTCGGGCAGGCCCGCCGCCGCGCCGGACGTGCGCTCCGTCGCCCCGCCAACTGGGTGCAGCTCGCGAAGTTCTCGGTTGTCGGCGCGACCGGGTACGTCGTCAACCTGGCGGTCTACGTGGTGCTGATCGAGGCCGGGCTGCACTACAGCTTGGCCGCAGCGTGCTCCTTCCTCGTCGCCGTCACGAACAACTACACGTGGAACCGGATCTGGACGTTTCGCGGTCAGCGTGGCCACATCGCCTACCAGGGCCTGCGCTTCTTCGTCGTCTCGGTGGTGGCCCTCGCGGCGAACGAGATTCTCCTCACAGCGTTCGTTGCATTTGGCATCGGGAAAGTCGTCGCCCAGGCGATCGCCGTCGTGCTCGTGATGCCGATCAACTTCGTCGGCAACAAGCTCTGGTCGTTCCGGCGGCGTTAGCCGCCGTGCGGCGCGCCGTTCTTCTCTCGCTTCTCCTCGCCGCCGTCGCGGCTCCAACTGCGACCGCGGCGACCACGCCGACCCGACCCACGTACGACGCGCAGGGGCGACTCGTCCAGACGCCGTTCGCCCCGGTCGAGGATCGCCCCGAGCTGACCAAGGCCCGCGCGACCAAGGCCTTTCTGGAAGACACGAAAGTCGCCGACTGGGTGGCGCGCTACTCCAAGTCGAACACGACGACGGACGCCAGGTACGACTCGAAGCGCCACGACTGGGAGGTGAACGCCTGGGACCGGCGCGCGGGTCAGATCGCGACCGGCCGGGTCGACGACAAGACCGAGGTCGTGACCGAGGCCTGGACGGGGCCACAGGTGGCCTGGAGGATGGCGCGCGGGTACCCCGGTGCCTTCGGTGGCAGCCAGCTCGAGAGCCCCGTCATCTGGCTCGGGTTCTGTGCCGTCTTCCTGGCCGGGCTCCTGGACTTCCGCCGTCTGCGCTCCGCCCGCAACCTGGACCTGCTCGTCCTGCTCTCCTTCTCGGTATCGCTCTGGTACTTCAACGACGGGGACATCTTCGCGAGCGTGCCGCTTGCCTACCCACCCATGGCCTACCTGCTCGCGCGCATGGTCTGGATCACCGTTCGCGGCCCCACGCGCGCGTCGCCTCCGGTGTGGCCCGTCTGGCTGCTCGCAGCGCTCACGGTCTTCCTCGCCGGCTTCCGCGTCGGGCTCAACGTGCAGGACTCGAACGTGATCGACGTCGGATACGCGAGCGTCATCGGCGCGCAGCGGATTGCGAACGGCGAGATGCCCTACGGCCACATGCCGGCCGAGGGCGACCTGAAGAAGTGCGGCGCCGAGGACGCGGACGGACGCGTGCGCGAGCGAGTCCAGACGAACGGCCGGTGCGAGTCGGCCAACGAGCGGGGCGACACCTATGGGCCGGTGGCATACGAGGCCTACGTGCCGGGCTACGCGGTCTTCGGGTGGAGCGGCCGCTGGGACAAGCTGCCCGCGGCGCACGCGACGGCCATCGCGTTCGACCTGATCACGATCTTCGGCCTCATGCTCGTCGGCCTGCGGTTCGGCGGCCACTACCTCGGCGCTGCGCTCCCCTTCGCCTGGGCGGCCAATCCGTTCACCCAGTACGTGTCCAACTCGAACACGAACGACGCGATCATGCCCGCCCTCCTCGTCTTCGGCTTCTGGCTCGCCACGTCGCCGTGGGGGCGCGGCATCTTCCTCGCCCTCGGGGCCTGGACGAAGTTCGCCGCCCTGCTCCTCGTGCCGCTCTGGGCGTCCTACGGCGAGCCCCGGGCGATCAGCACGAAGGCCCGATTCGCCGCCGGCTTCGTGCTCGGCACAATCGGCTGCTTCTGGATCCTCTTCCTCGAGCCGGACCCCCTGCACGCCGCGCGCGTGTTCTGGGACCGCACCTTCGGCTGGCAGGTGGGCCGCGACTCTCCGTTCTCGATCTGGGGCTGGGGCCAGTACCACGCCGGGGGTATCCCGGACCTCGGCAAGGCGCAGCCCGTGGCCATCGTGTTGTTGCTCGTCGGCTCGGTTGCGACGTTCTTCTGGCCGCGCCGCAAGACCGTCCTCCAGCTCGCTGCGCTGACCGGAGCGATCCTGATCGGCTTCGAGCTGACGCTGACGCACTGGTTCTACCTCTACATCCCGTGGTTCCTGCCCTTCGTCGCCTACGCAGTGCTGGCATCAGATGACAGTCCCGAGCCCGTCGCGTCCGGTTGAGCCGCTGCTCGCCGCGTTGGCGGCGGGCCTCGCGTCGGTCCTCTTCCTCACGTCGTGGGCGCTCATCCACCGCGGCTTCTACAAGCGCGACCAGATCGTGGACACGCCGGTCTACCACCGCTACGGAACGGCGATGGACGACGGACGAGTCCCGTACCGCGACTTCGGGCTCGAGTACCCGCCGGGGGCGCTACCGGTTTTCGTCGTCCCGGCGCTCGGCGACGCCGACTTCCAGACGTTCACCCGGCGCTTCGAGGGCTTCATGGCCGTGTGCGGCCTGGCGCTCGTCGCGTTCGTCGCGGCAGCGCTGGCTGGGCTCGGCGCCGGCGCTCGCCGCCTGGCCGCGGCGCTCGGCTTCGTGGCGCTCGCCCCGCTCGCCGCCGGCTCCGTCGTCCTCTCGCGCTTCGACCTCTGGCCGGCGGCGCTCACCGCGTGCGGCTCTCGCCGCTCTCCTCTCGGGACGCGAGCGTCTGGGCCACGGCGCGCTCGGCCTGGCCATCGCCGCCAAGCTCTACCCGGCGGTGTTGGCGCCGCTGGCTCTCGCGTACGTCTGGAAACGCGAAGGGCGCCGTGAGGCGATGCGCTGCGGCGCGATCATGGCCGGCGCGACGGCGATCGTCGTGCTCCCCTTCCTGGTGCTCTCACCCGGGGGCGTCTGGGACAGCCTCACGCGACAGGCATCCCGTCCGCTGCAGATCGAGAGCATCGGCTCCGCCTTCCTGCTCGCCGCCCACCAGGCCTTCGGGCTCGACATCACGATGAACTCGAGCCACGGCTCCCAGAACCTGGCCGGGACGCTGCCCGACGTGCTGGCCATGCTCCAGGCCCTCGTCCAGGTGGCGGTGCTCGTCGCAATCTGGGTCGCGTTCGCCAGGGGGCCTGCGGACAAGGAGCGGTTCGTCCTCGCCTGCGCGGCGGTGCTGACCGCGTTCATCGCGCTCGGGAAGGTGCTCTCACCGCAGTTCCTGATCTGGCTGATCCCGGTCGTCCCGCTGGTTCGGGGCCGTCGTGGGCTCGCGGCGTCGGGCCTGCTCGCAGCCGCGTTGGCCCTGACGCAGCTCTGGTTTCCGTTTCGCTACTGGGAGCTCGCGCTGGAGTTCGACCCGACCGCTTCGTGGCTCGTTCTCGTGCGCGACCTCGTCCTGCTCGCTCTCCTCGCCGTCCTCGCTCTGGGGTTACGAGAGCGGCACGCGAACGGCCTCGCACGCGGTCGCGCGACCTGAGCCGTCGCACTCGACGACCACGCCCTCGAGGCGGACGTCACCGTCGGCGGTCGCGAACCTGACCGGGATCCCCGTCCGCATCCGGTCGATCGCGAGCTCGGCCACGACCCCGATCACGGAGTCGTGAGGGCCTGTCATCCCCGCGTCGGTGATCGCCGCCGTACCGCCCGGCTGGACCCGGGCGTCATTCGTCTGGACGTGCGTGTGCGTGCCGAAGACGCCGGTCACCTTGCCGTCGAGCCAGCGTGCCATGGCCACCTTCTCGCTCGTCGCTTCGCCGTGGAAATCCACGATCACGATCGGCGTCTCCTGCAGAGCCTCCTCGACGAGGTCGTCCACGATCTCGTAGGCCGAGACCATCGGCTCCAGATACAGGCTGCCTAGGAGGTTGATGACCGCGACCTTCGTGCCGTCGGCGGTCGACCCCACGGTGAGCCCGCGGCCGGGCGCGTGCTTCGAGTAGTTCGCGGGCCGGATCACCCGGTCCGTTCCCGAGAGGTACGGGACGATCTCCCTGCGCCTCCACGTGTGGTTTCCGAGCGTGACCACGTCGGCGCCGGCGGCGAGCAGCTTGTCCGCGAGCTTCGGAGTGATGCCGAGGCCGTCGGCGGCGTTCTCGCCGTTCACGACGCAGAAGTCGATTCCACGCTCCTCACGCAGGGGCTGCAGCAGCGTCTCGACCGCCTCGATTCCCGGCCGGCCGTTCACATCGGCGACGAAGAGGAGCTTCAGGGAAGTGCCAGGGTGGCCGCCGGATGGACCTCGACGGACACGTGGTTCCCCGCGTCCTGCGTGTACCGAGCAAGCGCCTGGCGCTCGACGCGCGAGAAGTCGAGCACGGAGCCGATCTTCGACCGCGCAGCGGCTACCGAGGAGCCGACCGAGAGCGCGGGGTCGGGCCGCAGGTGGGTGAGCGTGACGACGAGTGAAGGAGCTGCGGCCGGCTGCACGTCGATGCGAGCGCCGAGCGTCTTCTCGCTGACGACGTAGGGGGTGATGCCCACGATCGTGCCGTCGACCGGCGAGTACACGTCTGTCTCGGGTGGGGCTCCCACGTCGAGCGAGCTGGTGTCGGCTCCGCTCTCGCCGCCGAGCTTGTAGTACGTGAGACCGCCCTCGGCGCCGCCGAACAGCCGCCGCACGACCCGCGAGAAGAGCCCCTCGTTCGCCTGCCGCCCGATCGGCTCCAGAGCGAGGGCGCCCTCGCCTGCCGCGTGGTAGCCGATGGCAGTCACGCGACTCTGGTCGATCGGCAGCTGAACGCGGAGCGAGCCACGCAGCGCGACCACCTGCGGCTGCGGCGGGCCTGCCGGGAGCAGGCGGTTGGCGGGCGCGGGCGCGGCTGTCGGCGCGGGCGCGGGCGAGCCGGACCCGAACGCGGTCAAGAGCAGGGTGATCAGCGCAGCGATGGAAGCTGCGATCAGACCGGCGATGCGACGTTGCCTGCGTCTCGCTTGCGCTCGAGCCTGCAATTTGCGGCGCGCCTGCCCGGGGGCTCGGGGCGAGGGCATGCGCGGCACGCTAACCGAGGTCGGTACGGATTGCAAAGCGGCTGTGGATAGCTGAGTTCGTGACACCGAAGGTGCCGATTGTAAGCGGGATTCCTCCCAGAGTTCGTGACGGTCCAGTGCGAGGTTGCCATCCTCGGCAAAGGACCAGTCCCAGGGCGGGGGCCTGAGAGCCACCACTTGCGCGCTACGATGGCCTCCATGGCCGGCGGGGCGCCGACGATCCAGATCCCGCGCTGGATTCAGCTCGTCGGGCTCCCCTTGCTCGCGTTGCTCCTCTGGTTCATGGCGAGCCAGGTCGTTCACGCGGTGTTCATCTTTCTCGTCGCGGGCCTGATCGCGCTCCTGCTGGACCCACTCGTCCGGGCCCTGACTCGCCTCTGGATTCCACGTGGATTCTCGATCGCGATCGTCTACCTCAGCTTCGCTGCGGCGTTGACCGTGGCGATCTTCGCCATCGGCCTCGTCGTGATCGACCAGTCGCAATCAGCGGCGGATCGGATCGAGAATTACCTTACGGTCGAGGACGGACAGACCGGCCAGACGGGATTCGAGCAGGGCGTCGACGACCTCCAGCTCTGGCTCGACGACCACGGGCTCGAACGTCTGGACGTCCGCGAGCAGGGCGACGAGATCGCGACGGACTTCAAGAACGCGGACGTCGAGAAGTACACGACCCAGGCGATCGACTTCATCCGCGGGGCGGCGATCGGAATCTTCGGGCTGGTTCTGAGCCTGATCCTCGTGATCGTCGTCTCCGTCTACATGCTTCTCGACATGGGTCGCCTGTCGAAGGCGGCCGACCGGCGCTTTCCGCCTCGCGCCGGCACGTCGGGCCTCGTCATCCGCATGGAGCAGGCCCTGGCCGGCTATGTCCGCGGGCAGGTGCTGGTCTCGTTGACGATCGGCGCGAGCGTCGGCGTCGGCATGTGGCTGCTCGGCACCCTCGGATGGGCTCCCGGGGCCGACAAGTACGCGGTCCTGTTCGGAGCCTTCGCGGCCGTCACGGAGCTCATCCCCTATCTCGGCCCGGTCCTCGGCGGGGTTCCCGCCGTTGTCTACGGCCTCGTGGTCGACCCCATCTCGGGCCTGTGGATCCTCCTCCTCTTCCTCGCGATCCATCAGATCGAGGGGCATATCGTCGTGCCCAAGCTGATGGGGAGCGCGCTGCGGCTGCACCCGCTGCTCGTCATCTTCGGGCTGCTCGCGGGTGCCGAGCTCTACGGCGTGCCCGGTGTGTTCGTCGCGCTTCCGCTCCTCGCGGTGATGCGCGCGATCTGGGAGTTCTTCTCCGAGCGGATCGAGCTCGAGCCGTGGCGCGCGGGCCCGATTCCCGTCGAGGTGGAGGTCGAGCAGACGAGGCCCCTGGAGCCTGTGCCGCCCGAGGACACGGCGGAAACGCGAACATTGGCGCCGTGAGCTCGTTTCCCGACACCAGGCTGAGGCGGATGCGCCGCACCGGGGCGCTGCGTGCGCTCGTCCGCGAGACGCGGCTCGACCTCGACGACTTCGTGATGCCGCTCTTCGTCGGGCCTGAGACCCTGCGCAACGAGGAGCTCCCTCCGCTCGGCCGCTTCTCGATCGACGATCTGACCGGCGAGGTCGAGGAGCTCGTTCGGCTCGGGATCTCGGCGGTGATCCTCTTCGGCGTCCCCGAGGAGAAGGACGACGAGGGCTCGGGCGCCTACGACTCCGACGGCATCGTCCAGCGCGCGCTCCGCGAGCTGCGCCCGCGGTTCCCCGAGCTCGTGCTCATGACCGACGTCTGCCTCTGCGAGTACACGGCCCATGGTCATTGCGGCCTGATCGAGGACGGCGAGGTCCAGAACGACGCGACGCTCGAGCTGCTCGGTCGTACAGCGGTCAGCCATGCCGAAGCGGGGGCCGACGTCGTGGCGCCGAGCGACATGATGGACGGCCGAGTGGCCGCGCTCCGCGAGGCGCTCGACGACGCCGGCTTCGAGCAGACGCCGATCGTCTCGTACGCGGCCAAGTACGCGTCGGCGTTCTACGGGCCGTTCCGCGAGGCGGCCCAGTCGACGCCGGCGTTCGGCGATCGCCGCGGCTACCAGATGGATCCGGCGAACGTGCGCGAGGCGCTGCGCGAATGCGAGCAGGACGTGGCCGAAGGGGCCGACGTGCTCATGATCAAACCGGCCATGCCCAACCTGGACGTCATCCGCGCCGTGCGCGAGGACTTCGATCTCCCCATCGCGGCGTACAACGTGTCGGGGGAGTACGCGATGCTGAAGGCGGCGGCCGCGAAGGGCTGGCTCGACGAGCGCCAGGCCGCCGTCGAGAGCCTGACCGCGATCAAACGGGCCGGCGCGGACTTCATCGTCTCGTACTGGGCGAAAGAGCTGGCCGGTTGGCTCTGAGAACGCGGTCTGATCTCTACAAGCGCGCCCTCGAGCTGATCCCCGGCGGCGTCAGCTCTCCCGTGCGCGCGATGCGCGCGGTCGGCGTCGACGAGCCGCTCTTCGCGCAACGCGGGGAGGGCGCGTACCTCGAGACCGCCGACGGCGGCCGCTACGTCGACTGGGTCATGTCCTGGGGGCCGCTCATCCTCGGTCACGCGCCGGCCGAGGTCGTCGAGGCGGTCCGGAGGCGGCAGCGGATGGGACGACCTTCGGCGCGGCCACGGAGCGTGAGGTGCGGCTGGCCGAGGTGATCGTCGACGCGGTGCCGTCGATCGAGAAGGTGAGGCTCGTCTCCTCCGGCACCGAAGCCGCGATGAGCGCGATCCGCCTGGCTCGCGGCTTCACACACCGTGACCGGATCCTCAAGTTCGCCGGTTGCTACCACGGCCATTCGGACTCGCTGCTCGCCGAGGCAGGCTCTGGGCCCGCGACGCTCGGCGTGCCCGCGACCGCCGGCGTCACGACTCGCACGGCCGGCGACACGATCGTCTCGACCTACAACGACGTCGAGGCCGCGGGGCTGGCGGTCGCGCGTTACGGGGAAGGGCTCGCGTGCGTGATCGTGGAGCCGATCGCCGGCAACATGGGCGTCGTCCCGCCCGAGCCGGGGTTCCTCCAGACGCTTCGCCAGCTGTGCGACGCCTCCGGCGCGCTCCTCGTCTTCGACGAGGTGATCACCGGCTTCCGGGTCGGGCGCGGGGGCGCGCAGGAGCTGTACGAGGTTCGGCCCGATCTCACGATCCTCGGGAAGATCGTCGGCGGCGGGCTTCCACTCGCGGCCTTCGGTGGCCGCGCCGAGATCATGGATCAGCTCTCGCCGATCGGGCCGGTGTACCAGGCCGGCACCCTCTCGGGCAACCCGCTTGCCACGGCGGCGGGCCTCGCGGCGCTCGAAACGCTCGACGTCTCGGTCTACGACGCCGTCGACTGGGTCGGCGGCCGGCTGGAGGAAGGGCTCGCACCGTTGGGCCGTGTCCAGCGCGTCGGAGGCATGCTGACCCTCTTCATGGGCACCGAGCCGGTCCGGAACTTCGCCGAGGCGAGCGCCGTCGACACGGATCGCTACGGCGCGTTCTTCCGGCACATGCTCGAGCGGGGCGTGTACCTCCCGCCCTCGCAATTCGAATCGTGGTTCCCGTCCCTCGCGCACGGCGACGAGGAGATCGACCGCACCCTGGAGGCCGCACGTGAGTTCTTCGACGGCTGAGGTCTGGAGCGCGATCGCGCTCGGGGCCCAGGCCGAGAGCCCCCTGTGGGCCGGGGCGCTGAAAGCCGACGGCGACCGAGTCGAGGAGCCGGTCTTCTCGCCGCTCGGCGAGGAGCGCTTCGCCCTGTCGGTGGAGACGATCTACGAGGGCTACCTCGCGCACTACGGGCGGCCGCGACTCTTCGCGCCGCCCGACCGCGACACCGCGCTCCTGCTCGGCGACTACCTCTACGCGCAGGGCCTCGTCCACCTCGCCGCCACCGGGTCGGTCGAGGCGGTCGCCGAGATGGCCGAGCTGATCTCCCTCTGCGCGCACCTCCGCGCCGAGGAGAAGCCGGGCGACGGCGAGGCCTGGGCCTCGACGGTCGCGGGGCTCGGCGAAGGAGGTTCCGAGGACCCCTCTGCCGTCCCTCGTGCGCTTGCAGCTCACCGCGCGCTCGTGGGGTAAAGTCGCGCACGCATGGCGGACCTGCTCACAGTCGTCCTTCCGCTCGCAGATGCGGCCACGGAGGGGAAGAAGGTCATCACGGCGATGCTGATCGTCGGACTGATCTTCGCGGCGGTCCCGACGCTCGGCGAGCTCTACCAGTACTTCCGGTACCACCGGCACGGCCGCTCCCCTCACTAGTAGGAGGTCCCCGCCCACGGGGCGGGGACTGAAAGCACTCCTTCGCAAGTGCCTGTAACGACGACGGGCGTGTTGCTGGAGCGCCGCGGTCGCGGCTGGCGCCTCGAGAACGCTCTAGATAAACAGACGCTTAACGCAAGCTTTACCAACTAGAACGCGTACGGATGCGTATTAGTAGGTATGAGCGCGAAAGTGGGATCCAAGCGGTCGATCTGGTGGGCGATGTTCGTCGTGGGCATCGCGCTACTCGGGCTCGCGGCGTGCGGCGGCGACGAAGGCTCGAGCGACAAGGGCACCGCCGGGGGTCAGGAAGGCGGCACGCTCCGGGTCAACCTGTCCGCTGACACGGACCACGTCGATCCGGCTCTTGCCTACTACCAGATTTCCGTTCAGATGCTGTATCCCGCTTGCGCCACCCTCCTCAACTACCCCGACAAGCCGGCGCCCGAAGGCTCGCGCCTGCAGCCCGAGGTCGCTGAGGCGATGCCGGTGGTCTCGGACGGCGGCAAGACCTACGTGTTCACGGTGCGGCCCGGCTTCAAGTTCTCACCTCCGTCGACGGAGGAAGTGACGGCGGAGACCTTCAAGTTCGTCCTCGAGCGGAACCTGAACCCGAAGCTGCAGTCCCCCTCGGCCTCTTTCATCAGCGACATCGTCGGCGCCAAGGCGGTCCTGGACGGCAAGGCCCAGCACGCGTCCGGCATCACGGTGAACGGCAACAAGCTGACGATCAAGCTCACGAAGCCGGCGCCCGACTTCCTCAACCGGATCGCGATGTGGTTCTTCTGCGCGATCCCGATGAACACGTCCGTCGACCCGGCCAAGGAGCGCCCGCTGTCGACCGCCGGCCCGTACTACATCTCCGAGTGGACGCCCAAGCGCCGCATCGTTCTCAAGCGCAACCCGAATTACACCGGTGACCGTCCCCACAAGCTCGACGAGATCGTCTACACGGTCGGTGTCAACGAGGCTCAGAGCGTTCTTCAGATCCGCAGTGGCAAGGCCGACTATGCGGCCGACGGGATCCCGCCTGCCTCCGCGAACGAGCTCGGTCGAACGGTCGGCCCGGACAGCGACAAGGATGGGACCGACGACCAGCAGCTCTTCGTCGAGCCGATTCTGGCCTTCAACTATCTGGCCCTGAACACCACCCGGCCGCTGTTCAGCGACGTCAACGTCAGGAAGGCCGTCGGCTTCGCAATCGACCGTCCCGGGCTGGTCCGCCTCTCCAGCCGCTACGCCGGCAAGCCAACCGACCAGTACCTGCCACCGGGGCTGACCGCGTTCAAGGACGCCGACATCTACCCGCTGGACGGGCCGGACGTCGAGCGTGCGAAGCAGCTGATGGGCGGCAAGACCGGTAAGGCCGTGCTCTACACCTGCAACGAGGCGCCGTGCCCGGAGCGCGCGCAGCTCATCCAGGCCAACCTGAAGGCGATCGGCATCGACGTCAGCATCCGGACCTTCCCGAGGAGCGTCCAGTTCACCAAGGAGGGCGTGAAGGGCGAGCCCTTCGACATCGCGGACGAGGGCTGGTTCGCCGACTATGCCGACCCGTCGAACTTCATCAACAAGCTGCTGGACGGGCGCACGATCCAGGCCTCGAACAACGTCGACTTCTCGTACTTCAACGACCCGGTCTACAACCGCAAGATGGACGATGCTCAGAGCAAGGTCGGCGAGGATCGCGACGCCGCGTTCGGCGCCCTCGACGAGGACCTCGCGCGCAACGCCGCGCCGCTCGTCGCCTGGAGCGTCCCGAACAACATCGACTTCGTCTCGTCGAAGGTGGGCTGCTACATGTGGCACCCGGTGTACTCGATGGATCTCGCGACGCTCTGCCTCAAGTAGGGCTAAACAGGCTCCAAAGCCCGGCAGACGCCCCCGCGCTTCGTCGCGTCATCTGTTACTTCGTTGACGCGCGGTTTCGGAAACCGATTGAATCCGCTTAGAACGTGGCTTCTCACGGCGGAGACGGCAGCCCGCACGTCCCTGCACCGACCCTGTGGCCGGTGGGATTCGCCGTTGGCATCGCCGTTCTCCTCGTCGGCGTCGTCCTCGGCTGGTTGATCGTCGCCATCGGCGCGGCCATCGCCGCGCTCTTCGGCTTCCTCTGGATCCGCGAGGTCACGAGCCCGGTCCGTTCGGCCGAGCCGCCCGCGCTCGAGCCCGGTACCCGTCCGGCCACCCGCGGCCGGAAGGCGGTGCCCGAGCCCGGCGAGGGCGAGATCATCCGCTTCCCGCGCTCGAGGTTCCTCGAAGGCGCGACGCTCGGGCTCGGCGGCGTGATCGGAGGCATCGTCACGCTGCCGGTCGCCGGCTTCGCCCTCCTGCCCCCGTTCATCGACCAGGGGACCGACGACGTGGACGTGGGCCCGCTCGACCAGTTCCCGGAGAACCGCTTCGTGATCACGACCTTCCTGCTCGACCCGGAGCAGGGCGAGGTCTCGCGCCGCACCGCCTACGTGCGCAACAACGGCCTGCTCGACGGCGCGCCGAGCTTCACGATCCTGTCCAGCCGCTGCGTCCACCTCGGGTGCCCGGTCCAGGTGAACGGCCTTCCGCTCGACGACCAGGCGAAAACGGAGCAGATCGGCAACACGGAGGTGCGCCGCATCCCGACGGCGGCTGCGGTCGGGTTCGGGTGCCCCTGCCACGGAGGCCAGTACGACGCCGAGGGCAACCGCACCGCCGGCCCGCCCGTGCGCGCCCTCGACCGCTACGAGTTCAAGGTCAAGAACGGCCGGCTCTTCCTGAGCAAGACGTACAGCGTCGGCAAGGTCGAGGGCAAGGGCTCGGAGGCGAAGATCAAGAAGTACGACCTGATGGGCCCGGGCCAGCACGTCGACGGCCCGGAGGCTCTCCTCTATCCGATCGAGCCCCCAGGTCGCTAGTGCTCCTCGCAGCAATACTCACCGGCTTCTGGCCCGCGATCACGCGCCGCCAGGGCCCACCCTCGCCCTTGCCAAGGCAACCGGCCTTGGCCGCGGTCGAGTGCGGCCCCTGGCTTGGTGCTCGCGACCCAGAAGCTCGACAGCATCACTGGGAAGAGCACTGATGGCCCGACCTCTCACGCGCAAGGAGCAGATCCTCAAGCTCGCGCTCTACCCGCTCGAATGGCTGGAAGAGCGCTCCGGCCTGGTCGGCGCCGTCAAGTACTTCCTCTTCCGCAAGGTGCCCGGCGACATCAGCTGGGGCCACACGCTCGGGTCGGCGACCTTCACCGCGTTCCTGGTCCAGGCGCTGACGGGCGCGATCCTCGCCATGTACTACAAGCCGGACCCGGACAAGGCGTACGAGTCGATCCGGTACATCACGGACGATGTGACCCTCGGCTGGCTCGTGCGCGGCATGCACAGGTGGGGCGCCAGCGTCTTCATCATCCTCATGTTCCTGCACATGGGGCGCGTGTTCCTCTACGGCGCCTACAAGTATCCGCGCGAGCTGAACTGGATCCTCGGCGTGCTCATCCTCGCGCTCGGGATGATGGAGGGCTTCACCGGCTACCTGCTGCCCTGGGACCAGACGGCCTACTGGGCGACCGTGGTCGGGATCAACCTCCAGGCGACCGGCCCGTTCGTCGGCCCCTTCCTGGCGAACGTGTTAGCCGGGGGTGCCGAGATCGGCACCGACACGCTGGCCAGGTTCTACGCGCTGCACATGCTCCTGATACCCGGGGCGCTCTTCGCGCTGATCGGACTGCATCTCTACCTCGTCATCCGGCTGGGCGTCACGTCGCCTCCCTGGTCGCCGAACGAGGCCGGGAAGGACCGGACTGAGCCCACGCCGCAAGGACGGGAGGGTCTCGTCGCGCCGGGCCCGAGGGGCGGGAAGGCGCGATGAACCGGCGGCTCGAGGAGAGGCGCGCGCAGCACAAGCGCTACAAGGAAGACGTCGCCGCCCGCGGGAAGCCCTTCTACCCGTACGCGATGTTCCACGACACGGTCATGAGCCTGCTCGTCGTGTCGATGATCGTCGGGCTCGCGGTCATCTGGAAGTTCACCGCGGAAGAGGGGCCGACCGAGGAGGATTCGGGCTGGCTCGGAAAGCTGTACGACGAGCCGGCCGACGCGGGAACGACGAGCTTCATCCCGCGACCCGACTGGTACTTCTACTTCCTCTTCTACCTCCTGAGGATCTTCAAGTGGCCGGAGTCCGTGATTCTCGGGACGGTCGGGATCCCGACGCTGGCGCTGATGCTGCTGATCGCGCTCCCGTTCCTCGACGTCCGTCGGGAGCGGCGGGTCCTGCGCCGGCCGGTGGCGCTCGTCGGCGCGATCTTGACCGTGCTCGCGATGGGCGTCCTGACCTACAAGGGTGCGACCGCCAGGGAATCGATCGGCTCTGAGCTCCTCGTTCTCGTGCCGGAGTGGTCCGAGAAGCAGGGCTTCGTCGGAAACGCCGAGGCGGTCGAGGGAGCCGAGATCTTCGCCAAGGCGGGCTGCGCCAACTGCCATACCTACCTGGGCGTCGGGACGTCGAACGTCGGCGCGCCGGACCTCTCCAACATCGGAGCCGGGGGTCGGAACGCGGACTTCTTCGTCCGCTACGTCGCAAACCCATCCGAGTTCGGTAACAACGTGATGCCGCCGTTCGAGCAGCTCGGCGAGGAGAACCTCCAGAAGCTCGCGGCCTTCCTGGTCGCCTCCAAGGGCTCGGAGTAACGTGAGCACCGAGACGGGAACGCTCCCTCCCGAGGGAGTGCGTCGCATGTTCGATCGCATTGCCCCGCGCTACGACCTGATGAACCGACTGATGACGGCGGGGCTCGACGGCGCGTGGCGGCGGGAGGCTGCCCGAGCCGTCGTGCGACCCGGGGATCGCGTTCTCGACCTCTGCTGCGGGACCGGCGATCTCGCGCTCGCCGGGCAAGAGGCGGGCGGCGAGGTGACGGCCGTCGACTTCTCGGCCCCGATGCTCGAGCGGGCTCGGCCGAAGTCGTCCGAGATCGTCTGGCTCGAAGCCGACGCCTTGCACCTGCCTCTGGCCGACGATTCGTTCGACGCCGTCACGATCGGCTTCGGCCTGCGCAACGTCGCCAGCGCCGAGGAGGGGCTGGCGGAGATGCGCCGCGTCCTCACGCCGGGGGGACGCCTCGCAGTCCTGGACGTCACGCGGCCGCGCGGACTGCTGGCGCCCTTCTACAAGATCTGGTTCGACGCGCTGATCCCCGCGGTCGGCAAGCTGCTCCCGGGCGGAGCGGCGTTCACCTACCTCCCCGCGAGCGTCCGGCGATTCCCAGAGCCCGCGGGAGTTGGCGAGTCTGATGGAGGAGGCGGGGTTCGAGCAGATCCGCTGGAGGCTCTTCGCGGGCGGGATCGTCGCGCTGCACACAGGAGTGGCCCGGTGAGCGCCCTGGCGGACGCCCGCGCCGTCCCCGGGCTCGAGGCGTATCTCGCCGAGGTCGAAGCGCGGCTCGAGCAGGCGGTCGGTCGCTACCCCGGCCTCGTCGCCGATGCAGGGTCGGAGGCGCTCAGCGGAGGCAAGCGCCTGCGGCCGCTGCTCGTCTTCCTGGCCGCCCCGCTCGACCGTCCTCCGCCCGTGGCGGCAGCCGTCTCCATCGAGCTCGTCCACATGGCGACTCTCGTGCACGACGATCTCATCGACGGCGCGAGCCTGCGTCATGGCCGGCCCGCCGTGTGGAGCGTCCACGGCGAACGGGCGGCGGTGACGACCGGCGACTACCTCTTCGCCCGCGCGTTCGCCGAGCTGGCCACGACCGGGGACGTCGGCGCCCCGGCGATCCTCGCGGAGGCGGCGGTCGCCCTCTCGCGCGGCGAGGCGCTCCAGCGCCGCCAGGCCCACGACCCGGACACGACGATCGAGAGCTACCTGGAGCGCTGTGCCCTGAAGACCGGGAAGCTCTTCGAGGCCGCCTGCAGCCTCGCCGGAGGCTCGGGCGAGTTCGGGCTTGCCCTCGGCATCGCCTTTCAGATCGCCGACGACATCCTCGACTGCACGGGCGACGCCGCCGACACGGGCAAGATCCCGGGCACCGACCTTCGCGAGGGAACGCCGACGCTGCCCCTGCTCCTGGCCGCGCGCGAGGACGAGTTCGTGCGCGCAGCGCTCGCCGGCGGGCCGCTCGAAGGAGCGCTCGTCAGGGTCGCGGCGACGAGCGCGTTCGAGCAGTCGCGCAAGCTGGCTCTCGAGTACGCACGGCAGGCAGTCGAGGCGCTCGACGGCAACGTCCGGCGCGATGAGCTCGAAGCGCTGACCCACGCGGCGGTCGACCGGAGGCACTAGGAATGGCCGAACGCCTGACCATGGCGGTGCCGATCATCCCGGCACGGGACACCACGATCAGCGCAGAGTGGTACCGCGAGCACCTCGGCTTCGACGTCGTCCACGTGGAGCCTGAGTACGCGATCGTCGAGCGCGACGACGTCGGGGTGCACTTCTGGGGGCCCAGCGGCATCGAGCCGGAGGACTCGATGACGATGTTCCGGATCCGCGTCGTGGGCATCGACGAGCTCTACGAGCGCTGCTCGGCGGACGGCATCGTCCACCCGAACGCGGGGCTGGAGGAGAAACCGTGGGGCGCGCGTGAATTCGCCGTCATAGATGGTGATGGGAACCTCCTCACGTTCTTCGAGCGGTTCTCCGACTAGTTTCAGGTTCGCAAGTTGTAAAGCCTTCGCAGGTCGGCAGAACCTTGCGCTAGCCTCGTGCGGGGTCATGGTGAAACGAGTCTTCATTGCAGCCGTGCTTGCCCTGGTCCTGCCGCCCGCCGCGGGCGCTGCGGGCCGGGTCGTGCTCACGCCCGGCGTGACGTACGAGAAGCAGGTCCAGTTCACCCCGCACGGGCCGGTCGCCATCCACGTCATGACCGCGCCGAAGCCCGGCGGCCTCTACGCGCTGCGCCCCGTGCTCTCGAACGGCTCGATCCTCGGCCGCGAGACCGTGACGTCCATGCAGCGGCGGGTCTCCTCGATCGCGACCGTCGCCGGCGTCAACGGCGATCTGTTCACCTGGAACGAGGGCCTGCCGAGCGGGATGCTCATGCAGGACGGGGTCCTGAAGACCCCGCCGTACTCGGGGCGCTCCAGCGTAGGCGTCACCGACGACGGCCGGATCGTCGTCGAGCGGGTCGCGATGCTCGGCCAGTGGTGGGGCTCGAGCCAGCGCCGGCCGCTCACCAACCTGAACCAGCGTCCCGGCAATGACGGCGCCTCGCTTTTCACCCCGGCGTGGGGCAGCGCGACGCCTGCGGCGACGGGCACGGTCGAGATCACTGTGCAGCCCTTCCCACCGGCCGCGCCCTTCACGGATCTGACCGGGGTCGTCACCCAGGCGAAACCCGGCGGCTCGACTCCGATCCCGCGGGACGGCGCCGTGCTCGTCGGTCGCGGCACATCGGCAGGAAGGCTCGCAGCCGAGGCTCCCGTGGGCCAGAGCCTGACTGCACGGCTGATCCTGCGCCCGCAGTGGGGAGGCGTCACCGACGCGATCGGCGGCGGCCCGCTGATCGTCAAGGACGGGGTGCCCGTGTTCCGCGCGCTCGAAGACTTCTCCAGCAATCAGCTTTCACTTCGCCATCCCCGCACCGGCGTTGGCCAGCGGCCCGACGGCTCGCTCGTGTTCGTTGCCGTCGACGGTCGCCAGCCCGGCTACTCGTCGGGCATGACCAACTTCGAGCTCGCGCAGACACTCGTCAGGCTCGGCGTCGCGCAGGGCTCGGCCCTGGATGCCGGAGGCTCGACGACGATGGCCTTCGACGGCAAGCTGCTGAACCGCCCGTCAGACCGACCCGAGCGTGCCGTGTCCGACTCACTGATGGTCTTTTACTACGGCGTCCATGCGCCGCCGCCGACCGAGCAAGTCCTGTCGCCGAACGGCGA
Source organism: uncultured Actinomycetes bacterium (assembly GCA_963771725.1). Taxonomy (GTDB): domain Bacteria; phylum Actinomycetota; class Thermoleophilia; order Gaiellales; family Gaiellaceae; genus VAXT01. The sequence goes on along the minus strand of CAVYUO010000003.1, from coordinate 153,251 downwards.
CCGCCTCGACGAGGTGCAGACCGTCTCGTTCAAGCTCGTCCGGCCCTCGACGGTCACGGCCAGCCTCGTCGGGCCCGATCGCATCCCGCGCCAGACGCAGACCGGTGAGCGCCTGCCCGGCGTCTACAAGCTGGCCTGGAACGGACGTACTCCAGAGGGGGTCGTCGATCGCCAGGGCCGGTGGCGCTGGGTCGTCAACGCCGTCGACAATCTCAGCCAGCACTCGGTGGCCGAGCGAGTCTTCTGGCTCAACGCAACGCTCGGACACCTGCGCGTCTCACACCGAGTCCTCCCGGTCCGTCGCCGAGGCACCGCGTTCCGCATCGGCTTCCGGCTCGCTGCACCGGCCCGGGTCCGCGTGTCGATCGAGACCTCGACCGGTGTGCGCGTGCGAACGGTCTCGAATCGCTTCATGCGCGCAGGGACGAGGAAGGTGGTCTGGAACGGCCGCTACGGTGGCAACGCTCTTGCCCGTCGGGGCAGCTACGTGGTGCGCGTCCTGGCGACCAACTCGTACGGGCCGACCGAGCTGACGCAGCGCTTCAGCGTCCGCCGGCCCGGCCGCTAGCTAGGGCCTCACTACACTCCACTCGGTGCCCGCGGCCTCGATCCTCTCGTCGATCACCGATGCGCTCACGTCGCTGATCGGCGATCACGGTCTGTACGCGATCTTCATCTTGATGCTGGTCGACGCCGTGCTCCCGGCGGCCAGCGAGCTCGTGATGGTCTACGGCGGTGCGCTCGCCGCCGGCGCGTTCGTGGGGCAGGACGTCGTCCTCTTCGGCGAGCGGATCGACCCGGGCTTCTGGGCCTACTTCGCAGTTGCCATGAGCGGGACGCTCGGCTACACCGTCGGCTCGCTCATCGGCTGGGCAATCGGGCTGTACGCGGGGCGTCCGTACCTGGAGAAGCATGGCCGGTGGTTGCATCTCGGCCCCGACAAGCTCGAGCGGGCCGACCACTGGTTCGAGCGCTTCGGCGACCTGACAGTCCTCATCGGCCGCGTGCTCCCGGTGATTCGGTCGTTCATCGCGATTCCGGCCGGGATCGCCCGTGTGAAGCCTGTCCGCTACACGGTGCTCACCTTCCTCGGCACGATGCCGTGGTGCTTCGGCCTGGCCGGCATCGGCTACGGCTTCGGCCGCAGCTACGAGCGGTTCAACGAGGCCTGGCACTACGTCGACTATGCGGTCGCAGCCCTGATCGTGGCCGGGGCCGTCTACCTGTATCTCCGCTACAGGAGGTCGTCTAGACTGGCTCGTCGTGCCGCAGATCCCGCTGGTTGACGTGCGGGCGCAGTACGCGCCGCTGCTGGACGAGCTGAAGGAGCGAATCGCCGAAGTCCTCGACTCGGGACGGTTCATCCTCGGCCCAAATGTCCAGGCCTTCGAGGAGGAGGCCGCCGCATACCTCGGCGTGCGGCATGCGATCGGCGTGGCGAACGGGACCGATGCGCTCGTGCTCGCGCTGGACGCGATGGGAGTCGGTGACGGCGACGAGGTCATCTGCCCGGCGTTCACGTTCTACGCGACCGCCGAGGCGATCATCCGGCGCGGCGCGCGACCCGTATTCGCCGACATCGAATCGACGAGCCTGAACATCGATCCCGAGGACGCAGCCAAGCGGATCACGCCGCGCACCAAGGCGATCATCCCGGTCCACCTCTTCGGCCGCCCGGCCGCGCTGGACGACCTGAAGGACCTCGGCGTCCCGTTGCTGGAGGACGCGGCGCAGGCTTTCGGCGCGCGAGGCGTAGCCACGACCGGCGTCGCCTCGACCTTCAGCTTCTTCCCGACCAAGAACCTGTTCGCCTTCGGCGACGGCGGCGCGGTTACGACCGACGACGACGAGCTCGCGGACCGCATCCGCCTGCTTCGCTTTCACGGCTCCCGCGACAAGAAGCGCTTCGATCTGGTCGGCTACAACTCTCGCCTCGACGAAGTACAGGCCGCCGTCCTGCGTGTCTTCCTCTCGAAGATCGAGGAATGGAACCGCTCGCGACGCGAGGCCGCCGGGCGCTACGCAGAGCTCGGCCTCGGAGAGGCCTGCGACGTGCCCGCCGACGAGCCGGGCCACGTCTACCACATGTACGTCGTGCGCTCACCCGAGCGAGATCGCATTGCGGAGGGCTTGCAGGCCGCCGACATCTCGTCGGCTTCCTACTACACGACGCCGCTGCACCTACAGCCGGCACTCGAGTTCCTCGGGCACCGTGAGGGCGATTTTCCGGAGACCGAGCGCGCCGGCCGCGAGAATCTGGCGCTGCCCCTCTGGGCCGGCATCGGGCCGCAAGTGCAGGAGCGAGTGGTCGAAGTGGTGAAGAGAGCGGCATCGCTGGAACCCGTCAGATGAGAAGCCCGGTGAACCGCCACCGGATCTGGCAGCTGATTGCCGATGCTGCGCTGATCGCCGCGGCCTGGCAGCTTGCGTTCCAGCTTCGCTTCGACTCCGCGGTCGGCATCCCGCCCTTCTACGAGCGCCTGACGAACTGGCAGACGACGGGGCTCGTCGTCGGCATCACGCTCGGCGTCTTCACAGCCTTCGGCTTCTACAACCGCTGGTGGCGGTACGCATCGACGCGCGACATGTGGGGAGCACTGCGAGGGGTCACCGTCGCCTCGCTCCTGGTCGGCTTCACGCTCTACTTCTTCCCGCCGGACTCGACCGAGCGGCTGCCTCGTGGAGTCGCCGTCATCGACTGGCTCCTGCTCCTGGCGTTCGTTGCGGGCACGCGCCTCGCCGCGCGGACGATCTTCGAGCGCCCGGCTCCGGGCGGGCTCGTCACGCGCGGCAAGAAGGTGCTCGTCGTCGGAGCGGGAGATGCGGGCCAGCTCGTCATCCGCGAGATGCTGAAGTCACGGGCTCTCGGCTTTACGCCGATCGGCGTCGTCGACGACGACCGTCGCAAGAAGAACCTCCGCATCCACGGCATCCGCGTTCTCGGCACGACCGAAGAGCTGCCGCACATCCTCCGGGACAACAAGCCCGACGAGCTGCTGATCGCAATTCCGTCGGCCGCCGGCGAGGTGCGCCAGAAGGTCGTCGAGGCTGCGCGCGACGCCCACGTCCCGGTCAAGACGCTCCCAGGCCTGTACGAGTTGATCGCCGGCGACCACAACCTGGCGGCGCAGATTCGTCCCGTGCAGGTCGAGGACATCCTCGGTCGCGAGCCGGTCGAGGTCAACTTCGACGCGATCTCCGCGTATCTGCGCGACGAGACCGTGCTCGTCACCGGCGCCGGCGGGTCGATCGGCTCCGAGCTCTGCCGGCAGGTGGCGCGAGCAGGCGCGGCGCGGCTGATCCTGGTCGACCAGGCCGAGTCCGCTCTTTACGAGATCGAGCGCGAGCTGGTGGACGACCGCGGCTTCCCGGCCAGCGTCCCCGTGATCGCCGACGTGGGCAACCGCGAGAAGCTGCGCCAGGTCTTCGACCGGTACCGCCCCGCAATCGTCTTCCACGCCGCGGCCTACAAGCACGTGCCGATGATGGAGGCGAACCCGCTCGAATCGGTGCGCAACAACATTCTCGGGACGAAGGTCGTAGCCGAGGTGGCCGTCGAGTTCGAGGCGCGGCGGTTCGTCCTGATCTCGACCGACAAGGCGCTCAACGCGCAGGCCGTCTACGGCCAGTCGAAAGCGCTCTGCGAGTGGATCGTGGAGGCCTACGGCCAGCGTGACGACGTGGCCACGCGGTTCGTGGCCGTGCGCTTCGGCAACGTCCTCGACTCCTCCGGCAGCGTGATCCGCATCTTCAAGCGGCAGATCGCCAAGGGCGGCCCGGTGACGATCACGCACCCCGAGATGACTCGCTTCTTCATGACGACTCCCGAGGCGGTTTCCCTCGTCGTCCAGGCCGGTTCGATCGGCGGCCGTGGTGAGATCTTCGTCCTCGACATGGGCGAGCCCGTGAAGATCATGGATCTCGCGCGGAGCATGATCCGCCTCTCCGGCAAGGAGCCTGACAAGGAGATCCCGCTCGAGTTCATCGGCGTGCGCGCCGGCGAGAAGCTGCACGAGGAGCTCTGGGGCGAGAACGAGACGATCACCAGCACCGAGCACCTCAAGATCAAGCGCGCGACCCGGCCGCCGATCGACGGCGTGTGGCTGGAGGAGGAGCTGGGAGAGCTCGAACGCCTCGTGGCGGCCGGTGAGACGCTCGACGTCGTCTCGCGCCTCTCGATGATGGTGCGCACCCCGCGCCGTGTGGACGTGAGCGTCGCGCAAGAAGACACGGTTTCGGAACAGACCATTCACTAGAAGCGTCTGACGCCCGCAGTAGGTTGGGGCGGTGTCCGAGGTGATCTTCGCGGGGTTGAACGCCGAGCAGCGGCGAGCCGTCGAGGCCGTGCGCGGGCCGGTGTGCATCCTCGCCGGTGCGGGATCGGGCAAGACGACGACGATCACGCGGCGGATCGCCAACCAGGTCGCGACGGGGACTTTCGCCGCCGGCGAGATCCTCGCCGTCACGTTCACCGACAAGGCAGCCGGCGAGATGCGCGCACGGCTCGCGGCCCTCGGAGTGGACGGCCTGCGGGCGAGCACGTTCCACTCCGCAGCGCTCGGGCAGCTCCGCTTCTTCGCCTCGACGCCGCCGCAGCGCATCCTCGCCTCGAAGGCCCTGTCGCTGCGTCACATCGGCAACACGCTGCCGCGCCCTTATCGCTTCCGGCCGGCCGGCGACCTCGCCACCGAGATCGAGTGGGCGAAGAACCGTCGCATCACGCCGGACGGGTACCTCCGCTCGCTCGACGGGCACGAACCGCCGATTCCGGCCGACCTGATGGCGCGCGTCTACCGCGAGTACGAGCGGCGCAAGGCCGACCAGGGATATGTCGACTTCGAGGATCTCCTCGAGCTCGCGGTGCGGCTCTTCGACGCCGACGAAGGAGCGCTCGCTCAGGTTCGCGAGCGGTACCGCGCTTTCACCGTCGATGAGTACCAGGACGTGAACCTGCTCCAGCAGTCGCTGCTCGACCGCTGGCTTGGTGAGCGCGACGAGCTCTGCGCCGTCGGCGACGACTACCAGTCGATCTACGCGTTCACGGGTGCGAGCCCCGAGTACTTGCTGGGCATGCCGGCGCGGTTCCCCGATGCGACGGTCGTTCGGCTCGAGGACAACTACCGCTCGACCCCGCAGGTCCTGGCAGCGGCGAACCTGCTCGTCCCTCAGCTCGGCGGCGCAGCGAAGGTGCTGCGCGCGGTACACGTCGGTGGCCCCGAGCCGGTGACGCGGTCGTTCCCGGAGCCGGAAGCCGAAGCGGCTTACCTCGTCGAGCGGGTGCGGGCGCTGCACGGCGAGGGAGTGCCGTACGAGGAGATGGCGCTGCTCTACCGGACGAATGCGCGCTCGGCCGACTTCGAAGAGGCGTTCACGGCCGCGCAGCTCCCGTTCCAGGGCGCGGCGCTCCTGTCGCGCGACGCGGCTCGGCAGCTATTGAAGGCGCTGCGCGGCGCGGGCGGGACGGGGGTCTCGGCCCACGTTCGTCGCGTTGCGACGGAGCAGGGCCTGCTGGACCGCATCCCGGACGGACTGGGAGAGCGGGAGGTTACGCGCCAGAACGACCTCGCTCGGCTCGTCCGGCTGGCCGAGGAGTTCGATGACGGAGAGCGGACACTGGCGGAGTTCGTCGCGCACCTGCAACAGCGGTTCGGTAGCGGCGGGGAAGCCCGCGGCGTCCATTTCCTGACGTACCACCGGGCGAAAGGCCTCGAGTTCGAGGCCGTCTTCCTACCGCGGCTCGAGGAGCGAGAGCTGCCGTCGAAGCTCTCGAAGACCGCGGCCGCGATCGCCGAGGAGCGGCGACTCCTCTACGTCGGCATGACGCGGGCGAAGAGGCACCTCACGATCACGTGGGCCGGGAAGGCGAGCCGCTTTCTCGCCGAGCTGGGGATCAAGCGAGAGGCTCCTCCCAAAGCAAAGGCAGTCGAGCCCGATGACCCGCTCTACGACGCTCTCAAGCGCTGGCGGCTGGAGACCGCGCAGGCGGAGGAGCGCCCCGCGTACGTGATCTTCCACAACTCGACACTGGCCGAGATCGTCCGTCGGGCCCCACGCACGCGCGACGAGCTCGCCGCCGTTCCGGGTGTCGGGCCCGCGAAGCTCGAGCGCTACGGCGACGACGTCTTGGCCGCGCTGCGAACGGGGTAGCGGTTCGCAGCGAGCCGCCGACCGATGCCGGCGGCTCGCCGCGGAGTTGCGCTTACGGGTTTGGGTCCTTGATCAAAAGGAGCTGCCCGCGCTCACGCTTGGGCACGGCCGGGGGATCGTTCCCCGCGCCTGCGTCCATATCCCATTGGTGCGCCTGGACGTCGACGAGGAACGCACCTGGGCCGAACACGGCTGACGCGTCCACGATGCCGCTCGACTCCCACGTGCCCCTGTTCGTGACCGGGCTCATCGACTGGTCGACCTCGGCAACGACTCTCGTCATGCCCGTCGTCAGGTCATAGCGCCAGACACGGGCGTTTGTCGCGGCCGGGAAGAGCGGCTGCGCGTTGTGCGAGCCGGGGTCCTCCTGGAAGTAGATCGCGTTGGCGGTCGACTCGATGTTGTCGGGCTGATGCGGCGACGCCGCGTTGTTGTAGCCCAGGTCGTCGAAGTTCGCGCCCGGGAGGATCGACAGGGTCGCCGTTCCGAGCGGATCGGACGAGTTCATGACGAGCCTGTACAGCCGGCCGTTCGGGTGCGCGCCCCGAGTAGTCGATCCACCGCGCCGCAGCCGAGTCGTCCGCGCATCAGGGATCGCGCGCGGCTCGCCCGTGTCGGCGAAGTAGACGGTCTTGCCGTTCGTCCGGTCGTACGCGAGGTCCTCGATGCGGATGAACTGGAACACGTTGTTGAGATTGCTCCAGTGCTCGAGCACCCACTGCGGCCCGTCGGGCATCGCCAGCGTTTGCTGCGAAGGGAACGGGTCCGCGTCAGTCGGCCTCGGGTAGCCGAAGTCCGCCGATGTGACCTCGCGGCCGTTGATCTTGCCCGTCGCGATTGCGCGCGGGACCTCGATGAAGTGGCCCGGGACCGACGGCAACGCCGTGCTGAGGTCGCCGTAGTCGTTGACCGTTGGCACGTTCGAGACGAAGGCGTAAAGCGCACCCTGGTCGTTCCAGACTGCGTTGCCACTCGTGGCCTTGTAGAGGAACAGCTGTGAAGCGGGCGCGTCGAAGGTGTCGTCACCCGAGAGGACGACCGGGTACCCGTAGCCCGGGACGCCGACTGCGTTCTCGTGGTTGTGACGCCCCATCCCGTAGATCGAGCGGTAGTCCCCGCTCTTGACGTCGTACGCGACGACGACGCCACCCTGCTCGGCACCAGGCTCGGTCAGCTGGACGCTCGGCTGGTGCCAGGAGTCGGGCTGCCGGAGGATGATGTCGCGCGCCTCCTCGTTCGTGAAGAGGAGCTCACGCTCGAAGCCATTCTCGGCTCCCACCAGGAAGTTCGAGCAGAAGCGCTGGTACCCCGCGCTGGTTGGGATGACGTACCTCCCCCTGAGGACACCGGCGCTCCTCTGGTGGAGCCTGATCTCGCTGAGCAGCGCATTGCTCGGGTCCTGTCGCGTGGCAGGAAACGGGACGAGCGACAACTCGTGGTTGACGAGGATGTCGGCCGTGCCGTTGCCGTTGATCTTGCTGAAGGAGATCCCGTCGGGAATCGCCTCGAACATGTAGTCGCCAACGTTGTCGCCGACGGAGATGATGGGCGTCACTGTCGTGCCGCCGACACCGGTCAGCATCGCCGGCTGCGACGTCTTGAAGCCGGGCCCGTCCCCGGCGGTCGCCGGTATGGCGACCAACGTGAGGAGCGCCGCGGCAGCGATTGCCAGCGACGCGAGTTGCGCTTTTCTCATCACTCTCCCCTTGACTGGATTGCGGGCGCGAGTTTAAAGGGGCTCGCGCGCTTTCAGCAGGAGGTTCAGCAGCTCCCGGGGATCGCGCCGCACTCTCGGCGCGCGGGTCGCAGGGTTCTTGGCCAGGTCGAGCGCGCGCGGGTCGGTGAGGGGGCGCAGCCGGCCCTCGCGGATCAGCATCTCGTCGACGCCGCCGATCCGGCCGCCGTAGGTGGTGTAGACGGGCACGCCCAGCGCTGCAGCCTCACGGTTCATCGTGCCTCCCGCCGAGACGACGAGGTCGGCCAGGGCGATCAGGCTCTGGGCGTCGACGGCGCGCTCGGGGACGATCACGGACGGGAGGTCGAGGCCGAGGACGTAGTCGCGCTGCTCCGGAGAGCGCGGCACGACCACGGCGTGGACGGTCTCCTGACTCCCGAGGTGTGCCAGCACCTGCGGGAAGAGCGGGTTCGACCGGCGGTGATAGAGCGAGACGTCGGGTGGCGTGCGAACGACGACCAGCGTGCGGTCCGGATCGACGCTCAGGGCGTCGAGGACGCCGGGTCGGGCTCGAAGTCGTAGAGGTAGTACTCCTCTTTCAGGCCCGGATACTGGAGGAGCTTCGGGGGCCGAACGCCGAACTTGGCCATGCGCTCGGCCGGAATTGCCTCGGGGACGACGACCCGCGTCGCTGCGCGGTCGCCGAGATGGTGCTGGAGGGTTGCGTACTCGTAGTCGTGCGTGGTCGCGCTCGGGATCCCGAGCCGGCGGGCCGTGATCGTCAGCTCGTGCGAGCCATGGGCGAGGGCCAGGTCGTAGTCCCGGTCGCGCGCGTAGCGCTTGAGGGCGCCCAGGCGGGAGAGGAGCGAGCGGGCCTTGCCGATGCGCGAGCGCCCCCCGTGACGGCCGACGACCGTGGCCTCGATGCCGTGCTGGTCGAGCAGCTCGAGGGTCTGGGCGTATTCGCGCGTCGTCACCTCCACGTCGTGGCCGTCCCCGCGCAGGAGGCCGAGCATTGGCCTGAAGACCAGGACGTGCGCCGGGGCCGAGATGTCGATCCAGACTCTCAAGCGAGCGCCTGCGCCACGCTCGTCTCGCGTGGGGCATTCTCGACGTGCCGCTCGTGCCAGAGCGTGAAGGCGAGGAGGCCCCACAGCTGCCGGCTCAGGTCCTCCTTGCCGGAGACGTGGTCCTCGAGAATGCGCCGGACCGCGCCGGGGTCGAAGAACCCTTGCCGGCGGAGCGTGTCGGACGACAGCGTGTCGCGGGCGAACGGCTCCAGCTCGCCACGGAGCCATGCCGCGGCGGGGATCGAGAAGCCGCGCTTCCGGCGGCGAAGGAGCGGCGCAGGAACGAGCGGGGCCACGGCCTTGCGCAGCAGCACCTTCTTGCGCATCCCTCGCACCTTGTGCTCGGTCGGGAGCGCGAGCGCGAAGTTCGTCACGAAGGGGTCGAGGAAGGGGACTCGCGCCTCCAGGGAATGCGCCATCGAGGCCCGGTCGGTCTTCGCGAGCAGATCGTCGACGAGGTAGATGCCGAGATCCACGTCCTGCAGGCGGGCGAGGAGCTCAGCCCCTTCCGTCTCGGCGAAGCGGGTCCGGAGAAGGTCGACCGGGTCGAAGTCGCCGCGCCGCCCGGTGAGCTCGGCGCGGGCATCCGCCGAGAAGATCTCCTTCCACGCGTGGTGGCGCTCGAGAGGGGGCAGGTGTGCAGCGCGCACGAACCGCTTCGCCTTGTAGTCGAAGCTCGCCTTCGCGCTCGAGGAGGGCAGCCTCTCGACGAGCGGGCGTGCGAACCGGGCCAGGGTGCCGTACCGCGTCGCGAGCAGGTCGGCCGTGTACGTGTAGTAGCCGCCGAAGAGCTCGTCGCCGCCTTCTCCGGAGAGGGCAACCTTCACGTGCTCGGCAGCGAGCTTGGAGACCAGGTAGGTCGGGAGGGCGGACGAGTCCGCGAATGGCTCGTCGAATGCCTCGGCCAGGGCCGGCAGCAAGAGCGCTGCGTCGGGACGCAGGACGAGCTCTTCGTGCTGCGTGCCGTACTGCTCGGCCACCAGTCGTGCGTCGGCTAGCTCGTCGAAGCTGCGCTCCTCGAAGCCGATCGAGAACGTCCGGACCGGCTCCGCGCTCTCAGCGGCCGCGAGCGCAGTCAGGGTCGCAGAGTCGATACCGCCCGAAAGGAGGACGCCGACCGGCACGTCCGCAACGAGATGGGCCCGCACCGAGTCGCGGAGTCGGGCGCGCAGCTCCTCGATCAGCTCGGCCTCGTCCTCGTGGCGAACGTCGTCCGCGGTGACCGGGACAGGCCGGGCGAACCGTGTGAGCTCGAGACGGCCGTCCTGCCACGAGAGAACATGGCCCGGCGGGAGCTTCCTGGTCTCGCGAAAGATCGTCAGGGGCGCCGGGATGCAATTGAAGGCGAGGAAGGCCTCGACGGCATCGAGGTCGATCTCGCCGCGCGGAAGCGCCCGGAGCTCGGACGCAAACGCGAGCTCGCCGTCTGCCTCGCGGTAATAGAGCGGCTTGATCCCGTAGCGGTCCCGGGCGAGGACGAGCCTGCGCCGCGGGCCATCCCAGAGCGCGACGGCAAACATGCCGCGTAGCCGCTCGGCAAAGTCGATCCCGTGCTCCTCGTAGAGATGGACGAGCACCTCCGTGTCGCCGGTGGTCGCGAAGGTGTGCCCGGACCGCTCGAGGTCAAGCCGGAGCTCGCGGTAGTTGTAGAGCTCTCCGTTCTGGACGACCTGGATGCGGCCGTCCTCGTTGCCGATCGGCTGGTCGCCGGTCTGGAGGTCGATGATCGCGAGGCGGCGCGCGGCGAGGCCGACGCTGCCGTCGACGAATGACCCTTCGCTGTCGGGCCCGCGATGGACGAGCGTCTCGCTCATCGCGGCGAGGCGGGCGGGGTCGACCGCGCCGCCCGTAGTGGCGATCCCGCAGATCCCGCACATAGCCCTAGCCTAAGCGGAGCGCCCGAACAGTCCGCGCAGGGACTGCCGCAAGACGCGCCAGCCGGTGGCTGCCAGCGTGCGCAGGTAGAGGCGAACCGAGCGGTCCGCGATCCACTCGAGGTCGTGCGCCAGCTTCTCGGCCATCGACGTCTCGTATCCGCGGCGCACCTGGGCGAAGCCCGTGAGTCCGGGTCGGACGACGAGCCGCTGCCAGTAGGCGGGCAGGTCAGCGGCGAGCTCCTCGAAGAACCGAGGGCGGATGGGCCGCGGCCCGACGAGGCTCATGTCGCCGATGAGGACGTTCCAGAACTGAGGCACTTCGTCGAGCTGGGTCGCGCGGAGCCAGCGGCCGAGCCCGGTGACCTCCGCATCGGTTCGCTCGACGAGCGCGGGGCCGAGGTGGTGGCCGAGGCGCTGCTCCGCGCCGGGCCGCAGCGTTCTGAACTTGGTCATCGTGAAGACCCGTCCACCGCGCCCGACGCGCTCGCCCCGGTAGAGGACCGGTCGGCCGGACGTGAGGAGGAGCACGAACGTGATGACGACGATGGCCGGCAGGGCGACGAGGGCGAAGAACGCTGCGAGGACGATGTCGAGCGCGCGAATGGCGACGTCGACTCCGAGGCGGCCGGGCGTCTCGCTCGCGAGCCGTCCGTACCGCTCTGCGAGGTGTTCAGCTTGGTTCTGCTCCTGCACCGCCAACGGCAGGATCGTAGTCGGGGCCGGGGGCGCCTGGGTCTTCACCCACCTTCTCTTGTTTAGGTACAGCCAACCTCCTCCCCACCGCGAGCCTAGCGGGAGAAAACGCGCCCATGGGTGTCGGATCTGAAACGAAGGCGTGCATCAGGCCGAGCGGGTACGTCAGCATGATTTGCATAAGATTCTCTTATGGACACGCGCCAGCTCGCAGCGTTCTGCACGGTCGTCGAGCTCAAGAGCTTCTCGCAGGCGGCTGAGCGGCTCGGCGTCACGCAGCCGGCGGTCAGTCTCCAGATCCGCTCCCTCGAGGAGCGGCTCGGCCAGCAGCTCCTCGACCGCTCGGGCCGGCGCGTCGAGCCGACCGAAGCCGGCGTGCGCCTTTATCGCGGCGCGCAGCGGCTCCTCGCCCTCGAGCACCAGCTCGTCGAAGAAGTGGCCGGCGAGGCCGACGGTGAGCTCCGCGGCGAGCTCGCGATCGGCGCAGCGACGGGGCCCGGGGCCACCGTCGTGCCTCTGCTCCTTTGCGAGTTCCACCTCGCGAACCCCGACGTCCGCGTCGAGCTCACGATCTCGGACACGCAGACCGTCGTCGAGGCGGTCGCGCGACGGGAGCTCGAACTCGGGATCGTGGGCGCGACGCCGCGCCACCGCTCGGTCACCTACGAGCCGTTCTTCCGCGACGAGGTCGTGCTCGTCTGCCCGCCCAAGCATCCCTTTGCCGGCAAGACAATTGCGATCGAGGCCCTCAAGGACGAGACGCTGATCGTGATGCAGGAAGGCGCCGGCGTGCGGCAGGTGATCGAGGACGAGCTGCGGAAGCTCGGCACGCGCCTGAAGGATCTCGACGTCCGCCTCGAGCTCGGGCTCCAGGAGTCCGTGAAGAGCGCCGTCGAGGCGGGCTACGGCGTCACGTTCATCTCGCGTGCGGCGGTCGAGGCGGAGCTGGCGGCCGGCAGGCTCGCCACAGCTCGCGTGCGTGGGCTCGAGCCGACGCGTCAGATCTCCCTCGTCCGCGCGAGCGGCCGGGTCGGCACGCGCCTGTCAGAGGCGTTCGTCGACTTCGCAAGCACGCGCGTCTGATGGAGATTCGCTGGGGTCTCTTCGAGCTGCCCGGCCTGCTCGCAGCGCTCGGAATCGAGCAGCCGTTCCTCGTGGCGAGCGACCGCTGGTCTTCCGATCGGCTTCCCGTCCAGGTCGTCGGCGTGTGGTCCGAAGTCCCCTCCGACCGAATCGACGATGCAGTGGAGGCCGCGAGTGCCGGCGATGGGCTGCTCGCCCTCGGCGGGGGTAGCGCGATCGACCTCACGAAGGCGATCTCGGCCGGGTCGGGGCTGCCGATGGTCTCGGTCCCCACCACCTACTCGGGCTCGGAGTGGACCGACTTCTTCGGCGTGCGCGACAGCGGCAGGCGGATGCGGGGCGGCGGGTCCGGCGCAACGCTCGCCGGCGTTCTCTACGAGCCCGAGCTGACGATTGGCCTTCCGCGTGAGGAGACGGTCGGCACCGCACTGAACGCCCTCGCTCACAGCGCAGAGGCGTTCTACGTCAAGGGCCGGAGCGGACGAGGCGATCGCCACGCGTTCACGGGCGCGCGCCCGATCTCCTACGCGCTGCCGCTGGTCGTCGACGATCCCGGCAGCCGGTACGCGCGGACGCGGCTTCTGGAGGGCGCGATGCGCTCGGGAATGGCGCTCGCGGAGGCCGGCATGGGGCTCGGCCACGCCATGGCCCAGGCGCTCGGCGGTCGCTACGGCCTTCCGCACGGCGCGCTCAACGCGGTGACGCTTCCGCCGGCGCTCCGCTTCAACGAGCCGGTAGCGGCAAGCGCGATCGCACGTTTCGGCGAGGCGATGGGCACAGACGACCCGGTCGGCCGTGTCGAGGAGCTCGCCGGTCTGGGCGGCTTCGGGCGGCTGCGCGACCTCGGCGTCCCCGAGGACGAGCTCGGCGAGGTCGCCGAGGCGGCCGCGGCTAGGCCGGCGGCACGGGCGAACCCGCGGCCGGCGACGGCGCCAGAAATCGAGGAGCTTCTACGCTCGGTTTGGTAGGCAGCAACACGGGCTGCTCGACCCGTCGCAGGTTCCGCACGTCGGCCACGGCGATGACGGTGATCGTGGCCAGGACGACGACGACGGCCGCACCGATGAGCGTGTTCTCGACTCCGATCCAGTGCGCGATCGGGCCCATGAAGGCGACTCCGACCGGGATCAGCGCGAACGAGCCGAGCACGTCGTAGGAGCTGACGCGCGAGAGCTTCTCCTCCGGGATGTGCTCCTGAAGGGTCGTCTCCCAGAAGACGCCGTACAGCTCGAGCCCGACCCCCGCGATCAGCGCTGCCACGATGATCAGAGGAAGTGGCGCCGCCATTCCCAGCAGGGCCAGCAAGGGGCCATGGTCAGGACGGCGAGGGTCGCGACTAGCAGTGGGCGCTCCGGCCGGTAGTGCAGCGCGACGACGCCGGCCAGGATCATCCCGACCGCCTCCGCCGCGAGGATCAGCCCCCAGGCCGAAGCGCCGCCCAGGGAGCGTTCCGCGACGAATGGGCCGAGAACGAGGAAGGCCCCGATCGCGTAAGCGTTGATGAGCGCGAACTGGACGATCGTCACGCAAAGCCACGAGCGAGAGCGGAACTCGCGCCAGCCCTCCGACAGGTCGCTCAGGAAGCGGCTTCGCTCGGTCGGCGCCGCGCGATGCGTGCGGATCGACGCCACGAAGAAGACGCCGATTCCGTAGGTGACGCCGTCGAGCGCCAGCGCCCAGCCGGGGCCGACGGCGGCGATGAGCAACCCGGCAGCAGCGACGCCACCGATGCGCGTGAAGTTTCGGGAGAGGCCGAGGAGAGCGTTTGCCTGCTGGATCCGCGACGGCGACACCACCTGCGGCAAGAGCCCGGTCGCGGCTGGTGAGAAGAACGCGGACGAGCCGCCGCGAAGCGCACCGAGGACGAGCAGGTGCCAGACCTCTGCGCGGCCGGTGAGCAGGAGCCCGGCTGCGGCGATCTGCGCACCTCCGCTGATCAGGTCGGCGCCGACCATCACCAGGTGCCTCGGCAGCCGGTCCGCCCATACGCCGCCTGCGAGCAGGAAGACGATGTGGGCGAGCATGTACGCAGAGAGGACGATGCCGAGGTCGGCCGGCGAGCCCGTCAGGTGAATGACGGCGAAGGCGAGCGCGATCGGCGCGAAGGAGCTGCCGAAGAGCGAGATCGTCCTGCCGGCAAAGAGCAGCCGAAAGTCGCGCTCCGCAAGCGGGCTTTCGCGCAAATACTCGGTTACGGCTCGGAGCCGGCTGCGGGCCGTCATCTTCCCTCCACTGACCTTGCGCGGCTCCCGGGCGCCATGCCTCCCTCCGGTGGGGGAGTTCCTCCCGTTCAGCACTGGCCTTCGGCGGGTCGGCCGCCGGGTCCGCGCAGGTGGTACAGCTTCCCGCCCACCCAGGTGAGCTCGAGGCAGTAGCCCGCGGCGTCAGCGGCTGCCAGGCGCACGCTGGAGCCCGCGTCGCGTGCTCTGGGCCCCTTGGTATGTGCCCGTCAGCTGATGCGCTCGCTCGAGGGCCGACCCGGCCTGCTGCAGCAAGGCCTCAGGCACCTGCTGCTTCGACTTGCCCCCGGGCGCGAAACTCGGACGCAGCGCGGTGGCCGCCCAGGCCATCAGGACGAGCGTGATGAGCAGCCCTAACAACCGCAGCGCCATAGCTCGGATTTATCGGCCCGAGCGGCATGGCGCTTGAGTTGCGATTAGCGTCACTTATGGCTGAAATAACGAAAACACTGGTATAGTCGCGCCGTGCAGCCGGCTGCCCGATTTGACGTGCTCGTGGTTGGAAGCGGGGCCTCCGGCCTTGCCGCCGCCGTGTCCGCCGACCGGAGCGGCGCCCGGGTGGGCCTCGCTGCCAAGGATTCCCTGCAGTCCTGCAACTCGGCCAAGGCCCAGGGCGGGCATTCAGGCCGCGTTCGGCGAGGACGATTCGCCCGAGCAGCACGCCGAGGACGTGTGGCAGAGCTCGCACGAGACCGCCGACCGGCGGCTCGTCGAGATCCTGACCAGCGAGGCGCCCGGCGCCATTCACTGGCTCGAGGAGCTCGGAGTCGAGTTCACGCGCGAGAACGGCGGCTACCGGCTCGCACGTTGCGGCGGCGCGACGCGCAAGCGGCTCCTCCAGGTCGGCGACCGGACGGGGCACGCGATCACGAAGGCCCTGCGCGACGCTGTCGAGGCCTCCGTCGATCCAGACCTTCCCGAAGTCGCCGCTGAGCGCACTCGAGCCGATCGAGAGCGGTTGGCGCGCGCGCTGCGGCGAGCACGTGATCGACGCCGCGACCGTCGTCCTCGCAGCCGGCGGCCGCTGCTACCGCGAGGCGCAGGAGCGCGGCGAGCTCACCACCAACCATCCCGGCGCAACGGGTGAGGTGACGCAGATCGCCATCGACGTCGGAGCCGAGAGCCGCGACCTCGACGCGCTCCAGTACCACCCGAACGGCGGCGCGTGGCCGACGGCGATGCAGGGCTACTCGATCCCCGAGACGACCCGAGCCTACGGAGCTGTCCTGCTCAACGCCGACCGCGAGGAGTTCACCGACTCGCTCGGCCCTCGCGACGCCGTCTCGCGGGCGATCTTCGACGAGGTCGAGGCCGGGCGCGGCGTCGAGACCGAGGACGGCCGTCCCGCGGTCTACCTCGACACGACGCGCATCGCGGAGAGCGACGCGAACGTCTCGCTGCCGTACATGCTGCGCCGCTACCGCGCCGGCGGGATCGACCCGCTGGCCGAGGCGATCCTCACCTATCCGGTTCTCCACTACCAGAACGGGGGTCTCGTCATCGACGAGGACGCACAGACGACTGTCGAGGGGCTCTACGCCTGCGGCGAGATCGCGGGCGGGACGCACGGGCGCAACCGCATGATGGGCAACTCGCTGCTCGAGTGCACCGTGTTCGGCCGGCGGGCGGGCAAGGCCGCCGCGGAGAAGGCCGCATGAGCACGGTCGCGGTCGATCTTCAGCAGGCGGTCGAGGACGCAGCGGCGCACCTCTACGTCTGGGCGCTCAAGGACATCCCGCAGGACCTCCGCGACGCGCTGGCGGAAGCCTCCGAGCGGGAGACGTCCGTGCCGGGGCGCCGCGTCCTGAGCACGATCCTCCGCAACGTCCAGGTCGCCGAGGACGAGAACAACATCGTCTGCCAGGACACCGGCATCGCCGTCTACACGTGCCGCGTCGGCGAGCACTTTCCCCTGCACCCGAGCCGAATCTACGCCGCGCTGAAGACGGGCACCGAGCGCGCGACCCTCGAGCACCCGCTGCGCTCGAACGCGGTGCACACGATCACGCGCGAGAACACCGGTCCGAACACGGGTCACCGGCTGCCGATCGTGCACTGGGAGTTCATCCAGGACTGGGACGGGCTCGACGTCAAGTGCATCCCCAAGGGCTCGGGCTCGGAGAACATGAGCTTCCTCAAGATGTGCACCCCCGCAGACGGGGTGAAGGGCATCAAGCAGTTCGTCCTCGAGTCGATCGTCGGGGCCGGCGGCAAGCCGTGCCCGCCGGGAATCGTGGGCGTCGGCATCGGCGGCTCGGCCGACTACGCGATGTACCTGGCGAAGGAAGCGATCGCGCGCCCGGTCGGCACGCGCAACCCCGATCCGCACGTCGCGAAGCTCGAGGAGGAGCTCTACGACCTGCTCAACCAGACGGGCATCGGGCCGATGGGGCTCGGCGGCGACGTCACCGTCCTGCAGTGCCACATCGAGCACGCGGACACGCACATGACCCTCAACCCGGTCGCCGTCAACTACCAGTGCTGGGCGGCGCGGCGCGCGAGCGCGCACGTCTCGCCCGAGGGCGACGTCGACTACGACCGCGAGTTCTGATGGCGGAGCACCAAGCTCACATTCCCGGCGACCGAGGAGGACATCCGCAAGCTCCGCGCGGGCGACCTCGTCACGGTCGACGGCCACATCATCGGCATCCGCGACCGCACGCAGATCCGGATCTTCGACCAGGGCGTGGAGCCGCCGATGGACCTGATCGGCGCTTTTCTCCTGCATACGGCGCCAAATGTCCGGAAGCTCGGCCCGGGCAAGTACGAGCCGATGTGCGTCGGGACGACGACGAGCGCGCGCATGGTGCGCTTCACCGAGCCGCTCGGCCGCGACTACGGCGTGCGGGCGATCGCCGGCAAGGGCGGTCTGCCCGGACGAGGCGATCGAGCCGATGGCGAAGTACGGCATGGTCTATTTCGCGCTCGTCGGCGGCGCGGCCGCGCTGGAGACGACGCAGATCGAGGAGATCGAAGAGGTCCTCTGGGAGGAGCTCATGCCCGAGTGCCTCTGGAAGTTCCGCGTCAAGGACTTCGGGCCGCTGTGGGTCGGCATCGACTCTCACGGCAACTCGATGTACCACGACGTCCAGTCGGCGGCGACGAAGAAGCTGGAGGGTCTCATTGCTGGGCTTTGAGCCGCGCGCGGGTGGCCTGACGCACGTCCTCGACAAGGGGCTCGGGCCGCGCGCCTGGGAGGACGTCCTCGAGACCGCCGGGCCTACATCGACATCGTCAAGCTCGGGTGGGGCACGGCCTACGTGACGCAGAACCTGCGAGCGCAAGCTGGACGTCCTGCGCGAGAAGCCCGTCGTCATCGGCGGCACGTTCTTCGAGGTCGTCTACGTCAAGGACAAGCTCGACGAGTACAAGAGCTGGCTCTCGGAGCTCGGGCTCACGCACGTCGAGATCTCCGACGGGACGGTCGAGATCCCGCGCGAGCGGAAGCTCGAGTTGATCGCCGACTTCGCGCGCGACTTCACGGTTCTCTCCGAGGTCGGCTCCAAGGACTCGTCCGTCGAGCCGGACGCCGACGAGTGGGTGGGCTGGATGCGCGAGGAGCTCGAGGCCGGCGCCTGGAAGGTGATCACGGAGGCGCGCGAGGGCGGAACGGCCGGGATCTTCACGAGCGACGGCGCGATGCGGACGGACGTGATCACGCAGGTCGCGGACGCCGTCGGACGCGACGAGATCGTCTTCGAGGCGCCGACGAAGAGCGCTCAGGCCTGGTTCGTGAAGCGAGTTCGGGCCCGAGGTCAACCTCGGGAACATCCCGCCCGGACGAGGTGATCCCGCTCGAGACGCTGCGCCTCGGCCTGCGCGGCGACACGCTGAAGGAGGTGCACCTTGGCGATCGCGCCCCAGCTTCCTGAGCTCGATTTCGAGGCGATGTCGGCCGAGGATCTGCTCCGCTGGGCGCACGGTGAGTTCGGCGACAGGCTCTGCCTGACCTGCTCGTGGCAGAAGCAGTCGTCGGTGCTCGTGCACATGGTCTCCGAGCTCGACCTCGAGATCCCGATCATCGAGCTCGACACGCAGCTCTTCTTCCGCGAGACCTACGAGACCCGTGACCGGCTGGTCGAGCGCTACGGCTTGAAGCTGCTGCCGCCGCCGCCCGTCATCACGGTGGCCGAGCAGCACATGCAGGAGGGGCCGAACCTCTGGGAGCGCGACCCTGACCGCTGCTGCCACATCCGCAAGGTCGAGCCGCTGCTGACCGCGCTCGAGCCCTACGGCGCGTGGATCTCGGGCATCCGGCGCGAGCAGTCGCCGAGCCGCGCCGAGACGCCGAAGGTGCAGTGGTCGGAGCGCTACGGCGTCTGGAAGATCCACCCGCTCGTCGACTGGGACGCGAAGCGCGTCCAGGCCTACATCACCGTCAACGAGATCCCCTACAACCCGCTGCACGACGCGGGGTACCGCTCGATCGGCTGCATTCCGTGCACGCGGCCGACCGCGCCGGGCGAAGAGGAGCGTGCAGGCCGCTGGGCCGGCTCCGACAAGCTCGAGTGCGGCATCCATCAGGACACCCCACTAACCAAGGAGTCGAATGTCTAAGGGTTTCACGCTCTGGTTCACCGGGCTCTCGGGCGCGGGCAAGACGACGATCGCGGAGATCGTCGGCCCCGAGCTCGAGCGCCGCGGGCTCGCTGTCGAGTACCTCGACGGCGACGTCGTCCGCACGCACCTGTCGAAGGGCCTCGGGTTCTCGAAGGAGGACCGCGACACGAACATCGAGCGCATCGGCTGGGTCGCCTCGCGGCTGACCCGCCACGGCGCGGCCGTCCTCGTCTCGGCGATCTCGCCGTACGAGGAGACGCGGCAGAAGGCGCGCGAGCTGGTCGAAGAGCACGGACGGTTCGTCGAGGTGTTCGTCGCGACGTCGGTCGAGGAGTGCGCCCGCCGCGACGTGAAGGGGCTGTACGAGAAGGCCTTCAGCGGCGAGATCAAGGAGTTCACGGGCGTGTCGGATCCGTACGAGGAGCCGGCGAGCCCCGAGCTGCGGATCGACACCGAGGCGCACGAGCCGGACGAGTCCGCGCAGATCGTCGTCGAGAAGCTCGCCGAGCTCGGCCTGGTCGAAACGAGCGTGCCCGCGTGACTTTGCAACAGACTGTTACTAAGTCGCTCGTGGCGCCGCATGGCGGCTCGCTGATTGACCGGACGGGGGATCGACCGGCTGATCTGGACTCGCTCGAAACGATCACGCTGACCCCGCGTGAGGTGTCCGACTTGGACATGATCGCCTCGGGGGCGCTCTCCCCGCTCGAGGGCTTCATGGGGCGCGACGACTACGAGCGCGTCCTCGACGACATGCACCTCGCGAACGGCCTGCCTTGGGCCCTGCCCGTCTGCCTGGCCGTCGACAAGGCGCCCGAGGGAGACCGCGTCGTGCTGGCCGACGGCGAGGGTGTGCCGCTCGCGGTGCTGGAGGTCGAAGAGGTCTACGAGTACGACCAGGAGCGCGAAGCCGAGCGCTCCTTTCGCACGACGGACGAGGCGCACCCAGGCGTCGCGCGGCTCTACGCCCAGCGGCCGCTCTACCTCGCGGGGCGAGTCACGGTGTTCACGCGTCCGGAGCCGGCCTTCCCCGAGCTCGCGATGGACCCGGCCGAGACGCGCGCGCTCTTCGCCGAGCGCGGGTGGAAGCGCGTGGTCGGCTTCCAGACCCGGAACCCGATCCACCGCGCGCACGAGTACCTGACGAAGGGTGCGCTCGAGACCGTCGACGGCCTCCTGATCCACCCGCTCGTCGGCGAGACGAAGTCCGACGACGTCCCCGCCGCGACGCGTGTCGAGTGCTACCGCGTCCTCGTCGACAACTACTACCCGGCCGACCGGGTCGTGGTCTCTGCCTTCCCGGCGGCGATGCGGTACGCCGGCCCGCGGGAGGCGATCTGGCACGCGATCTGCCGCAAGAACTACGGCTGCTCGCACTTCATCGTCGGCCGTGACCACGCGGGCGTGGGCGACTACTACGGCACGTACGACGCGCAGCTGATCTTCGACGAGTTCGAGCCGCACGAGCTCGGCATCGAGACGATGTTCTTCGAGCACGCGTTCTGGTGCCGTGCCTGCGGGTCGATGGCCACGCCGAAGACCTGCCCGCACGGCGGCGACGACCACGTCTTCCTCTCGGGGACGAAGGTGCGCGAGCTGCTCGAGGCCGGGGAGCTTCCGCCGGCGGAGTTCTCGAGGCCCGAGGTCGCCGAGGTGCTGATCGAGGCGTACCGATGATCAGGCGGCGACTCATCTCGTCCGTCGCGTTTGCTCTGGTCGCGGTTGTCGTCGGCGGTATCGCAGCCTTCGGTGGTGACGCTCAGGCCGGCCGCATGGACACGAAGCTCACCCTCGTCGCCTACTCGACTCCGCGAGAGGCGTACGCGAAGCTGATCCCGGCGTTCGCCGAGACCCAAGCTGGTACGGACACGTCGTTCGACCAGTCGTATGGCTCGTCGGGCGAACAGGCCCGTGCAGTCATCGCCGGTCTCAAGGCCGATGTCGTCGCGCTCTCGCTGGAGCCCGACATCACGACGCTCGTCAAGGCCGGGCTCGTGTCACGGAACTGGAACAAGGACGTCTACGGCGGCATGGTCACGCGCTCCGTCGTCGTCTTCGCAGTGCGCAAGGGCAATCCGAAGAAGATCCGCACCTGGGCCGACCTGATCAAGCCCGGCGTCGACATCGTCACGCCGAACGTCCAGACCTCGGGCGGGGCGAAGTGGAACGTGATGGCCGCTTACGGTGCACAGCTGAAGGCCGGCAAGACGCATGCCCAGTCAGTCGCGTACCTGAACAAGTTCTACGACCACATCGTGTCGCAGGACAAGAGCGCACGCGAGGCCCTGCAGACCTTCCTCGCCGGCCGTGGCGACGTCCTGCTCGCATACGAGAACGAGGCGATCTTCGCGAAGTCGAAGGGCCAGGACGTGCCCTACGTGATCCCGAAGGCGACGATCAAGATCGAGAACCCCGTCGCCGTCACGACGAACTCGTCGAACAAGACCAAGGCGCGGGCTTTCCTGCGCTACCTGCGGACGGTGCCGGCCCAGCGCATCTTCGCCCAGAACGGCTACCGCCCCGTGGTCAAGCAGGCCCAGCGTGGGTTCACGTTCCCGGTGCGGCCGAACCTGTTCTCGATCAAGTACCTCGGGGGCTGGGCGCAGGTCGACAAGCGGTTCTTCGACCCGAAGACCGGGATCGTCACGAAGATCCAGAAGCGCAAGGGCGGGGGCTAAGCCCTGACCGTACGAGTCGAGAGCCTTCCCAAGCCGGCAGCGGCGCGCAATCCTGGCGCCGCCGTCGGCATGGGGCTCGCGACGGCGTATCTGAGCCTGATCGTCCTGCTGCCGCTGGCGGCCCTCATCTGGCACTCGTCGAAGGACGGGCGGACCGGGTTCTGGGACGCCGTCACCGATCCGCAGTCCGTCTCGGCGCTCAAGCTGACGCTCGCCGCTTCGGCGGCGGTCGTGCTCATCAACGCGGTCATGGGGACGATCGTCGCCTGGATCCTGGTGCGTGACAGCTTCCCGGGCCAGAGCTTCGTCAACGCGCTGATCGACCTGCCGTTCGCCCTGCCGACGATCGTCGCGGGGCTGACGCTCCTCGCGCTCTACGGGCCGCAAGGGCCCCTCGGCGTGGACGTGGCGTACTCCCGGACTGCGATCGGCCTGGCGCTCCTGTTCGTGACCCTTCCGTTCGTGATCCGCACGGTGCAGCCCGTGCTGCTCGAGCTCGACCGCGAGATGGAGGAAGCGGCGGCCTCGCTCGGCGCCGGGCCGATGTCGATCTTCCGGCGGATCGTGTTCCCCAACCTGCTGCCGGCGATCCTCTCGGGGATCGCGCTCGCCTTCGCGCGCGCGGTCGGCGAGTTCGGGGCCGTCGTCCTGATCTCGGGGAACCTGCCGTTCGAGACCGAGGTGGCGGCGGTCAACATCTTCGGTCGCATCGAGGGCGGCGACCCGGTCGGTGCCGCGGCCGTTTCGGTCGTCCTGCTCGTGATCTCCTTCGGCGTCCTCCTGACCATCGGCGCGTTCCGCCGCTGGGCGACGAGGCACGATGGCGCGTAAGGCACTCCTCCGCTTCCTCGGACTGGGCTACCTGGCCGCCCTGCTCGTCGGGCCGGTCTCGCTCGTCTTCTGGCGTGCGTTCGAGGACGGCGTAGGCCCGGCCTGGGACGCCGTGACGACGCCTGCCGCCAAGCACGCGTTCATGGTCACCCTCGCGATCACGCTCATCACGGTGCCGGCGAACACGATCTTCGGCGTGATCACCGCGATGGCGATCGTCCGCCGCCGGTTCCCGGGCAAGGGCCTCGTCAACGCGCTCGTCGACCTGCCGCTGGCCCTCTCGCCGGTCGTCGTCGGCCTCGCGTTCCTGTTGCTCTACGGCCGGGGCGGATGGTTGGCCGACCTTCCGTTCGACGTCGTCTTCGCGTTCCCGGGGATGGTGCTGGCGACGATCTTCATCTCGCTGCCCTTCGTCGTGCGCGAGGTCGTCCCCGTGCTGCGCGAGATCGGGATCGAGCAGGAGCAGGCCGCGTCGACCCTCGGCGCCTCGTCGTTCCAGACGTTCCGGCGGGTGACGTTCCCCGCGATCCGCTGGGCGGTCGCGTATGGCGTCGTCCTGACGACTGCGCGCGCGCTCGGCGAGTTCGGAGCCGTGAGCGTCGTGTCCGGGCGCATCGCGGGCAAGACGGAGACGATGACACTCCACGTGCAGGAGCGTTTCGACGGTTTCGACTACGTCGGCGCGTACGCCGCCTCCGTCGTGCTCGCGGTGCTCGCCATCGCCACGCTCCTCGCCATGAGCCTCTTCCGGCCCAAGGAGGCCACGCGGTAATGGCAATCGTCGCCCAGTCCGTCACGAAGCGGTTCGGAGACTTCACCGCGCTCGAGGACGTCTCGGTCGAGGTCGAGAGCGGCTCGCTCACCGCGCTGCTCGGTCCTAGCGGCAGCGGGAAATCGACGCTCCTCCGCGTGATCGCCGGGCTCGAGCAGCCCGATTCGGGGTCGGTTCTGATCGAGGGCGAGAACATGACCGGGCTCGCGCCGCAGAAGCGCGGCGTCGGTTTCGTCTTCCAGCACTACGCGGCGTTCAAGCACATGACCGTCTGGAAGAACGTCGCCTTCGGCCTCCAGATCCGGCGGCGCCCGAAGGCCGAGGTCAAGGCGCGCGTCGAGGAACTGCTCGATCTCGTCCAGCTTTCGGGATTCGCGGATCGCTATCCCGCACAGCTCTCCGGCGGCCAGCGGCAGCGGATGGCGCTGGCCCGCGCGCTCGCGGTCGAGCCCAAGGTGCTGCTCCTCGACGAGCCGTTCGGCGCGCTCGACGCACGCGTCAGGAAGGAGCTACGCGCGTGGCTGCGGCGGCTCCATGACGAGGTGCACGTGACCACGATCTTCGTCACGCACGACCAGGAGGAGGCGATGGACATCGCCGACAGGATCGTGCTCATGAACAACGGGCACGTCGAGCAGATCGGCGGGCCGCGCGACCTCTACGAGGAGCCGGCGAACGAGTTCGTCATGAGCTTCGTCGGCCCCGTGAGCCGCCTTGGCGGCCAGCTCGTCAGGCCCCACGACCTCGAGCTCACCCTCGAGCCGAACGGGGACGGGGGCGAGGAAGGCGTCGTCCGCAGGGTCGTCCACCTCGGGTTCGAGGTCCGCGTCGAGGTCGAGCTGGCGAACGGCAGCGACTGCTGGGCGCAGGTCACGAGGGACGAGGTCGACGAGCTCGAGCTCGAGCCGGGCGCGCGTGTGTACGTCAGGCCGCGCCGCGAGCGCGTGTTCTCTTAGCCCGGAAGCGCCAGGAACGGAAGGCTGTCGGTCAGCTCGAGCGTGCCGACCGCGGGGAGCCTGTCGGCGCGGCACGTCGTGTACGAGTGGGCGCTGATCTGCTTGTTCATCAGCCAGCGGTCGAAGCGCTGGTCGCGAGCCGACTTCATGAGCGTGGCGCCGATGGCCGAGCGGGCCTGATCCAGGGGGTAGGTGCCGAGCGGGCCGGCCGGACCGAGCGCCCGAACCTTGTACGTGCCGGTGCCGGTCTCGATCTCGACAGTGCGGCCGGCCCGAATGGCGAAGACCTGGCCGGGCGCGCTGCCCTCGATCGCGACGCCGCGACGCTGACGTCCGAGCCACGGGGCCGCAGGTGTGGCCTCGACGAGCCGCGCGCGCAGCGCGGAGGCCGAGCGGCGAAAGTCGGCGATCTCCGGGCCCGAGGGGCGCGGAACGGCGAACCGGCGGGCGATCCTCACCTGCCGAATCTGGTCCGAGATGATGCTCCGGGCCAGTGCCCGTGTCGCACCCGCGTTCTCCAGTGCTCGTCGATAGGCGGCGGTGGAGCCCCCGAAACGCGAGGCGATGACTGTGCGCTGTGCCGCGCGCAGCTCTTTGCTCGTGATGGGCATTTGTGCCGTGAGGACGACGTGCGCGTACAGCGACGAAAGCGCCACCTCTCGGTCCTCCGCCACGTGCGCGGCGGCAGCCACGGCCTGGGACGAGACGTTCCCCCACGGCGTCTTGCACTGGACGCCCGGCGGGAACCGGAGCTGGCCGACGGTCAGCGATGTGTCGAACCCTCGGCCGGCCGCAGCCGGGCCGTTGCAGAGCATGGGGTTGCGCGTCCAGAGCCAGACGCAGGCCGCTGCCGGCTTGTCCGGGTCGCGATCGCTCGGGGCCCACTCGCCCCAGCCCCACGACCAGATCGTCCGGAATGGCAGCTCGCGCGATACCTGCCTGGCTGCGAGGACTTGAAGCTTGATGTGGTTGAACCACGCACTCGCCGGCTTGAGCCCTTCGCGGCCTCCGGTGCCCGGGTTCGTATGGAACCCGAGGATGAGCCCCGTCTTCTCGATGGGCACGCCGATCTCGGTCAGCTCGGTGATCCCGGAGCGGAAGACCCGGCGCAAGTTGCGGCTGGCGAGGATCGGCCCCTGGCGATGGAAGGCCGGAGCAGGCACGTAGGCCTCGCGGACGAACGTCGTATAGAGCGCCGCTTCCCGCCACCAGTCGCCGGCTTCTCCGTCCGTGAACGGGCGCGTCGACAGGAGCAGGTAGGGACGGGCGCCGAGCGCCGAGAGGCGGCGCACGAAGCTCAGCACGTTCGCGCGGTACTGCGCGTTTGTCTGTGACCAGGGCGTGGGGAGATTCGAGCCCCACATCTCGTTCAAGGCGATCCAGGGACGGGCACAGTTCGAGGAGGCGACGGCCCGGTAGAAAATCCGGTCGGCCCAGTCCTCGACCAGCTCTGGCCGCAACGGCGCCGTGGGCGTGCCGACCCGCTGCCGTAGGTTCATCTCCCAGTAGACGGTCTTGGCGCCCATCTCGCGCAAACGCGGCGGGTAGATGAAGTTGGCCGCGGCGGCGATCACGCCGGGCCTGGCGAACATCGGCCAGTACGGGACGTTGCCGTCCGCGAAGTCGATCCAGAGCGGCCGTTGCTTGCTGGGGAGGCCACATTCACCCGCTCGTGCCCGCTCGGGAACCGCAGCGAAAGCCGCGATACAGGCGAGCAGAACAATGAGGAGCCGCTTCACGACCAGTCAATGTCTACCACAGGGTCAGGCGAGCGCACAGACCTAGAATCGGCGCCGTGACCCGCCTCGCACCCATCGTTCTCGTGGTGTCGCTCCTCGCTGCGAGTGCTGCTGCGTTCGCTTATGCGCAGCGGGCCAAGCTCGAAGAGAGCCCGATTCAGAACATCCGCTTCGATCGACGGCTGCTCTCGCCGACTGCCGGTGCTCGCGAAGTCCCGATTCGGTTCCGGCTCCTGAACGAGGACCACGTGACCGTCGACATCGTGGACTCGAACGGGGTGGTCGTTCGCGACCAGCTCTTGTCGGGCCGCTACGAGCCGAAGTCGGTGCTCTTCAGCTGGGACGGCCGAGACGGCCGAGGCCGGGTGCGTAGCGGATGGTCTCTATCGGTTGCGCATCACTCTCGAGGACGCCGGGCGAACGCTCGAGGTTCCCGATGAGATCCGTGTCGACGGGACTGCACCCACGATCGAGAACGTCGAGATACGACCGCGCGTGATCTCGCCGGACGGCGACCGTCGCTCGGACCGGGCATCGATCTCCTACCGGTTCAGCGAAGAGGCCTACGCGGTGCTCTACGTCGACGGGAAGCGTGGGAACCGCAGCTTCCGCAAGCGGCCGGCAGGTGTGTTGCAGTGGTACGGGCGCGGGCTCCGCTCAGGAATGCACAGGCTGGCACTGGTCGCGCAGGATCCAGCGGGAAACCAGTCGCCCTCGACGCGCGAGTTCGAGGTGCAAGTGCGTTACGTCGAGCTCGGGCGCCGGCGCTACGTCGTGCGGCCGGGCGCGCGCTTCAACATGCGCGTCTCGACGGATTCCACGACCTTGGGTTTCACCCTCGGGCCTTTCGCCAGGACCGTCCTCGCGGAGCGTCCCATCCGGCGAATCCAGGTGACGGCGCCACGGCGCCCCGGGCGCTACGTCCTCACGGTCCGCGTAGGCAAGCGCCGGGCACAGGCACTGGTCGTCGTCCGCGGCGCTCGTCGCTAGATGCTTCGACCCTCGTCGACTTGGCTGGTCGCTGCGGCCGGCGCCGCGCTGAGCGCGGCCCTCAACATCGAGCGGGCAGTCGACTACGCCTTGTGGCAGGACGAGGTCGGCTCGGCACGGGCGATCACCGCCGGCGGCCCAATCGCAATGCTGCGCGTCGTCGTCGGCACGGAGCTGCACCCTCCGGGCTTCTACGCGGTGGCGTGGTTCATCAACGCCGTCGGGGCTCCGGTCGTTTGGGGACGCAGCATCTCCATCCTCGCCTCAGCCGCCCTGAGCGGTGTGCTGGTTCTGTACGCCCGACGATTCGTTCCCCTCTGGGGCGCCGCTCTCGTCGGTCTCGTCTCGGCCCTCGGCTGGCAATTCGTGGCCCACGGCTGGGAGCTCCGTTCGTACGCACTGTTCGCACTGACCTGCCTCGCGTACGTCCTTGCGCTGGAACGGGCCTACGAAGAGCCGACTCGGCTCCGAGCCGGGCTGTTGGCTGTTGCTGTCGCGGTCGGGACGATGACGCACTACTTTTTTCTGTTCACTCTGGCCGCCGGGCTGGCCTGGGTCCTCAGCTTCGGGCTGACGCCTCGCATTCGGCCGTTGCTCGCGGCCATCGGGATCGGCCTGCTGCCTCTGCTCGCCTGGCTGCCGGGGCTCTACAAGCAATACGAGGAAGGGAGCCTCGGGAGGTATCCCGATTTCAGCCTCGCGACCGTGCTGCAGACGTACAGCTCGCTGCTCGCCCGCTCGCTGCCGGCCGGCGCCTGGGGTGACCTTGCCGCTGCCGTGATCCTGGGCCTCGTTGTGGTTGGCGCGGGCCGGCTCTGGCATGCCTCCGCCGCCGGGCGTCTTTGCGGTCTCTGCGCCATCGTCCCCGTCGTGGTTGCCGCCGTAGCCTGGTTGGTGGGGCCGGACATCTTCCTCGCTCGGAATCTGATCGGAGCAGCGCCGTTCGCGGTTGTTTCAATTGCTGCGGCGATTGCATGGCTTCCTCGCTTCGCCGCTCTCGGCGCGGCTGCCTTGGCGGCGGTTCTCCTCGTCGTTCTCTACCTCGACACTCGCGATCCGATCGTGCCTGCGTACGATCGCGTCGCTTCGGCCCTCGTCCAGGAGGGGTGGCAGGAAGAGGATCCGATCCTGCTCTTCGGCCCCCTCCACGAATACTTGCAGCCGCTCGACTGGTATCTCCCCGGCCGAGAGCGACTCGAGGTCGCATCGTGGGCAGGGCAGCCTTGCCGCCGTGTGTATGTCGTCGCCGTGGGCGGGCAGGCACGTGCGCTCACCTCAGGCGCTGGAGTCGCAAGGCGCCGCGTGGACCGGATCTTGATCACCCAACTCGAGTTCCAGGAAACCCTTCCGCGCGAGGCGCGGCGCAGGAACGGCCACGTGCTCGCGGCCCGTTCGGCTCCCTGCGCTCGGATCTAAGGGAATCCCGTTCGCTTCACTAGCTAGTCTGCTCCGAGCCTTGGCGCTCACGGAATCCCTCGAACGCGTCGCCACCGACGGCGCCGTCGCGGCTCTTGCAGCCGGTGCAGTGGTCGCCCTCGTTGCCGGCGTGCTCCACACGCGCGCTCCGCGAATCCTGAGCATCTCCGCCTTCGGCCTCGCGGCACTCTTGCTGGCCGGCGGAACGGCCCTGGGTGCCTGGGGCTGGCACGAAAAGCGCCCGCGCGACATCCGCGGCTCCGCGACTCAGGAGTTCGAAACGGTTCTGAGGCCTACTCCAAAGTCTGTGCAACGAGGCAAAGCGAAGCCGGCGCTCGTCGAGTCCTGGCCGACTTACGGCTTTGACGAGCAGCGCACCCACCTGGCGCCGAACTGGAAACTGCGGCCGCCCTTCGTCGGTATCTGGAGGTTTAAGCCGGGCGGCGAGATCGAGTTTCCTCCTGCAGTCGCATACCGCAATCTCTACTTCCCGCACGCTGAGGGGTTCTTCGCGCTACGAGCACGCTCCGGAAAGATTCTGTGGAGGAAGAACATCAAACGCTGCGTCGCGTCCTCCCCGACCGTGGCGGACGGCATCGTCTACCAGGCCTACATGCAGCCCCGATGCCACCGGGGCCTGGCAGGCGCCCGCGGATTCGTGATCGCCCTCGACGCCAGGAACGGTCGTGTGCTGTGGCGATTCGACACCGGCGCGGTCGAGTCGGCGCCGCTCGTCGTCGGGCGAACGCTGTACTTCGGATCCTACGATCGCCGGCTCTACGCGCTCCAGCTGCGAGGCCGCAAGAGGCCGCGTGTGCGGTGGTCGTTCACGGCGGAGGATCGGATCATGGCGGCGCCCGCCCACCTCCACGGGAAGGATCTTACGCGGTCACGGCGAACGGCGTCGCGTACGCCCTCAACGCGCGCACCGGCCGCCAGCTCTGGCAGGCGACGTCATTTACCCGCTTTGGCAAGCGCGAATACTTCTATGCCACCCCGGCGGTGGGGTACGGCCGCGTTTTTGCCCCGAACACCGACGGCACGGTCTATGCGTTCGGCGCGAGGAGCGGGGACCTGCTCTGGGCGCGGAGCGTAGGCACCTACGTCTACACGGCGCCCGCGCTCTGGCGGCGGAAGGTCTACGTGGGAACCTGGGACGGGAACTTCATCGCTCTCGACGCCGCAACGGGCGAGATCCGCTGGCGCTACGACGCGTCCGTCGGCGATCGCCGGAGCCCCGACCGTCCTCTCCGGCCTCGTCTACTTCTCCACCTGCGCACGATGCGGGCTCGGCGGGCAGCGTCGGGTCAAGACTCGGACGGACGGCGGACCTTCGCGCTCGACGCGCGCAACGGACAGCTCGTCTGGTCGTTCTTCGACGGCAAGTACTCGCCGCTCGTCGCCGATCCGAAGCGCATCTACATCATCGGGCCAGCGCACGCTCTACGCGCTGATCCCACGAGGTCGCTGGCTGAAGCTCAAGCGGCAACGCGCCGCTGCGAAGCGGCGAGGAGGTAAGCGAGCGCGACCCCCGTCAGGGGCCAAATCAGGTACGAGTTCTGGAAGAAGCGGCTGAGGAACAGGAACAAAAAGATAGAGACGGCGAACCCGGCGGCTCCGGGCCAGAGGAGGCCGCTGCGGCGCTGAGAGACGAGCAGCCATGCCGTCACGGGTAGCCAGACGAGCACTGCGAGTGGCAGGAACGGGTAGTAGCCGAAGCGGTCGTCGAGCACGCCGACGTTGAGAAGCAGAGCCGAAGAGCCGTAGCCGAGGATCCGGTACGTGTCCGCGCCGTAGGCGATCGTGTCGGCCCAGAGCGCGCCGGGGTCGGCGATCAGGAACGGCAGGAAGGCTGCGAGCGACCACTCCCGCGAAGACGGCGCCCATGCGCAGGATCGTTCGGCGCGGGACGGCCATCGTGACCAGCATGACGGCGAAGAACGGGACCGCCACGAGCGCCAACTGCTTGCAGGCGACAGCCGCCCGCCAGGCTGGCCGCAGCCCAGAAGAGCCGGCCGCGGACGAGGAGAGCGAAGGCGAGGACGAGCGCGAGCAGCGCCGGCGCGTCGGCGGTGCCGAACCACGAGCCGCGGACGGCGAGCGGGTTCGCGGCCAGCATCGCGCCGATCGGCAGCTTCCAGAAGAGTGGCGCCGGGAAGAGCAGGGCGGCGAGGAAGAGGCCGAACGTCGCCAGCATGACGAAGACCCGGTAGTCGTCGATCGGGCCCGGGCAGCAGCCGCCACGCCGCAGCGCTGAGCGCGGTGCCCGGGAAGTACGGCGAAGTGCTCGAGCGCCGGCCTGAGGAATTTCCGGGTCGACGCTTCGCGGCCGGATAGAAGCGCTCGATGCCCGGACCCGCGGTAGTCATGACCGTAGGGATTGTCACCGTCGAGGATCAGGTCGCCGGCGAGCTCGATCTGGTACGTCGAGTCATTCGTGAAGTACCAGGGCTCGGTCGCGTCGCGGAGCCCGACCTGGAGCAGGGTCGCCGGCACGAGCAGCAGCGCGCGACGACCGCCGAGGCGAGCGCGATGGCCGCGCCGCGCGGCCAGGTCGGCTGCCGCCAGACGAGCGCCGCGGCGAGCGCGACCATCGACACCGGCGAGGACGGCCAGCGAGCGGAGGATCCCGAGATCCCACTCCTCGTCCGCGGCGCTGACGAGCGGGCCGAGCATCCCACGCGGCGTGCACCGTCGGCCGGTGCGAACGGCCAGGCGTCGGAGCCGAGCCACGGCATCGTCAGGACGACGAGCACGCCGAGCGTGGTCAGGAGCGCCCAGAGGGCTCGCGAGTCGAGGGAGGTCACTGGTCGTCAGTACGGCTGTCGAGGTCCGCCGGTCGCCCGAGGCGACATAGGCGCAGGCCACCGCGACGACGACCCAGGTCATCGGATCCTCGAAGAATCCGCTGTACGCGAGCGAATGCACGAAGAGCGCGAGCAGGACGGCGCCCAGCGCGAGGCCGAGAGTCGGTTCGCGCCGCCGAACGCGCTCGATCATGACGGCCGCTCCCGCGAGGAAGCCAAGATACGACAGCGAGCCCCAGCACCCCGAGCTCCGCGGCCACGGTCAGCGGCGTCGTGTGCGAGACGAACCGGCGTGGGCGAGCCGCCCTGCTCCGAGCGAGCCTGGCTCTCGGCGGGCTGCGCGCCGAGACCGACGCCGACGAGCGGATGGTCGCGGATCACCTCCACGGTCGACTCCACCCGCCGCGAGCGATCGCTCGTCACCTGGCGCGCGCGACCTGTCCTCGCTGGACGCCACGAAGCCGGCCGCGCCTAGCGAGCACGCAGCACAGTGGCTCGCGACGATCGCGGCGATCCGCAGCGTGCGATCTCCCGCCACGACCGCGAGGGCGATCGTGACGGCGAAGAGGGCGGCGAAGCTCGACTGCGAGTAGGAGAAGAAGAGCCCGGCGAAGAGGAACGCGATCAGCGCGGAGGCCGACGATCACGTTGATGCGCCGCGCGAGCAACACCACCAGCAAGACGGCGATGCCCGAGCACGACATGCCGGCCGTAGAGGCTCGGATCGCGGAAGAGCGACGTGACTCGGAAAAACGAGCTGAAGGCGTTCCCGACCTCGACGGCTCGGCGAGAAGAACAGGAGGTCGTGCGTCGCCGCCTGCCAGAGCCCGACCGCGGCGAACAGCGCCGCAAGAGCGACGCCGATCGATCGCCAGCGCACGAGGCATCCAGGCCGGGAACGGCGCCCGCCCGCCGACGGCGACGAGGGTGGCGAACGGAAGCAGGAAGTAGGCGAGGGTGTTCGCGCCCGCTTCGAGGTTGCTCGTCCATGTGAGCGAGATCAGCGGCGAGGGCGATGAACGCGGCGGTGGGGTACGCCACGACAACCGGGAACCGGCGAACCTCGCCCTCGCCCCGCGCAACGCACTGCCAGGCCAGCACGAGAGCAGCTGCTGCCGAGCACGCCGTAGAGCGGGAGCAGCCGTCCGAGCTCGACCTTCCTCGCGCGACGGCGACGAAGTACGGTTCTCGCTGCTGAATGCGAGCGGCGGGCGGAACGGGGCTGCCGCGAGCACTGACCGGCAGCACGAGCGCCGGCCAGCGGACGAAATCGCGGCGCCGATCGCCGCCGGAACGATGCCTGCAGCCCCCAGAGCGAGCAGAGCCGGCGAGACCCCGCCGTCGCCGGAGACGGCGAGGACGAGCCCGCCTCAGCGCCCGCCAGAAGTGTCAACCCGGCGAGGAGCAGCCAGCGCTCAGCCGCGAGCAGGACGGCGGCCGCGCCGATTGCGCCGACTATCCCGCAGCCAGTTCCGCAGCTTCCATAGCCGCGCAACCCTAAGGCGTGCAGTCAACCTAGCGCGGCGAGGACCCGGCGATCCGCGCTCGCTCGGCGGGAAGGAAGAAGCCGAGCAGCGCCAGCACGAGCGGGATAGACAAGGCCCAGCGCCACGGCCGCAGGCAGGTTCACGTCGAGCGCCTTGCCCGCCGCCGTCAGCGCGACGGCCACGCCGACCGCGGTCGCGACTCGACGCCACTGGTACGGGACCGGGAAGACCCGCTGTGCCTTCCACGCCATCCCCGCGAACATCGCCACGTACGCCGAGAGGGTGGCGAAGGCGGCGCCGCGGATCCCGTAGGGCGGGATCAGCACGAGGTTGAGAACGACGTTGAGCAGCGCAGCCGCGCCCGTGATCGACGAAATTCGAGGCCATCCGTCGCGCGCGACCGATCGAGATCACGACCACGACGTACGCGCCGAACGCCACCGCGGCGAAGCAGAGCGGCGCCACCACACGCTCGGCCTCCTGGAACTCGGGAGGCCCGAGGATCTGCACGAGCCAGGGCGACAGCAGGCTGAGCCCGGTGGCGACCCACGCGCTTGCGGCGACCACGTATGTGAGCACGAAGCCGTATGTGCGCTTCGCCTCCTCGTCGTCCTTGATCGAGTACGCGAAGGCGGGCCACGCGAGCCGGAATGCCCAGAGGAAGAACACGAGCACGGCGGCGATGCGGATGCCGAGCGCGTAGACGCCCACATCGTCCGTCCCTTTCATCTTCACGAGGAAGAACCGGTCGTTGAAGTCGATGGCGGCGAGTGCGACCGCCGAGGGCACGAACGGCCAGCCGAACGCGAGCATGCGACGAAACAGCTCCCGGTCGAACTCGAGGCCGAGCTGGAAGCGCCGGAACGCCAGGAGCACTGCCCACACGGCGAGCGTCCCGCTGAAGTTGCCGATTATGACGCCGATGGGCCCCTGGTCGTAGACGACGACGAGGACGATGGTCACCCCGATCGTGAGCAGCACGTTCACGAGGCTGGCGATCGAAAACAGCACCGAGCGCTCCTCGACGCGGAAGAGCGCCATCAACTGGTCGTAGTTCATCGTCGCCCAGAGCCCGAGAAACGCCACGCGAACGAGGTTCACGTGGTCGTCCGTGCCGAAGAGCCCGCGCGAGATCGGCTCCGCGAGGATCAGGCCGCCCGCGAGCGCGAACGTCGACGAGGCCATCGTCGACCAGAAGGCGGTGCGCACGATGCGAGCCCGGTAATGGTCGTCGTCGGAGTCGAAGTAGAAGCGGAAGAACGAGTTCTGGATCGCCGAGCGGAGCAGCGTGAAGATGATCGTCGACAGGGCGACGAGGGTCTCGATCGTCCCGTAGTCGCTCTTCGAGAGGTACTTGAGGTACAGCGGCAGCAGGAGCACGGCGAGCGCGCGCTGGATGAACCCGCCCACTCCGTAGATCGCCGAGTGCTTCGTGAGCCGCTTGATCTGGGCCGCGAGAGCCATCTACAGCCTCGCGTAGAGGTCGAGCAAGCGGTCGGTCATCCGCTCGACGTCGTGCACCTCTTCGACATAGGCGCGCCCGGCCTCGCCGAGGCGCTTGCGCTCCGCGAACGAGTCCACGAGCGGCCGCGAGCACATCCACGAGGTCGTCCTTCGTCGTCCGCACGATCGGCACCTTCAGGCCGAAGTGCTCCTCGGTCTCGCGCACGGCGTCGTCGTCCAGCGAGGTGACGACCGGCTTGCCGAGGGCCATGCCTTCGATGGACAGGATCCCGTGCCAGTCGCGGAGCACCTGGTCGACGACGATGTCGGCCTGTTTGATGCGCTCGAGCGCCTCCTCGTTCCGCACGCCGTGCACCACGTCGAGGTCGACCGGGAGCTCCTTGCACGCGTCGATCACGTACTGCGTGCCCTTCTTGTCGAGGTTCGAGGGCGCATGGACGATGCGGACACGCTCGCGCGCGACCGGCGGGACCGGGTCATAGCTCGAGAGCTCGATCCCGGGCGGCAGGACCTCTGCGTCGTAGGGAATGAAGCGAAGCGCGGCGAACGAGCCGACGACGCGCGCGTCCGCCTTCAGCCCGTACATGAGCTGCTCCTTCGGGCGCTCGCGGATGTCGGCCCCGAGGAAGTGGAAGAGCGACTTGCGCCTCGACGCCCTGAGGATCGGGAACTGGAGCTTCTTCGGGACGAGCGTCAACCCGAAGTAGAAGTGGAAGATGTCCGTTTGGGGCAGGAGCTTTGCGAAAGCGCGCCACTGGATCGCCTGCTGGCGAAGGAGGCCCGAACGCGGGCGGTTGAGGTTCCAGTCCGCCTGGTCCGGGCGGAACGGCTGCGTGTTGAAGACGACGAGGCGCGCATCGACCCCACGCCGGCGGAGCGCCTGCACGTTCGTCCAGCCGACGCCGGCCAGGTTGACCGGGCAATGCGTGACCCGCAAAGGCACCCCGGAAGTATCAGGTTCTGATCGGGAGCAGGAACCGGTGGCGGAACCAGCGGTCGATCTCGCAGCCGTTCTTGCGCGTAAAGCGGGCCCGGATCCGGCGGCCGTTGAAGGTTCCTCGCACCTCGGCCACCTGTGGGCCGCCGTAGATCAAGGTGCAGGCCACGTTTCGCGGGACGGGCTTGAACGCTTTCGCGCCCAGAGCGTCGAGGTTGCTGCACGCGCGTGCGGCGGCGGGCAGCGTTCCACCTGGTGGGCAACGCAGCGTCCAGGTGCGGACGGGCCCGTCCGTTCCGCGGCGCCAGGTCGCGATCTCTAGTGCGGTTCGAGCCTCGGGCTTCACCACGGTGCCGGTACCGCTGCTCGGGACTTGACCGGTCGCGCAGCCTGCGAAGGCCGCCGCTGCGACGACCAGAACGACGACGACCCTCCTCAAGCTCTGGCCGGCTGCAACAGCGCGTAGCCCTCGCGCAAGAACGGTGTGCGGTCGACGAGGTGGGCGATCTCGGCCGGTGCGAAATCGCCTTCCTCGGTGACGATCACCGTGATCAGCTCGGGCGGCGTGAGCTCGAAGAGCTCGCGCTCGGCCGGACCTGGATCTGGAGCGTCCGCAGCCTCCATCGGTGCCAGCTTGACGATCTCCGCGGCGACCACGACCGGGATGCCCTTCTCCTGAGCCGACTGCGCAAGAACGGTCGTCCCGACCTTGTTGCAGAGCGTCCCGTCCATGAAGACGGTGTCGGCGCCGAGGAGCAGGATCGTCGCTCCCGCGAGTGCTGCCGGTGCCACGGAGTCCTCGACCAGTTCGACGTCCAACCCTTCGGAGCGGAGCCCATCCGCGAACGCCCGGCCTTCACCGATCGGATCGGACACGGTGCAGATGACGCGGGTCGGAGGCTTGTGGAGCAGCGCCTCGCGCACGGTCGCCGATGCCGAATGCGTTGCCGCCACAGCCCCGTCGAGCCTGTCGGTGAGATGGATCGCAATCGAGGCCGCGGCCCTCACCCGCGCGTCGAGGAGCCCCTGCCCTTCTTCGCGGAGCAGCTGGCGGAAGTCCTCCAATTCGAGGTGTCGCCACCCGTTCGCCGCTGCGAGCACGCGACCTGCGGCGCCCGGTATGGCGCCGATTCGCGGTCTGCTCTCGGCGAGCCGACGCGCCGCATCGACGAGCTGGTCAACCAGCGCGTCAACGGTCTCGACAGGCTGCTCGGCGACCTCGGAAAGCGCCTCCACGGTTCGCCGCGCCATCCAACTCGCGCCATGCTCACGGTCTTCCCGAAGCTCTTCGACCGTGGCGGCTAGATCGGTCATCCCGGCAATCTTGCCTGCTCAGACCGGGGACGACAAATACACAGCTAGGCTTTCGCCCCGTGAGCACCACCGAAAGGCAGGTTCTTCCACGGCCTCTGCCCGACGCGGGAGAAGAGCCTGTTCCGGCGATTTCGATCGTCTTGCCGCTCTACAACGAGGCCGCCCACGTGGCCGAGCTCTACCGTCGAACGGTGGAGACCCTGGATGCAACGGAGCTCGATTTCGAGCTGATCTGCGTCGACGACGGCTCGCTCGACTCGACCTTCTCCGAGCTGGAGCGGATCCACGCGGCGGACGGACGGGTCCGTGCCGTACGGCTCAAGCGCAACTTCGGCCAGCACGCGGCGATGCACGCCGGGCTGGTTCGCGCCCGGGGCGAGATCCTCGTCACCATGGACGGTGACCTGCAGAACTCTCCGGAGGACATCCCGCTGCTCGTCGCGGCAGTGGAGGGTGGAGCGGACGTGGCCAGCGGCCGCCGCATGATCCGTCGCGACTCGTGGGGGCGAACGCTCCCTTCGCGTCTCATCAACGGCATGCTGCGCCGCTTCACAGGCGCCGAGATCACCGATTTCGGATGCGCCTTCAACGCGTATCGCCGCAGCGCGGTCGAGCCGATGCTGCCCGCGATCGGCAAGCAGAAGTTCACGAAGGCCTTGATTCTCTCCGGCGGCGCCAGCGTGGTCGAGGTCGACGTCGCCCACTCGCCGCGGGCTGGGCGCTCCCGTTATTCGCCTCTCCGGCTGACCCGACTGGCGCTGCACGTCCTGGCCGGCTTCTGGCCGCAACCGATTCAGTGGATCGGTATCGCGCTCGGGACGCTCTGCACGACCGCTGCGCTCGTGCTCGGGATCTACGGGGTCGGCTTCTGGATCCAGAAATCCGACTTCCCAGGCCCGCTGTTCGGCGGGGTGGGCGTGATCTTCGTCCTCGGCATGCAGGGGTTCATCCTCGCGCTGGTCGGCGAGTATCTGGGCAGAATCCAGCGCGAGGTCGAAGGCAGGCCCCTGTACACGATCGACAAGGAGCTCTAGGTGGCGCGCGCCAAGCGAGTACTAGTCACGGGCGGGGCGGGATTCATCCCGTCGAACTTCATCCGCCACATCCTGCAGGCGACCCCGTTCGAGGTCGTCTCGCTCGACGCGCTCACCTACGCGGGCAGCATGGACAACCTCGCCCTCGTCTCGGCGCACGAGCGGCACTCCTTCGTGCACGGCGACATTCGCGACATGGATCTGGTTCGCAAGGTCGTGGCCGACGTCGACGTGATCGTGAACGCGGCGGCCGAGTCGCACGTGGAGAAGTCGATCGACGAGGGCGCCTCCGAGTTCGTGACGACGAACGTCGAAGGAACTCAGATCCTGCTCGACGCGATCCGGCAAACACCGGTCGAGCGCTTCATCCTCATCTCGTCGAGCGAGGTCTACGGCACCGCCGAGTCCGACCCCATGGACGAGGAGCACCCGCTCAACCCCCGGAGCCCGTACGCGGCGACCAAGGCCGGCGCCGACCGGCTCGCGTACTCGTACTACGTGACGTACGGGCTGCCGATCGTGATCGTGCGCCCGTTCAACAACTACGGGCCCTTCCAGCATCCCGAGAAGGTCGTGCCGCGCTTCATCACGCAGGCCCTGGACGACCAGCCGCTGACGATTCACGGTGACGGTCACGCGAGCCGCGACTGGCTGCACGTGGACGATCACGCCGAGGCGATCGAGTCGATCATCGCGGCGGATCTCGACGGCATCGCGGGAGAAGTGATCAACGTCGCCACCGGGGTCGACATCTCGGTGACCGACATCGCCGACCACGTGCTCTCGCTGCTCGGTAAGGACGCGTCGATGCGGACGCACGTCGAGGAGCGGCTCGGGCAGGTCGATCGCCACATCGGCTCGACCGACAAGGCCGAGCGCCTCCTCGGCTGGAAGGCGCACACGTCGTTCGAGGACGGGCTCGAGCGGACGATCGACTGGTATCGCGAGAATGAGGCCTGGTGGAGGGCACCCCAGCGCCGGCCGGCAAGCGTCTTCTCGTCCTAGGCGCGGGCCCCGCGCAACTCGGCCTGCTCGCAGCGGCCAGAGAGCGCGACCTGTTCGTGATCGCACTCGACCGCGACCCGGCGGCGCCGGGGTTTCGCTACGCGGACCGGCGGGCGATCATCTCGACGGAGGACGAGCCGCGGATCTCGCGCCTCGCCGAGGCTGAGCGGGTCGACGGCGTGATCGCGCCGGGGATCGATTGGCCGGTGGCGATCGCAGCGCGGGTCGCCGAGCGCCAGGGGCTCTCGCATCCGATCTCCCCCGTCGTAGCCGGTCTGGCGACGTCGAAGCTCAAGCAGCGCGAGCGGCTCGGCGAGGCGGGCGTCCCGCAACCGCGCTGGCAGATCGTGACCGAGCCGAACGAGACGGCCGAGGTCCCGAGCGTCGTCAAGGCACCGGACCGGCAGGGGCAGAAGGGACTGTCCCTGGTCAGAGAGGCTGG
Source organism: uncultured Actinomycetes bacterium (assembly GCA_963771725.1). GTDB lineage: Bacteria > Actinomycetota > Thermoleophilia > Gaiellales > Gaiellaceae > VAXT01. The sequence continues at coordinate 114,034 of CAVYUO010000003.1, read as the reverse complement.
GGAGCTGCGGAGCGCGCTCGAGAACGCGATCGCCGAGTCCCGGAGCGGAGTCGCCATCGTCGAGGAGCTCGTCGAGGGGCCCGAGGTGACCGTGAACGCCTTCTCGGTCGGCGGGCAGTTCGTCCCGCTGACCGTGACCGACCGGCTGACCGCGGATCCGCCGGCCTTCGGCGTCGCGCTCGCCCATGCCTGGCCGAGCCAGGCCGCCGGGGAGGAGGCCGCGCGGGTGGCGCAGGCAGCCGCCGAGGCCCTCGGCATCACCGACGGCCCGACGTACACGCAGCTCCGCATCGGTCCCGACGGCCCGCAGGTGATCGAGCTCGCCGCGCGGCTCGGCGGCGGACACGATGCCGAGCTCGTCAAGGCGGCGCTTGGGGTCGACCTGAACGGTCTCGCCTTGTCGGCCGCGCTCGGCGAGGAACCTGAAGCGCCCAGGCCGGAGTCCAAGGTCGGGGGCGCGGTGGTCCGCTTCCTCGTGCCGCCGGAGGGCGAGCTGAGCTCGGTCGACGGCATCGAGGAGGCGCGCGCGCAGGACGGCATTCTCGACGTGCGCGTCTACAGGGAGCCCGGCCATGTCTTCGGCCCGTTCCGGCACGGCGCCGACCGAGCGGGCGCGGTTCTGGCCGTCGGTGAGAGCCGGGACGACGCTCTCGCCCGAGCCGACCATGCCGCGTCGGCCATCCGCTTTGAAACAGCGTTGTCTCGGGCTTTGCTCTAGTCGAACAATTGCGCCACGTAGACGAGGCTCCGGCCGTCCCGCGACCACGAGACCGGCCCGATGCTTTGGTCTTGGTATTCGCTGACAACGCGCGACGTAAAGCGTGTGCTCAGCGTGGTGACGACGAGCTTCATCTTTCGATTTGTCCCGTCGTACCAGGCGCTGGCCAGCCTCTTACCTAGGGGCGACCAGGTGTACGGATCCCTCTCATCAGGGGCTGTTCTCTGCACCGCAATCTGAGCGCGCCCGCCTCGGCTCGGCACGACCCAAATCGAATACACGCCTCCTCTCACTCGCAGGAAAGCGACGCGGCCGCTCCCGACTGACCAGCGAGGTGCCCGGCCCCTAATGAGAACGCGTGAGCGACCTCCGCTGCTCGGAGCGATGCGAATTCGTCCGGCCGAGTCGAATGCGAGGGCACTTCCGTCAGCCGACCAGCTTGGGCGGGCGTAGCCCGGCGTCGCCGCAGCGATGTCACGGAATGTTGTCGTGCCGTTGCTCATGGTTGCCACGACCAACCGACCACGGCGATAGAACGCCAGCCGCTTGGAGTCAGGCGCCCACGTCAGCCCACTTGCGGGGCCGCCGATCCCGCGTAGGTCTGTCGCGTCCGAGTTGACGAGCCAAAGGCCATTGGCCCCGCCCTGATCGGGAATGGCGATCGTCGCGAGAGCAATTGTTCGGCCGTCGGGGGAGAGCGCCAACTGGGTTATCCCACCGGCCGTTTGAAGGAGTCTTCGGTTGCTCGAGCCATCGACGTGCGCCACCCACACCTCGCGGCTGGGGTAGTCGAGATTTCTCGGAGCGTAGAAAAGCAGCCGGTGATCGCGAGAAAGCACTGCCTCGCCGGTGCGGGTCTCGTAGCACGCCAGTACGCGGACAGATCCAGCCAGGGTCACCTTGTTGATCGTCAGGTAGCAGGAGTCGTCGCGCGCACTGGCGCCGCCTCCCGAGCAGGCTAGGGCGAGACTGGTCAGTGTCGCCAGCGCTGGCGCTCGCATGAGATGACTGTAAATCGGCTGAGTAAGGCGGACGTTAAGCCGCACGAAAGCTTGTGTGAGGCTCCCCGTTACGCTTCGCCCGCATGAGCGAGGTGTCCACCAGGCGCGAGACGATGCTCGGTTTCCAGCCGCCGGCGATCGGCGACGAGGAGATCGCCGCCGTCACGGAGACTCTACGGTCCGGCTGGCTCACGACCGGCCCGCGGACGGCTGAGCTCGAGGAGCGGTTCGCCGCGTACGTCGGCGCCGAGCACGTCCTCGCCGTCGCCTCGGGCACCGCGGCGTTGCACCTGTCCCTGCTCGGGCTCGGCGTCGGCCCCGGCGACGAGGTGATCACGAGCCCGATCACCTGGCCCGCGACCGCGAACGTCATCGTCCACACGCGGCGCGATACCCGTCTTTGCCGACGTGCGCGACTCGGATCTCAATATCGACCCGGCGCGCGTCGCCGAGCTCGTCACCGAGAAGACGAAGGCGATCATGCCCGTCCACCTCGCAGGCCAGCCGTGTGACATGGACCCACTGTGGGAGCTCGGACTGCCGATCATCGAGGACGCTGCGCATGCCGCGGAGAGCTCCTACCGAGGGCGCAAGATCGGCGCGCTCTCGGAGGCGACCTGCTTCTCCCTCTACGCCACGAAGAACATCGCCGCGGGCGAAGGCGGGCTGATCTCGACGAACGATGCGAAGGTGGCGGAGGCGATCAACGACCTGCGGATCATGCGGCGCATGCAGGGCTCGCTCTACGACATCGTCGTCCCCGGCTACAAGGCGAACCTCTCGGACGTCCTGGCGTCGATCGCTCTCGTCCAGCTCGGGAAGGTCGAGAAGCATCGTGAGATCCGCAAGCGCCAGTTCACGGCCTACGACGCTGCGGTCGCGGAGCTCGAAGGCCTGGAGACCCTCGCGCGCGACCCGCGCGACACTCATGCATTGCACCTCTACGTCATCCGCGTCGACCCCGAGCGGGCAGGCGGAACGCGCGACGACTACCGCGAGCGGCTGGCCGAGGAGAACATCGCCACGAGCATCCACTTCCTGCCGGTGCACGAGCTGACCGCGTACCGCGAGCTTTTCCCAGACCAGGCTCCGCTGCCGATGGCGGAGAAGGCCGGGAACGAGATCTTCTCCGTACCGCTTTCGCCCGCGCACTCCGACGAGGACATCGGCGACGCCGTCGCCGCTCTGCGCAGGGTGCACGCGTCTCTCACCGGATGAGCCGTCCCGTCCGGGTTCTGCTCACGCTCCTGGTGACGGTGCTCGGCACCGCTTACCTGGTGTGGAAGATCGACGTCTCGCGCGACGCTGGACATCCTCGCCGACGTCGACCCCTGGTACTTCCTCGCGGCCGTGGCGCTGATGATCGTGACCCTCTGGCCGATGGCGCTTCGGTGGCAGTGGCTGCTCCGCGCGAAGGGCATCGAGGATTCGATGAGCTGGCTGACCTCGCGCCTACTTCGTCTCCTATGCCGCCGGGCAGATCCTCCCGACTTCGATCGGCGGCGACGCGGTCCGGATCTTCGAGACCGCTCGCCGGCACCCGGGGAACGGCGGGCCGGCGGCGGCCTCGGTCCTGCTCGAGCGCGCGCTCGGCGGCGCGGCCACGCTCGCGCTGGCGGCCGTCGGCTTCGCCCTCGCCGTCGGCAAGTACGACGTGGGCGCGTACCTCTGGCTCGAGCTCTTCTTCGTGATCGGGACGGTGATCGCCGGCGTGCTGATCTTCTCGCCGCGTGCGGGCCGGATGCTCGCGAAAGGCCGGCCGCTCCTCGCCCCGTTCAAGCTCGACCGGCTCGCCGGCGAGCTGTGGTCTGCGCTGCACTCGTACCGGCAGAACGCGGGCCTGCTGCTCGGCGTCTTCGCGCTCACGCTCGCCGTGCAGGCGGTTCGGGTGCTCGCCATCTGGTGCTCGGGCAAGGCAGTCGGGATCGAGGTCTCGCCGCGGGTGTACTACGTGATGGGGCCGCTGCTCTTCGTGGTCATGCTCGTGCCGTTCACGATCAACGGGCTCGCCGTGCGCGAGGCCTTCTTCGTCAGCTTCCTCGGCAACGTGGGCGTCGGCGCCGACGAGGCCTTCGCGGCGGGCTTCCTGTTCTTCCTGGTCACGATCGCCCTGTCGATCCCCGGCGCGGTGATCCTGCTCTGGGAAGGGGTGCGTGGGCCGCGGCTTCGCGAGAACCTGAGCTGATGGGCGTCTCGGCCGTCATCGTCACGTACAACGCTCTCCCCTGGATCGAGCGCTCGCTGGCGAGCCTGCGAGGGTACCGGCGCCGAGGTGATCGTCGTCGACCACGGCTCGACCGACGGCACGCTGGAGCTCGTTCGCGAGCGCTTTCCGGCCGCGCGCGTGATCGAGCAGGAGAACCGCGGGCTCGGGGGAGGGTCGAACACCGGCATGCGCGCCGCCTCGGGTCGCTACTACCTGCTCCTGAACTCGGACGCCTGGCTGCAGGACGGCGCGCTGGAGAAGCTGGTCGCCTTCGCCGACGAGCATCCGGAGGCTGCCGTCGTCGGCCCGAGGCTGCTCAACCCGGACGGCTCGCTGCAGCGCTCGGTGCGCGGGTTCCCCTCCGCCTGGCGGCTCGCGACCGAGTACTTCTTCCTGCGCAAGCTCGCCCCGCGCTCCCGCGTGCTGAACGCGTTCTACGCGGGCGGGTTCGATCACGACGCGGTCCGCGAGGCCGAGTTCGTCATGGGCTCGGCGATGCTCGTTCGGCGCGACGCCGCCGACGCGGTCGGGCTCTTCGACGAGGACTTCTTCATGTTCAACGAGGAGAGCGACTGGTGCTACCGCTTCGTCGAGGCCGGCTGGAAGGTGCTCTTCTACCCCGAGGCGGAGGTCTTTCACGTCGGCGGTGCCACGACCAAGCAGAACTGGCAGCGCAACTACCGCGAGCAGATGGTCAGCCACCTGCGGTTCCTGGCGAAGCACCACGGGATGCGCGAGGCCGAGCGGGCGCGGAAGATGCTGATCGCCTCGCTTCTGCTGCGCGGCGCTCATGTTCCGGGGCGAGCGGGGAAGCGCCTACCGCGACGCGGCCCGGTGGCTACGGTCGGGCAAGACGGCTGCGCTCCTAGAATCGCGCGGGTGACAGGTCTTGTTCTAGACGTCGCCTGGGTGAACGGCCTGGCGGCGATCCGTTCGCTCGGGCGCGCCGGGATCCCGGTGCTCGCGGTCGACCATCGAGCCAGCGCGCTCGGGTTTCGCTCGCGCTATGCCCGGTCTGTGCCCTCGCCGGACCCGGCCGTCGAGCCAGAGGCCTTCGTCGAAGCCCTCGCCGCGCAGGAGCCGGGGGTCCTGTTGCCGACCCACGACCCGCCGCTGAACGCAGTCGCCCGCTATCGCGATCGCCTCGAGGGGTTTCGCGTTCCCTTTCCGTCGTGGGAGGTGCTCGAACGGATCCAGGACAAGCGCTTCCAGCTCGAGACTGCCGCAGCGACCGGCGTCGACATTCCCGAGACGCGCTATCCGCAGTCGGCGGCCGAGGCGCGCGCGGCGGGTGAGGAGCTCGGCTTCCCCGTCTTGTCAAGCCGGCTCATCCGGTGGGCTTCAAGCGGAAGTTCAACCGCCAGGCGTTCCGCGCGGAGACCGGTGCTGAGGTCGATCGCGCCTACGGCGACGCCGAGGAGTTCACACCGATGGTCCAGGAGCTGATCCCCGGCGGCGACGACGAGCTGTACAGCCTCGGCAGCTACCTACGGGAGGACGGCGAACCGCTCGGGCTGTTCTCGGGGCGGAAGATCCTGCAGGTCCCACCGGTGGTGGGGACGTGTCGAGTCGGCGAGTCGGTCTGGGTCCAGGAGGTCGTCGACGCCGGGCTGCGCCTCCTGCGCGCGCTGCGCTTCCACGGCATCTCCCAGGTCGAGTTCAAGCGCGATCCCCGCGACGGGCGCTACAAGCTGATGGAGGTCAACCCGCGGCTCTGGCAGTGGCACGGGCTCGCAGCCGCGTGCGGGGTAGACGTGCCGCTGATCGCCTATCGCGACCTGACCGGAGAGGACGTCGTGCCCGCTTCGATGAACGGCGAGCAGCGTCGTTGGGCGATCTCGCTCATGCCCGGAGAGCGGCCCGCTGTCCCGAAGGCTCCGTACGTCGACGCGGTCTTCGCCAGGGACGACCTCAAGCCCGGGCTCGTGCTGGCCTCGCGGATCGTAAGGGGCGCTTTCCGCTGATCCCGAAGCAGGTGGAAGGGCGGGCCCGCTGGGTTCTGGATTCGATCGGCGGCCACGAGGTGGGCTTCGGAGACGACGTGAAGTACCAGGCCGAGGCCTGGGAGCAGGTCGAGCGCGGCGAGCGGCCGACCGGCGACGACCTGGCCGAGGCGTTCTTCCACCTCGCACGCATCGAGGAGCGCGACGCACGGCGCGACGAGCACGATCGCTTCCGCGCCTCGTCTTCGTCGCTCGACCCGCTCGACCCGCCCGTCGAGCGTCTCCGGCGCAAGCTCAAGCTCGAGCCTCCGCGCTGGCGAGGTGCGCGCTTCGCCGTTGCCCTCACCCACGACGTCGACACGCCCTGGAAGTGGACCCGGACCGGCGTGCGCGGCGGGGCCGCCCGGCTCAAGCAGGAGCTACTCGGCCGTCGCGCGGGGCCGGCTTTGCGGGAGGCCCGGGCCCTGGCGGGCGTGCCGATGCACATCGTGCGAGGGACAGATCCCTACTGGAGCTTCGAGCGCATCCTGGCCGACGAGCGGCGCGCCGGCGCCTCGTCGACGTTCTTCCTCATGGCGCAGCACGCGCATCCGAACGACGGCCTTGCCGGCGAGTCCTACGGGCGGTTGCGTCCTCGCATCGTCGAGACGCTGCTGCAGGGCGAAGCGGAAGTGGGGCTCCACGGCAGCTACTCATCGGCCGACCGGGCCGACCGCCTCGAGGATGAGAAGAAGGCCCTGGAAGCGCTCGCCGGCCCGGTCCACGGCCAGCGCTACCACTACCTGCGGCTCGATCCGCACTCGAACTTCGCCACCCTCGACAGCCTCGGCTTCCTCTACGACTCGACCCTTGGTTTCGCAGACCAACCCGGATTCCGCGCCGGCATCGCGCAACCGTTCCGCCCGTGGGACCTCGACCGCGAGCAACCGCTTCGGCTCGTCGAGATCCCGCTGGCGGCCATGGACGTGACTCTCGCCGAGGAGCGGTACCTCAATCTCTCGGCTCGCGATGCCGCAGCCCGCCTCGGCTCGCTGGTCGACTGGGCGGCGGAGCACGGCGGCGGCTTCTCCGTGATCTGGCACTCGGAGCAGTGGGACTCGGCGGCGCATCCGGGCTGGGACCGGCTGTACCGCCGGTTCATGGAGTACGTCCGCGCCCGTGGCGGGGTCTGCCTCTCTGCGGGCGAGCTCGCGGAGGAGGCGAACGCGTGGTTGCCGTGAGCGAGGGTGTGCGCGTCTACCGGGCAGGCCTCGGCCGCGCCGGCGGCTCGCTGGTCTTCCTCGGCATGCTTGCGACCGCGCCGGCTTTGCTGGTGCTTGCCCGCCTCTTCCCACCCGAAGGGTTGGCTCTAGCCCTGCGGCTCGCCGCGGCGACTGCGTGCGTGCTGCTACTGCCCGGCGCGATCCTCGTGCGTGCGTACGGCCGGCCTGCGGCGCTCAGCGCCTCGGTCGCCGGGGCTTTCGTCTGGAGTCTCGCGCTCCTCTTCGGTGGGCTGGCGCTCACGTTCGCGGTCGACGGCTCGATCGAGACGGCGCTCATCGCCGTCGGAGCGGCGGCGGGCGTCGCGCTCGTCCCCGCCGTGCTGCGTGCACCTGTCCCCGTCGCGCGCGCTCATGCGTGGGCCGGGGTCGGGGTGGTCGCCGCGGGCGCGGTCTTCGGGGCCGCGGTCTGGTGGACCGCGAGCACGGTGTATGGGGACGCGCTCTTCCACCTGGGCCGCGTGACGAAGCTCGCAACGTTCGACCACCTGGCGACGATCGACGACGTCAACGAGTTTCGGGAAGGAGGAGCGCACCCCGGCTACGCATTTCCGCTCTGGCACGCCGCCCTCGCCGCGATCGCCCGGCTCGCCGGTGTCGACTCGGCCACGGTCGTCCTCCACCTGCCGGCGATTCTCACCCCGCTGGCGCTACTGCTCGCCTACGCCGCGGGTGCAGCGCTGTTCCGTTCCTGGGGAGGCGGGATCGCCGTTGCCACGTCCCAGGCCGCGCTCCTCGGCTTCGCGCGCTCGGGCACGGGCTCCTTCGACTTCCTCGCGCTGCCGCCGACGGCCGCGCGTGCTCTCCTCGCGCCCGCTCTCCTCGCGCTCGTTTTCACCCTCGTGCACGAGGGCCGGTGGAGGCGGCTACTGGTGCTCGGGGCGGCCTCACTGGTCATCGCCGCCGTCCACCCGACCTACACGTTCTTCGTGGCCTTGCCGCTGGCCGGGTTTCTCGTCGCCCGCGTGCTGCTCACGTGGCGTGAGTGGCGCGATGCTGTCCGCATCGGCGCAGCGCTCGTGGCGGTGCTCATCCCGGCTTCGCTGTACGCCCTCTGGCTGCGGCCGCTCGTGCAGGACACCGTCTCGCACCGCCCGGATGACGTCGAGCGCGCCCGTGGGCTGGTGCACTACGCCGGCCAGATCGACGTGGTCGACGGTCTCTTCCGCCTCGCGCCTGAGCAGCTGTCGCGTCCCGGCGCCGTCGCGATCGCCGGGCTGCTGGCGATCCCGCTTGCGGGCTTTGCCGCTCCTCGCAGGTGGGCGGCCTACGTGCTCGGCGGCTCGCTGGCCGTGCTCGCCGTGTTGCTCGTTCCGCAGGCCTTCGACGCGCTCTCCGAGCTCTTTTCCCTCTCCCAGTCACGCCGGCTCGCCGCGTTCCTGCCGCTGCCCTTCGCGCTTGCCGGCGCGGCCATGATCCTCGGCCGGCTGCGGGTCGCCGGTGCTCTCGCCGCTCTCGGCGCGGGCGGGATCCTGCAGCTCGAGTATCCGGGCGAGTTCACGTACAGGGTCGTCGTCGGAGGCCCAGGCTGGCCGGCGTGGTTTGCGCTCTTCGGCGGCCTCGCAGCGCTCGTCGCCGGAGTGATCCTGCGCCGAGGGCTCGTCGAGGCTGCGCCGGTGTGGACGGCTGCCGTCGCGCTGGCTTTCGCGGCCCCGGTCGCGGCGGCGGGGTTCGACTACTCGAAGCCGGACGACCCGGATCGTTTCGCGCTCACCCCGGGTCTGGTCCAGGCGCTGCGGACCGAGGTGCCGGAGCGCGACGTGGTCTTCTCCGACCTCGCCACGAGCTACCGAGTCGGCGCTTACGCCCCGGTCTACATCGCGGCCGCGCCGCCGGCACATGTTGCCGACACGGTCCAGAACTATCCGTACGGGCGGGTCAAGGCCGTCCGCGAGTTCTTCCGCACGGGAGATCTCTCCATCCCGCGTCGCTACGGCGCGAAGTGGATCGTGATCAACACACGCCGCTTCGATCTGCCGCTCGACCTCCCGCGTGCGTACCGGGACGATCGTTTCGTCCTGTACCGCCTCCCACCGCGCTCTAGGTAGATTCCCGCGGTCATGGCACAGACAGAACAGGCCGTTGCGGCCCCGTACGCCGAGCCGCGCGAGGTGACGAGCCTCGACGAGTGCTACTTCTACCACTCGATGGAGATCCCGGGCTACGGCTTGGTCCGCGGCCCCTGGGACCATCGCGAGGGCGTCGACGCGTACCTCGGAAATGTCGATTTGCAGGGAAAACGGGTACTCGAGGTCGGCACGGCCAGCGGCTTCTTCTGCTACGAGATGGAGAAGCGGGGCGCCGACGTCGTGTCCTACGACCTCTCCGACGACTACTCCTGGGACGTCGTGCCGTATGCGCAGTACGACCACGAGTCCTTCGACACCGAGCGTCGCGCGCACCTGCGGCAGATCAACAACGCCTGGTGGCTCGCGCACCGCGCTCACGACTCGAACGCGAAGGTCGTCTACGGGACGGTCTACGAGATCCCCGAGGAGATCGGCCGCGTCGAGGTGGCCACCTTCGGCAACGTGCTGCGCCACGTGCGCGACCCGTTCCTCGCCCTGGAGAAGGCATTCCGGCTGACGACCGAGACGGCGATCGTCACCGAGAACCCGTCGCTGCGGTACTCGCTTCCACAGATGGTGATGGAGCCGCTGAAGCCCTCGATGGCGTTCTTGCCGAACTACGAGAAGGTGCAGCCCCGCGAGTCGTGGTGGCACTTCACGCCGGGCGTGATCAAGAAAATGCTCGGCGTCCTCGGCTTCGAGGACACCAAGGTGAACTACCACTGGCACCGCTGGGAGGGGCAGCGAACGCTGCTCTTCACGGTCGTCGGCCGTCGCACCCGGCCGCTGCCGGAATGATCAGCAAACGCTGACTTAATCCTCACAAGTTCGTCTTATCCTCCTGGCGTGGCATACAGGAGGATCGCCCAGTTCCTCGCACCGGCCGGAGCGTTCGCATTGCTCTTCCTGCCGTCCGCCATTGCCCAGACCGCGTCGACGATCAAGGTCAGCGTCGGGCCGGCCGGCGTCGAGTCGAACGGCTACAGCGACTGGCCTGCGATCAGTGGCGACGGCCGCGTCGTGGCTTTTTACTCCTATGGGTCGAATCTCGTTCCGGATGACGCCAACGGGGTCGTGGACGTGTTCGTGCACGACCTGGCGGCGGGACGTACCCGCCGAGCCAGCGTCTCGAGCTCAGGTTTCGAGGCGAACGGCTCGAGCTGGGGCCAGGCGCTCGACCGCACCGGCCGGCACGTGGCGTTCGCCTCCCATGCTTCGAACCTCGTTCCCGATGACGGAAACGGTTCGCCCGACATCTTCGTCCGCGACTTGGCGAGCGGCTGGACGGAGCTCATCAGCGAGCGCAGTAACGGGTGGAGTCACCAGCCCTCGCTGAGTGGAGACGGACAGCTCGTCGCTTTCTCCTCGGTCGCGAACAACCTCGTCCCGGGCGACACCAATCAGGTCGCCGACGTCTTCGTCTACGACCGTGTGGCTGACGCCACCTCCAGGGTGAGCGTCGGCGCCGCCGGCCAACAGGCCAACGGACACAGTGAGTTTCCCGAGCTCAGCGCGAGCGGGCGCTTCGTGGCCTTCCATTCGGACGCCTCGAATCTCGTCTCCGGCGATACCAACGGCTTCACGGACGTTTTCGTCCACGATCTCGCGACGCACACGACAAAGCGCGTCAGCGTGTCGAGCGAGGGGGCTCAGGGCCGGCGCCTGAGTCGCTGGCCGTCGATCAGCGCCGACGGGCGGTTCGTGGCCTTCGAGTCCGAGTCCGCGAGCCTCGTGGCGGGCGACACGAACGGTTCGCGCGACATCTTCGTGCACGACCGGCAGAGCGCCACCACGACGCGGGTCAGCGTCGACTCCTCCGGGGCGGAAGCGAATTCCCTCAGCAACATCGCATCGATCAGCGCCGACGGCCGGTTCGTCGCGTTCGACTCGTGGGCGACGAACCTGGCGCCCGGCGACACGAACGAGTCCTACGACGTCTTCATTCACGACCGGTTCAAGCGGGTGACGACGCGCGTCAGCCTCGACAACTCGCGCGTGGAAGCGGACGACAACAGCCACGCGGCGGCACTGACGCCCGACGGACGCTTCGTCGCCTTCTCCTCCGTCGCGTCGAATCTCGCAGGCGACACCAACGAGACCTACGACGTCTTCGTCCACGGCCCGATCGAGTTCGAGCCCGGCCCGCCGCCGCCTCCTCCGGCCAAGCGGTGCCGTGTGCCGAAGCTGCTTGGACTGCGCCTGGCGGCGGCACGAACCCGCATTCGGCACGCGAACTGTGCGCTCGGCCGGGTCAAGCGTGTGCGCTCGGCTCGGGTGAACAGAGTCCTTCGCCAGAGCCGGAAACCCGGCACGATGCTGCCGCACCGGGCCCGCGTCAACCTGGTCGTCGGGTCTTAGCCCTACCTAAGACCTCGGCGAAACGCCCGAACGGTCTCTGAGCCAACGACGCGCACGTCGTTTTGCCGGAGTTCGACGACTCGTGACCTTAGTCGCGGAAAGTGCTAAGCACTTTTCGCGAGTCCGGCGCCCGTGGCGCCGGACCAGAGCTAGCTAGCATCGGCGCCCGGATGCGGGTGCTGCTCGTCACGATGTACTTTCCGCCTGCGGGCGGCGGAGGCGTTGCGCGCCCAGTGAAGACCTCGGGCCAGCTCGCCGAGCTGGGCTTCGAAGTCCATGTCCTCGCGCCGGACGATCCGAAGTGGATCGCCCGGGATGAGGAAGCTTCGATACCCGAGGGCGTCCTCGTGCACCGGGCGCGCTACGTCGGGCCGCGCGGACTGCTGCCGGCCGAGGAGCTCCACGGTCGTGAAGGGCTCGACAGAGCGTTACGTCAGGCGGGGCTCTTCTACCGGCGCGTCCTGCTGCCCGACGAGTTCGTCAGCTGGTCGGCGACTGCCATCCCGGCTGCGATCAAGATCGTTCGCCAGGAGAGCATCGATGTGGTCGTCACGACCTCTCCGCCGGCCTCGATCAATCTGATCGGCGCCGCCGTGAAGCGAGCGACCGGTGTCCCATGGGTCGCCGACCTGCGCGACTCGATCGCAGCGAACCCCGACCGGCGCGTCGAATCACTCGCCGTGCGCGTCAAGGAGCGGGGCCAGCGAATGGTCGCCCAGCTCGTCGCCCGCTCGGCGAATGCCGTCGTCGCCGTTACCTCCACGATCGGAGATGAGATGCGCGAGCTGGGCGCCGAGCGTGTCGAGGTGATCCCGAACGGCTCTGACTTCGACGACTTCGAGGGCCTCGAGTACCGCCGCGGAGACCGCTTTCGCATCACGCACACGGGGACCTTCTTCGGCAAGCGCGACCCGCGGCCGTTCCTGGAAGCGCTCTCGCGCTCCGGGCCTGAGGTCGTCGCGCGTTTCGTCGGGGGCCTGCGAGCGGCCGACCAGGAGTGGGCGGAAGCCAAGGGTCTCGCTGACCGGATCGAGGTGCTCCCGCACGTGCCCCGCCGTCAGGCACTCGAGCTGCAGCGCGACTCGGAGGCACTGCTGCTTCTGCTGCCTGAGGCGGGTGGGCGTGGAAAGTCGGTGCCCTCGGGGAAGATCTTCGAGTACCTGGCAGCCGAGCGCCCGATTCTCGCCGCCGTGCCTCCCGACGGCGTCGCGGCGCAAATGGTTCGTGAGGCGGGGGCGGGCGTCGTCGTCCCGCCGGACGACGTCGAGTCCATCTCGGCTGCGCTCGACGGCCTCGTCAAGCGCTGGCAGGCCGGCGCTCTCGACGGCGCGCCGCTCGAGCCTGCGCTGAAGGAACGGCTCTCCCGCAAGACCAGAACCCGCGAGCTCGCCGACCTGCTGGAGAGCCTGTGACCCGCTGGATCCGGGTCGCCGACGTGCTCTTCTTCGCGACGCTCTTCTGCGTCACGTTCGAAAACGTGCACTGGAACGTGGCGGGGCGCGTGAGCCTGGCCGACATCCTCGCGCTGTTCTTCCTAGTCACCTACGTGCTCGCGCTTCGCGACCGCATGGTTCCAAAGACGGTCGTGACCGTGGTGTGCTTCGCGCTCGCGCTGCTCCTCGTTTATCTGATCGGCTTCTTCAACCTCGAGACGACGCAGGCGTTCAACCAGTTCTTCAAGGGGCTCATCAAGTTCGGGATCCACTTCGGGTTCCTCGCAGCGGGGGTGCACTACGTCGCGCGCCGGCCGCTCGACTTCTACTGGCGGACGCTCGGCTGGTTCGTCGCCGGGGTCGCGTTCAACGGCCTCTACGGGCTGGTGCAATTCGCCGCTGCGGAGAGGGGGCGTGACCTTGACGCGCTGCTCCTGCACCCGATCACCGGCGGAGCAAGCAGGATCAACGTCTTCGGCGCCGTCGGTGAGTCGGACGTCTATCGCGCGACGGGCCTCACCGGCGATCCCAACCACCTCGGCGTGATGCTGATCGTGCCCTTGCTCGTGCTGACGCCGATCTATTTACGGCTCGAGCGCGGGCACCGGCTACGCGTCCCGCTCGCGATCCTGCTCGCCTTTCTGCTCATCTCCGAGCTGGCAACTCTCTCCCGGAGCGGTCTGCTCGGACTGGGGATCGGCTTCCTCCTGCTCGCGGTGCCGTACCGTCACAAGCTGCCCACGAGAGAGTTCCTGGCGCCGGTCGGCGCAGTCGCCGCAGTGCTGATGCTCGTCGTGCTGCAGCGCCTCGACTTCTTCATGAACGTGTTCCAGGCGCGGGTGACGACGAATGACCGGTCCGCTGCCCTCCATTTCGACGTCTACCGCTTCATCCCCGATGTGCTGCATGCCCACCCGTTGTTCGGCTTCGGCTTGAACAACTTCTCGGTTTACTTCGAGTTCGTCACCGGGCGCACGGGGTGGGGCGCTCACTCGTACTACGTGGCGCTGATCGTTGAGACTGGGCTCGTCGGGACGCTGGTCTTCGCCTTGTTCCTGCTCTACCTGTTCCGGCGACTGGGCGCGCTGCGCGCCATCGGTCGTGGGCTCGCGCAGGCAGGAGATCCGCTGGCGGCCCGCCTGCGCCCGCTCGCTTGGGGGCTGACCGCGGCCCTCGTCGGGACGATGGCTGCGAACTTCTTCTACCTGACGATGCAGTTCTATTATTTCTTTGCGCTCGCGCTCCTGATCCTCGCCGCGCCGATCGTCTTCCGGCGACGACTCAGGCCCGCCCCGTGAAGGTCACCGTTCTGACCACGTCCTACCCGCGGTTCCCCGGGGACGCGGCCGGCCGGTTCATCGCCGACGGGGTGGAGCAGCTGCGGGCGCGCGGCGTCGACCTCGATGTGGTCTCGCCCGCTGACTTCAGCCATTTCGGAATCGCGTACGGCTCGGGAGTCGTCGGCAACCTCCGCAGGAGGCCGTGGCTCGGAGCCGCACTCCCTGCGATGCTGGCCTCGTTCGCGCGCGTGGCGCGGCGGGCAGCCAATGACGCCGACCTCGTCCACGCGCACTGGCTGCCCTCGGGCGCGGTCGCGCTCGCCACCGGGCGCCCCTTTGTCGTGCAGCTGTGGGGAACGGACGTCGAGATCGCGCGTCGCGCCCCGCGACTCGCTCGTGCCGTGCTCCGTCGCGCGCGACTCGTGATCGCCCCGTCGAACGCCCTGGCTGAGGAGGGGAGGCGTCTCGGCGGGCGCGAGGTGCGAGTGATCCCGAACGGAGTCACGGTGCCGGAGGAGGTGGGCGAGGAGGCCGAGCCTCCCGAGGTGCTCTATGCGGGACGGCTCTCCCGCGAGAAGGGCGTGCTCGAACTGGTGGAGGCTGCCGACGGGTTCCCGCTCGTCGTCGCCGGGGACGGCCCGTTGCGCGCTCAGGTTCCACAGGCCCAAGGCTTTGTCCCGCATCCCGAGCTACAGGAGCTGTACGCGCGGGCAGCGGTGGTTGCATGCCCGTCGCACCGCGAGGGCTTCGGCATCGCCTGCGCCGAGGCCATGGCGCACGGCAAGCCGGTTGTCGCGTCGGAGGTCGGCGGGCTGCGCGACCTCGTCGTCGACGGCGAGACTGGCCTGCTGGTGCCGCCTCGCGACGTGGCCTCGCTGCGCGCGGGGCTGGGACGCCTGCTTGCGGACCGCGAGTTGCGCGGCCGCTTGGGGTCGGCAGGACGTGAACGGATCCGCGAGCACTTCTCGTGGGAGCGGTTCGGGACGGAGACGATCCGTGCTTATGAGGACGCAGTAACCTCGGCGTCGTGATCGCAGCGAAGATCGTCTTCTGGGCCGCCGCCGCAGGGCTCGTCTGGACACATGCCGGCTACCCGATCGCCGCCGCGTTCGGCGCCCGTCTTCGCCGTCGCGAGGTGCGCAAGTCCGATGAAACTCCGGGCGTCAGCCTGATCGTTGCCGCACACGACGAGGAGGACGTGATCGAGCGGCGGCTCGACAACCTGCTCGCGCTCGACTACCCGCCCGACCGCCTCGAGATCGTCGTCGCTGACGACGCATCCGAGGACCGCACCCGCGAGCTGGTCGAGGCGGTGGCTGCACGCGAGCCGCGAGTCCGGCTGATCCGCTGCGCCCGAGGCGGCAAGGTCGCGGCCCAGAACCAGGCCCTCCGGGAGACGACCAGCGAAGTCCTCGCCTTCTCGGACGCGAACGCAACCTGGCCAAGCGATGCGCTGAGGCAGCTCGTGCGCGCCTTCGGCGACCCAGACGTAGGGTTCGTCTGCGGCCGCGTCTCGTACGAGCAGCCCGACGGGACCAACCGCGAAGGTGCCTACTGGGCCTACGAGCTCTGGCTGCGCAAGCAGGAGTCAGATCTGGGCTCGGTCACGGGCGGGAACGGCGCGATCTACGCCGTGCGCCGAGGCGACTATGTCGACGTCGACCCTCGGTTCGGACACGACCTCGCCTTCCCGTACCTGATGGTTCAGCGGAAGCGGCGCGCGGTCTACGAGCCCGCGGCGCTCTCGATCGAGAAGCCCTCGCGGGACCTCGAGGACGAGTATCGACGCAAGGTGCGCATGTTCGAGCACTGCTGGCTGATCACGCTGCGCGGCCGGATGCTGCGCGGGCTTGACCCCGTCTACTTCGTCCAGATGGTCTCGCATCGGCTGTTCCGGTATGGGAGCGGCTTGCTGCATCTGGCCCTCCTGGCGGCGAGCCTCGCCCTCGTTCACCAAGGGCTCGTGTACGAACTTGCTCTCGGAGCCCAGCTCGCGCTGCTCGCTCTGGCCGCCGCCGGGAAACTGACACTGCCGATTCCGGGCGCCTCGCTCGCGTACTACTACGTCCTCGTCACCTGGGCGACGGTCGTAGCGCTCGCGCGCTACCTGAGGATGGGCGTTCCCGCGGTGTGGGAACGCGCAGAGGGCACGCGCTGAACCGGGGGCTCGACGTCGTCGGCGCGGCCCTCGGGCTTGTGGTGTCGAGCCCGTTCCTGGCCGCGGCGGCACTCGCGATCAAGCTGGACGACGGCGGGCCCGTCCTCTACCGGCAGCGGCGCGTTGGTCACCATGGCGAGCAGTTCGACCTGCTCAAGCTGCGGACGATGGTCGTCGGCGCCGAGCAGCAGGGCGCGGGGTGGGCGGTTAACCGCGGCGACCCTCGCATCACGCGCGTGGGGCGAGCTCTGCGCCGTCTCTCCCTCGACGAGCTGCCGCAATTCTTGAACGTGTTGCGCGGCGACATGAGCCTGATCGGGCCCCGGCCGACCCTCTCGTACCAGGTCGAGCAGTACACCCCTAGGCAGCGGCGGCGGCTGGAGGTGAAGCCGGGCCTCACGGGCTGGGCGCAGATCCACGGCCGGGCCGCGTTGCCCTGGGACGAGCGCATTGAGCTCGACGTCTGGTACGTCGTGAACCGCTCTCCCTGGCTCGACCTGAAGATCCTCGCCCGCACGCCGCTGGCCCTCTTCCGCGGCACGTACAAGGGCGAGACGGGCGGCTGGAAACCCACCGGTTCCGGCTCTTAACTCGGTACCCCCGACCTCCTCCCCACAGCGATCGTACTGAGGAAAGTCGCACACGTGTGCAGCGAAAATGCGCCGAGACTGCGCCGTTGGCGGCCGGGGCAACGCAGCCGCTCCGTTACCCTCTTTCGCCGTGACGGCCGTTCTCTTCACGTGCGTCGGCATGCGCGTCGACACCGTTACCGCCTTCCGCGAGGCGGGCGCGACGGCGATCGGCGCCGACGCCAGCCCCTATGCACCCGCGCTCTACCACTGCGATCAGCACGCGCTCGTCCCGCTCAAGGACGAGCCCGACTACATCCCTACGCTTCGCGAGCTGATTGACCAGCACGACGTCCGGCTCGTCGTTCCGCTGACCGACATCGACCAGGCCGTCGTCTCCGCCCGCCGCGACGAGCTCGGAGCGCCGGTGCTCCTCCCGGACGACGACGTCGTCCAGACGACTGCCGACAAGTACCTCGCGCACCTCGCGTTCGAGAAACAGGGCATCGACTCACCGCCGACCTGGCTCCCCGATCAGGTGCCCGGCGACCTTGCGTTTCCGGTCCTGGTCAAGGCCCGGGTCGGCTTCGGCAGCCGCAACATCTACCGCGCGAACGACAGCGACGAGCTCGAGTTCTTTCTCCGCTCGACGCCGGTCGACTCGATGGTGCAGGCCCTCTGCACGGGCGAGGAGTTTTCGATCGACGTCTTCTGCGACTTCGAGGGCCGCTGCCTGAACGCGATCCCCCGCACGATGATCGAGTCCAAGGGCGGGGAGTCGATCAAGGGCATGACGATCTTCGATCCCGAGCTGATCGAGCTCGGGCGGCGGGTCGCCGAGGCGCTGCCGCTCAAGGGGCCGGGCAACGTCCAGTGCTTCCGCGAAGCCGACGGCTCCCTGCAGATCACCGACGTCAACCCGCGCTTCGGCGGAGCTTTCCCGCTCCCGACCGCCGCGGGCAGCCGTTACCCCGAATACGCGATCGCGCTGGCGAACGGCGAGCACCCCGAGCCTCGCGTCGGCGAGTTCCGCACCGGTGTCGTGATGACGCGCTTCTGGTCCGAGGTCTGCCTCACCGCGTCGGACGAGGGCCCGCTCGAGCCGCTTCCCGAAGACTTGCCCGTTGCCGAGAGCTGAGCTGTGCGAACCGTCTGGGTCAGCTTCGACGTGATCGGGCGCCGCTGCCTCGAGGCGTGCGCCCAGGCGGGCGCGGAAGTCGCCGCCGTCGTCACCCTGCCGGGGCCGATCGATCCGAACCGCTCCGGCCAGTGCTCGTTCGACGACCTCGGCGTACCGGTGATCGAGACCGAGGACGTGAACTCGGCTCAGACGATCGCCGCCGTCCGGGAGGCCGCGCCCGACGCGATCTTCGTCGTCGGCTGGTCGCAACTCATTCGCGGCGAGCTGCTCGAGGCCGCGCCGCAGGGCATGTTCGGGATGCACCCGACGCTGCTGCCGCGCCATCGCGGCCGGGCTGCGATCCCGTGGACGATCCTCACGGGCCTCGCCCGGACCGGAGTCACCCTCTTCGAGATCGTCGACCCGAGCGCCGATTCGGGCCCGATCATCGGCCGGCGCGAAGTCGAAGTGGCACGCGATGAGACGGCCACGACGCTGTACGACAAGCTGCTCGAGGCCCACGTGGAGCTGATCCGGGAGCACGTGCCGCAGATCGCCGCGGGCACGGCGCAGCGAGAACCACAGGACGTGAAGCGCGCCAGCGCCTGGCCGAAGCGGACGCCGGCGGACGGCATCATCGACTGGGACACCCGCGCGCCCTACCTCGACGACTGGGTCCGCGCACAGACCCGTCCCTACCCCGGGGCATTCACCTATCTCGGCGACGAGAAGCTGGTCGTCTGGCGGGCGCAGGCGGTCGAGCTCGACCACGGCGATCCTGCGGGGACGGTCGTCGAGCTGCGTCCCGAAGGCGCCGTCGTCGCATGTGGCGAAGGCGGCCTCCTCCTGGAGGAGATCGAGCCGGAGCAGCCGATCGCCGTTGGAGACAGGCTCGGATGAACGTCCTCGTCTTCGCAGCGCATCCCGACGACGAAGTGCTCGGCATGGGCGGCACGATCGCCCTCCATGCCGATCGCGGAGACGCCGTGACCGTTGTCTGCCTCACTGACGGCAGCTCGGCCCAGTACGCGGGCGACGACGCCACCCGTGCCCAGAAGAACGACGAGGCGCAGGCAGCCGCGAAGGTGCTCGGCGTCGCCGAGTACGTCCATCTCGACCTGCCCGACATGCGCCTCGACACGCTGGCGCACATCGACGTCAACCGCGTCGTCGAGGAGCACCTCCGCGAGCGGCAGGCAGAGGTCGTCTACACCGCGCACCCCGATGTGAACCTCGACCACCGCACGCTCTTCGACTCCGTCGTAGTCGCCACGCGCCCGACGCCCGGCCAGGCGGTTCGCCGTCTCCTCACTTACGCACCAACGTCCAGCACCGAGTGGTCTCCTGCCGCCACGAACTGGTTCGTGCCCAACTGGTTCGTCGACATCAGCTCCACCTTTCAGCGCAAGCTCGACGCCTTTGCCTGCTTCAAGACCGAGGAGCGGCCGGTCCCGCACCCCAGGAACGCCCGCGCCCTCGAGGCGCACGCCCAGCTGCACGGCGCCACTGTCGGCTGCGAGTACGCAGAGCCGTTCGTGCTCGTTCGCGGGCTCGAAAGGTAGAGTCGCCCGCTGATGAGGCCCCAGCGAGAAGCTTCCAAGTCGCGCGCTGACAGCGTCCCGGAGGTCGACGACGAGCGCGAAGTCGACCTCGGCCGCTACCTGGACGCGCTCATCGCGCGCTGGTGGCTGCCGGCCCTCGGCCTGATCATCGGCGTCGCCCTCGGGTACCTCGTCTCGGCCTCGAGCAAGGAGGTCTGGCGCGCGCAGGCGACCGTCTACGCCGGTTCGCCGTACGCGCCGAACGGCAATACGCCGATCACGAACGCGCTCTCCACGAACCAGAGCACGATCACGCGCATCGTTAAATCGGAGGAGACGATCCAGGAGGTCGCGCGCGCCTCGGGAATGCAGCCCCGCAAGCTGCGCGAGGGGATCTCCACCCAGCGGCTTGCCAGCGGCCTCGGCCGCCTCGTCCCGAGCCAGCTCTACCTGATCACGGTCAAGGGCGACGATCGCGGGCCGACACAGGAAGCGGCGCGGGCCCTGGCCGACCGCGTGGTGCAGCGCGTCGGCGGCTATGCGCGCGGCAAGATCGACGGGTTCAGGCGGCAGCTTCGCTCGCTCAACACGCAACTCGAGGCCGTCGACGGCCAGGTGCGAGAGGCTCAGGCGCAGGTCGCTGGCCGGAGTCTTTCGGGTGTCGAGCGACTCGTCGCCGTCAACACGCTGCAACTCGCGGAGCAGCGCCGCGGGACGATCGAGCAGGACCGCACCGAGACGCTGCAACTGCTCTCGCTGGCCGAGGAAGTCGAGCTCCCGCGAGCCCTCGACCGAGCGGTCGCGGTCAAGACAACCGCGCGGTCGACGCGGAACACGGTCGCGATCGCCGGCTTCCTCGGCCTCCTGCTGGGCTTCTTCGCCGCGCTGCTCTGGGAGCCAGTCACGAGCCGCGCCGCCCGCGAGTAATGCTCGAGGGCAAGAGCGTCGCGGTGGTCGTCCCGGCGTACGACGAGGAGAAGCTGATCGGGACGACGCTCGCGGGGATCCCGGAGTTCGTCGATCGCATCTACGTCGTCGACGACGCCTCGCGCGACGGCACGGCCGACGCGCGCACGCTGCGGCCGGCGGGACCGCGTCGAGGTCATCGTGCACGAGCGGAACCAGGGCGTCGGCGCGGCGATCGTCACCGGCTACAAGCGCGCGCTCGCCGAGCGGCATGGACGTCACGGCCGTCATGGCCGGCGACAACCAGATGGACCCGGCCGACCTGGAGGCGATCGCGACCCCGGTCGCGCGCGGCGAGGTCGACTACGCGAAGGCGAACCGGCTCTTCACCGGACGCGCCTGGGAGCTGATCCCGCGCACGCGCTACCTCGGGAACGCGGTGCTCTCGCTGCTGACGAAGATCGCCTCCGGCTACTGGCACGTCGCCGACTCGCAGTCGGGCTACACCGCGATCAAGCGCGACACGCTCGAGCTGCTCGACCTCGACCGGATCTACGAGCGCTACGGCTTCCCGAACGACATGCTCGTGCACCTGAACGTGTCGAACGCCCGCGTGCGAGACGTCCCGTCGCGGCCGGTCTACGGCGTGCGGCGAGAGCTCCGGGATCCGCCTGCGCAAGGTCGTGCCGGCGATCTCGTGGCTCCTGCTGAAGGCGTTCTTCTGGCGGCTGCGCGAGAAGTACGTGATCCGCGACTTCCACCCGCTCGTCTTCTTCTACGTCTTCGGCATGCTCTTGTCGCTGCTCGGCCTCGCGCTCGGGATCGCGGTGACGGTGCTCCGGTTCCTCGGCAACGAGCTCACGGCCGCCACGGTCGTCCTCGTCGCGCTGCTGCTGATCTTCGGGCCTGCTGTTCACGCTGTTCGCGATGTGGTTCGACATGGAGTCGAACAAGGAGCTGAGATAGTTCTACGGCGGGATGTGTCAGCATCCGGGACCGTGACCAGCTCAACCGCGTCTAAGCCGATCGGACTCTCGGCGCCGTACGTCGACGAGGCCGAAGAGGAAGCCGTACTCGAGGTTCTTCGGTCCGGACGTCTCGCGTTCGGGCCGATGATCGAGCGGTTCGAGCGCGACTTCGCCGAGCGTGTTGGAGCCCCGTACGTCGCGACGGTGTCCAGCGGTACGGCCGGCCTGCACCTCTGCGTGAGGGTCGCTGGGATCTCCCCGGGGGACGAGGTCGTGACGACTCCGCTCTCCTTCATCGCCTCGGCGAACTCGATCGTCTACGAGGGCGGGGTGCCCGTCTTCGTCGACGTCGACGAGCGCACGCTGAACCTCGATCCGGCGGCAGTGGAAGCTGCGATCACACCGAAGACGAAGGCGCTTCTCCTGGTCGACCTCTTCGGGTATCCGCTCGATTTCGACGCCTTCCAGGAGATCGCACAGCGCCGCGGCCTCGCGATCATCGAGGACGCGTGCGAGGCACTCGGCGCCACATACCGCGGGCGCCCCGTCGGCTCCTTCGGCCATCCGGCCGTCTTCGCCTTCTACCCCAACAAGCAGATCACGACCGGGGAGGGTGGTGCGGTCGCGCTCGGGACCGAGGAGGAGTGGGAGCTCGTAAAGAGCCTCGCGAACCACGGCCGGACGGACAGAGGCGAGACATTCGCGCCACGAACGCATCGGCTACAACTACCGCCTCGACGAGTTGTCGGCAGCGCTGGGCGTCGCGCAGCTGGAGAAGCTCGACCAGATCCTCGTCGCTGCGCGACGAGGTGGCGGCTCGCTACGACGCATTGCTCGCCGACGTGGAGGGTGTCCGTCTCCTCTGCCCCGACGACGAGGTCCACCGGCGGTCCTGGTTCGTGTACGTCGTCTTCATCGACCCGCCGGCCGAGCGCTCGGCGGTGATGGCGCGTCTCGCCGCCGACGGAATCGCGTCCAAGCCCTATCTTCCGGCGATCCATCTCCAGCCCGCGTACAGCGAGCGCTTCGGCTTCTCTCCGGGGATGTTCCCCGTCGCCGAGGCCGCGGGCGACCAGGGGCTCGCGCTGCCTTTCCACACCGGGCTCTCGGCGAGCGATCAGGAACGAGTCGTCGAGACGCTGGCCCGCGCGCTGAAGAGCGGCTTGACTTCCGTCACGCGCCTGCGGTAGTAGGTCGTGTAGGAGACGAGCCGAACCGAGAGCATGCGTCGTGCGCCCCTACTGTGCGTGCGAGTACGGGGACACGGAATGGACGGCTGCGTGCCGAAGACGTCTCCGTCGAGGCCCTCCTCGGTCGGCTCGGTGATCGACGTCGGCGACGGTGAGCTCGCCGAGTACCTCGCCGAAGCAATCGTTCTCGTGACAGGCGCCGGCGGATCGCTCGGCGCCGAGCTGTGCACGCGTCTGACGCGGCTGGGCGCGCGTGAGCTCGTCCTCGTCGACCAGGCCGAGGCTCCTCTGGTCGAGCTTGCGACAGCGCTCGAGTACGAGCACGGCTTCACGGATGCGGTGCCGGTCCTCGCCGACATCAGGAGCGCGGCCCGGACGCTCGAAGTCTTCGAGCGGCATCGCCCGGACGTGGTCTTCCACACCGCGGCGTACAAGCAGGTGCCTCTGCTCGAGGCGCATCCGGTCGAGGCCGTCGCAACCAACGTCCTGGCGACGAAGTGCGTAGCGGATGCCGCCCGTCGTGTGGGTGTCGAGCGCTTCGTGCTGTTTTCGACCGACAAGGCAGTGCAGCCAACGAGCATTCTCGGGCAGACGAAGGCCGTTGCCGAGTGGATCGTCGCGCTGGCGGGTCGCGAGGCGCACGCCCGTTACGCGTCGGTTCGGCTGGGAAACGTGGTCGACTCGTCCGGGAGCATCCTGCCGTTCTTTCGGCGGCAGGTCGACCTGCGGCGGTCCCGTGACGCTCACGCATCCGCGACACGACGCGGTACCTGATGACGGCGGGCGAAGCCGCCGGGCTCGCGATCGTCGCCGGCGCGCTGGCGGACTCGCACGGCATCTTCTGGCTGGACCTCGGCCCGCCCGTGCGCGTCCTGGACCTGGCCCGGCGACTCTCTCTGGTCGCAGCATGCGAAGTTGCCATCGACTTCGTTGGCTTGCGCGCCGGCGAAAGGCTCCATCGAGCGACTGTGCGGCGAAGACGACGAGATCGTCGGGACGCCCTGCGAGCGGGTGTTCAGATCGACGATGCGCCAAGTCGATTCGACTTGGCTCGAACGCCTGGATCGCCACTCTCGCTCGGCACGTGGAACACGCTTCGGCGGCCGGAGTGCGCGCGGCGCTCGCCGAGATGCACGCGGCTTCGGGTCGAGAGGTCGTCCTTCCAGGCGCGGCTTTCGCTCGATGAAGACCGAGCAAGGAACGTTCGTCCTGACGTTCGACTTCGAGGACTGGCACCAGCTCGTCCACCGCCGGCATGGGTCGGTCGGACTGGCGCGCGGGGAGCTCGGAGTTCGGGCAATACATGTCGGCGACCCTCGACCTGCTCGACGACCTCAACGTCAGCGCGACGTTCTTCGTCGCCGGCGTGGCCGCAGAACGGCATCCGCAAGCGCTCGAGGAGGTCGTCGAGAGAGGGCACGACGTCGCGTTGCCACGGCTACGAGCACCGGAGGGCTTTCCAGCAGACGCCTGAGGAGTTCAGGAACGACGTCGTCCGCTGTCTGGACGTTGTCGAGCGCATCTGTGGCGTGACGCCGATCGGCTATCGGGCACCGTGGTTCTCGATCACGAGGCAATCTCTCTGGGCGCACGACATCCTGCGGGAGCTCGGCTTCCGTTACGACTCCAGCCTCTACGACTCACCCTTCGTCCCACGGCGAATCCGACCGATACCCACGAGCCCATTTCGCATCGGAGGAGGTGCAGACGACGAGCTCTGGGAATTTCCGATCGCCGTTTGGAGGCGCGGCAGGGCGGCGCTTCCGCTGGGCGGCGGCGCATACTGGCGTGCCATCCAGGCGCCACGCTCTGGCACGGCCTGGAGCAGGTCGCCCGCCGCTCGACCCACCCCGTCCTGTATTTCCATCCATACGAGTTCGCGAGCGAGCCTCTGCGTGTGGTCCTGGCCGCAGACGCGACTCGCAAGGAGCGGCTCCGGGAGACAACAAGGCGCCTCTACAAGAACGCCCGGCGCAATCTCATTGCCGTCCGGCTCCGCGAGGCCGCTGTTCGGTTCCGGCTCGTAACCTTTCGGGACATCCTCGACTCGGGCATCGATGACGTCGACTCGACATTACTTCGAGAAGCACGCACGAGCGTTTGACCGCTTCTACGCGGCGCCGAGCATCGCCACGCGTTTCCTGCGGCCCGGTCCTGGGCTTGGGCGGCAGCTGGCAGTCTCGGTCGTGGGGCGGCACCCGGGCGCGAACGTCCTCGACGTCGGGTGCGGCCCCGGCCGCGTCGCGGAGGCGGTCATCGACGCCGGCGCGGCAACGTACGTCGGAATCGACCTCTCCGCACGGATGCTGGCGCTCGCCCGCGAGCGCCTCGAGCGGTTCGACTCCGTCGAGCTGCACGAAGGCGACTTCCTGGACATCGACATCCGCCGAACGTTCGATGTCGTGCTCGCCCTCGGTCTCTTCGACTACCTCGAGGAACCGGCGCGCGCTGCCGAGTGGATGCGCGCCCACTGCGTGTCGACGCTCGTCGCTTCGTTTAGTCGCCGGGATTGGGTCAAGGGGCCGATTCGTCGATTCCATTACGAACGACTCCACCACTGCCGAATATTCGATTACACCGAAGAGGGTGCGGAAGCTCTGCTCACCTCCGCCGGCTTCTCGAGCGTCGAGTTCCCCGTTCGTGGACGCCGTGGTTTCTTCGTCTCGGCGACGAACGACCGCGTCGACATGGAGTCGAACAAGGATCTGAGGTAGGTCGATCCGTCAGGCGGCGGGCTGGAGCGAGCGGTCGACCGCATCGGGCGCGAGGACGTGCTCGATGGCCATGATCGCCGCGCCGATCACCCCGGCTCGGTCGCCGAGCCGGCACGGAACGATTCGGAGGTCGCGGGTCGCGAGCGGTAGCGAGCGGCTGAAGATTCCCTCGCGCACACCCGCCAGGAGCTGCGCGTGCGCCTCGGCGATGTCGCCGCCGATCACGATCACCGCGGGGTTGAAGAAGTTGACCGTCCCCGCCAGCACCTCGCCCAGCGTGCGGCCGGCGTCCCGCACCATCCGGATTGCACCGGCGTGGCCACCTCTGGACGAGGCGGACGACGTCGCGGCTGTGGGACGCGTCCTCGCCCGTCTCGGCCAGCCTCTGCGCGAGCGCTTGGCCGCCGGCGATGGCCTCCAGGCAGCCGATGTTTCCGCAGCGGCAGACCACGTCTTCGCTGCTCGTCGCCCGGATGTGGCCGATGTCGCCGGCCGCTCCGCGGGCGCCGCGGTGGATGTGGCCGTCGGCCACGATGCCGCAGCCGATGCCCGTGCCGACCTTGATCAGCAGCAGATGCTCGGTCTCGCGCCAGTGCATCCGGTGCTCGCCGCGGGCCATGATGTTGACGTCGTTGTCGACGAGCACCGGCGCGCTGTAGCGGCCCGCGAACCAGTCGGGGATCGGGAAGTCGTCCCAGCCGGGCATGATCGGCGGATTGACCGGCCGCCCGCTGTCGAACTCGACGGGGCCCGGCACTCCGATCCCGATCCCGCGCACGTCGTCGCGCGGAGCGCCCGACCTCGTCGAGCAGTTCGGTGAAGCGCTCGGTCGCCCACTCGAGGGCGTGTTCCGGCCCGAGTGCGATGTCCAGGTCGGACGCGCGCTCGGCCAGCGGCGTGCCGGCGAGATCGCTCACCGCGACCCGGGCGTGGGTCGCTCCGAGGTCGGCAACGAGGACGACGCCGGCGTCGCGATTGAAGGCCAGCACGGTCGGCGGGCGGCCACCGGTCGAGGCGCTGCCGCCGGCCTCGTAGACGAGGCCCTGCTCGAGAAGTGCGTCGACGCGCTGGGCGACGGTCGAGCGGGCGAGCCCGGTCACCCGTCGCGAGGTCGGCTCGCGTGACTGCAACTCTCTTCGCGGATCAGGCGCAAGAGCGCGCCTGCGCTGGTCGGCGACGACTGGTGCGTTGCCGAGGGTTCGTCGCCATATCGATGAAAAGTACAGCATGGAATAGGACTGAAGCTCAGCGCAGCTTTTGCTTGACAATTGGACTAAGCTCTCGTTTAGGTTCGCCCCTTCGATGATCGTCTCCAGGCGGCGATCGCAGGCACCGGGTTCATCGGCAGAGTCCACGCGCGGTCGGCGCGACTCGCGGGAGCGCAGCTGGCGGGCGTCGCTGCCTCGACTCACCAGAGATCCGCCCAGGCCGCGGCCGCCGCGCTCGGCGCGGATCGCGCGTTCGACTCGGCCGAGGAGATGGTGCGCGACCCGGACATCGACGTCGTCCACATCTGCACGCCGAACCACCTTCACCTCCCGCTCGCCGAGGCTGCGCTGGCGGCAGGCAAGCACGTGATCTGCGAGAAGCCGCTGGCGCTCGACGCCGCCGGCGCGCAGCGGCTCGTCGACGCCGCGACCGACTCGGGCCTCCACGCGGCGGTGCCGTTCGTCTACCGCTACTACCCGACGGTGCGCGAGGCGCGCGAGCGCGTCGCGCAGCGGGCAGACAGGCGCCCTGCGCCTCCTGCACGGCACCTATCTGCAGGACTGGCTCCTGCGCCCCGACGACGACAACTGGCGCGTGGACGAGCGGCTGGGCGGCGCCTCGCGCGCGTTCGCCGATATCGGCTCGCACTGGTGCGACCTGGCCGAGTTCGTCTCCGGCCATCGCATCACCCGCCTGTCCGCGCGGATGCTCACCGCGGTGCCCGAGCGATTCAGCGCGCCGGGTCGCAAGGCGTTCGCGTCGGACGGAGCGGCGGGCGAGGCGCGGCCGGTCACGACCGAAGACGCTGCCGTCGTCCAGTTCGAGACGGACGCCGGGGCGATTGGCTCCGTGGTCGTGAGCCAGATCTCGGCGGGTCGCAAGAACCGCCTGTGGATCGAGCTCGACGGCGCCGAGGAGGCACTCGCCTTCGACCAGGAGCAGCCGGAGGAGCTCTGGTGCGGGCGTCGCGAGGCGGTGACGATCCTTCGCCGCGATCCCGCGACGCTGTCCCCTGCCGCCGCGCGCTTTGCATTTCTTCCCGGCGGCCACCCGCAGGGCTACGCGGACTGCTTCGACGCGTTCGTGGCCGACTTCTACGACGGCGTTCGCAGCGGCTCGGCGGTGGACGGGATGCCGACGTTCTCCGACGGGCTGCGCGCCGCGCTCATCACCGATGCGGTCCTCGACCTCGTCCCGCGAAGAGCGCTGGGTCGACGTGGCGGCGAGCCGGGACCGCGGTGGCGACGTGAAGCTCGGCTTCCTGACCTCGTGCATGCCCGAGCGCAGCCTCGAGGACATCGCCGCGTGGGCGGGAGCGAACGGCTACGAGGCGCTCGAGCTCGCCGCCTGGCCGCACCTGGGCGACCGGCCGTTCACGGCGAGCCACGTCAAGGCGGACGCCTTCGACGAGGCCGAGGCCGAGCGCGTTCGCCGCGCGCTCGACGAGCACGGCCTCGTCCTGTCCGCGCTCGCGTACTACGACAACAACCTCGCACCCGACGCCGCGGAGCGCGAGGCCTACCACGCGCACCTCCGCGCCTGCATCGACGCGGCGGCCGCGCTCGGCGGCGTCCCCGTCGGCACGTTCATCGGCCGCGACCCCGGACGCAGCGTCGCCGAGAATCTGCGCGAGGCCGAGCGTGTCTTTCCGCCGCTCGTCGACTACGCGGGCGAGCGCGGCGTGCGCCTGATGATCGAGAACTGCGTGATGGAGGGGTGGCATCCGGACGGCTACCCGGGCAACCTCGCCTACTCGCCCGAGTTGTGGGAGTGGATGTTCGAGCTCGGGCTGTACCTGAACTTCGACCCTTCGCACCTGCTCTGGCTGGGGATCGATCCGGTCGAAGCTCTGCGGCCCTACGTCGACCGCGTCGCGCACGCGCACGCAAAGGACGCCGAGACGTTTCCGGCCGAGCGCAACCGCTACGGCTTCTTCGGCCGGACCTCGACGCGCGAGGAAGACCCGTGGGACATGGGCTGGTGGCGGTATCGCATCCCCGGTCTCGGGCAGGTCGACTTCCGCCGCTACGTCGACACGCTCTACGAGGGCGGGTTCGACGGTGTCCTGTCGGTCGAGCACGAGGACCCCGTGTGGGGCGGAACGCCCGAGTTGATCGAAGCCGGCCTCCGGATCGCCCACAACAACCTGCGCGGGCTGGTGGTCCAGTGACGAAGCTCCTCGAGGTCCGCGACCTCGTCAAGGAGTTCCCGGGCGTCAAGGCGCTTCAGGGTGTCGACCTCGACGTGCTCGAGGCCGAGGTGCATTGCCTGCTCGGCGCCAACGGCGCCGGCAAGTCGACGCTCATCAAGTGCGTTTCCGGCGCAGTCGAGCCGACCAGCGGCGAGATCCTCTTCGGCGGTGAGCCGCTTCCGCCCGGCGACCCTGCCGGAACGCTCAAGCGCGGCGTTGCGACGATCTACCAGGAGCTCGATCTCGTCGCAGATCTGAGCGTCGCCGAGAGCATCTTCCTGGCGCACGAGCCGCGCCGCTGGCCCCTGCTCGACCTCGACAAGATGTACCGGGAATCGGCGGCGCTGCTCGCCCGGCTCGGCCACGACGTCGATCCCCGTGCGCGCGAAGGTGGGACGGCTGCGGCCGGCGGCGCAGCAGATCGTGTCGATCGCCCGCGCGCTGTCGGGCAACGTGCGGCTGCTGATCATGGACGAGCCGTCGGCGATCCTCGACGACGCCGAGATCAAGACGCTCTTCGACGTGGTTCGCCGGCTCACCGCCGAGGGCGTCGGCGTCGTCTACATCTCGCACCGCCTCGACGAGATCCGGCGCATCGGCGACCGCGTCACCGTGCTGGCAGACGGGCGCACGACGGCCACGGGCCTGCCCGCAACGACGCCGACCGACGAGCTCGTCGAGTTCATGGTCGGACGCAAGGTGGATCAGCTCTATCCGGAGCGGCCGGTGGGCACCGACCGCGTCCTGCTGGAGGTTCGGGACGCCAGGCGGCTGCCCGCCGTTCGCGGAGTGAGCCTGCAGGTTCACGCCGGCGAGATCGTCGGTCTCGGCGGGCTCGTCGGGTCCGGCCGCACGGAGCTCCTCCGCCTCATCTACGGGCTCGATCAGCCGGAGGCCGGCGAGGTCCTGGTCGAGGGCAAGCCGTTGCGGCCCAATCGCCCCGGCCACGCGATCCGGCGGGGACTCGGGCTCGCTCCCGAGGACCGCAAGTCGCAGGCGCTCGTCCTCGACTGGAGCCAGACGAAGAACGTGACGATCGCGGACCTCGAGCCGCTTCTCGCGCGTGCTGCTGGATGTGCGGAAGGAGCGCGCCAGCGCCCACGAGCAGCTCAGGTCGCTGAACACCGTGCCCGACGATCCCGACCGCGTCGTCCGCCTGCTCTCGGGCGGCAACCAGCAGAAGGTCGTGCTCGCGCGCTGGCTGCTCCACGAGTGCCGCGTGCTGCTGCTCGACGAGCCGACGCGCGGCGTCGACATCGCGACGAAGGCCGAGATCTACCGGATCATCAGCGACCTCGCGACGTCGGGGCTCGGCGTGCTCGTCGTCTCGTCGGAGCTCGAGGAGCTCGTTGGCATCTGCACGCGCATCCTCGTCATGCGCGACGGCGAGATCGTCGCAGAGGTCGACGGGAACGAGGCCACGGAGCACGAGCTCCTTCGCCACGCCGTCGCGCCCACTGACGCGCCCGAACTAGCCGAGGAGGTTGTATGACCCCTGCCCAAGCGGCCGAGCCCGATCAGGGCCCCGCGTTCTCCGACCGTCTGAAGGCGCTCGCGCGTGCAGGAATACGGGCTCGCCGCTGTCGTCGTGCTGCTGTTCATCGTCGGGTCGATCCTGAAGCCCGAGACCTTCCCGACCTGGGACAACGTCCGCAACATGCTGACGCAGGCGAGCGTCGTCGGCGTGCTCGCGATCGGCATGACCTTCGTCATCGCAACGGCCGGCATCGACTTGTCCGTCGGCTCGATGGTCGCCGCCGCCGGTGTCTTCGGCGGAATCCTCGTTGGCACCGACGGCACGAGCAGCCTCGTCTTCATCCTCGGCGCGATCGTGTTCGCGACCCTGCTCGGCGTCGTCAACGCGACCGCCGTCGCCTACGCGCGGATCGTGCCGTTCATCGCCACGCTCGCGATGTTCTCGATTGCCAGGGGCGTGGCGCTGCTCTTGAACGACAAGCTGCCCGTGAGCCTGCTCGATCTGAACGGCGGCTCGTTCGGGGACCCGCGCCCGTTCTCGTTGCTCTGGTTCGGCAACGGCCGGATCCTCGGAATCCCGGCCTCCGTCTACGTCTTCGTCGCGATCGCGATCGTCGGCTGGATCGTCCTCAACCGCACTCGCTATGGCCGCTACGTGGTGGCGGTAGGCGGCAACCGCGAGGCCGCGCGCATCGCCGGCGTTCCGGTCCGGAAGATCATCTTCAGCGTCTACGTCCTGTCCGGGCTGCTCGCGGGAGTGTCCACCGTGCTCCTCTGCGCGCGGCTCGGAAGCGCTTCGCCGGTGAGCGGAAACCTCTACGAGCTCGACGCGATCGGCGCCGTCGTGATCGGCGGGACGAGCCTCGCCGGCGGACGGGCGACCATCGTCGGCACGTTCCTCGGCGTCCTGACCTTCGCGCTGATCTTCAGCCTCATGACGCAGCTCAATCTGTCGACCGAAGTCCAGCAAGTGACCAAGGGCATGATCGTCCTCGGAGCCGTCCTCCTGCAGCGCTCGGAGGCGCGGTACTGATGGTCGACCGGGCCTGGCCGAGCAGTCAATACAACAACGGGAGGTACGTAATGTCGCGCAAGCGACTCACCTTCTCGATCCTCGCAGCCTTGCTGCTGGCGATCGGGACCGCTGCCTGCAGCGTCGGCGGCGACGAAGAAGTCACGAGGACGGTGACCGTCAGCGACACGACCGCGGCGGGCGGGACGTCTTCGGGCAAGACCGTGAAAATCATCGCGAGCGTTCCGCCGACCGATCACGGGTGGCTTGGCGCGATCTCGAAGGACGCCAAAGCAGCGGCGGACCAGTACGACGACGTGGATTTCGAGCTCCTGCAGGCCGCGGACGCGGATTCCCAGGCACAGCAGATCGAGCAGGCGATCGCGCAGAAGCCCGACGCGCTCGTCGTGCTGCCCCAGGACGGCGCCGCGCTGACCCCGGTCGCCCAGAAGGCCGAGCGGGCCGGTATCCCGGTCGTCAACATCGACCGGCTGTTCACAGCGCCCGACGCCGCGACGGCCACGGTGCTCGGCGACAACTACCAGATCGGCGTTTTGGCGGCGAACTACATCGGCGACCAGCTGAAGTGCAACGGCAACGTCGTCGAGATCCAGGGTCTGGCCGGAATCTCGGTCACCACCGACCGGACCAAGGGCTTCACAGACACCCTCAAGAAGAAGTGCCCCGGCGGCGGCATCAAGGTCGTCGCCTCGCAGCCAGGTGACTTCAACCCTGACAAGGGCCTGACGGTGATGGAGAACATCCTGCAGGCTCAGAGCGACATCGACGCCGTGTACACGCACGACGACGACATGGCGCAAGGCGTCGTGCAGGCCATCCGCAACGCGAACCGGGACGACGACATGTTCCTCACCGGCGTCGGCGGGTCGCAGGACGCAATGAAGCAGATCGAGGAAGGCGGCCTGTACCGCGCGACGTTCCTCTACAACCCGAACATGGCCGGAACCGCGGTGAACATGGCGCGCCTGATCGCCCTCGGCCAGGGCTTCTCCGAGCTCGTTCCCCCGGAGGTGCCACGCCAGGTGGTCGTGCCCGCAGCCGTTGTCACAAAAGACAACGTCAGCGAGTACGAGAAGTACGCGTTCAACTAGTCCGGACGCGGCTCTGCTTGCCCGCTGGACGCCGAGGGGCGTCCGGCGGGCAAGCGTCCGACCTGGCATCGTGGCTTTCATGGCCCGAGTCGCACTGATCGTCCCGCTGGTCGAAGGTGCCGAAGACCGTGTTCGCGCCTTGCTCGCGGCCGGGCCGCCCTGGGCTGACGCCTCGGAGTGGGCGGAGATCGTTGCAGGAGTGCCGTTTATCGCGCCTCTGGATGATCTGAGCGGCGTGTCCTACGAATCGACGCCCGGCCCCGGAGATAGCGAGGGCGGAGACCTCTTCCCGCCCCAGCGGCGCTCGCGTTAAGCGCCGTTAAACCTTCGTAAGGAGCCCCGGAAACAGCCGTTTCTGCGGATACCATTGCCCGCTCGTGGCCACCTCAGTCGTCACCGGCGGGGCCGGATTCCTCGGCTCTCATCTCTGCGAGCGCCTGCTCGCGAACCGTCATCGTGTCATTTGTCTCGACAACCTCGAGACGGCGTCGCTCCAGAACATCGAGCACATCCGTGACGACGCGTTCTCGTTCGTCAACGGTGACGTCATGAAGACGATCGAGATCGACGAGCCGGTCGACTACGTGTTCCACCTCGCCGCCATTCCGAGCCCGATCGACTACCTCCGGCTGCCGCTACTGACGCTGAAGATCGGCTCGTACGGCACCCACAACGCGCTCGGCCTGGCGAAGTTCAAGCGCGCCCGCTTCGTGCTCGCCTCGACCAGCGAGGTCTACGGCGATCCGCAGGTGCACCCGCAGCCCGAGACCTACTGGGGCAACGTGAACCCGGTCGGCCCGCGCGGCGTGTACGACGAAGGGAAGCGCTACTCCGAAGCCATGACGATGGCGTATCACCGCCAGCAGGGCGTGAACACTGCCATCGCCCGAATCTTCAACACCTACGGCCCACGTATGCGGCCTTACGACGGCCGCGCCATTCCCACGTTCGTTCGCCAGGCGCTCGAGAACAAGCCGCTGACGATCTTCGGCGACGGCTCGCAGACCAGGAGCTTCTGCTACG
Source organism: uncultured Actinomycetes bacterium (assembly GCA_963771725.1). Lineage (GTDB taxonomy): Bacteria > Actinomycetota > Thermoleophilia > Gaiellales > Gaiellaceae > VAXT01. The sequence continues at coordinate 80,578 of CAVYUO010000003.1, read as the reverse complement.
TCGACGACCTGATCAGCGGTCTCGATGCCCTGGCCTCGAGCGACGAGCACTACCCGGTCAACCTCGGCAACCCGAGCGAGTTTACGATTCTCGAGCTCGCGGAAACAGTGTTGAACGTAACCGGGTCGAAGAGCGAGATCGTCTTCGAGGCCCTGCCCATGGACGATCCGCAAATCCGCCAACCAGACATCACGCGTGCGAAGGAGATCCTCGGCTGGACCCCCGAGATCGATCTCGAGGAAGGCCTGCGGCGCATGTTGCCCACCCTCGGAAGGGAGCCCATCCGTGCTTAAACGACTTGTCTTGGCGGCAGCGCTGCTCAGTGCTGTCGCCGGCCTCGCCGTACCCTCGGCGAGCGCATCCGGAAGCATGCTCGTCGGCATCTACGACGAGCCGTCGACGATCGGCCGCCCCAACTGGGCGTTCCCGAAGTACAAGGCCCTGCGGGTCAAGGTGCTTCGGACCAACCTCTACTGGGGTGATGTCCTCGGCGTAGCGAAAACCCGGCGGCCCTTGAAGCCGACGGACCCGGCCGATCCGGCCTATGACTGGTCGATCTACGACCGGACGGTCAGGCAGGCAAAGGCGAACGGGATCCAGATGGTCTTCTCGATCCTCTGGACTCCTCGGTGGGCCGGTCCCAGGAAGAACCAAGCTCCTCGCCGCATGGCCGACCTGCGCAACTTTGCGATCGCAGCGGCCCGGCGCTACAACGGCAACTGGCGCCAGGTTCCTGACGCCGTCCCGCTTCCGCTCGTGCGGTACTGGATGGCCTGGAACGAGCCGAACAACCCGGTCTTCCTCTCGCCGCAGTTCAAGCGAGCCGGAAGTCGCTACCTCGCCGTGGAGCCCGCGCATCTACTCGCAGATGTGCAACGCGATCTACTCGGGCGTCAAGGCGGTCCGATCCGCCAACAAGGTCGCCTGCGGCGTCACCGCTCCGCGAGGCAACAACGCGGCCCGCTCTTCGCGACCGTCGCTTTCCCCGATCTACTTCGCCAAGGGGATGAGGACCTGGCGGGCGCGGTACGACGCGTATGCCCATCACCCCTACTACGGCAATCGCACGGAGACGCCGACTTCGCGGCCGAAGGTCAAGGGCTCGACGGCGGTGCTGCTCGGGAACATCGGCGACCTGATCAAGGTCATCGGGCGCCACCGCCTCTGGATCACCGAGTACGGGTACCAGACTCCGCCGGAGCGGATCTTCCCGGTCAGCTTCCAGACGCAGGCCCGCTACGTCTCCCAGTCGTTCGCGATCGGCCGGCGCAACCCGCGCGTCGACATGATGCTGTGGTTCCTCCTCCGGGACGATCCGCGCCTCAAGGGCTGGCAGTCCGGCTTCTTCAGGTTCAACAACTCGAAGAAACCGAGCTACACGGCGTTCCTGCGCGTAAAAAAGTAACTCGATGACTGTGGTCCGGGCCGCCTCCGTACAATGAGGCGGCCCGTGGCCACCGAGAAAGCTCCTCGGGCGCCGGCGTCGACGCCCCCGCCGCCCGCGGTCACCCGCGAGGCGATCGGCGACATCCGCTCAGGTCGCCCCTACTTCCTCACAGCGCACCCGCTGACCTCCGTCGCGCGCCGCGCCGCGAGCATCGCCTCGCTCATCCTGCTCGACATGATCGGGCTGACCCTCGGGCGTCTACGCAGCGCTGGCCCTCCGGGATTTCGTCTACGGCGACCGCACGGTTCTGTGGGGCGTCCTCTGGAAGGCCGAGACGGACTGGCTTCCGTTCCTGACGCTCGTCACCGTCCTCGTCTTCTGGCAGGCGGGCCTCTACGCCGAGCGCGAGCGGCGCGCCGGCTTCGGGCGCGTCGTCGGTTCACTCGTGCTCATCGGCGTGATCACGCTGATCTTCGCGTCTCGGCACCGGCCACCGGTTCTCGACGTACGGCCTGGCCCCGACGGCGGTCGTGCTCTCGGCAATCTGCATCGGCCTGCTGCGCGGGAGCTACGACATCTTCACCCGCGACGTCCTCAAGCTGGCCGGAGTTCGCCGCAGGGCGATCCTGGTCGGCGAGGGGGAGAATCTCGCGCGTCTCCACAAGACGCTCGGGCAGGGTCGCGGCGGGATCGACTACGACTTCGTCGGCGCGGTCGGGCGGTCTCCGAACGACGACGACGGCCTGCCCAGGCTCGGCCGGCTCGAAGCGCTGCCCGCGGTGCTTGCGCTCCACGACGTCAACGAGTTGATCGTGACCGACTCCGATTACAACGACCGTGAGCTCGTGGACATCGTCGAGCACGCGCACCGCCGGGGAGTGAAGGTGCGTGTCGCCCCGCGGGCCAGCGAGCTCTTGATCGAGCGGCGCGGCGAGTACGTGCCGGGCGAGGGCGTGCCGCTCTTCGAGCTGCGCCCCCCCGTCTTCGTCGGCACCGACTGGGTGGTCAAGCGTGCGTTCGACCTCACCATGTCGAGTGCCGTCGCCGTCCTCGGACTGCCGCTCTGGCTTCTCATCGCTGCCGCGATCAAGCTCGACTCGCGCGGCCCCGTGCTCTACCGAGACTCACGTATCGGGCTGACCGAGCAGGAGTTCGGGATGTTCAAGTTCCGGACGATGCGCGCGGACGCCGCTGCCATGCAGCCGCAGCTCGAGTCCGAGAACGAGGCTGAGGGAGCGCTCTTCAAGATTGCCGACGACCCGCGCATAACCCGAGTCGGCCGTTTCCTGCGGCGCTACTCGATCGACGAGGTGCCGCAGGTGCTGAACGTCTTGCGCGGTGAGATGAGCCTCGTCGGGCCGCGCCCGCTGCCGATCCGCGACTTCGAGCTCCTCGAGCCCTGGCACCGCAAGCGCTACCTCGTCCTGCCGGGCATGACCGGCCTCTGGCAGATCGCGGGCCGATCAGCCCTCGGCTTCGACGATCTCGTGCGACTCGACTTCTACTACCTCGAGCACTGGTCGATCTGGCTGGACATCTCGATCTTGCTCAAGACGATCCCCGCCGTCCTCGCGCGCCGCGGCGCCTATTAGCACTTCCACGGTTACCGTCGCCTTCCGCTCGGGGCCCGCGCTCCTGCGGATGCTCGACTCGCTGCAGGGCCAGGAGGGGTTGGGGGAGTCGATCGTGGTCGACAACGGGGACGGCGGCCCCGAGATCGACGAGGCGCGAGCGCGAGCGGGCGTGCGCGTCCTCGACGCCGGGCAGAACCTCGGCTTCGCGGCGGGGTCGAATCTCGGCGCACGGGAGGCAGCGGGAAACGTCCTCGTCTTCCTGAACCCGGACACGGTGGTGGCGCCGGGCGCGATCGCTCAGCTCGCCCGTACGCTCGAGGATTCGTCGATCGCGATTGCGATGGCCCGGCTACGCCTGCTCGACGAGCCGGAGAAGCTGAACGCCTCGGGCGTCGACGTCCACGTGACCGGGATCGGCGTGGGCGGCCGGCTTCGGCGAGCCCGCGGCCTCGGTGAGCGAGGTCGGCGACGTCCCTTCCGCCAGCGGCACTGCTATGGCGATCCGGGCCGAAACCTTTCGTGCCCTGGGCGGCTTTGCCGACGAGCTCTTCATGTACCTCGAGGACCTGGAGCTCGGCTGGCGCGCGCGTCTGGCGGGGTACCGGGTCGTCGTCGATCCCGGAGCGGACGTGTTCCATCGAGTACGAGTACGGGCGGAACCCGCGCAAGAGCTACTTCCTCGAGCGGAACCGGCTCATCTTCTGTCTCTCCGCGTACTCGGGACGGCAGTTGCTGTTGCTCTCGCCGGTGCTGCTGGCCACAGAGCTCGGCATGGTCGGCCTGGCCGTCAAGGAGCGCTGGTTTCGGGACAAGGTCGCCGGGTGGGGGTGGCTCGTCCAAAACCGCGGGCTCGTTCGCCGGCGGCGGCGCGCGACGCAGAGCCTGCGGCGCGTTCGCGATCGCGATCTCGCCGAGCACCTGACCCCGACCTTCTCTCCGGGGATGCTCCCGGTGCCCGCGCCGCTTCGTCTGGCGAATCCGCTCGTGCGCGGCTACTGGCGACTGGTCAAGAAGGCACTCTGAGGACGAGCTCCTGCACGTCTCGGCCGGCTCGCGCCGGCCGCCGAGCGCGCAGGAACTTCGTCGGCACGCGCACGCCGTAGCTCCGCGAGTGCCACCCGTCCTCGGCGCGGAAGTCGAGCCCTTCCGCACGGACCTCGAGCTCGGTACCGGGCTCGAGTGGAAACGTCCATTCCAGCTCCTGCCCGCCGGCGGATTCCACCGTGTCCGTGATGCGGAGCTCCCCTTGCCCGACCTCGAGGCGGCGCGTGTGTCCCTGGTGCCGGCCCTCGAAGCTCCGCGCGTCCCAGGACAGCGCCTCGGCCTGCGCCCGGTCCTCCATGGCGAAGAGGTCGTCGGTGCGCAGCTCGTTCTGCTCAGCGCCGCCGAGGCTGAGAGTTGCGTGGTACCGGGTCGAGCGGAACAGGTTGCGCGCCTCTGGATCGGCCGTGTAGACGTACGTCCCCGGGTCGGCGACCACCGGCTGCTCGCCGACGACGAGCTCGAAGGACAGCTGGTCGTTGTGCGAGTGGCCGCCGTGCCCGTAGCGGCCCGTGTCGCCGCAGCGCACGATGACGTACAGGCCTTCGCCGCGCAGCACGTAGAAGCCGCCTTCGGGGTAGGCCGCGCTCTCGCGGGCCCCACGTACGCGCGGTCGGCCTGGTGGAAGAGATGACGGTGATCCCGTGCGTCCAGGCGCCCGTAGTCGCCGAGCGGCAGGAAGCGGCCGTCGTCGGCGTCGCCGATCTGCGGCGCGAGCCCGTCGGGCCGCGTGTAGTCGCGAGCGAAGGCGAGCATCGAGTCCAGGCGCTCGCGGTGCCAGTCGGGCAGGCGGCGTGGGTCGAGCGCGTCGGCGGCCTGCGTCCCGCACACGAACAGCTCGGTCACGAGCCGGTGGTACGGGATCGAGGCCTCGTGCGCGCAGCCGTCGCCGCGCACCTGATGCTCCATCTCGGAGACGAGCTCCCCGACTGCCCAGCTGCCCCAGGCCTTGCCCTCCCACCCGTCGGCGAACAGAGCGGCGACGGCAAGCAGCCCGACGACGTCGGAGAGGTAGTGGTTGCCGCGAGCACTGCCGTCCTCGAGGTGCGCGCGGATGAACCGGCCGTGGAGGAGGAGGCTCTCGAGAGTCGGCCGGAACCAGGGCTCGTCGGTGCTGTCCTCTGCGCAGAGAGCCAGCGCTGCGACCCAGTTCGCCGCGCGGATCGCGACGTCCATCGTGCAGGCCCAGTTGGGCCCGAGCTCGACCGGGTTCGCGCGGATCCAGGACGTGAGCTGGGCGCCGAGCTCGTCGAGGTAGCGGCGCTCGCCGGTCTGACGCCAGGCGGCTGCGAGCAGCGGCAGGTGCTGGCAGCGCGAGAGCTCCCACGGCACCTTGATGTCCGAGCCGTCGCCGTAGGCGACGGGCAGGAGCGACGTGTGGCGGAGCGGCCAGCGGCGGCCGGTCTTGAAGTCCGTGTGCCAGTCGATCTCGGGGCCGAGGTCGGTCGGCCCGGAGCCGAGCAGGTCGAAGCGGTGCGCGCAGATCGCGTCGGCCCGGCCGCGCAGGTCGTCGATCCGACCCAACTCCTGCTCGAAGCGCGCGACAGCCGGCAGCGCCTCGAGCACGTGCCCGCGTAGCGCCTGAACGGGGTCGGTGCCGCCCAGCGCGGCCAGGAGCTCGCCCGGGCGCGACCGTCACCGGCCGAGCACGCAGCCGAGCTTCCCTCGCGACGCCGAGCGCCAGGCGCGCTCCGCCCCGGACGGCCGCCTGCGCGCCGCGCCTCACACCCGCGCGGCGAAGCTGCGCGACGACGTCGGAGGCCCTCGGGCGCACTGTCAGGCGGCGCGGCTGCGCCCGGCGACCCAGTGGTCGTGCCAGGCGCTGACGTTGTAGACGTTCCAGAGCTGGAAGGCCCATTCGCCGCGGCCCGAGCGATGCTGGGCCCAGAGCCGGTCGATCGCGTCGTAGTCCAGGAGGCCGCGCTCGGCCAGCGAGGACTCGCGGATCTCGCGCTGAGCGCGCTCGCCGAGGTCGCCCCGGAACCACTCGCTGACCGGGGCCGAGAACCCCTGCTTCGTGCGGTGGACGATCTCCTGCGGGAGGAGCTGCGAGACGGCGCGCTTGAGCAGGTACTTGCCCTCGCCGTTGCGCACCTTCATCTCCGCCGGCAGGGCCATCGCGAACTCGACGAGCCGCCGGTCGAGGAACGGCACGCGCGCCTCGACCGAGTTCGCCATCGTCATCTTGTCGACGCGCATCAGCAGCAGCTCGGCGAGCCGCTGCTTCAGCTCCAGGTAGCTCATCTTCTGCAGCAGGTCGGCGCCCGGCCGCTCGCGCTCGGCCTGCTCCCAGAACCGCTCGACGATCTCGTAGGAGTCGGGGTGCGCCCGGCCGTTGGCGAGGACGCGCTCCTTCAGCTCGCCCTGGTAGGCGATCGCGCCGCCCCAGAACGGCAGCCGTCCGGCGGCGGCATCCTCGATCGCCTGCGCGTGCGCTACGAAGCGCCCCGAGCTGAAGGCGAGCGACGTCGCCGCGCGGCCGATCCCCCGTCGGATCACGGCCGGCACGCGCTGGAACGGCGCCCAGTAGCGCGAGGTGAACTGCGCGTGGCTGATGTAGCTCTGGTAGCCGTGGAAGAGCTCGTCCGAGCCCTCGCCGATCTGGACGACGATCGTCCCGTTGTCGCGCGCGAGCTTCGAGACGTAGTGGAGCGGGACGCGACCCAGTCGGCGATCGGCTCGTCCTGGTGGTAGATCAGCTCGGGCAGGAACGCTTCCAGATCGGCGACGTCGATCACGACCTCGTGGTGGTCGGTGCCGAAGAGCTGCGCGATCTTCCGCGCGTGCTCGAGCTCGTTGTAGCGCTCGTACTCCGGGCCGAAGCCGACCGAGAACGTCCGCACCGGATCCGTCATCAGCTCGGACATGAGCGCGACGTTCGTCGACGAGTCGACCCCGCCGGAGAGGAAGACGCCGAACGGGACGTCGGACATCATCCGCCTGCCGATCGAGTCGCGCAGCAGCTGCAGGAGCCGCTCCTCGAGCTCGGGCTCGGTCGCTGCAGCCACCTCGCGCGCTGCTTCGTCGGACATCGGGCTCCAGTAGGTGGTGCTGGTCGTCGAGCCGTCGGCGCGGACGATCATCCGCTCGGCCGGCGCGAGCTTGCGAATCCCCTTGAACATCGTCAGCGGCGCCGGCGTGCAGACGAACGTCAGGTAGTGGAAGAACGCCTCCTCGTCGAGCTCGGGCCGGATCGCCGGATGCTCGAGCAGCGCCTTGATCTCGGAGCCGAAGACGAAGCCCGCCCGTCGGTCTGCGCGTAGTAGAGCGGCTTCTTCCCGAGGCGGTCGCGCGCGAGGAACAGCTCGCGCGTCCGTGAGTCCCAGATCGCGAAGTCGAACATCCCGTCGAGCCGCTCGACGCAGCGCCGGGCCCTCCTCCTCGTAGAGGTGGATGATCGTCTCGGTGTCGGTGCGCGAGCGGTAGCGGTGCCCCTTGGCCTCGAGCTCGGGCCGGAGCTCCATGTGGTTGTAGATCTCGCCGTTGAAGGTGATCCAGACGGTGCCGTCCTCGTTCGTCATCGGCTGGTGGCCGGCCGGGGAGAGGTCGACGATCGAGAGCCGGCGGTGAGCGAGCGCGACGCGATGCTCGGGCGAGTACCAGGAGCCGCCGTCGTCGGGGCCGCGGTGGACGATGGTCTCGCGCATCGTCGTGACGAGCTCTTCGCCGACGGCGAAGCCGTCGCGCGTGGCGAGGATGCCGCAGATGCCGCACATCAGGCGCTCCTGGCCGGCGGCGCCTGGACGGCCACCGACTCGCCCGACGCGATCGAATCGAGCGCGGCCAGTGCGACGCTCTGCGCGAGGTACGCGGCGCCGAGACCCGGCTCGAAGGGCTCCTCGCCGCGGGCCGCCGCGAGCGCATGCCCGAGCAGTGCGGCATGGCCCTTGTCGCCCGCGTGCCCGCTCCGTGCGCTCGCCGTCGGGACCGTAGGTCGTCAGCGTGCTGAAGTCGTCGAGGATCCAGGAGCGGTCACCGCGCATGACCTCGATTCGCTCCTTCGGCATCGATGTGGATCCGACGCCCGAGTAGTGGACGGTTGCCACCGAGCCGTCAGCGTACTGAATCGTGGTCGTCGCGCTCTCGGTCGAAGCGGCTCCGCGCGGCGCCGGCGGCGCAGCGGCGAAGACGCGCTCAGGCGTGCCGCAGAGCCAGTTGGCGAAGTCGAACATGTGGCACGCCTCACCCAGGATCCGGCCGCCGCCCTGCAGCGGGTCGTTGAGCCAGTGCCCGGCCGGAGCGGGGGAGGCGATGCGGTAGACGAGCTGGATCGGCCCGGCGGCGGCGCGCACCTCCTCGCCGAGGCGGGCCGCGAGCTCCGAGAAGGGTCGGTTGAAGCCGATCACGAGCCGGTCGTTCTCGGCTCCGGCTGTCCAGACGTCGTCGATCTCCTCGCGGGTGAGGCCGAGCGGCTTCTCGAGGAACACCGCCTTGCCGGCGCGGAGTGCGGCGGCCGCGATCTCGGCGTGTGTGTCATGGCGCGTCGCAACGAGGACGAGGTCGACGTTCGGATCGGCGAGCGCTTCCTGCCAGTCGGCGCCGGAGCTCGCATCGCCGAGGGAGCGCGCCACCGAGGCTGCCGAACCGCCGCCCTGGCTGACGACCGTCGTCGACGCGTGCACCTTCGGCCCGGCGCAGGTTCGGCGCGTGCACGGCGCGGACGAAGTTCCCCGCGCCGACGAGCGCGACGCGCACTTCGCCGTCGGAGGCTGCGTACGCAGCGGGGGCCGATCTCGAGACGGCAACGGAATCGGGCGAGCGCTTCCTCGTATGTGAGTACGGCGGCCAGCGGCGGATCCGTCTCCGGCGAGGGCCGCATACGCCTCGCTTGCGCGGTCGACCGCAGCTCGAGCTCGACGAGCGTCTCCAGCGCGACGTCGCCCGTTGCCAGCAGCCGCAGGAACTCCTCCATGTTGCGGCCCGCCGTCCACCGGACGTACGACGCGGGATAGTCGATGCCCGCCTCCTCGTAGGTCGGGTCGTAGCGCCCCGGGCCGTAGGACGTCGAGATGAGGACGTCGGCCTCCCGCTCGTAGAGCGCCTCTCGGTCGAAGCCCAGGCCGACGTCGCCGACCGGCACCACACGTCCCTTTCGCCGCACCATTCGCACGGCCGCGTTGGCGATCTCGTCGCTGCTCGCCGTGGCCGTGACGATCACGGTGTCGGCGCCGAGCCGTTCCGACCAGCCTTCGACGGCGGCCTCCGCCTCGTCGGGGGTGACGACGAGCTCGGCGCCGAGCCCGGCGGCCAGTGCGCGACGGCGCTCGACCGGCTCGACGCCGACGACGCGGCACCCTGCGGCGCGCACCATCTGCACTGTGAGCAGCCCGAGCAGGCCGAGCCCGACGACGACCACCCGTTCTCCGAGCGCCGGCTCGGCGCGGCGGACGCCCTGCAGCGCGATCGCGCCGATCGCGCCGAACGCCGCGTGCGTCTGGGCAACGCCTTCCGGGACGGCGCAGGCGAGGTTTCCCGGGACGGAGACGACCTCTGCGTGGTTCGCGCGCCCGGCGCCGGCGCAGGCGACCCGCTGGCCGACTCGGAAGTCCGCGAGCCCGCCGGTGTCGAGCACGGTGCCCGCGCTCGAGTAGCCGAGCGGCGAGTCGGTCGCGGCCGCGCCGCGGACGAGGTCGACCGTTTCGCGCATCCCGTGCTCGCGAGCGTGCTTGAGGGTCTGGCGGACGAGGTCCGGATTGCGAATCGCGCGCGCCGCCAGCGACCCGGAGCCTCGTGCGACGACGGAACGCTCGGTCCCGCTGGAGATCGCCGAGGCGGCGTTCGCGACGAGCAGCGCCCCCGCCGTCGGGCCGGGAGCGGGCGCGTCGACGACCTGTGTCTTGCCGTCGCGCATGACGACCTGCTTCATCGCAGGCAGGCTAGCGGCGAGCTAGGAGGGCGGGTCGGCTCTTTATCCTGCTGTTGTGGCCAATCGCCGCAAGATCCTTTCTGTCGTCGGCACGCGGCCGAACATGATGAAGATCGCGCCGATCGCGGCCGAGCTCGCTCGGCGACCGGACGAGTTCGAGCACGTCCTGGTCGACACGGGACAGCACTACGACCGCGAGATGTCCGAGATCTTCCTCGAGGAGCTCGGCGTCGGCGAGCCCGACTACTCGCTCGGCGTCGGGTCGGGGTCGCACGCGCAGCAGACCGCGCGCGTGATGGAGCGGCTCGAGCCCGTGTTGCTGGAGGCCGAGCCGGACGTGGTGCTCGTCCCCGGCGACGTGAACTCGACCGCGGCCGCGGCGCTGACGGCATCGAAGCTGCTCATCCCGATCGGCCATGTCGAAGCGGGCCTGCGCTCCTTCGATCGGACGATGCCGGAGGAGATCAACCGCATCGTCGCCGACCAGCTCTCGGAGCTGCTCTTCATCCACTCCCCGGAGGCGCGCGACAACCTGATCGACGAAGGCGTCTTCGAGGGGCGGATCCACGACGTGGGCAACACGATGATCGACTCGCTCATTGCGATGCGGCCGCGGATCGAGGCGACCGATGCGCCGGCGGCACACGGGCTCGAGCGCGGCGGCTACCTGGTCGTCACGCTGCATCGCCCGGCGCTCGTCGACGGCCCTCTGCTCGCAGAAGCCATGGCCCGGCTGGCGGAGGTTGCCGAGGAACTGCCTGTGGTCTTCCCGGTCCATCCGCGAACGCGCAACGCCATGGAGGCGATGGGCCTGGCGCCGACCTCGGAGGGACTGAGGCTGCTCGAGCCGCTCGGCTACTTCGAGTTCCTGAGCCTGGTCGAGGGCTCGGCCGGTGTGCTGACCGACTCGGGCGGCATCCAGGAGGAGACGACCTATCTCGGCCTTCCGTGCTTCACGCTGCGAACGAACACGGAGCGGCCGATCACTGTCGAGCTGGGCACGAACGTGCTCCTTGGCCTGGCGCCGGAGCGGATCAGCGAGGTGCCGGCCCTCCTCGCGGCCGCGCGGGAGAAAGAAGCCGGCGTGCCGCCACGCTGGGACGGCAAAGCGTCCGAGCGAATCGTGAACGTGCTGGCCCGTCACTTCCTGGACACGCCGGCCGTCCTCGCCTAACAGCGAGCGGGCCGTACTTGTTCCCGTGCCAGGCACGTGCCTGGCACGTGCCTGGCACCTGGACATGGCTAGATCGTGCTCAGGGCTTTCGCTAGCTGCTCGGCGAGGCGCGGACGCTCATGGGGCGCGAGCCTCTGGGACGGCACGGGCGCGGGGAGCTCGCCGGTGCCGATGCGTCCAGCGCCGCGGTGATCGAGGCCTCGTCGTCGAGTCGGGCGCAGAGCTGATCGGCGCCTAGACGGCGCAGGAGTGCTTCCGTTGCGCCGCCGTCGGATACGCACAGCACCGGCTTGCCGAGGGCCAGGTACTCGTAGACCTTCGCCGCCACAGCGGTCTCGTCGCCTGCGCCGCGGGACTGAGTGATCAGCGCGACGTCGGCCGCGGCGATTCGCTCGACCGCGTCTTCCCAGCCCGAGGGCGGGACGATCTCGACATCGGCGCCGGACTCCGCGATCTCGGCCCAGATCTCCGGCGCGACGTAGCCGTGCAGGACGAGCCGGAGCGGCGGCTTCAGGGCCCGCAGGAGCGGGGCGAGCGGGCGATCCTTCGTCAGCGTGCCCGAGTGGATGATCGTCGTGCCGCTCGACGGCCGTGCGCTTCTCGAGCAGCTCCGGCTCGAAGCCGTTCGGGATCTCCACGATGCGCGCGCCTGGATGACGGCGCCTAAGGTCGTCGGCGGCCTCGGGCGTGACCGCGATCACGGCCGCCGCGTCCTTCACGACCCACGACTCGAGGCGGCGCAGCACAGGGCCGCCGCGGTCGAAGCGCCGGGTTGCCGGCCCAGAGGTCGCGCAGCTCGACGACGAGTGGGACGTTGCCGTGCCCCATGCGCGCGGCGATCAGCGCGGCAAAAGGCGGGCCGGTCGCGAGGACGGCGTCGTAACGCTGGTCCCGCAAGCCGGCGGCGCACCTCGGCCAGCCCCGCGCGGCGCCCATGCGGTCGAGAGAGGCATCGCCTCAGGCCGCAGCCCCGCAGCCCGAAACGCCGGAGTGGCGATCCGGCCGAGCGACTCCATGACCCTGGCGCGGGCGTGCGCACGCGTCGGAGAGGCGAACTCGTCGCCCCCGCGGCCCGAGACAACGTCCACCTCCCAGCCCAGAGTGGGCAGATGCTTTGCGAACGAGCGCCAACGCGCCGCTGGCCCGCCGGCCTGGTCGATCGGTCGGTGCGAGACCAGCAGCAGCCGCTTCACGCCGGAATCTCATCACACCGGTCTGCGAGCATCTGACGGGATGGACGAGGCGAGCGTCGTAGTCCCGGCTTCAGGGCCAGAGCCTGCTCGCCTGCGCACAGATGTCTTCCTGACCTTCGTCGGCAAGGGCATCACGCTGCTGCTCACGGTCGCAACCGTGTCGGTGGTGGCGCGCGCCCTCGGCCCGGCCGGGCAGGGTCTTTTCGCCGTTGCCTTCACGCTGAGCCTCCTGCTCGTTCAATTCGGCGGCCTCGGCCTGACCACGGCCAACCCGTACTTCGCGGCGCGCGACCCGGCCGCTCGACCGCGCATCGTCGGCAACGCCGTCTGGTTCGCAGCCGTGCTCGGGCTCGCTCTCGTCGCCGTGGGCGTCCTCGCTCAAGGTCGTGGCGCCGGACACGGTCGAGGGGCTCGGCTGGACGCCGCTCCTCGTCACGCTCGCCGGCATCCCGGGCGGCCTCGCCGCTTTCTTCCTGCAGGCAGTCCTCCTCGGCGAAGGGCGGATGGTCGCGTACAACGCGGTTGACGTCGCCCAGGCGGCGCTCACGCTCGCCGGCCTCGTCGTCGTCGCTCTTCGTCCTCGACGAAGGGCTGACCGGCGCGCTGCTCGTCATCGGAGCAGGCCGGTACGCCGCCGCGCTCGCCTATCTCGCGCTCCTGGCCCGCGCGCGCGCGCCGGCACTTCGTCCAGATCTCGGCCTCGCCCGCGACGATGCTCCGCTACGGCTTCCGCGTCTACGTCGCGCTGCTCGTCTCGCTGCTCGTGATCCGCCTCGACCTCCTGCTCGTCAACGGGTTCCTCGGCAGCGACGAGGCGGGTCTCTACTCCGTCGCAGCCGCTCTGGCCGACGGGATGTTCGTGCTGCCGATGGTGATCGGGCTCAACCTCTTCACGCGCGTAGCCCGCGGCGATCCCGACCGGGCGACGCGCCGAGATCTTCCGCTCGGTCGCCGTTCTCTACGGGCTCTTCTGCCTCGCCACGGTGCCGGTTGCCGGCCTCGGCATCCGCGCGCATCTTCGGCGAGCGCTACGCAGACGCCGAAACGCTCTACTACTGGCTGCTGCCGGGGATCTTCTGCCTCGGGATGCTGACGATCCTCTCGCAGCACTTCGCAGGGCGGGGGTTTCCGCGTGCGGCGATCGCAATCTGGTTCGTGGGCCTCGCCGTGAACCTCGCGGTCAACCTCGCGTTTCTGCCCGGGCGCGGTGCCTGGGTCGCTGCGCTCGCGTCGAGCATCTCGTACGCGCTGCTGCTCGCGCTGCACATGTGGCTGTTCGCCCGCGACGCGGGCGGCTTCGGCGTCTTGCGGCCCGACCCACGCGAGGTCGTCCGCTTCGTCCGCGTCGCCGTGAGCAAGAGCTGATGGAGCTCGTTCCGCGCGAGAACATCTACGGGCACCGGCAGCGGCTGTTCTGGCTGCGCGACCACCTGCAGAAGGAGGACCGCGCCGTGGAGTTCGGCTGCGGGACGGGCCGCCTGATCACGATCCCGCTGCGCGCCTGGGGCTACGACGTGATCGGGGTCGACCTCGACGAGACGAGCGTCGCCCACGGGCGCGAGGTGCTCGAGCGACGAGGGCCTCGACCCAGACGCGCTGCTGACCACCGACCTGCGCGACGTGCCCGGGCGACCTCGACGCCGTGATCGCGTCCGAGATCCTCGAGCACCTCGACGACGAGGAGCTGCGCGACTCCCTGGCCGTGATCCGCGAGAAGCTGAAGCCGGGCGGAAAGCTCCTCGTGACGACGCCGAACGGGTACAGCCTCTTCGAGCTGGAGAACCTCCTCTGGTACCGAACCGGAGTCGACCGCCTCTACCGGCGGCTGCGCTCCGGCCGGGTCGCCGGTCGGCTGCGCGGCCTCAAGGCGTCGCATTCGGAGTGGACGGCCGAGGACGAGCCGATGACCCTCGCCGACTCGCCCCACAAGCAGCGGTTCACCTGGCGCTCGATCCACGACCACGTCGCGCGCGCCGGCTTCGAAGTCACCGAGGCGCGTGGGGCGATTCTCTTCTGCGGGCCGTTCACCGACCTCGCGTTCTCCGGTCTCCCGCGCGTGATGGCCGCCAACAAGCGGCTGGGCCGGACGGCTGCCCGCGGGTGGCCTCGGACTTCTACATTGCCGCTGTCAAGCGATGAAGGACTTCGGCCAGGTCTACCGGCAAGCTGTAGCGGACATCGTCCCGTTCCTCACGCCGGAGCGACTCGAGGTGATTGGCCGTCACAACCCGGGCTGGAAGTCGGGTCGATTCGACGCCCCGGCCTACCTCGAGACTTCGGAGGTTCGATACTCCGCCGCTCTGGCCGCGTTCGAACGACACGGCGGCGCGGCCGTGGACGGGCGGCTCCGAGTCCTCGATGTCGGCGGGTTCATGGGCGCCCTCCCGCTCGCCATGGTTCGCCTTGGCGCCCACGCCACGCTCTCGGAGCATTACGGGTACTACGACGGAGCCTTTGACGACCTCCGGGACTTCCTGTCAGCGGAGGGCGTGGAGATCTGGGATCTCGATCTGAGCGAGCCGCTGGAGCCTGCGCCGGCCGGCCGTTTCGACCTCATCGCCGCGATGGCCATCCTCGAGCACCTCCCCTCTTCACCCCGGCCGCTGCTGCTCAACGCGCGGGCCTTGCTTGCCGAGCGCGGTCGGCTGGTCGTCGACGTGCCGAATATCGCGCACTGGCCGGCTCGCGTCGGCCTGATGCGCGGCATCAGCCCGTTTCCCCGGATCGCAGACGTCTACCACTCAGAGTCGCCGTTCACCGGCCATCATCGCGAGTACACCGTCGGCGAGCTCGTTGACGTTCTCACCTGGAGCGGCCTGTCGGTGGACGAGGTCGTGACGCTCAATTACACGCCGTGGCCCGACCGTCGTCTGCTCCGCCGTATCGCCGCTGACTGGCCGCGGAAGCGGTTCGCGGGGATGCGCGAGGTCGTGCTGCGCTTGTGCGTCTAGGGCGCCTAAGTAGGCTTTTGGCCGCGCGCGACGAGGTTCCAGCCGAGCAGGTTGCCGGTCATTCTCGCAAGCGGCTCCGCGATCTGATCGTCGTACGAGGTTCGGACCTTGTCGATCCGCAGCTTCTCGAGCCCTGAGAAGAGGCCGCGCATTTCTCTCTTCGTGTACCCCTTCGTGCCCTCACTCTCCATGTGGGCGGAGAGCACAGCAGCGAGGCTGCGGAAGGGCTTGCCGGCCAGCAGCGCGTGGCGCACCCACATGCCGTAGGCGACCCACGAGTGCCGCGCGTAGAGCATCACGCACACCTGCCCGCCGGGCTTCGTGACGCGAATCGCCTCCCGTACGGCGCGGCCGGTGTCCGGTGTGTGGTGCAGGACCCCCCAGGAGTAGACGCGATCGAACGAGCCGTCCTCGAACGGCAACGACTCGGCGTCGGCGACCACGACCTCGCCCTGCAGGCCTTCGAGCTCGAGACGGCGTCGCACGAGCTGGACGGCGTGCTCGGTCAAGTCGACTCCGGTCGCGACTCGCGCCGGCACGCACGAAGCGAATGAAGTCGGTCCCGAGCCCGACGCCGATCTCGAGGAACCGCTTTCCCTCGGCGCTTTCGAAGTCTGCGAAACGTGCGATGTAGGGGTCGAGCTCGGCCCGGGTCTGCTCGACCTCGGCGAAGAACTCCGGGGAGCCTTCGGGCGCGCCCGCATGCTCGGAGCCGCACGGCTCCTCCTCCCAGAAGTCGCGCACCCGACCCTTTTGGTCTACTCCTGACGTCGTGGACACCGGCCCTGACTCTAGCCGCGCGAACCGCGACATCACCGCGGTCATTACCAACTACAACTATGGGCGCTTCCTGACGGAGGCCGTCGACAGCGTCCTGCGGCAGGGCGCTTCCGCGGTGGTCGTCGACGACGGCTCGACGGAGCCGGTTCCCGACCTGCCCGCGGACGTGGCGCTGATTCGGCAGGCGAACCAGGGTGTCGCCACTGCACGGAACACGGGGCTGGCGCGCGTGCAGTCGCCGCTACGTCATCGTTCTGGACGCCGACGACCGGCTCGCCCCAGGCGCGCTGGAGGCGCTGCGCCGCCCGCTCGATGCGGATCCGCAGCTCGGCTTCGCGTACGGCCGCATGCGCTTCTTCGGCGACTGGGACGGGCGAGCTTCGCTTTCCGCCGTACGACCCGTACGGCCTGCTCTACCGGCACACGATCGGGCTCAACGGCGCTCGCTCGGCGCGAGGTCTTCGCGGCGACCGGAGGGTTCGACCCCGAGTTCGAGCAGTTCGAGGACTGGGAGCACTGGGTCAACGCGCTCGCCCATGGCTGGCAGGGCGAGCAGGTCGACGCCGTCACCGTCGAATACCGGCGGCACGAGGGCTCGAAGCACTCGCGCGACCGGCCCGAGTACAGCCAGGCGTTCCGCAGGCTGCGGGAGAAGCATGCCGACCTGTACGCGGAGCCCTCCCGAGGCCGCCTCGAGCCGCTCCCGCCCGGCTCTGGCACCGCGTCTTCTGGGGCCACCGGCCGGTTCCGGCCCGCCTGGAGGGCGCTTTGCACCGCCTTTTCTGGCGAAATCGCGCTTAAGCAAGCCGTTTCTACCGGCCGATACAGGTCACATGCGCAAGGCTGCGGTCGTCCCTGCATTCAACGAGGCTGGCTCCATCGCGGAGGTCGTGGCCGAGATTCGCTATGCCGACGCGGACTTCGAGGTCATCGTCGTCGACGACGGCTCCACCGACGGCACCGCCGGAGCTCGCGCGCGCGGCAGGCGCAACCGTGCGTCACGCTTCCCTACAACCTCGGCATCGGCGCCGCGGTCCAGACGGGCATCCAGTACGCGTACGCCCGCGACTTCGACGTCGCCGTCCAGATCGACGGCGACGGCCAGCACGACTCGACCGACCTGGCGAAGCTGCTCGAGCCCGTGATCTCCGGGCGAGCGGACATCGCCGTCGGCACACGCTTCGCCGGCGAGCGGCTCTACCGTCCATCGTTCGCACGGCGGATCGGGATCTCGCTCTTCGCGCGGCTCGTCTCGCTGATCGTCCGCCAGCGCGTCACCGACACGACGTCGGGCTTCCGCGCGATGAACCGCCGCGGCATCCGCCTCTTCGCTACCGACTACCCCCACGATTACCCGGAAGTCGAGGCGACCGTGCTCGTCTACCGCCACGGCCTGAAGCTGGTCGAGGTGCCGGTCGAGATGCGTCAGCGCGAGAGCGGCCGTTCGTCGATCACCGCCTTCCGCTCCCTCTACTACATGGGCAAGGTCTCGCTGGCCCTGTTCGTCGGGCTCCTGCGCCCGCGCCCCGTCCAGTTGATCGAGACCCGGCTCACATTCGTCGCCGCGCGGTCGCCGTCGTCCTGGTGCTCGCCGTGATCATCGAGCTGATCCGCCGCCACCGGCTGCAGGAGCGCTACGCGCTGCTGTGGATCGTGACCGGCGGCGTGATGCTCTTCTTCGCGCTCTGGCGGAGTGCGCTCGACCGCGTTCGCCGAGCTCGTCGGCGTCGCCTATCCGCCCTCGGCGCTCTTCATGGTCGCGGGGCTCTTCGTGCTCGTCGTGCTGCTGCACTTCTCGACGGTGCTCTCGAGGCTCTCGGAGCAGAACAAGACGCTCGCGCAGCAGCTCGCGCTGCTCGAGCAGCGGCTCCGCGATCGGGAGAGCCGCCCCGCCGCGTCGCCTGAACCCTCGTAACAGTCTGTTACAAGGGTCCCGGTCGCGCGTAGTGGGCCGCCTCACGACTTAGTAACAGTCTGTTGCTAGGGTCGCCGCCGTGGCTGGCCGATCCTCGTTACCGGCGCGCGACGGCTTCGTCGGGCAGCCATCTGCTGGCCGCGCTCGGCGGGAGCGGCGCGGCCGCTCGACGGTGACGTCACGGACGCACAGGCGCATGGCCGATGCGGTCGGTAGCGGCCGGCCGGCGGGCGGTCGTCCACCTCGCTGGCAGGCTCGTCGGTCGGCGCCTCCTGGGAGCGATCCGGGCGAGGCGTGGCGCGTGAACGTCCTCGGCACGGTCAACGTGCTCGAGGCGGTTCGCACGGCAGGCGCCCGAGGCGCGCGTGCTCGTCGTCTCGACGGGCGAGGTGTACGGCCGGGCCGAGCAGATTCCGACGACCGAGGACGCCCCGGTCGCACCGATCTCGCCGTACGCGGCGTCGAAGGCGGCGGCCGAGGTCGGCCGCGGCGCAGGCGCAGCGCGCCGGGCTCGACGTCGTCGTCGCGCGCGCCTTCCAGCACGAAGGGCCGGGCCGTGACGAGCGGTTCGCCGTCGGCTCGTGGTCGGCGCAGATCGTGCGCGCCGAGGAGGCCGGCGGCGGCACCGTCCAGGTCGGGCGACCTCACCGCCCGCCGCGACATCACCGACGTCCGGGACGTCGTCCGCGCCTACGGAGCTACTCCTCGACCCGTCCGTGCCCGCCGGCACGTACAACGTCGCCTCGGGCCGGGCCGTCGAGATGCAAGAGGTGCTCGACATCCTCGTCGGCCTCGCCGCGTGCCCGATCGACGTCGAGCGCGACCCGGAGCGCCTGCGCCCCACCGAGCTCCCCGTCATCTCCGGCGATGCCTCGACGCCTGTCGCGCGGCAACCGGCTGGGAGCCTACGCATTCCCCTCGAGCAGACCCTGGCGGACACGCTGCAGGCCGCCCGGGCTGTCTGCGGAAAGGATGGCCAGCGCATGAGCGACAAGCGAGCACTGATCACGGGCATCACCGGCCAGGACGGCTCGTACCTGGCCGAGCTCCTGCTGGACAAGGGCTACGAGGTCTTCGGCATGGTCCGCCGCTCCTCGACCGAGAGCTTCGAGCGCATCTCGCACCTCGTCGACCGGGTCACGCTCGTCCAGGCCGATCTCCTCGACCAGCCTCTCGCTGGTCGGCGCGATCGAGGAGGCCCAGCCCGCCGAGATCTACAACCTCGCGGCGCAGAGCTTCGTGCCGACCTCCTGGAGGCAGCCGGTGCTGACCGCCGAGTTCACGGCGGTCGGCGTCACGCGCATGCTCGAGGCCATCCGCCGCGTCGACCCTTCGATCCGCTTCTACCAGGCCTCCTCGTCGGAGATGTTCGGGAAGGTGCGGGAGGTTCCGCAGACGGAGACGACGCCGTTCTACCCGCGCTCGCCCTACGGCGTGGCGAAGGTCTACGGCCACTTCATCACCGTCAACTACCGCGAGTCGTACGGGCTCTTCGCGGTCTCCGGGATCCTCTTCAACCACGAGGGGCCTCGCCGCGGTCTCGAGTTCGTGACGCGAAAGATCTCGGACGGCGTCGCGCGCATCAAGCTCGGCCTGGCGAACGAGCTGCGGCTCGGCAACCTCGACGCGAAGCGTGACTGGGGCTACGCCGGCGACTACGTCGAGGCGATGTGGATGATGCTGCAGGCCGACGAGCCGGAGGACTACGTGATCGCGACCGGCGAAGAGCACTCGGTCCGCGAGTTCGCCGAGATCGCCTTCGAGCACGCGGGCGTCGACCTGGAGCGGCACGTCGTCCTCGACCCCGAGTTCCTGCGCCCGGCCGAGGTCGACCACCTCGTCGGCGACGCCTCCAAGGCGCGCACGAAGCTCGGCTGGGAGCCGCGAGTGTCGTTCCGGGAGCTCGTCGAGATGATGGTCGACGCCGACCTCGAGCGGCTGACCGCGAGCGCGACGCGCCCCGAGCTCGCCTAGACGTTCTTCAGCAGGGGGCCGAGGGCCGACCGGATGCGCGGCGCGAGCGCGTCCGGCCGCAATTCTGCGAGGCGACGGTCGGCGGCGTCGTAGAGCCCGGTTCGGGTCGCCCGCGACGAGGCAAGCTCGTGAAGCGCTTCCGCGACGACCGGATAGTCGGCCTCCTCGAGCACGACCCCCGCGCCGCCGAGCGTCTCGGGCACTGCCCCGGCGCCGCGCGCCACGACCGGTACGCCGTGCGCAAGGGACTCGATCAACGGAGCGCAGAAACCCTCGTGCACCGACATCGACAGGTAGACGTCGGCCCGCCGGTACCACGCGTCGCGCGCCTCCGAGGAGATCGCGCCCGTGAAGAACACGCGCTGCACGCCGATCCGCGCGATCAGCACCTCGAGCGCATGGTGGTAGCTCTCGAACCCCACGTCCGACCCGACGATGACCAGCGATGCCTCGGGCGCGTGACGCCGCTGGTAGAGCGCGAACGCCTTGACGATGTCGTCGAGCCGCTTGTTGGGGACGATCCGCCCGACTGTCACCACGACCGGCTCGCGGTTCGGGCTCCGGCGCAGCACCTCCGGTGGTAGCTCGAGGAGCAGCGGCACCACGGTCGCCTCACCCAGCCCGGCTTCGCGCAGCTCGGCGGCGTTGAAGCTCGAGTCGGCGACCAGTGTGTCGATCTTCCCCGCGAACCTGGGCAGCGCGGCTCGCCCGCGATCGCAGAGGTCGGCCAGGCCCGGGTTGTAGTCGCGGAGCAACTCGCCCGGCGTGATGTTGTGGTATCCGAGCGCGACCGGGCCGGCGGCGCGCAACGCAGTCTCCGCGGTCGCGCTCCAGAGCGCGTAGCGGAGGAGCAAGCCGCCCGCATTCACCATCCGCCTGCCCGCTCGATCGAGCCGTTGGACGGCACCCATCATGTCCGGGTGGACGTGCTCGGCGACGATCTCGCTCTCGTAGCCCCAGCTTCGGAGCAGGTCGCGCCAGCCGAAGGCCTGACCCGTGATGGCGTCGTGCGGCGCGGCCGCCGGCAGGAGTTGGTGGACCGCCGTCACGAGACGATGTTACGGCGAGCGATCCTGGCGCAGCACAGCACCTCAGTAGCATGAACCCGTGGCCGAGGGTGTCCGTAGGCGTGGCGCGCTGGCGCTTCGCGTGCTCGTTTCAGTCGCGCTCCTCGGAGCGGTTCTGCTGTACGCCGACCTGGGCGACGTGGCAGATGCGGTTCGCGACGGTCACTGGGGGTGGTTCGTCGCCGCGGCCGGTCTGATGGCCGTCGCCGTCGTTCTGGGCGCGCTGCGCTGGTGGGTGCTGCTCGACAGCGCGCAGATCGAGGTGACGGCCTGGAACGCCGTCAAACCGTTCGCAACCTCTCTCGTCCTCAACATCATCCTGCCGACGGCAGTGGCGGGAGACGCTGTTCGCACCTGGGTCGTCGGGAAGAAGAGCGGCCGCCTCCTCGGCGTCGCGGCGGCCACTGTCGTCGACAAGGTGACGGCGCTGACCTGTCTCGTCGGGCTCGCGTGGGTGGCTGTCGCAATCAATCCGGACGCCGTTCCGAACTCGCTCATCGCCGCCTTTGCCTGGCTGACGCTCGGTCTCGCGGCGGCCTTCTGCGTTGCCGCTCTCGCCGCGGCCGGCGTCCGGCCCGTCCTGCACCGCCTTCCCGAGCGCCTTGCGCTCATGATCCGCGAGTCCTGGGCGATGCTTCGTGTCTGGGCGGCCTCGGCGAAGCTCGTCGTCTCGCTGGTCGGGCTCGGGGTCGCGTACCAGGCGCTGGCGGTGCTCAGCCTCATCCTGGTCGGCAAGACGCTCGGAGTCGATCTCTCGTTCGCCGTGGCAGCGGTTTCCGCCGCCATCGTGCTCGTCGCGACGCTGATTCCGGTCTCGATCGGGGGGCTGGGCATCCGCGAGGGAGGATTCGTCCTGCTTCTGGGCCAGGTCGGGATCGACGCGGCGGAAGCGACCTTGATCTCGCTTCTCAGTGCGGGCGTCGGTCCTGCTGGCGAGCGCGGCCGTCGCCGGCGCCGCGGCGGCCTATGACAGCTTGAACGCCGGCGAGACGAAGGCTCCGCCGGTGCCGCGTCGGCGCTCGGCTTAGGCCAGATGATCTCCGTCATCATCCCGGTGAAGGACGGCGGCGACGATCTACGCCGCTGCCTGGATGGGATCGCGGGACAGAGCATCGATCAGCCCGTCGAGCTGCTCGTCATCGACGACAACTCGCGCGACGGCAGTCGTGAGCTGGCGCGCTCGCAAGGCGCGCGAGTGCTCGAGGTCGGCTCCTCGGAGTTCCTGCACGGAGCCACTCGAAATCGCGCCGCACAGGAAGCGCAAGGGAGACGTGCTCGTCTTCACGAGCCAGGATGCGTATCCCGCGGACGAGCACTGGCTGGCGCGTCTCGTCGCATCGCTCGACCCTGACGAGAGCCTGGCCGGGGCGTACGGGCGCCAGATCCCGCACGAGGACGCCACGCCCCCCGAACGCTTCTTTCTCGATTTCCTCTACGGCCCCGAGCCACGGTTGCAGCGCGCCGCCGCACCGGTAGAGCTGTCGATGCGGACGACGCTCTTCTCGAACGTGAACTCGGCGATCCGGCGGGAAGTTTGGGCCGAGTTCCCCTTCGCCGACGATCTCTTTTTCGCCGAGGACCAGGACTGGGCGCGCCGTGTGCTACTGGCCGGATACGCGATCCGCTACGAGCCGGCGGCAGCGGTTCGCCACTCGCACACGTACACGGTGACATCCGCCTTCAAGCGCTTCTTCGACACGGGGGCGTCGGCGGAGCGAGGGTTCCTGGCCGGGGGCTCCGGTTCGTCACGCGTGCTCAGGCGCGAAGCGCTCCGCTACGCGCGCGAGGAGCTCGCCTGGCTGGGGAGGACGGGGCACCGCCGCTGGATTCCGTACGCCGCCGTCTACGAGCTGGCCAAGTTCGCCGGCGTCCAGCTCGGCGCGCATCACGAACGGCTCCCGCTATCCCTCAAGCGGCGCTTCTCCTTCTACCCTGACTACTGGAGCACCGATGACAAAGACCGCTGACGGCCTCTACGAGTACAACGCACGGCCTCACGGCAGCCAGGAGAAGCTCCTCGACCTCGTGGGCCGGGCGGATCGCGTCCTCGACGTCGGCTGCTCGACCGGCTACCTCGCCGAGCGCATGCAGAAGCAAGGCTCCACGGTGGTCGGCCTCGACGTCGACGAGCGGTCAGCACGAGCTGGCGCGGCAATTCTGCGAGGCGGTGTACGTGGGCGACGTCGAGACGATGGAGCTTCCCTTCGAGCCGGGCACGTTCGACGTCGTCCTCTGCGGCGACCTGATCGAGCACCTCCGCGATCCGCAGGCTTTCCTGGCACGAATTCGGCCGTTCTTGCGCCCCGGGGGGCGCCTGGTGCTCAGCACTCCGAACATCGCCAACTGGGCGATGCGGCTGAGCCTCTTGTTCGGACGGTTCCGCTACACCGAGTGGGGCATCCTCGACCAGACCCACACGCACCTCTTCACGCGCAAGACTCTGGAGGAGACGCTGAGGGCCGCCGGATACCGCATCACGACCTTCGACTTCACCGCTCCGGTGCCGGTGCTCTCCACTCCTCGAGTCGAGGGTCTAGCCCACGGGATCGGGAGGCTGCGCCCCTCATTGCTGGCCTACCAGTTCGTCGTCGCGGCGGTACCAGTGGACGAACAGCCAGCCGAAGAGCACGGTCCCGCTGACCCAGCCGAGCGCTAGAGCCCAGCTCGGGAACGGGCGTCCGGGCGCCAGGTGCAGCGCCTCGACCTTCACGGGCCCGGCCCTGAGCGTGCCCCGGCCGTGGAAGAAGACGCGCGTCTCGATCAGGTAGCCGCCGGGCATCGCGAAATCCAGTGGGATGCCCGTCGGCGTGCGCGATTTCAACTCGGCGCCGGTAACGACCTTATTCGCGAAGATCCTCCCGGGCGGCGACCCTGAGACCTCGATCGTCGCCACGTGTGCGTCCGGTCGTGACGCCGCTGACCGCGAGCGGGAAGACCGCCCGATACGTGCCTTCCTTGAGCATGCTGTAGGGCCCCCAGAGCATGAACCCGGGCTCATCTCGTCCCGCCCTGGCCACGACCTGTCCGCCTTCGACAGCTCCCGTGTGTGGCGGGTACTGGCCGGGGGCGAGCACGAAGGACGACGGCGGGTGAGGAGGGAGCGGGATCGGGAAGTAGTTCGCGACGCTTCGCACGCCGAAGATTCGCGACCCGTCGTCGATCGGGTACAGCCCCGTGTGGTCGCGTGCGGCCGCGACTCCGAAGACGAGTGACGCCGGCCAGGAGCGGCACGAACAGGATCCGCGACCACCGCACGTGCTGGATCAGGACCGCGATCGGGATCGCGATCAACGGCAAGAAGGGGATCAGGTACCGCGCCGGCAGGCCCCAGCCGACGTTCGGGGCCGCACTGGCCAGGACCAGCTCGTAGCCGACGGCGACGGCGAGGCACGCCATGGCCGGCCAGCCGAACCGCAGGAACAGGCAGCCCAGGGCGGCGAGGCCGAGCCAGTGCACGGGCACATAGGGGATCCATCCGTGGACCGGGCTGAGGATGTCCGCGAGCGCGTAGTCGTACAGAAATCCCCAACCTGCGTCCCCGGCGTTCGTGCTCGAGAACGCGCGGTAGGGCGCCGTCGGGTCCGGTGTGCCGTACCAGCGTTGAAATGCGGCGGCGAACACGCCGAGCCCGATCGCGAACGGGACGGCGACCGGGGCGATCGTGGTGCGCCAGTTCCGAACGGCTGTCGATGCGTAGTCGGCGACCGTGGACCTGACGCTCCGCCGCGCGTCAGTGCCCCGCCGCGCCGCGGTTGCTGCGAGGACCAGCCCGGCGAAGACGCCCATCGCCAGTGGGAGGTAGCGGACATGGAGCCAGACGAGCGCTACGCCTGCGGCCGCCCCGAGCGCGAGCGCCGCTGGAGACGAGGCGTGGCGGATCATCACGCGCAGAGCGACGACGATGAGCAAGGCGGCCGGGACCTCGGGATAGATCTGGCTGCCGAAAACGAGTAGCGGGGAGCAGCCGACGACGGCCACCCAGGCAGCGATTCGATAGAGGCGCCGGAGGCGGAGGTCGCGCAGCAGCCGGAAGAGCTGGTCGGCGAGCAGAGCCGCCAGCAGGACCATCGCGAGCTGCGCGCCCGTCAGGCCTCCGATGGCGACAGCCGGGGCGAGCAGGGCAGAGAGACCAACCCCGTGCAAGGGCCGTAGCTGTCCGGAGCCGTCGTAATCGGCTGCGTGACGAACGGGGTCGAGCGGGAAGAAGCTCACGACTCGCAGCGTCCGTTCGCGGCTCGCGTAGTCGTTCGCAAGGTCGACGTCCCCGTCGAACGCGATGCTCTGGGCGACAAGCAGGTAATGGGGCTCGTCGCCCGTAGTCGTGGGCCGCATCACGAGAAAGACGGCGACGTACACGACGAGTGCCAGCACGAAAGGTGCGAGCTGCGCCAGGAGCGGCCAGAAGGAGAGGCTGTCGCCGAAACGTCGGGCGTCGGTAGCCGGGGGCGGACCCACCCCCTGTTCGACCTTCGTCGCCATAGCCGGGACCGAGGCGACGCCTTACCGGCGCCGCAACCCCAGGACGCTCAGGAAGAGCGCAGACAGCACCGTCTGCATCCCACAGGCGATCAACGTCGTTCCCGGGATCACGATGCGCAAGGTGTCCGGATAGTCGAGTTGACCGAAGCTGGCGTCGTTCCACGTCACGAGGGCGTAGAGCGAGAGGCCGAGGCCCGCAGTGATCAGGAGCAAGCCGACCAACAGCGCCCATTCGAGCCGTCGCGGCCGCTCGACGATCCGTCGGATCAGCGGGTCGTCCGGTAGCAGGCCCTCGGTGATCCCGAACCAGCGTGCCGACAGGAAGAAGTACATCGCCTGCAGCCCGACGATCACGGCGAGCGAGAAGTAGAGCAGCGTGCTCACGTCGAAGCCGACACTGCCGATCGACCGGTTTCCCGGTATGAGCCACGCCATCCCGGCGATCCCGACCGCGAGGAGGAAGAGGCCGGGATACAGGAAGAGCCATTTCGGGCTGTAGAGCAGCAGGAGCCGAACCGACTTCCACCCGTCCGTCCAGGTATTCAGGTGCGGTTCGCGTCCCTCGGCGTCGGGTGACAGGGTCGTCGGCACCTCCGTCACGCGCAGGCCCTGCATCGTCGCCTTGACGATCATCTCGATCGCGAACTCCATTCCCGACGACCGGATGTCGAGCGCAGCGACCTTCTCGCGGTCGAAGCCACGCAGCCCGCAGTAGATGTCGCCGCACGGCGTCCCGTACAGGCGGCGGCCGATGAACGAGAGCGACCGGGTTGCCGAGCCGCTTGTGGAGCCACGGCATCGCGCCGGGGCGGATTCCGCCCTTGAACCGGTTGCCGGCAACGAGGTCGAAGCCTTCGCTGCAGGCGCTGGACGAAGGGCTCGAGATTGGCGAAGTCGTAGCTGTCGTCGGCGTCGCCCATGATCACCCAGCGGCCGCGCGCGGCGGCGATCCCGCCTGTCAGCGCCGCACCGTAGCCGCGTCGTTCGACAGGGACGACGCGCGCTCCGAGCTCCTCGGCGATCTGCTGAGAGCCGTCGGTGGATCCGTTGTCGGCCACGACGACCTCGCCGGCGATGCCGATGCGCTCGAACGAGTCGAGCGCCTTCTGGATGCAGATGCCGATCGTGCGCGCCTCATTCAGGCACGGCATGACCACCGTGAGCTCCGGGGCAACGTCCTCGAGGGGCGTCCTGGTTGGCTCAGAGGCAACCGCCACTACGTCAGCTGATTTCACTTCTCCGCCAGTCGTCAACGGCAGGATCGTAGCTTTCTGCCCCGGCGCGACACCGGGCCAAAGAGGATCGTTTGCAGTTTCCTAACTAGCCTGGGCATCTCACCGATGTCTGCGCCCGCCCCTGTTGTCTCCGTCGTCATGGTCGCGTTCGGCGGCGGCTGGCCCTGGGTCCCGCGTGCGCTGCAGGAGTTGCGTAAGAACACGACGGAGACCTACGAGGTGATCCTCGTCGACAACGGGGGCGGAGAGGCGCGGCCGGCGGTCGACGACCCGAACGTGGAGCTCATCCGGAACACGACCAACCTCGGATTCGGTGTGGGCTCGAACCAGGGCGCGTCGCGAGCGCATGGTGACGTGCTCCTGTTCCTGAACACCGACGTTCTCGTCGAGCCCGGATGGCTGCCGCCGCTGCTCGAGCGCCTCGGCGAAGACGGGGTAGGGGCGGTTTTCCCCGCCAAGCTCAACGTCGACGGGACCATGCAGGAGGCGGGCGCCTTCGTCACCGGCGAGGCCAACTCGTACGTCTTCGGGAACGGCGACGCCGCCGCGCTCGCCGAGCATGCCTTTCCACGAGAGGTCGACTTCGGCTCCGCGGCGGCCATGGGCATGACTCGCGCCGCCTTCGAGCACGCGTTCGGATTCGATCCTGCGTACCGGGTCGCGTACTACGAGGATGCGGACCTGTGCTTCCGCCTGCGGGAGGGTGGGCTCCGGCCTGTCTACGAGCCGCGCTCCCGCGTCCTGCATGCTCGAAGTGTCTCGGCGCCGTCCGCCGATATCGCCGATGTGTATGTCGCGAACCGGGAGGTGTTCCAGCGCCGCTGGGGGGACGTCGTCCAGGATCGCCCGCCCTACGACAGGCTCGTCGCCGATCCAAGGGCGCGACTCGAGGCGAGGGACGTGCACGCGCGGCAGCGAGCCCTGCTCCTCGGAGGAACTGACGACGAGCAGCAAATTGCCGGACGGCTGGCGCCGGCGCAGCCCCGCGCCCGCGTGACACTCCTCGTGGAGCAGATCGAACCGACCCGCGAGCGTGCCCTGCTCGACTCCGGCGCCGAGGTCGTCCAGACCGGCGCCGTGGAGGAATGGCTCGGCGAGCGAGCCGGCCACTACACCCATGTCCTGGTACCGCAGGACGAGCGCCGCCTGGAGGCGCTCCGCAAGACGCAGCCCCAGGCCGCGTTCGTCAGCGGGCCCGAGCTCGAGAACGCGCTCTAGCTCTTTACGTGGCGGTACGCCGCCGTCGTGAGCTCTGCGATCCGGTCCCACGTGAAGCGCTTCCGGATGTCCGGTCGCCGGAGTCGCTCGAGCAGGTCGTCGTCGGTCAGTGCGCGAGCGAGCGCCGCCTGGATGGAGGCAGGATCCGCCGCGTCGAAGAGCGCCTCGTCACGGTCGACGAGCTCGACCAGGGACGAGTTCCGGCCGACGATCGCCGGGGCGCCGCAGGCCAGGGCCTCGATGACCGGAAGGCCGAAGCCCTCGTAGCGCGAGGGAAAGACGAACAGCGACGTGCCCTGATAGAGCAGGACGAGCTCCTCGTCGGAAACGTGCCCGGTCAGGAGCACCCGCTCGGCGATGCCGAGCGACGCTGCCTGGTCGAAGAACGGCCCGCGCGCGTCTTCGAGGCCGAGCCGTCCGACGATCACGAGCCGGTAGCGGTCGCGAAGCTCTCCTGGGAGACCGGCATACGCTGCGAGCAGGCCGTCGACATTCTTCCGGTAGTCCATCCCGCCCGTGAAGAGCACGTACTCGCCGTCCATCGAAGGCTGGTGCCGCCGTAGGGCTTCTCGCGCAGCGCTGGGACTGGCCGGCGGCTCGAAGTCCGCTGAGACGCCGCCCCCGGTGACCGCCATCCTCTCCGGGCGCAGGCCGAGCAGGCGGACAGCGTCTCGCGCCGTCGCCTCCGAGACGTTCACGACCCGGTCGGCGTGGCGGAGGAGCTCCAGTCTCGTCCAGTACGCCCGCCGCACCGCAGCGTCCGGCATGTTCTCCGCGGGGAAGAGACCCGGGATGAGGTCGTGCATCGTCACCACGAACGGCAGGGACCGGAGATTCGGCGGCCAGATGCGGCCGAGCGGCGACGGCTCGAGGGGCGAAGGGACGTGGTAGATCGCCTCACGGGGAAGATCGCGAGCATCGGAGTAGGCAACCGTGCCCTGGCGGGAAAACTCCTCCGTTGCGGTCGGCACGGGCAGGTCGGGGTTGAGGACGAACCACGGCTCGACCTCCGGCGTCCGCCGCGCAAGCGCGAGACCGAGCTCGTGGACGTGGCGACCGATGCCGCGCTCGGCGGACCAAGGGTTCTGGAGCGCCTGGATGTCGTAGAGGACGCGGATCGTCGTGCTCAGCCGGCGGATTTCGTCGCTGTGACCATCGCCACGGTTTCCTGGTCAGGAGCCAGGTCGGCTATTCGCTCGTCGATCGTGACCCACGAGGTGGCGTCACGGCGCTGGACGAGCGTGACGTCCTCGACCTTCCAGTCTGCGATGAGCTCGTCGAGGCCCTGCTGGTCGTAGACGCTGTGTCCCTCGACAACCGAGGCGGGGCCGACGGAGGTGGTCAGCACGAGCACGCCGCCGGGCTTGGTCACGTCGTGCATCCGCCGCATCGCCTTCAAGTCGGCGCGCTGCTCGGCTGTTTGGACCCCGTACTCGCCTGTGCCGAGGTGCTCGATCGTCGACAGGCAGACGACCGCGTCGAACGCGGCCTCGGGCTCCCACTCTTCGATCTCGCCGACCACCGTCTGCAGGCGCTCGTGCGAGAGCGGATTCGGCCGGGGGTCGATGGCGGTCACGTCATAGCCAAGAGTCGCCAGCGACAGGCAGACCGTGCTCTCCGTGGCGCCGACGTCCAGCACCTTCGCGTCCGGCGGCACCCGAGAGAGTGCGCGAAAGACGTACGGGATCTCGACGATGCGCTCGTTGACCCAGCGCACGGCGACGCCAAACGGCTCGTAGGCGACCAGGATCGGAGGGTTGAACCAGAGATTCGCCTGTGCAGCGAAACCTTCGTGGCTCGCGGCGTAGTTGAGGATCGGCACCATCATCTCGTCGAGCTCCGCGAGTGAGTGCGAGGCCGCCGGATCGAAGTCCAAACGGCGATGGATCTTCTCTACGTGGGCCAGCACCGAGTCGAGGGTGCGGCCGGTGAGGACAGACGCCTCGTTCGCAGCGTCCATGTCGGCGATCACCACGCGCTTGACGTCCTGCACCGCATCGTGGATCCCCGTGAAGCGAGGATCGAAGAAGCGCCTCAGAGGCCAGAGAATCGTCTTCGCAACCGATCGCAGGCCGCCGTTCAGCGACCTCGCCGGCGCGCTTTCAGCCGTCACCTGAGCCCTTCGGCGCGTTCGTCGGGGACATCGATACAGTCTGGCACACCATCGATGGACCAAAGGATCAGGGCCGGCGAGCGCGCCTCGGCCGCCTGCTGCGGCCGGGCCGGCACTCCACTGTGAGCCTCGGCGGTCAGGCAAGCTCCGCAGCCGGAGCGATGGACGGCATGCCGCACCACTCGACGTTGCCACCTCATCTGCTGGGCGAGCGTTCCCTGCTCGAGGGGGTTTCGCGCGAGGAATCCCGGGCTCTCTACCTCGGTGACCACACGGTCCTGTGCCGGGTGCTCGGCAAGTACCTCGTCTACGCCGATTCACAGGAGACCGGCATCACGCCACATCTCGCTCTCCACGGCTACTGGGAATCCTGGATCACGCTGGCGCTGGCTCGAACGCTGCGGCCCGGCTGGCACTGCCTCGACGTCGGCGCCAACCACGGCTACTACACGCTGGTCATGGCCGACGGGGCCGGGCCGGACGGCCGCGTGCTCCCGGTCGAGCCCACTCCGCGACTCGCAGACCTTCTGCGGCAGACGCTCGACGTCAACGGGTTCCCGAACGTGCAGGTCGTGCCGAAGGCGGCGTCCGACGTGGACGGGAAGACGCTGCAGCTCGTCATCCCGGCCCGTCGCAGCCTGAACGCCCATCTCGCCGAGGTTGTCGACCCCTTGGAGGAAGCGGTCGCCGTCGAGTCCGTGACGATCGACTCGCTGACACGCGACTGGCCGCACGTCGACCTGATCAAGATCGACGTCGAGGGCGCAGAGGAGAGCGTCTGGCGCGGGATGGAGCGGACGATCTCGGACAACCCCGATCTCGTCGTGATCCTCGAGTTCAACGTTCCGCGCTACGAGGACCCGCGCGCGTTCCTGGCCACGATCGAGTCAGCGGGGTTCGCGCTGCGCTACATCGACGTCGATGCCGAGGTCAAGGACCTCACCGTCGACCGCCTCGTGAGCGAGAACGTTGGCGACGACTGGATGCTGTACCTGGCGCGGGGCTAGCCGGGAGAGCCTTTTCGCGACTCCTCGAGGCGGGCCTTGAGATCATCGACCTCCCTCTCGAGCCGCTCGCGCGTCGCGATCTCGACGGCCAGCGCGGCCTCGACACGCCCGATCGCGGCATCGGTCTGTCGCGCGAGGTCGTCGAAGACGTAGCGGAGCAGTCGCAGGAGGCTGCGCTTGGAAAGCGTGAGGACCGGCCCGATGACGGGCTTGGTCGAGAACCCGAGCTCGGGCCGGAAGCGGACCCGGGGCTCGCCTGCCCGTAGGTCGAAGCCTTCGGCGATCGAGGGCGTCTCGTGCGCTTCTGGCAGCGTGAAGCCGGAGAGATCGTCCGGGTACCCGCCGGCCGCCCGTTCCCTGTCGGCGCGCGCCTTGAGCTCGTCGGCCAGTTGGGAGACGTCGATCTCCGAAGCGGGCTCCTGCGCCATCGCGCCGAGACTACAGCGCCCGTAGGCGCTCGGGATGCTTGCGGACGAAGCGCAGGATCCCGCGCCAGTGCCAGAGCGTTCGGCGCGTCAGGAAGCGGCGATCTGTGACGGCCTGGTGCGCGTGGCGGACGACGGCCTCCGGGACGTACCACCGCTCCCAGCCCGCCTTCGCGGCCCGGTACGAAAGATCGATTTCCTCGCCGTAGAGGCGAAAGCCCTCGTCGAAGCCGCCGAGCTCGTCGAGCATCTCGCGCCGCAGCAGGAGGAACGCCCCGAGTAGCCAGTCCGCCTCGGTCGGGCCCGAAGGGTGCTCGTCCAGGCCGTAGTGAGCACGCTGGGTGCCGGAGAGCAGTCGGCGGAGCGGCGTTCGTCGGACGAGCGTGCCCGAGACGGTGGGAAATCGCCGGCGCGACGACTGGGGTTGCCCGTCGGGAAAGACGAGCTTCGGTCCGATGATCCCGGCCCGCGGATGAGTCTCGGCGAACGCTCGCAGGAGGGCGACCGCGTCCGGGTGCGGCTCGGTGTCGGGATTCGCGACGACGACGAACGGCGCGGTCGTTTCGGCGACGCCCCTGTTCACGTTCGCAGCGAAGCCGAGTGCGGTGTCGTTGAGGATCAGTCGTGCGTCCGTCTCCGGGGCCGGCGGGTTGGCGACGACGACGAGCTCGTCGACCTGGGGGGCGAGGGCAGCCAGGGCCCGCGGGAGCTCGGGGTCGGGTCCGTGCGTGACGACAACGCCGGCGACGCTCACGTCAGCTCCCGGTAGACGTCGAGTGTCTGACGCGCGGTCTCGACCCAGCTGTACCGCTTCGCCCGCTCCAATCCCGCCGCGACGAGTCGCTCGCGGTCCGCCAGCGCCCGTTCGATGCCGCCGGCGAGCGCCACCGGGTCCCCGGGCTCGACGAGCACCGCGGCATCGCCTGCAACCTCGGGCACTGCTCCCGCCCGGGCGGCGACGACGGGAGTTCCCGACGCCATCGCCTCCACGATCGGCAGGCCGAAGCCCTCGTAGCGCGAGGGAAACACGAGGCAGGCGGCGCCGCGGTAGAGCGCGGCCAGCTCGTCGCGTTCGACGTGGCCGACCAGCTCGACCCGGTCGCCTACTCCCAGCCGCTGGATCGCAGCTCGCACGTCCTGGCCGCCGCTTTTCTCCGGCCCGACGAGCACCAGGCGTAGGTCGCTGTTCAGCAGCGCGAGCGCTTCGATGGCCCCGACGGGGTCCTTGCGCGGCTGGATCGCCCCGACGAAGAGCGCGTAATGCCCGTCATGGCGCGGGCCGTCGGGCCCGTAGAACGGATCGACGCCGTACGGCGTGACCACGATTCGGTCCTCAGCGACGGCGTAGCGTTCGATCAGGTCGCGCTTCGTCAGCTCCGAGCCCGTCAGCACCCGCTCGGCTCGCCGGGCCGAGCGCGGAACCTGCGTGCGAAAGAGCAGCCGGTCGCGGAGGCCCATCACGTCGGGCAGGCGCTCGTACGACAGATCGTGAATGGTGATGACCGCACGGCCGCGGTAGCCAGGCGGGATCGCATAGAGGAAGTGCGCCAGGTCGGGCCGCAGTTGCCTTAGAAGGCGCGGCAGGCTGAGCGTCATCCGCACGATCTGGCTGCGGGCGGCAAGCTCGACGGCCTCGACGCCTTCGGGCACCAGATCCGGGCGGCGAGTGAGTGCGAAGAGCTCCTCACGCTCGACCAGGGGCACGAGCTCGCGAAGCAGGGCGGCGACGTACGTCTCGTCGCCGGTGCGCTGACGGCCGAGGACGTCGGCGTCGATCGCGATCCGGCTCACTCGGCCGCCTCGCGGTACACGTCGACGTGCGCCTTCGCAGCGCGTCGCCAGGAGAACTCCTTGGCGCGCTCGCGACCGAGCGGCCCGAGCTCGTCTCTCCGTTCCACGGCCTCTCGCAGGCCGAGGGCGATCGAGTCGGTATCGCGCGGATCGACCCCGACGGCGATGCCGTCCGAGAACTCGCTGAACGGCGGGCCCGCAGGAGCGACCACCGAGGCGCCGCTGGCCATGGCCTCCAGCACCGGTAGACCGAAGCCCTCGTAGAGCGACACGTACGCGACCGCAGCCGCGCCGCGGTACTGGCGAGCGAGCTCGACGTCGCTGATCTCTCCCAGCCAGCGCACCTGGTCGCCACCGACGCGAACTCCGCCCCAGCCCTCCGCGCCGACGACGCGCAGCTCGAGCCCGTCGAGGTCGGCAAGACGGAAGCCCTCCACGAGCCGCTCGAGGTTCTTCCGCGGCTCGAGTGTGGACACGGCGAGGACGTAGTCGCCGTCCTTCTCGAGCCCTTCGGGAGCGGTGAAGGAGCCACCCACGCCGTACGGGATCACGCGCAGCCTCTCCTCCGGCACGTCCAGCAGCTCGGTGACCTCCCGGCGTGTGAAATCCGAGCCGACGATGATGCGACTGGCCGCGCGAACGATCCTCGGGAGGGCGAGCGCGCTGTAGCGGCGCGTCCACAGGTTGAACATCGCCGGGTGCCGCAGGACGGCGAGGTCGTGGATCGTGACGACGAGCGGCGGGCCCGGTCGAACCGGCGCGCGCTGGGTCGGGCAATGCAGCACGTCTATCCCGCTTCGGCGAGCGGCTCGAGGGAGCGTCCCGAGGTACCAGGCCGTGTCGCGCCAGAGTTTCCGCAGCCGCCCCTCGCCGGCGAGCTCGTAGCGCTCGACCTCGACGGCCTCGTCCTGGAGGCCGGCCAGCAGAGCTTTCAGGTAGCGGGCCGTTCCCGCCCGCGACAGGGCAAGCGGAGAGACGTCGATTCCGACCCGGAGCACGCGTGAAAGTGTCTCAGAGGGATGCGGATCAGCGGGAGCCGCCACTGAGATACCGTGGCCGCGTGGCGCTCGGCTGCAAATACACGCACTTCGACCCCGCCCCCGGCTCGACGCACAATCTCGTGCTGGAGCTCGTTCCGCCGAAGTCGAAGGTGCTCGAGTTCGGATGCGCGACGGGCTACATGTCGGAGGTGCTGGCGACGCGGCTCAATTGCTCGGTCGTCGGCATCGAGATCGATCCCGAAGCGGCCGAGCTCGCCCGCACGCACTGCGACGAGGTGATCGTCGGTGACGCCGACACGCTCGATTACGAGCAGGTCCTGGTTGAAAGGCGATTCGACGCCGTGCTGTTCGCGGACGTGCTCGAGCATCTGCGCGATCCCGGCAGCGTCCTCGAGCGCATCAGTCCCTTCCTGGCCGAGAACGGCATCGTTGTCGCGTCCGTGCCGAACATCGCCCACGGCAGCGTGCGCCTGGCTCTCCTGAGCGGAGAGTTTCGCTACCGGCGCACGGGCCTCCTGGACGACACGCACCTTCACTTCATGACGCGAGAGACGCTGCAGGAGCTCTTCGAGGGGAGCGGGTACCTGGTCACCGACTGGGTGCGGCAGCGGCTCGGCATCGACGACAGCGAGATCAGCTACCCGAAGGGTTCAGTGCCTCCCGGCGTGCGCGAATGGCTGGAGCGCGACCCGGAGGCGACGACCTACCAGTTCGTCGTGCGAGCCGTGGCGTCGGACAGCGTCCCTCGGCTGCATTCCGCCGAAGAAGCGGACGAGCAGGCCGCTGCGTCACCCACGAGCTCCGTGTCCGACCCAACCACCGAGAACGAATGGTTCCGGCGAGCGGTGGTCCGCATTCTCGACGCGCCGGACCTCGACGGAGGCGAGCCCGTCTCCGACGAGATCGAGCCGCCGGTGTCCGGCAGGCTCGATGCCGCGAGCGACCAGGCGGGGTACAGGCAGTGGCTCGAGCGAACACGTGCTGAGTCAGAGGCGAGAAGGGCAGCGCTGATCGAGTTGTTGGCGGGACTCGAGGGAGGGCCCAGGTTCAGCATCGTGCTGCCGGGCGACCAGCCCGACCCGGCGCTTCTGGAGCGCAGCGTCGCCTCGTTGCGCGGCCAGCTCTACGAGAGCTGGGAGCTCAGCACCGTCCGCGATGCGTCCGGGGACTTCGTCGCGTTCCTAGCCCTCGGCGACGAGCTGGCGCCCGACGCGTTGGCCGAGCTCGCGGTCGCGATCACGGACGATCCGGCGGTCGACGTCCTCTACACCGACGAGGACGAGATCGACGAGCGAGGCAAGCGAACCCGGCCTTTCCTGAAACCTGACTGGTCTCCGGACTACCTGCTCTCCTTCGACTACGTCGGTCGCCTCTTCGTCGTCCGGCGCGAGCTCCTCGAAGCCCTGGGCTCCGAGGTCGACGGAAGCCGCGACTACGACCTCGCGCTGCGCGCGACCGAACGCGCCGACCGGGTCGGGCACGTGGCGAAGATCCTCTACCACCGCCACGCCGCCTCGGATAGGCAGGTCGACCCGGAGACCGGGCGGAAGGCGCTTCAGGACGCGCTGCAGCGCCGTGGAGAGGACGCACAGGCGTTCGGCGGCTCGTACCCACGCACCTACCGTGTCCGGCGCCGGCAGCCGTCGCCCCTCGTGAGCGTCGTGATTCCCTTCAAGGACGGCGCCGACCTGCTCCGCGGCTGCCTCGATGGTCTGCACCGTCTGGCGGGCTACGAGCGCTGGGAGGCCCTCCTCGTGGACAACGGCAGCTGGGAGCCGGAGACCGAGGCCCTTCTGCGGCTCGTCGAACACGATCCGAAGTGCCGGTTGCTGGAGTACGACCGCGCCTTCAACTGGTCCGCCGTCAACAACTGGGCGGCCGAGCAGGCTGCCGGCGACCTGCTCCTCTTTCTGAACAACGACGTCGAGGGGATCGCGCACGGCTGGCTCCAGGCGATGGTCGAGCACGCGTTGCGGCCCGAGGTCGGCGCCGTCGGCGCGCGCCTTCTGTACCCGGACGGCCGAATCCAGCACGCGGGCGTGCTCGTCGGTGTGGGCAGCGTCGCCGATCACGCATTCCGCTTCGCGCCGGCGGCTGAGCCAGGCTACTTCTACATGCCGGATGCGATCCGCAATTACACCGCCGTGACCGGGGCCTGCATGATGGTTCGCAGGGACACGCTCGACGAGCTCGGCGGTTTCGACGAGGATCTCGCGGTCGCGTACAACGACATCGATTTCTGCCTACGACTCCGAGAGCGCGGGTACCTGATCGTGTACACGCCCTACGCCGAGCTGCTGCATCACGAGTCGGTCAGCCGCGGCCGCTCGACGGACACGGCAGAGGCCCGGATCATGCTCGACCGCTGGGGCGACTTCATCAAGGACGGTGATCCGTACTCCAACCCCAACCTCAGCCGACGGAGCCCGGACTGCGCGCTCCCGCTAGAGAAGGAGGTGACTCCATGGGAGATCCTGACCTCGAGTCTGAAGAGCTAGTGGAGCGCATCTCGCGGGAGGCCGCCGGCCGGCGCAACGCTGCGGCCGCGGAGCCGGAGCGACTGGACTTCTCCAGAGAGGATCCACTGGGCCAGCTCCCCGAGGTCGCGTTCCTCAACGAGCATGCACCGCTGGAGCTCGCGTCGAGCCGGGGCTTTCTTGCCGGGCTGCGCTACCGGTTCAAGGCGCGGGTCGCAATGCCGCTGCTGATGATCCTGCGGCCCGTGGTCGTGACGCAGGTCTCGCTGCTCAACAACGTCGTCAACCGAATCGACCTGCTGCTGGATCGCTCCGACCGGCTCGCCGCCCGCCTGAACGAGGTGACCGAGGAAGTCCAGTACGGATCTCAGCGCGTCGAGGAGCGCGCCCAGCTCTTGCACGACTTGCTCGAGGCTCGCGTCGCGCGACTCGAGCGACAGGCCGCGAAGGACGAGCCGCCCGCGGGCTGACCATCGCTGTGCGGATCGCTTTCGTAGCCGCCCGCTGGGGCGATCCCTGGAGCGAGGAGCAGGTCTTCGCGCGCCGGGTCGCGGGTGCGCTCGGCTCGCAGGGCGAGGTCGACGTGCTCCTCGCGGGGGGCGACTCGTGGCCTGCGCCGGCAGACGGTGCATTCACCGTCCGGCACTTCGCGGGCGAAGCGGCGAATCCGCGCCGCTTTCGGCGCCTGTCCCGCTTCACGGTGGATTCGGCCGGGGCGCACGAGGCGCTGAGCTGCTCCTGCGCGGCCGATTTGCTCGAGCGAGTGGCCAGGGGCGTTCCCCAGAGCCTCCAGTTCGAGCTCGCCCGTGCTCGCGGGGGCCATTCGCCCGAGCTCTACGCACACCTGCGAGACGATCCGTACGACCTGGTCCTCTTCGTCGGCCTCAGCGCCGCCCTGGTCTTCGGGCTGAGGAACCTGCCCGACGATGCCCGAGTAGTCCTGATACCTGGCCGCGCGGGCGACCGCTCGAGCTGGCTGCCCGTCTACGACGAGGCGTTTCGCCGGGCGGATGCGATGCTCGTCCCCACGGAGACGGAGCGGAAGCTCGCCGGCCGCCGGTCCGGCACCGACGACGGCCGGGCGGTGAACGTCGGCTTCGCCCTCAAGGTGAGCAGCCTCTCCGCCGAGACGGACCCGGTCGTAGGCGTCAACATGGCCTACGTCCTGGTCGTCGGGGACTGGACGTCGTCGACCGGACTGAGCCGGTTCCTACGGCAGGTGGACCTGCTCGCCCGCGACCGTCCCGAGATCGGGGTCGTCTTCGCCGGCCGGAGACACGAGCTGCTCGGGCGGGCCGGACGAGTCACGGCGTACGGCACCGAGCTGAGGGCCGACCTCTGGCGCTGGGTGAGCAGGGCGCTCGCGGTGCTCGATCCGGAGCCCGAGCGGAGCCTCGGCCGCGACGTTCTCGAAGCGCTCCTCTACGGGGTGCCGGTTCTCGCTCGCGCCGACGGCGGGGCGGCGCGAGAACACGCCGAGGCGGGCAACGGCGGTCTCTGGTACCGGAACTACGACGAGCTCGAGCTGGCGATCGGCCGGCTGGCGACCGGCGGGATCGGCCAAACCCTCGGAAGGCAAGGGCACGACTACGCGCAGCGCGAGTACGGCGATCCCGAGCGATTCCGGAAGCGCGTCGTCGAGGCCGCCCTCGGCTGAGGCTCACCGGCTCGACGCGATGTAGCCCTCGAGCTCCGCGAGGCCGGCCGGGGATCCCACCTCGTAGAAGCGCTCCTCGACCTCGAGTCCGGCGAGCTGCCCTTCGACGCTGAGATCGTGGTAGAGCTCGGCCAGGTCGGCCACCTCGCCGGACGGCACGCGTTCGGCGATCACCTTCGCGCTGAGGAAGGAAAGGCCGTAGTCGATCCAGCGACGCTGAGCCGTGCTCGGATCCGTGCCGTGCTTGTCGTAGAGCACGACGCGATCTTTCGCGAACACGGCGTTCGAGACGTCCCAGCGATCGTCGTTCCGATAGACGGTCATGAGCGCCGGCCGCCCGCTGGCCCGAAAGGCGTCCCAGACGAGCCGGAGCTCGATCGGGAGATAGGAGTCGCCGTAGAGGACGCCGAAAGCCTCCGCCAGCACGCCCTGGTCGAGAGCCAGTCGGAGCGCTCCAGCGGTTCCTCTCAGGTCGTCTTCCTCGTCGACGTAGCGAACCTCCAGGCCGAAGGCGGCGCCGTCACCGACGTGAGCCTGCAGCGCGGATCCCCCGTACCCGATGCAGAGAACGACCTGCTCGACCCCTCCGGCGGCCAGAAGCTCGAGCTGATGGTCGACGAAGGGCCGCCCACAAACGGGGAGGAGCGCCTTCGGTTGATCCCCCGCGACCTCACGCATTCGCGTCCCCAGCCCTCCGGCCAGGATCACGCACTGCATGGGCTCGTCAGTCACGAACGATCAGCGTCGAGCCGTCGTGGTCGAACGAGAACCGAACCTCCGCGAGCCCCGCCTCGGCCATCGCCTCTCGCAGCCGCGCCTGGTCGCGCGTGTAGAAGAGGAGGAAGCCGCCGCCGCCGGCGCCGACGAGCTTGCCACCGAGTGCGCCGCTCGCGATCGCAACGTCGTACCAGCGGTTCAACTCCTCGTTGGACATCCCGGGCGAGCGCTCCTTCTTGTGCAGCCAGTGCTCGTGCATCAGCTCCGCGAAGCGCGTCGTGTCGCCCGCTTCCAGGACGCGGCAGGTCTCCAGCCCGATGCGCTTGATGTGGTGGAGGTTCTCGACCATCGCCTCGTCGTCCGACTCGGTCCGGCGCTGCTGGTCGCCGAGGAGGTCCGAGGCGCTTCGCGAGTACCCGGTGAAGAACATCAGGAGGTGCTCGTCGAGGTCGTGGAACGTGGCGGTCGAGATGCTGAGCGGCGAAACGTGCACGGCCCCGTCCTTGTTGAACTCGAAGCAGGTCAGGCCCCCGAACGACGGCGATGTACTGATCCTGCTT
The DNA here is from genome assembly GCA_963771725.1 of uncultured Actinomycetes bacterium. Lineage (GTDB taxonomy): Bacteria > Actinomycetota > Thermoleophilia > Gaiellales > Gaiellaceae > VAXT01. Next base: position 40,976 of record CAVYUO010000003.1, on the reverse strand, counting down.
GCCGACCGGCTCGCTCGAGCAGGTCGATCTCGATGTGCGCCGCCTCCTCCGCCAGGTTGCCGGCGTGATCGTGCTCGCGCTTGAAGCCGTAGAGCGAGCGCAGGAGCCCGACGGTGAACGAGCCCGACGATCCGAGCCCCGTGCCGGCCGGGATGTCGGCGACGCTGACGATCTCGAGCCGCGGCCCGACGGGATGCAGCTGGAGCGCGTTCTGGATGATCGGGTGCTGGATCTCGTCGACGGTGTTCACGCGCTCGAGCGCCGAGTACTTGAGGAAGTAGTCGTCCGTGAACGTGCTTGTTGATCGCGATGTAGACGTACCGGTCGATGGCGGCGGACACGACGAACCCGCCGTGCCGGGAGTAGTACGAGGGGAGGTCGGTGCCGCCGCCTCCGAGTGAGATCCGGAGCGGCGTTCGGGTGATGAGCACGCGGGCGACGATTGCCACACGACATGATCGAGACCAAAAACGCCTCAGCGGAGCGCGACAGCGCTGTCACACCTGCTCGTTCCCGAGGACGACGTCGACGAGCCCGAGCTCTCGATCGTGATCCCGGCGCTCAACGAGGAGCTGACGGTCGGCGAGTTCGTCGACTGGTGCAAGGAGGGCCTGAAGCAGGCGGGGGTGGACGGCGAGATCCTGATCGTCGACAGCTCCGACCGACGCACCACAGAGATCGCGCTCGCGCACGGAGCCCGCGTCCTGAAGACGCCGCGCCGCGGGCTCGGGCGCGCGTACATCGACGCCATGCCCTACATCCGCGGCCGCTACGTCCTGATGGGCGATGCGGACTGCACCTACGACTTCCGGGAGCTCGGCCCGTTCGTCGAGCGCTTCCGCGAGGGCAACGAGTTCGTGATGGGCTCGCGCTGGCGGGGCTCGATCGAGCCTGGCTCGATGCCGTTCCTCCACCGGTACCTCGGCACCCCGGTGACGACCTGGATTCTCAACAGGCTCTACTCGAGCAAGTTCTCGGACATCCACTGCGGCATGCGCGGCATCACGCTCGACGCGCTCCAGCGGATGCAGATCCGCTCGCAGTCGTGGGAGTACGCGTCGGAGATGGTCCTGAAGTCGGTGCGCATGGAGCTTGCGGATCGCCGAGGTTCCGGTCCGCTTCCTGAAGGACAAGGAGGGCCGGCTCAGCCACCACAAGCGCGCCGGCTGGACCGAGCCGTGGAAGGCGGCCTGGATCAACCTGCGCGCGATGTTCGTCTACGGCGCCGACTTCTTCGTGCTCAAGCCGGGCTTCATCCTGCTCGGGCTCGGCCTGGTGCTCACGCTGCCGCTCAGCTTCGGGCCGATCACGATCGGCTCCGTGACCCTGTCGCTCTACTGGATGCTCGCGGGCGTGACGCTGACCGTGCTCGGCCTTCAGAACTTCTATCTCGGCTGCCTCGCCCAGGTGCTCTACGACGCGACGGGGAGCGCGACGGCGCGCTGGACTGCGTGCCTTTCCGTACAACCGAACGGTTGCGCTGAGCGCGATCGCGTTTCTCCTCGGGGTCGCACTCGTGGCGCCGCTCGTGGTCGAGTACGTGCGCGAGTGGGCTCGCGCTGTCCGGCGAGCTCGGCGCGATCAACCATCTGGCGGTGCTGGGGATCATGCTCGTGATCCTCAGCTTCATGACGTTCACGTTCACGCTCCTGCTGCACTGCGCTGCGCCCAGGTGAGCGCCGAGAGGAGAGAGCATGACGCGGTCCGAGCGGCTGACGTCGCTTCGGTCAGAGCCGTTCGCCGTCCAGCGTCGACCGCTTCGGCGTCTGGCTTTCCGCGCGGGCGCTGCGGCGCGAGTCTGGGCAGTCTCGCCGGCAAGCGCCTGGGCGACTTCGGCTGCGGGTATCACGCCACCTTCGCGCGGTCGGTGCTCGACGAGGTGGCCTCGGCGGTCCTGGTCGACGTCGCGCTCGCCCGCGACCTGAAGGCGGATCGCAAGGTGACGGCGATCGAAGGGCAGCTCCCGGCGGCGCTCGCAGGCGTGCGCGGACGGGTCGCTCGACGCCGTCCTGTTCGTTTCGGTGCTCGAGCACCTCTCGGAGCCGCTGGACGCCCTGCGCGAGTTGCGGCGTGTGACGGCGCGCCGGGCGGGGTCTGCCTGATCAACGTCCCGACCTGGCGCGGCAAGCGCTTGCTCGAGTTTTCGGCGTTCCGCCTGGGCCTGAGCCCGCGGGAGGAGATGGACGACCACAAGCGCTACTACGACCCCCAGGAGCTGTGGCCGCTGCTCGTCGCAGCGGGTTTCATTCCCGCACGGCATCAAGTGCCACCGACACAAGTTCGGCCTCAACACGTTCGCGGCCTGCCGCGTCGACTGACCTTGACCTCGTTCGCCGACACGTTCCTGCAAGAGACCGTCGCATCGTCGGGCGACTCGACCGGGAGGCCATCGAGCGGGTGGCAGGCGCGCTCGCCGAGGCCCGGAACAGAGGCGGGCGGCTCTTCGTGCTCGGCGTCGGCGGCTCGGCCGCACACGCCAGCCACGCAGCGAACGACTTCCGCAAGCTCTGCGGGCTGGAGACGTACGCGCCGACGGACAACGTGTCCGAGCTGACCGCCCGGATCAACGACGACGGTTGGGAGACGGCGTTCTCGGAGTGGCTCCGAGGCTCTCGGCTCTCCGACCAGGACGCCGTGCTGGTCTTCTCCGTCGGCGGCGGGAGCCCCGACCAGACGTTTCGATGAGCCTCGTGCGCGCCCTCGACTTCGCCAAAGAGGCCGGTGCCGGCATCTTCGGGATCGTGGGCCGCGACGGCGGGTACACGCTCCAGATCGCGGACGCGTGCGTTGTCATCCCGACCGAGAGCGAGGAGCGAGTGACGCCGCACACCGAAGGGCTCTGCGCCGTCGTCTGGCACCTTCTCGTCAGCCATCCTGCGCTCCAGACATCGCCGGCCAAGTGGGAGTCTCTGCGCTGACGACAGGCGAACGGTTCTTCCTCGTGGGTGGGGCAGGGTTCATCGGGAGCCATTTCGTCGACCGGCTGCTCGCCGACCCCGAGGTCCCGGCGGTCACGGTCTACGACAACTTCTCCTCAGGACGCGCCTGGCACCTCGAGCTGCATGCCGGCGACGAGCGCCTGCAGGTGGTCGAGGGAGACGTCAAGGATCCCGGGCTCGCCGACGCGATGGCGGGGCACGACGTCGTCATCCATCTCGCCTCCAATCCGGACATCGCCCGCGCGGCCACCGAGCCCGCGATCGACTTCGACGAGGGCACCTACCTCACGCACCTCGTCGTCGAGGCCGCCCGCACCGCGTCCGTGCCCCGGATCCTGTACGCGTCAGGCAGCGGGGTCTACGGGGATCTCGGCGAGACGGAGGCCTTCGAAGACTGGGGCCCGCTCATCCCGGTCTCGACGTACGGAGCCAGCAAGCTCGCGGGTGAGGTGTTGATCGCGTCGTACTGCTTCATGTTCGGGCTGAGTGCGCGAGCGTTCCGCTTCGGCAACGTCGTCGGCCCGCGTCAGACGCACGGCGTGGGCTTCGACTTCGTTCGGCGCCTGCTCGAGGACGGCAAGTCGCTTCCCATTCTCGGGGACGGAACGCAGAGCAAGTCGTACATCCATGTTCAAGACGTCGTCGACGCGGTCCTGGCGGCACACGCGGCGGAGGGCGTCTACGAGGTCTACAACGTCGCCACCGGCGACTACATAACGGTCCGCGAGATCGCCGATCTTGCGCTCGAGGTCGTCGGAATCGAGCCCGGTGAGACCCAGTACGAGTTCACCGGAGGGTCGCGCGGCTGGAAGGGAGACGTGCCCGTCGTCCGGCTGAATACCGATCGCATCCAGGCGCTCGGCTGGCGATGTCAACGGACGTCGCGTGAGGCTCTGAAGGAGTCGATGGCGGCTCTCGTCGAGGACGCCCGTGCCGGACGCCTCACCTAGGCGCGCCGTCTTCCTGGATCGCGACGGGGTCGTGGTTCGCGCTCTGGTGAGGGACGGGCTCCCACGCTCAGCAGCGAGCCTCGAGGAGCTCGAGATCCTCCCTGACGCCGAGGACGCCTGCCTTGGGCTGAAAGAGGCCGGCTTCGCGCTCGTCGTCGTCACGAACCAGCCGGAGATCGCGCGCGGGACACTTGCTCCCGAGACGGTCGCCGGCCAGAGCGACGTCCTGCGTGAAGCCCTCCCGCTCGACGAGGTCGTCGTCTGCCCGCACGACGACGGCGACGGCTGCGACTGCCGCAAGCCGAAACCGGGGATGTTGCTCGCTGCGGCGGCGCGGCTTGGAGTCGATCTTGGCTCCAGCTTCATGGTCGGCGACCGCTGGCGAGACGTCGAGGCGGGCCGCCGGGCCGGCTGCCGCGTGGTGTTCGTGGACCGGGGCTACGATGAGGAGGTGCGCGTCGAGCCTGATGCAGTGGTCAGGGATCTCGGTGACGCGGCGCGCTGGATTTTGAAATCCTGCTGAACGGGAACCACCCGCGTATGACTGAAACCGTGCCCACCGATCCCAGCCGGCTCCGCGTCAAGATCTTCGCCGACGGGGCAGATCGCGACGGGATCGCGGAGCTCTACGCGAATCCGTGGGTGCGTGGGTTCACCACGAATCCGACGCTGATGCGCAAGGCCGGGATCGAGGACTACGAGACGTTCGCTCGCGAGGTGCTCGAAGTCGTCCCGGACCGGCCGATCTCGTTCGAGGTGTTCTCGGACGAGCCGGCCGAGATGGAGGACCAGGCTCGAGCGATCTCATCGTGGGGCGACAACGTGTTCGTCAAGATCCCGGTCACCGACACGCAAGGCAAACCTTCGGACGAGCTCGCGCGACGATTGGCAGGCTCGGGCGTGAAGCTGAACGTCACTGCACTGATGACCCCCGAGCAGGTGGTCATGGTCGCCGAGTGGCTCGCCGACGGGCCGCCGGGCTTCGTGTCGGTCTTCGCCGGCCGGATCGCCGATACCGGGCGGGATCCGATTCCGTACATGTCAGCCTCGCTGGACGCGCTCCGGGACCACCCGCACCTGGAGCTGATCTGGGCGAGCCCGCGGGAAGTGCTGAACATCATCCAGGCGGACCAAATCGGCTGCCACGTGATCACGGTCACACACGACGTGCTGCGCAAGCTCTCGACCCTGGGCAAGGATCTCGACGAGTTCTCTCTGGACACCGTCAAGATGTTCCACGAAGACGGTCAGGCCGCCGGCTACTCGCTGCGGACCGCGGCGAGCGCCCCGCGCTGACGCTCACGGGATCAGCCGGATCCCGCTGATCTCCTGGCCGCGCACGCTCTCGATGTAGAGCGGCTTGCGAAGCCCTTGCCACTGGCTACAGGCTCCGACCTGGACGCGCACCGACTTCTGGCCGCGATCGAGCGTCTTGAACGAGATCGTCCGCTTCGAGTCGCCCCGGGTGTCGGTGACTCCGATCGTGTCATTCAGGAACTCCGTCCGAGTCCTGATCTCCAGCCAGTCGTAGTCCCGCGGGCTCGCAGCCTGTGGAAGCTCGACCTCTAGGGTCCGTTTCTCCGCCACGGTCGCCTCCGCCCAGCCGTGGATCCCTCCGGGGATCACCCGGAAGTTCCGTTCGCGAAACGCGATCCGGCGCGGTATCCGCGTGGTCGGGGCGAGGCCTGAGGCAGGCCCGTAGATGAGCTCTCTGGCCGTTCCGGACCTCGTCAACGCGTAGAAGCGGACGGCTTCCAGCTGCACGGACCCGGGCAGGACCATGGTGAAGCCCGACCGAAGGAAGCGCTGATTCTGGAGCCCACCGGCGATGTCCGGACGCTCGCTCGACGGTGTCGTGTGCCCGACGACGAAGGACCCGATGGCAGCGACGACCTCGAGTGCGGGCCTCGTCGCTTCGAGGTCGGTGGCCCAGCCGGTGGCCATGACGACTCCGTGCGCCGGCCGGGAAGCGAGCCCCACGGCTTCAGCGCTCTCGCGGGCCTCCGGGCCCGTGGAGAGGAAGTTGGGCGCGTATCCCCAGTCGCACGGGAGTGCCTTGAAGTAGAGCTGCTTCGTCGTCGGCGCCTCGGCGAGCGTGGTGAGCTCGGCCGAAGGCTTCACGTCTAGTCCGTTCCGTGCCATCAGGACGTAGTCGTGCGAAGACAGCAACGGCCGGTAGTGATCGAGGATGTACTCGCTGACGTCGTAGTGGCGAACCGGGTTCGAGATCGCGTCCCATGCAGGCAGCCCGAGAAAGAGATTGCTCACGTAGACGATCAACTTCGGCTTCCGCCGCTCGAGCTGCTTGACGAGGTCGGCCTGAGTGTTTTGGCGGATCGCCATGCTGACGTGGAAGTACCGAGTGGTGGGCTTGCGGTCGAGCAGGTAGTGGAAGAGCATGGGGTTGTTCGAGAAGTCGAACACGGAATCGCGCGGCTCCAGATAGGCATCGAAGATCTGTGTGAGGTCGCTCTCGATCGTGAGGTTGGTCGCCCTCGGGCTGAGATAGCCGAGATCCGGAACCGGCTCGAGGTGAGCCTCTGCTGACATCCGGCCCGGTATCGCCTGAGCGGTGTCCAGGACCGAGACGGGGGACCCCGTGGCGACGACCACGAGCGCGGCGATCGTGATCGAGTAGCGCACCGGCGCCGCAATCCTCCGCGCCACCTGGTCTTCGAGCAGGCCGAAGACGCGGTAGATGGCGTACGCGAGGAGGGGGGTCGCGACTGCGAACGCCTGGTACACGTGGGAGTCTGCCCGGGCGAGGAACTTCGGGTAGTAGAGCGCGACGGTGATCGCCACCGCCGCCATCACCCAGTCGTCGACCCTCGGTGACCTTCGGGTTCGCCAGGCGGTCGCGAAGAACCAGAAGGCGAGGATCACGAGCAGCACGGGCGAGATCGCCGCGAATCTGAACCTGTCATCGAGCCAGGCGAGCGGGATCCCGCCTGTCAGCGTGTGCTCGGAGGCGAACGTCCGGTAGAAGAAGAGAAAGTCGTCGAGGGTGCCCAGGACGGCGAGCACGCCGCAGAACAGGCCCAGAACGAGCGCTCCCGCGGCCATCGTCTGCAGCGTGCGCGGGAAGTTCAGGCGGAAACGGAGACTCCGGTCGTACGACGAGAGCTCGTAGAGACCGAGCACGGCGAGGCAGGCGGGAATGACGATCGTCGTCTCGGGTGAGATCACGGCTTGTGCTGCGAGCACCAACGCGAGAGCCCCCGTTCTCGGCCAGGTCGGCTTTCTGAGCACCGCCGCCAGGAGCAAGAGCGCGAACGGCATCAGCGCAAAACGAATGTGGACGTCGCGGATCAGTCCCAGCACGACGGCGAGCTGGGTGCCGAGCAAGAAGAGCACGTTTCGCCCGAACAGGTAGACGGAGAGGAAGTACTGGCCGAGCCAGTAGGCGGGGAAGACGATCATGAGTGACCCTGCGACGCCTCCCCAGCGCGTGTCTTCGAAGACCGCGAAGCCGATCAGCGGTGTGAACACGTCGTGGAGGAGACCGTGGATGAACATCAAGTCCCGCCAGGGGAACGCCCCCTCCGCGGTGAGCCGCCCGGCCGCGAGGGGCTCCCCTTCGTGGAAGAAGTCGATCGGCCCGACCTCGCCGGGAAGCCTCGCGAGCACGAGGAAGAGCAGGACCGCGGCGGGGATCAGGAGCAGGAACTGACGCTCCAGCGTGCGGAGCCGGCCGCCGTTCACGGCGCGACGGGCTCCGATGAGCGCAACCACCAGCAGGACCGCGGTGAGCGTTGCTGCGAGCCAGAGCGGAAACCAGGGGTACGCGTAGACCTTTCCGGTGTCGAGGACGCGCATCTTCGTCGCGTCGGAAACGTCGTAGAGCCCGAGGATCGTGAGCGGGCAGGCGAAGATGTTGACGGCCGCGAGGCGCTCGAAAAGGGACAGCCGGCGCCCGCGGAGCGGGGCAGCCAACGCCGCGATTCCTCCCGCGACGGCGCCGTAGAGGACCAGCATGCCCAGGAGGGCGAGGAGGAAGGCGGCCCCATCCAGTTCTGCCGCGATCGCGACCTCGAGCCCCAGGACCAGGCCGACGAATGCGGTCCGGATCACGGCGACCGCCCAGCCGTCGAAGGGCGAAGCGGTGTGTTCCGGCGCCGGCCGGGCTTCTCGAACCGAGGAAGGGCGCGGCGTCCGGTCGCGGGTCAGCCGAGACAACCCCAGGTCGATGGCCAGCGCAACGAGTGGGAAGAACGCCACCCAGATCCCGTAGACCCAGAGGTACCGATTGACATTGAAGTTGGCCGCGATCGGATAACCGACCACGTCTGTGGTCACATCCAGCGACCGCGGCAGGCGGCTCGTGATGAGCACGGTCACTGTCGCCGCGATTGCCACGGCGATCAGGACGCGCAAGACGACGAGTGCGCGTGGCACCAGGAGGGTTCGGGGTACGGAGCTCAGGAGGTCGGTCCGGGGAAGCGTGCGGCCGCGAGCACTTGCCATCCCCATGGCGAGCTGGCGACGTTGAGACGAAACAGCTTGTCGAACACGTTCATCACGGCTCGCGCGGATGCGGAGCCGGTGCCCTGAGCCACGTCGTCGACGAGTCGCTGTCCGCGAAGGAGCACGGTCAGCCGGTAGAAGTTGAAGAACGGGAAGCCGGCCGCGTCTGCGCGCTCGACCTCGAAGCCGGCTTTCTCGACCACTCTGCGCAAGGACTGCGGGGTGAAGTGCTGCCGATGGCCGATGTGGCGGTCGAACGCCGACATCGGGCCTCCGGGGACCGTGACGACGAGGCGGCAGCCCGGAGCCAGGTAGGGGCGAGTGTTCTCGAGCAGCCTGCCCGGATCCTCGACGTGCTCGAGCACCTCCGAGCACACCGCGTGTGTCGCCCAGCTCGTGTGCTCGGGGTCGGCGCCGGCCTCACGAATGAGATCGCGCTGGACGAAAGTCGCGGTGGGGACCTTGCGTGCGGCGTGCTCGACGGCAGCCTCGCTGACGTCCAGCCCGAGCACCTCCGCCGAAGGGAAGGCACTGTGGATGTCGGCGGCGAGATCGCCCGTCCCCGAGCCGATGTCGAGGATTCGCATGGGTCTGTCTCCGTCGGACGCGAGCAGGCGGAGAATGAGGCGCCGCCGGTACGCCTGGGCAGGGTTCCTGGCCGCAGACTCGGCGTAGTCGTCCCAGTGGCGGTCCCAGTCGTCGAGTTGTGGCTTGATGGGGGCGGCGGCGTTCACGGCCGCACCATTCTAAGGTTGGCTCTCCTCCGCCCCGCGGTTCTCGAAGCCGTGAAGATGGGCTTCGCCGCAGGCCCGCCACGTGAAGCGCCTCGCGTGCGCCAGGCCTTTGTCGATCAGGGCCCGCCGGTTGACCAGTACGCCCTCGATTGCGGCGGCCATCGCCTCGGTGCTCAACGGGTCCACGCGCCTGGCCGCGTCCCCGCACGCCTCGTCGAGCGACGGGTGCGACGAAGCGACGACAGGCGCTCCGCAGGCCATGGCCTCGATGATCGGCATTCCGAATCCCTCGAAGAGCGAGGGATAGGCGAAGACGGCCGCACCGCGATAGAGCGCGGGCAACTCCTCTTCCTCGGCCCAGTCCGGCGCTAGGAGCTGCAGCTCGGGCCGCCGGGTGCGTACGAGATCGACCGCGTCGGCAAGCCGGTCGAAGTTCTTGCGCGGCTCGCCCGGCGAGAGCATCAGCACGTACGGGCCCTCCTCTTCGTGGCGCGGGCCTTCGGGCGTGAAGCGCTCGTCCACTCCGGGGTGGGCGACGACGATGCGCTCGCGTGGGAACTCGAGGTGCTCGGCGACATCGTTTGCCGTGTACTCGCTGTTGACCACGATCACGTCGCAGGTCCGCGCCGCGTGCCTGTACTTGGCCAGGTTCTGCCGCCGCGTCCGAGGGTGCACCAGGTCGGGGAAGTGCAGCGGCACGAGATCGTGGATCAGCGTCGAGCGCAGGCCGTCCCGCTGGGGCGGATACATCCAGTCCGAGAAGTGGAAGACGTCCAGCGGCCCCGCGAACCGCTCCACCGGCGGGTACCCGGCATGGCTCCAGGCCGTTCGCCAGAGGTGCGCCGACGGGGGAAGCGCGACGATGCGCTGCGTGACGTCGAGGTCGCGCAGCGCCGACTCGACGTCCTCTCGCGCCCGCATGCTGACGACGCCGAACGCGACCAGCTCGTGGTTGCCCTCCGCCGCCTCCGCCATGCCGCGCAGCGATCCCCTGATGTAGTTCCCCACGCCGGTTCGCCGGTGGGAGAGAGGCGTGACGTCGACGACGATTCGCACCTCTCTACACTGGCAGCCCGTGCACCTCTACGCCGACCTCTACCGCTACCGCGACCTCTTTTTCAACCTCTTCCGCCGCGAGCTGCGCGTCAAGTACCGCGGATCGATGCTCGGTGTGGTGTGGACGCTCATCAACCCGATCGTGCTGATGCTCGGCTACTGGCTGCTCTTCTCGATCCTCCTGCGGGCCGTCTCGATCGAGCACTACCCGCTGTTCGTGCTCTCCGGGCTCGTGACCTGGATGTTCTTCCAGTCCGCCGTCCAGATGTCGTGCACGAGCCTGCTCGGCCACGCGAATCTCGTGAAGCAGGTGCGCTTTCCCCGCCAGCTGCTGCCGCTCTCCGTCGTCGCCACGAACCTCGTGACGATGTTCGTGATGCTCGGCGTCGTGCTCCCGCTGAACCTGATCATCATCCCGGAGACGCGCTCGACCTTCTGGGCCGCATTGCCGCTGTTCATCCCGCTCGCGGCGCTCGTGACCGGCTTCTCGATCCTGCTCGCGTCGGCGACCGTCATGTTCCGGGACATCGAGCACCTCGTCGTGACGGTGCTCCTCCCCTGGTTCATCCTGACGCCGATCTTCTACACCTTCGACCAGCTGCCGGGTATCAGCGAGCATCCGACGATCGGCAACTTTCTCTACTACGGCAACCCCGTGGCGCCCTTCGTGGAGGCGATTCGGGACCCGCTGTTCTGGGGCAAGCTGCCGCAGCTCGGCGACGTGATTTACGTCGTCGGAGTCGTCGGCCGCCGCGCTCGCGATCGCCTCGCTCGTCTTCCGCCGGGTCGACGACCAGCTCGCCGCGCAGCTCTAGTACTAGCCTTCCGCCGTGACCGCGCCTCTCCTCGTCCGAGCCTGCCGCCTCGAGCCCGTCGAGCGGACGCCGGTCTGGTTCATGCGCCAGGCGGGGCGGTCGCTGCCCGGGTACCGGAAGATCCGCAAGCAATACGGGCTGTTCGAGGTCTTCCGCCAGCCCGAGCTCTGCGCCGAGGTGACGCTCGAGCCGGTGCGCCTGCACGGCGTCGACGCGGCGGTGATGTTCGCCGACATCATGCTGCCCGTCCTCGGGATGGGAGTCGACGTGGATCTGGTCGAGAACGTCGGCCCGGTCATCGAGCGGCCGATCGAGACGCTCGCGGACGTCGAGCGGCTGGGCGTGCCCGACCCCGACGAGTCGGTGCCGTTCGTGCTGGACGCGGTGCGCCTCGTGCGGGAAGGCCTCGACCCGGAGCAGGCCCTGATCGGGTTCTGCGGAGGCCCCTTCACCGTGGCGGGCTACCTGATCGAGGGCAAGCCGACCCGTGACTTCGTCAAGACGAAACGGTGCCTCTACGCAGCACCGGAGGTCTGGCATGCGCTCGCGGAGAAGCTGACGGACACATTCGTTCCGCTACCTGCGGGCGAAGGTCGCCGCGGGCGCCGACGTCGTTCAGCTCTTCGACTCGTGGGTCGGCGCGCTCTCGCGGCAGGACTACAACGAGTTCGTCGCGCCCTACTCGGCGCGGATCCTGACCGAAGTCAATGCACCGACGATCCATTTTGGAACGGGCACGGCGCACCTGCTGGAGGCGATGACCGCCGTCGGAGGGGACGTGATCGGCCTCGACTGGCGGTCTCCGCTCAACGAGGCCTGGCAGCGGATCGGCTACGACCGGGGTGTGCAGGGGAATCTCGAGCCGGCGCTGCTGCTCGGCCCCTGGGAGCGCGTCGAGCAGGCGGCCGAGGCGATCATCAATGCGGCGGGGGGCCGGCCGGGTCACATCTTCAACCTCGGCCACGGCGTGCTGCCCGACACCGACCCCGCCGACCTCAAGCGGCTCGTCGAGTTCGTCCACGAACGGACCGCGAAGGTGGCCGCGTGAAGGCCGCCGTCGTTCTCATGGCCTACGGCAGCCCGGAGCGGGTCGAGGACATTCGGCCCTACCTCGAGGACATCCGCGAGGGCCGGCCCGTGTCGGATGCGGCCGTCGAGGAGCTGACCGAGCGCTACCGCCGGATCGGGGGGCGCTCGCCGCTCGACGAGGTCACCGAGCGCCAGCGGGCGGCTTTGGCAGCCGAGCTCGGCGTGCCCGTGCTCGTGGGGATGAAGCACTGGCAGCCGCGAATCGCGGACGCGGTCGAAGAAGCGCTGGCCGGTGGCGCGGAGACGATCGTCGGCCTCGTGCTCGCCCCTCACTACTCGAAGCTGTCGATCGACGGGTACCGGGAGCGTCTGGAGGCGGCGCTCGCGGGCCGGGCCGAGCTGCGCTTCGTCGAGCGCTGGGGGACGCACGAGCCCGTTCCTCGACGTGCTCGCCGAGCGGGTACGCGGCTTCGACGGGCACGTCGTCTTCACTGCGCACAGCCTCCCCGCGCGGATTCTCGGCGAGGGCGATCCCTACCAGGACGAGCTGCTCGAGACCTCGCGGCTGATTGCCGAGCGCGCCGGCCTCGAGTCCTGGTCGTTCGCCTTTCAGAGCGCGAGCGCGACCGGCGAGCTCTGGCTGGGGCCAGACATCCTGGACGAGCTGGATGCGCTGCACGCCCGCGGCGTCGCGCGCGTCCTCGTCTGTCCGATCGGCTTCGTCTCCGACCACCTGGAGATCCTCTGGGACATCGACGTCGAGGCCCGGGAACGGGCCGGCGAGCTGGGCCTGGAGCTCGACCGGATCGATTCCCTGAACGACGACCCAGCGTTTATCCGAGGGCTGGCCGACCTCGTTTCAGTACCCTCGATCACATGAGAACCGGCGAGATAATGGCCGAGAAGCTGGGGCGCCGGTTCCGCGTCTACCCGCACCGAAACCTCACGCTGAAGGAGGCGATCGTTCGCCGCAGGCACGTGCGCCCGACGGAGATCTGGGCGGTCCGCGACGTCGATCTGACGATCCAGCCGGGCGAGTCCGTCGGGTTCGTCGGGCGAAACGGCTCGGGGAAGACGACCCTCCTGCGCCTGATCGCCGGCATCTTCGCGCCAACCCAGGGACGGCTCGAGGTCGGCGGCGCGGTCGGCTCGCTCCTCGAGCTGGGCGCCGGTTTCCACGCCGACTTCACGGGCCGCGAGAACATCTATCTCAGCGCCTCGATCTACGGTCTCTCGCGCAAGGTCGTCGACGAGCGGCTCGACGAGATCATCGCGTTCAGCGAGCTCGACGAGTTCATCGACATTCCCGTGCGCACCTACTCGTCGGGCATGTACATGCGGCTCGGGTTCGCGATCGCCGCGCACATCGAGGCCGATGTGCTGCTCCTCGACGAGGTCTTTGCCGTGGGAGACGAGGCCTTCCAGCGCAAGTGCGTCGACCGCGTCCTGCAGTTCCGCCAGAACGGGGGCACGGTCTGCTTCGTGTCCCACGACGCGTCCGCCGTGGAGCGGCTCTGTGAGCGAGCCGTCTTGCTGACGCAGGGGCGAGTCGAGTACGACGGTGCGACGACCGAGGCGTTGAAGCTCTACCACGCCAAGTTGGCGGCCGAGGAGAACCCCGAGGAGCTCGGCGCGGGGCTTCGGGAATGGGGGAGCGGCGAGGTTCGAGTGGCGGACGTGCGCGTCGAGAGCGCGACTGGGCCGACAGATATGTTCACGTCTGGCGATCCGCTCGTCGTCAGGTTGCGGCTCCTGGTCGAGGCTCCGGTCGAGCCTCCGAAGTTGTCCCTCGAGCTGCGCGGGCTCGGGCGGGGGCTTGCTCGCGTCCAGCGCGCTCGATCTCGATCAGGTCGGCTGGGACGGGTCGGTCGGGGAGCAGAGCCTCCGCTTCACGGTCGGGCGACTCCCGCTCGCGGAGGGGAACTTCCAGCTCGGTGTGACGCTGACCGATCGGGCCGGCACCAAGCGCTATCACCGGATCGACGGTGCTGCCCAGTTCTCGGTCGCGCCCTCGGACGGCTCGCGCGGAGTGCTCCGGTTCGACGGCGACTGGAGCTCCGAAGGCGTAGAGGTCGGCGCGGGATGAGCTCGCGCACCTGCCCTGACTGGCCCGAGCTGACGGAGATCGCGCCCGACCTCCAGTTCAAGCACTACACGGTCGCGGAGGCCCGGCTCCCGGCCGAGTCGCTCGTCGATCTGGACAACTTCCCGCTCGAGGCCGTGGCCATCTGCTGCGACCTCGACAAGAACGTCTTCTATGCGGGCCACACAGACGCGAAGGTCGCCGAAGCGCTCCGCACGACCCACTGGTACGAAGTGCGCGAGTGGACGACGAGCGGCCCGGGCTCCACCGAGCCCTAAATGCGCTAGTAACAGACTGTTACTAGCGTTCTGAGCCCCGGTCGAAAGCCGCAACCGAAGCAAGTAACAGACTGTTACTTGCCCGGAGCTGAAGGTGACCCGAGGACTTCGGACAGGGGTCGGGTGTTCACGACGTTTGTGGGCTGGGCCCAGCCTCGGCGGGCTGTGGCGACCGCCAGTTGCATGTTGTCCAGGCCGCGCACCGAGTGCGCATCCGTCGACGCCACGATCGGCACCCCCGCCTCGATCGCCGCCTGCACATGCTTGTCGCGGAGGTCGAGCCGGGGCGGGAGGCCGTTGATCTCGAGCGCGACCCCGGTTTCCAGCGCGACTTCGAACGCCTGCTCGAGATCGAGCTCGTTCTCTGGACGGTGGTTGATGATCCGCCCCTTCGGATGCGAGAGGGACCGCACAGCGGGGTGCCGCATTGCCTCGAGCGTCCGCTTCGTGATCTCCTTGCGCGGCGCCCGCTGGCCCGCGTGGACGCTTGCCTGCACCCAGTCGAGCTCGGCGAGGATGTCGTCGGGGAGGTCGAGCGACCCATCGGGGAGGATGTCGCACTCGGTGCCGCGCAGGATGCGAAACGGCGCTACCTGCTCGTTCGCGGCCGCGATCTCTTCGGCCTGGCGGCGCAGGTCGTCGGCGTCCAGCCCCGGCACGACTCGCACGTTTCGCGTGTGGTCACAGATCGCCAGGTATTCGTAACCGCGGTCCCTGGCGGCCTCCGCCATCTCGAGGACGGTTGCCTTGCCGTCCGACCAGTTGGAATGCACGTGCAGGTCGCCGCGGATGTCGCCGAGCTCGACGAGTCGAGGCGGTTTGCCGCGGAACGGCCGCTCGCGCAGCTCGGGCGGGCAATAGGGGATCCCGAGCCCGCGGTAGACACCCTCCTCGTCGGGAGCATCCGGCAACGGCTCGAGGGCGGCCACATACTCGGGCGACCCGGTGGCCCGCACGAGCTCCGTACCAAAGCGCTCCGGCGGCGCGACGACGACCTGGACGGGGACTCCTTCGACGGTGACGCCGATCGCGCGCCGCTCCTCGCGATCGACCACGGCGACGATCAGCGGCAGCTGCTCGAAGCGCTCCAGGATCTCCGCGGGATCCTTCGCGGCGCAGACGACTCCGAAGTCGAAGGACGCGTCGCGCCAGCGACGCGGATCTCCGGCCGGCTCTCCGCCGAGCGACTCGGAAATCGCCTCGACGAGCGCGCGCGAATGGTTGAGCAGTAGCCCTCGCCGCGGCCTGGGAGGCCGCTTCTGTCTGAGCCCGGCGACGATCTTGGCCTCGGTCTTCGGCCCGATGCCGGGCACGCCGGAGAGCCGGCCGGCCGCGACCGCCTGCCGGAAGCCCTCGACCGTCCGCACGTCGAGCGCCTGCCCGATCTCGGACATGCGCTTCGGCCCAAGCCCGAGCAGCCGTCCCAGCCCGACGAGCTCCGGGGCGATCTGCTCCTCGAGCTCCTCCAGCTCGTGCAGCGAGCCGGTTTCGACGAGTTCCCGCAGCCGCAACTCGATCCCCGGCCCGATTCCCCGCAGCTCTCGCGCCCGCCCTTTGCGTACGAGATCCGCCATCGGCGCCTTGGTCTCGCGAATCATCTCCGCGGCGCGCTGATAGGCCCGCGACGTGTAGTGATTCGCCTCCGCCAGCTCGAGCAGCTGCGCGAACGACTCCAGCTTGTCAGCGATCTCCGAGTTCGAAATGGACACGCAGGGATAGTCTCCCCGCATGGCGACGATCGTCATCCCGTTCAGGCCGAATGGCAAGCAGAGACTCGCTCCAGCCGCCGCCGAACTGGCAGAGGCGATGCTCGCGGACGTGCTCGCAGCGTGCGAGCCGGTCGCGCGAACCGTGATCGCCGGCGGCGAAGGTGGCCAGGGGCCCGCGGTCCAGGAAGCGCTCGCCGGACTGGAGGGGCCGGTCGCGATCGTGAACGCCGATCTCCCGTGCGTGCAGCCCGAGGACGTCGAGCGCCTTCTGGCGGAGACGCCGCCGCTCGGGCTCGCTCTCGTCGAGGCCGCCGACGGGACGACGAACGCGTTGGCGCTCTCGAGCCCCGACGTCTTCCAGCCGCTCTACGGCTCTGGGAGCGCTGAACGGTTCCGGGCGGCGGCGCCGTCACGCACGCTTGTGATCGAGAACCTGGCGGACGACGTCGACACGCCTGACGATCTCGCCCGGCTCGCCGAACGGCTCGGGCCGAGCACCCGAGCGGCGCTCGCGTCATGAAGGTCGTCGCGCTCGCCGGCGGTTTCGGCGGTGCTCGCTTCGCCCGTGCCCTCGCGGAGACCGACGTGGAGCTGACCGTGATCGGCAACGTCGGCGACGACGAGGAGATCCTCGGGCTCCACATCTCGCCAGATCTCGACTCGATCCTCTACGCCCTCGCGGGGCTCGGCGACGAGGAGCGCGGATGGGGCCGAGCCGACGAGACCTGGAACGCGCTCGAGACCGTGAAGGAGCTCGGCGGGGAGGCTTGGTTCCAGCTGGGCGACCGCGATCTCGGGTTGCACCTCCTGCGTACGCAGGCGCTGCGCACCGGCGAGCCGCTCTCGTCGATCACGGCCCGTTTCGCCCGCGAGCTCGGCATCGACGCCACCGTGCTGCCCGCCACGGAGGACGAGCTACGAACGCACGTCGAGACTCCGGCGGGTGACTTCCTGTTCCAGGAGTGGTACGTGGGCCGGCGCCACGAAGACGAAGTCATTGCTGTCCGCTACGAGGGCGAGGCGCATTCCGCCCCCGGAGTCGTGGAGGCGCTCGACGATGCCGACCTGCTCGCGATCGCGCCCAGCAACCCATACCTCAGCATCGGACCGATCCTGGCCGTCGACGGGATCCGCAAGGCGATCGAGTCACGCCGCGTGCCCTCGGTCGCTGTCAGCCCGCTCATCGGAGGTCACACGGTGAAGGGCCCTGCCGCACAGATGCTGCAGCGCTTCGCGGGGGGCACCTCACCCACGCATGTCGCGAGCGCCTACGAGGGCTTGATCGACCGGCTCGTCATCGACGAGGCCGACGCCGAAGAGGGCGATCACATCGTCACGCGCACGCTGATGAGCGACGAAGCCGCCCGGCGCACCCTGGCCGAAGCAGTGCTCGAAGCCGCGGCGGTTCCCCGATGAGGATCGCCATCCTCGGCGGCACCGGAGTCTTCGGGCGCGCCCTCGCGGCCCGTCTCCAGGCTCTCGGCGAGGACGTCGTCCTCGGGTCGCGCGACGCGAACCGTGTTCTCGAGATCGCGACCGTGCTCGGTGTGCTGGGCGCAACCAACGCGGAGGCCGTCGACGGTGCCGACCTGATCGTCCTCTCGGTCCCCTCGAGCGCCGCGCTCGACACCGTGCGCGAGCTGGCGGATGCGATCGGCGACACACCCGTCCTCTGCGTGGCGAGCGACTTGCGCTTCACCGAGAAGGGCGTCGAGCCGGGGCGCGACTCCCGTTCCCTCGCCGAGGACGTGGCCGAGATCCTCAGCGGGCCGGTCGTCTCGGGCTACCAGTCGCTCGGCGCGGCGACGCTGATCGGCCCCGACGCGCCGGACCAGGACGTCTTCGTCTGCGGTGACGAGTCTCCAGCGAAGGACATCGCGCTCGACGTTGGAGCAAGGCTCGTCGCCGGCTACGCGATCGACGCCGGCCCGCTGGCCAACTCGCGCGGGCTCGAGGCGATGACGTCCGTCCTGCTGAACGTGAACAAGCGGTACCGCACGCACGCCGGCCTGCGCGTCACGGGCCTGCCCTGAGCGAGCTCCGCGTCATCCCGGTGACGGGCCTCCCGGAGGTCCGCGAAGGCGACGACCTGGCCGCGCTACTTGCCGAAGCCGCCCAGTTCGAGGAGGGCGACGTCCTCGTCGTCTCGCACAAGGTCGTCTCCAAGGCCGAAGGTCGTGTCGTACGCGACGTCGAGAAGCTGGATGCGATTCTCAGCGAGGCCCGCCGAGTCCTCCGCCGGCGTGACTCGCTCGTGATCGCGGAGACCCGACACGGTTTCGTCTGTGCGTCCGCAGGGGTGGACGCTTCGAATGCGCCCGAGCAGGGCAGCCTGGTCCTGCTCCCGCTCGACCCTGACGCCTCCGCTGCCCGCCTCCACGAGCGGCTGGGCGTGGCAGTCATCATCAGCGACTCGTTCGGCCGGGCCTGGCGGCAGGGGACGACCGACGTCGCGATCGGCGCCGCGGGTCTGACCACGTTGCTCGACCTCCGAGGTGAGCGTGACGCGACGGGCTACGAGCTCGAGGCGACCACGATCGCGATCGCGGACGAGATCGCCGGCGCTGCCGAGCTGGTCAAGGGCAAGACCAGCGGCGTGCCGGCGGCGATCGTGCGCGGCCTATCCGTCGGCGGCGAGGGCACCGCTCAGGATCTCGTGATGCCTGCCGAACGAGATCTCTTCCGGTGAGCCTCCGCTTCGTCGACGAGTTCGAGCACGGCTTCGGCTGGGTCCCGGCCGAGGAAATGCTGACGCGCGCCTCGCACGCCGTCGAGGTCAACGGACGGGTCTGGGTGACCGATCCGGTCGACGGCGAGGGCATCGACGAGCGGATCCGCGCGCTGGGGGAGCCCGCAGGCGTCGTCCAGCTGCTCGACCGCCACGCGCGGGACTCGGCTGTGGTCGCCGAGCGGCTGGGTGTGCCGTTACACGTGGTTCCCTTCGACGGCGTCGAGGGCGCACCGTTCGAGGTGCGCCCGATCGTGCGCCGCAAGCGCTGGCAGGAGGTGGCGCTCTGGTTCCCCGGCGACCGGATCCTGGTCAGCGCCGACGCGCTCGGCAGCCTCTCCTACTTTCATGGGCGCAAGGAGTCGTTCGGCGTCCATCCCTTCCTGCGGCTCTTCCCGCCGAAGCGCGCCCTCGGTGGGCTCGAGCCGACGCACCTCCTCTTCGGCCACGGCGAGGGCTACCACGGTGAGGACGGAGGCGACGCTCTCGCGGAGGCGCTCCGCACGGCCAGGCGTCGCCTGCCGCACGCGTTCATTTCATTCTTCCGCGCGGGCTAGCGCGATCCCGGTCATGACCTCGCGGACGGTGCGCTCCGCGACGAGGGCGGTCACATCGGCCGAGCCGACGGCCGTCGGGATCACCTCGACGACGTCTGCACCGACGAGCTCGATCCCGGCCGCCACGGTGCGCGCCGCCCAGAGCAGCTCCGTCGACGTCAGCCCACCGGGCTCGGGCGTGCCCGTTCCCGGAGCAAAGCCCGGGTCGAGGACGTCGACGTCGATCGACAGGAAGCACGGGCCGGCCGCCGACGATCTCGAGCGCCTGCCGCACGATCTCCTGGATGCCCTGGTCGCGGACGTCGTGCGCGAAGAAGCTCGTGATCCCCTTCTCCTTCTGCCAGTCGAACTCCGTCGTCCCGGGCCAGTACCCCCGCAGGCCGATCTGCACGTAGCGCTTCGGGTCGACCGAGCCCTCCTCGACGAGCCGGTACATCGGCGTTCCGTGCGAGACCTCGACGCCGAAGACCTGTGTGCCCGTGTCCGTATGCGTGTCGAAGTGGACGAGCCCGACAGGGCCGTGCTTGGTCGCGCAGGCGCGGATGTCGGGCTCCGCGATCGAGTGGTCGCCGCCGAGCACGATCGGGATCGCACCCGCCGCGAGCACCTGGCCGACGGTGGCCTCGATCGCCGCATGCGAGCGCGCAGGGTCGGCGGGGAGCACGGGCGCGTCGCCGAAGTCGACCATCCGCAGCACCTCGAACGCGTCGATCTTCACCTCGAGGTGCGGGCCGGGCGGACAGCTCGCCGCACGGATCCCGCGCGGACCGAACCGCGTCCCGGGCCGGTCCGAGACGAGGTCGTCTGTCGGCGCCCCGACGATCGCCACGTCGACGCCCTCGAGCTCGGCCGGGATCCTCGGTGTACGGAAGCCCGCCGAAGGTGAGCAAGCCGGCGTAGTCGGGCTTCTCGCCGTGCTCTCGCCAGCGCTCCAGCGGATCGATCATGGCTGCGATTCTCCCAGCCTGAGCCACTTCGCCGAGCCGAGCTTCGACGAGGCGCTGTATCGCGCGCGCTCCTCCCAGCGTCTCCATGAACGTCTCACGCTCGAGCTCGAAGAGGAGGCTGTCGGTCTTCGAGACGACGGTCGCCGTGCGCACGCCGCCGCGGAGGAGCGCGATCTCGCCGAAGAGGTCGCCCCGGCCGAGCGTGGCGATCGCGCGTCGCCGACGAGCACCTCCAGCTCGCCGTCCGCGACGAGGAACGCCTGGTCGCCGGGCTCGCCTTCCCGCATCAGCGTCTCGCTCGACTTTGACCGCGACCGACGTCATGCTGCGAGCCAGGCGCTCGAGCTCCGGCGGCCGAAGGCGGCGAAAGTCGGCAACGAGCGGAGCAGGGCGAGCTCCACGACCGGCACGGTCGCCCCGCGGTCGAGACTCGAGCAGGCCCCGGCCCGCGAGCAAGCGCCCCGGGAGGCACGAGCGCGACGCCGAACACCGCACCTTCCGCGCCGGCCAGCCCGACGAGCATCGGTGCCAGCACCGAGCCGATGGCCAGTCCGGCCATGGTCAGCCCTTCGAGGACGCCGAACACGCGCGACAGGAGCTCGGGCGGCGCAGTCCGCTGGAGGAGCGTGCGGCCCGCGACGTCGACGAGGCTGCGACCCGCGCCCGCAGCCGCGAGCAACACCAGCGCCGAGATCGTTCGCGCGTACGCCGCGAGGAACGCGAGCGCGGCGAACCAGACGGCGACCCCGGCCAGGAGCGGAGGCGCGAGGCGCGCACGGCCGACCAGCGCCGCGGTCGCCGCGATGCCGATCACGCCCCCGGCGCCGAAGGCCGCATTCAGGTAGCCCGCGCCGGACTCGCCGAGCCCGAGCAGGCCGAGCGCGAGCACCACGTAGAGGACGTCGAGCGCGCCGATGGCGACGAACTGCGCTCCGAGCAGAGCGACGAGCAGCCGCGCGTCACGGTTCTCGCGCAGCACGCGGAACCCGGCGACCGCCTCACCGACGGGGCTCTCCTCCGAGGCCGAGCTCGGCGCCGGCCCGGGCAAGCCCATCGTCAGCAGTCCTCCTCCCAGCGCGGCCGCCGCCATCACCGCGAACACGGCCCACGTCGGCCACGCCCAGCAGGACACCCGCCGCCGCCGGTGCAGCCAGCACGCTGACGCTCTCGATCCACCCGGAGACGACGTTCGCCGCCGTCAGCTCGTCGGCGGTGCGCGCCAGCGCAGGCGCAAGCGCCGACTGTGCCGGCCGCGTGAGCGTGACCGAGGTCGCCGCCGATGCCGCGAGGGCGTAGACGACGAGCTGCGGCGCGTCCAGGAACAGCGCGGTGGCCGTGGCGCCCATCGTCGCCGCCTGGGCAACGTAGCTCCACGTCAGGATCCGGGCCGGCCCGAGCCGGTCCGAGAGCACCGCCGCGAACGGCGCGAACAACCCGGCCGGAACGAGCTGTGCCAGCGCGACGAGCCCGGCGGTGGTCGCCCCGCCCTGCTCGTACGCGTAGACGAGCATTGCGATCCACGTGCCCCACTCGGCCGCGTTGAAGCCGACGAAGGCGAGCTCGACGCGCCGCAGCTCCGGGTTGCGAAAGACCGTGGCGAGAACGCGCCAGGCCATGGGCGCGTACCGAACGCTGAGGCGGTACCCGACCGCAGCGCGGATCACGCGCTCGACGGCCGGGAAGTCGCGGCGAGCTCCTGGAGCTGCCCATCCGGATACACGAGCAGGCTGAGCGGCGTCGTCGCCACGACCTCCGCGATCCGCGGGTACCCGAAACCGGCACCCCAGTCGAGCGCCGCGATCTCACCGAAGAACTCGCCCGGCCCCAGCTCTGCGACCTGCTCGCCGTCGACGAGCACCTCCACGTTTCCCTCGCGGATCAGGAAGAAGTCCTGCGAAGCGTCCCATTGCTCGATCAACTTCTCACCGGCCGGCACCTCCCGGCGCTCACCGCAGCGCCACCGACCTGCTCGACCTCCTCGGGGGTCAGGGCAGTCGAGCAGGACGAACAGCGACGGGGCGCCTTCGCGCGGCTCGCGTCCTCGCGCCCGAGCTGAGGCCCACGTCGGTGTGCCGCTCGTAGGCCGGGAGGTCCGGGTGTCCGAGCTCCGCGACGTCGGCGGTCTCCATGAACTCGAGCACCCGGTCGACGTCCTCCTGCGCGGTGGTGTGGCTCAGCACGCACATTCGGATCGCGTAGCGGCCGTGCAGGCGCGTGGAGGACACCAGCCCGAGCTCGCTCTCCTCGAGCGCCGAGATGAGCCTCGTGCGCGCAGCGTCTCCTCTCGTCACGCGTCCGCGAAGACGCCGCCGGAAGCAGACGACTCCGAGCGACGGCTCGGCCGCGAGCTCGAGCTTGTCGCTGGCCTCGATGCTCCGCGCGGCGTGCTCGGCGAGGTCGAGGTTGCGGCCGATCGCGCGCGCGGAACGCGCCGAGCCCGAAGTACTGCAACGAGAGCCAGACCTTGAACGCCCGTGAGGCGCGGCTCAGCTGCATGCCGAGGTCGGAGAAGTTCACCTCGCGCGTCGAGCGCAACGGCCTCCCGCAGGTAGTCCGGGCGTGATCACGAACGCGTTGCGGAGGAACTCGCCGCGCGCACGAGCAGGCAGCCGCACTCGTACGGCTGATAGAGCCACTTGTGCGGATCGAGCGTGATCGAGTCGGCCAGCTCGAGGCCGTGCAGCTGCTCGCGACCCCGCGGTCAGCACGGAGAAGCCGCCGTAGGCGGCGTCGACGTGGAACCACGCGCCGCGATCCCGGCAGATCCCGAAGATCTCCGGCAGCGGGTCGACCGCGCCGGTGTTCGTTCCTCCCGCCGTCGCCGAGACGAAGAGCGGACGGCGGCCCTTGCGCGCATGTCGGCCTCCATCGCCGACTCCGAGCAGGTCGGGTCGCATCCGATATTCCCCGTCGGTCGGGGCATGACCCGCACTTGGCCCGGCTGGAAGCCGAGGCGCGTGCCGACCGTGCGAGGGACGAGTGGGCCTGGTCCGAGACGTACGCGACCAGATCGTCGGCCATCGGGCCGGCGAGCGTCTCGCGGGCGCAGGCCAGCGCGGCCATGTTCGCCGCCGAGCCTCCCGCTGACGAGCAGCCCGGCCGCCTCGGCGGGGTAGCCAACCCAGTCCTTGAACCAGTCGATCACCTGGAGCTCGACCTGCTCGGCCCGGCCGACTCCATCCAGGAGCCGGCGAAGATGTTGGTGGCACTGGCGATGAAGTCCCCGAGCGCGCCCGGCCATGTGCCGGAGAACGGGATGAAGGCGAAGAAGCCCGGGTGGTCGCCGCGGCTGCGAACGGGAGCACGTCCTCCTCGAGGCGGCGGAGGATCTCTTCGAAGTCCTGCGGCTCGTCGGGGGCCGGGCCGTGCAGCCGTTGCTCATCTCCGTCGTGCGCTCGCTCGACGGAGCGGCGGGATCGAGTCATCGGCGAGCCGGTCGACCAGCATGTCGACGGCGCGATACCCGAGCTCCTTCATCGTCTCGGGATCGAGACGCAGCGAGTCGTCGTTCAGGGAGCCCCTTCCTCCACCGATGCCGGGCGCATCCTCGCCGATCTGCTCATGAACGCCAAGGCGAGCAGGCCGCTCGTGGCGATCGCGGCGGAGACGAGGAAGGCCTCCCCGTAGCTGGTGAATTCCGCGATTGCGCCGAGGACGAACGCCCCGACTCCGAGCGCGACGTCGACGAAGGCGCCCACGCTGCCCACGACGGCGCTCCGCTCCGCGGTGCTCGTCCCTTCCATGGCGAGCAGGATGGCCGAGGGATAGACCAGGGCCTGGCCGACCGCGAAGACGACTGTGCCTGCGAAGAGCCCCGGCACGGCGTGCCACGCGCCGATCGTGGCCAGCCCGACGCCCAGGCACACGAACGAGATCGCGAGCGTGCGCCGGCCGCCGAGGCGATCGGGGATACGGCGTCCGAGCGTGCGGACGATGACGACGACGAGGCCGAACAGCCCGAAGATCAGCCCGGGGTGGTCGAAGCCGATCTCGCGCGCGTACAGGGCAGCGAACGCGTTGTAGCCGCCGAACCCCAGGAGGCCGAAGAAGACGAGGAGCCCTGGCCCGAGAGCCGCTCGGGGAGGGAGCCAGCCGGCGGGCGCCTCTTCGTCTGTCTGCGGGCGCGTCTCGCCCAGCGTGAGGATCCCGACGCTGGGGACGGCGACGCACAGGGCGGCGAAGACCCAGACCAGGGCAAAGCGGCCGTCGCCGAGGAGGAGGTCGCCGGCGAGCGGCCCGACGGTGAGGCCGATGTACGACGCGACCGTGATCAGGGTCACCGCCTCGCCGCGGCGCCCCGGCGGGGCCACGTCCACGGCAATCGTCAGCGCCGCGACGACGAACGCCGCTTCGCCGCCGCCGACGAGCAGGCGGATCAGCGCGACGCCGCCCAGGGGCGGCCCCAGTGCGAGCGCGAGGTAGCCGAGCACCATGACCAGGGCGCCGGCGACGATCACCTTGCGCCGGCCGCGCCGGTCGGCGATCCGGCCGGAGGGGGCGCTCAGGAGGAGCGCGCTGATGCTGCCCGCGCCGACGGCGATCCCGACCCCGATGTCGCTGGCGGCGAGCTCGTCCCGTGCGTAGAGCGGAAGCACGAGGAGGAGCGCGCCGAATGACGTGAACGCGCCCAGGTTCGCGATCCAGACCCGAAGCACCGGCCCCGTGAGGAGACGCTCGCCGTCCATTCGCGGCACGACTAGAGAAGCCATGAGGCTCCTACTCGCCGCCACCTGTCTCGCCGCGGTGGCCTGCTCGACGGCAACGGCCTCGCCCGACGGGCGAATCGCCTCGCGTTGCAGCGCGAGCGGGGACGTCTGCTACGGCGTCTTCGACGATCGCGGCATGATCCGCTTCCAGCTCACGCTCGCGGCGAAGTACTTCACCCGCTACCGCATCTGCGTGAGGCCTCCGCGTGGTGCGACGACGTGCAGGAGCTTCCCCGTCAAGCGAGTCGGCTCGCAGTTCGGCGGCGCGGTGAAGTGGAACCTGAACTTCCCGTACCGTGGTCTCGGGCGCTATCGCGTGACCTGGAGGCAAGGAGCGCAGGCCCTGGGGCCCGCGCTCCTCTTCCAGCCGTCGAAGCAGATCTGACGATCAGGGGTTGAACGGCCGCACGAACCGATTGGTGCCGTTGTAGATCCCGTCCGGGTTCGGGTACCAGGCCCAGAGGTGGAGGGTCACGAAATCCGGGTGCCAGAAGCCGAACTTCGCGCCGCTCGTCGGGCTCCTCGGTGGGCAATCGGCCTCGGCCGCGGCCGGCACGAAGGTGCCGTCGACGTAGTGGCACGCGGCCGGGAAGGAGCCGTACTCCGCGCCGGGTAGCGGCGGTTCGGAGGGCGTCTCCGTGAAGACCCACTCGAAGGCAACGAGTTGCCACTCGTGTCCCCGCTTGACGTAGACGAGGATCGGCGGCCTC
The DNA here is from genome assembly GCA_963771725.1 of uncultured Actinomycetes bacterium. GTDB lineage: Bacteria > Actinomycetota > Thermoleophilia > Gaiellales > Gaiellaceae > VAXT01. Next base: position 15,271 of record CAVYUO010000003.1, on the reverse strand, counting down.
GTGATGTCGAAGTCTGTGATGTTGGGGTTCAGGAAGTGATGACCCATGTCGGGGATGTGCTGCGTGACGATCGTCCGGTAGCCGTCGGCGCGCGCCTTCTGGAGACTCGTCGCGTATTTCGCGGTTGCGATTCGCGCATTTGCGAGCATCGGCGCGAGCTCCTGCGGAATCGGCGAGGCCGTTCGGTTGGGATGGACGTGGACCGCAGCCTGGCTCGTCCCCCCGGAGCTCATGGCCGCAGCCGCAAGCGCCAGGGCCGGGATTGCGAGCCCGATGACGATCAGCTTCTTCATGACGCCTCCTCGAAGTAGTGGAAGTAGGGGTCGAGAACGCGGACGGGGGCGATCGAGTCGACGGGCAGGCCGTTGCGGGCGGCCGTCTGCCTGATCGCCTCCGGTGTCGGGCCGTCGTAGACGCAGAACGTCTTGCGCCGGTCCTCCGTGACGTACGAGTGGAGCCAGGTCACCCCCGCCTCGGCGTTGTTCTCGACGACCCCGAGACAGGCGCGGGCGCCGTCGGCCGTGGCGGGGATGCCGAGGCCGTCCGGGAACGTGCGCTCGACGAGGTAACGGGGCATCGGGTCCTCCTTTCAGTCGCTTGCCAACGACGGTAGGAGGGCCTGGGCGCGGGCGAATCGGCCGCGCTCCCTATCTTGGGCGGACGAGCTCCCTATCTTCGAGGGCCAGCTTCGCCGCTTCGTAGCGGGACCGGACGCCCAGCTTCCCGAGGATGGAGGAGACGTGGTGGCCGACGGTCTTCTCCGTGATGACGAGGCGGCCGGCGATCTCGGCGTTCGTCAGGCCTTCCGCCAGGAGCTCGAGGACGTCCAGCTCGCGGCGCGTGAGCCCGGAGGGGTGCTCGCGCGTAGCCGCGCGGGGGCCGCGGGCGACGCCGCGGGCGCCGCGCTCCCGGAGCCGGCGTGCGACGAACGCGGCAGCGGGCTGGGCGCCGAGCGCGAGCAGCCGTTCGTGGCCGCGGCGCAACTCGGCCTCGTCGTCGCTCCACGCCAGCGCCATCGCGGCGTCGTACGGGCAGCCGAGGTTCTCCCAGGCCGCCGAGGCACCGGCAAAGTCGCCGGCCAGCTCGAGCGCGAACTGCTCGGGCACCTTGCCGACGTTCTCGGGTCGCCCGCCCAGCCGCTTCCGCCAGAGCGCCAGCTTGCCGGCGACCCAGCGGTCGACGACGGCGACGACGGGAATGGTCCCGGTCTCCTCGAGCGCTCGCTGCGGATCGCCGGCGAGGAACGCCGCCTCCGCCCGCACGAGCGCGACGGGGATCCGCTTCTGGCCGCGATCGCCGTGGAGGAGCTCGAGCGCCTCGTCGATCGCAGCCTGGGTCTCGGGATCTCCGCGGCGTGCGCGCAGCAGGACGAGCACGAGGAGCGGCCACGAGCGACTGAGCCGCGCATGTGGGTTCTTCAGGGCGGCCTGGGTGTCGGCAGCCGCCTCGTCCCAGCGCCCTTGGTCCAGCGCCGCCGCGGCGCGCCAGCCGAGTAGGTACGTCCGCCAGTGGTCGAGGTCGCGATCGGTCACATAGGGAAGCGCTTCGTCGAGCCAGCGCTTGGCCGTCGTCCACTTGCGGTGGCGGACGGCCTCGAACACGAGGTTGCCGTACGCGCGGGCGACCTGGTCGTCCGTTCCGTGATCGAGCGCCAGGGCGAGGCTCTGCTCGATCTTGTCCGTGCCCCGCTCCGCGATCGCGTCCATCACGCCCATCGTCTGCAGCGTCGAGATGAACGTCTCGCCGTCGCCCAGCTCGTTCGCCAGCGCCAGGGCGCGCTCGCCCCACCTCGACGTCTCTTCGACGTCGATGTCGCCTTGCGCCTGCTTGGCCATGTTCGAGTAGGCGCGGGCCAGCTCTCGCCCGGGCGGGAGCTGCTCCAGGACGTCGATTGCTTCCTGGGCGGCGCCTCGCGACTCGTCCCAGTCGGCTGCGAGGTAGGCGAAGACGGAGATCCAGGTGAGGGCGTTGCCTGCTCGGAGCCCGTCGCCCAGAGCGCGGAAGTGCTCCAGCGCCCGACGCTCAGCGGCCAGCGCCTCGTTGATCTGATCCGTGTGGTGAGACTCCATGGCGTAGCGCTCGAGGAGGTCGGCGACCTCGGCCGGGGCCAGCCCGTCCGCGAAGCGGAGCGCTCGTGCGTACTGGGCTGCGGCTTCGCGGTGGGCGTCTCGCTCCGCTGCGTCCGCGCCGGCCGCCTGCGCGTTTTCAAGGGCCGCGACCGAGTCGCCTGCGCCCTCGGCGTGGTGCGCCAGGCGGGCGTGATCGGACGACTCGTCGAGGGCGGCTAGGACTCCCCGGTGCAGCTCGGCTCGCCGAAGTGGCTCGATCGCCTCTTCGACGGCCTGACGTGCGAGCTCGTGCCGGAAGGCGACGCCGCGCTCGTCTCGCTGCAGCACGCCGGCGGCGAGGCACTCCTCGACGCCGTCTTGGGCGAGCGCGCTGAGCAGGTCGGTTTCAGCCCGCATGCCGATCACGGCCGCGGTGTCGAGCAGCCCGCGCGCGGCAGGCCCGAGTCCCGCTGCGCGCGAGAGGACTGCGTCCCGCACGCTCTCCGGGACTCCAGTTCCGCCTGCGGCGAGGACCTCGGAGACGAAGAAAGGGTTACCGCCCGTCTGGCGGTGCAACTCGGCCGGGTCGACGGCGGAGTCTCCGGCGAGCGCGCGGACAGCGTCTTCCGTGAGCGGCGCGAGCATGATGCGGCGCGCGGCCTCGACGTCGCCGAGGACGACACGGAGCGGGTGCTGCGCGCCGAGCTCGTCGTCGCGGTAGGTGGCGATGAGGAGGGTCGCGGTCCGGTCGAGCCGCCGGCCGAGAAAGCGGAGCAGGTCGACCGTGGCGCCGTCCGCCCAGTGGACGTCCTCGAAGATGGCGATCGTCGGCCCGGGGCGGAGTGCCTCGAGCGTGGCCGAGAAGAGCTCGCGCTGGGGCGCGTCGGCGTCGAGCCCGAGCTCGCCGGCGATGTCGAGCAGGGGCCGCAGAGGTTGCGGCGTGAAGAGCCCGTCGCACGCGCCCCACAGAACGCGGGCTCCTTGCGCGTGCTCGTCGGCGAACGTGCGGACGAGTGCGGTCTTCCCGATCCCGGCCTCGCCGCCGACGAGGATCAGCCGTCCGTGGCCGCCCGGCCGCAGCAGCCAGATGCTCGCCGAGTCCGGCGAGATAAGTCCCGCGCTCGACGAGTTCCATGCCGAGATGTTGACACGATGTGCGATCGCAAGGTACTATGCGTTGCATGGAACCTGTCCAGACACGCAAGTCCCTCTCGCAGCTGCGGCGCGGCACCGTCGAGTACTGCGTGCTGGCTCTCCTGCGCGACGGCGCGCGCTACGGCTTCGAGATCGTGCGCGAGCTCTCGGAGGTGGACGGCCTCGTCACCAGCGAGGGGACGATCTACCCCTTGCTTACGCGCCTGCGCAAGGAGCAGCTCGTGACCACGTTCTGGCGTGAGTCCGAGTCCGGCCCGCCGCGTCGCTACTACGAGCTGACCGACGCGGGCAAATCGGCGCTGGAGGACTTCGCCAAGGAGTGGGCCCGGTTCCGGGACTCTGTCGACGCGATTCTCACCAAGGAGGAAGGATGACCATCATGGAGACCGACCGGCTCGTAGACGACTACCTCGGCCGGCTCGAGAAGGCCGCCGCACACATGCAGCGGTCCCGCAGGGCGGAGTTGATCGCGGAGATCCGCGAGCACATCGAGACGGCTCTGCGCGAAGAAGAGGCGGCCAGCGAGGTTGCCGTCCGCAACGTGCTCGAGCGGCTCGGCCCGCCCGAGGAGATCGTCGATGCGGCCGAGCCGGAGCCGGCTGCGCCCCCGGTGCGCACGGGCAAGCTGGAGTTCGCCGCGCTCCTGGCGCTGGTCTTCCCGTTCATCGGCTGGCTCGGCGGAATCGCGCTCGTGCTTGTCTCCAAGGCGTGGACGAATCGCGACAAGGCTGTCGGCATCGCGCTCGCATTGCTGCCGGCGCTCGCTTTCCTCTCGCTCGCCTTGGCCGATCGCGACTCGGAGAGCTCAACCAGCATCCTCGAGGTCGCGCTCTTCGTCGGGATCATCATCGCCGGCTTGCCAAGCGCCATCTACCTGGGCTTGCGGCTCAGAGGAGGCGACGCGTAATTCCCTCGATCGTGGCCTGTCCGTAGGCGTCGCTCGGGTTGCGGTCGGTCAGGACGGCGAGCACGAGCCGCTTCTTGCCCCGCTCCAGGATCGCCACCTGGTGCCAGAGGTGCCGGGATTCGAACCAGCCGCCCTTGAAGGTGATTCGCCAGCCGGCTGCGGCCTGCGGGATGCCCCAGCGCTGCGACCGGACGATTCCACGGAGGAGGCCGAGCGCGTAGGTGCGGTGCGCGGGCGGCGTGAGGCGCTCGAGCCGTGCGAAGAACAGGACCTGATCGCGCGCGCTCGTCATGGAATACGCCCAGTAACTCGCTGCGGTGAACGAGCTCATTCCAGCGCGGCGGGCGAGCGCGTCGAGCGTGGGCCCGCGGCCGATGCGGTCGTAGGCCCAGTTGGCGTCGATGTTGTCGGAGCGCGTGATCATCGGGCCGAGCCGCGAGCGCGCGCCGCGGTCGAGCGGCAGCGGCCCCAGGAGACGCGGCGCAGGTACGCGACGAGGATCATCGCCTTGACGAGCGACGCCGAGCGGTAGCGCAGGTTCGGCTGGTAGCCGTGCAGCCGGCCCTGGAGTCGATCAGGGCGAAGGAGACGATGCCCTCCCGACTCTCGGCGAACTGCCGTGCCGAGCGACGCTCGCGAGCGCACTCGACGGAAGCGCGAGAGCGACTGCAACCGCGAGAGTTAGGCGCGCTTGCTGGCCTCCGGCTCTGCGACCGAAACGGTGGATCCCTGCTGCACGTTCTTGTCCGCCCACGTCAGCGCGTAGTCCACCACTTCTTCCCAACCGGGCCCTCCGGGGAAGTGCGGCCGGTTCGCGAACTCCTTGTACTCGACCGGCGTCGCGTACTTCGCGGCGATCTTCTTCACGACCTTGGCGGGGACGACGTGATCTTCCGCGGCGCCGATGAAGAGCATCGGAGCGCGGTCAGTCCGCTTGAAGTCGACCCTTACGGGCGTGCGGAAGTCGATGTTGGCGTTGGCGACCTGGAACAGGACGCGGTTCGCCGCCGGCACGTGGTAGCGCCTGTAGATCTCGTCCGACTCCTCGCGGCTGAGCGTGTTGCCGAAGGCGTAGTGGAACTGCCCGGCGCTCAGCGGCGTCGCGTTGCCGCGGTTGAAGGGGTTGCAGCAGGACGGGCCGGGCTGACTTGAGGGTCGAGAGCGGCAGGTCGGGGATGCCCCTGACCGTGCGCGGGCGAGACTCCGATGCCGCCGGCGCCGAGCCCGCGATCGATGCAGCAGCTGCATGAGCGTGCCGCCGAGCGAGTGGCCGACGATGATCGGCGGACTGTCGAGGTCGCGGATGATGCGCTCGTAGTGGTCGACGATCTTCGGGACGTCGAGCTTCGTCAGCGGCGTCGAATCGGCGTTGAGCGCCTCGACCTCGCCCTCGAGGCCGGGCCAGGAGGGCGCGAGGGTCTTGAAGCCACGGCTCTCAGCGCGGGCGGCCCAGTTCTCCCAGCTGCGGGGAGTCATCCAGAGGCCGTGGACGAACAGAATGGTGTCGGGGATTCCGTGTCCGTTGGTTGTGCTCATGCCCTCTCCTTTGCGATCCCTTGCGGACTTCGGCTTACTGGAAGCGCCGTTACTTGACTACTTAACGAAACCGCCGCAGAGCTATTCCTGCACTCTCACAGGTTTGGGCTCGACACGTTGGTCGTGGCACCCAGGTTGCGGCAGCATGCCGGAGGTCGTCACTGTCTCGGCCTCCACGCGTCGGCCGGAAAGATCCCGTGACCCTCCTGCACCTCGCTGTCTCGTCGCGAGGAGGATGCTGATGCTCTCCGGGTTGAAGAGGCTCACCTGGATTTCGGTCACGAGAGGGCCGCAGGTCACTCGAGCGCGGCTTCTGGTCCGAAGGAGCAGGCCTCGTTCTTTCACGCCCTGGCTAAGGGCGAAGGGACGGAATCCGAATCCGCTCGGCAGGAGCTGGCACGTCTCCGGGACGGGTGGGGTGTCCAGGAGTGGTGCGACGAACTGCTCATGCAGGGGTGCCCGTCCCGCGCCGGGAGCGAGGACAATCGCCGCCGTTTCGCAAATTCGCTGCGTGTCGGGGCGAGCCCCGCGGTTGCGTACGCGATCAACCGTGCGTGGTACGAGACCGACTTGCGCGAAGTGCTGCCGGCGGTGCGCGTCCCCACGCTCCTCCTCTACCGCTCCGTGAGCTTGGACAACACGATGGACCAGGCGATGGACATTGCCTCGCGCATCCCCAATGCGCGGGTGATGCGCGTCTCGGGCAACGACTACTTCGGCTTCGAACTCAGTCACTCGACTTCGCCGACGATAGCGAGCGGTTCGTCGCGGGCGAAGAAGCTCCGTCCGTCCCGAAATCGGCTGGCCACCGTCATGTTCACCGCCATCGTCGGCCAACCGGCCATGCCGCGAGGATCGGCGATCGCGCCTTCGCGACCTCTAGCCCGCCGCGACGCGGTCGTCCGAGAGACTAGCCGCTATCGCGGGACGAACGCTACACTGCCGGCGACGGGTTCTTCGCGACATTCGATGGTCCAGCACGCGCGATCGGCGCAGCGAGGCGATCATCACAGGACCGTCCACTCGGCCTCGAAGCGAATCGGCATCCACGTCGGCGATCCTAACTCCACGACGACAAGATCGCGGGTCGCTCAACATCGGTCCCGCGTCGCCTCCAGCGCCGGAGCAGGCGAGGTCCTCGTTTCACAGACGTCCGAGACCTCGTCGCCGGTCAGGAATCACATTCTTGGATCGAGGCACCCGCGAACTCAAAGGAATACCGCGGTGGCTGGCAAATATTCGCAGATGGCTGGCGCAGACAACTAGGTTCCGCCGCCGCTGGAAGCCGCGCCTACTCCGCCTAGGCAGCGGTGTTCGGCCATAACGACGAAGCCCCCGCTGTGCGGGGCTTCGGAGAACCAGCTTCGTAGCGGCGCTACGAGCAGCCGGTATTCGTGCCGCAATCCCGGCACGTGTAACAGCTTCCGGTCCGGATCATGCGGCCGCCGCACTTGGCGCACTCCACCGCATCCTCGAACGCGTTGAAGAGCGCCGTCTGGCCCGGTGGGATCGCGTCGGCCAGCTCGGCCGGCGGGGCGTCTGACACGCTGCCGCCGTTCTTGTAGCGCTCGGCCATCCGCGACCTGACCTCGGCGGACAGGATCCCGACCTCTTCCTGCTGGTCCGTGGTCAGGAACTTCTTGCCCATCCAGCGGAAGACGTAGTCGACGATCGACTTGGCGACTCGGATGTCCGGGTCGTTCGTCTGGCCGCTCGGCTCGAAGCGCATGTGCGCGAACTTCGAGACGTACACCTCGAGCGGCACGCCGTACTGCAGGCCCAGGGAGACCGAGATCATGAACGAGTTCATGAGGCCGGCCAGCGTCGTGCCCTCCTTGGCGATGTCCAGGAAGATGTCGCCCGGAGTGCCGTCCTCGTAGAGCCCGACGTGGATGTAGCCCTCGTAGTCGCCGACGCGGAACTTGCGGCCGACCTCGACGCGGTCGTCGGGTAGCCGGCGGCGATGCGTCAGAGGCACGGGCGGCGCGGCGGCGCCGCTAACGGTCTCGATCGCGGCCTGGCCCTTCGACGAGAGCGGCTGCGCGACCTTGCAGTTGTCGCGGTAGATCGCGATCGCCTTCACGCCGAGCTTCCACGCGTCCTTGTACAGGCCGGCCACGTCCTCGACGGTCGCCTCCTCGGGCATGTTCACCGTCTTCGAGATCGCGCCCGAGATGAACGGCTGCACCGCGCCCATCATCTTCACGTGGCCCATGTAGTGGATCGCACGCTCGCCGACGGCGCAGTCGAAGACCGGGTAGTGCTCCTTCTTCACGTAGGGCGCGCCGATCATCGTGTTGCGCTCGTCGATGAACGCGACGACCTCGTCGACCTCCCGCGGCGCGTAGCCGAGCTTCTCGAGCGCCATCGGCACGGTCTGGTTGACGATCGTGATGTCGCCGCCGCCGACGAGCTTCTTCGACTTGACCAGCGCGAAGTCGGGCTCGACGCCGGTGGTGTCGCAATCCATCATGAAGCTGATCGTCCCGGTGGGCGCGAGCACCGTCGCCTGCGCGTTGCGGTACCCGTGCACCTCGCCGAGATTCAGAGCGTCGTCCCACGCGCGCCGGCAGGCGGTGAGCAGATCGGCCGGCACCGAGTCCGTGTTCTCGATGTTCCCGACCGCGGCGCGATGCTGCGCCATGACGCCGATCATCGCGGCCGCGTTCGGCTGGTAGCCGGCGAACGGGCCCATGCGAGCCGCGATCTCGGCCGACTTGCGGTACGCGCGACCCGTCATCACCGACGTGATCGCGGCCGCGTAGGCCCGACCCTCGTCGGAGTCGTACGGGAGCCCGCGCGCCATCAGCAGCGCGCCGAGGTTCGCGTAGCCGAGCCCGAGCTGCCGGAACGCCTTCGCGTTCCCCTCGATCTGCGGGCGTCGGATACGACGAGTAGCCGACTGCGATCTCCTGCGCGAGGAAGACGACGTCGACCGCGTGCTCGAAGGCCTCGACGTCGAACTCGCCGTCCTCGCGGCGGAACTTGAGGAGGTTGATCGACGCGAGGTTGCACGCCGAGTCGTCGATCGACATGTACTCGGAGCAGGGGTTCGACGCGTTGATGCGGCCCGTGTTCGGCAGCGTGTGCCACTGGTTGATCGTCGTGTCGTACTGGACACCCGGGTCGGCGCACTTCCACGCCGCCTCGGCGATCTGGCGCAGCAGGTCGCGCGCGTCGACCGTGTCGACGACGGCGCCGTCGGTGCGCGCGGTCAGGTTCCAGTCAGCTCCCGGCCTCGGCGGCCTCCATGAACGCGTCGGTGACGCGCACCGAGTTGTTCGCGTTCTGGTACTGGATCGACGCCCAGTCGGCGGAGTCGAGCGACATGTCGTAGCCCGCCGCCTCGAGCACGCGCGCCTTCTCCTCTTCCTTGGACTTGCACCAGATGAACTCCTCGACATCCGGGTGGTCGACGTCGAGGACGACCATCTTGGCCGCGCGCCGCGTCTTGCCGCCGGACTTGATCGTCCCGGCCGACGCGTCGGCGCCGCGCATGAAGGAGACCGGCCCGGACGCATAGCCGCCCTTCGAGAGCTGCTCCTTCGAGGAGCGAAGCTTGGAGAGGTTGACGCCGGACCCGGAGCCGCCCCGGAAAATGACGCCCTCGCGGCGGATCCAGTCGAGGATCGAATCCATCTCGTCCTCGATCGAGAGGATGAAGCACGCCGAGCACTGCGGCTTCTCCTCGAAGCCGACGTTGAACCAGACCGGCGAGTTGAACGCCGCGTACTGGTTGACCAGGATCGCCTTCAGCTCCGCCTCGAACGTGTCGGCTTCCTCGTCGGACGCGAAGTAGCCGCCCTCGCGGCCCCAGCCGCCGATCGTGCCGACGACGCGGCCGATCATCTGCTTGACGCTCGACTCGCGGTCGGGCGAGCCCATGCGGCCGCGGAAGTACTTCTGCGCAACGATGTTCGTGGCCGTCTGCGACCAGAACTTCGGGAACTCGACGTTCTTCTGCTCGAAGACGGGCTTGTCCTTGCCCGGGATGTAGGGCGTCGCGCGTCTCCCACTCGATCTCGGTGAACGGATCGCGGTCGGGAATCGTGAAAAAGCGCCGCACAGCGGCACTTGCCGCCTCGTTCGCGACGGTGTTTCCGAGGTCCTCTGCGGTGGGCTCTACGGCCTGGGCTTCCTTCGCGGACGCCATCTCCTACCTCCTGGTCGAAGCTGTTTGTGAAGCGCCCAGTCGGCGGAGCAGACCGTCGGCGAGCGGATTTGTCAGGCTAGAAATGGCGTCGGACGGCTTGAACAAATCCCTGCAAATTCTAGCAATTCGGGGGGTGGTCCCGAGCCGGATCCGGTTCTACGTGGCCGGAGGACCGGCTCGCCTGGCCCGGAAGCGGCGCGTAACCAGCCCTCCGGCCCCTGCGGCGACGAGCAGGAGAGCCAATCCGGCCATGATCATGAGCGGGATCGGCATCGAGTCGGCCTCGCGCGGGCCCAGCTTGTCGAACGCTTGCTTGAAGTACTCCGGTCGCGGCTCGGCTTCGTCCGCACTACCGAGACGCCGCGTCGGCTTCTCCGGCTGTGTCGAGCCGCCGCTGCCAGTGCCCGAGAGCGACCGGTTCGGCGCGTGAGACGCGCTGGAGCGCGCTCCGGATGTCCTCTTCGAAGCTGCTGTAGTCCTTGACGTCGTTGGGGACGTTCTTGAGCGCGTCGCTGTAGCAGTGGCGCGGGTAGGTGCGGTCGATCCGCGAGTCCTCGACCCAGTCGTTGACGACTTGCTTCCAGCACGGCGTTTTCGCCGCAGCCGGCTTCGCGCCGACCATCAGCGCCAGAGCGAGCAGGAGCGCAAGCCCGAAGATGCGGACGGGCAAGGCGGGCGGCGCGATTGCACGGACACGAGGCGGAATGGGTACGAGCCTACCTTCTCCTCTGGGAGCCATTGTCCCCCAGTCTGTCCGACGGCGATAGAGTTTGCGTGATTCCCATGTAAACGGTTTGTAAGCCTGGAACGTGCAGGTTGCCCGCTGGTAGCGTCGCCTGCATGCGGAGAGCCTGCCGTTGCGCTCCTCGTCGCAGCGGGCGCCCTGCTCGCCGCCGCGATCTTCTTCTCCGGCGGCTCGAGCGACGCGCCGCTCGCCTGGATCGGGGGCGGAGCGATCGTGGCGGCCGGCGCAGCCGGTGCAGCGGCGCTGTCGGGGCGCTTGCCGGTGCCCGAGCTCGACCGCACGGGGCTCCTGTTCGTCGGGCCTCCTCGCCGGGTTCGTCGTCTGGAACGGGATCTCGATCGCGTGGTCGGCGGCGCCCGACCGCTCCTGGAACTACTTCAACCGCGGCCTCGCCTACCTGGCCTTTGCCGTGCTCGGGCTGGCCGTCGGCGCTGCCGTTCGACGCGCGCCCAGGACGGTCGCACTCGGCCTCGCGGCGCTGATCGGCGGCGCCTGCCTGTGGGCGCTGGCCGGGAAGGTGATCCCTGCGCTCTACGAGGACTACGGACGCTTCGCGCGCCTCCGCTCGCCGGTCGGCTACTGGAACGGGCTCGCGCTCCTGGCCGCGCTCGGTCTGCCCGCTCGGGCTCTGGATCGCGTCCCGGCGCGAGCACGATCGCCGGTTGCGGGCCGCGGCCGTCGTCCTCGTCTACGTGCTCGGGATCGCGGTCGTGCTCACGTACTCGCGCGGCGGGCTGCTGGCGGCCGTCTTCGCGCTCGTCGCCTACCTCGCCTTGGCGCGCGAGCGCGTCGAGGGCATCGCGGCGCTCGGCATCGCCGTCTTGGCGGCTCTGCCTGCGCTCGTCTGGGGGCTGACCCAGCCGGGCGTCGCCGACGATTTCCAGTCGAATGCGGTGCGCGTGGAGGACGGGGCCTGGTTCGGGCTCATCGTCTTCCTGGGCGCGCTCGCTGCGTTCGGCGTCGCCTGGTGGGCCGCGCCGCGTCGTGTCTCCGAGCGGACCGGGCGGCTCGTCGTCCGCGGCGCGCTCGTCGTCCTGGTCGCCTTCGCGCTGTTCGGCGCGGTCGTTGCCGTGCGAGGCGGAGAGGACGTCGTCCAGCAGGGGCCGTCGCGTCAGCTCAGCACCGGCTCGAACAACCGCACGAAGTGGTGGGGCGAGGCCTGGGACGCCTTCGCGGGGCAGCCGATCATCGGAGTGGGGGCGGGGAGCTTCGAGTACGTGCACCGGAGGCTCCGCAAGAACAAGATCGACGTCACCGAGCCGCACGACCTCCCGCTGCAGTTCGCTGCCGAGACCGGGCTCGTCGGGCTTGCGCTCTTCGCCGGTGCGATGGGCGCGGCGCTCGTCGGGCTCTGGCGGCGCCGGGACGACGCTGCCGCGCTTGCCCTGGGGCTCGCCTTACCGACGTACCTGTTCCACGGTCTCCTCGACTACGACTGGGACTTCCTCGCCGTGACCGCGCCGGTCCTCTTCGCCACCGGCGTCCTGCTCGCCGACGGGCGTCCGGAGCGGCGCGTGACGGCGCAGCCGCTCTGGGCGGTCGTCGCCGTTCTCGCCGCCACGATCGCTGCTCTTCTCGCTGGCCGCTCCGCGCCTGGCCGCGAAACGTGTCGAGGAGGCCTACGCGGCGATCGACCGGAACGACACGGAGGCGGCGGTCGACAAGGCGCAGGAGGCGCGCTCCTTGAACCCGCTGTCCATCGAGCCGCTCTTTGCCGAGGCTGCGGCCGAGGAGGCCCGTGGCCGGGTCGGGCGTGCTCAGCGGTTGTACGTGGACGCCGTCGAGGTGCAGCCGCTGAACGCGCGCGCCTGGTACGAGCTCGGCTGCTTCGAGCTTCAGGTGCTGGATGCCCGCCAGGCTGCGCGGCGCGATCTCGAGCGGTCGCGCGATCTCGACCCGCGGGGGCCGGCGGCGACCGCCCTCATCTCGCCTTCCTTCACGGCTCAGGCCCCAGGGCAACCAGCGACAGCCCCGTGTTGACGATGCGCACGGGATAGGGGAAGAGCGAGCGGAACTCTCGCGGGCTGAGCGGCCGCAGCCCCTCGACGTCGGCGCGCCGCAGCCTGCCGAGCACACGCTTCCGCGCGCGCGCGGGTAACCAGTGCACGAACGGCAGCAGCGTGTGCACCTCGACCGGGAACCACCGGTTCGGCGTCGCTCACGAAGACGCGCTTCGAGACTCGGCAGAGCTCGCGGACGAACGCCTCCTGCGAGTCGCGGTCGCCCAGGTGCTCGACCACGGCGTTCGAGAAGCCGACGTCGAACTCGTCGTTTGCGAAGGGCAGGTCGCGCCCGTCGGCCTGGACGCGCCGCAGCTCCGGGAAGGCCTCGGCGAAGTGGGGGAGCTCGTCGACGCTGACCGCGGTGATGTGGTCTCGCCACGGATACATCGCCTCGAGGAAGTTGTAGGTCGCCCCGTGGCCCTCGGCCTCGCCGAACGGCGCATCTGCGACCCCGACGTCGACGACCGTCGTCTCCGGAGTCGGCTGGACGAGCTCCATGAAGAGTCGGAACTTGCGCGCGCGGCTGCGCAGCGAGATAGCGGCGGCGAGCCGGCCGATCACCTCGCGACGGCGCGGAGCCAGATTTGCGTCCAGAAGACGCCGAGCGCGCGGTAGACGATCGGCTCGACGAGGTGCGACAGGAAGTCCTTCGGCGAGTTCCCGTAGAGCCGCTTGCGGTTGTTGTGGAACCGCCGGATGTCGTCGAACCCCGCCTCGCGCAGGAGCTTCTTGAAGCGGCGCGGCGTGTAGCCGAGCTCGGTCGCGCCGAACTGCTCGGATGCGCTGCGGCCCTGGTAGCGGTGCTTCCAGTTCGGCTCGGCGAGGAGCAGCCGGCCGCCGGGCTTGAGCGCGCGGTGCGCGGCGGCGAAGACGAGGTCGGCGCGCGGCGTGTGGTGGACGGCGTCGTAGACGAGGGCGGTGTCGTAGCGATGGCCGAGGTCGAGCGTCTCCATGTCGCCGACCTCGAACGTTGCGTCCACGCCCTCGGCGGCGGCGACTTCGCGGGCGATCTCGATCATCTTCGGCGCGATGTCATAGCCGGCGGCCTCGAGGCCGTGGCGCGCGGCGAAGCGGGTCATCCAGCCGGGGCCGCACCCGAGCTCGACGAGGCTCATCCCTGGGCGCAGGTCGAGGAGCTGGACGACGTAGCCGAAGTCGATGAGCAGGCGTGCGGTCTCGCGCGGCTCGTTGGCGAAGGGCTTCGTCTGCAGCCAGCGCTGCCCCTCCTCGCCGATCGCGATCGGGTAGTCGACCTCCGCCTGCTTCCGGGCCTCGTCAGTCACCGGCCAGATCGTAGGGGCGAACGCCGCCAGGATGTCACGACACGTGTCAGACAGCCGGGTACATGGCTCGAACTGGCCGAAGGCGTCTAGTTGCCCAGGACACGAGGCGCGCACTTGCGCGCCGAGCAGGTCGCGTGTGGACACGCCCTCGAGCGGGCCGACCAGCTTGATGCCGAGGTCGCGCGCGAGCCGCTGCGCCTCCGGCTTTCGCCCCGCCCGGTACATGACGACGCTCTGGCCGTAGTCCGAGCGCGCCGCGTTGCCGGTCGCTGCGATCAGGTAGCCCTTCCCTTTGACCTCGGCCGCTGCCGTCGCGGCCGCGCCGCCGACGCCGTTCCCGTTGAGGACGATCACCGAGGTCTCGCCACGCGCGAGCGTCACGTGCTTGGGCTCCGGGTTGACGGCTCGCTGCGGGATGCCGGTCGCCTTCGTGATCGCCGCCTCTTTGGCCTGGGCCGAGACGCCTTTGCCGATCAGGGCGGTGAGGAGGATGACCACGATCAGAAGCTCGAAGACGGCGACGCCGCTCGCAAGGATGGTCGCGGTCCGCCAACGGTCGGCGGGAACAGAGCGAAGAGCTGGGGCCGAAATCTCCACGGGGCGAGCGAATTCGCCCCGGTGTGCCGCACTCCTGCTAGGCGGTGAACCACTCCCAGGTCTCGCGCAGGCCCTCCTCGAGGGAGCGCTCGGGTCGCCAGCCGAGCTCGTCGACCGCGCGGCCAGGGTCGAGCACGCTCCGCTGCAGCTCACCGGGACGCGCTGGCGCGAACTCCGGCTCGACGTCCTTCCCGGCCACGCGGACGCAGAGCTCGAGCAGCTCGACGACCGAGGTCTCGCGCCCGGTGCCCACGTTGTAGACGCCGCCGTCGACCTCCTGTGAGGCCAACGTCGCGCGCACGACGTCTCCCACGTAGATGTAGTCCCGCGTCTGCTTGCCGTCGCCGAAGATCTGTCGGCGTCTCGCCGTCGAGCAGCCGGCTGAAGAAGATCGCGACGACGCCCGCCTCGCCGTGCGGGTCCTGCCGCGGGCCGTAGACGTTGCCGAGCCGAAGCGACACGTGCCGCGTGCCGTAGAGCCGGTTGTAGGTCGCCAGGTACTCCTCCCCCGCGAGCTTCGACGTGCCGTAGGGCGCGAGCGGCTCGCGGCTCCTTGTCCTCGCGTCGCGGGCTCGCTCGCACTCGCCGTACATCGCGCCGCCGGTCGAGCTGAAGACGATCTGCGCGCCGTGCTCGCGCGCGGCTTCGAGCACGCGGATGGTGCCGATCACGTTGAGCTCGGCGTCGTGGTCGGGCCGCGCGACCGAGACCCGCACGTCCTTCTGCGCGGCGAGGTGGAAGCAGAGCTCCGGCTTGGCCTCCGCGAAGACCGCCGCCGGGTCCCTGATGTCCCCCTCCACGAGCCGGGCCCCCTCGGGCACGTTCTCGCGCCTGCCGTCCGAGA
>CAVYUO010000002.1:0-355623 GCA_963771725.1 uncultured Actinomycetes bacterium | reverse complement strand
GAGCACGGACGCTAGGGTCGCACCAATGAAGATCGTCTGCTTGGTCAAGCAGGTCCCGCACTTCTCGGCGATCGAGTTCGATCCGGAGACGAAGTCGCTGAAGCGGGAGGGCGTGCCGGTCGAGCTGAACGTCTTCTGCCGCTACGCGGTCCAGCATGCCGTCGTGCTTCGGGAGCAAGTCGGCGGCGAAGTGGTCGCGATGACGATGGGCCCGCCGCAGGCCGAGGAGGCGCTGCGCGAGTGCCTCGCGCTCGGAGCAGACCGGGCGATCCACCTCTCGGATCGCGCCTTCGCTTTGGCCGACACGCTCGGTACCTCGCGCACCCTCGCCATGGCGCTGAAGAAGGAAGGCGCCGACCTCGTCCTCTGCGGACGCAAAACGCTCGACTCGGAGACGTGGCAGGTGCCGCCCGAGGTAGCCGCCTTCCTCGCCTGGCCGCACGTGACCAACGCGGCGGCGCTGGACGCCTTCGGTGGTCGGCTGCAGCTTTCGCGCGAGACCGATTTCGGGTTCGAGGCCTACGAAGCGGCGCCGCCGCTCGTCGTATCCGTGGGGCGGGCTCCCGAGACGCCGGTGTCATACCCCAGGGGGTCAGACACCGGCTCGATCGACGTGTGGCAGGCGACTGATCTCGTCGACGACCTACAGGAGAACGACAACCGCTTCGGCCAGCCGGGATCACCGACCCGCGTGATGGCCGTGCGCGATTCGCAGCCCGAGCGCAACCGCGAGCGAATCGACGACGTCGACCAGGCGGCAACACGGATCCTCGAGCTGCTGGCGGAGCGCAAGCCCGAGGCCTCGCCGTGGGAGAAGCCGCCCCATGCCGCCGAGATCCCCGGAGCGCACTACGACTGCTGGACGATGATCGAGTTGGCCGGCAAGCGGCCGCGACGTGTTTCGCTCGAGCTACTGGGTCGTGGTCGAGATCTGGCCGGGAAGCTGGGCGGCCGCAACGTCGCGCTCGTCTTCGGAGCGCCGGGCATCGCGAAGGAGCTCGGCCGCTACGGCGCCGAGGTCGTCTGCGTCGTCGACGACGGCGCGCTCGCCGACTATCACCCGGAGCTCTGGGGGGAAGCCCTGAAGCGCGTGCTCGCCCGGGAGCGCCCGCACGTGCTGCTCGTCCCCGCCACCGGCCGCGGCCGCGACTACGGCCCGCGCGCAGCAGGTGGGCTCGAGCTCGGCATGACTGGCGACTGCGTCGGCGTCGACATCGCCAAAGCAGGACGCCTGCTCCAGCAGAAGCCCGCGTACGGCGGCTACATCACCTCCGTCATCCTCGGCGCGACGACCCCGCAGCTCGCGACCATTCGGCCGAGGATGTACGAGCCGGTCGAGCCTCGCGACGGAATCGACGTCGAGGTGCGCAGCCTGGATGTCGGCGCCCTGCCGGAGCCCCGCGTGCGCCGGGCCGGCGGGACCAAGGACCGCGACTCGTACCGCATCGACGATGCCGACGTCGTGTCGCTCCTCGGCCCCGGCATCGGCGGCCCTGAGCCCATCCCGCTCATCGAGCAGGGCGCCGCAGAGGCCGGAGCGGCGGTCGCCGGAACGCGCGAGGTCTGCGAAGCGGGGTGGTTGCCTCTTACACGCCAGGTGGGCATCCTGGGCCGGCCGGTGGCGCCACGCCTACTCGTCGCCGTCGGCGTCCACGGAGACGAGGAGGAAACCCCCGGCTTCGTGAAGGCCGGGGTCGTCGCGGCGGTCGGCGTCGAGGAGGACGCTCCGATCAACGAGGCCGCCGACGTCATCGTCCCCGGCGATTGGCGGACGACGCTCCCGCCACTGCACGACCGGGTCCTGGCTGGTCTTCGACGTTAGAGGCCGGGCGAGACCGCCGGGTGCTCGTAGCGCGTCCGGGCGGCTGCGAGGACGCGGTCGGACAGATTGGGAAGGTTCGCGCTGACCCACATCAAGATCAGCTGCGGCACCGGCACGCGCTTGTCTTCGGTTTCTCGTCCGACCGAGGCATAGACCTCTCCGGCTTCGCGCTCGCCGAGAACCTCATGAAGAGCGCCGTCGACGGCCTGCGCCAGACGGGCCGGATCAGTACTGAGGCGAACGTGCGAATGCGCATGGCAGACACCCGGAAGAGCGGTGGTCTGGGCCGTGGGATCGAACACATCCAGTCGATAGCCGCACAGGAGGGCGAAGTTCCTCGTCCTGGCGAGGTCGTTCCAGAGCTCCTCCAGCGCGACGGCGGCTTCTTGCTGGCCTCGCAGGCAGAGGATGTCCACCATCTCACCGAAAGCCCGGATGCGAGCTCCCGGGTGCCGGCCGGCGACCTGGTCGAGCAGTCCTCCTACCACCTCTTCGAAGCGGCTCGCCGAGAGGCTGTCCCCAACCATGAAAGCGCCCAGAGTCGTCCCGGCGTCGGCAAGGGTGAGCAGGCCGCTCTCCGCGACGGCCTTGGGGTCCCATCCGCGCTGCCCGAGGGCGCCCGCGAAGGTCTCCCAGTTCCTGGGCCTGACGACGACCGCCGCCGGCTCACCGGCCTCGAACCCTGCCGCGAGATAGGCGGACACCGAATCGGCCAGTTCGCCGACACTGGTGTAGACCTGCACGCCGTGGTCCGAGGGTTGCGAATCGTGCAAGAACTCGTTCCAACCCATATTCGGATCGTAGCGGCGGTTGAGCCGCCCTGTAGCTCCGGATTTCAGCCGGTGATGGCGAGGGCCGGAATCGAACCGGCGACACCACGGTTTTCAGCCGTGTGCTCTACCAACTGAGCTACCTCGCCGCGACGGCGAAGTCTAGCCGCCGTCTCACACGACGAACGCGTGGCGCCAGCGCTGCACGATCCTCCACTGGATGTAGACGATCAAGGCCGTCAAGCCGAACATGACGAGCGTCGCCGCGGACGCGTAGCCGTAGCGGAGGTACTCGAAGCCGTTGCGGTAGATGAAGAGCGGTAGATAGGTCGTCGCGTACGGCGCCGGTCCGCCACCCGTCACGAGCAGCGCCGGCACGAAGTTCGCCTGGAACGAGAAGATCGTGTCGCGGAACATGAGCAGCAGCAGCGTCGGGGCCATCAGCGGCAACGTCACCCGCCAGAACATGAAGAGCGGCGAGGCGTCCTCGACGTCGCCCAGCTCGTAGAGCTCGCCGGGAATCCCCTGCCGGGTCGCCATCGCGACGATGAAGCCCTCCCCGATGACGAAGAGGCTCATGATGATCACCGCCCACTGGGCCGCGCGTGGGTCGGTGAGCCACGAAGGCGTCGGCCCGCCGATCGAGCCGAGCGCGAGGTTCAGCGGCCCGTAGAGCGGGTTGATGATCCAGAGCCAGAGCAGCGCGTAGGCGACGTCGGGCACCACCGTCGGCAGGTAGCCGGCCGTCCGGTACGCAGCCACTCCGCGGAACTTTCGGTGCAGCAACAGGGCCAGCGCGACCGCGCCCACCAGCCGCAGGGGAACGGCGAAGAGGATGAACATCATCGAGTTGCGAACCGACGTGCGAAAGATCTCGTCGTTCCAGAGATCGCGGAAGTTCTGCAGACCGACGAAGCGCGGCGTCCGGATCAGGTCGTATTCCGTCAGCGCAAGCGCGAACGTGACCAGAGCGGGAAGAGCAATGAGGATCGTGATCCCGATCAGGTACGGCGCCAGCATGAGCGCGTACTCGCGGCGCTCGCGATCGCGAAGCATCAGCTGAGCGTTTCCCCGGTCTCTGCGTCGAACAGGTAGGCGTCGGCCGGGTTCGCGCGAACGCGCACGGTCGAGCCCACCGGCGGGCGGACGTCGGCCCCCACCCGCGCCACGACGGACGACTTGCCCGCCTCCAGGTGCAGGTAGGTCTCGTTGCCGGCCATCTCCACGACCTGCACCTCGGCGTCGGCGCCTTCATCGCCCTCGTCGACCCGGACGTGCTCGGGGCGGACACCGACCTCGACGCTTTCGGGCAGATCCGGCCGTGCCTCGAAGACGAACGGCCCGGCGTGCAGGGACCCGTCGATCCGCTCCGCCGAAAAGAAGTTCATCGCGGGACTGCCGATGAAGCCGGCTACGAAGCGGTTCGCCGGCCGTCGGTATACGTCGTCAGGCGGGCCGAGCTGCTGGAGGACGCCTTCGTTGAGGACGGCGACGCGGTCGCCTAGCGTCAGGGCCTCGACCTGGTCGTGCGTGACGTAGACCATCGTCGCGCCGACGCTCTGATGCAGCTTCTTCAGCTCGGCGCGCATGTGCACCCGGAGCTGGGCGTCGAGGTTCGAGAGCGGCTCGTCGAGCAGGTGCACGTCTGGGTCGCGGACGAGCGCCCGTGCGAGCGCAACCCGCTGCCGCTCGCCTCCGGAGAGCTGGTACGGCTTGCGCTCGAGCAGCTTGTCGCAGCCGACGAGCTCGGCGGCCACCAAGACCTTGACTCGAGCCCGGCCCGGCTTGACGCCCCGAGCGCGCAGGCCGAACCCGATGTTCTCCTCGACGCTCAGGTGCGGGAAGAGCGCGTAGCTCTGGAAGACCATAGAGACGTTGCGGTGCGCCGGCCTCACGTCCGTGACGTCCCGGTCGCCGATGTGGATCGACCCCTCGGTGACCTCCTCCAGCCCGGCGGCGGTGCGCAGGGCCGTGCTCTTGCCACAGCCCGAGGGGCCGACGAGGACGAGAAACTCCCCGTCGGCCACCTCGAGATCGAGACCGCGGAGCGCCCGGACTTCTCCGTAGTCCTTCCGGACGCCCGCGAACCTCAGGTTGGCCATAGCTAGCCCTCGGCGCGCGCGAAGATCGGCGTCGTCGCCTTCTCCAACTGGGCGGCCACCTCCTTGGCCGAAGTTCCCTTGTACAGGCCGCTCTCGAGGATCGGCTCGGCCGCATCCTCGATCTCGGGCCAGGTCGAGATGCTCGGCACCTGCTTGATCACCGGGATCGTGTCGATGAAGACCCTCGAGCTCGCCGGCTTCACGTTCGGGTCGAGGAACGCGTCCGACTCGGCAACCGACTTGAGCGAGGGCACCGTCCGGCCCGACCGCGCCACGACCGGCGCGCCCTCCGGGCCGAGCGCGAACTCCATGAAGCTCCAGGCCGCGTCCTTGTTCTGCGAGGCCTTCGTCATGCAGTACGCGTCGGAGTGGAGGATGCCGGCCTGCTCCTTGTGCTGCGGGAGCGCGGCGATGTCCCAGTCGAACTTCGTGATCGTGCGGAAGGTCGGCGTCGCGCGCCGCGACGACAGGACCATCGCCAGCCGCCCGTTCTGGAAGCGCGTCTCGTCGTCCTCGGCCTCGACCTCTTCGTCACCCGGCACGACGTCGTGAACCCCGTGCAGGTTGAAGAACTCGGTCATCGCGGCCTGCGCCTCGGGCGTGTCGAGCGTGAAGCGCGTCGGCTTCTCCTCGCTGTCGATGATCTCACCGCCGTTCGACCAGACGAACGGAGCGACGCGGATCAGCGATGCCTCGACGCCGATACCCTCTACTTCACCCTTCTTCAGCTTCTTCGCCGCAGCGACCATGTCGGCCCAGGTCCAGCCCTCCTTCGGCTCGGCGACACCGCCTTGCTTGAAGAGGTCCTTGTTGTAGTAGACGACCAGGCTCGAGATGTTCTGCGGCAGGCACGTGAGCGTGCCGTTGAAGCGGAACGCGTTCATGGCCTGCTCGTAGAAGTCCTCCTGCTGGAAGACCTTCGAGTCGTCGACCCGCGATTCGACCGGCTCCAGCACATCTCGCGCTGCGAACTGGCCGTAGAAGCGGTAATTGAGTAGGAACAGGTCGGGCGGCGTGCCGCCCGAGAAGGACGTGCCGAGGCGCGCGATCAGGTCGTCGCGGTCGCTGGCCTCGATCAGCTTGACGTTGACGTCAGGCTGCTGGTTCTTGTACTCCGCGATCACGTCGCGGTAGGCCTGGATCTCCTCGGGGTCGCCGAAGACCATGAAGCTCACGTCCCCTGAGGCCTTTCCACCCTTGGAACTACTTTTGTCGTCGCCGCCGCAACCGTCGGCGAAGACCACGGCGAACACGCTGAGCAGAAGCGCTCTCTTCACCTCTCTCCCTTCGTCGGAGCCCCCAGATCGAGCGAGTACGGTCGCACCCCGAACCGACCGCGGTCAAGCACCAACCGTCAGCGACCCAGCCAGCCGGCGCCGCGGAACTCCTGCAGGAAGTAGCGCTGCACGTAGATGAACGCGACGATCACAGGCGCCGTCGCGGCCACAGAGCCCGCCAGCAGGAGCGGGAAGTTCGTGCGGTCGAGTGTGGACAGCGCGCGCAAGCCGAGCGGGACAGTGAACTTCTCCTGGTCGAAGAGGTAGATCAGCGGATCGAGGAAGTTGCCCCAGGTGAAGACGAAGCACAGGACCGCGACCGCGACCGTGACCGGTCGGACGAGCGGCATTGCCACGCGCCACCAGGTCGCCAGCGGGCTGAGGCCCTCGAGCCTGGCCGCCTCGAAGAGCTCGGGCGGGATCCGCTTGAAGCTCCAGTAGAAGAGGAGCACGTAGAACGGCGAGGTGCCCATGATCGCGGGAGCCATCAGCGGCACGTACGTGTTGATCAGGCCCAGCTCCTTGAAGATCGTGAAGCGCGGGACGAGGAGCGCGGTGAGCGGGATCATGAGAGCGATCAGAGAAAGCGCCACGAGCGCGCCGGCGGGCCGCCTCGACAGTCGCGCCATGGCGAACGCGGCCCAGGAAGCGGTCACCAGCGTCACCGGCACGGCGACGGCGACGACGATCAGCGAGTTGACCGTGTAGCGCGGAAGGTTGACGAGCTCGAACGCGCGCTCGTAATTGGCCCAGGCGAGCGGCGACGGAAGCAGCTCTGGTGTCCGCGGCGGCGGCAGGCCCGCCTGGCGCAGCGAGCCGCTGAGCATGAAGTAGAGCGGCAGCAGGAAGACGACGGCGAGTAGAGCTGCAGGTACGTGCCGCCAGTTACGCGACTTCATGCGCACACATTAAAAGGGCGTCCTGGCCGGTGTCTCCGTGCCACGAACGCCCGTTGCGGAAAATCTAGCCTCCAGCGCCTTTGCGAGCAACGAACGCGGTGCCTCTCCCCGCCGCAATTTCCGACAAATCCGTGTAGCCGCGAGCGGCGAGCTCGCGGTCGAGCACCTCCGGCGGCACGTAGATCGGCGTCTCCGGCCCCACCGACCACCCGAACACGACCCAGCCCTCCGGAGCCACAACGCGGTCGAGCTCGTCGAAGAACGGGATCATGTTGGCCAGCGTCACGAGGTCGAACCACTCGTCCGCGTACGGGAGGCGCTCGGCATCGGCCTCGTCGAACCGGACCCGGTCGGCCAGCTCGGGCGGCGTCTTGCGCCGCGCCTCGACCAGCATCCCTGGTGAAAGATCGGCTCCGACGACCTCCGCCTTCGGAAAGCGCTGAGCGACCAGGAGGGCAACGGTTCCGGTCCCGGTACCCAGATCCAGCGCCCGCTTGGGCTCCGAGACCCGCTCGAGGGCGGCCTCGACCGGCGCAAATGCGTCCGGGCTCCGTCCCTGGTCCCAGACGGGCGCGATCTTGTCGAACATCCCGCGCATCGGGCCGCGAAAGAGCTTCCACAGTCCCGGGCGTCGCACGACCTGGTTGGTCGCGATCCGTGCAAAGCGTCGACCCAGGTTCTCGCCGACCCTCATGGATCCAGCCGAATGCGCAGCTCGGCCCCCGCGCTCACGTTGAACGTCTGCGCGGCGTTGCCACCCGAGATGGCGAGCGCGATGTTCTCGTATGCGTCCTCGTAGAGGATGATCTCGCCCGCGCGCGCGTCGGCAAACGTACGGGCCGCGACCGCGTAGTAGCGGTCGCCAGAATGCTCGACCTCGACCTGGTGGCCGGGCTCCACGCCGCACGTGTCGAGGTCGGCGCGTGTGAGGTTCAGCTGCATGTTCCCGAAGCGATCGACATAGAGGCACGTCGCGCGGATCCGCCGCTGGGAGATCTCCGGCTGCGGCAGCTCGAGCCGCACGAGCGAGGCCGCCTCGACAGCGGGCCCGAGCTCGGCGAGATCGAGCCCGTTCGCGAGGTGGGCGGCCGCGGGCGAGAACACGTCGCGCCCGTGGAACGTCGCCGACACGTGCTCGAGCGCGTACTCGCGGTTCGTGAGCTCGTGCGCGGCCTCGACGCCCCCGACCTTCTCCGCCGCGAGCATCAACAAGCCGTTGTCGGGCCCCACGAAGAGCCGCCCGCCTGCGCGGAGGGCGACGGCCCGCCGTTGGCTGCCCACTCCGGGATCGACGACGGCGACGTGCACACCCTCGGGGAGGTACCGAATCGTGTTCGCGAGGACAAGCGCCCCCTGCAGGATGCTCTGCGGTTCGACGCCGTGCGAGAGGTCGATGATCTCGACCTCGGGCGCGATCCGCTTCATGACCCCGTGGCAGGTGCCGACGAGGTCGTCCTCGAGTCCGAAGTCGGTGAGGAACGTGATCGGTTGCATCAGCGCGACGCTAACCGACGGACGGCGCCGACGAGGCCGTCAAGATCGTGCGTCTCGGCCTCGGCCGCGACCCGCAACCCGAGCCCCTGGGCGACCTTGGTCGTCTGCGGCCCGATCGTCACGGCCGGTACGTCGGTGCCGAGCGCCGCAAACGAGCGGGCTGCGGAGCCGGAAGCCAACACCACGACGTCTCCTTCCGGGGGCTGCTCGGGGGTCACGAGCCGGGTTCGGTACAGCGGCACGAAATCGGCCTGCAGCGCTTCGATCGCACGTCGCCGCGAGCCTTCCGCGGCGGCGATCAGGACCCGGCCCTCTGGTCGCGGAAACTCCTCGAGCAACCCATCCTGAGACGACACCTTGGGCACGAACGCCGGCTCGATGCCGAGCTCGCGCAAAGTCTCCGCCGTGCCGGGGCCGACGGCCGCAACCTTGGGCAGGGAGCCCTTGACCCTGCGCGCCAGCTCGCGCGCTCCGTTCGGGCTCGTGACGATCACCCACTCGTAGCCTTCGACGTCCACCGCCCCGTCGAACGGCTCGATCTCGATCAGCGGGCACTCGACGATCTCGAGCCCCAGCTCCTCCAGGCGCGCTACGAGGGGGCCTGCTTGATCGCGCGGCCTGGTGACGATGACCTTCACGCGGCGGCGAGGGGGCGGAGCTCGGCGGCCAGCGCAATGGGATCCTCGCCGGTCCGCCGCTCGAGCCAGCGGCCGTCCGGCTCGGCTACGAGGGCGGTCAGCGTCTCACCGTCGTGGTAGGCCGCGATGGGAGCGAGGCAACCGCCGCCGATCGCTCCGACGCACGCTCGCTCGGCTTCGACCCGGCGACGCGTCTCAGGGTCGTCCGCCTCAACGACGAGCTCCTGCTCCCCTGCGCGAACCTGCAGGGCCAGGGCTCCCTGCCCGGCCTCGGGCAGAACCAGACCAGGATCAAAGCGGAGCCCGATCTCGTCGTCGAGGCCGAGCCTGTCGAGCCCGCACGCAGCGAGGACGACGGCGTCCAGGCCGCGCTCGCCGCGCTTGCGGAGACGCGTGTCGATGTTGCCGCGAAGCGGCTCGATCGAGAGCTCGGGCTCGAGCGCGAGGAGCTGGGCCCGCCTGCGAGCCGACGCTGTCCCGACCCGCAGGCCCGGGCGCAGACCGTCTGCCCCGCACAGGGCGTCTCGAGGATCCTCGCGTGGCAGATAAGCGCCGACGGCGAGGCCCTCGGTGTCGGTCGAGGTCATGTCCTTGGCGGAGTGGATGGCCACGTCGATCCGACCCTCGAGGAGTGCCTCCTCGATCTCTTTCACGAAGACGCCGCGCTCGCCGATCTGGCCGAACGGCTTCGAGCGGTCACGGTCGCCTGCCGTCGTGATCGGCACGAGGGCGATCTCCGCGCCCCGGCGCCGCAGGCTGTTCGCGGCCAGGTCGGCCTGGGTGAGCGCGAGCCTACTTCCGCGGGTTCCGACCCGGACCAGCACGGCCGTCCTCCTCGCTGAGGCCGAAGAGGTGCCGGGCCGCATCCACGTACCCCGGGCCGTCGGTCGCAGCCGCCTGCTTGAGACGCACGATCGGCAGATGGAGGAGCTTGTTCACGATCTGCGTCGTCAACGACTCGACCGTCTCGCGCTCGCTGTCGGAGAGGCGCCCCAAACGCCCTTCGGCCTTCGCCAGCTCACCGGACCGGACGCCTTCGGCCCACTCGCGGAGCGACGCGATCGCCGGGACGACCTCGAGCGAGGCCTGCCAGTCGCGGAACCGTGCGACCTCCTGCTCCACGATCGACTCCGCGCGCTCGGCTTCGCGGCGGCGCCCGCTGAGGCTCTCGCTGACCACGGCCTCGAGATCGTCGATGTCGTAGAGGTAGACGCCCTCCGTCTCGGCAACGGCCGGGTCGACGTCGCGCGGGACGGCGAGATCGATGACGAAGAGCGGCCTTCCCTTGCGCGCCGAGACCTGGTCGGGGGTGACGACGAAACCCGGCGCGCTCGTCGACGAGACGACGATGTCGGCCTCGGCCAGGCGCGCAGGGAGATCGTCGAGAGCGAGCGCTTCCGCCTGGTGGCGCGCGGCGAGCTCGCGAGCCCGCTCCAGCGTGCGGCTGGCCACCCAGCCGATCGTCGCCCCTCGCGAAGCGAGATTCCGAGCCGCCAGCTCGCTGACCCCTCCGGCGCCGACCAGGAGGACACGACAGTCATCGAGGTCTCCGAAGACCTGCTGGGCCAGAGCAGCCGCCGCCGAGGAGACCGACGAGGGGCTCTCGGCGATCGCCGTCTCCGCACGCACCTTCTTCCCCGCGTGCAGGGCCTGGCGAAAGAGCCGGTCGAGCACGGGACCGGTGGCGCCGTCCTCGTAGGAGACCTTGACCTGGCCGAGGATCTCGCCCTCGCCGGGCACGAGCGAGTCGAGGCCGGCCGCCACCCGGAACAAGTGCAGGGCGGCAGCATCGTCGCGAAGCCGGTAGAGCTCGGGCGTGGCCGACAAGGCATCTGCGGCGAGCGCTTCGGCCGCATCGGGGTCGGCGTGGACGGCGTAGACCTCCGTCCGGTTGCAGGTCGAGAGGCACACGACCTCGGCCCCCTCCGCTGCGAGCCGGTGAGCCAGCTTCCGGGAGCCTTCGCGATCGAGGGCCACCCGCTCGCGAACCTCGACTGGCGCCAGCCGGTGCGACGTGCCGACGAGGACGACGCTCATGCGAAATGAGTGGCCGGGAGGCCTAGTCGGAGGGCGATGACGAGCGTGAACCCGACGAGCACGAGGTATGCGGCCCGGCGGCCGCGCCAGCCCGCCCGGTAGCGCAGGGCGAGATAGGCGCCGTAGACGAGCCACGTGACCAGGGTCAGGCCGATCAGCACGTCGAGGTCCGACCGGTCTCGCACACGCGCGAAGCCCGCCGCCATCCCGAGTGTGAGCACGGGCAGCGCAACGAGGACCGTGCGGCCCGCCAGCTCGTCGAGCCGCGCCAGCGGCGGCACGCGGAAGCGCAGGATCGAGCGACTGCGGTGCTTGAGCAGCCGCTCCTGCCAAAGGTAGAGACCGGCCAACGCCGCGGCCAACGTGAAACCGGCGAACCCGGCGAGCACCAGACCGACGTGGGCGACGAGAAAGACCGTCGAGTACCGCGTGTCGCCCGACTCTCCGATCCCGCCTGCGGCGTACGAGACTGCGAGGAGCAGCACCGCGAGCGGCATGACGAGGAGCCCGAGCAGCCGGTAGCGCGGCTTGCAGCCCCAGATCAGGTACGCCGAGACGACGAGCCAGACGAAGAGGTTGAGCGACCCCGCCCAGGTGCCCCAGGGGAAACCGTCGGCCCCGGCGACCTGGGCGATCAGGAGGCCCGTCTGCGCGAGCCAGCCGAGGCGCACCCCCCACGTCCCGAGCAGGCCGAGGCGCCCGGGCCGACGCGCGTCGCCGGCGTAGGCGACCGCCGCCTCGCCGTAGGCGATCAGCGCCGGCCAGATGAGCAGCTCAACCAACGCGGCGCTCCCGCGCGAGCCGGACGAGGTCGGCGAGCTCCTGCTCGAGCCGCCCGACCTTGAGCGCGATGATCACGAGATAGGCGAGCACGGCCGCGAGAAAGACGAGGTAGGCGGCGAGGACGTACTTCTCGGCGCTCGTCATGCGAGCTGCTCCCGCAGTTCCTTGAGGGACGCGTCGATGCGCTTGCCGGCGAGCTCGACGCGATAGAAGGTCGCAGCCAGCGCGAGCACCCCTCCGAGGCAGATGCAGAACGCCAGGAACATCTCCCACGGCATCGCGACGCCGTCGTCGTGCGTGAAGACCGTCGGGTGCAGGATCGTCCCGGCGATCCGCACCGCCAGAAAGCTCACCGGGATCAGCGCGACGCCGAAGAGCGCGAAGACGGCGGAGTTCCGCTCGCGCCTCGGGCCGGGATCGGTCGAGTAGCGGAGCATGAAGTACGCCGAGTAGAAGAGGAACACGACCAGGAAGAGCACGAGCTGCCGCTCGCCCCAGCTCCACCACTGGCCCCATGAGGTCTTCGCCCAGATCGACCCCGTGACCAGGGTGAGGAGCCCGAAGATGACGCCCATGTGCACCGCCGTGTAGCTCTCGAGGTCGTACCGCGAGTCGCGGGTCGACAGCAGGCGCAGCGCCTTCCAGGCGCCCAGGCCGAAGAACGCGTACGCAGTCAGAGCGACCGGCACGTGGATGTAGAAGATCTTCTGGCTGAACCCCTGGTCGACGTCCTCGGGCGCCCAGAAGATCGCGAGCGCAATCCCGCCCACGAGCAGAGCGGCGGCGGCGATCGCGAGCACAGGGGCTGCTTTATTCAGTGACGACATACTCAAAGCTGGCCCACGCAAGGATCGCAAAAACAGCATCGTAGAGGGCGAGGAAACCGAGGAACGAAGCGGGATTCTCGACCACGGAGGCGCCGACCCCGCCGATGACGGCGGGAATCGCGAGCGGCAGGAAGAGCAGCGGGAGGAGCAGCTCCCGCGAACGGCTGGCAGCCGCCATGGCGGCCAGCAACGCACCGATCGAGGCGATCCCGACGTCGGCGAGCGCCACGGCCGCGACCAGCTCCCAGCCGACAGGCTGGAAGAAGAGCGCGTACGCCGGGAGCGCAACCGCCTCGGCGAGTGCCAGGAACACGACGACCGAGATCACCTTCGCCGCCCAGATCGCGCTCCGGTCGACCGGAGCCAGCACGAGACCGTCGAGCAGGCCCTGCTCGCGCTCGGCGGCGAAGGCGCGACCGAGACCGAGGAGCGCGGTGAAGATCAGCGCGATCCAGAAGAGGCCGATCTCGGCGCGGTCGGAAGCATCGGCCGGCAGCGCGAAGTGGAAGACGACCAGCGCGGAGACGACGAAGAGGAGCATCGCCGGCAGCGTGTCGCGCGACCGGAGCTCCAGCAGCACGTCCTTGCGCGCGAGAGTCGCGACGTCGACGGCGTAGGTGCTCATGCGAGCACCAGCCTTGCCGTTGCGAGAGCCGTGAGCCGGGCGGGATCGTGGGCCGCGACGACGACCGTCCGTCCTCCGGCCAGCTCGTCCTGCAGCAGGTCGGCACCCTGCTCGTCGAGAGCCGCGAACGGCTCGTCGAGGAGCAGGAGCGCGGGATCGTGGAGGAACGTCCGGCAAAGCGCGAGCCGCTGCAGCATCCCCTGCGAGTACGTGCCCGCCCGCTCGTTGCGGGCTTCCCAGAGACCGAAGCGCTCGAGCAGCATCCCGGTTCGCTCGCGCCGCTCGGGGACGCGGTAGAGCCGGCCGTAGAGGTCGAGGTTCTCGAGGGCGGTCAGCTCGCGGTAGACGAGCGGCTCGTGGGCGAGGAAGCCGACCTCGCCGCGTTCGAGCGGCGACCTCGAGCTCGCCTGCGCTCGGCGCAGCGAGGCCCGCCAGGAGCCTGAGAAGCGTCGTCTTGCCAACGCCGTTCGGCCCCGTGACGAGCAGGAACTCTCCCTGCGGCACGTCCAGGTCGAGGCCCCGAAGCACGCGCTTGTCCCCGAAGCGCTTCTGGAGCTCGCGTGCCCTGATCATGTCTGGCGGTGCGCGGTCTCTTCGCCCGCGAGGAGGTGCAGCGCGTGCTCGAGGGCAGGCTGCAGGACAGCGAACCCGTCGCGGACGCCGCCGGTCGAGCCGGGCAGGTTGACGACGAGCGTCTGGCCGAGCACGCCCGCCAGGCCACGCCAGAGCAGGCCGTGCGGAGTCTTCGCGATCGAGTCGGCGCGGATCGCCTCGGCGATTCCCGGGAGCGGAGCGCTCGAGCACCGACGCAGTCGCCTCGGGCGTCACGTCCCGCGGGCCCGACGCCGGTGCCGCCGGTCGTCAGCACGACTCGGCTCTCGCGCGCGAGCTCCTCGATCGCCTCGGCGATCGCAGCCCGCTCGTCGGGGACGACCCTCCGGGACACCTCGAACCCCTCGCCGGCGAGCAGCTCCTCGAGCAGCATCGCCGCTCTTGTCCTCGCGCGTGCCCATGTCCACGCCGTCGGAGACCGTGAGCACGGCCGCCTTCACGCGGGCTCCTTCGTCTTCTCCAGCAGTCGCACTTCGGTGACCGTCATCGAGTCGTCGATGGCCTTCGCCATGTCGTAGACGGTCAGCGCCGCCACCGTCGCCCCCACGAGGGCCTCCATCTCGACACCTGTCTGCGCGGTCGTCTCGGCGGACGCCGTGATCTCGACCGCCGACTCGCCGACCTCCACCGAGACATCGACGTGCGTGAGCGGCAAGCGGATGGCAGAGCGGTATCAGCTCGCTCGTCCGCTTCGCGGCCATGATCCCGGCGATCTGCGCCGCAGCCACGGCATCCCCCTTCGGCAGCTCGCGCAAGCCGGGTCGCCGTCTCCGGCTTGACCGTCAGCGTCGCGCGCGCGACCGCGCGCCTGCGCGACACCTCCTTGCCGCCGACGTCGACCATCTGCAAGCGGCCCTCGGCGTCGACGTGCGAGAGCTCGTTCACGACTGGGCGGCGCGCGCAGACCAGCGGTCGAGGTCCGCGAGCTGTGTCTCGAGCCAGGCGCCGACGTCGTGCTCGCGCACGTAGTCGCGGATCCCCGCGTGGCGCGCGCGCCGCTCCTCCGGCGCCATCTGGATCGCCGCATGGATCGCCTCGGCCTGGGCCTCGATGTCGAAGGGGTTCACGGAGAGCGCCCACTCGCCGAGCTCCTCGTGCGCGCCCGCGTTCTCGGACAGGATCAGCACGCCGTCGCGCTCGTTGACCAGCGGGCCCTCCTTGGCGACGAGGTTGAGCCCGTCGTAGATCGCGTTCACGAGCAGCACGTCGTACTGCTTGTAGGCGGCGACGGCCAGCTTGAAGTTGTCCTCGATCTGGAGGTCGATCGGCGTCCAGCCCTCGCGCTGAAAGCGATCGTTCACGTGCCGCGCGGCGCGCTGGATCGCGCCGAGGTACTCGGCGTACTCGGGGATGTCCTGTCGGGACGGATCGAGCAGCGCCAGCATCGAGACGCGGCCGTGCATCTCCGGATGAGCATCGAGGTAGTACTCGAACGCCTTGAACCCGCGGACGACGTTCTTCGACGGATCCGTGCGGTCGACGCGAAGCACCAGGAACTCCGGCCGCCTCGCGGCGAGCTCGGCCTCGAGCAGACGGACGCTGCCGCTCTCGGCGAGCTCGGCGAACTCGGCGGGATCGACGGAGATCGGACGGGCCACGGCCTGCGTCCGGCCGCCGTCGAAGGTGCAGACGTTGGTCTCGAAGTTGCACTCGCAGTCCACGAGGTCTCTGCAAGAGCGCATGAAGTTCAACCGCCAGCGGTCGGCGTGAAAGCCCACCACGTCGTTCGCGAGCAAGCCTTCGTGGATGGCCCTCCTGATCGGATCCGGCAGGACGCGCCAGCAGGTCCGGCTCCGGCCAGGGGATGTGCACGAAGTGGGCGAGCGGCGTGTCCGGGCGCTGCTCGCGGACGAGTCGCGGCGCCAGGTACAGGTGGTAGTCGTGGAAGAACACCGCCGAGTCGGGCTCCGTCTCCAGCTCTGCGAGCACGGCGTCGGCGAAGCGCGGCGTTCACGGGCACGTAGCCTTCCTCCCACGCGTGGTAGAGGCCGGGGTCGATGTCCGGCGCATAGGCCAGAGCCCAGAGGTAGTGCTGGAGGAACCAGAGCGTCGGGTTCGCGACGACGTTGTAGAACCAGTCGTAGGCCGCCGGGTCGTGCGCGACCAGCCGCAGGCGGTAGGCCGATCCGTCCCAGGCGACCTCGTCGATCGCCTCGCCCCCCGCTTCGCCGGCCACAGCGCGATCCTCCTCGGTCATCGCGCTCGCGATCCACGTCACGTCGTGATGGCGTGACGAGGCTGCGCAGAGCCGTCACGAGGCCGCCGCCGCCTCTGCGCGCGCCGCGCTTCCCTTCCTCGTCGCGCACGAACGAGGCCGGGCCACGGTTCGAGACGACGATCAGCTTCCGGCGGTCTGACACCGCCTGGACCCTACTTAGGAGGCGGCTCCGGCGGTCACCAGCGCGGTTTCGCCGGTGTCGTTGCCCTCCATGCGGTTGAAGAGCGCGAGCCAGTCGCGCAAGAGGCGGGTCATCAGGAAGTGCTTCCGCACGTACTCCTTGCCCGCGCGGCCCCTCTGGCTCGCCGCCACCGGGTCGGCCATGATCTCGAGACACGCCTGAGCGGCCTCTTCGGACGAGTCGACGAGCCACCCCGTGACCCCGTCCTGGATCTGGTCGACGATGCCCGCCGGCCCGGCCTCCGATCGTCGGGCGCGCCTTCCAGAGCGCCTCGGTGACGGTGAGCCCGAAGCCCTCCTTGATCGACTTCTGCAGCACGGCCGCCGAGTGCACCTGGAAGGCGTTGACCTCGACCGAGCCGATGTTGTTCAGGTTGGACAGGATGAAGATGTCCGGATCGCCGTCGGCGTGCGCGACCGTGCGGTTGTAGAAGTCCCAGCCCTCGGGATCGTCGTGCGCCATCGAGCCGACGAGCGCGAGCTGGAGGGTCGGATGCTGCTCCTTGACGATGCGATACGCGTCGATCACGCCCAGCGGGTCCTTCCAGGGG
The DNA here is from genome assembly GCA_963771725.1 of uncultured Actinomycetes bacterium. Lineage (GTDB taxonomy): Bacteria > Actinomycetota > Thermoleophilia > Gaiellales > Gaiellaceae > VAXT01. The sequence goes on along the minus strand of CAVYUO010000002.1, from coordinate 338,788 downwards.
TCGAAGCGGGAGATCTGGGTCAGGAGCGGACGCTCGATGTCGATCCCGAACTGGTCGACGACGTACGCGGCGTCGTCGGTGGAGAGCGCCATGTTCTTCGGAGTCAGCGGATCGATCGCGGGCGGCCAGATGAAGGCCTCGCGCAGCGCGACCTCGTCGGGCACGTACTCCTTGCGGTGGAAGATCGCTGCGTCGTAGCGCTCGAGCGACGGCGCCAGGAAGTCGACCACGTCGCGGTTCGGCGTCGACAGATCGATGTGACAGCGCCAGATCCAACGCGCCTGCGACGTCGGGAACTGGTCGATCATCGACGCGGGCTGCGGGTCGTGGACGATCACGAAGTCGTAGTCGTCCTCGAATTCCTCCGCGTTCTCGGCGTTGTAGCGGCGGAAGATCTCCTTCTGGGCCTCGGTCAGGCCACGCTCGTCGCCCTGCAGGGCGTTGTGGATCGTCTTCGTGACGCCGAAGAACTCGTCGGCGCCCTTGATGATCCGCCATTCGACGTCGAGCCCCGCATCGGCCATCAGCGGGATGAGCGCGTAGTTGATCTCGGCAACGCCGCCGCCGAAAGCCGTCGCCGAGAGATGCACGACGCGCTTGCCGCGCAGCGGCTCGGCGAGGCGGTGGATCTCCTCCATCAGGCCGCGCGTCGCCAACGACGCATAGTCGGCGAGGGACTTGTGTCCGGTGTTGACGAGTTGGAGCATCAGAGGGGCGTCCCGGCGGGGGCTTAGCGCAAGATAATCAGGAGAATCGGCTAGTTGCCGAGGAACTTGACGAAGCGGAGCCTGGAGCCGCCGCCTTCGGGACGCTCACCGGCCTCGAACTCGTCTGCGACGGCCTTGATGATCGCGATGCCGAGGCCTCCCTCGCTGAGGTCCTCGCTCTTCCCGAGCGGACGGTTCGGATCGAAGCCGGGACCGTCGTCCACGACCTCCACGACGAGCCTGTCCTCGAGCAGCTCGTACGAGACCTGCACGGTTCCCTCCTGCCCGTTCCCGTACCCGTGGCGGACGGAGTTCGAGCACGCCTCGGTGACGGCGAGCTTGAGGTCCCCGAGCGTCTCCTCGTCCAGCGGTCGAAGGCGTGCGAGACCGCTCAGTGCGAGACGCACGAGGGTGATGTACTCCGCCTTGGCGGGGATCCGCAGTTTCACGGCACCGTCCGTCCCCACCGAGACCCGGATTCGGATGCTGTTGGGCTAGCTCGGACATTGGCTCGGTCACTTTCCTTTGCCCAGGTTGGCAGGTTCTAACCGCCTACCTGGTGTCGGGCGCAGCCGGCCGCTCCCCGAGCTTCACGCGGAGCTCCACTCGCCGGCCGCCGCGCACGACCGTCATGCGCACGACCTGTCCGGGCAGTCGGTAGGCGACCGAGCGCGGACAACGTCGTCCGCGCTACGCACCTCCTGGCGGTCGATGGTGACGATCACGTCGCCGCCCTTGCTGATCTCGCTGCCCGTTGTAGGTCTCCCGCTTGTCCCCGCCGCGCAGGCCCGGCGCGCTCGCCCGGCGAGCCCTCCCGCACCTCGGCGACGATGGCTCCCACGTCGACCTTGTAGCCGAGGTGACGCGCGACGCTCGGGGTCAGGTCCTCGGTCGTCACGCCCACGTAGCCGTAGGCGACACGACCACTCGCGAGGAGCTGGTGCATCGAGCGCTTGGCCGCGTTGATCGGAATTGCGAAGCCGACACCCTCCGAGTCACCCGACTCGCTCCGGATCTGCGCGTTGATTCCGATCACGCGCCCGCGCGCGTCGAACAGAGGTCCGCCGGAGTTGCCGTGCGTGATCGGAGCATCGGTCTGGATCGCGTCGGTCACGCGGTAGCGCGAAGTCAAAGCGTCGATCGTCCGCGCGTTGGCCGAGACGACGCCGACGGCCAGAGAGTCCTCGTTGCCGAACGGGCTGCCCATGGCGGCAACCGGCTCGCCGACGACCACGCTCGACGAATCGCCAAGCGGGACTGAGGTCAGGGCGTGCGCGCCGGGATCGACACGCAGCACGCCGACGTCGTCGAAGGTGTCCCAGCCGACGATCTGGGCGCGAGACCCGGTCGCCGTCCTTGAACCCGACGTAGACCCGGTCGGCTGCCTTCGGCCGCTCGCTCCGGGCTCTCGCCGGCAGTCGTGATCACGTGCGCGCTCGTCAGGATGACTCCCTGCGGCGAGACGACGAACCCTGAGCCCTGTGGCTGCCGGCCCTCCGCGGTGGTCGCCGAAGCAACGCATGGATCGTGACGACGCCGGCCGACCGCGCGCCGTAGATCCGCGCCGGGTCGAACCCGTTGCCGGAGAGCGGCCTGGCCGCGGGCTGGTCGCGCGACGCCCCGTCGAACGTGAGGTCGGGAGTGTCCGAGGGGAGGAAGACCGTTTCCGTGCCGTCGGTGTCCACGATCCCCGTCGCCGTTCCGATCAGGAGCACGACGACGGCGCCGACGACCGCCGAGACGAGTGAGATGACCGCTATGACCCCTGGGCGCATACGCATCCCACTGTAGCGACGACGGTTCAGACACCCATCGTCCGGCTGAGTTGTCTATTCTGACAACGATGCTGCAGGCAACCAGACCCGGAAGACGGTGCGACCGGGCCTCGACTCCAGGTCGATCTCGCCGTCCATCACCTCGGCCAGCTCGCTGGCGATGGCCAGGCCGAGACCGCTTCCCGACGCGAGCGTGCCGTCCGAGCGGTAGAAGCGCTCGAAGACGTGCGTCGCATGATCCGGCCGGAATTCCCGGTCCATCGTCCTCGACGGCGAGCGCGGCCCGGCCGTCGTTCCGCGCCGTCTGGATGCGGACCCGGGTGCCCGGCGGTGTGTGCCGCAGGGCGTTCTCCACCAGGGCGCGCCCGATCTGGAGGACACGCTGCTCGTCGCCGAGGGCCGGGATCTCGGCGTTGCCGGAGAACTCGAGCGAGTGCTCGCTGGTGCGGGCGACCGACTCGAACTCCTCGAGGAGCAGCTCGGCGACGCGGCCGAGATCCACCGGGGCCCGCTCGAGATGCAGGTGGCCGGCGTCGAGCCGGGAGAGATCGAGGAGCTCCTCGGCGAGCTTCGTCAGGCGCTCGACCTGCTCTCGCATGCGGACCAGGAACTCGCGCCTCGTCGGCTCGTCGAGCTCCTCCTCGGTGAGGAGCTCCAGATGTCCTCCCAGCGAAAAGAGCGGCGTGCGCAGCTCGTGCGACGCGTTGGCGATGAACTCGCGGCGGGCTCGCTCGAGCTGGGCGAGACGCTCGCGCATGCGGTCGAACGCGCGCGCCAGCTGACCGAGCTCGTCGTGGGCGCGTGTCGATGACCGGCTCGTCGAAGCTCCCGCCCGCGATCCTGTCGGCTGCCTTCTCCAGCCGGCGGATGCGGCGCGCGAAGAGGCGGGCGCCGCCGTAGCCGACGAACAGGGCGGCGACCAGCGCGAACAGCGCCGGCCGTCAGAAGGCGGCGCTCGACGAGGTCGACGGTCTCGTTCGCATCGCTCAGCGAGCTCGAGACGAGGACTGACGTAGCCGGCGGCGGGAAGCTCAGCCGTCTCCGCATAGCGCGTTCCGCCACGCTCGACGATGCCCTCCTGCGGCCGAAGTTCCTGAACGCGCGACGCGCGACCGGATCGTCGGCCAGATCCTCGGCGTCGTCGCCGCCGCCCGCGTCGGCGAACGTGGCCAGCGTCAACGGCGAGTCGTCGACGAGCTGGAGCATGACCGCGCGAGTGTTCGTCGTGCTCGCCACACGCTCCGCCAGACTGCTGCTGAGAACACGAACCCCTCGGGAGCATCACGCAGTCGCTCGACGAAGTCGCGGGCCGCCCGCGCGCACCTGGTCCTCCCGAGCTTCGATCAGCCTCTGCTCGAGCGCCGGGACGACGACCAGATAGACGACCGCGAGCGCTCCGGCGACGACCGCGAGCAGCGCGAGGGTCAATCTCGCACCGACGCTCCGAAGGGGAGCCGGCTCACGGCTCGCGGAAGCGGTACCCGGCGCCGCGAACGGTCAGGATCAGGTCGGGGACGCTCGGGTCGCTCTCCAACTTCTCCCGGAGGTGGCGGACGTGGACGTCGATCGTGCGCGGCTCACGGTAGGCCGCATCTCCCCAGACGGCCTCGAGCAGCGCGCGCCGGCTGAACACGCGCCCCGGTGAAGCCGCCAGCGTGCGCAGAAGCTCGAATTCGACGTAGGTGACCTCGATCGGGCTCCCGTTCACGTGCACCGACCTGCGCTCGGGGTCGATCCGCAGGCCGGCGACCTCGACGGCGACCTCCATCCCGTACGGCCGCTGCGACGTCCCCGCCCGCCTGAGCAGGGCGCGCACACGGCTTCTGAACTCGCGGATCGAGAATGGCTTCGTGATGTAGTCGTCGGCGCCGAGCTCGAGCCCGAGCACCTTGTCGAACTCGTCGTCGCGCGCCGTCAGCATGATGATCGGGACGGTGCTCTCGGCCCGCAGCCGCTTGCAGACCTCGATGCCGTCGAGCTTCGGCAGCATCACGTCGAGGACGACGAGGTCGATCTTCTCCGCCGCGAAACGCTTGAGCGCCTCCTCACCGTCCCGAGCAGGAATCACGCGAAATCCGTCCCGCTCGAGCGGGTACGTGAGGAGCTTCTGAATGGAGTCCTCGTCGTCTACGAGGAGAATGGTCGAGGAATCGGGCATCACAGAGATCAGCGCCCGGCGTTCGGCCGTACCTACTATAGCCAGCGCTTATGGCGACCCGCCCTCGCTTCGCAGAGCGGCGTCGAGCGCGCCGCGGGTCGCTCGAGCGCCCGATCAACGGGCGCATGTACCGCGGCACCTGGCTCCTCGTGGGAATCCCCCTCCTGATCGCGGCCTTTACGGTCGCGCGGCCGCAAGCACTGCAGGCCGCCTGCGCTGCCCCCGGCCTTCGAGGCGGCGGACGCGACCGCGGACGCGCAGGAGTTCGCGCGGGACTTCCCGGACCGGTCGCCGGAGGGCGCCAACGCGCAGGGAGCCGCCAACTGGGTGGCGGATCGACTCGGTGGGCTTGGCTTACAGACTCAAACGAACCGGTTTCACGTGGAAATACCCGGTCGCGGCGGCGTCGACCTGCAAAACGTGATCGCCAGGCGCCCCGGCCAGTCGAGTGACGCGATCGTGATCATGGCGCACCGGGACAACACCGGAACGGGCCCGGGCGCCAACGACAATGCGTCGGGCACCGCAGCTCTCCTCGAGCTCGCGCGCGCCTACGCGGCCCCGGCCGCCCCGCCCCTACCCCCGCGCCCCGAACCACACGATCGTGTTCCTCTCGACCGACGGCGGGCTCTTCGGAGCCCTCGGAGCCGTCCACTTCTCGCGCAGCAGGCCCTGGCGCGACCGAGTCGTGGCCGTGGTCAACCTCGACGCCATCGCCGGCAACGGCCCGCCCCGGGTCGAGATCGCCGGGGAGCGGTCTCGATCGCCCTCGGTCGCATTCGTGCGCACGGCCGCGATCCGGATCCTGGAGCAGAGCGGGCGCGAGCCCGGTCGAGCCTCCGCGCTCGGACAGCTGATCGATCTCGCGTTCCCCTTCAGCCTCTACGAGCACGCCCCGTTCGTCGGCCGCGGCACTCCTGCGCTGACGATCACGACCGGAGGCGCGAGGCCGCCTTCGCCGTTCGGTGACACGCCGGATCGGCTCAACCCCCAGCGATTGGGCGAGATCGGACGCTCGGCACAGACCCTCCTGGGCTCGCTGGACGCAGAAGTGGAGCTCGCGCAGGGCACCTCGAGCTACGTCTATCTGGGCTCTCGCTCGGTCCGGGGCTGGGCGATCGTGTTCACCCTCGGCGCCGCGCTCCTGCCTTGTCTCGCGGTCATCGTCGACCTGTTCGCCCGCCTGCGGCGGCGCCGCATTCGCGCTTGCACCCGCGCTGCGCAGCTTTCGCACCCGGCTCATCTTCTGGCTCTTTGCAGGGCCTCCTCTTCGAGCTCTTCGCCCTGCTCGGAGTGTGGGGCGAGGGCGCGGCGACGACCGCTCTCGCCCGAAGATTCACCTGGAACCGACTGGCCGCTCCTCGGTCTGACCGTTTTCACGTGTTTTCTCGCCACAGCGTGGCTCGTCGTGCGTCCAAGGCTCGTTCCGCGTAGAACGGTGAGCGCGGAGGAGCAGCTGGCCGGGCACACCGCGGCCCTGCTCGGCCTCGGAATCGTGTCGCTGCTGGTCGTGGCGACGAACCCGTATGCCCTCATCTTCGTCCTGCCGTCCCTCCACGCGTGGATCTGGCTCCCACAACTGCGTGAAGCTCCAGGTCTCGTGCGAGCGGGAGCACTCCTCGCCGGCCTGGCCGGCCCACTGCTGCTTCTCGGGTCGTTCGCCACCCGCCTCGATCTCGGCCTCGACGCGCCGTGGTACATCGCGGAGCTCGCCGCTGTGGGCTACGTGCCGCTCGCCCCGGTGTTGATCGTCTGCTGCTGGGTCGCCGTCGGTGCTCAGCTCACAGCGCTCGTCGGGGGCCGCTATGCGCCGTATCCGGCGGCCTCGGAGCGCCCGCCGGTGGGGCCGCTGCAGGCGATCTTCGGGCAGGTCGCCTTTGCCGCCCGCACCCGGCGGCGTGGTTGGGCCGACCGTCGCGCCACCGGCGGCTGACTCAGTCCAGGCGCAGATAGCGCGCGGACGAGCCGGCAGCCACCTCGCCGTCACCGCGCGGGACGAGCACGAGCGCGTTGGCACCCGCGGCCCTGGCGATCATGTGCGACTCCCGTCCAGCCAAGGGCTCGATCGCCATCCCCTCGTCGTCGACTCGTGTCCGTGCACGGACGAGCTCGTCTCGGCCCGGGTTGGCATGCACGCTCTCGGTCAACCGGCCGCGCTCCCAGTCGGGCCCGGGCTCCGCAGCACCCTGCAGGGCACGCACCGCCGGCCTGACGAAGAGCTCGAAGCCGACGAGCGCGGACACCGGGTTCCCGGGCAGCCCGAACACCAGACGGCCTTCGCGCACGCCGAACGAGATCGGCTTCCCAGGCTTGACCGAGACGCCCCAGAACACCTCGCGCACCCCGAGCTCCGCCTCGACCTGGCGGACGAGGTCGTGCACGCCGACGGAGACCCCTCCGGTGGTGAGGAGCACATCGGCCTCCAGACCGCGCGCGATCGCGTCGCGGTGAGCATCCTCGTCGTCGACGACCGGGAGCAGACGTTCGACCTCCGCTCCGGCCGAGCGCAGCTGTGCGTCAAGGATCGGCCCGTTCGCCTCGTAGATCTGCCCTGGGCTCAGCGGCTCGCCCGGTGCGCGGAGCTCGCTGCCGGTGGCGAGCACGGCGGCCCGCGGGCGGCGCGCGCACGACACCTGAGCGACGCCCGAGGCGGCCAGCGCGCCGACCTGCGCAGCGCCGAGCAACGTGCCGGCAGAGACGACCACCTCGCCGCGCCGAAGATCGCCGCCCACGGGGCGGACGTTTGCCCCGGCAACCACGGGCTCCGGTATCTCCACTCTGTTGTCACTTTGGACAACATACTCGATGGGGATGACAGCATCGGCTCCGGCCGGCAGCGCACCGCCCGTGCCGATACCCATGGCCTCACCCGATGCGAGCGGCCGAGACGCAGGCGACCCCGCTGCGACATGGAAGACGATCGGCAGCACGCCGGGCGTGTCCTCAGCGCGGACAGCGAACCCGTCCATCGCCGAGCTGTCGAACGGGGGCAGGTCAACTGCGCACCGAACGTCCTCCGCGACCACCCGGCCGTAGGCCTCGGCAACAGCCACCGGCGCAGCCGGCAAGGGGCGCACGTGCTCCAGAACGAGCCGCTGTGCGTCCTCGAAACCGATCAGATCAGTCACGCTGCCGGAATAATCCCTGCCGATGATCTCCGTCGTCGTCCCGGTACACGATGAAGAGCGCAGCGTGGCGCTCCTCTACGACGAGGTGCAGGCCGCGCTCGACCCGCTCGACGAGCCGTGGGAAGCGGTGTTCGTCGACGACGGGTCAACCGACGGGACGTTCGCCGCGCTGACGCGCCTGCACGCGCACACCGACAACACCCGCGTCGTCCGCCTGCGGCGGAACTTCGGCAAGGCCGCCGCGCTCGCCGCCGGTTTCGCGCAGGCCCAGGGCGAGACGGTGGTGACGATCGACGGAGACCTCCAGGACGACCCGTCAGAGATCCCGCGCCTGCTCGCCAAGCTCGACGAGGGGTTCGATCTCGTCACCGGCTGGAAGGCCAGGCGACGCGATCCGCTGCGACGCCGAATCCTGTCCCGGATCTTCAACTTCGTCAGCGGACGCGTCTCGGGCCTGAAGCTCCACGACATGAACTGCGGGCTTAAGGCCTACCGGGCCGAGGTCCTCGACGGCATGCGCATCTACGGCGAGCTGCACCGGTTCCTGCCCGTGCTCGCCCACTACCGCGGGTATCGGGTCGCGGAGCTGCCGGTCAACCACCGCCCGCGACAGCACGGCCGTTCGCGCTACGGGCTCGAGCGCTACGTCCGCGGGTTCCTCGACCTGTTGACGGTCTCGTTCATGGGCCGGTACCGCCACCGTCCGCTGCACCTCTTCGGCGGCCTGGGGCTCGTGCTCGGCTTCCTGGGCACGGCCCTCCTGGGCTACCTGACAGTGCTCAAGCTGATGGGCGAGGCCATCGGGCACCGCCCGCTCCTCACCCTCGGCGTGCTGCTCGTGGTCGTCGGCCTCCAGTTCTTCTCCCTCGGGCTGATCAGCGAGCTGATCACGAGCCACAACGAGGAGCGGGCGACCGAGCGCGAGCACGAGCGCGAGCACGTCGACGAAGTCCTCTCGTAACGCGTGCGCGTCCTCTACTTCGGGACGTACGAGCGCGACTACCCGCGGAACGCCCAGGTCATTTCGGCCCTGCGCGGAGCGGGAGTGGAGGTCATCGAGCGCCATGCGCCGGTCTGGGAGAAGAGCCGCGACAACTGGGGTGCGGGCACCGGCATCGGCCTGCGGCTGATGCTGGCCGAGGCGCGACTGTGGTGGCCGCCCCGAGACGAGTACGACATCGTGCTGGTCGGGTACCCCGGCCACTTCGACATGCCACGGGCGCGTAGAGCCGCCGGTGGCCGACCGCTCGTCTTCAACCCACTCGTCTCGTTGCACGACACCATGGTCAGCGACCGCGGGCGGTACTCGTCCCGCTCGTTCGCCGCGCGGGCGCTCGCCGCTGTCGACAGGAAAGCCCTCGGGATGGCCGATCTCGTCGTCGCGGACACCAGGGCCAACGGCGATTTCCTGGCAGAGGTCGGGGAGATTCCACGCTCGAAGGTCGAAGTCTGCTTCGTGGGAGCCGAGGACCGACTCTTCCACGCAGGCTGGCGCCCCGACGACCCCTTCCGAGCCCTGTTCGTCGGCAAGCTGATCCCGCTGCACGGGCTGGAGACGATCCTCGCGGCCGCGCGGCTCGCGCCCGAAATCCCGTTCCGGGTCGTCGGCAGCGGGCAGCTCGAGCATCTCCTCGACGGGCGACCCGAGAATGTCGAGTGGGTGCACTGGGTCAACTACGAGGAGCTCCCGCGCGAGCTGTGGGGCGCAGGGGTCGCACTTGGCATCTTCGGAGCCTCCGACAAGGCTCTGCGCGTGATCCCGAACAAGGCGTACCAGGCACTCGCCACCGGAGCGCCTCTGATCACAGGCGACACGCCCGCCGCCCGTGAGCTCCTCGCCGACGAGCGGGACGCACTACTCGTCCCGACCGGTGATCCAGCCGCCCTCGCCGGGGCGATCCGGCGTGTGGCAGCAGACCCGGAGCTCGCCCGCAACCTCAGCGAGGGGGGCCGCAGGACCTACGAAGAACAGGCCGGCGAAGAGGTGCTCGGCGCCCGCTGGCGCGGGCTACTCGAGACCATGCTGCGATGAGCGCGCCCGAGCACGAGTGGGGGACGGAGCCGGAGTTCGTCGGCCCTCGGCACCAGCTGCGCGAGCGCCTGCTGCTCAGGCTCTTCCTGTCCGCGACCCCCGGTCCGAGCGTGCTCAACGCAGGAGCCGGACAGGGAAGCTTCTCCCTGCGGCTGGCGCGACTCGGATTCGACGTGACGAGCATCGACGACTCGCCGGCGGCGGTCGACGTCCTGCGAAGTCGCCTGCCGGGCGCAATCGAGCTCGCCGACGTGACGGCCATGCCCTTCGCCGACGAGAGCTTCGACGCGGCCGTCCTCGGCGAGGTGCTCGAGCACGTGCCCGATGACGCGGGCGCGCTGTCCGAGGTCGCCCGCGTGCTTCGACCCGGCGGAGTGCTCGCTGTCTCGGTTCCGGCAAACCCGGCGCGCTTCGGCCCCAGCGACCGCTGGGCCGGGCACCTGCGGCGCTACAGCCGACCCATGCTGGTCGACGCCTGCGAGCAAAGCGGTTTCCGCCTGCGTCGCTGCGTAGCGTGGGGCTTCCCTGTCTCGGCGCTCTACCATCGGCATCTCTATGAGCGACGGCTCGACCGGCACGGCGCGGCCCCGCCGAAACTCTGGGAGCGGCCTGCGCTCACTGTTCTCTCGCTTCTACTCCAGGTCGACCGGCTCTTCGTCGGGGTCGAGAGGGGTGCTCTCGGCTACCTCCTCCTGGCAACGCGCGACTAGCGCGCGGGCGCTTCTGTGGGCGTCGATGGTGGCCTACGCCGCCGGCTTCGCGGCCCTCTCGACGCTGCGCCACCTGTCGTTTGCGACCGGACGCTTCGACCTCGGGAACATGGTGCAGGCCGTCTGGGCCACGGCCCACGGCCATCCACTCGCGATCACCGATCTCCAGGGCGAGCAGATCTCGCGGCTCGGCGCCCACGTCGATCCCATCCTCGTGGCGTTCGCGCCACTCTGGTGGCTGTGGCCGAGCCCGGTGATGCTGCTGACCGTGCAGGCGGTGGCCGTGGCCCTGGGCGCCCTCCCCGTCTTCTGGCTCGCGCGCAAGCACCTCGCGTCCGAGCGGGCGGCACTGGGCTTCGCGCTTGCCTACCTGCTGTACCCGGCCGTCCAGTGGCTGACGTTGAACGAGTTTCATCCCGTTGCCCTGGCAACTCCGTTCCTCCTCTTCGCGCTCTGGTACCTGGACGAGGACCGGCTACTCGCGTTCGCGGTCTTCGCGGCCGCGGCGTGCCTGTGCAAGGAGGAGATCCCACTCGTCGTGGCGGCGCTCGGAGGTTGGTACGCCGTCACCCGACGGCGCTGGGTGCCCGGAGCGGTCGTCGTCGTCGCAGGAGCCGCTCTGGCAGCGCTCGCCATCGGTGTCGTGACTCCACACTTCAACGACGGCGCTTCCTCCGCGTTCTACGGTCGCTACGACGAGGTCGGAGGCTCTCCGAGCGGAATCCTCGAGACAGCGGTGACAGATCCCGGCCGGCTTCTCTCCGTCGCCTTCGACGAGCGTGGCCTGCGCTATCTGGCCGAGCTCGTCCTGCCGCTGGCGCTGCTCTGCGTCCTCTCCCCGTTGGCGCTCGTCGCCGCCCCTGAGCTTGCGATCAACCTCCTGTCGGCGACTCCGACCCAGACATCGATCCATTTCCACTACACGGCGGGGGCGATCCCCGCACTCGTCGGCGCGAGCGTCTTCGGAGCCGCGTTCGTCACACGGCGCCGGCCGAGCCTGGCGATGCCGCTCGCCGGCCTGGTCGTTCTCGCTTCGCTGGCCGCGAACTATCGACTCGGACCGCTGCCGTTCTGGAAAGAGATTCCCGGCGGGGAGACGTTGCAGGCCTACGCGACTCATGTGTCCGACCACGACAAGGCGGCGGCCCGCGCTGTCGACCTCGTGCCCGAGGGTGCCGTCGTCAGCGCCACGAACTCGCTTGGAGCCCATCTCTCTGCTCGCCGGCGCGTGCTCAGCTTCCCGTATGTCCGCGACGCACAGTGGATCGCGGCCGACGAGACGCAACCGGGCTACGGAGATCGGATTGCGCCCCTCGCGACGGCCGTCAGGCTCGCGCGCCTGAGGCGCAACCCAGCCTGGAAGCTCGAGTTTTCCGAGGACGGCGTGCTCGTCTTCAGGCGCGTCGGTCCCTAGGAGGGTTTGGCGGAATTGACTCGTTGCCGGGGTGCGATGGTCGTTCCGAGGCAAGGACGCAGGGAGGGCCAATAGTTCTTCACTATTGGCCCGACTGAGGACACGGCCTCGGGGCGAGCAGCGCTGCCCGGCGGCTCAGATCGATTTCGTCAAACCCTCCTACTAGGTCGGGACTGCCTGCGGCACGAGGTAGACGCAGAGCGCGAACGCAAGGACGCGTGCGAGCCGGTCCTCCTCAGCAGCCGCGAGCGGAACGATCCACGCCGTGTACCAGGCAGCCAGCCACGGGGTCGCCAGCAGAAAGATCCCGCCCGCCAAAGCCAGGCGTTCCTCGCCCTTACGGGCTCGGCGAAGCAGCGCCGCGTAGGCCGCGCCGAACCCCCCGAGACACAGCCCGAGCGCTACCGGCCTGGGCAGGCCGAGCTCCTGGAGTCGATGCGGGATCGAGTAGCTCGTCTCCTCCGCGGCATTCGCGGCGAGGGGGCCGAAGGCTGAGAGCCAGTGCCAGTCGTACCGCCAGGTGGCGAGAGCGAGCACCACGGCGAACACGATCGCGAAACCGGCCAGACCGACGCGGCGGCCGTTGGCGCGCGCTTCGAGCAGGTGCAGGGGCAGAAAGAGGAGCGGAACCCACTTCACGAGCACCGCGAGCGCCCACGCCGCCCCCGCCGCACGCGGGCGACCGAAGACCCCGAAGGCGAGTGCACCCATGACCAGCACGGCCAGCCAGGCGTCGTTGTGGCCGCCTCCGGCGAGGTGGAGAGCGAGCAACGGGTTCCAGCCCGCGAACGCGCAGGCGAGGGCCCGCCGACGGGCAAGCAACGCTGCCAGTAGTGCGGCCCCGAGAGAGGCGACGGCGGCGATCACCTTGTAGATCCACGCCGCAGCGTCTTCGGACTCGCCCGCCGCGAGCGCGATCGGCTCTGACGCGAGCGTGAAAGCGGGGCCGTAGACCGACGTCGTGTCTCGCCAGTCCTCGCCGAGGTGCGGGAAGGCCGGATCGTCGGGAAACTCCTCCGGCGGGTCGCGGTACGGGTTCCCATCCTGGACCGCTGCGATCCGCCCGTAGCCCCAGTAGGTCCAGGCGTCGGTCGAGATCAAGAGCGGCGCCGCCAGCGGCGCTAGCTGAATCGCCACTGCAAGCGCCACCACGGCTCCCAGCCCGGCGTGGCTTCGCGCCAGAGCGAGCAACCCGAGCCCATACGCCGCCAGCGCCGCCAGCGCGGAGCCGAGGAAGATCCAGGCCCAGCTCGCGTCCCCCTCGGGATGGCCCCCGTTCCTGGGCACGAGCGGCGAGTCGCCCGGCCACGCGACCGCGGCGCAGACGATCACGAGCGCCAACACGGCGAGCCCCGCCGCGAGCACGGGGAGAGGCAGGCGCCGCCTGCTAGCCAGGAGGAGGCGGCGGCGGAAGCGGCGGCTTGGGATCCGGCGGTGGGGGCGGCTCGTCCGGTGGCGGCGGCGGAAGCGGTTCGGCCGGAGGCGGCGGCAGCGGGTCGGGCGGGGGCGGGGGCGGAGGGGGTGGAGGCGTCGGCTTGGGCTTCGCCGCCTGGGTCGTCGTCGCCGGCGGCGTGTACGGGCGGTAGGTGGAAACCTCACCCGCGTACTGGCCGCGAGTGAACTCGCGCCAGATGGGCTCGTTCTTCGCCTCGGGGAACTCCCACTCGCGGGTGCCGTCGAGCGCGCTCCCCATGAAGAGCCGCCAGATCTGTGCGGGGAAGGTCCCGCCCGCGACGGAGATTCCGTGCACGCTCGTCATCGGGATCTCGGCCTGGGGATAGCCGACCCAGACGGTCGTCGAGAGATTCGGGGTGTAGCCGCAGAACCAGGCGTCGGAGTGCTCCTCGGTGGTGCCCGTCTTGCCGGCTGCGGTGCGCCCGATCGCGGCTCCGGTGCCGGTGCCGGCCTGAATGTTCTGCTCGAGGATGTCCGTCACCGTCTCGGCCACCCAGTCGGCGATCACCCGGCGGCGGCGCGGCTTGCCCCAGCCGGCATCCTTGTCCTCGCCGCCTTCGGCGAGCTCGACCTTGCGGATCGCCATCGGCTCGGAGTAGACCCCGCCTGCGGCCAGCGTCGCGTACGCGGAGGACATGTCGAGGGGCGAGACGCCCATCGCGCCGAGGCCGAGCGACGGCACGTACGCCCCTTCACGAGTCTTCAGCGAGGAGCGCACGCCGAGGCGATGCGCCATCTGCGCCACGTTCTCGGGACCGAGGTCGAGCGTCATGCGCGCGTAGACGGTGTTGTCCGAAGCGAGGGTCGCCCGCGAGATCGATGTCGACCCCGAGTAGGAGTGGCTGTAGGTCGCCACGTCCCAGGCCTCCGAGTACGGGTCGGGCTGGTAGTGCAGGGGCGCCGAGACGTACGACGTCGTGTCCGGGTTCACGCCCTCGGCGACCGCGGTCGCGAGCACGAACGTCTTGAACGTCGAGCCGGACTGCCGCCGCGACTGGGCGGCCAAGTTGAACTGGTTGCCGGTGCGGCCCGGCGTGATCGCGGTCATGGCGCGGATCGCGCCGGTGCTCGGGTCGATCGAGACGATCGCGGACGCCGGGTCGTCGCTGTAGTAGAGCGTGTCTCGAATCGCCTTCTCGGCCGCACGCTGGTAGCGCCGGTTCACGGTCGTGTACACGCGGAGCCCGCCGGAGCGAACGGTCTCGGCGCCGTACTCCTTGATCAATTCCTCGCGCACGTAGCTGAAGAAGTAGGGCTCGTGGATCCGCGTGTAGATCCGCCCGCGCTTCAGCTTGAGATCCTTCACGGCGGCGGCGGCCTTGTAGTCGGCGAAGGTGATGGCGCCGCTCTCGTACAGCGCGTTGAGCACGCCGTTTCGGCGCTGGATGGCCCGCGACGGGTACTCGAAGGGGTCGTACACCGAGGGCGCCTGAGGAAGCCCGGCGAGGAGAGCCGACTGCATGAGGGTTAGCTTTCGTGCCGGCCGCGAGAAGTAGGTCTGCGCCGCAGCCTCGATGCCGTAGGCGTGGTTGCCGTAGTAGACGGTGTTCATGTACTCGGCGAGGATCCAGCTCTTCGACCTGTTGCGGTTGAGTCGCACGGCGAGGCAGGCCTCCGTCACCTTGCGCTGGAGGGTGCGCTCGTTCTTGGCGATGTAGAGGTTGCGGACGAGCTGCTGGGTGATCGTCGATCCGCCTTCGACGACCTTCCCCTCCTGGATGTCGCGGACGAGGGCGCGCCCGATGCCTTCCAGGTCGATCCCGCCGTGACTGTAGAACCGGCGGTCCTCGATCGCGACGGTCGCCTTCTTCATCCAGGGGCTGACCTGTTTCAGCGTCACCGGCTCGCGGTTCTTCTCCGCGGGGATGGAGCCCAGGAGCGAGCCGTCGGCGGCGTAGACGAACGTGTTCGAGCCGATGCGCGCCGGGCGCAGGTCGTTGAGGTCGCAGTTCTTTCGGAGATCGCTCGCGCCGGCGAATCCGAAGCCTGCAATCGACGCGGCGAGGAGGACGAGCACGCCGGTGACGACGGCGATCCGGCGGCGGCGGCGGGCGCGGACGCGGCGGCGCTGTTGACGGCGCTTGGCGGCGGGCGGCCCGGAGCGCTCGTCCTCCCGCCGCGAGCGGCGCCCGTTCGGCGGAGGCGGCGGGCTCACAGCAGGCCTTCGGCCCGGAGTCGCGTGTGCAGGCGGAGTCGAAGCTCGCTGGCCAGCCGCTCGGCGCCCGGCGCGCTCGCCGCCCAGGCGCGCACGGTCACGGCCGCGTCGCCGTTCAGGCCGGTGACGAGCACTTCGGAGCGGGGATCGCCGGCCGTCTCGGTCTTCAGCAGGTCGACCACCGCGTTCAAATCCCGGTCAAGGGGCACCTTCAGGGTCACCTCAGCGAGCTTCTCGGGGCTGACGATGGTGGAGTTGTGAATCGTATCCGAGGCCAGCTTCTCGTTGGGAATCACGAGCCGGGCAGTTGGCATCGGTGCGGATGAACGTGTAGTTGAGCCCGATCTCCTCGACCGTGCCGTCGACCTCGTCGACCGTGACGCGATCGCCGATGCGAAGCGGCTGGGTGAAGGCGATCACGAGACCCGCGACGAAGTTGGCGAGCGGCCGCTGCGCGGCGAGGCCGACGACGATGCCGACGACGGCCGATGAGGCGAGAAGCCCGCCGGCGATCGCGCGTACCTGCGGGACGACGAGAAGCGCCGAGAGGACTCCGATCAGCGATGATCACGGTCATCAGGCTGCGCCGAAGAACGCGGTAGCGAGTGACGGCCTGCGGCGGCAGGTCCCTGACGCGCGATGCGGCTGTCGACGAGCTTGGCGACGATCGCCGAGACGGCGATGACGGCAACGACGATGGCAAGGCGCTCCCAGAGCTCCATGGCCGCTCTATTCGACGGCGTGCCGAAGCTTCCTCAGCGGACGCGCAGCGGTTTCTGGCGCAGAAAAGGCGCAGAGCCGTGCGCTGCTCGCGGTTACGCTCGAGCCGGGCGGAGGGTGGCGCGACAGAGCCCCACCCATTGAAGGGTGGGGTCTGAGTCGAGGCGGTCCCTACGCGCGGACGGGTGCCTAGAGGGGAAGGGGCTTGCGCCCCGAGAATCCCTCGTCGGGGCCGTGCCAGTACTCGATCTCGGCCTCCCCGACGTGCCAGCAGAGCAGGACCTCCTCGCCCTCCCGCTGCGCCGGGAAGTCGATCAGCCCGCGGTCGAGATCCTTGACCAGCGCCCCCACCTCGTGAATGCCGGCCACGCAGCGGGCGACCGCGGTCGCCTCCTCGCCCAGCTGGTCGTACACCTCGCGCAGCTCACCGGGATCGAAGTCGCCGCCGTTGCCGGCGATCGTCCCCGTGAACTCGGCCTCCCGCGCCTGCAGCTCGACGAAGGCCCGCCGCCGCTCGATCATCTCCTCGGCGAGCGGCCGCACGACTTCGAGGATCTCGTTCGCCTCTTCAGCGGTGAAGTACCTGACGGGCACACAGCTATGATCGGGCCGTCGTGAGCGCGGGTCAACGGCTCCTGAAGCCAAGCGCGCCGCGCCCCGATCTCCACGCGACGCAAGAGCCGGAACCCGGCGGTGGAGATCTTCCTCTGGAGCCGCGCCGCGATCTGGGCGGCCGCCCTCTTCGCGTTCCTCGTCTTCGAGCCGAACCGGCACCCGGAAGCTGCGCGCTGGGACGACCCCGCCGTGACGCGCGACCTCGGCTACGTGACGGACGTCTGGGCGCGCTGGGACAGCGTCTGGTTCCTGCGGATCGCCGAGCACGGCTACGCGCCCTCGAGCGAACCGCGGCTGCCTTCTATCCGCTCTACCCGGCCTCGGTCGGGCCTCGTCGGACGTGCGTTCTTCGGCCACTACGTGCTGGCCGGAATCGCGGTCTCGCTCGCGGCGTCGCTGGCGGCGTTCGTGCTGCTCCACGACCTCGCCGAGAGCAAGCTCGGAGCAGAGGGCGCACGCCGGGCCGTGCTCTACCTCGCGATCTTCCCGATGACCCTCTTCCTGCAGGCCGTCTACAGCGAGTCCCTCTTCCTGCTCCTGACCGTGGCCGCGTTCCTGCTCGCCGAGCGCAGGCGCTTCGCCTCCGCGGGCCTCGTCGCGGGCCTGGCGCTGCTCACGAGGCCGGTCGGGTTCGCCCTCCTGCCCGCGCTCGCGCTCATCGCCTGGCGCTCGCCCGATCGCCGGCGCGCCCTGGCGAACCTCGCCATCGCTCCCCTGCTCTTCTGCGTCTACCCGCTCTATCTCTGGATCGACCGCGGCGACCCCTTCGCGTTCGCGCACGCGCAGGACGTCTGGACCAGGCACGTCTCGTACGCCGGGCCGCTCGGCGGGATCTGGGACGGCCTGCGGGCCGGCTGGGCCGGCGTGCGCCAGCTCGTCTCCGGCTCGCACACGACGACGTACTGGCCGGCCGTCGACGGAACGGACCCGATGCGCGTCGCAGCGGTCAATCTCGAGGCGCTCGCGTTCCTCGTCCTCTTCGTCGCTCTGACGATCGTGGCCTGGCGACGTTTCGGCGCGCCCTACGGCCTCTTCGCCGCGCTCAGCCTCGCGATCCCGCTGAGCGTGCCGAGCGAGCGCTGGCCGCTGCTCTCCCTCCCGCGCTTCGGGCTCGTCGTCTTCCCGCTCTTCCTGGCGCTCGCCGCCCTCGGCGGCCGGCCGCGCGCGCACGTCGCCATCGTCTCGGTCAGCTCGATCATGCTCGGCGTCGCCATCGTCCAGTGGTCGCTCTGGCAATGGGTCGCGTAGACCACCGCGTCCTCGGACGCACTGGTCGGATGGCTCGCGTTCGTCGCGATCTTTTCCGACGCTCAACTACGTGGCGCGGCTGCTCAGCCCGAGCCCGCGAGGGACGTCGCATACCGCTGGGAGTCCTCGATCTCGGCCTCTGGTCTCAGTTCGGCAGTCGTCCTCGCGATCGCGCTTCTTGCTCGCCCGCGGCCGGGACTTGCGCGAGTTCTTCGCGCTTCGCCAGCCTCGACTTCCTGGCTGGCCGCGTTCGCGATCTCAGATCGCGTCATCGTCGCCATCCTGTGCAGTCACCGCGGCCCTCTCGCCGTTCGCCGACCCGGAAGAAGAGCAGGGTCTGGTGCCCACGGACTGGGACCCCGACCGAGTCGCCGCAGTTCGCAGCCTTCGCGTTCGCGTTCACCGTCGTCGTCTCGCACCGTTGATCGAGGAAATCATGTTCCGAGGGATCGGCTTCACCCTCCTCGAGCCCTTCGGCGAGCGGATCGCCGTGATCGTCGTCGGCGTCGCCTTCGGGCTCGTCCACGGACTGCTCGAGGGCCTCCTGATCATCGCCGTCTTCGGACCGGACTGGCCGTGCCTCCGCAGCCGAACACAAAGCCTGTATCCCGTGCATCCTGCTCCACTCGGCCTTCAACGCCACCGCCCTCGTCCTCGGTCTGACGGCATGAGTACATTGAAACCAATGCGGCGCGCTCTCCTCGTGGCGATCTTCTTCGTCTCGGCGCCGGCCGCACAGGCTGCCCCCAACGTCTCGATCTCTCCCTCGGGCGTCGTCGGCCAGTCTCCTTTCACCGTCACGCTCACGGCCGTCGGCGCCGCCGACACCTACGCCTGGGATCTCGGCGACGGGACGCGAGCGGAAGGGCAGGTCGTCCAGCACGCGTACGCCACCGGCCGCTATACGGCGACGCTGACCGCCACGCAGGGAGGCGAGACGGCTCAGGCCAGCGTCACGATCCTCGCTGCGAAACTGACCCTCTCCGCCCCGGCGAAGGGAACGTACGGCCGGCGAGTGCGGATGAGCGGGCGGATCAGACCTGCTCTTGCCGGCGCCGACGTCGTGTTGCGAGCGGGGGAGGCCGGGGTCGCCGCAGTCAGAGACCGACAGGAGGGGACGCTTCCAGTTCCGTCCGCGGCTCGGCCGGCCGGTGAGCTATCAGGTCGCCTTCGGCTCGATCCTCTCGAACGTGGTCGCGCCGGGAGTGCGACCGAGACTCGACATCTCGATTCCGCGCTCGCGCATGATCGGCCAGCGACTCGTGATCGGTGCGCGGCTGCGTCCTGGGGATGCGGGCTCACTCCAGGTTCGCGTCTGGCGCGGTGGCCGCGAGCTCGCGCCGAGGTCGCTCGGCTCGGGCGGCATTGTCCGACTTCCCACGAGGCGGGCGACCAACTACGTCCTGCAGGTGACCGTCGAGCCGGCCGGAGAATTCGCGCGCGTCATTCGCACGGTGCGCACGGCCGTGCACGTCCCCTACCTGTCCGAGGGCTCCCGCGGACCGAGCGTCCGCATCCTCGAGCGCCGCCTCCGGGAGCTCGCATTTGCACTCCACGGCATCGACGGCCTGTACGCACACGACACGACAGAGGCGATCCTGGCCTTCCAGAAGCTGCACGGCCTTCCGCGCACGGGGCGCGTCGGCCCCGCGCTTTGGGCCCGGCTGCGGCGAGCGCACCGCCCGCGAGCCGCGCTACCGCGGAACGCACCTCGAAGTGAGCAAGGGCCGCCAGATCCTCCTCGACGTCCGCGGCGGCCGGGTCTTCCGCATCGTCCACGTCTCGACCGGCGCCACGGGAAACACGCCCATTGGCCGCTGGCGCATCTACCGCAAGTCCCGAGGGTGGGACTGGGTGCTCTGGTACCCGATGTACTTCCTGCGCGGCTTCGCCGTTCACGGCTACCCCTCGGTGCCCGCCTACCCCGCGTCGCACGGCTGCGTCCGGGTGCCGATGTGGATCGCGCCCAGCCTCTTCGCGGCGCACCCATACGGCCAGACGATCTACGTCTATTAGGCCCGCACCGCCCTGCTCGCGGCCGCCACCGCGGCCGTCGCCTTCACGGTCGCGCTCGTGGCGTACGGGCTCTTGCCCGAGCTGGAGGGAGCGCCTGTGGCCTGGGGCGACCTGACTACGGACGTCGGCCCGCTGACGATCGCGCGCGAGACGAAGCGCGTCTTTCCGCGAGCGCTAGGCCGCTCGCCGAGTACGTCACCGCCGCGGGTGGCCGTCCTCCCGTCCGTCGACTTCGAACGGCAGCAGCTCCTGCTCGTCTCACCGGGCCCTCGCTCGAGCACCGGCCACTCGATGGAGGTGCTCGATGTCACGAGAGCGGGACGGAACGGTGACCGTCACCGTCAGGGAGCGCACACCGGAGCTCGGCGAGCGGGTCGAGCCTCGCGTCACGTTCCCTTACCGTGCTCCTCAGCCTCCCGGCCGGATCCGACGTCTACGTCGACTGGCTCGGCCGTTGACTCAGACCCTCCTAGGGCTGCTCGTCGTCGACGGCGAACTGGTCAGGCGAGACGTCGTCGAGGAACTTCTTGAACTCGTCGACGATCTCTTCCTCGTTCACGTCGTCGCCTTCGAACTCGATCGCGGATTCCTCGATCACGTCGCTGGCGGCGAAGATCGGCGCCTCCGCTCGAACCGCCAGCGCAATCGCGTCCGAAGGTCGCGAGTCGATCTCGATCTCAGAGCCGTTCTGCTGCACAGTGATGCTCGCGTAGAACGTGCTGTCGCGGAGCTCGGTCACCGTGATCCGCACGACGTGAGCGTCGAGCTGCTCGAGCATGTCCGCCACGAGATCGTGGGTCATCGGCCGCGGGGTCGACGCGCCCTGGAGTTTCATCAGGATCGCCGCCGCCTCCGGATGGCCGATCCAGATCGGCAGGAACTTGTTTCCGTCGGCGGTCTTCAGCAGAACGATCGGCTGCTTGCCGACCAGATCGAAAGAGACCCCGTAGATGACCATTTCCTGCATGGCTAAGCCTCAGGACGAATGTTAGCGCGGGCCTCTCCCGTCGCCCTCCCCCGGAAACGGCAGCCCGAAGTGCATGATCCTGGAGTCCGGCGATGACCCCACAAGATGGATTCCATCTCTTTCCGACCTCCGTCGGTCGAGTTCCTGGCCGCCGGGAGGCAATCGTCACCCAGCGGCTGGTGCTCGAGCCCGCTCGCGGGAAGAGGTGCTGGCGTTCCTGGCGGGCGACTTCTCGTCGGTTCGACCCGGCGCCGGCTGGCCCGTGCCCGAGACGACACCGGGCTCGCCTCCGTGGCGCGTCTCGCTCAAGTACGACGTCGAGATCAACTGGCTGGTCGTTCTCGACGGGCTCGCGATCGGCGACTGTTTCACTCACGGAGGCGCTGACGACGTGGGCGACATCGAGATCGGCTACGCGTTGGCGGAGCCTTACCGACAGCTCGGTTACGGAACCGAGCTGGTTGCGGGGTTGTCGAACTGGTTGCTCGAGCACGACGGCATCGAGCGCGTCGTCGCGCGGAACGTCGATGCCGCGAACGTCGCTTCTCGGCGAACGCTAGAGCGCGTCGGGTTCAAGCTCGAGCGAGAGAGCGAGGGCCTCGTCTACTACGCCCTCGAGCGGCATCGCAAATAGAGAAAAGGCCCGTACCAAGGAACCTTCTTCATGGGCGATCCTGGATTCGAACCAGGGACCTCCGCCTTATCAGAGCGGCGCTCTAACCAACTGAGCTAATCGCCCGGGGTCGCGGATTGTAGCCGCGCGGATTAGTGCAGGACCTGCGTGCGGCGGATGTACTCCTGGACCACGAGCAAGAACGACTCGTTGCCCGCGATCACGTCGAGCGTGCCCTTCAGCTCGTCGTCCAGCTCGTCGTCATGCGCCAGCTCGCACAGGAGCGACGCGAGCCGGCCGTCCTGCGACAACGCGGCCATGTGGAGGAAGAGACGGCGTGTGTCGTCGTCCTGGGAAATGGCCTCCAGCGACTCGAAGTCGTGCATCCACTCGGCGAGCATGTCCTTCTTGAACGAGGTCGAGGCGGCAACGGTTACGGAGCCTCCGGAATCGCTCGCTCCAGAGCTTCCGCGAGCTCGGCGAGCTCCGTCTCATCGGCCACCGGGATCTCGAGGCCCCTGGCGCTCACCCGTGCGGAGAGCCCCGTGATCCGCTCGGCTGCCGCCCGGACACGCGCGGCCAGATCCGGGTCGGCTGCGGGACGACGCCGACGCGTGGTCCGCGCTCCGGCCCAACGTGCCTCCCGTTCGGCCGCGCGAACCGACAGGCCCTGGCGGACGATTCGGCGGGCCAGCTTGCGCCGGCCGTCGTTGTCGGGAACGGCCAGCACCGCTCGCGCGTGCCCCTCCGTCAGCTCCCCGCGCTCGAGCATCGCGAGGATGTCGTCGGAGAGCTCGAGCAGCCGCATCCGGTTCGAGATCGCCGGCTTCGAGCGACCCACGCGGTCGGCCAGGTCGCCGAGGGCGAGGTCGAACTCGTCCATCAGCAACGCGTAGGCCCGCGCCTCCTCGACCGGCGTCAGCTCCTCGCGCGCGACGTTCTCGACCAGGCCGAGCACGAGCGCGTCGCGGTCGGCCGCGTCGCGGATCAGCGCCGGAAGCGTCGCCACTCCGGCCTCGCGCGCCGCCCGCCAGCGGCGCTCGCCGGCGATGAGCTCATATCCGCCCGCCGGCCGCGGGCGCACGAGCAACGGCGTGATCACGCCCTGCACGCGGATCGACTCGGCCAGCCCGGCCGTCGACTCGTGGTCGAACCTCCGCCGCGGCTGCCTGGGGTTGGCGTAGATGTCCTCGACCGGGATCTGGGCGAGCTCGGTCGTCGAGATCCCGCCGATCAGCACCTCGAGCCCGCGGCCGAGACCGCGGCGGTTCGGTTCAGCGACGCTCGACAAGCTCCATCGCCACCTTCCAGTAAGCCTCGGCGCCGGGGGAGCGCCGGTCGTAGGAGATCAAGGGCAGGCCGTGGCTCGGGGCTTCGGCAACCCGCACTGACCGTGGGACACGGGCCTTGAAGAGCAAGTGCCCGAAGTGCTGTTCCAGCTCACCGGCAACGTCTGCGGCGAGCCGCGTCCTCGCATCGACCATCGTGAGCAGCAACCCGGCGATCGACAGCCCGGGGTTGAGACGCGACCTAATCAGGCTGAGCGAGTGCAGCAGCTGGGAGAGCCCCTCGAGGGCGTAGTACTCGGCCTGCACCGGAACGAGGACGCGCTGGGCAGCCACGAGCGCGTTCACGGTCAGGGGCCCGAGGGACGGCGGGCAGTCGACGAAGACGAAGTCGTACGAGTCGGCAGCCGGCGCCAGGGTCTCCGCCAAATAGCGATCGGCTCCGTCACGTCGCCCGAGCTCGGCCGCTGTGCCCGCGAGATCCTGCTTCGACGGGATCAGGTCGAGATTCGCGAAGCGCGTCGGGCGAGCGAGCTCTCCCGGCGGCGCGCCGTCCAGCAGGTCGCAGCTCGAAAAGCCGTTCGCCCGTTCTCCCAGACCCGAGGTCGCATTTGCCTGCGGGTCGAGGTCGACGAGCAACACGCGTTCGCCCGCCTCGGCCAGGCAGGCGGCGAGATTGATCGCGGTCGTCGTCTTCCCGACGCCACCTTTCTGGTTTGCGACGGCGTAAATGGTCCCCACACGGCCATTGTGATCAGGCGAGAGGACGTTTCCGGGCCATTCCCGGGCGCCGGGGGAAGCCTTTCGGTGTCGGCGACACCTTGCGCACCACTACCAGCCCCTTCTCGAGCTCCGGAGTCGCACCGCCCACCTGCTCGGCCACGCGACCGACTGCTGCCAGGTCGGCGGTCGGCCCCAGCCACAGGACGGCTGCGCCGCCGGGCCGCACGAGGGGCAGGCACCACTCGACCGCGACCGACGGCTTCGCCAGTGCCTTGGCCAACGCGACGCCGAAGCGATCGACCTTCTGCTCCTCTGCACGACCCTCCACCACGCTCACATTCGGGAACTCGCCGGCGACCTCGCGCAGGAAGTCGCACTTCCGCCGGCTGGACTCGAGCAGAACAAGCTCGCGATCCGGCAAGGCAGCCGCGAGCGGGATTCCGGGAGACCCACCGCCGGAGCCCACGTCGACGATCGGGCCGTCGAACCGGCGGACGGTCTCAGCGGCGCGCAGCGCGTCGTCCAGCAGCATGCGGCGCGCTTCCGCGGGATCGTCGATCGCCGTCAGTCCAGGGGTCGCGAGCAGCGCGGCGAGCCACCGCTCGAGCCGCGGGTCACAGTCACCCACCAGACGGCGTGATGACGACCGCGCGATTCGGCTCGGTGCCGTCACTCGACGTCTCGACGCCGCCGAACTCCTTGAGCACGACGTGGACGATCTTGCGCTCGACGGCCGTCATCGGCTCGAGCGCGACCGGTGAGTGCGAAGCAAGCGCCTCCTCGGCGCTGCGCACCGCAAGCGACTCGAGCGCGGCACGGCGACGCTCGCGATAGCCAGCCGCATCGATGGTCACTTCCTTGCGGTCTTCGGGCCACACCCGCCACACGATTGCGTTCACCAGGTACTGGATCGCATCGATCGTCTGACCGTGCTTCCCGATCAGCAGGCCGAGGTTGCTCCCGGAAAGAGTGGCGACGAGGGATTCGCCGTCCTCGACGATCTCGATGCGGCAGCGGAGGCTGAGGCCGGCGGTGATCCGCTCCAGGATCTCGCGCACGCGGGCGGCCAGCTCGGTCTCCGAGTGGCTCGGCTCGACGACCGCGCTGGGCTCGACCGAGGCAATGACGCGTGCGGGCGCGTATCCGACGCCGAGCAGGCCGCGCTCACCTTCGGAGACGACCTGGAACTGAACGGCGGACTTGTCGAGCTCCGGATGGAGCTTCTCGAGCTCGCGAAGAGCCGCCCACTTCGCCTCGCCGACGGTCTCGCCGGTGGACTCGACGCGCAAGGTGTCCCCGCTCACCGTTTGGCCCGTTTCTTCTTGCGCTTCACGCGGCGCGGCTGGCCGGAAGACTGGGCCGGCTTGGCGGTGGGCTCGGCCTTCGCGACGGGCGCCTCCTCTTTCGCCGGCGTCCGGGAAGAGCGCTTGACGGGCTCGGTCGACTTCTTCGGCATCAGGCGCCGTGTGATCAGGCCCTGCCCAACGGTCCACAGGTTGGTGGTCACCCAGTAGAGGACGAGCCCGGACGGGAAGTTGAGGACGACGAAGAGAAAGGCGATCGGCAGGATCAGGAGCAGCGTCCGCTGCGTCTTGTCCATCGTCTGGGACATGAGCAGCGTGGACAGCGTCTGGCTGATCGCATACAGGGCCAGCAGGAGGTACCCGGACCAGTGCGAGTTCGCCGGGTCGGTGATGTTCGGGACTAGCTGCAGCCAGTGGAGATCCGAATCCGGGTAGTTGGGAAGCACTTCTTTTTCGAAGTCGCGGAGGACGAAGAAGAGGGAGATGAAGACCGGGATCTGGAACAGGATCGGCAGGCAGGAGGCGGCCGGGTTGATCTTGTTCTCCTTGTAGAACTTCATCAGCTCTTCGTTCCGCTTCTGCTTGTCGTCCTTGTAGCGCTGCCTGCAGCGCCTTCATCTCCGGCATGTGGGCCTGCATCGACTGCATGGAGTGGATCTGCCGGACGGTGAGCGGCAGCAGCACCATGCGCACGAGAATCGTGAGCGCGACGATCGACCACGCCCAGGACAGCCCCACCGACGTGTGAAACCACTCGAGCAGGGAGGTGAGCGGGCCCTCGATGGGCTCGAGCAGGAAGAGCGGCGTCATCGGAAGAGCCTTTGCCCGTCCACATAGTCGACGCCGCCGTGACTCCAGGGATTGCAGCGCAGGATCCGCCAGCCGGCGAGGATCGAGCCGCGGACGAGCCCGTGCGTGCGCAGTGCGTCGAGGGCGTACTGCGAGCAGGACGGGTGGTACTTGCAGCTCGCGGGGAAGAGCGCGCCGAGCGTGTAGCGATAGGCGTAAACGAGCCCGAGCCCGAGGTAAGCCGGCAAACGGAAAATCATGCCTCCGCCTTCCCGAGCGCCTCGTCGATCCGCTCGCCCAGCCACTCCGACCCACGCGACTCGGCCGACTCGGCGAGCCCGGGACGCGCCACGATCACGTAGTCGCAGCCGGGCCGTACGGCCTCGATGCGCGCTCGCCAGGCCTCGCGGAGCTGCCGTTTCAGGCGGTTGCGGACGACTGCAGTTCCGCCCGCCTTCGGCACGGCGACGCCGAGCCGAGGCTCGTCATCGGCCTCGTCACGGGGGAACCAGTAGAGCGTCAGGAAGCGCGTCGACACCGAGCGGCCATGGCGGTACACGGTGTCGAAGTCCCGGGAGCGGGAGAGTCGGTACCGCCGGTGCACTACGCGCTAAGCCGTGAGCCGCTTGCGGCCCCGGGCCCGGCGGCGCTTGAGGATCGCGCGGCCGGCACGCGTCGCCATGCGCGCACGGAATCCGTGCTTGCGCTTTCGGCGGCGCACGTTGGGCTGGTAGGTCCGCTTCACGGTCTTAGGGGAGAGAAAGAGAGGAACGAGCGCCCTTTTTCTGGCGCGCCGTTCGAGTATAGACGAGCGCACCCGGCACCCGTTTTCCACAGGCGGCGCGGACCGCAAAGATGCTGCGAGGCGCGACTGTCGGGACCCGTTCGACCCGCTCTTTCCACACCTGTGGATACAGCTGTGGGCGAGGAGGAAATCCCTGCAAAAACAGCGTTTTTTACCCACTGGTGCCCCCCATTGAGTGCTCGGGAGGACACTGGTATGCTCGCCGCTCGGTCCCCCTTTGAAAGGAGTCGACGGCCGGCGACGTGGAGCGCGGTCAACTACTGACAGCTGAGGATCTCTGGACCGCGATTTCAGACCGGCTAAAGGGGGCTCTCAACGACACCACGTACGGCACGTGGTTCGGCGACGCAGAAGGGCGTGAGCTGAACGACGATGCCTTCGTTCTCGCGGTCCCGAACGACTTCACGCGCGAGTGGATCGAAGGTCACTTCGTCGACCTGATCGGCGCCGCCGTGCGCGACGCGACCGGCGAGGACCGGCGCGTCGAGGTCAGAGTCGACCACGACGTCAAGAGCGCCGGGCCGATGGAAGAGCCACCGAAGAAGACGGCTGCCGCGACCGCGATCCAGGCGAAGTACACCTTCGACTCCTTCGTCATCGGCTCCTCGAACCGCTTCGCGCACGCTGCGGCACTGGCCGTAGCGGAGGCTCCCGCGCAGGCGTACAACCCGCTCTTCATCTACGGAGGGACCGGTCTCGGCAAGACCCACCTGCTCCAGGCAGTCGGCCAGTACGTCGCCGAGCACTCCGGCTCGCTCACCGTCCGCTACATCACGAGCGAGACGTTCATGAACGACTTCATCAACTCGCTGCGCGACAAGCGCATCGAGGGCTTCAAGCAGCGCTACCGCACGTACGACCTCCTGCTGATCGACGACATCCAGTTCCTCGAGCACAAGGAGCGGATCCAGGAGGAGTTCTTCCACACGTTCAACTCGCTCTACGAGGCCGGCCGCCAGATCGTCATCTCATCCGATCGGCCGCCGCGCGAGATCTCGACCCTCGAGGAGCGGCTGCGCTCGCGCTTCGAGTGGGGCCTGATCACCGACATCCAGCCACCCGATCTGGAGACGCGCATCGCGATCCTCCGCAAGAAGGTCAAGACCGACGGCATCCACGTGCCCGATCCCCAGGTCCTCACCTTCATCGCCGGCCGCGTCTCGACCAATATCCGCGAGCTCGAAGGCGCGCTCACGCGAGTCGTGGCCTTCTCGTCCCTCACCGGCCGGCCGATGACCGTCGAGCTGGCGGAGGACGTGCTCAAGGACGTGTTCCCTCAGGGCGAAGCGCAGGAAGTGTCCATCGAGCGCATCCAGACGACCGTCTCCGACAGGTTCAGCCTCTCGATGGAGGAGCTCTGCGGGGACCGCCGTTCCCAGAACATCGTCTACCCCCGGCAGGTCGCGATGTACCTCTCACGCGAGCTCACCGACGCGTCGCTGCCGAAGATCGGACGGGAGTTCGGAGGGCGCGACCACACCACCGTGATCCATGCGACCTCCAAGATCGCGCGCCTGATTCGCGAGGATCGGTCTGTGTACAACCTGGTGCAAGAATTGACCGCGCGCATCAAGCAGGCGCGCTGATCTGTGCACAACCCGAGCCGTCCCGTAAGGCCATGTTGAAAACCGCCAGTTCTCCCCAAAACACGTCCCCAGGGCAAACGCGCTCCGGCAACCGCGC
Organism: uncultured Actinomycetes bacterium; assembly: GCA_963771725.1. Taxonomy (GTDB): domain Bacteria; phylum Actinomycetota; class Thermoleophilia; order Gaiellales; family Gaiellaceae; genus VAXT01. The sequence continues at coordinate 310,485 of CAVYUO010000002.1, read as the reverse complement.
CAGGGCGTCGTCCCCCGAATTAACACCCTCTACGTACTACTACGATCTTCTTTATTAAATGACAGAGATAGAAACTGTTGTCGGAACTTCGATGAAGATCACCTGTTCGAAGGAAGAGCTCGTCTCCGCGCTGTCGGTCGTTTCCCGCGCGGTGTCGGCCCGATCGACCGTTCAGGTTCTCTCGGGGATTCTCATCCGGGCTGACGGGGACCAGCTGGAGCTCTCGGCGACCGACATGGAGTTGTCGCTCCGGCTCTTCCTCGAGGGCCAGGTCGAAGGTAGCGGCGCGGTGGTCGTCCCGGGTCGCCTACTCGTCGATCTTGCGCGCTTGCTTCCCGACAATGAGGTCACGCTTGAGTACAGCCCCGAGGAGGGAGCGGTACAGGTGACCTCCGGCCCTTCCGTTTCGCGGCTCCAGACCTACAGCGCCGAGGACTTTCCGAAGCTTCCGGACGCAGCGGGCGCACAGACCTTCGCGGTCGAGCGCGCCGCGTTCCTCGAGACGATCGCGAAGGTCTCGCGCGCCGCTTCGCGTGACGAGTCGCGCCCGGTCCTGACCGGAATCCTGGTTCGCTTCGAGGGCGGGAAGCTCGTCATGGCCGCGACCGACTCGTACCGGCTGTCGGTGAAGGAGACAGATCTCACCGGCGACGTGCCGGAGCTCGAGGCGATCGTGCCGGCGCGGTCGCTCACCGAGCTGGTGCGGATCGCACAGGACGTCGACGAGGTGCAGGTCGGGGTCCAGGAGAACCACGTCGTGTTCGGCGCCAACGGCGTCTGGCTGACCACGCGGCGCATCGACGGGCAGTTCCCGAACCACAAGCAGCTGATCCCCGAGACCTTCGAGCACGAGGTTTCGCTGCCGAGGGAGGAGTTCCTCGAGGTGGTTCGCCGCACGTCGGTGCTGGCCCAGCGGAACTCGCCGCTGCGCCTGCGCTTCGCAGAAGGTGAGGTCACCGTGTCGGCCCAGACGCAGGACGTGGGCGAGGCTCGCGAGACCTTGCCGATCGCGTTCACCGGAGAGGAGCTCGAGATCGGCTTCAACCCGGAGTTCCTGCGCGACGGCATCGACTCGGTGAACACCGACGAGGTGCAGTTGAAGCTCATCAGCCCCCTGCGCCCGGGCCTGATTCATTCCGAAGAAGAGGCCTTTTCGTATCTGATCATGCCGATTAGGCTCGCTGGCTGATCGTCGAGCACGTCACGCTCCGCGACTTCCGCTCCTACGCCGCTCTGGATCTCGAGCTATCGCCGGGCCTGGTGCTTGCCGTCGGATCGAACGGGGCCGGCAAGACGAACTTGCTCGAGGCGCTCCACGTCGGGACGCAGGGCTTTTCGCCACGCACACGCACCGATGCGCAGCTGATCCGATTCGGCGCCGACCGTGGGCGGATCGCGCTCAGAGGCGATCGCGGCGGCGTGAAGGTGGAGTCGGAGATCGTCCTCCAGGCGACCGAGGCGAAGCGTGCGACGCTGAACGGAACGAGGTTGAGCGCCGCCGAGCAACTCCGCGGCGAGCTTGCGACGCTCGTGTTCACGCCCGACCGGCTCGCCGTCGTCAAAGGCGGCCCGGCCGCGCGGCGCGCGTACTTCGACCGGGCTCTGGGAAGGCTCTATCCGGCGCGCGCACTCGTTCCCGCCGAGTACGGAGCGGCCGTTGGCCAGCGGAACGCTTCCTTGCGACGGGTGACCTTCGGTGCTTCCTCGCGAGACGCGCTGGCCCCCTGGACGGAACGGGTCGCCGAGCTCGGAGCCGCTCTTGTCGCCTCACGAGTGGAGACCGTGGCCGAGCTTGGGCCACGCTTCACCGAGTTGGCCGCTGAGCTCGGTCTCGAGAACGCCGAAGCGCGCTACGGCGGCGAGCCGCCCACGGTCGAGGCGCTCGAAGCGCGTCTCGACCAGGATCTCGACCGGGGCACCACCGGTCTGGGGCCGCACCTGGACGACGTCGACCTGACGGCAGGCGGCCGCGAGCTGCGCCGGTTCGGCTCCCAGGGCGAGCAGCGACTGGCCGTCCTCGCTCTCCTCCTGGCCGAGGCCGAGCTGCTGACGGAGCGCGATCCCGCACCCCCTTTGCTGCTCCTCGACGACGTGCTCTCCGAGCTAGACGAGCGCCGTCGCCGTATCCTCGCGGAGCGGGTCGGAGCTTCCGGGCAGGCGTTCATCACCGCGACTGCGGCTTCGGCCTTGCCGGTCGAACCGGCGCAGCTCGTCGAGGTCGTCCCGGGGAGCGCACGTTGAACCGCGGGATGAAGCCGGAGCGCATCGGGGACGACGTCAAGAAGGAGCTCGGCCGCTTCGGCCCCGCGGCGGGAATGGCCGAGCTGGTCGGCGTTTGGCCCGCTCTCGTCGGCGAGCAGATTGCGAAAAACGCCTGGCCGGCCCGCTTCGCGCGCGACGGAACCTTGCACGTCGCGACGTCGTCCTCGGCCTGGGCGTTCGAGCTCTCGCAGCTCGCACCGCAGCTGCTCGGCCGTCTACAGGAGGCTCTCGGAGGGGTTGCTCCGGAGGCCATTCGCTTTGCGCCGGGGAAGCTTCCGGACGAGCCGAGCGCCGCGGTCGAGGAACGCGAGCAGAGGGTTGTCGAGCCCTCGAAGGAGGACGTCGAGCGTGCTTTCGAGCTGGCCGCGCGCATCGAGGACGAGAGCCTGCGCGAAGTTGTTGCAAAGACCGTTGCGAGAGGCCTCGCGAGGGCCTCTGACGACCGCTAGTTCTGGTAGAATGCGTTTTGCCCTAATTGCGGCAAAATGCAGGGCTTTTTTTAATGACTAAAGCATCTTATACCGCTAAGGACATCACTGTTCTCGAGGGTCTCGAGCCCGTGCGCAAGCGACCCAGCATGTACATCGGATCGACGGGTGTTCGCGGGTTGCATCACCTGGTCTACGAGGTGGTCGACAACTCGGTCGACGAGGCGCTCGCGGGGCGCGCGGATCGCATCGATCTGACGCTGCACCCCGACAACTCCGTGACGGTGGTCGACAACGGCTCGGGCATCCCGGTCGACAAGATGGCCGAGACGGGCGAGTCCGCCCTGACCGTCGTGCTGACGAAGCTGCACGCCGGCGGCAAGTTCGGCGGCGAGGGCTACAAGGTCTCCGGCGGCCTGCACGGCGTGGGTGTCTCGGTGGTCAACGCCCTCTCCGAGCGGCTGACCGCCGAAGTGCGCCGCGACGGCAAGCTCTGGCAGCAGGAGTTCTGCCGCGGCGAGCCGACGAGCGAGTTGAAGGTGATCGGCAAGGCCGAGAAGGGCGAGACCGGGACGACCATCTCCTTCCTGCCCGACGAGGAGATCTTCGACGAGGTCGAGTGGGACTGGGACACCCTCGTCCAGCGCCTTCGCGAGACGGCCTTCCTCACCCGTGGCCTGCACATCGTCATGAACGACGAGCGCGCCGGCGGCGAGAAGATCGAGTTCATGTACGAGGGCGGCATCCGCGACTTCGTCGCGTACGTCAACGAGCAGAAGGACCCCGTCCACAAGCACATCGTCTACTTCGAGGGTGAGTCCGAAGAGCAGGGCAAGGTCGAGGTCGCGATGCAGTGGAGCACGAAGTACGTCGAGTCCGTCTACTCGTTCGCGAACAACATCCACACGCACGAGGGCGGCTCGCACCTCTCCGGCTTCCAGGGCGCCCTCACGCGCACGCTGAACAAGTTCGCGCGGTCGATGGAGCTCCTCAAGGAGAAGGAGGAGAACCTCGAGGGCGACGACGTGCGCGAAGGCCTGGCCGCGGTGATCTCCGTGAAGCTGCGCGACCCGCAGTTCGAGGGCCAGACGAAGACGAAGCTCGGCAACGCAGGCGTCCGCGGCCTCGTCGAGCAGACGGTCAACGCCAAGCTCTCCGAGTTCCTCGAGGAGAACCCGGCCGAGGCGAAGCAGATCATCCTGAAGGCGATCTCGGCCGCGCGTGCCCGGCAGGCAGCCCGCAAGGCCCGTGAGCTGACGCGGCGCAAGGGCGCGTTCGGCGGCGAGATGGCGAAGAAGTTCGCCGACTGCCAGATCCGCGACCCGGCCCTGTCCGAGCTCTTCATCGTCGAGGGCAACTCGGCCGGCGGCGCGGCCAAGGAAGGCCGCGACAAGTCGAACCAGGCGATCCTCCCGCTGCGCGGCAAGATCATCAACTCCGAGAAGAACCGCATCAACAAGGTGCTCTCGAACACCGAGATCCAGACGCTCGTCCAGGTGATCGGGACGTCGATCGGCGAGGAGTTCGACATCGCGAAGCTGCGCTACCACCGCGTCATCGTCATGACCGACGCCGACGTCGACGGCGCGCACATCCGCACGCTCGTGCTCACGTTCCTCTATCGCCACATGCCCGAGCTCTTCGAGCGCGGCCACGTCTACATCGCGGTTCCGCCGCTCTACCTCGTGCGGATGGGCAACCAGCAGAGCTACCTGGAGAAGGACGCCCAGCTCGAGGAGCTGCTCGTCCGCGAGAAGTTTCCCGAGATCGAGATCGAGGCGCGCGGAGGCGCCCAGGTCAAGCTCAGCGAAGCCAAGTACGGCCGCTTCCAGCGCGCGCTGCACGAGTTCGAGGGCTGGGCGGGCCGGCTCCGCTCCGACTTCGGCAATCCCGCAGCCGACTTCGTCCTCGCCCACCGGCTCGTCGAGAGCGACGTGGCGACGCCGGCGGAGGCCGCGAAATGGATCAAGGCCGCCAGCGAGAACGGCTACGGCCTCGACGCCAAGGCCGACGCCAAGGCGCTCAAGGTGCGGATCGTCGAGCTGGAGACGAGCGCGGCGACTGACATCGTCGTGCCGGCCGAGCTGTTCGAGTCCCCCATCTACGAGCACGTTCGCCGCTCCTACGAGCGACTCGGCGAAGTCGTCGGCGGGTTGCCGCCGTTCCGGCTCCGCTTCGGCAAGCAGGACGAGGAGGCCGAGACCTTCGAGAGCCTGCGGGCGCTCGCATTCACGTTCGCGAAGCACGGCATCCAGATCACCCGCTTCAAGGGCCTGGCGGAGATGCAGTCCGACGAGCTGTGGACGACGACGATGGACCCCACGCGGCGCATGCTCGTGCGCGTGGACGTCGAGGATGCGGCGACGACCGATCTCTGGTTCTCGCGCCTGATGGGCGACGAGGTGGAGCCGCGCCGGGAGTTCATCGAGCAGAACGCCCGCGACGTGAGGTTCCTGGATGTCTGATCTCACCCGGCGAACCGCTGGGCATCGGCCGGATCGAGCCTCGCGAGCTCGAGGCCGAGGTTCGCTCGAGCTTCCTCGACTACGCGATGAGCGTGATCGTCTCGCGGGCGCTTGCCGGACGTGCGCGACGGGCTGAAGCCCGTCCACCGCCGGGTGCTCTACGCCATGCACGAAGCCGGCCTGCAGCCGAACCGCCCCACGCGGAAGTCGGCGCGCGTCGTCGGCGACGTGATGGGCAACTACCACCCGCACGGCGACTCGGCGATCTACGACGCCCTCGCCCGGCTCGCGCAGTCGTTCTCGATGCGCTACCCGCTCATCCAGGGCCAGGGCTACTTCGGCTCGATCGACGGCGACCCGCCAGGCGCGATGCGCTACACCGAGTGCCGGCTCTCGCGCATGGCGACCGAGATGCTGCGCGACATCGACGCCGACACGGTCGATTTCGTCCCCAACTACGACGAGTCGCGCCGCGAGCCGACCGTCCTCCCGTCGCGCTACCCGAACCTGCTCCTCAACGGCTCGCAGGGGATCGCGGTCGGCATGGCGACGAACATCCCGCCGCACAACCTCGGCGAGGTCGTCGCCGCGGTGAACGCGATGATCGACGACCCCGACATCGACGTCGGCCGCCTCTCCCAGATCGTGAAGGGGCCCGACTTCCCGACCGCCGGCACGATCGTCGGCCGCTCCGGCATTCGCGACGCTTACCGCTCGGGCCGCGGGCGGCTCATCGTCCGCGGCAAGGCGCACATCGAGGTGCTGCGCGGCGGCAAGAACGCGATCATCATCACCGAGCTCCCGTACGGCGTCCGCAAGGGCGGTGAGGGCGGCGTGATCGAGAAGATCGCCGACCTCGTCAAGGCCGGGACGCTGAGCGAGGTCCCGATGACGGACGAGGCGCTGCAGGACCACTCCGACAAGGACGGGATGCGCATCTACGTCGAGCTGAAGCGAGACGCCATCCCGCAGGTCGCGCTCAACAAGCTGTTCAAGCACACCCCGCTGCAAACGACGTTCGGCTACAACGCGGTCGCGCTCGTCGAAGGCGTGCCGCGGACGCTCTCGCTGCTCGAGATGATCCGCCACTACCTCGACTACCAGCGCGAGATCATCTCGCGCCGGTCGAAGCACGAGCTGCGCCGCGCAGAGGCCCGGGCGCACGTCCTCGAGGGCTACCTCAAGGCGCTCGACAACCTCGATGCCGTGATCGCGCTGATCCGCGCCTCGGCCGACGTCGACGCTGCGCGCACCGGGCTGCAGGAGCAGTTCGAGCTCTCGGAGATCCAGGCGCAGGCGATCCTCGACCTTCGGCTCCAGCGGCTGACCGCGCTCGGTCGTAGCGAGGTCGAGACCGAGTACAACGACCTCCAGGAGCGCATCGCGGAGCTGCGGGCGATCCTCGGCGACCCGGCTCGCATCGACGGCGTCATTCGCGAGGAGCTCGCACGAGATCAAGGAGATCTACGGCAAGGGCGACGAGCGCCGCACCGAGATCATCGCGGCCGAGGAGGAGTTCGAGCTCGAGGACCTGATCGCCGAGGAGGACATGGTCATCGCCATCTCCCAGGCCGGCTATGTGAAGCGGCTACCGGTCGGCACCTACCGCGAGCAGCGTCGCGGCGGCCAGGGCGTGATGGGCATGGGGCTGAAGGACGACGACTTCATCGAGCACCTGTTCGTCGCCTCGACTCACGACTACATCCTCTTCTTCACCTCGGTGGGGAAGGTCTACCGGCTGAAGGTCCACGAGCTTCCGCTCGGCACGCGGCAGGGCAAGGGGCGCGCGATCGCCAACTTCTTGCCGTTCCGCGAAGGCGAGACCATCCGCGCGGTGATCGCCACCCGTGAGTTCAAGGAGGCCGAGTTCCTGGTCTTCGCGACGAAGAAGGGGATGGTCAAGAAGACGAAGTTCGCGGACTACAACACGCCGCTCAAGGCCGACGGCATCATCGCCATCAACCTGCGCCCGAAGGACGAGCTCGTCGGCGTGATCCACTCGTCGGGCAACGACGACATCCTCATGGTCTCGCGCAAGGGGCAGGCGATCCGCTTCCACGAGTCGGACACCCGCCCGATGGGCAGGGCGACCGGCGGTGTGCGCGGGATGAACCTGCGCAAGGGCGACGAGGTGATCGAGATCAACCGCGCCGAGAACGACGCCGACCTGCTCGTCGTCACCGATCACGGCTACGGGAAGCGGACGAGGATCGACGAGTACCCGGTCAAGGGCCGCGGAGGCCTCGGCGTGAAGACCGTGCAGCTCACCGAGGCCAAGGGCAAGCTCGCCGGCGCGCGGGTCGTGCGGTCGGGCTACCAGGTGATGCTGATCTCGACGGGCGGCACCGTGATCAAGATGGCGGTCGACGACATCAAGCGCCTCGGGCGCTCGACGCAGGGCGTGATCGTGATGCGGCTGAAGAAGAGCGAGCTCGTCTCGACCCTGGCACCGGTGGTCGAGTCCGATGAGGATGAGGTCATCGAGGCCGAAGCCGTTGTCGACGGAGTCGAGCCCGCCGCGGTCGAGACTGTTGAAGACGAGCCTGCCGAGGAGTAGGTTTCGGCAGGAAATCGGCCGCAATTTGTAGCGGTTTTCGCTAAGTACCCTTCACAAGCGAGCGCCATAGCGTTATACCTTGGCCGCATGGGGTCAACGTCTCCAGAGGGAGGGAACGTATGGCCGCCGGGCAGGTGGATCTCCTTGAACCCATTGACCTAGCCGATCATCTCGACAAAGTCGAGCTCTATCTAGGCCAGGTCTGCCAGATCGCAGGCATCTCGAAGATGCAGCTCGACTACTGGACGAACAAAGCCCAGATCCCGACGAAAGGTCACAAGCAGCGGATCTACGACATCGACGCGCTCGAGACGGTCATGTTGATCAAACAGGCGAAGGACAAGGGCTTGAACCTCGGCGCTGCCATCGAAGCTGCTCGTAGTTTTCGTGAGCGTCAAGGCCAGAACGGCTCGGCGAAGCTAGAGGGAGCCACTGTCTCGTAGCGCCTTCGCGGCTTCTTTCGGCGGCATCGAATTGACGTAGAGACCTGCTCCGAGCTCGAGGCTCGCGAGCACGGTCAGCCGCGGTAGCACCTCGAGATGCCAGTGGCCGCCGGCATGGGCCCAGGCGTTGATCGGGACCGGGCCTTCGACGGCGCGCAGCCGGCCGATTCCGCTACGCAGGAGCCGGAGCGCGGCCGCGAATAGGTCCGCGTCTCCGTCCGGCCGATGCTCCGTCGGAGCGATCAGCAGCTCGTACGGTGCGCGCCCGGCCGGGTGGGCCAGGAGCTGTACGCCGTCCGCGGAATCGATCGCGAGGGGCTCGTGCTCCGCGAGGAGGGCGCAGAGCGCGCAATCCTCGGCCTGCAGATTCGTCAGCTCCGCCGCGGGCTCGGGCGGGGTTTCGCGCAGCCAGACGAGCTGCGAGTGACTGTGCGGAAGGCTCGCTCCGGCCTCACGCCCTTCGTTGAGGAGGATCTGGACGTAGGGGAAGCCCTCGGCTCGCGCGGCGGCCAGCCGCTGCTCCCAGGCGCTGCCGATCGGCGCGATTTCGTCCTCCGCGAGGTCGGCGAGCGAGCGCACGTGGCGCGGCGAGTGGACGACGACCTCCTGCCGGTCGAAGGCCGGATAGAGATTCGGGACGACGCGGACCTGCCAGCCCGAGGTGTCGGGCTCCCGACCTGGGGGCGCAACTGCGAACACCTCGGGCGGGGTGCGGTCCTCCCGGCCCTCGCAGAACGGGCACCGCTCGAGCTCGTCAGGGGTCTCCTGCTCGAGCTCCCCGCGCTTGGCGCCCGGGCGCTTCGCTCTCGCCGGCGCGATGACGACGGTTCGCCCCGAGATCGGGTCTCGCCGAACCTCAGGAGCGGTCAGCTTTTGGTTCCGTAGCCGCTCGAGCCTTCGATCAGCGGCCGGAAGAGCTCGATCGGAAGCGGCAGGATGATCGTCGACGAACGCTCGGACGACATCTCGAGCATCGTCTGCAGGAAGCGCAGCTGGAGGGACATCGGGTTCGCGCGCCATGACCTCGGCGGCGTCCTTGAGTCGCTCCGAGGCCTGGAACTCACCTTCGGCGGCGATGACCTTCGCGCGGCGCTCGCGCTCGGCCTCGGCCTGGCGGGCCATCGCGCGCTGCATCCCGCCGGGGATCTCCACGTCCTTGACCTCGACGATCGAGACCTTGATGCCCCAGGGCGAGGTCGCCTCGTCGATGATCCGCTGCAGGATCTCGTTGATCTTGTCGCGCTCGGAAAGCAGCTCGTCGAGCTGGTGCTGGCCGAGCACGCTGCGCAGGGTCGTCTGCGCGATCTGTGAGGTGGCGACCATGAAGTTCTCGATCTGCACGATCGCCTTCTCGGGATCGATGATCCGGAAGTAGGCGACCGCGTTGACGCGGACCGGGACGTTGTCCTTCGTGATCACTTCCTGCGGCGGGACGTTCAGCGTCACCGTTCGCAGGTCGACTCGAACCATCTTGTCGATGATCGGGATCAGGAGGAACAGACCCGGGCCCTTGGGCGGCGACCTCAGCCGGCCGAGCCGGAAGATGACGCCCCGCTCGTACTCACGTGCCACCCGGACGGCCGAGGAGAGAACGACCAGCAGAACCAGGGCGACTGCGGCAAGACCGATGAGCGCGGCCACGATGCGATCCTATAGATGCCAGGCTAGGTAACCGGCGCGACCCGGAGGGTGAGCCCGTCGATGCCCTCGACGCGCACCTGGCTTCCGGCCGGGATCGGCCCGCCGTTGCTCTGGGCCTGCCAGAGCTCACCGTGCACGAAGACCTGGCCCACCGGGTTGAGGGTCTCGCGCACCACGCCCACCTGGCCGACCATCTCGTCCTGCCCGGTGACCGGCGCCAGCTTGCGCACATGCACGATCTTCGTCGCGACGAGCGCCATCATCGCGGCCAGCGTTCCGGCGATCGCGAGCACGACGGTCAGCGAAACCTGGTAGCTCTCCCCGGCGGGGTCGAAGAGGAGTAGTGCGCCGATGATGAAGCAACACGCTCCGGCGACGGTTAAGGCCCCGTGGCTCGGTACGAACGCCTCGGCACCGAAGAAGCCGAACGCGAGCACCATCAGCAGCAGGCCGGCGGCGCTGATGGGCAACACCTGCAATCCGAAGAGGCCGAGGATCAACGAGATCCCGCCCACGGTGCCCGGGAAGATGAGGCCGGGATTCCAAAGCTCGACGACGATCCCGAGGGTCCCGATGGACAGGAAGAGCACGATCAGCTCGGGGTCGATGAGCGTGTCGAGGATCTTCTTCCAGAGCGACATCTCGACGCGGTCGATCTCGGCTCCGGAGAGATGCAACACGTGACCCTTCGGCTTCGTCTTGTAGCCCTCGAGCTGCTGGAGGAGCGCCGGCAGGCTGGGCGCGACGACATCGATCACGTTCATGCGCAGCGCCTCGCGTGCGGTCAGGTTCGAGGCTTTCCGGACCGCCTGTTCCGCCCAGTCGCCGTTGCGCCCATGCTCCTCGGCCAGGCCGCGGAGCGACTTCGCCGCATCGTTGATCACCTTCCGCTTGAGATCGGACGGGATGTTCCCGCCGCCCGACGAGATCGGCGTCGACGAGCCGAGGTTCGTCTGCGGCGCCATCGCCAGGACGTCGGCCGCCTGTCCGATCCAGACTCCCGCCGAGGCAGCGCGGGCACCTTCGGGGGACACGTAGACGATCACCGGGATGCGGGACGCGAGCTCCTTCTTGTAGATGTCACGCATCGCCTCCGAGAGCCCGCCCGGAGTGTCGAGCAGGATTACGATCGCGTCGTACCCCTCGTCATTTGCCCGCTCGATCTCGCCGGTTGCGTAGTCCGCCGTGACCGGGTTGACGTCGTTCTCGAACTCGACGGCGAGGACGCGCGGGCGGTCGGGAGCGCCTGTGACAGCAGGAACCAGGGCCGCAGCCACGCAGGCCACGACGAAAAATGTCCCCAGGAGCGGCCCTTTCACACTTGTAAGAATTCTATCTGGGAAGGCCCGGCAGCCTTGTTGGCGAAGGCGGTCTCTGGTTCCGTAGGAAGCCTTCGCCGCCCATGAGATCACTCTTCATCGCCCTCATCTCCTTGTTCGTCGTGCCCTCGACCGCGTTCGGCGCCGGCCTCTCGGCGGTCGCACGTGACGTGTCGGCCGGCCGGGAGTTGGCTGCGCCCAGGTTCAACCTCGTCGGCCTGCACTGGCAGGGCAGCGGCGAGGTCTCGTTCCGCACGAAGGCGATCGGAGGTCAGTGGAGCGGGTGGCGTGAGGCGGCCCCCGAGGCCGAGGATGCTCCCGACCCTGGACGTGAGGGTGGCAAGCCGGGCTGGCGGATCGGGAACCCGTACTGGACGGGAGCGTCGAACCGCCTGCAGGTCAGGACGCGCGGCCGGGTGCGCCGGGTTCGGGCGCAGTACGTGTGGAGCCCCGCCGGAGGAGTCCCGCCGCGGGCGATCTCGGTGGCCGACGCTCCGTTGATCCTCTCCCGGCTCGCCTGGGGCGCGAACGAGCGCATCCGTCGAGGACGCACCAGGTACGCGGACGCGCTGCGTTTCGCGATCGTTCACCACACCGCCGGTTCGAACACGTACACGAGGACGCAGTCGGCGGCGATCGTGCGCGGCATCCAGCTGTACCACGTGCGCTCGAACGGCTGGGACGACATCGGCTACAACTTTCTCGTCGACAAGTACGGCCAGGTCTTCGAGGGCCGCTTCGGTGGCATCGACCGGAACGTCGTCGGCGCTCACGCGGCAGGGTTCAACACCGGCTCGGTCGGAGTCGCGCTGTTCGGCAACTACGACGCGGGAGCCGTGACTCCGGCTGCCCGGACCGCCCTGACACGTTTGTTGGCCTGGCGGCTCGACGTCGGTCACCTCGACCCGGTCAGCCTGACCAACTGGACGTCCACGGGGAATCCGCGCTTTCCGACCGGTTCGCCCGTCATCCTGCGAGCGATCTCCGGACACCGCGACACCGGTTTCACGTCGTGCCCCGGAGGGCGCCTCTACGCCGAGCTGAACAACATCGGGCGCATGGTCTCCGAGCTCGGCCTGCCGAAGCTCTACTCGCCGCGCGCGGTCGGTGGTCCCGGCGGGATGGTGCGCTTCACCGCACGACTCACGGAGCCGCTGCCCTGGAGCGTCGTCGTCACCGACCAGAGCAACACGGTGGTCGCCACCGGCGAAGGTGAAGGAACTGCAGTGGACTGGGTCTGGGATGCGCGTACGGTGCCGGCGGGCCGCTACATGTACGCGATCGACGCCGGTCCCACGGTGCGACCCGCCACCGGAATCATCGCGGGGACAGTTCAGCGGGCCGCCCTCACAGCGCTCGCTCGACCCGCGCTCATCACCCCGAACGGCGATGGGCGTCAAGAGACGACGACCGTGGAGTACAGGATTACTGCGCCGGCCACCGTGACCGCGACGGTCGTGGATCCGCTCGGCGCTCCGCTTGCAACGCTCTTCACGGAGTCGAAGCTCGCGGGCCGTCACACCTTCCGCTGGGACGGAGCCGGTGTCCCAGACGGCCGCTACGGGATCCTGCTCTCCGCGCGGAGTGCCGCCGGCATCGAGACGACCGCGACGGTGACCGTGATCGTCAACCGAGCGCTCATCGGTGTGCGGATCGTGCCGCAGGTGTTCTCGCCCAACGCCGACGGGCGGTGGGACACGACGCAGTTCCGCTTCGGGCTCAACGGGCCGGCGCGCGTCACTGTCTCCGTGCAGCGAAAGGGGAAGACGCTGGGCCAGGTCTTCGCAGGCCCGCGCCTCGGTGGTCCGCAGGCGATCGAGTGGAACGGTCGCTTCGCGGGACGCCTGGGGGCGGGAGAGTACAAGGTCGTCGTGCGGGCCACGACTCCGGTTTCGACGGTCGTCCAGGCGGTCGATTTCGCGCTGGATCTGGCCGCTCCCAAGCTGCTCCTCGTGTCGGCGCCCCAGCTCCGGTTCTCGATCAACGAGCCCGCCGACCTCACCGTGACTCTCGACGGGTCGCGAGTCGTGAGGGTGCGGCGGCTGACGCCTGGGCGGTTCACGGTGCCGTCCGGCGGCGCGTTCACGTCGATCCGTGCCGTCGCCCGCGATTTCGCGGGGAACGAGACGGCTCCGCTACTTCGCTAACCAGCGGTCGTAGTGCTGCTCGAGCGACTCGAGGAGTGTGACGAGGAGCTCGGCCCGGTCGACCGGCTTGCCGAGCTCGCCGAGGAGGGAAGTGGCCGGTGTTGCCAGGTCCTTCGGGAGCGTCGCCGGCTTGACGTTCACGTTGATGCCGATGCCCAGCACCACGCGTCCGTCTCGCGCCTCGGCGAGGATCCCGGCGACCTTCCGCTCGCCGAGGAGGACGTCGTTCGGCAGCTTGATGCGCGGCTCGAGGCCTGTCACGCGGCCGATGGCCTCGGCGCACGCCTCACCCGCGACGACCGTGAGCTCCGGGAGCCGAGCTGTGTCGACGGCCGGCTCGAGCAGCAGGGAGCAGAGGATGCTGACGCCGGGAGGCGAGATCCACGTGCGGCCCAGGCGCCCGCGCCCCTCGGTCTGCTCCTCCGCCACGGCGACAGCTCCCTCGACCTGGTCGGGGCCGATCAGGCGCTGCGTCGACGGGCACTTCTCGAAGTAGAGATACGGCCGGCCGAAGCGGCCACGGAGCTTCGGCACGACGTTTTCAGCGGCGAGAGTGTCCATCGTCACTAGACTAGGCGGCTCGTGGCAACCCGCCTTGAGACGCCGCTCGGGCGGGCAGAGATCGAGGCGATCCTGCCCCATCGTGAGCCGTTCCTCCTCATCGACGAGGTCGTCGAGCTGGAGCTCGGCGTCCGTGCCGTCGCGCGCAAGACCGTGCGCGAGGACGAGTGGTATCTCGCGGGGCATTTTCCCGGCCGGCCGATCATGCCCGGGGTCTTGATCGTCGAGGCCATGGCGCAGACCGGCGCGGTCGCCGTCCTCTCCGAGGAGGAGAACCGTGGCCGGCTGGCGCTCTTCGCCGGCATCGACGACGTGCGCTTCAAGCGGCTCGTCCAGCCCGGCGACGAGCTGGAGCTGACGTGCGTGCTCGAGCGCGTCCGGGGGCCGATTGGCAAGGGGCGCGCGACGGCCCACGTCGACGGCGAGCTGGCCGCGCGCGGAACGCTGACATTCGCGGTGGACCGAAGTTGATCGGCAGCGCCACATCGAACGGCCGCATCTCGATCACGGGCATCGGCTGCAACGCGCCGGAGCGCGTGCTGACGAACGACGAGCTTTCGAAGATGGTCGACACGTCCGACGAGTGGATCATCGAGCGCACGGGCATCAAGGAACGCCGGGTGGCGGCGGCAGACGAAGCGCTCTCGGACGTCTCGCTGCCCGCAGCCAGGGACGCTCTCGAGCAGGCCGGTGGCGACGTTGACTCGATCGACCTGTTGATCGTCGCCACGGTTACCCCGGACATGGCCTTTCCCTCGACCAGCGCGATCATGGCCGACCAGCTGGGCATGAAGAATGCGGCCGCCTACGACCTCTCGGCCGGCTGCACGGGCTTTGTCTACGCGATCGCGCAAGCGCACAGCATGGTCTCGGCGGGCCTGGCCAACCGGGCGCTCGTCGTCGGCGGTGACCTGCTCTCGAAGATCGTCGACTGGGGGGATCGCAGCACGTGCGTCCTCTTCGGCGACGGCGCCGGCGCCGTCGTGCATGGAGCGCGTGTCCGAGGGCGGGTTCCTCGGCTTCGAGCTCGGAGCCGACGGGTCCGGTGGCCCGCAGCTCTACCTACCGGCCGGTGGCTCCCGCGAGCCCACGTCGGCCGAGACGGTTGCCGAGGGCGACCACTACGTGAAGATGAACGGCCGCGAGGTCTTCAAGTTCGCCGCTCGGGTGCTCGTCGAATCGGCCGAGAAGGTGCTGGAAAATTCCGGAGTGTCGGTGGACGATGTCGACGTCTACGTTCCGCACCAGGCGAACGTCCGCATCATCGAGCACGCGAGGAAGAAGCTCGGCATTCCCGAAGAGAAGACTGTCGTCAACGTCGATCGGTACGGCAACACGTCGTCCGGCTCGATCCCGCTGGCACTTGCCGATGCAGAGGCCGATGGGCGGCTGCGGCCGGGAGAGCTCGTGCTGATGACCGGGATGGGCGCGGGCCTGACTTGGGGCTCGGCCTTGATCGAGTGGACTGCAAACGGAAAGGTTGGCTCATGAAGGTCGCATTCTGCTTCCCAGGACAGGGCTCGCTCGAGGTGGGCATGGGTCGTGAGATCGCCGAATCGGTGCCCGAGGCGATGGATGTCTTTCGCAAAGGAAGCGAGGCCTCCGGGCTCGATCTCGAGCGCCTGTGCTTCGAGGCGCCGCTCGACGAGCTGGTCCGCACGGACGTCCAACAGCCTGCGCTGGTCGCGACGAGCCTCGCCGTGCTGGCGGCGCTGAACGCGCGCGGGCTGCATCCCGACTTCGTCGTCGGCCACTCGGTCGGCGAGTTCACGGCGTTGGCGGCCGCGAGCTCCCTCGACGTCGCGGAGTCGATCGCCCTGGTGCGCGAACGCGGCCTGGCGATGGACGAGGCCGCCCGGGAGAGCAACGGCTCCATGGCCGCGATCCTCGGGCTCGACGACCCCGTCGTCGAGGAGCTCTGCGCCGAGATCGACGGAGTCTGGCCCGCGAACTACAACTGCCCGGGCCAGATCGTCGTGTCCGGAACACAGGCTGCCGTCGACGAGCTGCTGCAAACGGGCGGAAGCGGCCGGTGCGCGGCGCACCGTGAAGCTCAAGGTCTCGGGTGCGTTCCACAGCCCCCTGGTCGCGCGCGCGGCCGACCGGCTGCGGCCGGCGCTCGAGCGCGTCCGCTTCAAGGATCCCGTTGCGCCGTTCATGTCGACGGTCACCGCCAAGATCGAGCCTGCGCACCGGATGGCGACGCTCCTCGTCGAGCAGCTCACGGCGCCGGTGAAGTTCACGCAGGCCGCGCGCGGGCTGATCGAGGAAGGCGCACGCGTCTTCGTCGAGGTCGGACCGAGCAATGTGCTCTCAGGTCTCCTGAAGCGGATCGACCGCACAGTGAAGGCCGTCTCGGTGAACAATCTCGCCGGGCTCAACAAGGTCGAGGAGACAATCTCCACTGCCTAGCGCCGGGTTCTGCTCGCTCGAGGGAAAGACAGCCCTCGTCACCGGAGGGTCTCGTGGCATCGGCCGGGCGATCGCCGTCGAGCTCGCCGGCGCGGGCGCTGCTGTCGTCGTCGGCTACCGCTCCGGTGCCGAGGAGGCCGAAGCCGTCGCAACCGAGATCGGAGGCCGCGCAGTTCAGGCAGACGTCTCCGACCCGGAGCAGGCGAAGGCGCTCGTCGAGGAGGCGGGCGAGATCGCGATCCTCGTCAACAACGCGGGCCTCACCCGTGACGGCGTGCTCGCGCGCATGTCCGACGCCGACTGGCGCGACGTGATCGAGACCAACCTGAGCAGCGTCTTCTACACCTGCCGCGCCGCGTCGCGGGGAATGATGAAGCGGCGTGCCGGTGCGATCGTGAACATCTCGAGCATCGTCGGGCTCCGCGGCAACTGGGGCCAGACGAACTACAGCGCGTCGAAGGCCGGGATCATCGGCTTCACGAAGTCCCTCGCGCGCGAGCTCGGCAGCCGTGGAGTACGCGCGAACGTCGTCGCGCCGGGGTACGTGAAGACGCGCCTGACGGACGAGCTGCCCGAGGAGGCCCGCGAGGCCATGCTCGGCTAACACGCCTCTCGGCCGCCTGGGCGACCCGGAGGACATCGCCGGAGCTGTACGTTTCCTCTGTTCCGACGAGGCCTCGTTCATCACGGGCGAGGTGCTGCTCGTCGACGGAGGGCTGGGAATGTGACGAACGGATCGCTGAACGGGCGCCGACGCGTCGTCGTGACGGGCATGGGCGCTGTGACGCCGCTCGGCAACGACGTCGAGTCGACGTGGGAGAACCTGCGTGGCCGGGAAATCCGGCGCGGCGGACATCGAGCAGTGGGACGCCAGCGCGTACCCGGTCAACTTCGCGTGCGAGCTGAAGGACTTCGATCCCGCGCCAGTGGCTCGACCACAAGCAGGCGCGGCGCATGGACCGCTTCGCGCAGATGATCGTGGCCGCGGCCCGCCAGGCCGAGACGGACTCGGGGCTCGACGTCGAGCCCGAAGCCGAGCGCATCGGCGCCTCGATCGCCACCGGCATCGGCGGGCTCAAGGCTTTCCAGGACTGTTACGACCAGCTCCTGAAGCGCGGCCCCGACCGTGTGAACCCGTTCTCGATCCCGCAGATCATCCCGAACATGGGCGCCGCCTGGGTCTCGATGGAGCTCGGCACGCGCGGGCCGCTCTCGTCGCAGTGCACCGCGTGCGCGGCGTCCAACATGGCGATCGGCGAGGCGACCGACATGATCCGGCTCGGCCGCGCCGACGCCGTCTTCGCAGGCGGGACCGAGGCCGGCGTGACGTCGGTCGGCATCGCCGGGTTCAGCGCGATGCGCGCGCTCTCACGGAGGAACGACGCGCCCGAGAAGGCGAGCCGGCCCTTCGACGCTGCGCGCGACGGCTTCGTGATGGGCGAGGCGGGAGCGGTGATCGTGCTCGAGGAGCTCGAGCACGCCAAGGCGCGAGGGGCCAAGATCTACGCCGAGATCCTCGGCTACGGGCTCTCGTCCGACGCGAAGCACGTCACGGAGCCCGACCCGACCGGGAGCGAACCCGGCGCGTGCGATGAGGATGGCCCTGGCCGACGCAGGCATCTCAGCCGGAGGACGTCGACTACATCAACGCTCACGGCACTTCGACACCGCTCGGCGACGCGAGCGAGACGAAGGTGATCAAGCTGCGCGCTCGGCGAGGAGGTCGCGCGAGCCACGCCGGTGTCCTCGACGAAGGGCGCCACCGGCCACTGCCTGGGAGCTGCCGGGGCCGTCGAGGCGGTCTTCACGATCCTCGCCGTGAACAAGAACACGCTTCCGCCGACGATCAACTACGAGACGCCCGATCCGGCGTGCGACCTCGACTACGTGCCGAACGAGTCCCGCGAGGCCGAGGTGAAGGTCGCCGTCTCGAACTCGTTCGGCTTCGGCGGGCACAACGCGTGCATCGTCTTCCGCGAGTTCGACGACTAGCTTCGTGCAGCGCTGGGCCACCTTCGACTGCTACGGGACGCTGATCGACTGGAACGGCGGGATCAGCGCGTGAGCTCGAGCGCATGTTCGGCGCCGAGGCCGCTCCGCGCCTGCTCCAGCGCTACCACGAGCTCGAGCCCGAGCTCGAGTCCGAGACCTACCGCAGCTACCGCGAAGTCCTGACCCTCGCCCTCGAGGAGCTCCTCCGCGAGGAGGGGCTGCAGCCGCCCGAAGGCGAGGCCGGCGCATTGGCCCGCTCGCTGCCGGACTGGCAGCCGTTTCCCGAGGTGCCGGACGCGCTGGCGGAGCTGCGGAACCGCGGCTGGAAGCTCGCCATCCTCTCGAACAGCGACCGCGACCTGATCGCCGCTTCCCAGAAGCAGCTCGGCGTTCCCTTCGACCTCGCCGTCGTGGCGGAGGACGTCCAGTCCTACAAGCCTGCCCACGCTCACTGGGAGCGCTTCTTCGAGGCGACGACGGCCGACCGGGAGCATCACGTCCATGTCGCCGCGAGCCTCTTCCACGACGTCGCGCCCGGCGAAGGAGCTCGGGCTGCGAACGATCTGGGTCAACCGGCTGGGCGAGCAGGCCGAGCCGGAGCCGGACCGCGAGCTGCCCGACCTCTCGGCACTTCCCGACACCGCCGACGAGCTGGTGCCCGCAGTGAGCGCGGTCGAGGTCCGACATCGCGCGCGAGGACGAGGTCGGAGGCAGCGGCCGAGGTCTTCGAACGAGCACTCGCGCCGGCTCTACGGCACCGCCGACATGACGGCCGCGAGCTGCGCGAGGACTGGTCGGCCCCCGACGTCGACTTCCCGGACGACGTGCTCGTCGCAGAGGCCGAGGGTCGGCTCGTCGGCTACGCCGACGTGATTCGCACACGGCGAGACGGCCTGGCTCGACGTGCGCGGGCCGACCCAGCTGCGTACCAGCCGCTGCTCGAGGCCATCGCCGAACGCGCTGCCGCCCACGAGCCGGCCCACGTGCGCGGCTGGGCGCCCGAGCAGCGACCCGAGCTCCACGAGGCGTACGAGCGGGCAGGCTTCCGCCCTGTTCCGGCACTCCTTCCGGATGGAGATCGACCTCGCAGGCGACCTCCACGAGCCGGTCTGGCCCGACGGCTTCACCGTCCGGACGCTTTCGCGAAGGCGACGAGCGGGCCGCGTGAGAGGCGCACATGGACTCCTTCGCAGACACGTGGGGCTTCACGCCAGACCCCTTACGAGACCTGGGCCCACTGGTACATGGGCGAGTAGTTCCAGCCCGAGCACTGGTTCCTCGTCGAGGACAGGCGACGAGGTGGCCGCGGTCGCCATCTGCAGGCAGCTCCGAGACCGAGCCGGACCTGGGGTGGGTGAGCATCATCGGCGTCCGGCCCGCCTACCGCCGCCGGGGTCTGGCACTCGCGCTGCTCCAGCACGTGTTCGCGCATTTCGCAAGCCTCGGCCTGAAGACGGTCGGCCTCGGGGTCGACGCCGAGAACCCGACCGGCGCGGTGCGGCTCTACGAGCGCGCCGGCATGCACGTTGCGCGGCGAGACATTCGCTTCGAGCGAGTTACGGGATAATCGAGGCGTGGCCGCCAAGATCGACGTCTCCATCGAGCACCGCAACCTTCCCGAGGAAGCGCGGGACGAGACGCCGCACCCGAACACGTGCCCGAAGTGCGATTCGCACTACAGAGACGACGAGCTCGAGGCGAACCTGCGCGTCTGCCCGCACTGCGGGTTCCACTTTCCGGTGCGCGCCCGCGAGCGGGTCACCCAGGTGGCGGACGAGGACACGTTCGAGGAGGAGGCGGCCGACCTGCGCTCGGAGGATCCGCTCGACTTCTTCGACGTTCGTCCCGTACCCGGAGCGGCTCGTCGAGGCCGAGCTGGGGACGGGGCTCGGCGACGCGATGATCATCGGCCGCGCGGCGATCGAGGAGCGCCCCTGCGAGCTCGCGGTCATGGACTTCTCCTTCATGGGCGGCTCCATGGGCAGCGTCGTCGGCGAGAAGTTCAGCCGCGCCGCGGAGAGCGCGATCGAGGGTCGCGTGCCGCTGATCTCGATCACCGCGTCCGGCGGCGCGCGCATGCAGGAGGGGATCCTCTCGCTGATGCAGCTGCCGAAGACGGTCTGCGCCGTGGAGGACCTCCGCGACGCCCGCTGCGGCTTCATCAGCGTCATGGCCCATCCGACCACGGCCGGTGTCCTGGCGAGCTTCGCCAGCCTCGGCGACGTCTGCGTGGCCGAGCCGGGCGCCCTGCTTGCCTTCACCGGCCCGCGCGTGGTCCAGGGCACGACCCGGGAGAAACTGCCCGAGGACTTCGGCCTGGCCGAGTCCAACTTCCGCTACGGGCACGTCGATGCGATCGTGCCCCGGCCCGAGCTGCGCGGCTTCCTGGCGAAGCTCCTGCGCCTCTTCTCACATGCCGGGTGAAGCCGAGCTCCGTCTTCGCGAGCGGCTGAGCCGTCTCCGCAGCCTGCCGCTGCTGCGTGGCCCGCGGCTGTCCGGTGAGCTCGAGCGCCTTCAGCGTCAGCTCGAGCGCATCCAGGAGGGCGCCACCGACGAGGAGATCTGGAAGTTCGTCGAGCTCGCGCGGCACGACGACCGCCCGTACACGCTCGATTACGTCGAGCGCCTGTTCGAAGACTTCGTCGAGCTGCACGGAGACCGGGCCCGGGCCGAGGATCCGCGCCCTCGTCACCGGGCTCGGGCAGCTTTCGACGGTCGCACGGTTGCCGTGATCGGCCACCAGAAGGGTCGAGACGCAGGGAGCGGGCGCAGCGGAACTTCGGGATGGCCTATCCCGAGGGCTACCGCAAGGCCATGCGAGCGATGGAGATCGCCGAACGCCACGGCTTCCCGCTCGTCACCTTCGTCGACACGCCCGGCGCGTATCCGGGAGTGGCGGCTGAGCAGCACGGCCAGGGCGGCGCGATCGCCCGCTCGCAGGCGTTGATGGCGCAGGCTGACCGTTCCCACGGTCGCCTGCATCATCGGCGAGGGCGGTTCGGGCGGCGCGATTGCGATCGCGCTCGCAGACCGCGTGCTCATGCAGCAGAACGCGATGTACAGCGTGATCTCGCCCGAAGGCTGCGCGATGATCCTCTGGCGAGACGGGGCGGAGAAGATGAAGGCGGCGGCGGCCCTGAAGCCCGATGCGTTGCACTGCCACGAGCTCGGAGTCATCGACGTGATCGTCCCCGAGCCCGAGGGCGGCGCCCACACCGACCACGACGAAGCGGCCGCTCTGCTCGGCGAAGTGATCAAGAACGCCTTCGAGGAGCTGATCGGGGTTCCAGGAGAGGATCTGCGCCGCAGGCGCCGGGATCGGTTCCGCTCGCTCGGAATTTACGGCGCCAGGGCGGGCTCGGAAACACACGCCGCCCCCGCTCGCTGAGCGGCTTCGACGACTTATCCACAGTTTCCACAGGGGAAAGCCGTCCACAGCGTCCACAGTGTTTTCCCCGGGTCCAAAATGCGCCGAGGCCGGCGTTTAGCCGGCCTCAGACGCTGACCCCCTGATGTTGGGACGAGCTTTTCGAGGCATATCGCCCCGAATCCCAAGTCATGTATCGCCATCTGCAGAAAAAGCAAACATCTCCTGCTCATCGGACGTTTCCAACTCGGCGTCGGCTGGTACAAGGAAGGCATGCCGCGAGCGATCTGGAGCGGAACGATCTCCTTCGGGCTGGTCAGCGTTCCAGTGAAGATGCACTCGGCGATCGACTCCAAGGAGTTGAAGTTCCACTTCCTCCACAAGGACGATCTGACCCCGATCGGGTACGACAAGGTGCGCAAGGACACAGGCGAGCACGTCGATGCCGACGAGATCGTCCGCGGGTTCGAGATCGAGAAGGGCCGGTTCGTTCCACTCGAGGACGAGGATCTCGATCGACTCGACATCGAGCTGACGCACTCGATCGACATCTGCGATTTCGTCTCGCTCGAAGAGATCGACCCGATCTACTTCCGCAAGGCGTACTACCTCGTTCCGCAGGAGGGCGCCGAGAAGCCCTATCGCCTTCTGGTCAAGGCGCTCGACGAGACCGGGAAGGTGGGCATTGCGAAGGTGGTCATCCGCAACAAGGAGCACCTCGCGGCGCTCAGGCCCTACGAAGGCGCGCTTCTGCTGGAGACCATGTACTACCCCGACGAGATTCGTCAGGCGGAGAAGGTCGACGGCAGAGGCCAGCTGCCGAAGGCCGAGCTCGAGATGGCGAAATCCCTCGTCGAGAACCTGAGCGACCCGTTCAAGCCGGAGAAGTACGACGACCGCTACCGCAAGGAGCTGCTGCAGCCTGATCCGGGCGAAGGCCAAGGGCAAGAAGCCGCCCGAGCCGGAGGCCGAGGATGACGAGGGAGAAGTCGTCGACCTGATGGCGGCGCTCCGCGAGTCGGTCGAGCAGACGCAGAAGAAACAGAGGAAGCGCACGCGCGGCAAGAAGGCAGCACGCAAGGCAAGCTAGTCACGTGGCCAAGGCGAAGCTCGCCGAGTACAAGCGCAAGCGCGACCCGAAGAAGACCCCGGAGCCGTTCGCCGGCCGCAAGCCCGGCAAGGAGCCCATCTTCGTCGTGCAACGACACGACGCGAGCCGGCTGCACTACGACTTCCGGCTGGAGCGGGACGGAGCGCTGGCGAGCTGGGCGGTGCCCAAGGGCGTCCCCCTCGAGCCCGGGCAGCAGCACCTCGCGGTTCACGTCGAGGACCATCCCCTCGAGTACGCGACCTTCGAGGGCGAGATCCCGAAGGGGCAGTACGGGGCCGGAACCGTTGAGCTCTGGGACCAGGGGACCTACGAGCTCGTCGAGGAGAAGAAGAACGGCGGCCTGACCGTTCGCCTCCACGGCAAGCGTCTCGAAGGGACCTATGCGCTCGTGCCCGCCAAGCTCTCGGGCGACCCCAGGAACTGGCTGATCATCCGCAAGCGCGAGCAGGACGGCGCTGTTTCAAGCGAGGCCCCGCGGCGCACGTACGCCCCGATGCTCGCGACCCTCGCCGACGACGTGCCCAGGGGAGCCGGCTGGAAGTTCGAGATCAAATGGGACGGCTATCGCATCATCGCGACGGTGGCCGGGAGCGAGGCGGAGCTTCGGACTCGCAGGGATCAGGACTACACGCAGCGCTTCGCGAACGTGGCGAAGGAGCTGGCGAAAGCGCTCAAGACGCCGGACTGCGTGGTGGACGGGGAGGTGTGCGCCCTCGACGAGAACGGCCGCCCGAGCTTCTCCGCCATGCAGCAGGGCAAGGCGGACACGCCGATCGTCTACTTCGTCTTCGACCTGCTCGAGGTGGAGGGCGAGCCGATCATCGATTTTCCGCTCGTCGAGCGCCGAAAACGGCTCGAGAAACTGCTCGACAAGCGGAACAAGACCATCCGGTTCTCCGAGACCTTCGACGACGGGCGGGCTCTTACTGCGGGCCGCCAAGCAGCAGAAGCTCGAGGGGATCATGGCCAAGCGGCTCGAGTCGAAGTACCTCCCCGGCAAGCGCACGCGCGACTGGCTGAAGATCAAGGCGCACGGCCGCCAGGAGTTCGTGATCGCGGGCTACACGCGGGGTCAGGGCCGGCGCTCGGGGACGCTCGGATCTCTGGTGCTCGGCGCTCATCGCGGAGGGAAGCTCGTCTACGTGGGCAATGTCGGCACCGGGTTCACGGAACAGGAGATCGCGCGCCTGCTGAAGATGCTCAAGCCACTTCAACGGGACAAGGCGCCTTTTCCCGAACTGCCGAAGATGCCGAGGGTGCGCAAGGGCGACGTGGTCTGGGTCGAGCCGAAGCTGGTGGCCGAGGTCGAGTTCGTCGAGTGGACGCACGACGGCCGGCTGAGAGCGCCCGCCTATAAGGGCCTTCGCAACGACAAGGACGCACGCGACGTTCGCATCGAGGAGCCGATGGCGACCGAGATCCGCAAGGGCAAGCGCGTGCTCAAGCTCTCGAACCTCGACAAGCCCTTCTGGCCCGAGGAGGGCATCACCAAGGGCGACCTGCTCGCGTACTACCGATCGGTGGCCGACGCGCTCGTCCCGCACCTGAAGAACCGGCCCTTCACCATGAAGCGCTACCCCGACGGCTGGCAGGGCGAGTTCTTCTTCCAGAAGGACGCGCCCAAGCACATGCCGGAGTGGATCGAGACGCGCGAGATCGACGTCTCGACACGCGAGAGCCCGCGCCGCACGAAGCGCATCCGCGCGCCTCTCGTCAACGACGAGCTAGCGCTCCTCTGGATGGTGAACATGGGCTGCATCGACATGAACACGTGGTACTCGCGGATCGACAAGCCCGAGCGGCCCGACTGGGTCCTCTTCGACCTCGATCCATCACCTGACGTGGGGTTCAAGGAGACGGTGGAGGTCGCCCTGCTCGTCAAGCAGGCGCTCGATGCGCTCCAGCTCGAGAGCTTCGTCAAGACGAGCGGCGCCGACGGGATCCATGTCCTGGTGCCGATCACGCGGCGCCACACCTACGCGGACACACGGCAGTTCTCCGCGATCATCGCGGGGGCGCTTGCCCGCTCCTACCGCGGGCTCGTGACCACGGAATGGACGAAGGCGAAGCGGCGCGGCGTTCTGATCGACTCGAACCAGAACGGCGAGGGGAAGACGATCGCGTCGGTCTACTCGGTGCGGCCGAAGGCAGGCGCGCCCGTCTCGACGCCGTTGCGCTGGGAGGAGGTGACCGAGGACCTCGACCCGGCCGACTTCACGATGGACGTCGTGCTCGACCGCGTGCGGAAGCACGGCGACCTCTTCGCGGGCGTGCTGACGACGAAGCAGTCGCTGTCGACGGCGCTGAAGGCCCTCAGTTAGCTAGGAGGGTTTGACGAACTGGATCTGAGCCGCCGGGCCGCGCTGCTCGCCCCGAGGCCGCGTCCTCAGTCGCCCCAATGCAGAAAAGCATTGGGACTCCCTGCGTCCTTGCCTCGGAACGACCATCGCACCCCGGCGACGAGTCAAGTCCGTCAAACCCTCCTAGACAGCGATCGACTCGGGCGAGCGCTCGCGGGCGATCACGCGCTCTAGTGCCTCGACGCATTTCGGATCGAACGACGAGCCGCTCTCGTCGCGCAGGAGCGCAATGGCGCGCTCGTGCGTCCACGCGTCTCGGTAGACACGCTTTGACATCAGCGCGTCGTAGACGTCACAGACCGCGAGGATCCGCGCGTCGAGTGAGATGGCCGAGTCGCTGATGCCATGGGGATAGCCCGAGCCGTCGAGCCGCTCGTGGTGATCCCGGACGAGGTGTCGCACGTCTCGACCGAAGCCGAGATCGCCGAGCATCCGGTCTCCCCAGTCGGAATGACGCTTGACCACCGAGAACTCCTCGTTCGTGAGCGGGCCCGGTTTCTTGAGGATCGAGTCGGGCACCGAGAGCTTCCCGATGTCGTGGACGAGAGAGCCTGTCGCCAGGGAGCGGACCCGTACCGGCGAGAGGTCGAGCTCTTCGCCGACCTGGACGGCGAGCAGGGCAACCCGGCGCGTATGCGCCTCGGTGTACTCGTCTTTCTCGGCGAGGCGAATGGTGAGTGCCCGCACGTGTGAGCCGAGATACGCCTCCTCCGTCGTGACGAGCTCTGCGCCGGAGAGATCGCCTGCGAGTGGCCGTGACTGAGCCCCGCGACGAAGGTCGAGCGCGACGGGAACTCCGACGAGGATGATTCCCAGCAGCTCGAAGCCGTGACCGAGCCACCATCCGAGCTCGAAGTACTGCAGCAGCATGGCAGGTGGCACGGCGGCAGCCAGCCAGGAGATGCCGACGACGACCAACAGATCGGCGCGCCGGCGGGTGAGGAGGAACGTGCGCAGGGCGCGAAGTCCGAGGAGCGTGTAGAAGCCCAGGCCGATTACGAGCAGTGCCAGTGCGGGCGCGCTTCGCGCCTCCGGAACCGAGGGCACGAGGGCGGGGATCAGCATGCCGGACACTCCGAGTGCGAGGATCGAGGCGAGCATTACCCCCTGCAGGATCAGCAAAGGCCGAACGCCGTTTGCGCGGCGGAAGGCGGGCAACGCCGAGAGGGCGAGGATCGCCCCGCCGATCGGCAGAGTCGCGCCGCCCGTGAACGCGACGACGCCGTTGTCACCGAAGATGATGCCGGGGGTCGCGATCCCGTGCAGCGCGAGGAGCGCCGCCATCGCGGAGAACGCGGTCCCGACGAGAACCGTCCGGGTGTCGCGTCGCCGCGCGCCGATGATGGTCAGCGCGACGGCTGCCGCTGCGGCGGGAAGCGCGGTCAGGCCGACGCCGACGAAATGGACGTCCGCGCCGAACTGCACCTTCTCGCGCGAGAAGAAGTGCATCGCCGCGAGCGGAACGGCCGCGAGGCCGGCTCCGAGGGCGAGGACCGGGATGATGCTGTCTCTGGGGCTGCGCCGCATGCCTCAAAGAGATCGGGTGGCTGGGGGTCTTGGCCATCCCTCGAACGAGGGATGCGTGCCTCAGGTCAGGCCCGGCGGAGCGTGAACTCGTACACAGAGCCGACCACGTCGAAGCCGAGCTTCTCGTACAGCTGCTTCGGCCAGTCCGCTTCGTCTGCGAGCAGAAAGGTCAAGTCGTGACCCTCGGCTTCCGACACGGCGAGCGCTGCCGAGACCACGGCGCGGGCCAGGCCCTTGTTCCGGAAGCGCTCGAGGGTCTGCACGGCCTCGATCTGAGCGGTCTGTCCGTCGGAATAGAGGTCGCAGTAAGAGGCCAGTACGCCGTCGACGCGGGCGGCGAAGAAGCGAGCGCCGTCGGCAGCGAGGACCTGCTTGTGCTCGGTGAGCTGTCGAATCACGTCATCGTCGCTCCCGAAGTCCTTTCGCATGGCCTCGGCCCATACCGGAGCGAGCGTCTCGGTGTCGACCTCCTCGACGAACGAGGTGTCCACCTCGCGGTCCGCCGGGCGCCGGTGCGGTTGGACGAGATCCCGCTCGATGTGCCAGCCGAGCGCCTGGAACTCGCCCGCCAGTCGTTGCTCCGGCCGCCTCGTCGAGTACCTCGACCTTCCGATGGCGGAGCCCGGCGGCCCCGAGTAGCTCGTCCGCCTCCGCCGCGAGAGCCTCGGCGGTGGCGTCGTCCAGGTCCCGCTCCACGAGGAGGTAGTTCAGGCTCCAGACGCGCGGTAGCTCCTCGTAGAGCAGTGCCGTTCCGAACCGCCCCGCCGGCCCGGTGCGCGTGATCCGGAAGGCGTGGTCGCGGAGGAAGGCGATGCAGCGATCGGTCTCACTCATCGCGCAGGCCCCGAGGATGGCCGAGCAGCCCGAGCTCTGCGATGTCGCGCCGGAAGAACAGGGAGACCGTCCAGTCGGCGACCACGCGGAGCTTTCGGGAGAGAAGAGGCAGCTGGTACAGGTGGTAGGTGCGCGTGATGAACCAGCCGAGGAAGCCGCGAACGAGCAGGCCCATGACATCGGCGATGCCCTTGTAGCGGCCCAGCGTCGCCACCTGGCCCAGGGTGCGGTAGCGGTAGGGCCTCGGCGTTCCCTGGAGGTTTTTCGCCAGCCGCCGGGCCTGGCGCAGCGCGTGCTGTGACGTCGGCGGATCTGGCTGACCTGGTGTCGCCCCATTGGGCACACGGGCGCTGTCGCCGAGCGCCCAGACATCATCGTGGCCTTCGACGCGGAGGGTCTCGTCAACCCGTACGCGGCCGCGCTCGTCGAGCGGCAGCCCGAAGTCCCTGAGCACCGGGCTCGGCCGGTTCCCGGCCGTCCACACGAGCGTGCTGGTGAGGATGCGCTCGCCGTTCGAGAGCGTGGCCGCGTGTGGTTCGAGCAGCTCGAGCTTCGTCTCCACTTTGATCTCGACTCCTCGCCGCGTGAGTTGCGCAGCCGCGTAGTCGCCGAGGCGGGTCGGGATCTCGGGCAGGATCTTGGGTGCTGCGTCGACCAGGACCCAGCGGGTCGGCTCGTCGCGGAGCGACGGATAGTGGCGCAGGGCGTCTCGCACGAGGTCGGCCAGCTCGCCGAGTGCTTCGACCCCCGCGTAGCCCGCGCCGATGAAGACGAAGGTCAGCTCGCGGCGCCGATGGGTCTCGTTGGGGGCTGCGGCGGCGGCCTCGAGTCTCCGAAGGACGTGGTTCCGGAGGTGGATCGCATCCGCGAGATCTTTGAAGCCGAGCCCGTGGTCGGCGAGCCCGGGAATCGGCAACACGCGGGAAACGGCCCCGATCGCCACGACGAGCTGCGTGTAGCCGATCGGGAACATGCCGTCCTCGGTCTCGACCTGGACGAGCCGCCGTTTCGTGTCGAGCTCGGTGGCGTTCCCGAGGAGCAGGTCCGCGTAGGGGCACATCAGTCTCAGTGGGACCACGGCGTGCCTCGGCTCGAGCGTGCCCGAGGCCGCCTCCGGGAGGAGCGGCGTGAAGAGCATGAAGTTCTCGGGGCTGACGATCGTGGCGCCGCGCTTCCGCAGGAGCCGTGCGACGTACGCGCCGGCGAACCCGCCGCCGATGATCAACGTCCCTCCCTTCGCCTCGCGCGGGGTCGCCATGACGGCCGTTCTACCATCGCGGCTCATGACCGGTACCCAGGTGTCCGTGATCGGCAGCGGTGAGGAGAATGAGGCCCGGGCCGAGGAGGTGGGCCGCCTGCTTGCCGGACGAGGCTGCACGGTCGTCACGGGCGGGCTCGGCGAAGTGATGGCCGCAGCGGCTCGCGGCGCGAAGGCGGCGGGCGGGACGACGATCGGCATCCTACCGGGCGAGCGGCTGGCAGACGCGAACGAGTGGGTCGACTACGCCGTCGCGACCGGCATCGGCCACGCGCGCAACCTCGCCGTCGTTGCTTCCGGACAAGCCGTCATCGCCGTCGGGGGCAGCTGGGGAACCCTTGCGGAGATCGCCTTCGCACGCACTCTTGGTCGGCCCGTTGTCGTCCTCGAGCCGGGGTGGCAGCTCGCAGGGGACGGCATCGAGCGCGCGGAGTCCCCCGAGCAGGCGGTCGAGCTCGCTCTAGCCCACCTCTGAGAGCCTGCGCTCGAGGAATGCGCGTTCGACCGGGTTTGGGTCCAGCGCCAGGGCCTTTCGGTAGGCCTCTGCCGCCTCGGAGCGGCGGTCGAGTCGCCGTAGAAGATCGGCTCGGGCGGCGTGGAGCAGGTGGTAGTCGTCGAGACCGTCGATCGCGGCGATCAGGTCCAGGCCCTCCTCCGGGTCTCTCGCCAAGGCGATCGCGATCGCTCGGTTGAGCTCGACGATCGGCGACGGCGCCAGCCGGGCGAGCTGGTCGTAGAGCGCGGCGATCGCCGGCCAGTCGGTCTGCTTCGTCTCGAGTGTGTCTGCATGGACGGCCGAGATCGCTGCCTGCAGCTGGTAGGGCCCGGGCCGACGGAGACGAATGGCTCGCTCCAGGATGCGGCGGCCCTCCTCGATGCGGGCCGAGTTCCAGAGCGACCGGTCCTGATCCTCGAGCAGGATGAGCTCGCCCTCGGGGCCGGTGCGGGCCTCGCGCCGCGAGTCGTGGAAGAGCATCAGCGCGAGGAGGCCGAGGACCTCCGGCTCGTCCGGCATCAGGACGGCGATCAGCTTGCCGAGGCGAATTGCCTCGTCGCAGAGCTCACGCCGAACCAGATCGTCCCCCGCAGTGGCCGTGTACCCCTCGTTGAAGACGAGGTACAGAACGGCGAGCACCGGCTCGAGCCGGTCGGTGAGCTGCTCGTCCGGGGGGACGCGAAACGGGATTCCCGGCCTGCCTGATCTTGCTCTTGGCCCGGACGAGGCGCTGGGCCATGCTCGGCTCGGCGATCAGGAAGGCGCGCGCGATCTCGACGGTGGTCAGGCCGCCGACCTCGCGGAGGGTCAGCGCTACCTGCGCCTCGGGAGCCAGGGCGGGGTGGCAGCACGTGAAGACGAGCGCAAGCCGCTCGTCGGGAATCGCGCTCACCTCGTCCTCGGCTTCGGGCAGCTCGGCGAGGCGCTGGAGAAGCTCCGTCTTACGTGCCAGCGTGCGGTCGCGCCGAATGCGGTCCACGGCGCGGTTGCGGGCCGTCGTGACGATCCACGCGCCCGGATTCCGGGGCTCGCCTTCAGTCGGCCAGCGTTCCAGAGCCGTCGTGAAGGCGTCCTGAACCGCGTCCTCGGCGAGGTCGAAGTCGCCGAGGACGCGGATGAGGATTGCGACCGCATGCGCCCATTCCTCCCGGAAAACGCGTTCGACCGCGCTCAACGCTCGACGATCGGACGCACCTCGATCGAGCCGTACTCGGCTGCGGGGATCTTCGCCGCATAGTCGAGCGCGGTATCGAGATCGGACAGCTTGATGTCGAAGACGCCGCCGATCTGCTCCTTGGTCTCGGCGAACGGCCCGTCCGTGACGAGCACCTCGCCGTCGCGGACCTGCACCGTCTTCGCCGTCCGGATGTCGTCGAGCTCCTTGCCGCCGAACTCGGGATCGGCCTTGCCCAGCTCCTCGAAGAGCGCATACCACTTGGGCAGCGACTCCTCGCGGGCCTTGGCCGCCTCTTCCTCGGAGAGGTCGAACCAGGGCTCCTGCTCGCTGTAGACCATCAACGCGTAGCGCATCTCAGCTCTCCTCTCCCATGTGGACGGGTCGGACTTCGATGGCGCCGTGCTCGGCGGCCGGGATCTCGGCGGCCAGCCGGCACGCCTCGTCGATCGAGTCGCACTCGAGGATGTAGTAGCCCCCGAGCGCCTCCTTCGCCTCGGCGTAGGGCCCGTCGGTGATGAGCCGGTCGCCGTTCCTCGCTCGGACGGTGGTTGCGGTGCCGGTCGCTTCGAGCTCGGCCCCGCCGACGACCTCGTCCCGCTTCGAAAAGGCCATGTACCGCTCCATGGCTGCCTGGCGCTCGTCGTCGCTCAGGCTCTCCCAGGCCGTCTTCGCTTCCGTAGATCAGGGCTAGAAATTCCATTGGTCTCCTTTGTCTCAGGTGGCGCGGAGCCGCTCGAGCATCGTCTCACGCACGAGGACGAGCTCCGGCCGGCCGAAGGGGTCGTGGTGGCGGAGCTCGTCGGTGATCGCGCGCTGCTTCGCCGTCTCGCGCTCCACCAGGTTTCTCCGAAAGCGCTTCACCGTCTCTCCTCCTTTCCGTCGTGGTCACAGGTACGACGAACGGAGGAACGTCAAATCGACAGCATCCTCTGCAGAAGCGTCAGAGCACCCCGTCTTGTCGAGCGGCTCGTTCAGGTTCCCGCACTTCGGGGACTGCACGCACGAGGGGCAGCCGGCCTCGCAAGGGCAGCCCGCGAGCATGCGCGCCGTGTCCTCGACCCAGCCCTCGAAGGCGTCGAAGCCACGCTCTGTGATCCCGACGCCGCCGGCGTGGCCGTCGTAGACGAAGATCGTCGGCCGGCCGGTCTGGAAGTGGATGTTCGTCGAGAGCCCGCCGATGTCCCAGCGGTCGCACATCGCCCAGAGCGGCAGGATGGCGATCATCGCGTGCTCGGCGGCGTGCAGGGTCCCGAGCAGGGTCGGCATCCGCTCGAGGCCCTCGAGTTGTTCTGGCTCCGGGACGTACCAGACGGCCTCTGTTTCGAACGTCGTCTCGGGGAGGTCGAGAGGCACGAGCTCGATCGTCGCCTGGTCGCGGATCGACTTCTTCTGGTAGCCGACCACCTGCTCGGTGACGCTGACGCGGCCGAACGCGAGGTCGAGCCCGAGCCGGCTCTCGGCGCGGAGGGTCTGCTCGATCGCGGTCGTCGGACTCCTTCTTCGCCTGCGTGTAGTAGTCGCCGGTGAACGGCTCGATGATCGCGCTCCGCGACGCGAGGTCGAGGGCGACGACTCGGTACTGCTCGCCGAGGTGCAGGTAGATCGCACCCTCGTGCACCGTGGAGTACGCCTTCTCGTGCTCGACGGCGCCGAGCACCGAGCCTGACTCGGCCTCGACGACGGAGAAGACATCCGGGCTCGTGGAGCGCAGGCCGAAGCGTCCGGCGGGGTAATCACGACCATCCCAGACGTAGCCGGCGTCGGTTTTCTTCAGGTCCGGGTGCTGGGCAGCGCGGCGGAGGGCCTCGGGGCCGAGGATCTCGGCGTCGGCCTCGTCGAGAGGCGCTTCGAACGCGGCGGCCGCCACGTGGCCGTCGAGCACGCGTGGGTTCTCGTGATCGGAGATCGCGGCCTCCACCCGGCGGTTGAGGAGCATCTCGGGCTCGCGCATGAAGTACTGGTCGAGTGCGTCGTCGGTGGCGACGAGCACCGCGAGGCCGTGACCCCGGCGGCCGGCGCGCCCCCACTGCTGGCGAAGGCTGGCCATGGTTCCCGGGAAGCCGACCGAGACGACGCCGTCCAGTGCGCCGACGTCGATCCCGAGCTCGAGCGCGTTGGTCGCGCTCACGCCGAGCAGCTCGCCCGAAAAGAGGCGCTGCTCGATCTCGCGCCGCTGTGCGGGCGTGTAGCCGGCTCGATACGGGGACAGGAGCGAACCGTCGCCGAGGCGCTGGGCGGCCAGCCGGTGGATCAGCTCGGCGGCACGGCGGCTCTTGGCGAAGACGAGCGCCCGGAGGCCCTTGGACACGAGCTCGGCGAGCAGCTTCGAGCCCTCGGCGAGGGAGCTGCCGCGCAGTCCGAGCTCCTCGTCGAGCAGCGGTGGGTTCCAGAGCGCGATCGTCCGCTCGGCGCGCGGCGCGGCGTCGTCGCCGACGACCGTCACGTCGAGGCCGCTCAGGTCCCGGGCCAGCTCGCCGGGGTTCGCGATCGTCGCCGAGGCGAACAGGAACTGCGGGTCGGCCCCGTAGACGCGTGCGAGGCGGCGAAGCCGGCGCAGGACGTTCCCGACGTGCGAGCCGAAGACGCCGCGGTAGACGTGCGCCTCGTCGACCACGACGTAGCGCAGGTTCGACAGCACGTCGCCCCAGCGGTCGTGGTGGGGCAGCACGCCCAGGTGCAGCATGTCCGGGTTGGACAGGATGAGGTTCGACCACTTGCGCACCTGCCAGCGTTGCTCGGACGGCGTGTCGCCGTCGTAGATCGCCGCGCGCATGCCCTTGATCCCGAACGTGCCGAGCCCGCGCACCTGATCCTGGGCGAGCGCCTTGGTCGGGTAGAGGTAGAGCGTCCGGTTCTTCGGATTCTCCGCGAGGGCGGAGAGCACGGGCAGGTTGAAAGCGAGCGTCTTCCCGCTCGCGGTGCCGGTCGTGACGATGACGTGCTCGCCGCGCTGCGCCGCGTCCCAGACCTCGGCCTGGTGCTCGTAGAGGGAGTCGATCCCCTGGGCGGCGAGGGCGTCACGAATCGCATCGGGTACGTCTGGCGGCAGGGGCACCGAACGAGCCTCCCGAGCCGGCTCGGTGCCGAGGTAGGCGAGCTCCTCGCCCTGCAGCAGCTCGCCCCAGAGCGTGGTGCCGCACGGCCATGAGGCGATGGTAGCCTTGGCCTACCGGGGTGCCCTGTCGTCAGGGCTGAGAACACACCCGCAGAACCTGATCCGGGTCATGCCGGCGAAGGGAGTGCATGACAATTCCACGTTGTTTGACGATTGCAGGCTCCGATTCCGGGGGCGGCGCCGGGATTCAGGCCGACCTGAAGGCGTTCGCGGCCGCGGGCTGCTACGGGATGAGCGCGATCGTCGCGCTGACCGCGCAGAACACGCAAGGGCGTGACCGCCGTGCACGAAGTGCCGCCGACCTTCGTGCACGCGCAGCTCGAGGCCGTCTTCTCCGACATCGGCGTGGACGCGGCCAAGACCGGGATGCTCTTCTCCCGGTCCGCTGATCGAGGCGGTCGCCGACTACCTGACCGTGCACCGTGTGCCGCTGGTCGTCGATCCCGTGATGGTCGCGAGCTCCGGGGCCAAGCTCTTGCAGGACGACGCGGTCGAGGCGCTCGTTTCGCGGCTCTTCCCGCTCGCGACGGTGGTCACCCCGAACCTGAACGAAGCCGAGGCGCTCGCGGGCCCCGGCA
The DNA here is from genome assembly GCA_963771725.1 of uncultured Actinomycetes bacterium. Taxonomy (GTDB): domain Bacteria; phylum Actinomycetota; class Thermoleophilia; order Gaiellales; family Gaiellaceae; genus VAXT01. The sequence continues at coordinate 276,435 of CAVYUO010000002.1, read as the reverse complement.
CGAGGCGTGAGCTGGCCGAACGGCTGCACGAGCTCGGCGCTCCGGCCGTGATCGTGACCGGGGGCCACGGCGACGATCCGGTCGACCACCTCTTCGACGGGAGCGACCACGTCGAGATTCCCGTCGACCGGCACGACGTCGCGGCCACCCACGGTGCCGGCTGCACGCACTCGGCCACGCTTGCGGCTCTGCTCGCCCGGGGTCAGACCCTCGAAGAGGCGGCTCGTGGCGCAGCAGCAGCTGCCTCGGCCGCGGTGGCGCACGGTCTCACCGAGATCGGCCACGGCGAAGGCCCCGTCGACGTGCTCGGCCTGAAAGGCGCCGCATGACCCTGCAGACCGGCGCCGACCTCCGCGAGCTTCGCGAGCGCAAGCCGCTCGTCCACCAGATCACGAACTACGTGGTCATGAACGAGACGGCGAACGCGACGCTCGCGCTCGGCGCTCTCCCGGTCATGGCCCACGCCAAGGAGGAGGTCGAGGAGATGGTCAGCGTCGCCGGCGCGCTCGTGCTCAACATCGGCACGCTCTCGAGGCACTGGATCGAGGCCATGCTGCTGGCGGCGAAGGCCGCCAACGCGGCGGGCGTGCCGGTCGTGCTCGATCCCGTCGGCGCCGGGGCGACGACGCTGCGCACCGAGACCGCGAAGCGGATTCTGGACAAGGCCGAGATCGCCGTCGTGCGCGGGAACGCCGCCGAGGTCGCGACGCTCGCAGGGCGCGAGGCCGAGATTCGCGGTGTCGAGTCGATCGGCGCCGAGGGCTCCGGTGCGGACCTCGCGCAGGCGGCAGCACGGGTGCTCGGCACCGTCGCCGCCGTCACCGGCGCGGTCGACCACGTCTCGGACGGCGAGAGCGTGATCGCCGTTTCGAACGGGCACGAGCTGCTCGGCACCGTTACTGGGACGGGGTGCATGGCGACCGCCGTCACGGGCTGCTTCCTCGCCGTTCGGCCCGACGCGCCGCTGGAGGCCGCTGCCGAGGCGCTGGTGGCGTTCGGGCTCGCCGGCGAGGACGCGGCCGAGGGCGCGAAGGGCCCCGGCACGTTCCACGCCCAGCTCTACGACGCGCTCTACAACCTGAATCCTGAGACGATCGACGGGAGCGCCCGTGTGGATGAATCGTCACACATCTGAAGCGGGGACTGTCCCCGTTACGGGACTGTGACTCGACTGTGAAATTGCACGCTTTGGTCAGCGACCTGGAGACGGCGAAGATCGCCGTCGAGGGAGGCGCAACCGTTCTCCAGCTGCGCCTGAAGGGCAAGCCCACCCAGGAGGTCGTGGACGAAGGCAGGCCGTTTCGCCACCTCTGCGCGCTGCACGGCGTCACCTTCGTCGTCAACGACGACTGCGAGGCGGCCGTCGAGCTCGGCGCCGACGGCGTGCATCTGGGCCGCGACGACGAAGGAGCCGAGGCCGCGGTCGAAGCCGGATTGCTGCTCGGCATGTCGGCGGCGACGATCGAGGAGGCGGTCTCGGGTGAGCGGATCGGCGCGGCCTACATCGGCGCCGGTCCCGTGTGGGCAACACCGACGAAGCCCGACGCCGACCCGCCGATCGGCCTCGACGGACTGGCCGCGATCTGTGAGGCCGTGTCCATCCCGGTCGTCGCGATCGGCGGAATCGATGCGTCCAATGCGGCCGACTGCCTCGCGGCGGGAGCAGCCGGAGTCGCGGTCGTTCGCGCCGCCGCAGACGCACGCGCGGTGAGGAGCCGCGATCGATGAAGCTCTCGCAGCTCGGTGAGACCGGCCTGCTGGCCGCCCTCGAAGGGCGCGGGCTCGTCGAGGGGATCGAGAACGACGCCGCCGAGCTCGGCCAGGGCCTCGTCGTCACCCAGGACGCGCTCGTCGAGGGCGTCCACTTCCGGCTCGACTGGCTTTCCTGGCGCGACCTCGGGTGGCGCGCCGCCGCGGTCAACCTGAGCGACCTCGCAGCCTCGCGGCGCCGATCCCGAGGCCCTGATCGTCACCCTCGGCGCACCTCAGGACGACTCTGCTGGACGACGTTCTCGAGCTGTACGAGGGAATCGGGGAGGCACGTGTTCCGGTGCGTGGCGGCGATACGACGCGGGCCGACCACGTCGTGCTCTCGGTCACTGCGCTCGGCCGCTCCCGACGGGTTCCGGGCCGAACGCGGCGCCCGCCCCGGCGACCGGCTCGTCGTCACGGGGCCCCTCGGAGCCGCCGGAGCCGCCTTTCGCCGCAACGGCTACGTGCGCCCTCCGCTCCGGCTCGAAGAGGGCCGTGCTCTCGCGGAGCACGCTCACGCGATGCTCGACGTCTCGGACGGCCTGGCGGTCGACGCGGGTCACATCGCACGGCGCTCCGGCGTGCGCTGCGTCGATCGACCTCGAGCGCGTGCCGCTGGCCGAGGGCGCCGAGCTCTCCGACGTCAGCTTCGGCGAGGATTTCGAGCTGCTCGCCGCGGTCGACCGCGACACGCCTTTCACGCGAGATCGGCCGGTGCGAGGAGGGAGCCGGCGTCGAGGTTCGTCTGCGCGGCGAGCCCTACGAGCTCGGCGGCTGGGACCACTTCACGGCTTGACACGGCCTCCGGGCCGCTGCCACTCTGGCTGACAGCTTCGCTCGTGGCCAGCTACGTCATCAAGCGGCTTTTCTGGGCGGTCGCGCTCTTCTTCGCGATCACGCTGGCGAGCTTCGTGCTCTTCTTCGTGATCCCGACCGAGCCGGGCCGGGTCGGCCTGGGCCGCTCCTCCGAGGCGATCGACCTCCGCAACTCGCTCGGCGTCCAGGGGCCGATCTACGAGGAGTACGGGACGTTCGTCTGGAAGGCGCTCCACGGGCTCGTTCGGCGAGTCGTGGACCCTCAGGCGCGACGTCAACGAGATGGTGCTCGAGGCGATTCCCGTGACGGCCTCCCTCGTCCTCGGCGGCGCGATCATCTGGATGCTGATCGCGATCCCGGTGGGAATCCTGTCCGCCTTCAGGCCGCGATCGCTTCTGGACCGAGCGGCGACGGTCCTCGTCCTCATCGGCATCTCCACTCACCCGGTCTGGATCGGGCTCATCCTCTCCTACTACTTCGGCGTCGAAGCTCGAGCTCTTCCCTGTCGGCGGTTACTGCGACCTCGTCACCCCGGCGACGCGGTGCGGCGGTCCCGCGCAGTGGGCGTACCACCTCGTCCTGCCCTGGCTGACCTTCGCGCTGCTCTACGCGGCGATCTACATGCGGATGATCCGTGCGAACGTGCTCGAGGCAAAGAACGAGGATTACGTGCGGACGGCCCGGGCGAAGGGCGCCAGCGAGGGGCTCATCCTCCGCTCGCACATCCTGCGCAACGCATCGCTACCCATCGTGACGATGCTGGCGATGGACCTCGGCGTGTGGCTCGTGAACGCGATCTTCGTCGAGCGGGTCTACGGACTGCCGGGGCTCGGGTCGCTGCTCGCCGCGAGCGTGCGCCGGAACGATCTCCCGGTGGTGCTGGCGATCTTCGTCCTGATCTCGACGACGATCGTGATCTTCAACCTGCTCGTCGACCTCGTCTACGCCAAGCTCGATCCCCGGGTCTCGCTTCAGGAGACCGACCACGAAGGCACGATCGTCCAGGAGTCGCGCCGTGGATCGGCCGCCGCCCGGGAAGAGGCGCCGGCAGCCCAGCCTACGTAGACAGCCAGTCCGCCCAGGCTTGCTCGTAGTGCGATCGCGACCGGGCGCCGACGACGGTTTCGCGAGCTTCGCCGCCCGCGAAGAGGATCGCGGTCGGGCAGCGAGAGCACGTTGTAGCGCGAGGCCGTGACGAAGTTGTCGTCGACGTTCAGCTTGGCGACCTCGACTCGCCCGCGCTGCTGCTCCTCGAGCTCGGCCAGCACCGGCTCGACCGCGTGGCACGGGCCGCACCAGGGAGCCCAGAAGTCCACGATCACGGGCCGCTCCGACCGGAGCACTTCGGCCTCGAAACTCGCGTCCGTGACCTCCCGCACATGCCCTAAAGCTACAGCCGCCCGAAGAGGGCGCGGCGCGCAGCACGGGCACCTTCCAGACAGCCTCGAGCACGATCGCCTTGCTCATCTTCGAGCCGCCGACCTCGCGGTCGGCGAACGTGATCGGCACCTCGACGACCCGGAAGCCGGCTCGGATCGCCCGGTACGTCGTCTCGATCTGGAACGCATAGCCGAGCGAGCGAGATCGCGTCGAGGTCGATTCGCTCGAGCACCTCTCGCCGGTAGCACTTGAAGCCGCCCGTCAGGTCGCGGACGCCGAGCTGGAGCAGGACCTGCGCGTAGAGCGACCCGCCACGCGAGATGAAGCGGCGCAGCAGCCCCCAGTTCCGGGTGCCGCCGCCCGGGACGTACCGCGAGCCGAGCACGAGGTCTGCGTCGTCAGCGGCCGCGCCAGGCGGGGCACATCGCTCGGATCGTGGGAGAAGTCGCAGTCCATCTCGAAGATCCGCTCGGCGCCCATCTCCAGGGCGCGGTCGAATCCGGCGAGGTAGGCGGGGCCGAGGCCCTCCTTCTTCTCCCGGTGCAGCACGTGGACGCGATCGTCGGCTGCGCGGCGAGGCGGTCCGCGATCTCCCCGGTTCCATCCGGCGAGTTGTCGTCGATCACGAGCACGTGCAGGTCGTCGACGCTCGAGCCCGCGCAGCGCGTCGAGCATCGGCTCCAGGTTCTCGCTCTCGTTGTACGTGGGTAGGCAGATCAGGTGCTTCACGGCCCCTATCATCGCCAGCGTGGCGAAGACGCTTCCGAAGAACGCCGACGTCGCCGACCAGTTCGACCTCCTCGCGGACTTCCTGGAGCTCGAGGGGGCGACCAGTTCCGGCCGCTGGCCTATCGCCGCGCGGCGCAGCGGATGCGTGAGACGGGAGGCTCGATCGCCCAGCTCGCGGTCGAAGGGCGGGCCAAGGAGCTGTCCGGGATCGGCAAGACGATCGAGGAGAAGATCGTGCAGATCGTCGAGGACGGGCAGATCGAGGCCCTGGCGACGCGAATCGAGCGATTCCGGCGGGCGTCGTCGAGTTCATGCGCCTCCCCGGGCTCGGGCCCGAAACGGCCCGGCGGATCTGGCAAGAGCTCGGCGATCTCGACGGTGGAAGGGCTCAAGCAGGCGGCCGAGGCGGAGCAGCTGCGGACGCTGACCGGCCTCGGCGCGAAGACGGAGGAGAACGTCCTGCGCGCCCTCGCTCGGCCGAAGAAGGAGATCGAGCGCGTCCCGCTCCTCGGCCAGGCGCTACCCGCGGTGCGCGCCGTCGTCTCCGTCCTCCGAGAGCATCCCGCGGCCGACCAGGTGTCCGAGGCGGGAAGCGTCCGGCGCCTGAAGGAGCGTGTGCGCGACCTCGACATCATCGCCACCGCCAGCGATCCGGCCGCGCTCACGGAGTACCTGACGAAGCTGAAATGGGTCGAGGAGGTCGCGGCCCACGGCAAGACGAAGGCCGTCGTCGTCTCGAACGAAGGCCTGCGCTTCGACCTGCGCGTGGTGCCCCCCGACTCCTACGGCAACCTGTTGCAGCACTTCACCGGGTCGAAGCAGCACAACGTCGCGCTGCGCGAGGACGCCGTCCGCCGGAAGCTGTCGGTCTCCGAGTACGGCGTCCAGAACACCGAAACCGGCGAGATGTTCACCGATCGCAGCGAAGAAACGCTCTACGAACGGCTCGGGTACGCGTGGATCCCACCCGAGCTCCGCGAGAACATGGGCGAGCTGGAGGCCGCGCGCGAAGGGCGCCTCCCGCAGCTCGTCGAGCTCTCGGACGTGCGCGGCGACATGCACTCGCACTCGACGTGGTCCTCGGACGGGAGGAACACGATCGAGGAGATGGCCCTCGAGGCCAAGCGGCTCGGGCGCTCCTACCTGGCGGTCACCGACCACTCGCACTACCTCCGCGAAGGCCGGCTGGAAGCTCAGAACCGAGAGCTGGACGCCGTCCAGGAACGACTCGGGCGCTTCAAGCTGGTGCGGGGGATCGAAGTCAACATCCGTGCGAACGGCGAGCTCGACGTCGACGACGACACGCTCGCCCAGCGCGACTGGGTGATGGCCTCGGTGCACTCCGGGTTCGACAAGGACCTGACCGGACGCGTGCTCGCCGCGATGGAGAACCCCAACGTCGACTGCATCGGCCATTTGACGGGCCGCAAGCTGAACCGCCGGCCGCCGGCGGATATCGATCTGGAAAAGGTCGTCGAAAACGCCCTGGAAACGGGCACGTTCCTGGAGATCAACGCCCAGCCCGACCGCCTCGACCTGCGCGACGCGCACGCGCGGCTGGCGGGCGAAGCCGGAGTCAAGGTCGCCATCTCCAGCGACGCGCATCAGATCAGCGCTCTTTCGAACCTTGAGTTCGGCGTCGCCCAGGCCCGGCGCGCATGGCTGGGCCCGGAGCAGATCCTGAACACGCGGCCCTGGGGCGAGGTCAAGAAGCTCCTCAAGCGCCATTGAGATACCGGGCGGTCATCTTCGATTTCTGGCAGACGCTTATCCCGTGGCCGACCGAATCGGCCAAGGCGCTCTACGTGCAGATGGCGGACTCAGTCGGGGCACCGCGCGAGCAGTTCGAGGAGGTCTGGCTCTCGGGACGGTCCGCGCGGGACACGGGCCCGATCACCGACAGCGTCCGCTGGGTGTTCGGCCAGCTCGGGCTCGATGACGCTGATCCTCAGACCATCGTCAGCCTGCGCCGAGAGTGGACGCGCGAGTCGATCGTTCCTCGCCCGGATGCAGTGCCGACCCTCGAGGAGCTCCGCCGCCGCGGGCACAAGCTCGGCCTGATCACGGTCTGCTCGACCGATGTCGCGGAGCTCTGGGAGGCGACGCCGTTCCGCGGCCTCTTCGACGCGACGGTTTTCTCGTGCGAGGTCGGCATCTCGAAGCCCGACCCGCGGATCTACGAGCTCTGCTGCGAGCAGCTCGGCGTCGAGGCAGCCGACTGCCTCTTCGTGGGCGACGGCGCCAACCACGAGCTGCCGGGCGCAGAGAAGGTCGGCATGACCGCCCTTCAGCTGCGCGCGCCGGGCGAAGACCTCACGGAGCCGGGCAAGGAGTGGGAGGGCCGTTCGATCGAGCGGCTGGCAGAGGTACTAGAGCTGACGTAGTAGCTCGACGAACGCCGCGGGCGAGTCGACGACGATGTCGGCTGTGTCGACGAGCTCGTCCGGGGCCTCGTCCGAGGAGACGGCGATCCGGATGCCGACCTCGAGTCCGTCGAGCGCCCGGAAGGCGTCGACGTCGGTGGTGTCGTCGCCGGCGAACAGCGCGCGAGAGAGGCCGGACTCGGTGAGCAGATGTCGCACCGCGGTGCCCTTGTCCGCATCGATCGGGGGCCGCAGCTCGAGCACCTTGCGTCCGAAGCGCGGCACGAGACCGGCTGCACGGGCCCGGTCGGCAACCTCCTGGAGGTATTCGAGCGCCGCGTGCTCGTCCTCTGCCTCACGGTAGTGGAAGGAGACGGTCAGGCCCTTGTCCTCGACCGGCCAGTCGACCTCCTGCGCAAAGGCGCGGATCCGCTCCGCCCAGGCCGCGGCCTCCGGCTCGAGCTCGAGGCCGTGGGAGCCGACGTACCTCGCCCCTTCGACGCCGACCATGCGGCGTGCGTCCTCACCCGTACGGCCGCTGATGCACGCGACGAGGGCGTAGCGGGCGACGAGCCGTTCGACCTCCGCCTTCGTCTCGGTGGGCACGTGCGCCTGCTCCGGACGCGCCTGGATCGGCGCAAGCACGCCGTCGACGTCGAGCAGGATCGCCGCGCGCTCGGGCCCAGCCGTCAGCCGCGCGAGCAGTGCCTCGGGCTCCACGCCTCGTACGATAGGGGCGTGCGGCTGGTTCTGATCGGTCTTGCCGCCGGCTTCTTCAGCGCGCTCTTCGGCGTCGGCGGCGGGATCATCGTCGTGCCGCTGCTCATCCTCTTCCTCGGCTACGTCGAGCGGGAGGCGATGGCGACCTCGCTCGCGGCGATCGGCCTGGTCGCCCTCGCCGGCGTCGTCACGTACGCGTTCCACGACGAGGTGCGGCCCGCCCACGCACTCCTGCTCGGGGTGCCCGCGGCGTTCGGCGCAGTCGCCGGCGCGACGCTGCAACAGCGCATGAGCAACCGATCGCTCGCCTTCGCGTTCGCAGCCCTCCTCGCAGGGGTGGGGATCACCCTGCTCCTCTGATGCTGGAGCTCGCGCTCGTCGTCGTGCTCGGCGTCGGGACCGGCGTCCTGGCCGGGCTCTTCGGCGTCGGAGGGGGCATTCTCTTCGTCCCGATCCTCGTTCTCTTCTTCGACCTGGGCCAGGTCGAAGCCGAGGCGACCTCCCTGCTCGCCATCCTGCCGACCGTACTCGCGGGGACCTGGCGTCAGCATCGGTACGGGAATGTCCACTGGCGCTCGGCTCTGCTGATCGGCCTGGTCGCCGTCGCCGGCGTGCAGGCCGGGGTTCTCGTAGCGGTTGCGCTGCCCGAGGATGTGCTCCGCCGGCTCTTCGGGCTGCTCATGCTCGGAGCGGCCGTGCAGCTCGCCTGGCGCGCCCGCGGTCTATCCTGAGTTCGTGCAGGACGAGGTCTGGATTCCGCTCGTCGACGAGCCGATCGGCGACATCGTCGCTCAGCTCGAGGGCGAGAACGAGGACATCCGCCGGCTCATCGACTCGCCGCAGAAGCTGCTCGCCTTCCGAACGTTCGCCTACATCCGGGTGGGAATCCTCCTCGGACGGCTGTTCGTCGAGCGTGACGACGCCCCCGCCGAGGGAACCGAGAACTGGGTCGAGGATCTCGCCCGCGAGCCCGAGGTGCGCGCCGAGCTGTTGCAGGAGCTGCGCGCGGTGGCCGAGGAAGTTGCGGCCGAGAGCGAGCATGAGGAGCCGGCGGCCCCGGACGAGGAGGCCCGCGAGCGTTTTCGCGCCGCTGCGAAGCGCGCGCTCGATAGCTGAGGGTTTCCCCCGCGACGTTCATACTCCCCGGAGTGGCCCGGCTCATCACTTTCGCGCTCGCCGTTTGCCTGCTCGTCCTGTCCGTCGGCGCGGCCTCAGCGGCGCGCAGCCGGGCGGCGGCGCCAGGGCCAATTGCGCGAGCCTTCGCGATCCAGGTTGCGGTCCCCGGGCAGGGCGGCAACTCGGCTGCCTCGGTCTCGGCGCCACCCGATGCGGTCGGTGTCGGCGGGAGCTTCGCGTTCCCTGCTGACGGCTCGGTGGTCTCGGCCGGTTCGGTGACCTCGGGCGCCTTCGCCGCCCCGGGCCCGTCCGCAACGGCGAGCGCCTCGGCGGAGGCGAGCTCGATCTCCCTGTTCGGCGGAGAGGTCACCGTTGCCAACGTCACGGCTCGCACGCGTGCAGCGGCGACCAAGCGCGACGCCACAGCCGATTTCTCGGGCTCGGCGATCACCGGCATGGTCGTCTCCGGCCAGGCGGTCGCGACCGGACCTGGGGTGCGGATCCCGATCGGCGACTGGGCTCATGCCGTGACCCTCCAGCAGGGGACGGCCTCCCTGGACACTGTGGAGTCGAAGGGCGAGCGCGCGTTCGCCTCCGTGCTCCACGTGCGCGTTACCGCCGACCACAACGGTATTCCGGCGGGCACCGAGGTGATGATCGGCTACGCCGAGGCCTCGGCGCAGGCCGGCAACGCGGAGCCGCCCGTGCTCAAGAAGAAACCGACGGTGAAAGAGGCACGGAAGGCGCCCGCCAAGAAGAAGGTGCGCGGCCCCGGCATCGGCCCCGAGCTGCCCTCGCTGATCCGTCGCCCTCCGCCCGACGTGACGCCGCGACTCACGGCCGGCGGGTACGTGTTCCCGGTGTTCGGGCAGTCCTCGTTCGTCGACACCTTCGGCGCCCCTCGGGGGACGATCGCCTCCGGTTGGCACCATGGGCAGGACATTTTCGCGCCCCTCGGAGCCCCGCTCCTCGCGGTCGCCGACGGCACGGTCTTCTCGGTCGGCTGGAACCGCGTCGGCGGCTGGCGGCTCTGGCTACGCGACCGCGAAGGGAACGAGTTCTACTACGCGCATCTCTCCGCCTTCTCGCCGGCGGCCGTGAACGGCACCGACGTCAAGGCCGGCACCGTTCTCGGCTTCATGGGTAACACGGGTGACGCGGAAGGCACGCCCTATCACCTCCACTTCGAGATCCACCCGGTCGGCCTGCTTCATCTGGGCTACGACGGAGCCGTGAACCCCTACGCGTACCTCATGGCGTGGAAGCGGCTCCAGGACATCGAGTTCGCGGCGGTTGCGGGTTGGGCGCCCCCGTTGGCGCCGTCCAGCCAGGCGCAGAAGCCGGGCGCGATACCGCTCTCGTCGAGTGACATCGCCAGTGCCGACGGACTCGACCCGGGCTCACTCCAGCGCGTCCTCAAAGAGAGCGCGTCAGGGCGCGACCTTTCGGAAGCGCCCTAGCCAAAGCTCCCGCGCTCTACTTGGAGTTCGAGTCCGACCGGTACTCGAACTCGTCGCCCTCGCCGAAGATCGTCTCTTGCAGCCAGCGGCGGGTGCCGGGGCCGGTGACGGGGTTGAAGAGCACCCCGAGGACGATTCCGGTGAGCAGGAGTGTCGTGTTGCGCCCCTTGTGACCGGCGTGGCCTTGCACGCGGTCGGCTGCGTCGCGCAGATCCTCGATCGCGTCGCGCAGGCTTTCCTGGATGTCCTTGTCGGTGGCGACACGAGCGGCGACCGATGTCACTGCCCGTCCGCCCAGGAGCTCGTCGTAGATCTCACGGGCCGTGCCGATCGCGCTCTTGACGTCCTCGCGCACGCGCTCGTCGGTGAGCGCCCGCTCGATATAGGGCCGTGCATCTGAAGCTCGGTCTCTCAACTTGGCCATTCGGGTGTTCCTTTCTTTGGTTTCTAAAGCGACTCTACCCCGGAAAAGGCCTGGAGAAACTCTGTTACCTGGCGGAAGCGGCCTTTCGGCGCCGGTTGATGTTCGTGGGCCTGCGAGCGGTCTTCAATCCCTCGAAGGCCACGTCGAGGACTTCCTCGATCGTGTCGACGGGGACGAATTCGAGCTCCTTGCGCGTCTCCTCGGGCAGCTCGGTGAGCTCCGGCTCGTTCTCGCGAGGCATGACGACCTTCTTCACGCCGGCCCGCTGGGCGGCCAGGATCTTCTCGCGCAGGCCGCCGATCTGGAGCACCTGGCCGGTGAGCGTGATCTCGCCCGTCATCGCGACCTCCTCGGACACCGGCCGCCCGCTGACGATCGAGACGATCGCCGTCGCCATCGTGATGCCGGCCGACGGCCCGTCTTTGGGGACCGCGCCGGCAGGCACGTGCACATGGATGTCGTGGTCGTCGAACCAGGCCGGATCGAGGTCGAGCTGGTCGGCGTGGGAGCGCACCCACGAGAGGGCGGCCTGCGCGGACTCCTGCATGACCTCTCCCAGCTGGCCGGTCACCTTCAACTGGCCCTTGCCGGTATAGGCAGTCGCCTCGATGAAGAGCACGTCGCCGCCCACGGCGGTCACCGCGAGCCCGGTCGCCACGCCGGGCTCGGAGGTCCGCTTGCGGACCTCGCCGGCGAAGCGCCGCGGCCCCAGCCACTCGCGCGCCTTGGCCTCGTCGATGCTGATCTTGTCCGGTCCGCCTTCCGCAACACCGCGGGCCGCCTTCCGGAAGAGCGCGGCCAGCTGCCGTTCCAGGTTGCGGACGCCGGCCTCCCGCGTGTACTCGCGGATGACGAGTCGCAGGGCACGGTCGCCGAGCTTCACCTTCGAGCGCTTGAGGCCGTGAGCATCGAGCTGCTTGGGGACGAGGTACTTGCGCGCGATCCCGAACTTCTCCTCTTCCGTGTAGCCGGAGAGGTGGATCACGTCCATGCGGTCGAGCAGCGGGCCCGGGATCGTGTCGAGCTGGTTGGCGGTGCAGATGAAGAGCACCTTCGAGAGATCGAACGGAAGGTCGAGGTAGTGGTCGCGGAAGGTCGAGTGCTGCTCGGGGTCGAGCACCTCGAGCATCGCGCTGGCGGGGTCGCCGCGGAAGTCGGTGCCCATCTTGTCGATCTCGTCGATCAGAAACACCGGGTTCTTCGACTCGGCGTCGCGGAGAGCGCGGAGAATCGTTCCCGGCATCGCTCCTATGTAGGTGCGCCTGTGCCCGCGAATCTCAGCCTCGTCGCGGACCCCGCCCACCGAGATGCGAACGAACTTGCGGCCGAGGGTGCGAGCGATCGAATGGCCGAGTGAGGTCTTGCCGACCCCGGGCGGGCCGACGAAGCAGAGGATCGGCCCCGAGAGGTCGTCCTTGAGCTTGGACACAGCGAGGTACTCGAGGATCCTCTCCTTCACCTTGTCCAGGTCGAAATGGTCCTCGTCGAGGATCTCGCGGGCTCGTTTGAGGTCGAGGTTGTCCTCCGTGGTTGCGTCCCACGGAAGGCTCAGGATCCATTCCAGATAGGTGCGGATGACTCCGTACTCGGCCGCGGCGGTGCGGGAGCTTCTCGAGGCGGCGCGAGCTCGCGGTCGACGGCCTTGAGCACGTCTTCGGGCAGCGTGATCGACGCCGCGCGCTCGCGCAGCTCCTTCAGCTCCGCCTGCTCGGGGTCGCCCTCGCCGAGCTCGTCCTGGATCGCCTTGAGTTGCTGGCGCAGGAAGTACTCCCGCTGGGAGCTCTCCATCTCGGACTGGACCTGGGACTGGATCTTCGTACCGAGCTCGACGACCTCGAGCTCCCGGTTGAGGATCACCGAGGTCTCGCGGAGTCGCTTCTCGACGTCGAGCTCCTCGAGCAGCAGCTGCTTTTCCTCGGTCTTGAGCCGCAGCGTCGACGCCACGAGATGGCAGAGGGCGCTCGGGTCCTCGATGTTCGCGGCGGCGAGCGCCAGCTCCTCGGGCAGGTAGGGCAGCTGGCCGATGATCCGCGCGAAGAGCGTGCGGACGTTCTGGGTCAGTGCCTGCAGCTCGCGCGTCTCGCGGAGGACGTCGGGCACCTCTTTGAACCGTCCGACCAGGTACGGCTCGGAGCGGACCCGCTTCTCCAGCTGGATGCGTCGCAGGCCCTGGACGAGGATGCGCTGCGTGCCGTCGGGAACGCGAATCATCTTCTGCACGACTGCAGCGGTGCCGACCTCGTAGAGGTCGTCCCAGTCCGGCACTTCGACCTCGCGGGAGCGCGCGGCGACGAGCGCGACGAGGCGATCGCCCGCGATGACGTCGTCGATCAGCGCGATCGAGCGCTCCTGGCCGATCGCCAGCGGCAGCATCGAATCCGGGAAGACGACCGTGTCCTTGAGCGGCAGGACGGGGAGAGTCGAGGGGATCTCGACCTCGTCGACGGCAACGCCTTCGTCGAAGAATTCGGTCACTTGGTCCTCTTGATCGGAATCGAGACGCGGACGGGCTCCGACGGTCTCTTCGAAACGGGCATCGTGATCGTCAGGACGCCTCGTCTGTACGCGGCCTTGCAGGACTGGACGTCGATGTGCTCGGCGAGGGCGATCTGACGCTGGAACCGGCCGTAGTCGATCTCCATCTGCTGGTACACGCGGCCGGCGGCGCTCGGCCGGCGGCGCTCGCCGGCGATGACGAGCGTTCGCTCGTCGGCGTAGATCTGGATCCGCGAGGGATCGACCCCGGGCAACTCGGCGACGACGGTCAGCTCTCCGGTTCGCTCCGACCGGTAGACGTCCACGGACGGGCGATATCCACCGCGGCGGCGGCTGAAGCGCGGGGCCTGCCAGAGCTCCGCGAAGAGCTCTTCCATCTCCCCGCGGAGGCGATCGATGGGGTCACGAGCCATTCGCGTGATGGTACCGCCGACCTCCTGGGTGACCGAGCGGCGGTTCTTTCTTGACATGGTTGCTAGTGGCCACTAACCTGGCTGCCGCCAACGGTACAGCTCTGCGGTCTGGGAGGGGAGGAAGCACTCGATGGAACCTACGCGGGAACGACGCGCTGCCCACGAGCGTCTATCGACCGGCGGGCTCGCCCGCTGGACGCGAGCTTGCGCTACGCATCCGTGGCGCGTCGTCCTCGGTTTCTTCGCCACCGTTGCGGTGCTGATCGCCCTCGTCGCGACGGTCGGCGGCTCGCTGCGCGACGAGTTCGACATTCCCGGCTCGGACACGCAGAAAGCGACCGACCTGATCGAGTCCGAGTTCGCCTCCGAGCAGGGTGGCGTGCTGAACATCGTCTTCGCCGCGCCCGAGGGCGAGCGCCTGGACACGCCGGAGCGCAAGGCGGCGGTCGAGCAGGCGATCGCCCGGCTGAAGTCCCCCGAGTTCAAGCCGACGGACGACAAGGTCGGCCTGGAGAGCGTCAGCAATCCGTTCAGCAAGGACACGTTCTCCGACAACGGGCGCATTGCCTACGCCGAAGCGCAGTTCAACAAGGTCATCTTCGAAAAGGATCGCGAGGTGGTGCTTGCCGTTGAGGACGTCCGCCCGTGAGACCGTCGAGCCGGCCGGGGTGATCGCCGAGTTCAACGGAGATGCCGAGTTCCCACCGATCGAGCAGGGAACGCAGGAACTGCTCGGCCTGCTCATGGCGCTGATCGTGCTCCTCTTCGTCTTCCGCACGTTTGTGGCGATGCTGATCCCGATCGCCCTGGCGCTCACGGCGCTTGCCACCGCGTTCCTCTTGCTCTTCATCCTCGCCGGACTCGACCACGATCAACACGATCACGCCCCTGCTCGTCTCGATGATCGGCCTGGGTGTCGGGATCGACTACTCGCTGTTCATCGTGACGCGATTCCGACAGTTCCTGCACGAAGGGCTGTCTCCGGTCGACGCTGCGGCCGAGGCGGGCGCCTCGGCGGGCCGTGCTGTCCTCTTCGCCGGCATGACAGTCGCGATCTCGGTCAGCGGCCTGGCCTTCTTCGGCCTGGACTTCGTGACCAAGCTCGGCATTGGCTCGCGCGCTCGGCGTCCTGACCACGGTGCTGATCGCGAACACGCTCCTGATCGCCGTGCTGCGCCTGCTCGGGCACAAGGTCGACCGGCTGAAGGTGCCGTTCCTGCCCCCGATCGACGACTCCGACGCAGGCCCGCGAGAAGACCCTGATCGCCCGCTGGGGGCGGTTCGTGACTGCTCACGCGCGGGCCGTGTTCGTGGTCGCGCTGCTCGTGGTCTTGGCTCTGGCGTCGACGTCGGCGCTCGTTCGCCTCGGCGCTTCGGACCAGGGCACGCAGCCGAAGGAGCAGACGGCCCGCCGGGCCTACGACCTGCTCGCCGAGGGTTTCGGGGCCGGCTTCAACGGCCCCCTTCCGATCGTCGTGGACGTGAACGACGACCCGCAGGCACCGCAAAAGATCTACGACCGCGTGCAGGGGCTCAAGGGCGTGGCCTCCGCGCGCGAGCCGCAGTTCAACGACGCGAAGACCGTCGCGATCATCTTCGTGACGCCGGATTCCGCGCCGCAGGACGAGGCTACTGACCAGCTCGTCGACCGCTTGCGAGACGACGTCGTACCGGCGGCGACCGAGGGTGGTGACGCGGTCGCCTACGTCTCGGGCCTGACGGCGGCGTTCAAGGACATCGCCGAGCGGATCATCGACCGCATGCCGCTCTTCCTGCTCTACGTCATCGGCGTCACGTTCATCCTGCTCGCGATGGCGTTCAGGTCGATCGTGATCTCGGCTGACGGCGGCGATCACGACGATCCTCTCGGCGTTCGCCGGCTTCGGCGTGCTCACGCTGGTGGTGCAGGAGGGCCACCTGCTCGGGCTCACTGGCCTTGACCGAACCGGACCGATCGAGACCTTCGTGCCCCCGATCGCGTTCGCGATCCTCTTCGGGCTCTCGATGGACTACATGGTTTTCCTGATGAGCCGCATCCGGGAGGAGCACGTGCACGGCCTGATGACGCGCGACGCCGTCGAGCACGGCATCTCCGCGATCGGGCGCGTGATCGTGGCCGCCGCGGTGATCATGGGCACGGTCTTCGCCGCCTTCATCCTCACCGCCGATCGCATCCCGAAGGAGTTCGGCCTGCTGCTTGCGGTCGCGATCCTGACGGACGCGCTGATCGTGCGGATGACGCTCGTGCCCTCGCTGTTGACGATGCTGGGCGAGAAGTCGTGGTACATCCCGCGCTGGCTCGACCGAACGCTCCCGAACCTCACTATCGAGTCCGCCGCACGACACCGAGGCGCCGATCACTGCTGAGCAACCGGCGCGCTCGCCCGTCTAGCGCACCAGGGCCCAGAGCACGACTGCGATCACGACGATCAGGACGAGCCAGGCCCAGCGCATCGCCACGAAGGCCTTGCGCTCGCCCGGGCCGGGCCCCGGCTCGGGGGTGTAGGGATCGAGAGGCGGGGCGGGCTGCCGCGGCAGGTCGTCTTCGCCCTCGAGCACCTGCGGGTCGTGCTGGACCTCTCGCTCGTGCTCGTCGGCCATCGCGGGGACCGTACCTAAGCCGTAGCATCCGCCGGACATGAAGGGCGTCATCCTCGCCGGCGGGATCGGCAGCCGACTCCATCCGCTGACGCGGATCACGAACAAGCATCTGCTCCCGATCTACGACCGCCCGATGGTCACGTACGCCATCGAGGCGATCGTCAAGAGCGGCATCACCGAGATCATGGTCGTCACCGGCGGGACGCACGCGGGCGAGTTCTTCCGCCTGCTCGGCGACGGCAACGCCCACGGGATCGAGCGGCTCTCGTACGCCTACCAGGAGCGCGAATCCGGCATCGCGGACGCGCTCGGCCTCGCGGAGCGCTTCGCCGCGGGTGACCGGGTGCTCGTGATGCTCGCCGACAACGTCTTCGGGCAGTCGATCAAGCCGGCCGTCGACAACTACGCCAAGCAGGAGCGCGGCGCCCGGATCGTCCTCGCCCGCCAGGAGGACCCGGAGCACCTACGGCATCTCGGCGTCGCCGAGCTCGACGGCGACCGCGTCGTCCGCATCGTCGAGAAGCCGGAGAACCCGGCGAGCGACCTCGCGGTGACGGGGCTCTACTTCTACGACGCCTCGGTGTTCGGGTACGTGCCCACGCTCTCGCCGTCTGCGCGCGGCGAGCTCGAGATCACCGACGTCAACAACTGGTTCATCGAGCAGGGCCTCATGGAGTACGACGTGCTCGAGGGCTTCTGGGGCGATGCCGGCGAGTCGATCGACGCGTACTACGCCGTGAACGACTTCGTGCGGCAAAACGGCGCGAACCGTTGATGGAGGGCGTGCGCAGGATCCCGTTGCGGCGGTTCGAGGACGAGCGTGGCTGGTTCGTCGAGATCCACCGGGCGAGCTGGTTCGAGCGGCCGATGCGCCAGACGAACGTCTCGTTCTCCCGGCAGGGCGTGATCCGGGGCCTGCACTACCACGAGCGCGGCCAGGACGATCTCTTCGTGTGCCTGCAAGGGACGGCCCGGGTCGTCGTCCTCGATCTCGAGAGCGGCGAGACCTTCACCGAGGACATCGGCGACGAGAACCCTGTCGGCATCTACGTTCCCGGTCGCAACGCGCACGGGTTCGAGGCGATCACCGACCTTCTGTTCTGTTACCACGTGACCGAGGAGTACGACCCGGAAGATCCCGACGAGCACGAAGTCCCCTGGGACGATCCTCGCGTCCGCGACCTCTGGAGCACCCGATCGCCGATCCTGTCGGCCAGGGACGCAAGCGCGTCGTCATAACCGGCGCCGGCGGGCAGCTCGGCTCGGCGCTGGCCGAGGCGTTCCCCGAGGCTGACGCGCGTGACCGCGCGAGCTTCGACATCGAGGACCCGCCGGAACTCGGCTATCGCCCCGACGTGATCCTGCACACGGCTGCGTGGACCAACGTCGACGGCGCCGAGTCCGCTCCGGCGGAGGCTGTGCGCGCCAACGTCCGCGGCACGCTGAACGTCGTCGCACTGGGAGCGCCGGTCGTCTACTACTCGACCGACTACGTCTTCGACGGCCGGAAGGGCGAGCCGTACGTGGAGTCGGACGAGGCCGAATCCGCTCTCGGTGTACGGCCGGACGAAGCTGGAGGGTGAGCGCGAGGTGCGCGACGGCTGGGTCGTTCGCTCACCGTGGCTCTTCGGGTCGACCGGAAAGAACTTCCTGCTCACGATGCTCGACCTCGGGAGGCGGCAAGACGAGGTGTCGGTCGTCGACGACCAGCGTGGGTCGCCGACGTTCGTCGGGCACCTCGCCGAGGCGACGAAAGCGGTGCTCGATCTTCCGTACGGCACGTATCACCTCGCCGCGGACGGGGAGGCAACGTGGGCCAAGTTCGCCGAGGCGATCTTCGAGGAGGCGGGCATCGAGTGCCGGGTGCGTCGCATCTCCACCGCCGAGTTCCCGCGGGACGCCGAGCGGCCCGCCTATTCCGTCCTACGCAGCGAGCGCGGAGCGCCGAAGCTCCCCCACTGGCGCGACGGCCTGCGCGCCGCTCTAGAGCGGATCTAGGGGGGCCAACGAGCCGTGTCTGGTGCCTGGCACCGGACCTGGCTACTTCGTCCAGGCGGTCTCTTCGACCTGGAGCCGCTCCTTGAGCGGCTCCCACCACGCGCGGTTCTCCGCGTACCACTCGACGGTTTCCCGCAGTCCCTCGTCGAAGCCGATCTCAGGCTTCCAGCCCAGCTCCCGTTCGATCTTGGACGAGTCGAGGAGGTAGCGGCGGTCGTGACCCGGCCGGTCAGGGACGATCTGCTTCAGGTCGGAGCCCTTGCCCGTCAGCTCGACGACCACGTCGGCGATCTCCTCGATCGACTTCTCGACCGCCGAGCCGACGTTGTAGGTCTCGCCGATCCGGTCTGACTGGAGCACGAGGTCGATCGCGCTGCAGTGATCGCGAACGTGCAGCCATTCGCGGCGGTTCTGCGTTGACGCGTACATCGGCAGCGGCTTGTCATCGAGCGCGTTCGTGACGAAGAGCGGGATCACCTTCTCCGGGAACTGGAACGGCCCGTAGTTGTTCGCGCAGTTCGTGATCGAGATCGGAAGCTCGTACGTCTCGTGGTAGGCCCGGACGTAGTGGTCGGCCGCTGCCTTCGAGGCGTTGTACGGCGTGCGCGGGCGGTACGGCGACTCTTCCGTGAACGCCTCGCCCGAGTCGAGCGGCAGATCGCCGTAGACCTCGCACGTCGAGACGTGGTGGAAGCGTGCGACGCCGGTGCGCCGCGCCGCCTCGAGCAGCAGCTGCGTGCCGAGGACGTTGGTCCGCGCGAAGAGGCCGGGATCGACGACGGCCAGGCTGTTGTGCGATTCGGCTGCGAAGTTGACGACGACGTCGATGTCGTGCTCACGCAAGGTCTGCTCGGCGAGCTCGAGGTCGGCGATGTCGCCGTGCACGAACGGCGCCCGGTCCTCCGTTCCCACGAGGTTCTCGCGGTTACCCGCGTAGGTCAGGAGGTCGTAGGCGACGACGTGGTCGTCGGGGTATTCCTCGAGCCAGAAGTGGACGAAGTTCGAGCCGATGAAGCCGGCCGCGCCGGTGACTAGGAGTCGCACGACATCATCGTACGCCGCACTTGCGGCGGGCTGCCGTCACCTCCGGGTGCGCGCCGAGCAGCTGCTCACGCCGGTCGAGATACGGAAGCGCCTCGTCGCAGCGGTCGAGCTCGACCAGCGACCGGCCGACGTTGTAGTTCGCGTAGGCCTCGTAGGTCTGACCCGTCCCCTGGAGCTGCTGAAGCGCTCGCTGTGCAATCGGCAACGCCTCGTCGTACCGGCCTTGCTTCATGAGGTTCGTGGCCCGGTCGGTCAGAGCGCGGGCGCCGGCACCGCCGGTTGGAGGCGGCGGCGGCGGAGGAGGCTGTTGCTGGGTCGTCGCAGGCGCGGTGGTCACGACCGTTTCCGTCCTCGCGGTCGTTACGGTCTGTGCCTCGGGCCGTCCGTCGTCGCCCCCGGTCAGCGCCGCCGCGAGCCCGACGCCGATCAGCGAAGCCGCGATCAGGCCGCCCCCGATCAGGGCGGGGAGCGGGAAACGCTTATGAGCGGGTGCTGCGACCGGCACGAACTCGCGCGTCGACGCCCCGCCCGTCCTCAGTGCTTCGCGGAGCGCCGACACGAAATCTGCGGAGCGCGGGTACCGATCGGCCGGGTCCTTCGCCATCGCCCGGCGGAAGACCGGGTCGAGCTCGCGGGGCAGGTCGCCGCGCTCGGAGACCGCCGGAACCTCGGCGTGGACGTGCGCAGCCGCCTCGGCAGTCGGGTTGTCGGCCTGGAACGGGCGCTGACCGGTCAGGAGCTCGAAGGCGACCACTGCGAGCGCGTAGAGGTCGGTCGCCGGTGTGGTCGGCTCGCCTCGCGCCTGCTCGGGAGCGAGGTAGCCGGCAGTGCCGAGGATCGTCCCGGTCATCGTGAGCGAGTCGAGGCCGGCCGCGCTCGCCACGCCGAAGTCGGCTACGCGCACGGTTCCGTCGCCTGCCAGCAGCAGGTTCCCCGGCTTGACGTCCCGGTGGACGACGCCGTGGTCGTGGGCCGCGTCGAGCGCCTCGCCCGCCTCGTCGAGCCAGGCGAGCACCCGGCCGGGATCCTGGGCGCCGTGCTCGCGCAGCCGGTCCTCCAGAGACCCGCCCCGCAGGTACTCCATGACGATGAACGGCCGGCCCTCGTGCTCCCCGACGTCGAAGATCGTGATCGTGTTCGGCTCGCCCGAGAGGCGTGCGGCGGCGAGCGCCTCTCGCGTGAAGCGGCCACGAAGCGCCTCGTCCGCCGAGAACCGCTTCGCCAGCACCTTGACGGCGACCGTCCTGCCGAGCAGCTCGTCTTCCGCTCGGTAGATCTCGCCCATGCCGCCCTGGCCGATCAGCTCGGGGGTGCGGTACCGGGAGGGAAGGATGTCCGTCGTGGTCGTCATCGAGGGGGCGGCGTGGCCGCAAGAGGCCTTTTCTCCGCATCACGCCGCACGAAACGTGACAAACGTCGCGGAGTGAAGTTCCTGTAAAGGAGGAAGACGCGCGAACCTTCATCAGCTAGCCTCAAACTGCTCGGAGGCCCAGCCTCACAACGGCGCGCCCCACGCCAAAACCCAGGTAACGAAATGGCTTTTCGCCGCATCACGCTGACCGCCGTGCTCGCTGCCTCACTGGCGAGCCTGGCTGCCCTTGCGCTGGGCCCGGAGTCGGCGGCACGAACCTCGCAGCCAGGCCCCGCTTCTTTCCTCGTCAGCGGCCGCGGTTGGGGACACGGCGTCGGGCTCTCGCAATGGGGCGCCTATGGCTTTGCGCGGCAGGGAATGCCGTTCGACCAGATCCTTGCCCACTACTACCAGGGCACGACGCTCGGCCCGGCGCCGCTCGCGCGTGTGCGCGTGTTGCTCGTACCGGGTAAGGCGCGAGTCACCGTCAGCTCCGACGCTCCGTTCCGCGTCCGCGATTCACTCGGCGAGACCTACGAGCTCACGGCGGGCCCGCACCAGTTCGGGCCCGGCTTCCGCCTCCGTGTCAACGGCCGTCAGCAACTGCAGCAGCTGACAGGCCCGCTGACCTTCCTTCCCGGCACGGCTCCGCTCGAGCTCGAACGGGCCTATCGCGGCCAGTTCGTTGCCTCCGCGTCCAACGGCAAAGTGCGCATCGTCAACCACGTCGGCCTCGAGGCGTATCTCTTCGGCGTCGTTCCCGGCGAGATGCCGTTCTACTGGTTGCCAGAAGCTCTCAAGGTCCAGGCGGTCGCGGCGCGAAGCTATGCGCTCGCAGTGCGCAAGACCGGGTCCGACTTCGACCTCTATCCGGATGTGCGCAGCCAGGTCTACAGCGGGATCTCCGGTGAGCGGGCTTCGACCACCGCGGCCGTGCAGGCGACCGCCGGCCAGGTCGTTCTCTACCGCGGGCGGATCGCGACGACCTACTTCTTCTCCACCTCAGGCGGCCGGACTGCAACGGTCGGCGATGTCTGGCCGGGTAGTGGCTCGATTCCCTATCTGGTTTCCGTGGACGACCCGTACGACTCGCTCTCTCCGCACCACGCGTGGGGCCCGTTCTCGGTGCAGAGCCGCAGGCTGGCGCGAGCGCTGCAGGTGCGCGGTCGCCTGCTCGACGTCCGGCTCGCGGTCGGCCCGTCGGGGCGGGTTCGCACGGTGACCTCGATCGGCACCGGTGGCCAGAGGACGATCTCCGGCGCCGACGTTCGCCGCGCGCTGGGGCTCCGCTCGACCTGGTTCCGCATCAGTCTGCTGGCGCTGACGGCGCCGAGCACACCGGCGACCTTCAACACGCCTTTGACGCTCACCGGAGTCGCCCGCGGCCTGGCGGCCGTGACGCTCGAGTTTCGCCCGCTTCGAGGCTCGTGGCGCGCGATCTCGACGGCCCGCGCTGCTCGGGACGGGACCGTCAGCATCTCGATCCGGCCGCGCGAGACCGGGGACTACCGTCTCATCAGCCGCAGCGCCCGGAGCGAGCGCGTTCGTGTTGCGGTGGCTCCGTACGTTCGTTTCCACGCTCTGTCGGACGCCACGACGCTGCGCGGTTACGCTCGGCCCGTGCTGCCGAACGCCGCCGTCGCGATCCAGCGTCTGGAGGGTGCGATCTGGAGCAACGTCGCTGCCGCGACGGTGGATGCGAACGGAGACTTCCAGGCCCAGGTCGCGCTGACCCCAGGCGACTATCGCGCTCGGGTCTCGCCCGGCCGCGGCTTCGTGCCCGGCGTCACGCCCGTCCTGAAGGTGGCCCCGGCATGAGGAAGCTCGTCGTCCTCGCCGCAGGTCTCGCGCTCGCGCTGCCTGCTCCCGCGACCGCCGCTCGCTTCGCGCTCGGCGTCGACCGAGGCTTCTCGGCGGAGCGAGTTGCCGACCGGGTCGAGGCCGCCACCGGCCGGCCGGTCACCGTCATCGGCCCGTTCGCGGTCGCCGTGGACGTCCCGAACGCGCAGGGGCTCGCCAGGGTGAAGGGCGTCACGTACGTCGAGCGCCTCAGCTCCCATCGTCGCCTGGCCTTCGTCCCCAACGACCCCCTTGTGGGCCGCCAGTGGTACGCCGATCGCATCCGGGCGTTCGACGCCTGGCCGAAGCTGCCGATTCTCCCGCGCGTGCTGGTGGCCGTCATCGACTCGGGGATCGACGCCGACCATCCTGAGCTCGAGGACCGCATCGCATCGGGTCAGAGCTTCGTCAAGAGCCCCTGGTGGTGGGACTCGAACGGCCACGGGACGTTCGTCGCGGGCCAGATCGCGGCCGAGATGAACAACGCACAGGGGATCTCCGGCCTTGCGCCTCCGGCCGACCTGCTCGTGGCCAAGGTCGTGCGGAGCGACGGAACGATCTCACCCGAGGCGGAGGCCCGCGCGATTCGCTGGGCTGTCGACAACGGCGCCGGCGTCATCAATCTCAGTTTCGGCGGTATGCGCGACCCTTACGACTCGGGACGCGACACGTACTCGCCGCTCGAGGCGGCAGCCGTCGAGTACGCGGT
Source organism: uncultured Actinomycetes bacterium (assembly GCA_963771725.1). Lineage (GTDB taxonomy): Bacteria > Actinomycetota > Thermoleophilia > Gaiellales > Gaiellaceae > VAXT01. The sequence goes on along the minus strand of CAVYUO010000002.1, from coordinate 253,223 downwards.
CAGGCACGGCGTGCTCGTCGTGGCGGCCGTCGGCAACGGCGACAAGGCGCCCCACGCACCGTGGGAGTACGCCAACTACCCGGCGGCGCTGCCGCACGTGATCGGGGTCAGCGCGATCGCGCGGGACGGAACGGTGCCCGACTTCTCGAACCGCGATCGCGTGTTCAACGACATCGCCGCTCCCGGCCAGGACATCTTCTCGACTCTGCCCCTGGCGCTGACCCAGGATCGCGTCACGTGTGTGCTCAAGGGCTACTCCGAGTGCGGCCCGTCAGAGTTTCGGCGCGGGGAAGGCACCTCGTTTGCAGCACCGCAGGTCACCGCCGCCGCGGCGGTCCTGCTGGGAGAGCGCCCGCAGATGCGCCCGGATCAAGTCACGGCCGTTCTCGAGCGCTCGGCGGCGGACGTGAACTTCGCCCGCGGCTGCCGGCGCTGCACGGTCGGTCGCGACGAGTTCACCGGCTGGGGCGTGCTCGACATCACTGCCGCGGTCAACTCGCTCGTGTTGCCGGCTCCGCCCGCCGACCAGTTCGAGCCGAACGACGGCGCTGCAACCCGGGCCGTCAAGCTGTGGGGAAAGCGGCAGCGGAAGATCACAGCCACGCTCGACTTCTGGAACGACCAGGTCGACGTCTACCGCGTGAAGCTTCGGCGGGGGCAAAGGGTCAGGGCCGTGCTGCGTAGCCCGCCGGGCGTCGAGACGACCCTGCTGCTCTGGAAGCCCGGGACGAAGAGCGTGGAAGAGCCAAGTGCCGGCTCGCGCCACCTGGCTGCGAGGGCGACCGAGGGCTCGGTCAAGAAGGTTTTCCATCGCGCCGCCAAGGGCGGCTGGTACTACCTCGAGGTGAAGCTCTCGACCCCGACCTCGGTCCGCTACTCGCTTCGTTTCGTGAAGACGAAGCCGGTCAAGCCTCCGGTAGCAGCTCGTCGTCCGGGACGGACCTGATCTTCCGGGCCGGGTTCCCGACCACGACAGCTCGAGCCTCCACGTCCGCCAGGACGACGGCTCCCGCACCGACGAAGGCCTCCTCGCCGATCTCGATCCCGGGCAACAGCACCGCCGCGCCGCCGATCCGCGCGCCCCGTCGAATCGTCGGCCCCTGGCGCAGCTCGTGCCGCTGCTCCGTCCTGCCCATGTAGTTGTCGTTCGTGGTCGCCACGCACGGCGCGATGAAGACGTCTTCCTCGAGGGTGGCGTACGCGGTGATGTAGGCCATGGCCTGAATCTTCGTGCGGGCGCCGATCGTCGTGTCATTCTCGACCAGCGAGCCGCGCCCGATGACGACGTCGTCGCCGATCTCGCAGCGCTCGCGAACACACGCCTGGTCGCCGACGATCACGCGTGCTCCAATCGTCGTCCCGGCGAAGACGATCGCTCCCGCCGAGATGACCGTCCCGGGGCCCAGTTCGAGCGGCGGCAGCTCCTCGCGGGAAGCTGTCGAGCGAGGCGAGAGCGCGGGTTGTTTGCCGAGGACGGCGTGATCGCCGACGACGCAGCCCTCTCCGAGAACGGTCCCCGGGTAGATGACAGCGGTCTCGGCGACGCTCAAGCGGCGGGAGTTCGATCGAGTGAGTTTTGGAGCTGCTCCAGCGTGCGCACAACCGCGAGGCCGTCACGCGCGACCTCGAGGCGGTCACCGCTGCCCTCGACGAGCGAGACGAAGTGTCGGCACTCGATCCTGAGCGGCTCCTCGGTCGCGACCTTCGGAATGTGGATGTCCCCCGTCCGCACCTGCCACTCGCTGGCCGGGCGGAGCACGGGCCCCTTGTCGTGCACGGTCAGCTTGCGCTCGGACTCCATGTCGTCGAAGACGGCCATCTTGTCGCGTCCGACCACGGTCACCTTGCGCATCTTCTGCGGGTCGAGCCAGGAGAGATGCATGTGCGCGACCACGCCGGACGGAAATCGGAGGTAGCAGAAGACGACGTCCTCGACGCCCTCCCGCAGGAAGGACTCACCGCGCGCCCAGGCCTCCACGGGCTCCTCGCCGACGAGGTAGAGCATCACGGACAGGTCGTGCGCGCCGAGCGACCAGAGGGCGTTCTCGTCGCGCCTGATCTGGCCCAGGTTCTGCCGGTTGCCGTAGAGGTAGAGCACGTCGCCGAGCTCGCCGGCGTCGATCAGCTCTTTGAGCTTGGCCACGGCGGGGTGGTAGAGGAGGAGGTAACCGGGCATGAAGACGAGCCCGCGCTCCTCGGCGAGCGCGCAGCAGCTCCTCCGCCTCGGCGCTCGACTGGGCCGGCGGCTTCTCCACGAAGACGTGCTTGCCGGCCTGTAGGGCCTGCTTGGCCAGGTCGTAGTGCGTGACCACCGGGGTCGCGATCGTGACCGCGTCCAGTTCCGGATCGGCCAGGAGCTCCTCGAAGTCGCTCGTCGTTCGGGCTCCGGGGTACCGCGCCGCCTGCTCGGCCAGAAGGTCGGCGATCGAGGTCGCAGAGCCAGCGGAGGTCGGCGAGCTCGGCGAAGTTGCGGGCGAGGTTCGGGCCCCAGTAGCCGAGGCCCGCGTGGCCGATCCTGATGCTCACAGCTTCCAGACCTTGCCGTTCTGCGCGCCGTTCGCGCCGGTGGCGTTCCGCAGGTCGACCACGAGCTTGGCGCGTTCGACCAGGTCGTCGTAGTCGATGCCGCTGTGGGCGGTGACGATGACGACGCAGTCGGCTCCGGCGATGTCGAGCGGCGCCGAAGCCAGGCCGTACTCGGGCAGCTCGGGCACGTTGGAGTCGTGGTAGGAGACGTTGGCCCCCTCGCCCTGCAAGAGCTCGATCAGCTTGAGCGCGGGCGACTCGCGTGTGTCCTCGATGTCCGCCTTGTAGGCGACGCCGAGCACGAGGACCTTCGAGCCTTTGAGCGCGCGCTCCTGGGAGTTCAGCGCCCGCACGATCTTCCCGAGGCACCACCACGGCATGTTCTCGTTGACCTTCCCGGCCAGCTCGATGAACTCCGTGTAGAAGTCGTACTCCCGCGCCTTCCAGGTCAGGTAGAAGGGGTCGATCGGCATGCAGTGCCCGCCGAGGCCCGGCCCCGGCTGGAAGCTCATGAACCCGAACGGCTTCGTGGCTGCGGCGCCCACGACCTCCCAGACGTCGATGCTCATCCGGTCGCAGAGCTGCGCGAGCTCGTTGACGAGGGCGATGTTCACCGAGCGGAAGATGTTCTCCAGCAGCTTGGTCAGCTCGGCGGCCTCCGGCGAGGAGACGGCCACGACGCTCTCGAGCGCGCTCTCGTAGAGCTGAACGGCACGCTGCGTGCAGGCGGGCGTGATGCCGCCGACGATCTTGGGCGTGTTCTGAGTCGTCCAGTCCTCGCGGCCCGGGTCGACTCGCTCGGGCGAGAATGCGAGGTAGAAGTCCGCTCCAACCTTGAAGCCGCCCGACTCCAGCAGCGGGAGCAGACGCTCTCTCGTCGTGCCCGGATAGGTCGTCGACTCCAGGACGACGAGCTGTCCCTTCTGGAGACGTGGCGCGATCTGCTCGACGGCGCCGAGCACAAACGAGAGGTCCGGCTCGCGCTGGGGAGACAGCGGCGTTTGCAACGCGATCAGGATCGCCTCCGCCTCTTTGAGACGGTCGTAGTTCGAGGTGGCGCTCAGCGTGCCCGCTTCGACGAGCGGCTGCAGTCCCTCGGAGGGGACGTCCTTGATGTAGCTCTCGCCACGGTTGATGGCGTCGACACGTTCTTCGTCGACCTCCACCAGCAGCACCTGACGCCCCGCTTCAGCGAAGACCTGTGCCAGTGGTAGACCGACGTAGCCCGCGCCGACGATGCCGACAGGGCCGTTCATGGCCGCGATCCTACCGAGGCGCTAGTACGTGCTCCGGGCTGGCAGGCCCGCGGCCGCGGAACCACAGCCTCGTCGTGGCGTCGCCCTTGAAGAAGTCGAGCAGGAGCGTCGACACCTTCTGCGTGCCGGTCTTCGAGGGGTGCGTCCCGTCGTTGTCGACGTCCTCGCACGCCCAGGTGAGCCCGTCCCGCCTGCCCTTCATGCCGTCCGTCCAGAGATACGGGCCCCACCCGATCCAGGGGCCGCCGATCCTTTTCTGCATCCGGTCGAGGATGAGCCACCGCACGGCGAACGCACTGTCGTACGCCTGCGGCTCGGGACTGCGCGCGTGATCGCGTAGCCGGCGTAGGTGCGGCTGGAGAGGTAGATGAGGCGCAGGTTCACGAAGCGCGCTCGGAGGATGCGCACGATCGCCTTGAGGTTTGCGTGCAGAGCCCGCGCGTCTTGCGGGAACGCTCGGGCGTCGCCCGTGATCGCCTGCTTGAGCCACACCACCTGAACCTGATCCGGATACGAGTTGGACTCGCTGAGCCGATTCGTCGACGAGCTGCCAGTACGGAGAAGCGGCCGACTTGATCCTCTGCGCATCCCAGCCCGGCTCGGCGCCGTCGACGAGCTCGACGAACCCGCTCTTCAGCGGATCGCGATCGGCCCGGGACTTGAAGTCGGAGAACTCCCGCGTCGTGTTCGACATGCCGATCGAGAGCACGACGATCTTTCCGTCCACCGGCCGCACGCGTCGGGCAGCCGGCAAGTCCCATTCGCTGATAGGCCGGGGAGGGGCGGTTCCGCCCGAACGGATACAGGCCGCCGCGCTGTCCGCGGTAGCGTCGCCGGCCCATGTCGGTGAGTGGGACGAGGCCCGTAGTGGTGCGCTCGCAGTCGGCGCGCGCGCGGGTCGGCTCGGCAGGTGCATCAACCGTTGCCGCCCCGAGCGCGACCGTGGCCGCAAGAGCGATCGGGACAAAGAGCTTCATGTGTCTCCTCGAAGCGTACGCCGGGCCTGTTAGCGGTCTGTTAGCTCGGTCGCCCGGCCAGTCAGAGCGCCAAAAGCGCGTGGCTATACTCGCCAGCCCCGGGCCGTTAGCTCAGTTGGTAGAGCAGGGGACTCTTAATCCCAAGGTCGAAGGTTCGAATCCTTCACGGCCCATGCGCGGATCCCGGATCCGGCCGCTTACGCGACGAGCTCGTCGCGGACGCGCGTGTGCACTTCGATGAACGCCTCGACCACTTCGGGGTCGTACTGCGTCCCGGCGCAGCGCAGCAGCTCGCGGCGCGCCTCCTCGGTCGTCATCGCCCGCGCGTAGGGGCGCTCCGACGTCATGGCGTCGAAGGCGTCGCACACGGCGATGATCCGGGCGCCCAGCGGGATCTCGTGTCCCTCCAGGCCGTCGGGATACCCGGTGCCGTCGAAGCGTTCGTGCGTCGAGCGGACGAGTCGGGCGACCTGTCCGAGCGCGGGTGCCGCGGTGAGGATCCGCTCGCCGACCAACGGATGCCGGCGGACGATCTCCCACTCGGCGTCGGTGAGCGCCCCCGGCTTGGAGAGGATCGGCTCGGGGATGGACACCTTCCCGATGTCATGTAGCTCCGCTGCCTGCCGCAGTGTCTCGAGCTGCTCGGTCGGCACGCGAAGGCGCCGCCCCACCGCCTCGACGAGGTCGGCGACGCTTGCGAGATGCCGCCCGAGCTCCGAGTCGCGCTCGTGCAGGACGCGGAGCAGCACGTCCATGCTCTGGCGTCCGGCGGTCGGCCGGTGGCGGTTCTTGTGGAGGTACATCCGGCCGTCGGCGATCCGCAACGCGTCCGAGACTCGCTCGGGCCTCTTCGGGGAGCAGTACCGAGCCGTATGAGCAGTTGATCGAGAAGCCTTCTCCCTCGACACTGAGCGCCGTGGCCGCCGCCGAGATCAGCGCGCCCGGGCCGACCCGTTGCCGCGGAGGCGAGTACGCAGAACTCGTCGCCGCCCATCCGGTAGGCGCGGCCCTGTCCCTCGACTGCAGTCGCGAGATTCGCCGAGAGCCGGACCAGCAGCGAGTCGCCCGAGGGGTGCCCGAACGTGTCGTTGTAGGTCTTGAACCCGTCGAGGTCGAACAGCACCAGCACGAGCGGGTGCCGGACGTCGGCCTCGCGGAGATCGTCCTCGATCTCCTGCATGAAGCGCCTTCGATTCCCGAGGCCCGTCAGCGAGTCGGTGAGCGCCTCCTCGGCGGCTGCTCTCGAGGAGTCGCAGCTTCTCGCGGAAGGTGAGAACGGCGCGCCCGATCACCGCGGCGAGCGAAGCCGCCGCCAGCACGAGCGCGAGCGTGTCGAGCCTCTGGAAGTGGTCGTAGACGAGGAGCCCGAGGCCGATCGCCGCGAAGGTCGTGGGCAGAGTCAGCGTCGGCCAGCCTTCGGCACGGACCTCCGCGATCCGTCTGATCGGTGACCACGCAGCGCAAGCGAGCAGGACCGGGCCGAGTACCCAGCCGACATCCACCAGTCGCCCCTCCACGTAAGTGCCCGCAGCCGCCTGGTAGAGGTAGACGCTGTCGGCCACGCCGAAGGCGGCGAACCCGGCAGCCGTCAGCAGCCAGGTGCGGTCGAGCCTCCACCCTTTCAGGGCGATGACTCCGACGACGAGCGCGAGGAGCAGGAGGTCGAACAGGGGATACGCGAGGTTCGTGAGGACGCCGAGCTTTGCGCCTCCGGTCGTGCTGAGCACCGGCTCGAGCACGACGGCTGCGCCGACGGCGCAGACGACCAGGCCGCCGATCACGCCGTCGAGCCAGAGGTTTCCCTGGAACTTCCCGATCCGCTTGAGCAGCAGGAGGCCGAGAGCTGCGTACGCGACGGGGTAGAAGCCGAGGTAGAGGGCGTCGGAGATGGACGGAATCGGCACCGTCTCGAGCTCCGAGAGGAAGAAGGTGTAGTAGAGGTCACCGGCCGCCCAGAGCCCCACCGCGAGCCCCAGCAGGAGCCACGGCGCTCGCTCGACGGGAGAGGCGAGACCACGCGCCACGCAACACGCCGCCGATCCGACGAGGATCACGTTGTAGACCCAGGGTCCAGGGGCCGACATGCCGCTGCCGGTTTCGCCGAGAAGCGTCAGAACGACGTACACGATCAGGAGCGCGACGAGTGCAGAGCAGAACACCGCCCCACCGCGTGCGCCGGCGAGGGCGGCTTCGCCGACCCCAGTCGTGCGTGGATGACCGTTATAACCGCATGGAAAAGGTGTTCGAGGTGTTTACGCCGCTTTCTCGAAGTATCGGGCCGCGCAAGGGCGCGGGTCGTGCCCCTATTGAGGGATTGGAGCTTCCTGGGGCGTCCCTCGATCGAGGGACGTCATATCCCCCAAAAGGGGGATGTCGAGTCACCCTTTTGTGCCGATTTTCGGTTTCGTGGGCAGAGTTTTCGCAGCCTTGGCGGCGGCCCTCGCTGCTGCGGTTCTCGCCGGGCCGGCCGCGTCCGCAGGGAATCCTGAGATCGCGGCCCTACAGGTCGGGCTCAGCTCTCGCGGGCTCTACAAGGGGACTGTCGACGGAGTTCTCGGTGCCGGGACGTCAAATGCCGTTCGCCGTTTCCAGACGCAAGGCCGGTCTTCCGGCGGACGGCGTTCCAGGCCCCAAGACGCGGGCCGCACTCGGCCACTACGGCCGCAGCGCTCCGCTCGGCCGCCGCACGCTCCTCCTCGGCACACGTGGCTGGGACGTCGCAGCGCTGCAGTTCGCGCTGGCGTGGCACGGCTTCCCGTCGGGCCCCCTCGACGGCCACCTCGGCCTGCGCACGGAGGCGGCTCTGCGGCGCTTCCAGGTGTGGGCAGGGCTCAAGGCCGACGGCAGGGCGGGAGCATCGACTTTCGCGGCGCTTCGCGCGCCCGTGCCTCGCTCTCCGCTCGTTCTCGGCGTTCCGCTCCAGGCTCCGACCGGAGACGCTCTTCGGTCCGCGAGGCCGGCGGTTTCACAGTGGCCTCGACTTCACGGCTCCGTCCGGCACGCCTGTGTCCGCCGCCGGCTCGGGCCTCGTAGTGTTTGCCGGCCGGCACGCCAGCGGCTGGGGGAACCTCGTCGTCGTCAAGCACGGCTCCGGTGTCCGGACGCTGTACGCGCATCTCTCGCGAATCGACGTGAAGCTCGGAGAGCATGTCTCGTCCGGCGCACGCGTAGGCCTCGTCGGAGCAACGGGTCAAGCCACCGGCCCGCACCTGCATTTCGAGGTGCTCGTCCGGGGCGCGGCCGTCGACCCACAGACGGCGTTCTAGACAGCCCGGGGCGGCGCGCGGCCACCCCGGGGTTGAGAGTTCGTCCTTAAGCCGGCGGACCGGCGGGGGTCCCTCTTCGACGTAGGTCGCGCGGCGGCGGCCTCCGAAGCCACCCCACGACGACCAGAAGATCATCGAGAGGATGAGGCCGATGATTCCGATCACCATCAGGATCGCGCCGATCGCGTCGACGTCGAGCCCGGCAACCTCACCGGTCACTCCCCAGATGAGGATTGCACCGCCGGCGATCAGAAATAGGCTTGCTCCTAGTCCCATTGAACCTCCTTGTTGGGTCCAGGATGTACCCATGTAGCCCTTCGGACTAACTCGGCTCGCTCCTCCGGCAAACGCACAGGCGGCGTCCAGTAGATTCGACCCCGGTGCGCAGGGGAGCAATCGTGCGGGTCGTCGCTATCGGACTCCTCGTCGGAGCGATCACGGCTGCGATCGCGGTCCTGATCCCGTGGCTTCCCGACCAGGCCTCCGAGGAAGCGGACTGGATCGACTTCGTCTTCTGGTTCACGACCGTGATCTGCATCATGATCTTCGCGCTCGTCGCGGCGGTCACCCTCTACTCGGTCTTCAAGTTCCGCGTGCGCCCCGACGACGACTCGGACGGCCCGCCGATCCACGGTCACACCGGCCTGGAGATCGTCTGGACGGCGGTGCCTGCGATCCTCGTCACGGCGATCGCCGTCGTCAGCTCCGTCGCGCTCGCGCAGAACGAGTCGATTCCCGACGACCACCTGACCGTCCAGGTGACGGCCCGTCAGTTCGTGTGGAGCTTCAAGTACCCGCAGTACGGCGGGATCGAGTCGGGCGTGCTCTACCTGCCGAAAGGCCGGACCGCCGAGCTCAGGCTGAAGTCGCTCGACGTCATCCACTCCTTCTGGGTGCCCGAGTTCCGCCAGAAGCAGGACGCCGTGCCCGGCACGGAGACGAAGGTGGCGGTGACCCCGACCAAGACCGGGCGCTACCCGCTCCCCTGCACCGAGCTCTGTGGGCTCGGGCACGCCGTGATGAGGACGAAGTCGGTCGTGCTCGAGGAGGCTGCGTTCGAGAAGTGGGCGCAGGATCAACAGGCGCCGAGTGCGCGCCGGGAGTGCTGGATAGGCTCCGCGCCGAAATGACCGAGACCGCCGTTCATCCGTCGATCCAGCCCGCTCACGGCACGCCGAAGCCGCCGCCCACCGGCTGGCGCCGTCTCCTGGCGCCCGGCTGGCTCCGCGTGCCGTGGATGACCGCGCTCTTCTTCGCGATCGGCACCGGAATCGTCGTCGGGATTCGCGCGATCGCAGGCTGGGACCCGCTCTTCGACTCGGTCGTGATCGTCACGGTGGCCGGGCTGACGACCGCGCCGATCGGCTTCCTCGCCGGGCTCGGCGCCTTCGACTACTGGACGAAGTACGCGCTCGGCTCGCCGACGGAGCCCGAAGACCACTCGGGTCACGGCGCCTACAGCTGGCGCGACTACTTCCGGGTCAACACCGACCACAAGGTGATCGGGATCCAGTACGTCGTCACGACGGTGTTCTTCTTCCTCGCCGGCGGCCTCCTGGCGATGATCTTCCGCGCCGAGCTCGCCAAGCCGGGGATGCAGTTCCTCGACAGCCAGACCTACAACGGGACGATCTCGGTGCACGCCTCGCTGATGATCTTCCTGTTCGTGATCCCGGCGTTCGCCGGCCTCGCGAACTACGTCCTCCCGCTGATGATCGGCGCGCCGGACATGGCGTTCCCGCGCCTGAACGCGCTGTCGTACTGGCTGCTCCCGATCGCCGGGTTGATGATGCTCGGCAGCTTCTTCTGGCCCGGCGGCGCCTTCGGAGCCGGCTGGACGGGCTACGCGCCGCTGTCGGTGGTCGGCACCGACGGCAACGTGTTCTTCAACATGGGCGTCCAGTGGGCCGGGGCGTCCTCGATCATGACCGCCCTCAACTTCCTGGTCACGATCATCACCATGCGCGCGCCGGGGATGACCTTCTGGCGCATGCCGCTCCTCGTCTGGGCCAACTTCTCGACGTCACTGCTCGTCGTGCTCGCCACGCCGTTCATCGCCGGCTCGCAGTTCTTCGTGCTGTTCGACCGCGTGATGGACACCAACTTCTTCGACTTCAACGAAGGCGGCTACGTCCTCGGCTACCAGCACATCTTCTGGTTCTACTCGCACCCGGCCGTCTACATCATGATGCTGCCCGGCTTCGGCATCGCCTCCGAGGTCATCTCCGTGATGTCGCGGAAGCCGATCTTCGGCTACCGCCTGATGGCGCTCTCGCTGATCGCCATCCTCATCCTCGGCTTCTCGGTGTGGGCGCACCACATGTTCGTGTCGGGCATGGCCCCGTGGCTGCGCGTGCCGATGATGATCACGACGCTCCTGATCGCGGTCCCGACCGGCATCAAGGTGTTCTCGTGGTTAGCCACGACCTGGGAGGGGCGGATCCACCTGAACACGCCCATGCTCTGGGCCCTCGGCTTCGTGTCGATGTTCGTGATCGGCGGCCTCTCCGGGATCTTCCTCGGCGCCGTGCCGATCGACATCCACGCGTCGGACACCTACTTCATCGTCGCGCACATCCACTACGTGCTTCTCGGCGGCTCGCTCTTCACGATCTTCGCCGGCTTCTACTACTGGTTCCCGAAGATGACCGGGCGGATGTACAACGAGCGCCTCGGGAAGATCCACTTCTGGGGCACCTTCCTCGCGTTCAACGCGACGTTCTTCCCGATGCACATCATCGGCCTCCAGGGGATGCCGCGCCGCGTCGCCGACTACGACCCGCAGTTCGGCAACTGGAATCTCGTCATCTCCATCTCCTCGTTCGTCCTGGGCGCGTCGTTCCTGATCTTCATCTACAACATGATCGTCAGCTGGCGGTTTGGGCCGCCTGCGCCCGACAACCCGTGGCGGGCCAATACGATCGAGTGGCAGGTGTCGTCCCCGCCGCCCGTCTTCAACTTCGACCAGATCCCGCAGGTCGTCGGCGGCCCGTACGAGTACGGCGTCCCGGGCGCGCGCCACGCCGTGTTCAACGGCGACGAGGAGCACGCCGTCAAGCCGGCGACTGAGTCAGAGAGGCCGGAGCATTGAGCCACGTCCTGGTGATCGCGAACGAGACGGTGGCCGGCAAGGGCCTGATCGAGGCGCTGAAGCAACGGGCCGCAGGCGGTGCGGACCTGGTCACCGTGATCGCGCCGGTCAGCAAGCCGCAGGCCGGATACGTCGTCTACGAGGACACCAGGCGCGCGTCCGCCGGGCGCAGGCTCGACCGCACGCTGTCGGCGCTGCACGAGGCCGGGATCAAGGCGCACGGCCTCGTCGTCGACGCCGATCCCGAGGACGCCGTGCGAGACGCGATGGCGATGCTCGACCCGAAGCCGGACGAGGTGATCGTCTCGACGCATCCCCAGGAGCGCTCCGGCTGGCTGCGCCGCAAGGTGATCGACCGCGTTCGCGACGCCGCGGGCGGCGTGCCGGTCGAGCACATCGTCGTCGACCTCAGCGAGGAGGGCGAGGCCAACGTCCTCGTGCTCGCGAACGAGACCGTCGTCGGGGACCCGCTGCTCGCGAAGATCAAGGAGCGTGCTGCCCGCTCGCCGGCGAGCTTCCTGATCATCTGCCCGCAGAGCGACCCCAACCAGGGCTACGCACCCCGAGGCCGAGCGGCGCCTGCGCCGCGCCCTGACCGTGCTGCGGGGTGACGGGATCGAGGCGCACGGTCAGGTCGCGCACCCGGATCCGTACACCGCCGCGACGCAGGCCGTCCACGACGAGCGCATCGACGAGATCATCGTCTCGACGTTTGCGCCCGAGCGGTCTCCCTGGCTGAAGAAGGACCTCGTCCAGAGGCTGCACAAGGACACCGGCCTGCCGGTCGAGCACGTCGTCGTGGCCGAGGAGGTGCCTGCGTGAGCGCGCACGCCGAAGTTCACGCCGCGCACCCGCCGGCCGCGCACCAGAGCTCCCGGGTCGATGCGACGACGCTCGGGATGCTCCTCTTCATCGCGTCGGAGATCATGCTCTTCGGCTCGTTCTTCACGGCGTATTTCTTCGTGCGGGTCGTGAACGACACGCCGCTCTGGCCGCCCGAGGGCTTTCACCTGCCGGTCTACGTCGCCGGTGTGAACACTGCGATCCTGCTGACCTCGAGCTTCACGATGCACTGGGCCCTGCAGGCCATCAAGCGCGGAAACCGAGCCGGCCTGCAGGCAGGGCTCGTCCTCACGTTCTTCCTCGGCCTCACCTTCCTGCTGACGCAGATGCTCGAGTACTCGCGCATCGGCTTCGCGCCCAGGGACGGCGCGTTCGGCTCCGTCTTCTACGGGCTGACCGGCCTGCACGGAGCGCACGTCTTCGTCGGACTGACGCTGCTCGCCTTCGCGACGATCCGCGCCTTCCGGGGCCATTTCACGCCCAAGGAGCACCATCACGGCGTGGAGATCCCGGGGATCTACTGGCACTTCGTCGACGTAATGTGGATAGTGGTCTACACGACCGTCTACATCCTCTAAGGCCGTGATCAACCCGCTCAGCAGCGAGGCCGAGGCGTATCGCTTCCTCCTGCTCACGGTGGGCTATTTCGCAGCGATCGTCATCGCGACGCTGGCGCTCGGGCGCTGGGTCGGGTTCGCGGTCTTCGTCCTGCTGACCGTCGCGGGGCTCGTGCTATCTCGTCCGCGCCCGCCGCACGGAGCCGCCGCGCCGGGTCGCCGACCCGCGAGGGCAGCGAGAACGTGCGCCGCATCCTCGTCGTCGCGAACGAGACCGTCGGCGGCGAGCCGCTGCGCGAGGAGATCCGTCGCAAGTCCGAGGGCCAGGAAGAGCAGGTGCTCGTCATCTGCCCGGCTCTGAACTCGCCCTTGAAGCACTGGGCGTCGGACGAGGACGGCGCGCGCGTCCAGGCGCAGCAGCGGCTCGACGCCAGCCTTGCGCGCCTGCGGGAGCTCGGAGTGGAGGCCAGCGGCGAGATCGGGGATGCCGAGCCGCTGCAGGCGATGGAGGATGCCCTCCGGCTGTTCGGCGCCGACGAGATCATCATCTCCACCCATCCGCCGGGCCGCTCGCACTGGCTCGAGAAAGGGATCGTCGAGGGTGCGCGCGAACGGTTCGCCGTGCCGATCACCCACGTCGTCGTCGATCTCGAGGCCGAGCGCGAGGCCCCTCGCTAGCTGCCTTACCGGCGCGTGCCTGTAGTCGCTACTTCTTGCGCGACGAGGTGCTGACGAACTCCGCCACGGCGCGGATCTCGGCGGCGGTCAGCTGCCCTTTGAAGGACGGCATGACGCCCTTCCCGTTCGTCACCCGCTCGATCGCGTGGTCGACGCTCGGCTTCGCCTCGTCCAGGTTGGGGCCGACCGTCCCGGCTCGCGCCGGCCGCGGCGAGCGTGTGGCAGGTCGCGCAGCCGGCCGAGGCGAAGATCGCCTTGCCGTCCGGCTTTCCGCCCTTGCTGGGCGGCGGCGGTGCCGCAGCCTTGATCGCCTCGGGATCCCCGGCGACATCCGCCACATAGGCGGCGACGGCCTCGGCGTCCTCGCCCTCGACGAGCTTCGCCGGCATCCCGCTGCCCTCGGTGGGGTAGTAGATCTGGTCGAGGACGACCGCCGCGATCGTGCTCTTCTCGAATCCCTCTTCGCGCGGCCCTGCGAACGCGTCGTCGAGGTTGGGGCCGACCTGCCCCTTGGTCCCCGCGTCGGCGAGCTCGTGGCAGGCGCCGCACTGGCCCTCGGCGCTCGTGAAGACCTCTTTGCCGCGGCTGGCGTTCCCCTCGTCGGGAAGGCCCTCCGTCCCACAGCCTGCAGCCAAGGCGGTCAGCGCGACCAGGGCTGCCGCGACGAAGAGCCGCAAGCTACGACTGGGTCGACGCCCCGGCGGCCGCGAGCGCCTCGTCGCGGGCCGGATAGATCTGGAAGACGCGGTCGAGACCGGTGATCTCGAAGATCTTCGCGATGTTGCGGTCGCTGCAGACCAGCGAGAGCTGGCCGTCCTGGCCGCGGAGCCGCTTGACGCCGCCCACGAGCACGCCGAGCGTCGTCGAGTCGATGAACGTCGTTCCCGAGAGATCGACGACCACGTTCTTGGCGCCCTTCGCGATCGCGTCCAGCAGCTGCTGCTTGAACTCCGGCGCCGTGTAGAGGTCGACCTCGCCCGTGAGCGCGATGACGAATGTCGAGTCGCCGAGCTGCTCGGTGGTCGACGTCGAAGTTCATGAGCCGGGGCAGTCTATCCAGGCTGTACGTTGCCGGCGCCGGACTCGAGAGCCTTGATCTGCTGGCGTGCGTAGGCGGCGTTCTGGTCGTCGGGCGACAGCTTGAGGAACGCCTTGTACGCCTTGACTGCCTCTGGGATGCGGCGGGCCTGATAGGCGGAGTCACCGAGCTGCAGTTGGAGCAGCGGCTCGTCGTCGGGGTGCGTGGCGACGATCTGCGTGTAGAGCGTTGCGGCGCTGCCGAAAGCGTTCTGCATTCTCTGGTTCATCTCGTTCAGCCGCTCGCTGTAGATCGCCTGGAACTCCTGGTCGATCTTGCCGCCGAGAGCCCGCCCGAACTCCGATTCCTGCGGGGGGCCGAAGAGGCCGGCTCCGGTCTGGGACTGGTATTCGGCGTACACGGTCGCGTACTCGTCGCGGGCGTCGTTCGCCCGGCCCAGGTACATGCCCGCAACCGTCCGTTTCACGTCGACGTCGCGGGGGCGCAGCTCGAGGTAGTCCTCGTAGGCGGCGATGGCCTGGTCGGGCTTGCCCTCGCCCGAGTACGCCTCTCCCAGCTGTTTGTAGCCCGTCGGGTCCTCCGGGTCGTCCTTGATGTTGTCGCGTGCCTCGCCCACCGAGGGGCCTGCGCTGCCGGCGCCGGACCCCTGGAGGATGTCGCCGAAGCCTGTGCCCGGGATGTTGCCGCCGACGCCGAAGGCGACGAAACCGACGGCGAAGACGAGCGCGAGGAAGACGAATACCCACTTCGCCTGCCTGATCAGGCGCGGGAAGAACATCTGCTGCTCGTACGCAGGGCGCTCGCGGCGCTTGGGCTTCTTCGCGGGGACCTGCACCTGGGTTTTGGGCGGTCGGCGCTTCTGGGCGGAGCGTGCCATGGTCCTAGGGTAGCGTGGCGCTAGTCGGGTGCCAGCGTTTCTCGAGGAACGCGGCCGCCCAGATCGAGCTCTCCAGCAGGATCAGCAGCGGAACCGTCTCCAGCACGAGGGAGACCGGGTCGGCAGTCGGCAGCGCGACCGCGAGTGCCACGGCAGCCACGATCAGGTAGCGCCTGTTCTTTCTCAGCTGGGTCGAGTTGACGACTCCGAGCCGGACGAGCGCCAGGATGAAGATCGGGAGCTCGAAGAAGAGCGCGACCGCGATGAGCATGACCGCGACGAACGAGAAGTAGTAACTCGCACGGATCTGGATCTCGTACAGGTCCGCGTCGTAGTTCGTGAGGAACTCGATGGCCTTCGGCATGAGGACGAAGTAGCCGAACGCGAGGCCGCCGGCGAAGAGGAGGGTCGCGATTCCGACGAAGACGGCGACGATCCGCTGGGCGCTCTCCTCCATCGCCGGCGCGAGGAAGCTCCAGAGCTGCCACAGCAGAACCGGGAGCGCGAGGGCGAACGCGGCATACAGGCTGACCTTGACGGAGGTCGTGAACGGCTCCGTCACGCCGAGGGTCACGAGCTGCTTGTCGTCCGGCAAAGGCTCGCGGAGCCACCTGATCAGACGCTCGTGGAAGATGTAGGCGACGACGAACGCGACGACGAGCGTGCCGAGGGAGATGAGCAGGCGCGTGCGCAGCTCGTCGAGGTGCTCGACGAGTGTGGCCTCCTCGCCGGGGCTGAGCCGCCTCGGCAGCCTCATGCTCGCCAGACCCTGCTAGGTGGTCTTGGTCTTGGTCTCGTCGTGCGCAGTGGCCGGGACGACCGTCGTGTCTTCCTGCGGCGGCGGCAGCTCGGCGGGCTCGTCCTTGCCGGAGACCGAATCCTTGAACTCCCGCATCCCCTTGCCGAGCGAACGGCCCATCTCGGGCAGGCGCTTGGGCCCGAAGACGAGCAACACGACGAGGAGAAGGAGAAAGAGCTCCCAGAGCTGGATACCGAAGGGCACGCACTCAGGGTACCAGCCAAGCGGCGCAAATCCTGCCCGTAGGGGCTTCGATACCATGAGTTACGAACCGCGGGATAAACCCGCATCACTGAAAGGAATCAGGCAGCACAAAGTGGCACGGCTGGAGCTCAAGAATCTGCACGTCGCGCTCGAGGACGGCACCGAGATCGTCAAGGGTGTCGACCTCTCCGTGAACGCGGGCGAGACGCACGCCGTCATGGGCCCGAACGGCTCCGGCAAGTCCACGCTGGCCTACGCGATCATGGGCCACCCGGCTTACGAGATCACCGGCGGCGAGATCCTGCTCGACGGGGAGAACATCGTCGAGATGGGCGCCGACGAGCGCGCGCAGAGAGGGCTCTTCCTCGCCTTCCAGTACCCGCACGCGATCCCGGGCGTCACCGTGACCAGCTTCCTGCGCTCGGCGCTCAACGCGCTGCGCAAGGCGCGCGCCGGCGGCGAGGACGACCCGGTCGCGGTCAAGGAGTTCCGCACCGAGCTGCTGGCGCAGATGGAGCACCTGAAGGTGCCGAGGGAGCTCGGCATGCGCTACCTGAACGACGGCTTCTCGGGTGGAGAGAAGAAGCGCGTCGAGATCCTGCAGATGGCGATGCTGAAGCCGCGCATCGCCGTGCTCGACGAGACCGACTCGGGTCTCGACATCGATGCGCTGAAGATCGTCGCCCAGGGCGTCAAGGAGCTCGTCGGGCCCGACATGGGCGCCCTGCTGATCACGCACTACCAGCGGATCCTCAACTACGTCACGCCCGATTTCGTGCACGTCTTCGTCGACGGACGTATCGTTGAAGAAGGCGGTCCAGAGCTCGCGCACAAGCTGGAAGCCGAAGGGTACGAGGCGTTCATGCCTGCACCAGTCGCCGGAGGGAAGTCCTAGATGGCCGTAACACCAGAGACCGAAGTCGTCCGCGGCATACGCGACGAGTACAAGTACGGCTTCTCGAACTCGGATGCGGCCGAGAACTACTTCTTCAAGTCGGGCCGCGGCCTCTCGCACGAGCTCGTCGAGGCGATCTCCGAGCACAAGAACGAGCCCGACTGGATGCGCAAGTACAGGCACAAGTCGCTCGACTACTTCCTGGCCCGGCCGCTTCCGGCGTGGGGCGGCAACGTCGCCGAGATCGACTTCGACAACATCTACTACTACATCAAGCCGACCGAGAATCAGGCCAAGTCCTGGGAAGACCTGCCGGCCGACATCCTCGACACCTGGGACAAGCTCGGCATCCCCGAGGCGGAGAAGAAGTACCTCGCCGGCGTCGGCGCCCAGTACGAGTCCGAGGTCGTCTACCACAAGCTCCAGGAGGACCTGGAGGCGCAGGGCGTGATCTTCCTCGACATGGACTCGGGCCTTCGCGAGCACGAGGACATCGTCAAGGAGTACTTCGGGACGGTCATCCCGCAGAACGACAACAAGTTTGCGGCCCTGAACTCCGCCGTCTGGTCGGGCGGCTCCTTCATCTACGTGCCGCCGGGAGTCTCGATCGAGATGCCGCTCCAGGCCTACTTCCGCATCAACGCGGAGAACATGGGCCAGTTCGAGCGCACGATGATCATCGTCGACGAGGACGCCTACGTGCACTACGTCGAGGGCTGCACGGCGCCGATCTACTCGTCGGACTCACTGCACTCGGCCGTCGTCGAGATCATCGTCAGGCCGCGTGGCCGCTGCCGCTACACGACGATCCAGAACTGGTCGAACAACGTGTTCAACCTCGTGACCAAGCGGGCCGTCGCCTACGAGGACGCGACGATGGAGTGGGTCGACGGGAACCTCGGCTCGAAGCTGACGATGAAGTACCCGGCGATCTGGCTGATGGGGGAGCGCGCGCACGGCGAAGTGCTCTCGATCGCCTTCGCCGGCGAGGGGCAGCACCAGGACGCCGGCGGGAAGATCCACCACATGGCTCCGAACACGACGTCGGTCATCACCTCGAAGTCGATCTCGAAGAACGGCGGGCGCGGCGGCTACCGCGGCCTGCTCGAGGTGGCCAAGGGCGCGGAGGGCTCGAAGTCCAAGGTCGTCTGCGACGCGCTGATCCTCGACGAGGAGTCGCGCTCCGACACCTACCCGTACATGAAGATCGACGAGAGCAACGTCGACATCGGGCATGAGGCCACGGTCTCGAAGATCGGTGAGGAGCAGCTCTTCTACCTGATGTCCCGTGGCCTCTCGGAGTCCGAGGCCAGCGCGCTGATCGTGTCGGGGTTCGTCGAGCCGATCACGAAGGAGCTTCCACTGGAGTACGCGGTCGAGATGAACCGCCTCATTCAGCTCCAGATGGAAGGCTCCGTCGGCTAAGTAGAGCCATGCAGGTCGAGCAGGTCGATTTTCTCTCGGTGCCCACGCGCGACATCGAGCGTGCCGTCGCCTGGTACAGCGAGGTGTTTGGCCTCCCGGTCAGCGAGCACACCAAGGGCGAGGTCGAGACGCCGAACGTCACCCTCTCGTTCTGGAATCCAGAGGCTGACGGCGAGGAGTTCCAGCCGAACGTGGCCGGGATCGGGCTCCGCGTGCCGGACGTCGAGGAGGCCCGCCGCGAGCTGGAGCCGCTGGGGGTCGAGTTCATGGGCGACACCTACGACTCGGGCGTCTGCCTGATGGGGTTCTGCAAGGACCCCGACGGGAACACGGTCATCCTCCACCGGCGGTACAAGCCCCGTGGATAGGGCGGCCGCAGCGGAGCGCTACGCCGCGCTGCCGCTTCCCGGACACGACGCAGGAGCACTGGCGCTTCACGGACCTGAAGGGCTTCGACCCCGACGCCTTCACCGCAAACGGACAGGTCCCGGTGCCAGGCACCGAGACAATGTTGGAGTTGGACGCGGCCGGTTTGGCCACGGTGACCGAGAGCGGCGTCCACATCGAGCGCGCGCCCGAGGGCGTGACCTTCGAGCTCCTCGACGAGAACCACCCGCGCCTGCACGAGCTCGTCGGCCACGACGAGAAGTTCGCCGCGCACAACGCGGCGATGTGGAAGCAGGGACTGCTCGTGCACGTTCCGCGCGGGGTCGTGCTCGAACAGCCGCTCTATGTCCGCCTCGCGAACTCCGTCGACGGCGGGTCGCTCTTCTTCCGGCTCCTCGTGATCGCCGAGCCCGAGTCGCGGTTCACGCTCATCGAGGAATACACCTCCTCCACCCCCGAGCTCGCGGCCTACACGAACATCGTCTCGGAGCTCTTCGTCGAGCAGGGCGCAAGGCTCGAGTACGTCTCGCTGCAGAACCTCTCGCGCGAGACGTGGCACTTCGGGAATCACCATGCGCGGGTCGGGCGCGATGCCGAGCTGGACTGGGTGGCCGGCGGCTTCGGCTCCAAGAAGGGCAAGACGTGGATCCAGAACGATCTCGCCGGCCGGGGCGCGACCTCACGCGTGACCGGTGCGTACTTCACGGACCGTGACCAGCACATCGACTACGACACGTTCCAACTCCACCAGGCACCCGACACGACGAGCGATTTCGCCTTCAAGGGCGCGCTGCGCGACACCTCGACGGCCGTCTGGCGCGGGATGATCCGCGTCGAGCCCGACGCGCAGAAGACGAACGCGTACCAGGAGAACCGCAACCTGATGCTGTCGCCGACGACGCACGCGGTGCCGATTCCGGGCCTGGAGATCCTGGCCAACGACGTCAGGTGCACGCACGGGGCGACGGTGAGTCGCGTCGACCGCGAGCAGCTCTTCTACGCGATGGCCCGCGGCCTGACGCACTCCGAGGCGGAGCGCCTCATCCTGCGCGGGTTCTTCCAGGACGTGCTCGACCGGATCGACCTCGAGCCGGTGCGCGAAGCGCTCAGCGAGGCCCTCGAGGCCCGCATCCCGCAGGGCTAGCCCTAGGGGATTCTCGCCGCCCTAGCTATCCTGCTGGGCCGTGGGTCTTCCGGACAAAAGACCGCGCGCGCTGACGCTTGCACTCACTGCCGTCGGTGTGCTCGTCGCCGCCGTGCTGCTCGTCGGCGCCTTCCTGGTTGCGACCGGCGGGAGCGATGACGGCGCCAGTGCGAAGAAGTCGCTGAATACTGATTTCAAGGAGCCGCAGAAGTTCGACCTCGACGAGGTCTACGACGACAGCGGGTTCAGCTGCGAGGCGCGAGACACGATGTGCGTGCGCAAGTTCCTCGTCGGGGTGACCGCCGACTACGGGCCGCGCGCCTCGCTCCCAGTCCTCGAGCGCCTACAGCGCGAGCAGCGCGTCGACCTCTCGGTCAACGACCACGATCTCGCCCACGCCGTCGGCCGCGAGACGGCCAAGGACTTCGGCTCGAACTTCGACGCCTTCGATCTCTGCCCGACGATCTTCAACTACGGCTGCTCGCACGGTTTCTTCGAGTACGTCCTCGCTCGCACGGACACGCCGAAGCAAGCTGCGACGACCGTGTGCGAGACGGTCAGCGGCGACAAGAAACGCCTGCTCATCTCGGGGTTTTCCTGCTACCACGGCGTCGGTCACGGCGTGATGATGGCCCAGGCCTACGACGTGCAGGAGTCGCTCAACACCTGCAACACGCTCCCGACTCTTTCCGGCCAAGGAGGGCTGCTGGCAGGGCGTCTTCATGGAGAACGTCAACGCCGGCATGAGCGGGCGCGCGCGCAAGGGCGTCTTCTCGCGCAAGGATCCGCTCGCCCCCTGCGACAAGGTGGGCAAGCAGTACAAGTACCAGTGCTTCATCAACCACTCGGGCTGGCTCATGCGTCGTCGCGGAGAACCGCGTCGAAGCCGCCGCCGGGTACTGCCTGCACGTGAAAGGCAAGCAGCGAACGGCGTGCATGCAGTCGATCGGCCTCATGGTCACGAACCCGGTCTGGCAGGCACAGCTCTCACGCGACGCGGGCAAGAAATCGCAGAGCGCGGTCGCCTGGGAGCTCTGCTCCCGCTTCCCCGCCGCGGGCGCGAAAACTGTGTGATCGCCGGAGTGGACAACCTGGCGAACTTCGACCAGCTGAAGGCCGATCGGCAGAAGGCGTTCTGCGCCGAGGTGACGGGCCGCTTCCAAGGACCCGTGCTACGAGCGAATCGGGGTCAATCTTCTGAACCGGACGAAGGACCAGCCCACGCATGCGCTCGAGCTGCGCGACTCTGGGCGCGAACGCGCGGCTCTGCCTGCGCGGAGCAGGGATCGCCGCATGAGGTTCTTCGCCGCCCTGCTCCTCGTCTTCTGTGCGCTCCTCGTGGGCTGCGGCGGAGGCGGCGGAGACTCCTCGAGCGGAGGCGACAACGTCGTGCACATGAAGGCCGACTCGTTCGACCCGGCCACCCTGACGATCAAGGTCGGGGGACACGGTCGAGTTCAAGAACGAGAGCGGCGAGGACAAGTGGCCCGCCTCGAACGTCCATCCGACGCACGAGCTCTATCCGGGCTTCGACGCCGAGAAGACGATCCTGGACGGCGACTCGTACGAGTTCACGTTCGACCGCGCCGGTCGCTGGGGATACCACGACCATCTCAACCCCGACATCCAGGGAACGATCGTCGTCGAGTAGCGCGGCCCGGGAGCAGAGGCCCCCTCGGCGGGCCGTGCCCGACTCCGCACTCCCGCT
Organism: uncultured Actinomycetes bacterium; assembly: GCA_963771725.1. Lineage (GTDB taxonomy): Bacteria > Actinomycetota > Thermoleophilia > Gaiellales > Gaiellaceae > VAXT01. The sequence continues at coordinate 231,551 of CAVYUO010000002.1, read as the reverse complement.
CGGGCTCCTGCTCGGCCTCGGCTCGATCCTCGTCTACGTCACGAGGGGGTACGGCGCGTCGATGCTCGCGCTCTGGGTGGCGAGCTTCGTGATGCTCGTCGTCTACTTCTGGAGCAGGAGCGCGCCTGCGCCCCGGTTCCCCAGGCACGAGGTGATCGTGCCTCCGGCTCTGATGCTCCTCTTTGCACCGCTCTACCTCGCCGCCGTTCACCGCTGGCCGGTGCAAGTCAGCTCCGACGAGACCGTGATCATGGACGTCTCTCAGCAGTACGCGGTTCAGCCGAACGTCGACCCGTTCGGGCTGAGCACTTACCTGGCTCGGCCCGCGCTGCTCTTCCTCGCCTGGGGTGATCTCGGGGAGCTGATCGGAGGCATCGACCTCCTCCACATGCGGCTTCTGCACGGAGCCTTCGGCTTGCTGACGATCGGCGCCTCGTACCTGCTCTTCCGCCAGCTGCTCCCTCGTGGCTGGGCCGTCTTCGCGGCCTGCGTCCTCGGGCTCAGCCATGCCTTCTTCATGATCAGCCGGCTGGCGATGCGGGAGAACACGGCCGTGCTCCTGGAGGTGATCGCCCTTGCACTCCTCCTCTGGGGGCTGCGGAACGACCACATGCTCGCCACGTTCCTCGGCGGCTTCGTGGCCGGCCTCTGCTTCTACGTGTACTTCCCGGCCAGGGCGACCTTCCCGGTCTGGGTGATATTCCTGATCGCTCTCGGCATCCTCTTCCGCAGCGAGTTCCCTGTGCGCCGCATCGCCAGGGCCGGCCTGATCGCGGTCGCCGGCTTCCTGCTGATGGCCGCGCCGGTCATCTACGCCGAGTCGCAGGCCCCGGAGGTCGCCGGCTCATTGCCGCAGAAGGAGACGCTTCTGATCTATTCCGAGGCGCGTGAGCTCCAGAAGAACTGGGTGTTCGCAACGAGTGTTGCGGGCGGGATGCGGAAGAACATCTCCTGGGGCCTGACTGCCTTCAACAACAAGATCGAGGATCACGGGTTCATCTACCTGAACAAAGGGCACGGATTCGTCGACCCGGTGACCGGGATCTTCCTCTGGGTCGGGGTGCTCGTCGTCGGCATCCAGCTGTTCCGGCGCCGCGGGGACCCCGGCGAGCTCTTCGCGCTTGGCACTTTTGTCGTGCTCTGGCTCTCGTTTGCCTTCCTGATCAACAAGGCTCCGAACTACACGCGCCTGCTGATCACGCTGCCGTTCGTCGCGTACTTCGTCGCGGTGGCGACCCGGTTTCTGGCCGGAAGGGTGCAGCTGATTGCTGCCGACTGGCGACCCCAGTGGGCCGCCCAGGCACGGATGGGCTTCGTGGTCGTGACCATCGCGGGCCTGGCCGCTCTCAACCTGGCGATCGCCTGGGACTTCATCCAGGAGGGGCGGAAGAACGGAGAAGCGATCGGAAGCACCGGTCGCTACATCGAGTCTCATCGAGACGTGGAGGGCAAGAAGTTCTATCTGGCCGCGGACGATGCGAACTACAGGTACTACTCCTTCGGCAACAGCTACAGCGACCGGCTTCGACTCTTCGCGCACGACGGTCAGGTCGGCGCGCAGATCCCGCCCGCGAGCCTGAACGGGTTCACAGCGGCGCCGCCCTTTGCGATCTTCATGACGCGAGCTCTCTGGACGGTGGCCGGGCAGGACCTGATGAGGAGTTACCCGAACGCGCAGCTACACGACGTCATGCCCGACGGCAGCCGCGTCGTCCTGGAAGTGCCCGCCTAACTCGCCGCGCCGCCGACGCAGTCCGCGAGGTCCTTGCCACGGGCGAACTTCGAGCAGGCCTCACGCTTGGCGGCCGGGTCGGCGTTCTGCGTGCCGAGGATCGTGCCCAGGCCGTAGAAGCAGTGCGAGCGATCCTTCCGGTTGACGATCTCGCAGAACTGGCCGGCGCGTGGATCCTGGGAGTTGTTGTTCGCGATGTCGCGAACGGCGCCGAAGATGCACTCACGCTCGCCGCTGCCGGCCCTCGCGCAGTAGCCCTTCGCCCCCTCGGGGTTCTGCGTCGCCGCTCCTGAGGCGTCGCGTCCGTACGACTGGAAGCAGATGTCGACGAAGTCCTTCTCGCTCTTGCGACACCAGTCAGCCGCCTTCTCCCACTTCCAGCCCACCTCGGGGAGGATTCGCGACGAGACGAGCAGATAGCAGTAGAGCTTGTCCTGGCGGCTCACGATGTTGCAGGGGTAGAGGAGGTTGTCCTTCTTGAGCCAGCGCGAGCGGAGCCCGAACGACGAGCTCAGGTTCTCCATGAAGACTCCGCCGCTGCACGAGACCTGCTCGAACTCGTCCGCGAGGCCGTGGCACATCGTCAGCGCGAGCGGCAGCTCGTAGCCGGTGTACAGCATCAGCCCGTGCCCCAGTCCGTGCTCGCACTGGTAGTAGTTGAAGTTGTTGGACTTGATCTCGGGGTCGTTGCACGCTTCGCGCGCGACCTCGGCGGCCTTGTCCTCCTCGACACCGGCGAGCTTCCACTGCAGGAGCCCGTGGTAGTAGCCGGATCCGCAGGTGTTGGTGCCCGCCACGAACGCCTTGCCGACCTTGCCGTCGAAGTGGCGTAGGCCGCCCGCCCCGATCATGTGCGCGATCGGGTGACAGTTGCCCTGGATCGCGGGGTCGGTCTTCTGCATCTCGTCGAGCTTCGTGAGGGCGGCCTTGGGCCCCTCCTCGTAGGCGAGGTTGCCGAAGGCCTGCTGGATGCACTGGGTGTCCGCCCGTGCAATCGCTGAGCTTCTTGTCGTCGGGCTCGAACGTGAACTTCTTGACCTCACCTTTGCCGGCCGACGTCGCCACGAACTCGGCCACCTCGCGGATCTCCTCGTCGCTCAGCTTGTCCTTGAACGCCGGCATGGATCCCCCGCCGTTTCGCACCTGGCGCTCGACGCGGTCGGCATTGGGGCGCACCTCGTCGAGGTTCGGCCCCACCTTGCCCGTGGCGCCCGCGGCCTCCAGCGTGTGGCAGCCGCCGCAGTTCGCGTCGGCGAACACCTTGGCGCCGCCGGAAGCAGCGACCCCCGTCTCCGTGGACTTCTTGTCGCCCCCACCGCAGCCCGCGGACACGAGAAGCACCGCGGCCGAAGCCGCTATAGCCCAGCAATGGAGAGATCGCACGGCCTCACATTGAAGCGCAAAACGCTCCCGGGGCGAACCGCTAACGGGCGACGAGGCCGATGCCCACGAGGATGACGACGACCCCGATCCCCTTCGACGCTGTCAGTGACTCGCCGAGGAAGAAGTAACCGCCGAGGACGACGCCTGCGTAGCCCGCTCCGACGAAGGCGGGAAAGATCGCAGTCGCCTCGTAGCGCCGAAGCGCGAGTAGCCAGGTGAGGAAGCTGAGCGCATACAGCACGAACCCGATTACGAAGCCCGGTTCGAGGAGCACGGCGCGAACCGAGCTCGGGGTCAGCTCGTCCACGTCCATCAATGCCCTGCGCAGGAGCAGCACGCCGCCGGTGGTGAACAGCGCGGACGCTACGACGTAGGCTGCCGCGGTCACGCCATCACTATAGGACCGGGCCCGGAGGCGATCCTGGAATGAACAGCGAGCAACGCCCTGAGTACTCGATTGTCGTCCCCGTGTACAACGAGGAGGCGGCGCTCCCGGAACTGGTTCGCAGACTGGGCCTTCTGCTCGACCGCCTGGACGGCCCGGCGGAGACCGTCCTCGTCGACGACGGGAGCAGCGATCGAACCTACGAGCTGATGGCGGCTGCCCGTGACGCGGACCCGCGCCTGAAGATCCTGCGGCTGTCCCGGAACTTCGGGCACCAGGTGGCAGTGACCGCCGGCCTGGACGTCGCGGCCGGCGACGCCGTCATCGTCATGGACGCCGATCTCCAGGATCCGCCTGAGGTCGTTCTCGAGCTGGCGTCGCGCTGGCGCGAGGGCTACGACGTGGTCTACGCCGTTCGTGAGGAGCGGCACGGCGATACGCGCTTCAAGCGCATGACCGCCGCCGCGTTCTACCGCATCTTCAGCGGAATGAGCGAGGTCGAGGTCCCGCTCGACGTCGGCGACTTCCGGCTCGTCGATCGCAGGGCTCTGGACGCGTTCAGGTCGATGCGGGAGTCGAATCGCTACGTGCGTGGGATGTTCAGCTGGATCGGGTTCCGCCAGGTCGGAGTGCCGTACAAGCGAGATGAGCGGTTCGCGGGCGAGACGAAGTACCCCTTCACCAAGATGCTGAGGTTCGCGACCGACGGAATCGTCAGCTTCTCGGCTGCCCCGCTTCGCCTGGCCCTGAAAGTCGGCTTCCTCGTCTCCGGGCTCTCCTTCCTGCTCGGCGTCGTCTTCCTGTTCTCCAAGGTGTTCGGCTTCTACTCCGTGCCCGGCCTGGCGTCGATCGCCGTCTTCGTCGCCTTCCTGGGCGGGATCCAGCTCCTGCTGCTCGGCGTCATGGGCGAGTACATCGCCCGCATCCACGACGAGGTGAAAGGCCGGCCTCTCTACGTCGTCAGCGAGGCGCATGGACTGTTGGGCCCGAGGACGGCGAGGGCGATCGAGGTTCCCGCCTCGACCCCGGAAGTACCATAGGGACGTGGCCGTCCATACCCAGGCGAAGCTCGACGCCCGCAAGCTGCGCGCCGACTTCCCGATCCTCGAGCAGGAGATCCACGGCAAGCCGCTCGCGTACCTCGACTCCGCAGTGAGTGCACAGAAGCCGCGCCAGGTCCTCGATGCGATCCGGACCTTCTACGAGACGTCGTACGGCAACGTGCACCGGGGCGTCTACACGCTCTCGGAGCGCGCGACCGAGGGCTACGAGGGCGCGCGACAGAAGGTCGCGACGTTCGTCAACGCGCCGCAGTCGCGCGAGATCGTCTTCACACGGAACGCGACGGAGTCGATCAACCTCGTCGCGTACGCGTGGGGACTGTCCACCCTGGGCCCGGGTGACCTGGTCGTCGTCACCGAGCTCGAGCACCACTCGAACTTCGTTCCCTGGCAGTACGTCGCCAAGCGCACCGGTGCCGGGTTCCGGGCGATCAGGCTGACGGATGCGGGGGAGCTGGACCTCGATTGTCTCGACGAGATCTCGGCTGACGGCGATGTGAAGGTCGTGGCGGCGAACTACGTCTCGAATGCGCTCGGCACGGTGAACCAGGTCGAGCGTCTGGCGGCGTGGGCGCACGAGCAAGGGGCCGTGATGGTGGTCGACGCCGCGCAGGCGGCACCGCATCGCCGGGTCGACGTCCAGGCGCTCGGGTGCGACTTTCTCGCGTTCTCGGCCCACAAGATGTGCGGCCCGACGAGCGTCGGCGCGCTGTGGGGGCGTCACGAGCTCCTGGCCAAGATGGAGCCGTTCAATCTCGGCGGTCACATGATCCGTTCCGTGAAGCTCGACGAGACGACGTGGGGTGACGTCCCGGCGAAGTTCGAGGCCGGCACGCAGCCGATCGCCGAGGCGGTCGGTTTCGGCGCGGCCGTCGATTACCTCGAGGAGGTCGGTCTCGAAGCGATCGAGCAGCACGAGCACGAGCTCGTTGCGTACGCGCTCGAGCGGATGGCCGACGTGCCGGGAATCACCATGTACGGGCCCGCGCCGGAGCGCCGTGCCGGCATCGTCTCCTTCAACCTCGACGGCATCCATCCGCACGACGTGTCGCAGGTGCTCGACTATGACGGCGTCGCGATTCGGGCGGGACATCACTGCTGCCAGCCGCTGATGCAGCGCCTGGGCGTGGCGGCGACGAACCGGGCGAGCTTCTACCTGTACACGATCCCCGAGGAGATCGATCGGCTCGTCGAGGGCCTGCACAAGGCCCGCAAAGTCTTTGGCTGAGCCCCCTCCGGTACGCTCGAACAGATGAACGAGTTCGAGCAGATGTACCGCGAGGTGATCCTGGATCACTACCGCAACCCGCGCGGCCACGGGGCGATGGACGATCCCGACGCGGAGGCGGAGGGCATGAACCCGCTGTGCGGAGACGAAGTCACGATCTTCGTCTCGCTCGCCGAGGACGGGGAGACGATCGACGACGTCAAGTTCTCCGGCCGCGGGTGCGCGATCAGCCAGGCGGCGACTTCCATGCTCACCGAGATGGTCAAGGGCCGCTCGGCGACGGAAGTGGCAACGCTCCCGAAGGAAGAGCTGCTCGAGGAGATCGGCATCCCGCTGACGCCGATCCGCCTCAAGTGCGCCCTCCTGGGCCTCGGCGTGCTCAAGGTTGCGCTGCACCGCGCGAAGGGCACTCCGCTGCCCGAGGAATGGGCCGGCCTCGACGACGAGTTTCAGGTCCGATAGCCGCGCTCGACGTCTGCCCGCTCGACGAGCTGCCGCCGGGCTCGGTGAAGATCGTCCACGCCGGTCAGCTCTCGCTCGGCGTCTACAACCTCGGCGGCGAGCTGTACGCGATCGAGGACCGCTGCTCGCACGACGACGGGCCGCTCGCCGAGGGCGACTTCGACGCCGAGGAGGGCTACGCGGTCTGCCCGCGACACGGGGCGCGCATCGACATCCGGACGGGGAAGGCGCTGAGCCTGCCCGCGGTCTTTCCGGTCGAGACGTTCCCAGTCCGGGTCGAGGACGGAATCGTGAAAGTCGAGGTCTAGTGCTCGACGAGCGAGTCCGGGCCGTGCTGGAGCGGCTCGAGGCCGAGGACGCCGGCGAACGGGAAGCAGGCGTCGCCCGCGAGCAGCGCGCGCGCCAGGTCGCACGCAGCACGGGCCAGTTTCTCTTCTCGATCGTCGCGCCGCACTGGGATTGCGAGGTGCTGGAGATCGGCGGCTCACGCGGCTACTCGTCGATCTGGCTCGGCGCGGGGGTCCGCTACTTCGGCGGACGTGTGCTGTCCCTGGAGTCGGATCCGGCCAAGGTCGAGGCGTGGCGGCGCAACGTCGCCGAGGCGGGGCTCGAGGAGACTGTCGAGCTGCTCGAAGGGGACGCGTACCAGACGCTGCCGGAGATCAACGACGTCTTCGACCTCGTCTTCCTCGACGCCGAGAAGGAGGACTACGAGCGGCTCTTCCAGCTGGCTCGCGACAAGGTCGAGCCGGGAGCGCTCGTCGTCGCCGACAACGTGCTCTCTCATCAGGAGACCCTGGGCGCCTACTCGCGGGCCCGGCAGGCCGATCCGACCCTCGAGAGCGTCACGGTCCCGATCGACCGAGGCCTCGAGCTCTCCACCATCCTCGCCTGAAACGAGACAGGTCCGGGTGCCTGGCACCGGGACACGGCCACGTAGGACTGGACGGCCATCTGAGGAAGCCAAGCCGTCGTCGTGCGAGACAGGTCCGGGTGCCAGGCACCGGAACATGTCTCGGACACGCCTGCTCTGGCGGACGTCCTGGTCGAGCCGCTACAGTTCGGCTACCGCGGAAAGGAGGTGGTCCGGCTTGACAGATTGCAGTACGGGCAGTGGAGGTACCAGCGGGTAGAGGCGTGTCCCCGGGACCTACGGGGAATCGTCTAGCCAGCGTAGGGGACTAGCGCTTTCGCGCCGCCCGAGTTTCTCCGGATCGGGCCGGCTAAGCGCCTCTACCACTCCAACGTTGGTATCCGGATCAGGGGGTTGGCTAAAACCAACCCCCTTTTCTTTGCACGGGTGAACCCATGGTTCCCCCGTGAGCCCCCTCCTTCACGCCTCGCTCGCGCGAGCGCCACGTGCGCTCCCACCGGGCAAAGCCCGGCTCCGCGCAGGTACGCACCCCACAGCGGGTCAGGCCTAAGGTTTGTCTCGCAGCCTCTCGCGAGCCGCATTCAAGAGCTCTTGGTAGGCGGGGTCCAATGGCTCCACGAGCGCCTTCTCGAGGAGAGCGCAGAGATCCCAGAGAGCGCGCTGCTCTGCCTGATCGACAATCTCGAGTCGGTTGGAATCGCCGTAACGCGACAAGAACTCGTAGAGAACGAGGGCTTCGTCGGCTGACAGGCTGATGGACATGTCTTCGGGTTCCATTAGGCCGCGCGGCGTAGCTGATCGTCCAGCGGCATCAGCGGCAGCTCGAAGGTCTGCACCGCGTCGTCGTTCGTGACGACGTTGTCGCCGGCGTCGAGCATCTTCAGCAAGTCGCGCGTGAGCGGGATGTTGCCCGGGAGGCGCTCTGTCAGCAGCGCGTTCGCGCGCATGAAGGCCATCGGCATGTGCACGCTCGGACGGCGAACGCCCAAGGCCTTCTTCAGTCGCACCCAGAACTCGTTCCAGGTCACCAGGTCAGGCCCGCCGAGCTCGAAGATCCGGTTCGTGGCCGGCTCGTGGTCGATCGCCTTGGCGAAGTAGGCCGCGACATCGTCGCCCCAGATCGGCTGGATCCGCTGCTTGCCCGAGCCGATGATCGGCGTCACCGGAGCAACCTTTGCCAGCCGGCGGAAGGTCGGCAGGATGCCCCCGTCACGGCCGAAGATGAAGCTCGGACGGAAGATGACGTACGGGCAGCCCGACGTCTGGACGTCCTGCTCCATCTGCCACTTAGCCCCGTAGTACGGCACGACGTCCTTCGTCTCCTCGCTCGTGCCGAGCGCGCTCATGAGCACGAAGCGCTTGGCGCCGCCCTCCTTCGCCAGCTCGAGCAGGTCGCGGGTGCCGCCGACCATGATCCGCTGGAACTGCTGGGGCTTGCCCTGGCGAATCGCGACGAGATGGACGACCACGTCGACGCCGTCGACGGCGCGGCGCAGGCTGGTCGGATCGGTGACGTCGCCCTCGACCAGCTCGCAGCCCCAGTGCCGAAGCTTCTCCGCCCTGCGGACGTCGCGGACGAGGCACCGCACCGGCCGTTCCTGCTCGCGAAGCGCGTGCACGACGTGCCCGCCGACGAACCCCGAACCGCCTGTGACCAGGATCACTGCTCGAAGTTCTTCCAGTAGCGGCTCGGCGTCGGCCCGGCCTGGCCCTGGTACTTCGAGCCGAGGCTGCCGGCGCCGTACGGCGTCTCCGCCGGCTCCGTCATCTGCACGAACGAGAGCTGCCCGATCTTCATCGCGTAGTAGATGGTGATCGGGAGGTTCGCCACGTTCGAGAGCTCGAGCGTGACGTGTCCGTCCCAGCCCGGGTCGATGAAGCCTGCGGTGGAATGGATGAGCAGGCCGAGGCGACCCAGGGACGACTTGCCCTCGAGCCGTGCGACGAGGTCGTCGGGAAGACGAATTCGCTCGAGCGTGGAGCCGAGGACGAACTCGCCGGGATGAAGGATGAACGGCTGCTCGTCCCCGATCTCCACGAGCTCGGTCAGCTCTTCCTGTGGCTCACGCACGTCGATGTAGGGATAGCGAGCGTTGTGGAAGACCCGGAAGAATCGATCCACGCGCACGTCGACGCTCGAGGGCTGGATCAGCTCCTCGTCGAACGGGTCGATTTCGATGCGACCCTCGCCGAGGAGGCGGCGAATCGTTCGGTCGGCGAGGACCACGCGGGCACCCTAGCGTCGTCCGAACCACAGCGATATGGTCACGCGCATGAAAAATCGAGCAGCTACCTGGGTGCACCTGATCTTCGCCACGATCATCGTGCTCGCCGTTCCACTGCAGGTCTATTTCATCGCTTCGTACTTCTCGGGCGCCGGCGAGGGCGCGCTCGACGCGCATGGGATCACAGGCGGTCTCGTGATACATGGGTCCGAGCTGATCGTGTTCCTGGCCAGCCTGGTTGCCTTCTGGAAGCTCTGGAAGTGGGTCGGCTGGAGCTTTGGGCTCTTCGCGTTCGGAACTGTGCAGATCTTCCTGGCTCCTCCTGACGACGATCCGGGGAGCGGTTGGGTCCATGGTCTTCACGGGCTCTTCGCTCTGCTCGTGTTCTTGCTGGCAGCCTGGCTCGCGTACCGTGACGCGCGCCTCCTCGGGCTGCTGCAGCCGCGAGCCGACATGGCTGCGGCCCCTGGTCCGCCGCCGCAACCTCCGGCCTAGCGCTTGGCTCTCTACGACTCGCTCCGCGAGCTTCCGCTCGAGGTCGAGTCGTATGCGCTCGAACGGCTCGAGCAGGCCGTCTCGCCGGAGTTCACGCGGGTGACGACGGTCATCCACCTCCGCGGCGCCGGCGAGGAGGGTGTCGGCGAGGACGTGTCGTACACGGCGACGGACCACCCGCCGCCGGACGACCTCTCACTCTCGGGGTCGCACACGATCGACTCTCTTTCCGCGGCACTCGAAGAGCTCGAGCTCTTCAACCACGAGCCGGAGCACGCGGCCTACCGGGACTACCGCCGCTGGGCCTTCGAGTGCGCCGCGCTCGACCTTGCTCTGCGTCAGGCCGGGCGGCCGCTCGCCTCCGCGGTCGGTCGCGAGCCCGCGCCGGTGAACTTCGTCGTCTCGATGGGCCTCGGCGATCCGCCGAGCACGGAGATGGTGCGCGGCTGGCTCGAGCACTATCCAGGACTGCGGTTCAAACTCGACCCGCGGAGCAGTTGGACCGAGGAGCTCGTCTCGGAGCTGTCCGAGCTCGGCTGCGTCGACGTCCTCGACCTCAAGGGCCAGTACGAAGGCACGGTGGTCGACCAGCCGGCCGACCCGCGGCTGTACCGACTCCTCGTGGAGACCTTTCCGGATGCGTTGATCGAGGACCCTGCCGTGACCGACGAGACACGGCCGATCCTGGAGCCGCACGCGGAGCGGATCACGTGGGACGCGATCATCCACTCGGTGGAGGACATCCAGGCGCTGCCCTGGGAGCCTCGTTCGATCAACATCAAGCCGTCGCGCTTCGGGAGGCTCGAGCGACTCTTCGATACGTACGACTACTGCGAGGGGCAGAACATCACGGCGTACGGCGGCGGCCAGTTCGAGCTCGGCCCCGGGCGCGGTCACATTCAGTATCTGGCGTCGCTCTTCCACCCCGGCTCGTCGAATGATGTCGCCCCGAGCGCGTACAACTTTCCGCCGCCGCGTTCCGGGCTCCCTACGAGCCCACTTGAACCAGCTCTTGAGCCAACCGGCTTCCGCTGGGGCTAAACGAGCGCGAGCTGCTGGTGCGACTCGAGGCCGGACAGCCCGACCCCCACGAGCCGTAGCGCGCCGGGCCGATCGTCCAGCGCGCGGTCGAGGCACCCGCAGGCGAGCTCGGCGATCCGCTCGGCGTCTGCGGTGCCAACCGGGATCGAGGTCGAGCGGCTGCGGATCGAGAAGTCGGAGTAGCGCACTTTCGTCGTCACCGTTCTGGCGATCTCGCCGTTTCGCTCCAGATAGCCGGCCAGGCTCGTGGACATCCGCCGCAGCTCGTCCTTGAGCTGGTCGCGGTCGGCGATGTCCTTCGGGAACGTCTCCTCGTGGCTGATCGAGATCCGCTCAGAGGATGTCTCCAACGCCCGGCGATCGATCCCGCGCGCCCGCTGGCGGAGGATGCCGCCGACCTTTCCCGGCAACAGCCGGCGTAGCTCGTCGTCCGTGAGCGCGGCGAGGGCGCCGATCGTGTCGACGCCGGCCGCCCTGAACCTGGCCTCGGAGCGCGGGCCGATCCCTGGCAGCTTGCGGATGTCGAACGGCGCCAGAAACGAAGCTTCGCGTCCCGGCGGCACGACGACCAGACCCCCCGGCTTGCGGAGATCGCTTGCGATCTTGGAGATGACCTTGCACGTCGAGACGCCGATCGAGCACGTCAGGCTCGTCGAGCCGCGGACCGATGTCTGCACTGCTTCGGCGAGCGCACGGGCTTTCCCGAAGTCCGCTGCGATCTCGCCCAGGTCGAGGTAGCCCTCGTCCTTCCCCGTGCGCTCGACGGTCGGGACAACCTCGCGGATGGCTTTCCAGACCGCCTGCGAGTACTCGGAGTAGAGGCTGTGGCGCGGCCGGACGAAGACGGCGTGCGGGCACCGGCGCAGCGCTTCGGCGCAGCTCATCGCGGAGTGGATCCCGAACCTGCGGGCTTCGTAATTCGCTGTCGCCACCACGCCGCGGCCGTGCGGGTCGCCGCCGACGACGAGCGGCTTCGCGCGCAGCTCCGGATCCTCCAGCTCCTCGACGGCGGCGAAGAAGGCGTCCAGATCGAGGTGCCCAAGGATCACGCCGCGAAGCGTAGGGATCGCTCAGGGCGACAGGCGATCGATGGCCCAGTCTTCGCCTGCGCGCCGGTAGCGCAGCCGGTCGTGGAAGCGGTTCTCACGGTGCTGCCAGAACTCGTAGACCTCGGGCGCGAGGCGATAGCCGCCCCAGTGCGGCGGCAGCGGGACTTCACCCGGATGCTCGCGGTCGATCTCGGCGAAGCGGGCGTCGAGCACCTCCCGCGACTCCACGGGCTCGCTCTGCCGTGAGGCCCACGCAGCCAGTTGGGCGCCGCGTGGCCGCGTGCGGAAGTACTCCTCCGATTCCTGCCGGCTGACGCGCTCGACGGGGCCCTCGACACGCACCTGGCGACCCAGCTGTGGCCAATGGAAGAGCAGCGCCCCGCGCGGGTTGTCCGCGAGCTCGCGGCCCTTGCGACTCTCGTAGTTCGTGAAGAAGGTGAACCCGTCGGCGGCGGCGCCCTTCAACAGGACCATGCGCGTCGACGGCGCGCCGTCGGGGGTCGCCGTGGCGAGCGCCACCACGTCCGTGCCCGCCTCCGCGTACCACGACTTGAATTGCTCGAGAGGGTCGAGTGTATGAACGTTATTCATGTATGCATCAAGCCGATCGCTGTTGTATCTTCAGGGTATGGCTATGACCCGCGCGATTGAGATTCGAACCGCGATCCCCGGGCCCCGTTCGCAGGAGATCATCGAGCGGAAGGAACGCGTGATCGCGGGGCCGCTGTCCCTCGTCCACCCGATCGTCGTGGCCGAAGGCCGCGGCGCCACGCTCACGGACGTCGACGGCAATACGTACATCGACTTCACCGGCGGCGTCGGCTGCCTGAACGTCGGGCACTCGCACCCCCGCCTGGTCGAGGCGGCGCAAGAGCAGCTCGCACGCTTCGCCCACACCGATTTCACGATCGTGCCCTACGAGGTCTACGTCGAGCTGGCGGAGCGCATGATCGACCTCGCCCCGATCAGCGGCCCGGCCAAGGCTGCGTTCTTCAACGCCGGCACCGAGGCGGTCGAGAACTCGATCAAGTTCGCCCGTTCGTACACGAAGCGGCCGGCGTTGATCGTCTTCGAGGGCGCCTTTCACGGGCGCACGATGCTCGCAATGACGATGACGTCGAAGACGCATCCGTACAAGGCCGGCCTGGGGCCGTTCGCCCCGGAGGTCTACCGGGTCCCCTTCCCGCATTCCTATCGCGGGCCCGACACGGCCACCGCGCTCGCCGCCCTCGAGCGCGCGTTCCTCACGCAGGTCGCGCCCGAAAGCGTCGCCGCGATCGTGATGGAGCCGGTGCTCGGAGAGGGCGGCTTCGTCGTCGCCCCCCCGGAATTCGTCCAGGGCGTGCGCAAGCTCTGCGACGAGCACGGCATCGTGTTCGTCGTCGACGAGGTGCAGACCGGCTACGGCCGCACCGGGCGAATGTGGGCGATCCAGCATTACGACGTGGAGCCTGACCTGATGATCGTGGCCAAGTCGATCGCAGGCGGCCTGCCGCTCTCCGGCGTGATCGGGAAAGCGGAGATCATGGACGCGCCGGACGACTCGGCGATCGGCGGCACCTATGTCGGGAACCCCGTCGCCCAGGCGGCGGCGCTCGCCGTCCTCGATGTCTTCAACGAGGAGAACCTCGTCGAGCGGGCAGGTGCGATTGGCGAGACGATCCGCTCGCGCATGGAGGCCTGGCAGGAACGCTGGGACGCGATCGGCGACGTGCGCGGCCTCGGCGCGATGCTGGCAATCGAGCTCGTGCTCGACCGCGAGACGAAGGAGCCCGACGCGGACCGTGCGACAGCCGTCGTCGAGGAAGCCGCTCAGAACGGGCTGCTTCTCATCAAGTCCGGCGTGTACGGCAACTGCATCCGAGTCCTGACCCCGCTGGTCGTCACCGACGCGGAGCTCGACGAGGCCCTCGGCGTCTGGGAGCAGGCGCTCGACAAGGTCCTCACCGCCTAATCGCTCCGTCAGCCAAACTTGGAGCCGTGATCGGTGAGCTGATCGCGGGCCGCTACGAGCTGCACGAGCTCGTGGGCTCGGGGGGCATGTCCAACGTCTTCCGCGCCCACGACCGGCTGCTCGAGCGCTCCGTCGCCATCAAGGTGCTGCACGAGCAGTACAGCGCCGACGAGGACTACGTCGAGCGCTTCCGGCGCGAGGCGCGCTCGGTTGCGCAGCTGGCGCATCCCAACATCGTCACGGTCATCGACCGGGGCGAGGAAGACGGCCGCCAGTACATCGTCTTCGAGTACGTCGAGGGCGAGAACCTCAAGGGCCTCCTCTCGCACGGGGCGCTGCCCGTCGACCGGGCGCTGCACTACGGACTGCAGATCGCCGGCGCGCTGGACTTCGCGCACAAGCGAGGGCTCGTGCACCGAGATGTCAAGCCCCAGAACGTGCTCCTCACCGAGGAGGGCGAGCCCAAGGTCACCGACTTCGGCATAGCCCGCTCTGTCGACGTTCAGAGCGTGACGCAGTCCGGCACCGTCCTCGGCACCAGCGACTACATCGCTCCGGAGCAGGCGCGCGGCGAGCAGGTCGACCAGAGGACCGACATCTACTCCCTCGGCGTCATGCTCTACGAGCTGCTCACCGGCGAGGTGCCGTACTCGGGTGACAACTTCGTCGCCGTCGCGATGCAGCACCTGCACGATCCCGTCCCGAGCGTGCTCGACAGGCGGGGGGATGTTCCGGTTCGGCTCGACCTCGCAGTGCAGCGTGCGATGGCGAAGGCCCCGGGCGACCGCTTCGAGTCGATGGAGGGGCTGATCGACGAGCTCGACCGGTGCTACGGCGAGCTGGGCTCCGACGACGAGGCGACCAGGATCGTCCGGCCGTCACGCCGGCCGCGCGCGATGAGGCCGCGACGCCGGTTGCCGGTGGTTCCCTTCCTGCTGATCCTGCTCGCAGCCGCTGCGGTGGCCGGCGGCGCGTACCTGTTCTTCGGCGACTCACCGGACGTGCCCATCGTGGCCGAGGACAACCCTTCGGGCCCCGTCAGGCTGCAGGCGGTGGGCGCCTACGACCCATTTGGCGACAACGCCGAGCACAACAGCGAGCTTGCGGAGGCCACGGACGGGGAGCGGACGACCGACTGGCGCACCGAGGAATACCGAAACTTCACCAAGGACGGCGTCGGTCTCGTGTTGCGCGCGCCGCAGGAGGTTGCCCTCTCGAAGCTCACCGTCCGAGCCGACCCGGGGTTCAAGGCCAGGATCCGGGCGGGGAACGACCCCAACGGGCCGTTCGAGGACGTCTCGGGTGAGAAGGACGTGGTCGGAGAGGTCACTACCTTCGACGTCGATACGAAGGACCAGAGCTACGGCTACTACGTCGTTTGGCTCACGCTGCCGCGAGAAGGCGGCCAGGCCCACATCTACGAGGTGACGGCTAGAACTTGAGTCGCGAGCGGCGCTCGTGCCGCTCCAGCGCGAGCGCGATCAGCTTCTCGAGCAGCTCCTCGTAGGGGACGCCGGAAGCCTCGAAGAGCTTCGCGTACACGGACGTCGCTGTGAAGCCGGGGATCGTGTTCAGCTCGTTGACGAGCACCTCGCCGTCGGCCCGGACGAAGCAGTCCGCTCGCGCCATGCCCTCGCACTCCGTGGCGCGGAAGGCGGCGACCGAAAGCTCCTGGACCCTCTCGCTCGCCTCCGGCGAGATGCGCGGCGGCACGATCAGCTCCATGCCGCCCTCGTCGTACTTCGCCGAATAGTCGTACCAGTCCGCATTGGCCACGATCTCGCCGGGAATCGACGCCACCGGCTCCAGGTTCCCGAGCACGCTGCACTCGACCTCGACGCCGTCGACGAACTCCTCGACCAGCACTTTCTCGTCGTGCCGGAACGCGAGGTCCAGGCCTGCGCGAAGCTCGTCCGGGCTGCGGGCTTTCGTGATGCCGACGGACGAGCCCAGCCGCGCCGGCTTGATGAACACCGGAAAGCCGAAGGGGCTCTCGAAGCCGTTCACCTCCCGCACGGTCACGCTGTCAGTGACCGGGATGCCCTTGTCCCGCAGCACCGACTTGAAGAGGTCCTTGTCCATGCAGAGTGCGGAGGCCATGACCCCGGCACCGACGTACGGAACGTCGGCGAGGTCGAGGAAGCCCTGCACCGTCCCGTCCTCGCCGAAGGGGCCGTGCAGGACCGGGAAGACGACGTCGACCTCGGCCAGTGTGGCCGGGACCTTCGACGTGGGGACGGGGAGCGAGTCGCTGGCGGTCTCGCCGCCCCGTTCGAGCGCGTCCCTGGTCGCAGGGCCGATCTCCCAGCGGCCGTCACGGCCGATCTCGACGGCCACCGGCTCGTAGCGCGCCGGGTCGAGAGCCTCGACGACCGAGCGCGCTGAGGCCAGGGACACGTCGTGCTCGGACGAGCGCCCGCCCATCAGCACTGCGACCCGGACGCGGCTCACGGTGTCGGTAGGAGCCGGCCGACGAAGATCGTGACCGTTGTGCCCGGCTCGGCTTTGGTTCCTCCGGCCGGATCCTGGTTGATGACGATCCCGTCCTGGGTCGGGTCGGTCGTCTCCTCGTCCTGGACGACGACGTCGAAGCCGGCCCCCTCGAGCGCTGCGCGCGCCGCCTCCTCGTCCTGGCTCGTCACGTCGGGGACGGCGGACTCCTTCGGGCCCTTGGACACGCTCAGGGTCACGGTCGAGCCGCGTGCAGCCGAGGCGCCTCCGGCGGGGCTCTGGCGGACGACGATGCCCTTGGGCTGCTCGGAATCCACATCCTGGCGCGCCACGGCGAAGCCCGCCGCCTGGAGCTGCGACGACGCCGACTCGAAGGTCTCGCCGACCACCGTCGGGATCCCGATCGGCTGCAGGCCCCGCGAGACGTTGATGCGCACGCTCGAGCCCTTTCTCACCCGCTTGCCCGGGGTCGGGAACTGGGCGACGACCGTGCCTGCGTCCTCCTTTGAGTAGACATCCACCACCTTGCGCTGGAGACCGCGCTCGGAGAGCGCGGCGATCGCGTCGTCACGCGAACGCCCGACGAGCGTCGGCACTGTCACCTTCGGCGGGCCGAGCGAGACGAAGATCTCTACCGGTGCGTTCTTGTCGACGCGTGAACCGGGCTCCGGGTCCTGGTCGACCACCTTTCCCTCTTCGACCGAGTCGTCCGGCCTTCGTCTGACGATCGGCTCCAGTCCCTTCCCGTTCACGAGTCCGCACTGCGTTCGGCTCCTTGATTCCCTCGACGTAGGGCACCGAGACCGTTCCGGAGCCGCTGAGGGCGTCCTGGACCCGGCCGTATGCGAACCAGCCGGCCAGCAGCGCAGCGACGAGGCCGAGGATCGCGAGGAGCCAGGGCCAGATCGTCCGTCGCCGCGGCGGCGGATCCTGGTACCGGTAGGTGCCCGGGCGACGTTCTCGGCGCGGCGAGGCGATTGCGGTCGGCGCATTCGCGAGTGACGTTCCGGACAGGACGGCCGTCGCCGCATCGGCCGTGATCGCGGTGACCGACCCGCCGTCGGCGATGTGCGCGAGCTCGGCGTCCATCTCCTCCGCGGTCTGGAAGCGGTCGTCAGGATTCTTGGCGAGCGCGCGCAGCACGACCATGTCGAGATCGGGCGGGATCTCGGGGCGGATCGACGACGGCGGCCGCGGCGTGTCCGAGAGGTGCTTCATGGCGATCTCCACGGGGGACTCGCCCGTGAAGGGCACATTGCCGGTGAGCATCTCGTAGAGGACGACACCGATCGAGTAGAGATCCGAGCGCTGGTCGACGGCCGCGCCCCGGGCCTGCTCGGGCGAGAGGTACTGCGCCGTTCCGACGATCGCGCCTGCCTCGGTCATCTGGCTCGCCCCCGCGCGCGCGATGCCGAAGTCCGTCACCTTCAGGCGCCCGTCAGCGTCGACCATCACGTTGTGCGGCTTGATGTCTCGGTGGACGACGCCCTTCTTGTGCGCGAAGCGCAGCGCGTTGAGGATCTGCCGCGTGTGGTGGATCGCGTCGGCGATCGGCATCGGCCCGCGCGCGATCAGGAGCTCCTTCAACGTGCGCCCGTCCAGGTACTCCATGGCGATGTAGTAGGTGCCCTCGGCCTCGCCCCGGTCGTAGATCGAGACGATGTTGGGGTGGGAGAGCCCGGCGGCGTTCTTGGCCTCGCGGCGGAAGCGCTCCACGAAGCTTTCGTCGTTCGCGTGGCGGTCGTTCAGGATCTTGATCGCGACGCGGCGCCCGAGCTCTTCGTCCTCGGCCAGGTACACGTCGGCCATGCCGCCGGCGCCGAGCTTGCGCATGACGCGATACCTGCCGTCGAAAAGCGTGTTGATGATGTTCGTAATCACTGCTTACACAGGGTAGGGAGTTCGACGCTCAACCAATCAGTGCCTGCATGATCTGGCGGGCGATGGGGGCTGCCGTGGTGCCGCCGGTGCCGCTCTGGCGCTCGAGCACGACCGCCACGGCGACCCGTGGGTTCTCGACCGGGGCGAAGGCGATGAACCACGTCGTGTTGCGGCCCTGAATCCCGGTCTCGGCGGTTCCGGTCTTGCCCGCCGTGGGCACCGAGAGCTTCCCTGCGGTTCCGGTCCCGCAGCACACGACGCGCTCCATCATCTCGGCGATCGAGCGCGCGTGGTCGGGCTGGACGGCCTCGCCGAGCTCTTCGGGCTTCTGGCGGACGACGACCGTGCCGTCCGGAGCCACGATGCGATCGACGACGTGCGGCTTCATCACGCGCCCGCCGTTTGCGATCGCGGCGGAAACCATTGCCATCTGCAGCGGGGTGACCAGCATCCGCTCCTGCCCGAAGGCGAGGCGGCCGGGGTCGACCTGGGTGTCGTCCTTCGGGAAGAAGAGGCGGCCCTTGTCGTACAGGCCGCTCGCGGAGCGCTCGTTGACCGGCGTCTCCAGCGGCGGCACCGAGTAGAACCCGAATTTCTTGGCCGCATCCAGGATCTTGATCCCGCCGATCGCCTTCCCGATGTTGCAGAACACCGAGTTGATCGAGTTCTGCATCGCCTCGACCAGGTTGACGTTGCCGAACGGGCTCGAGGTGTCGTAGTTCTCGACCCGTTTGCCGTACTCCTCGCAGTAGCCCGGGTCGTTGAAGGTCGACTCGGGAGTGAACTCGCCCGCGTCGAGGGCGGCCGACCCCGTGACGACCTTGAAGATCGAGCCCGGCGCGTAGAGCCCGGCGGTGACACGGTTCGAGCAGCGGTTGGCAGCCGAACCTGGCGCGAGAGGCGGCAGGGAAGTCGTTCTCGATCAGGTTCGGGTCGTAGGTCGGGCTGGAGACGCTCACCAGCACCTTGCCCGTGCGGGGCTCGAGCGCAACGGCGGCCCCGCAGCGGCCGCCGAGGGCGTTCAGTGCGATCCGTTGCGCCCCGGGCCGGATCGTCGTGTAGAGGTCGTTGCCCTCCACGGTGGCCCCGCGCAGCTTGTCGAGAGTCGTCTCGACGACGGTGTTCAGGTTCGCGTTCGCGCCCGTGAGGAAATCGTTCTCGGAGCGCTCGAGGCCCGCCCGTGAGCGGACCTGCGTCGAGTAGCCGACGATGTGGGCCGCCAGCCCGTGCGAGGGGTACCTGCGGAAGTACAGGGTCTGACCCGCCGACCTTCTGGACCCTGTTCGCCGCCAGGACCGTACGCCCGTCGGCGGCGTAGATCTCACCGCGCTTGACGGTGAACTCGAGCGACGCGCTGGATCGAGTTGTCCTGCTTGTCGGCGAGGTCGGGTGCGGCGTAGGCCTGCCAGTACGTCGTCGCGACCATCAGCGAAGCGAGCAGGATCAGAGCGACGACGGCGACTTTCGTGATCTGGCGATTCAAGGCCGACCCTCCATGGGCAGGTTCGCGGTCGCGTTCGCGCGGTTCGAGACCAGGAGCAGGCCGGCGAGCAGGACGAAGTTGGCGACGATGCTCGATCCGCCGTAGCTGACGAACGGGAGCGTGATCCCGGTCAGCGGGATCACCCGCAGCACCCCGCCGACGATGATGAACGTCTGGAGCGCGAAGCCGAAGGTCAGCCCGAGGGCGAGCAGCTTGGAGAACCCGTCCTGCGCGAGCATCGCGATCCGGAAGCCGCGCAGGCAGAACAGCATGAAGACGAGCAGCAGCGCGGCGACGCCGACGAGCCCGAGCTCCTGGGCCAGGGCGGAGTAGATGAAGTCCGTGTTCAGGTACGGGATCGAGCTCCTTGCCGTCGGAGCCCGAGAATGTGCCCTTGCCGAAGCCCTTGCCGCCGAAACCGCCGTTGCCGATCGAGTAGAGCGATTTGACGAGCTGGAACGAGTCGCAGTCCTGCCGCAGGGCCATGCCGCCTGTCTGTGCGCAGAAGACCTTGTCCTCCGACCACGGGTGCAGCCAGATCGTCACGCGTGTCTCGACGCGGCCGACGAGGTGGTACACGACCGTCGCGCCCGCGAGGAAGAGCGCCAGGCCTGCTCCCGCGAACCACGCCTTCGCGGTTGCGACGTAGAGCATCGCCAGGAAGATTCCGAAGTAGAGGAGTGCGCTTCCGAGGTCGTTCGTCTCGACGAGGACGAGCATCGCCGCGCCCCAGATGGCGAGCAGCGGGCCGAAGTCCTTCAGCCGGCCCTGTGCGAGCACCTCACGCTTCTCCTGGAGGTAACCGGCGAGAAAGACGATCAGGAAGATCTTGGCGAGCTCGCCGGGCTGGAACTGCAGCGGGCCGGCCTTCACCCAGAGGCGGGCACCGTTCACCGTCTGTCCGATCAGCGGCAGCGCCGGAAGGACCAGCAGGCCGATCGCGGTGACGCCGCAGATGTACTTGTACGAATCGAGGCGGCGAAAATCGTGGCGCAGCAGGATCAGCGTCACCGAGAAGGCGGCCACGCCGACGACGATCCAGAGCCCCTGCCGAAATGCGTTGTCGGGATTCAGGCGGTAGATCTCGGTCACCCCGAAGGCCGTGAGCAGGCCGGCCAGCGGCAGCAGGTACGGGTCGGCCTGGGGCACCGTGACCCTCGCCACGACGTGCGCGGCGACGTAGAGCCCGAAGAAGAACAGTGCGTACGACAGCGAGGCCGTGGAGACGACCTCCTGGCGCGCGATGTACACGCTGGCAAAGCCGAGGCTCGTGATGATCCCGACGACGAAGAGGTTGAGGAGCTCGCGGTTCCTGAGGGTCACAGGTACAGCGCCCAGTAGAGCCCGGCGGCGCCCGCCAGCAGGACGAGCACGACCAGGAGCACGATCAGCAGTGACAGCCAGCGGCTCCGCCTCCGCGGCGGCTCGGCGACCGCCTGCGCTTCGGTCGACGGCACGACCATCGTGTCGACGGCCGGGATGCCCTCGAGGCCCGACAGGGTGTCCTCGTCGTCCACGGCCCCGTTCTCGTCGACCGCCGGCATCTGTGCGGTCTCCTCGGGCGGGTCGGCGCTCTCGTCGGCGATCTCGAAGAAGACGACGGTGATGTTGTCCTCGCCGCCACTCCGGTTCGCCGTCTCGACGAGCTCGCGCGCGGTCGCATCGAGGTTGTCCCGCCGCTGCTCGACGACGTCGAGGATCACGTCGTTCTCGACCATGGACGTCAGGCCGTCCGAGCAGATGAGGAAGAGGTCGCCGACGTGGGGCTCGATCGTGAACGTGTCGACGTCGACGTCGGGGTCCGTCCCGAGGGCGCGCGTGATCACGGAGCGCTGCGGGTGGATCTCGGCCTCTTCGGGTGAGAGCTTGCCGCTACGCACCAGCTCGGCGACCAGCGAATGGTCGTCGGTCAGCTGCTCGATGCCGTGGTCGCGGATCAGGTAGGCGCGGGAGTCGCCGACGTGCCCGAACGTCACCGTGCCGTCCTCGACCAGGGCCAGGGTGATCGTCGTGCCCATGCCCGAGGCGCTCGCGTCCTCGGAGGAACGCTCGAAGACCCGCCGATTCGCCTCCTGAACGAGCGAGACGACACGCTGCTCGCCGCTGCCGTCGGCGGCAGTTCCCAGCGCGGAGGCGGCGAGCCGCGAGGCGATCTCGCCTCCCTTGGCGCCGCCCATCCCGTCCGCGACCGCGAAGATCGGTGGGTCGCAGACCCACGAGTCCTCGTTCCGGCGCCGCTTGCGGCCGGGGTGGGAAAGGCCCGTTGAGCGTCCGATCTTCATCGGTCGAAGCGGAAGTCGGTTTCTCCTACACGCACGAGATCTCCCGGAGTCAGCTTGCGCGGACGTGACAGCTTGACGCCGTTCAGGTAGGTGCCGTTGGTCGATCCCGCGTCCTCGAGCCAGACGCCGTCCTGTCGGGGCTCCACCCGAGCGTGCGAGGCCGATGCGAAATCGTCGTCGTCGAGCGCGACCGTGTTCTGCGACCCGCGCCCGATCGTGATCCCCGCCGAGTCGAGCACGTACTCGCTCTGCTCCTCGAGGGCGGGGCTGCTGACGACGACCAGGCGGCCCATCGACGGCGGCGAGCTGCGCTTGCCCAGGCCCACCGCCTCGGCCTGCTGGGGCCCGAGGATGAAGCTTTCCTGCGGCAGGCGTAGATCCTTGCTCGCCGTGCGGACGATTCGCCAGATGAACAGATACAGGAGGCCGAGGAAGCCGATCTTCAGGAGCAAGAGGACGCCCTCGACATCGACCGAGGAGACTGCCAGGAGTCTCATTTGCGCTGGAACACGAGCTCGGTCGACCCGATCGTGATCCGGTCGCCGCTCTCGAGTCTCGCGCGCTGCTGGCGGCGGCCGTTCACCGAGGTGCCGTTCGTGGAGTCGAGGTCGACGAGCCAGTAGGCCGTGCCTTCCTGACGCACCTCGGCGTGTCGACGGGAGGCATTCGGGTCGGCGAGCCGGATGTCGCAGTCCTTCGAGCGGCCGATGACGACGCTCTGCCGGTCGATCGCGTGCTCCGCTCCGTCCACCGTGAGCGTGACGACTTCGGGCTCGACGCCGAGCTCCTCGGGAGTGACGGCCTGGGTCGGAGGCGCCGCCTGCGGGCGGTAGACCATCGTCGCCCCCGGAGCGGCTTCCGGAACGGGCTCCTCGGCACCGGGCTCGGGCTGGACCATCCGCGTTGCGATTCCGAACTCGCCCACGGCGAGGTCCTCGTCCGTGTTCATGACGACCTGCGGCGAGGAGAGCAGCACGTAGCTCTCACGTCGCGCGTGCTCGGCGAGGTACTCCTGGAGCTCGGTGACCAGGGATTCCTCGTAGGACTCGAACTGCTCGCGATCGTTCGGCGACAGGTAGACGGCGTACTCGTTCGGCGCGTACACGCGCGAGACGGAGACCATGCGGTGGTCGTCCATCTCCTTGGCGAGCTTGCGCGCCAGCTCGACTGGTTGCACGTGTGTACGGAAGGCGCGACCGAAGACGCCTTCGAACAGGGACTCGATTTTCGACTCAATGGTGCGGAGCACGGCTACAGAAGAGGGGTTGCTTCCCTCGGGCAGCGAGTCTAGCGACGCGTTGCGTGCCCGAGCCGGTGGGGGCTGAGGGCCCGGGGCCACCGCGGACCACCCGCCGGCTTCACCCTACCCAGGAAAAACGCACGTGTGGCGCGCGCAATCGTGCCGAAAGTGTGCAGGTGGACCAGACCAGGGCCGCCGCCCTGTCGCCGCCATTGCACGACCAGCGCCGCACACGTGATCCACGCAGTGGCGACGAACGAAACCGCGGAGCCGCTCGGCGCTGCGAGCAACGTTCCGGCCAGCAACCCGGCTCCGAGCGCCACGATCGCCGGCTCGCCCAAGCGGCGTGCACCGGGCAGGAGGGCAGCCCCCGCCCCCAGCACGAGCCCCACCAGCAGGAGCTCGGGCTGCGCCGTGAGCGATGCCCAGAGCCACTCGCCCACGGCGAGGGGGGACTCCACGTTCGCGATCCCTTCGAGCTGCGCCGCACCGGCGAAGCCCGTCACCAGCACGGCCGCGAACGCATACGCGGCCCGACGGAACCATCCATCCACGCGCTGCAGGGCCAGCGGCAGGAGTCCGATCGCGGCGAGTGGAGCCAGGACGGCGCCGAGCGCGAAGACGAGACCCGATCGCGGTCGGGGCCAGGCCAAGCCGAGCCAGGCCGTCGCGGCCACCGCGTACACGACTGCGAGCCCGAGCGCGACGTTTCCCAGCGGGAAGATGGGCACGGCGAGAGCGAACGCGAGGCCGATGCGCGGACGAAGCGCCATCAATCCGGCCGCGAGCGCGCCGAGGAGCAGCGGCCAGCGCGGCGGGTAGAACGGCAGCGACGCCGCGACCCAGGCGACGGCGAGCCCCGCCAGAACAGGAGCGCCGACCCGCGCAGGCAGCCGGCGATCGAGCCGAAGGTGCGCAGGTCGCAGCGGCCGCTCGACGATCTCTCGACGCGTCCCACGCAGGGCACGCGCGAGTGCGGCGGCCGTCGGACGCTTCTCCGGGTTCACGGCCAAGGCCCGGTCGACGGCGGCCACGAGCCGCCGGGAAAGGTCGGGACGCACCGTCGCGAGCGAGGCGGCGCCCGACTGGATCTGCTTCCCCATCTCCATCGGCGAGGCCTGCCAGAACGGATGCCGGCCGGAAAGCGCTTCCCAGAGCAGGACGCCTACGGCCCAGACGTCCGCCGCCGGCCCGGCGCTCTTGCCCTGGAGTCGCTCGGGCGGGATGTAGGCGAGCGTGCCCGGGACGTCGCCCGCGGCGGTCAGCGTCTCGGCGTCGGCCAGCTGCGCGAGGCCGAAGTCGAAGAGGCGCACCGAGACCTCGTCCCCGTCCGCGAGCAGGACGTTGGACGGCTTGACGTCGCGATGGACGATCCCGTGTGCGTGCGCGTGCGCGAGTGCCTCGAGGACCTGGGCTGCGGCCTCGACGACTCCTTCGTCGTCGAGCTCCCCGGCGCGGAGGGCGTGGCGCAATGTATGCCCTGGGACGTATTCGTACGGGATGTAAACGTGTCGCGCGTCGCTCGCAAAGCCGAATGCCAGCAGGCAGTGGGGATGGCGAAGCCGGGCGGCCGAATGAGCCTCTCGTTCCGCTCTGGAGGCCGCTTTGCCCTCTTTGCCGATGATCTTGAGCGCCACGTCTCGTCCGTTCTTCTCGTCGTGGACGAGCCATACGGAGCCGGAACCCCCCGTGCCGAGGGGGCGCAGGGGCTTGTACCGGCCAAGGACGAGGCCGTTTTCGGGGACGGGTTGCAAAGCGGTCGACATCCGCGCCTCCGCTTTGGCCGTGGCCCGTGGAACTCCTTTCCCAGCCGGACAACGCGGTAAGGTGGCGCGGGTTCGGCGCTGCCATGAGCGAGCGAGACAGCGACATCGAGTTCGATTTCTTCGACGAAGGCGAGACCCGCGAGGCCACGCAGGCCGAGCGCCCTCGCCGCCGGGGCCGTCGACCCCCGGTCCGGCCGCCGACCGGCCTCACGCCGCTCCTGCGCCTGATCGGGCTGATCAGCTTCGCGATCCTCGTCGTCGTGCTGCTCGTCTTTTGGGTCAACTCGTGCCGCGAGGATCGGCGCAAGGACGCGTACCGCGACTACGTCGTGAAGATCACGACGCTGGCAAACGACTCGCAGGCCCTCGGTCGCAACCTGAACGGCGTCCTCACGAGCCGCGGCCAGAGGCCGGCACAGATCGAGCAGAGGCTCGAGGGCCTGGCGCAACAGCAGGAGCAGCAGGCCGACCAGCTCCGCGCGCTCGACCCGCCCGGCCCGTTGCGCGCCCAGAACCGGCACGCGATCGAGGCTTTCGACTTCAGGCTCAGCGGGCTCCGCGGCATGGCCCAGGCGTTTCGCCAGACAGCCTCGTCCGCGAATGCCAACACAGCCGGTGGCCTTCTGGCCGAACAGGCCAAGCGGTTCATCGCCAGCGACGTGGTCTGGGACGACCTGTTCAAGGACCCGGCAGCCGACGAGCTGGAACGGCAGGACGTCACCGGGGTCGAGGTTCCCGACTCGAATTTCCTCCCGAACGCGGACATCGCCACGCGACGCTCGATGACCGGCATCTGGCAGCGCATCCGGGGAGCGGCGACCGGCGGTGGCACCGCGTGTAGCCCGCGTGGCACGGGGATCGTGAGCGTCACTGTCCTCCCGGCGCGGCAGCGGCTCTCTCCGAGCGAGACGAACACGGTCGAATCGACCAAGGACCTGGCCTTCTCCGTCGAGATCGAGAACTCCGGCTGTGCACAGGAGTCGAGCATCCCGGTCCGGCTGACGATTCAGAAGAGCCCGACGCCGATCCAGAAGCGTCAGGTCCTCGACCTGATCAACCCCGGCGAGACGAAGACCGTGGTCTTCAGCAACATCGGCACCGTGCCGTTCGCCGAGCGCACGACGGTCACGGTCGAGGTCGAGCCGGTACCGACCGAGCGCACGACGGCCAACAACACCGCCGAGTACCCGGTGATCTTCAGTCTCGGCTAGGTAGACCCGGCGCCGGCCATTGCTCGCTCGACCGCTTCGAGCTCCTCGGGCGAGAGCGCGACGGACGGCCGTCCGTGATCGAGCTCCTTCACGTAGACGCGAGCGTAGTCGCGGCCCTGGATCGCGCTGACGACGATCCCCGAGCGAGCTGCGTCGAGAAACGCCATCGTCGCGGACTGCTGACCGCCCGCGCCCTCGTACGCGTCGTAGCGCACGATCGCCGTGTTCGAGACCGAGCCGTCCACGCGCCGGTCGACCCGCGTCAGGCCGGAAGCAATCTCGTCCACCGCCCGGTGCAGGTCGTCGATCCGCCCCTGGAGCGAGACGGCAAAGTCGACGAGGTCGCCCTTCCCGCCCCCGAGGAGCACCTCCTGGCCGGCTCGTAGACGCCGAACCTGCACCAGGAGGTACGCGAAGAGCGCAAGCGCCGCCGCCGCTGCACAGGCGGCTGCGATCGCGATCCAGGCGGCTGCTGAGAGGTTCATCGAGCGGAGATCCTAGGAGGGTTTGGCGGAACTCGCTCGTCGCCGGGGTGCGATGGCCGTTCCGAGGCAAGGACGCAGGGAGGGCCAATAGTTTTCCTATTGGCCCGACTGAGGACGCGGCCTCGGGGCGGTCAGCGCGGCCCGGCGGCTCAGCCGGGTTTCGCCAGACCCTCCTAAGGCTGCATCGGTCGACTAGCTACATTTCCACTTGCCATGGGACAGGTCTTGGTCCTCAACGCCAGCTACGAGCCACTAAACGTGACTTCGGTGCGGCGTGCCCATGTGCTCGTCTTCAAGGGCAAGGCGGAGGTGCTCGAGGAGCTCGCACAGGGCCTCCACTCGGCGAGCGACACGTATCCGTGGCCGCATGTGATCCGCCTCGTCACCTACGTGCACGTGCCGCGCGCCGTGCAGCGGAAGATCTCGCGGCGGGCGCTGTTCGCCCGCGACGGCTGGAAATGCGTCTACTGCGGCCAGAACGGGGGTCGGCTCACTCTCGACCACGTGATCCCGCGCAGCAAGGGCGGTGAGTCGGTCTGGGAGAACGTCGTTACCTCCTGTGCGCCGTGCAACCTGCGCAAGGGCGACCGCCTGCTGCACGAGGTCAGCATGGTCCTCCGACGCGAGCCACGGCCGCCGCAGCCGGTGCTCTTCATCAAGCTGGCCGCGCCGAAGATCCCGACCGGCTGGCGCCAGTACCTACCCGACCTCGCGGCGGAAACCGCCGCCTAGGCCTTCCCACTCGCTCCACGACCCGGGGTAGAGCTTGGCGTCGGGGCGCCCGGCCCGCGCCAGGGCCAGGAGGGTGACGCAGGAAGTCACGCCTGACCCGCAGTAGACGACGATCTCGGGGACGGCCAGAAGCTCGGCCGGCACGTCGCTGCCCTGCGTGAACGGGACGTTGAACGCGCCCGGGATGCGACCCGGGATCTTGTCGATCGGATTCGCCTCGCCGCGCCAGCGGGCCTCGGCTCTGGCGTCGACGACGACGAGGCCGTTGTCGTCCAGGCGCGAGGCGATCTCGTCGGCGCTCATCGTGTCGTCGTCGCGCGGACGCGGCTCGAAGTGCGCCCGCTCGATCTGCTCGTCGCCCTGCGCTGAGCGGGCCCTGCCAGGCGTCGATTCCGCTCGAGGACGGCGCAGTCGTCGTGGCCGAAGTGCCGCAGCAGCCACCAGAGCCGCTCTGCGCCGCCCATCTGGCCGTACGCGACCACGAAGACACCTGCCCCGATCCCCGCCCGCGACGCGGACTCCGCAAAGCGCTCGGCGCTGGGTAGTGGATGACGGCCTGCTCCCTCGAGGGACAGGTCGGAAAGGTCTTCGTCCACGTCGAGGAACGAGGCGCCGGGAACGTGCCCCGCCAGATAGAGCTCACGCCCGCGGGCCGGGTCGCCGAGCTCCCAGCGGCAATCGACGAACTGGTAGCGCATCGAGCGATTGTGACGCGGCAGCCCTCCGGCGGCGTATAGAGGAAAACAGCTAGGAGGCAACGATGAAGATGATTCGGATCGCTGGTTTGGCCCTGCTCGTGCTGGCTGCGGCTGCTGTCGCGGGCGTAGGCATCCCCGAGACCGCCGGGGGAGCGGACCGCTCACCGCTGCAAGGCATCACGGTGAACGGAACCGGCACCGCAAATGCGATCCCGAACGAGGCGCAGTTCTCCCTCGGCGTCACGACCAAGGGCAGCACCGCACGCGAGGCGCTCGCCGCGAACTCCGCCCGCATGGAGCGGGTCATTGCCGCGTTGAAGAGCGCCGGGGTCAGCGAGCGGGACATCAAGACCCAGGATGTGTCCGTCGGGCCGGGCTACGACAGCGACAAGGGAACCCAGAGCGGCTACGCGGCACGAAACTCGGTCGCCGTCACGCTGCGCGACCTCGAACGGTCGAGCGCAGTGCTCGACGCCGCGTCGCGGGCCGGCGCGAACGAGGTCTACGGCCCGTCGCTCACGCGGTCGAACCGTGAGTCCTACGAGGCCAAGGCGCTCGAGAGCGCTTTCGGGAACGCGCGCAAGCGCGCGGAGGCGCTAGCCGACGCGGCCGGCGTACGACTCGGTCGCGTGACCTCGATCGTCGAGGGCTTCAACGGCGGGCCGCAGCCGATGATGGACATGCAGCGCGCCAAGGCCGAAACGGCCGTAGGTGCTCCCATCGAGCCGGGCAGCGAAGAGATCCAGGCGAGTGTGACCGTGACCTTCGCTATCGAGTAAAGACCATGTAAATACGCTTTTCTGTTCGGAAAGCTGGTGCTACCGTCGAGGGCCGTGAAGGAGCGTTTGCCGATCGCGATCTCCATCGCGGCCCTCGTCGTGGCCGTTCTCGGCTCGACGGGGCTCGGCGAGGCGGCCCAGAACGGCGTCACCGCCGGAGCCTCGAAGGCGAAACGCGCCACGGGCCTCAGCGCCGAGAAGAGCTCGGCCAGGCGCGGCCCTCGTGGCCCGCGCGGCTACCGCGGCTACCGCGGCTATCGCGGCCTGCGCGGCTTCCAGGGGCCGCCGGGCGACAAGGGCGACAAGGGCGACAAGGGGGATAAGGGCGACAGCGGCACGGAGGCGTTCGAGCACGTCTCGTCGACGCCGATCACCGTCATCGGCAACACGTTCGAGACGGCGGCCACCGTGCTGACGATGCCGCTGGCCGCCGGGAAATACCTGGTCACCGCTCAGGCCACGGTCACAGGGACCGCCGACGGCACAGCGGTGTGCCGGGCGCGAGCGCCTGGAGTGGTCGGCCCTGGCTCGAGCAGCACAGCGAGGTCTCAGATCGGGACCGCGGCGGGCTCGACCCGAGCAGACACGCTCACGATGACCTTCGGTGTCTCCGTCACCGACCCCGGCGCCGTCCACCTCCGCTGCTGGGAAGAGAACGGCACAGGCGCCGATCCGACCGCGACGGCGAGCAGCATCGCCGCGCTCAAGGTCGGCAACCTCACGCAGTCCGGCTCCTAGGGGAGATTAGGAGCCCACGCCGAACACTGCGATCATGGTTGCAGTGCGCCGCCACGTCCTGCTTGCGATCGTTTTTCTCCTCGTCGGCTCAGCGTACCGGTCGGCTTTTTGGCAGCCACGCCTTCCGAGGCTGCATCCGACGCCCGACCGCGTGCCTGGACCCACCGAATTACCGCCCTCACGGGCGAGTACGTCAATCACTGGAAGCTGAACAGTTCCGAGGCCTGCGGCCTCGTCGGCGACGGGACGGTAACGGTCAAGTTCAGGATGACGACTGCTCCTCGAGTGGCCCTGGTCTACAGCCGGTTCGCGAGCGCCGAGCCGAGTGGATACGGCAGCTGGATCGTCGGGATTCCGAGCGCGCACGGCGGAGGGCTGGTGGGTGGGCCGCTGCGGCCGGGAGCAGGCACGATCACGATGGTCGACAACACCGTGCAGCGCCCTCCGGAGCCCGGGGATGAATGCCCGCCGCCGGAAAAGTCCGGATGCGGTACGACCTTGCTGAGGCGCCCAATGATCCGCCTCAGCGGGTACAACCGCCGCTTCCTCACGGCTGACCTCTTCGCCACGCTTCGCAGCGGCGGGTGCCCCTTCGGACAGACCGATTCCTTTACCGACCGGCACTTCACGGGCGGGACTCGCCTCGGCGAGCTCCTGTTGAGCGTGCCGAGCGTTGGGACGGTTTCGCGGCGGGGCGTCCTGAAGCTCACCGGCACGACCCACAAGGTGACCTCGTCCACCGATTGCCAGCCCGACGGGACCTGCTCGGATGACGTCACGCGGCGCGTGACGGTCACGTTCAAGAAGCTGTAGCTCGCCCGAAACGGGCTACGCCACCTCCTGCTCGGCCTCCTCCTGCTCGGGCTCTGGAAGAGGCAGCGGAACCGGCTCGTGCCGTGTGCGCGTGCCCGAGCAGGTGCGAGTGCGCTTCCGTCCCGTAGCCGCCCGGCACCGGGATGTAGAACTCCGGATAGCCCCACATGCCGTGCTCGGCCACGTCCAGGCCTGACGTCTCGACGTGCTCCTCGACGCGGATGCCCCAGATCGCTTCATCGCCCAGAGGGCGCCGAAGCAGGTCGTGAACGTGAACGCGCCGACCGCCGCCAGCCCGACGAGCTGGACGCCGACCTGGTGCAGCGAGCCCGTGTAGAAGAAGCCGCCGGAGCCGGTGTTCAGCGTCGACGCGAGCGCGGGGACCGCGAACAGGCCCGTGGCGAGAGTTCCCCAGACGCCGGCCATGCCGTGCACTGCAACGGCTCCGACAGGGTCGTCGATCCCGAGGCGCTCGACGGCCAGCACGCCCGTGACCGCGATCACGCCGGCGATCAGGCCGATCAACACTGCCGCCCACGGCGCGACGAATCCACAGGCGGCCGTGACGGCGACGAGCGCGGCGATGACGCCGTTCAGGGTCATCGTCATGTCCGGCTTGCGCATGACGATCCAGGCAGTGACCGTGCCGGCCAGCGCGCCGGCCGCCGCCGCGAGGTTCGTGTTCAGCGCGACGTAGGCGAAGAAGCCGACCTTGTCGCCGCTGACGACGCCGAGCGTGGAGCCCGCGTTGAAGCCGAACCAGCCGAACCAGAGGATCACGGTTCCGAGCACGGCGTAGGGCACGTTGTGGCCCGGGATCGCGTTTGCCCGCCTGCCGTCGAACTTGCCGATCCGCGCGCCGATCAGCAGCGCGCCGGCGAGTGCGGCGAGGGCGCCCTGGTAATGGACGACCGTCGAGCCGGCGAAATCCTGCATGCCGATGCCGAACAGCCAGCCGCCGCCCCAGATCCAGTGCGAGACGATCGAGTAGACGAGCGTGAAGAACACGCCGAACGCGAAGTAGACCCAGAGCTTCGCCCGCTCGGCCATCGCGCCCCAGACGATCGCCAGCGAGACGCCGGCGAAGACGACCTGGAACAGGTACGCCGGCGCCGGCCGGGACGGTCGTGAAGAACGAGAACGGCGCCTCGCCCACCGCGAGCAGCGAGTCCGCCGACGGGAAGGAAGCCGCTGGTGCCGACAAGCGCGTTCCCTTCGCCGAAGGCGATACCGAACCCGACTGCCCAGTAGACGAGCGAGCAGACGGAAAAGATGATCGACGTTCTTGCCGGCGATGTGCGCTGCGTTCTTCATGCGGGTGAGGCCCGCCTCGAGGAACGCGAACCCGGCCTGCATGAACATGACGAGGACGGCCGCGAAGACCACCCACACCGTGTTGACCGCGATGAGGAGCTGAGCGTCCGTCACGCGACCTCGACCTCCCCGAGCGCCAGTCCCGTCCGGTTGTGCATCACGTTCTCGACGGGTGTCGTCCAGACGATCCCGTCACCCGACTCGTGTCCCGAGCGGGCGGAGTCCACGATCGCGTCGACCACTGCGCGAGCGAGCTGGTCCTCGACGACGAACGTCAGCACGGCTTTCGGCAGGAACCGCGACTCGAACACGCGACCCCGGTACTCGTGCGTGATCCCGCGCTGGCGCCCGTGTCCGACCGCCTCGACGACGGTCACGCCTACGTGACCCGTTTCGCGACTCGACCGCGTCGATCACGGTCTCGACCCGCTCCCGGATGACCACCGCCTCCACCTTCGTCATGTCCAGACCTCCTGGTAAATCGCCCCGGAAATGCAAAGAGCCCCGGGAGGCGAGTCCCGAGGCTCCATAGCCCAGACGCCCGCCTACTGCGGCGAACGTCTGCTCACGAACATAGGAGGCAGACCGGACGGAGTCAAGCCTTGTGTCTCAGAGATCGCGTCGGTAAGGTGATCGGCGCAATGCTGCGCTGCGGTTGACAAAGAGTTCTCTGCGCGCCGCCTCCTGAGGCAGGCGCGCCCTCTTCGTGTCCCGCAATTCAGGAGCAGCACATGCCCGCAGTCGTAGTCGAAAACTTGCGCAAGGAGTTCGTCCGCAGTGACGGGCGCTCCCGCCTGCGCGGCCGCCGTGAGCGTGTCGAGGCCCTCAAGGGCGTCTCCTTCGAGATCGCCCGCGGCGAATGCGTCGCCATCCTGGGCCAGAACGGCTCGGGCAAGTCGACGCTGGTCCGGCTCCTCTCCACACTGCTCCTGCACGACGGGGGCTCGGCGCACGTCTTCGGCCACGACGTCTTCAAGGACACCCGCGCCGTGCGGCGGCTCGTCAACCGCGTGTCGGTCGAGGCCTCGTTCTTCAAGAAGATGTCGTCCGCGGAGAACCTCTCCTACGCGGCGCGCTTCTACGGTCTGACGGCAGGGCAGACGCGCGATCGGATCCCGGAGATCCTCGACCGCGTCGGCTTTCCTGCCGAGCGGCGCAACGAGGCGATGGAGGACCTCTCGCGCGGCATGCAGCAGAAGGTCGCCCTCGCCCGCGCGCTGTTGACCCAGCCGATCCTGCTCCTGCTCGACGAGCCGACGACGGGCCTCGACCCGCGCTCCAAGCTCGAGGTGCAGGACTTCATCCGCGAGGTGCGGCAGGTCCACGACGCGACGATCCTGCTCTGCACCCACGACCTCGACGAGGCCGAGACCCTCGCCGACCGCATAGGCATCCTCGACGGAGGCCGGCTGATCGCGCTCGCACCCGCTGACGAGCTGAAGGCCCAGTACGGCGGCGCCACGCTCGAGGAGGCGTTCTTCTCGGCGACGGGCAAGGCCTTCGAGGACGAGAAAGAGAAGGAGGACGACTAGATGCCAGGAGCAGCGGCAACCCTGCGCCACGAGCTGATCGGCCTGTCCGGGGTCTTCGAGCGCAACGTCTATCTCGTCAAGCGCTACTTCTGGTGGGACGTCGCCTTCTTCGTCTGGACGGTCGCCAACACGCTGACGATCGTCTTCATCGCCGAGGGCATCGAGAGCACGGGCGGCCAGATCGACGTCGGCCGCGTGACGACGATCCTGCTCGTCGGCGCCGTCGTCTGGGCCTACCTCGGGATCATCTTCGAGATCCTCACCGAGACCGTCGCCTGGGAGCGCTGGGAGGGCACGATCGAGTACACGTTCATGGCGCCGCTCTCGCGCCCGATCCACCTCTTCGGCATGGGCCTGTTCGCGATCGTCTACGGGATCATCCGCGCGATCCTGCTCTTCGGCGTCGTCGCGCTCTTCTTCGACGTCAACGTGGGGGGCGCGAATTTCCTCGCGGCGCTCGTCATCCTGCTGATCGCTTCGATCCCGTTCATCGGGATCGGGATGATGACGGCCGTCCTCCCGCTGATCTCGCCGGAGAAGGGGACACAGCTCGGCTTCATCGCGCAGGGGATCCTGCTCGTCGTCTCCGGTGTCTACTACCCCGTCAGCGTCCTGCCGGAGTGGATGCAGTGGCTGGCCACGATCTCGCCGGCGACGTACGCGCTGGACGGGATGCGCGACGCGATCCTCGAGGGCGACGGCATCACGATGATGTGGGACGAGATCTGGCCGCTGATCGTGATCGGCTTCGTTTCGATCCCGCTCGGGCTGGAGGTCTTCCGCCGCGGCGAGCGCTACGCGAAGCAGCACGGGAAGCTCAAGAGGTCGGGATGATCCGCGTTCGGCAGGCCGGACTCGGACGCGGACTTCGAAGCCTGGAGCCGCGTCAAGCGGGCCGTCCTGCCGAACGAGTCCGCCTGGACGCCGCAGGAGTTTCGCGAGCGAGCCGAGCCCGAGCGGCTCGTGCTCGTCGCGGAGCTCGACGGCGACATCGTCGGCGCGGGGCTGGCCGGGCGTTCGGATGTGGTCGGGAGGGGCTTCGTCGCGCCTCGCGTCCACCCGGATGCGCGGCGGCGCGGAGTCGGCACGGCCTTGCTCTTCCGGCTGGCGGAGCACGTCCAGAGCCTCGGGCTCCGAGATGTCTGGGGATCCGCCGACGACCCCGGCTCGTGCGCCTTCGCCGAGCGATTCGGCTTCGAGGAGATCGACCGCGAAGTCGAGCAGGTCAAGGCGCTCGGCGACGAGCTCACCCTCTCGTCGCTCCCCGAGGGCGTCGAGGTGGTCACCATCGCGGAGCGGCCTGAGCTCTTGCGCGAGGCCTACCCGCTCGCGGCTGCGGAAGGCTACGCAGACCTCGCCGTCGAGGGAGAAGTCGTCATCAAGCTGGACGACTGGCTAACAGACGAGGCGACGCTGCCGGAAGGGTCGTTCGTCGCGCTCCACGACGGCGAGATCATCGGCTACTCGGGCCTGATGAGACACGACAATCCCGGGACCGCCGAGGACGGCCTGACCGTCGTCGCCCGCTCCTGGCGCCGGAGGGGCCTGGCCCGCGCGCTCAAGGAGCGTGAGCTCGCGTGGGCTGCCACGAACGGCATTCGCGAAGTCGTCACCTGGACCCAGCGCGGTAACGAGAGCATGAGAACCGTCAACGAGCGCCTCGGGTACGTCTACCGGTCGGTCGGCGTGAAGCTGATGACCTCGTTGCCGCTCAGGAGCCCGGAATGAGGCGACCGTCGGCGACGAACGTCTACTACGGGCTGCAATTCCTCCTCTACATGCCGACCTGGGTCGTCATGGCGGTGTACCTCGTCCGCGAGCTGGACCTCTCCCCGCTCGAGCTCATTCTCATGGGGACGGCGATGGAAGCTGCCGTCTTCCTGTTCGAGGTGCCGACCGGGGTCGTGGCCGACACGTACAGCCGGAAGCTGTCGCTGATCGTCGGCTACGTGGGGATGGGCGTCGCCTGGATGCTCGTCGGCGTGGTCTCGGCGCCCTGGGCGATCATCGCGATCTGGGGCTTCTGGGGCCTCGCCTATACGTTCACGAGCGGCGCCTACCAGGCCTGGATCACGGATGAGGTCGGCGTAGAGAACGTAGGACGCATTTTCTTGCGTGGTGAGCGAGTCCGGTACGCAGGCGCCGTTGTCGGTCTGATCGGACAGGTCGCCATCGGCGTCGTCTCGCTGCGCGCGGGCGTGATCGCAGGCGGCGCGGTGACGGCAGCGTGCGGTCTGCTTTGCATCTTCTTCATGCCCGAGACGGGATTCCGCCGGCGGCCGCGGGCCGAGCGGGGTCCGCGTTCGCCGAGCTGCGCTCTACGGCCGCGACCGGCGTTCGCTTTGCGTGGGCGGCGCCGGTGATCCTGCTTCTCGTCTCCGTCGGGTTCTTCATGGGCATGTCCAGCGAGGCCTTCGACCGGCTGAAGGAGGCGCATTTTCTACGCGACGTCGGGCTGCCGGCGGTCGGTCACCTGGATCCGGTGGTCTGGTTCGGCGCCTTCTGGCTGGCGGGGATGGTCCTGGGGTTCGTCGCGATCGGCCGCATCCTCAAACGATTCGAGCGCGGCGGGCCCCGTGTCGTCACGAGCTCGCTCTTCGCCTGCACGCTCATGGAGATGGTGGCGTTGCTCGTGTTCGCGCTCACCGGCTCGACCTGGGTCGCGATCGGCGCGCTCCTCGGTGTCTTCCTCGCGCGAGACCTCGCCGGGCCCCTCTACACGATCTGGCTGAACGAGCAGATCACCGATTCGAGCGTGCGCGCGACCGTGTTCTCGATCGCCGGTCAGGCAGACGCGATCGGCCAGGCCGGCGGCGGGCCGGTGCTGGGCCTGATCGGCAACGTCTGGGGCATCCGCGCCGCGCTCGGGGCAGGTGCCCTCGTCATCGCCCCGGCACTCGTGCTCTACGGACGAGCGATGCGGCACGGCGGCAAGGAGCCGGAGCTCGAGGAGCTGCCGGCGCCGGCCGCATGACTGATTCTCACTAGACGTCCTCCGGTTGGCCCACTAAGCTCTGTGCAGTCGTAAGAGGCGACGAGGCCTCGGGCGAAGTTCGCCCGGGGCTTTTTGCATTTCTACAGGAGGTTTTTCGGAATGTCGGAGGTGGAGATGAAGGTCAGGGCGACTTCGAGCGCGGAGGCGCGGAAGGACGCGCTTCAGAAGATCAAGGCGGACGGTGTCGAGTTCCTGCTCCTCTGGTTCACGGACATCGAGGGGCATCTGAAGTCGTTCGCGGTCACGCCGAGCGAGATCGAAGGCGCGCTCGACGACGGGATGGGCTTCGACGGCTCGTCGATCACCGGCTTCAACGCGATCGAGGAGTCGGACATGGTCGCCATCCCCGACCCCGGCACCTATCGGATGATGCCGTGGAAGGAAGGCGAGACGAAGGTCGGCCGCATGATCTGCGACGTCGTCACGCCGGACGGTGAGCCATACGAGGGCGACCCGCGCTATGTCCTGCGCCGCGCGCTCGAGCGGATGAAGTCGATGGGCTTCGAGACGTTCAACGTCGGCCCCGAGCTCGAGTACTTCCTCTTCAAGGACGACAAGGGCACGGAGACGCTCGACGAGGGCGGCTACTTCGCCATGACGACGATGGATGCCGCCAGCGAGCTGCGCCAGGAGACCGTCCGCGGGCTCGAGCAGATGGGCATTCCGGTCGAGTACGTCCACCACGAGGTCGGACCGTCCCAGCACGAGATCGACGTGCGCTACGCGCCCGCTCTCGAGATGGCCGACCACACGTTGACCTACCGGCTGATCGTCAAGGAGATCGCCAAGAAGGCCGGTTTCCACGCCACCTTCATGCCGAAGCCGATCTTCGGCGAGAACGGCTCGGGCATGCACACGCACCAGTCGCTCTTCAACGACGGGCGCAATGCCTTCTTCGACGCTGACGACGAGTGGCACCTGTCGGAGGTTGGCAAGGCCTTCATCGCCGGCCAGCTGCGGCACGCGCGTGAGATCTCCGCGGTCTTCGCGCAGTGGGTCAACTCCTACAAGCGGCTCGTCCCGGGCTATGAAGCTCCGGTCTACGTCGCCTGGTCACGCCGGAACCGCTCGGCGCTGATCCGGATCCCGCTCTACAAGCCCGGCAACGAGCAGGCGACGCGCGCCGAGATCCGCTGCCCGGACCCGGCCTGCAACCCGTACCTGACCTTCGCCGCCCTGCTGCACGCGGGCCTCGAGGGGATCGAGAAGGGCTACGAGCTGCCGGATCCGATGGAGACGAACCTCTACCACCTCACTCCGGAGCAGCGGAAGGAGCGTGGGATCACCTCGCTGCCGGAAACGCTGGGCGAGGCGATCAACGAGCTAGCCGAGTCGGAGCTCGCCAAGAAAGCGCTCGGCCCGCACATCTTCGACCGCTATGTCGAGCTGAAGCGGAAGGAGTGGGACGACTACCGGGTGCAGCTCACCGAGTGGGAGCGCGATAGGTACTTGGCAGTTCTGTAGGAAAAGTGGAAAATAGAGTCCTTCACCGGTCCCGCCGTTTGGCGGACGGCGAGGACCGCTGACGGCCGACTGCGAGCTGCTTGCAAAAGCAGCTCGTGGTCGTTTTGGGGACACGAGCCACGGGGCCATGTCCGGTGCCAGGCACCAGACGCGTCCGGAAAGGGCGGTCTAAAGGAAGCTGAGCACGGCGTCACGGCCGATGCTGAGGCCGATCACGCCGCTGCGGCTGTCGATCTGCTCGATCGTGTCGGCCGGAACGAGCCGGCGGCGACGCGAGAGGAAGCCGGAGCGAACTGCGAGCGCATCGGGCACGTCCGGCTCGGTGCCGTACATCGGCCCTTCGACCCGGCCGACGACACGGCCCTCTGAGTCCGCCACGATGTATCCGGCGGTCTCGAGTAGCTCTGGGCGTGCGACGCTCACAAGTCCAACCTACCCCCGCGCTGTTACGGGAAATCAGGCATGACGTAAGGAGTTTGTTAAGCCTCGAAACGCTGATTCCTACAATCGACTGATGGACGCGTCAGCCCGGCACCTCCAGCTCCTCACCGAGACGATCGCGGCCGTCAACTCCACGCTCGACCTGCAGGAGGTTCTCGGACTGGTGGCGAGCAAGGTTGCCGGTGCGCTCGACGCCGACGCGTGCTTCGTCTATCTCTACGACGAGCGTGCGGACGAGCTCGTCCTCCGGGCGACGCACGGGACGCGAGTCGAGGAGATGACCCGCACGCCGAGGATGAAACCGGGCGAGGGGATCACCGGGACCGCCGCGTCGGAGCGCGCGGCGATCATGATCCCGGCACAGGCCCACCTCGACGAGCGCTTCAAGGCGTTTCCGAACCTCCCCGAGGACCAGTACGAGTCGATCCTGGCCGTCCCGATCCTGGCCCGCGAGAAGCTGGCGGGCGCGCTCAACATCCGGACCGTCGTCCCACGCGAGTTCTCGGAGCGCGAGGTCGACCTCCTGTCGGCGATCGCCGCTCAGGTGGCGCAGACGATCGAGCACGCGAAGCTCTACGCCGATGCGCAGGCTCGAGTCGCGGAGCTGGAGGCTCTCGCGCGCATCTCGGAGGCGGTATCCGAGTCGCTCTACCTCGAGGAGTCTCTCGAGGCGATCGTGAAGACGACGATGGAGGCCGTGAGCGCGACGGGAGCGGCGCTCGTGCTCGAAGACGGCGGCATCGCCTGGCCCGAAGGTCGCGCGGGCAAGCATGCCGTTCGACTGCCGCTGCGCTGGAAGCGGCGGCAGATCGGAGAGCTCGTCTGCGACCGCGACACGCCGTTCACGGACCAGGAACGGGCGCTCCTCGTCTCGATCGCCCACCACGCGGCCGTGGCACTGGAGCACGGGCGAGCCGTGATGCGCGGTGTGCTCGCCCAGGAGATCCACCATCGGGTCAAGAACAACCTGCAGACCGTGGCGTCGCTCCTGCGGCTCCAGGCTCGGTCGGAGTCGACCGATCCGCGCAAGGCGCTCGAGGACTCGGTAAACCGGATCCTCGCCATCGCCGCGGTGCACGAGGTGCTGACGCAGCGCCGCGACGAGGAGGTCGACCTCGAGGAGCTGCTCGACCGCCTGCGCTCGATGCTCGTCCAGGGGCTCGGCGCCGAAAAGCGGGTCGAATCGGTTCTGGAGCCGGTCTCTCTGGCCGGCAACCGCGCCACGGCGCTGGCGCTCGTCTTCAGCGAGCTCCTCCAGAACGCGCTGGAGCACGGCGGCGACCTGGTGCGCGTCGAGCTCGCCCAGCGAAACGGTCAGGTCGTGCTCTCGATCGCAGACGACGGCGAGGGCATCGACGGCGACGACAGCGGTACGGGGCTCTCGATCGTGCGCGCTCTCGTGCGCGATGAGCTGCGCGGGACGCTCGACCTCGTCTCCAACGGCGGCCTGCGCGCGGAGGTCGTGTTCCCGGCGTGAGAGTGCTGATCGCCGAAGACGAGACGATCATCAGGCTCGACCTGAAGGAGCTGCTCGAGCGGGCCGGTTTCGACGTCTGTGCCGAAGCGCGTGACGGGATCGAGGCGGTCGAGCTGGCGCGCTCGGAGGAGCCTGACGTTGCCGTGCTCGACGTGAAGATGCCCAGGCTCGACGGCATCGAGGCGGCCAGGCGGATCCTCGACGAGCGGCCGATCCCGATCGTGATGCTGACTGCGTACGGCCAGGAAGAGCTCGTCTCCCGCGCCGTCGAGGCCGGGGTCTTCGGGTACCTCGTGAAGCCGTTCCGGGAGCAGGATCTGCTGCCCGCCATTCATACGGCGAAGGCGCGCCACGAGGAGCTCGCCGCGTTGCGCGAGGAGGCCGAGTCACTTGCCGACGCGCTCGCGGCGCGCAAGGTGATCGAGCGGGCCAAGGGCCTGCTGATGGCGAAGGAGAGCCTCAGCGAGGAAGAGGCGTTTGCGCGCCTACGCAAGGCGAGCCAGGTCTCGGGGCGGCCGCTGAAGGTCGTCGCCGAAGCCGTGGTCGCGACATTCGAGGCCTAGACCTGCTGCTTGTCGAAGAGCTGCTCCCAGCGGGAGATCAGCTCTTGTAGCTCGTCGCGCCTGCGGCGATGCGTGGCGACGACGTCCACGTTGCCCCAGTCCTCGGCGAGCTTGCGCTCGAGCTCGGCGATCTCCACTTCGCGGGCAGCGATCTCCGCCTCCACCTGCTCGAGCTCGCTCGGACCGCGCGCCTTGGAAGGCCGCGCCTTCTCCTTCTTGGCTTTCGGCGGCGCCGCAGGCTCGGCCGCCGCGGCCACGCGCTCGTCGCGGCGGGCCACGTAGTCGGCCCAGCCACCGTCGTAAGACCGGATCGTGCCGTCCTCGATCGCCAGCGTGCGGTCGGCGATCGCATCGAGCAGCGCGCGATCGTGCGAGACCAGGAGCACGGTGCCCGGAAACGCCTCGAGCGCCGCTTCGAGCGCCTCACGGCTCTCCACGTCGAGATGGTTCGTCGGCTCGTCGAAGAGCAGGAAGTTGGAGCCGGAGGCGACGACGACCGCCAGCGCGAGCCGTCTCCTCTCGCCACCTGAGAGCACGCTCATCGACTTGTCGTGCTCCTGCCAGCCGGAGAAGAGGAAGCGGCCGAGGAGGTTCTGGGCAGGAGGCCGAGTGAGCCCGGTCATCGTCTGCACGCAGGCCAGAACGGAGCCACGCTCGTCGAGCTCGATCTCGTGCTGTGAGAAGTAGCCTGGCTCGACCCCGTGCCCGAGCCGAAGCTTGCCCCCAGCGGGCTCGCGCCGGCCGAGCAGCGTCTCGAGCAGCGTCGTCTTCCCCGCGCCGTTGGGCCCGACCAATGCGATGTGCTCGCCCCGCTCGATCGCGAACGAGACGTCGGTCAGCAGCTGCTTGTCGCCGGCCGCGAGGTGCAGCCCCTCGGCCTCGGCCACGGTGCGGCCGCTTCGCTTCGGCTGGAAGAAGTCGAAGCCGAGCTGCTTGCCGCGGCGCGTCAGCAGCGAGATCTCGTCCTTGACCTCGGCGCGCTCCTTCGAGAGCCGCCCGATCTGCGTGACCTTGGCCTGCGCGCGCTTGGCGAGGTTCTTCTTGGCTCTGAAGCGCTCGACGAAGCGCTCGAGCCGAGCGATGTCCTCGTCGTAACGGTCGGCGGCCTTCGTCGCGGCGGCGAGCCGAGCCGCCTTCTCGCGCCGCCAGTTGTGCCAGGGGCCGGCGAAATACGTCGAGCGGCCTGCCTCCAGCTCGAGGACAGCCGTCGTGACGGCTTCGAGGAACCAGCGGTCGTGCGCCACGAGGACCACGCCCGCGTCGACGGACTGCAGCTCGCGCTCGAGCCATTCCAGGCTCGCGACGTCGAGGTGGTTCGTCGGCTCGTCGAGCAGGATGAGGTCCGGGTCTCCGCCGAGCGTCCGAGCGAGCGACGCGCGCGTCAGCTCGCCGCCCGAGAACGTGACCAGCGGACGGGTGAGGTCAGCGGCTGAGAAGCCGAGGCCGCGCGTCACCGAGTCGAGCCGCTCGCGCCACGCGTAGCCGCCCGCGTGCTCCAGTCGAGCCTGCGTGTCGGAGTAACGGCGCAGCGTCGCCGCCTCGTGGTCGCCGCCCGCCATCGCCTCTTCCAGTCGCCGAAGCTCCTCTTCTGCAGCGGTCAGGTCGGCCGCGCCGGAGAGCACGTAGTCCCGTAGCGAAATCTCGCTTTGTGCGGGTGGGCGCTGGTCGTGCAGCGCGACGCGAGTCCCCTTTGCGAATGCGAGCGACCCCCCGTGCAGGTCGGTCTCTCCGCTCAGGATCCGGAGCAGCGTCGTCTTGCCGGCCCCGTTCGGCCCGGAGAGCGAGACGCGGTCACGACGCTCGACCTTGAAGGACACGCCGTCGAACAGGACGTCTCCGGAGATCTCCTTGCGGAGGTTGGTTCCGATGACCACGGCCATGCGCCACAGGGTATGTGGCGCACACGGGGGACAAATGAGCGGCGGCCCGCCAAATGGGGGACGGATCGCAGGTGCGCCTCGGAAAATGGGGGACAGTCGAGCGCTAGGGCGGGTCGAGATCAATTGCATGAACCGCACGCTTCGCACCGTCCTTCTCACCGGCCTCGCCGCGCTGGCCCTCACCGGCAACGCGCAGGCGGCCGGCGGCAACTACCTCGTCGACGGCGGGACCCCGAAACAGCGCGCACAGGTGAAAGCGGCTCTCAACGCGAGCGCTTTCAACTGGAGCCTCGTTCCAGTGCAGATCAAGATCCACGTCGCTCCGGTCGGCGAGTCGAAGGCGGTCCCCGGCGAGATCTGGATCGACAACCAGCTTCTGAACTCCGGGCGCTTCGCCTGGGGCGTCATTCAGCACGAATACGCCCACCAGGTCGACTTCTACCTCCTCAATCCCACGACCCGGTCTCAAGTGGCCAAGTTGCTCGGCGGGAAGGCCTGGTGCTGGGAAACCGCCGGCCTGAAGCACAACGAATACGGCTGCGAGCGGTTCGCTTCCACCCTCGCCTGGGCCTACTGGCCGGCTAAGGACAGCGCGATGAGGCCCGACTCGAAGAGCTCCGAGTCGGCGGCCATGGCCCCCGCCAGGTTCCGCAGCCTAATGACCCAGTTGCTTGGGGCTGTCGCACTCTCGGGGAGCAAGCCGTGAATTCAAGCTCCTTGCCCCCTCGCCGATACCAGTGGCAACGCCCAGCCAACAAGGGACTTGCGGTGCCGCACAAGGTCTTGATCTGTGACAACGAAGAGTCGCTTCGCGCGCTCGTGCGCGGCGCTCTCGAAATCGACGGCTACGAGCTCGTGGAAGCTCGTGACGGTGACGAGTCGGTCGCGCTCGCCCGCGCCTGGGATCCCGATCTGATCGTGCTCGACATGATGATGCCAGGGCTTACCGGCCTCGAGGTCCTCAGCGAGCTGCGGACCGAGTCGAGATTCGCCACGACCCCGGTCATCATGCTGACGGCCCGGGCGCAGGCCGCCGACCGTGACGCGGCGACCGAAGCCGGCGCGACCGAGTTTCTGCCCAAGCCGTTCAGCCCGCTTGCGCTCGCCTCGCTTGTCGAAGAGCTCCTGAACGGCAACAGATGAGACTGTCCAGGCTTTCGCCGCGACAGCTCGGCGCGGTCTTCGCCTTCATCAGTGTCGTGCCGCTCTGCCTCCTGGCGTACTTCAGCATCTCGTTGGCGAGCAGCGCGGTGGAACGGGAGGTCGAGGCGCGTGTGAGCTCGACCTCGACGCTGAGCGCCGAGGTCGTGCGGGAAGAAATGGAGGGCCTCAAAGGGCTGGTGGACTCTTATGCAAGGCGACCATCACTTGTCGACGCAATGCGGGATGACACCAGCACGCCTGCCGAGGGTGCGAAACTGCGCCGTCACCTGGACGAAGTTCGCGTCGCCCACGCGGGCATCGACACTGCGGCGGTCCTCAAGCCCGACGGCACCCTGATCGACGTCGTTCCCGAAACGCCGTCGATCATCGGCACGAACTTCAGCCACCGCGATTGGTACAAGGGTCTGTCGAGAACCGGCCTCCCCTACGTCTCCGAGGCATTTCGGGCGGCCTCGAAGGGCAACAACCTCGTCGTCTCTGCCGCCACCTACGTGCGCGACGGCCCCGGAAGAGAAGTCGGGATCCTCGTTGTCGGCTACAGCCTCGAGTACCTACAGCAATTCGTGGCGGGGGTCGCTGCCGCGCAGGACGTGGAGTTGCAGGTCACCGACCAGCGGGGGACGCTCGTCGCCCGGCCGGGAAACGCGCCGACCCTGCTTGTCTCTCGCCGGTCGAACGTCGACGTCGCCGCTGCGCTCCAGGGTCGAACGGGGCTCATCGAGCTTGACACACCCGATGGACGCCGTCTCTCTGCCTACGCTCCGGTCGTTCCCGACATCGGTTGGACGGTGACCGCGTCAGTGCCGGAGAACTCGGCGTTTGCTGCGATCGGGCAGCTGCGCTCCACCGTCCTCACGACCACATGCGTGCTCGGAATCATCCTCCTCTGTGCGCTCTTCCTGCTCGTCCGCGTCCTGCGTGGACGGCAGCAGGCCCAGGATGAGGTTGCGCGCCTCGTCAACATCAACCGAGCGGTGCTCGATGCAGCGCCTGACGCGATCTTCATGGTCGACGAGCAGGGCAGGATGCTCGCCAAGAATGCGGCTACCGACCTGCTTGGGGAGAAGGTGGCTCGGCGGTCCGGATCGTCGCGGCCGGGCAAGGACGCCGACATCTACGAGAGCCTGCGAGCTGCCCAGCTCGTAACGGACCCGGTCCGCTTTCGCGGCGCGATCGACGAAATCGCCGCGGACCCCAACCTGCAGGTGACCCATGACTTCGAGCGCACCGACGGCGAGTCGTTCCGCCTCTACACGGCGCCCGTGCAAGACGCCGTTCGCCACGTGATCGGGCGCATCTTCGTGTTTCGCGACCGCACGGCCGAAAGCGAGGCCGAGCGTATGAAGTCCGACCTCGTGGCCACGGTCTCCCACGAGCTACGTACGCCTCTGGCCAGCATCGTGGGCTTCGCCGAGCTACTCGTTGAGCGCCAGCCCGACGAGGCCACACGCGCGCGCTACCTCGGGACGATTTACAGCGAGGGGA
Organism: uncultured Actinomycetes bacterium; assembly: GCA_963771725.1. Classification (GTDB taxonomy): domain Bacteria; phylum Actinomycetota; class Thermoleophilia; order Gaiellales; family Gaiellaceae; genus VAXT01. The sequence goes on along the minus strand of CAVYUO010000002.1, from coordinate 186,788 downwards.
AGCGCCTGACAAATCTCATCAACGACTTTCTCGACCTCCAGCGCATCGAAGCCGGGCAGTTCACTCTTGCGCTCGAGCCCGTCGAAGTGGGCGGCGTGCTGCGTGAGCAGGCCGAGCTCTTCTCAGGGCAGAGCATCTTGCACACGATCGATCTCGAGTTGCCCGACGACCCCGTGCCCATACTGGGTGAGCGCGAGCGAATCGCGCAGGTGACCGGGAATCTCCTCTCCAACGCGATCAAGTACTCGCCTGGGGGCGGGCCGGTCGAGATTCGGATGGTTGAGTCTCCGGGCTCCGTTCGAGTCTCGGTCAGTGACCACGGACTCGGCATTCCTCGCGATCAGCAACGGAACCTCTTCACGAAGTTCTTCCGCGTCGACACCTCCGACACTCGCAAGATCGGAGGGACCGGCCTCGGGCTGGCTCTCTCCGAGGAGATCGTCGAAGCCCACGGCGGCCGGATGGGCTTCGACAGCGTCGAAGGCAAGGGCTCGACGTTCTGGTTCGAGCTGCCCTCTTCTCACCACGCCAACGGCAAGGGGCCGAGGCGGGTGCTCGTGATCGAAGACGACCCCTCGGCAGCGTCACTGTTGTCGGAGTACCTGGCGACGGACGGCTTCGCAGTCGAGGTGGCCAGGACCGGTGAGGAAGGCCTTGCTCGGGCGACAGAGGATCCGCCGGCAATCATCTGCCTGGACATCGGCCTCCCCGGCGATCTCGACGGCTGGGGTTTTCTCGAACGCCTGAAGAAGAATCCGGCAACCGCCAATGTCCCAGTGGTCATCTGCACCGGTGACAACGGCCGAGACCAGGCGGTTGCCCTTGGAGCTGCAGACTTCGTGACGAAGCCGTTCTCGCAGGCTCGAATCCGAGAGGCGATCGAGCGCGTGCTGCCGGAGGGTTACGGTCGCGTCCTCGTCGTGGACGACGACATGAGCGTCCGGCGCCTCGTCGCCGAGACGCTTGCGGACTGCGGCTACGACCTGGTCGAAGCAGCTAACGGAGAGGACGCGCTCGCCGTGATCGCGGAGCGAAAGCCGCAGGCAATCGTCCTCGACCTGATCATGCCCGGCCTCGACGGCTTCGGCGTTCTAGAGCACCTGCAGGCGGATGCCGAGACACGGGAGATCCCTGTCATCGTGCTGACGGCCGCGCGCCTGTCAGGTGAAGATCGGCGGCTCCTGCAGGCTCGGGCCGTGACGCTGCTGCGCAAGAGCGCGTACTCGGGCAGCGAGCTACGTGGCTTGCTCGAGCGGGCCCTCGGCAAGTAGCCGCTCGATCGTGTCCAGCAGCTCGGTCGGGCTGAAGGGCTTCGTCAGGAATGCGTCGACGCTGAGCGACTCGGCCAGCCTGCGGTGGTGCTCCTGTATTTCCGACGTGAGGACGATGACCGGCAGCGCCGGCCGCCGGACTTTCACCTCGTCGAGGACGAGGGACCCATGGCGTCCCGGCATCTTCCAGTCGAGCAGGATCAAGTCCGGGTTGGCCTCGCTGAGCATCCTGAGCCCGTCCTCACCATCGACGGCCTCGGCGACCTCGTACTCCTCAGTCGGCAGTGTCAGCCGGAGCAGGGCACGAATCGATTCGTCGTCGTCGACGATCAAGACGCGCCGCCGGGTCACTTCTCCGCCTCGACGCTTTTTGCGAGAGAGACGGCCACGTCCCCTTCGGACTCGCCGATGGCCATGAGCAGCCGGTCGATCGCCACGAAAAGCCGCTCTGCGGCCTCCACGATCCGGTTGGAAGCCTCGACACGAGTGCGCTCGTCGTCCCGAGCCTGCAGGAGCTCCGCGAAGCCCATGATCGCGGACAGCGGCGTACGGAGCTCATGAGCCAGAGCCGAGACGGCGTCTTGTGATCGTTCGTGTGCCGAGCTCAGATCAGACCTCGGTTGTGGGCTTCGGCGACAGCCTCGGCCCGGCGCTTGACGCCCAGCTTGGCGAAGGTCCGAGCAAGCATCGTCTTGACGGTCTCGCCGCCGATCGAAAGGGCCGCGGCAATCTCTTTGTTCGTCGAGCCGGCGGCGACCAGCTGGAGCACCTCGCGCTCTCGCGGGCTGAGTGCTGCACGTCCCGGAGCCCGCTGTGGGTGGCGCGCGTCGAACGCCGAGTCGCCTCTGGCGACTGCGCGAAGCGGTTCGAGCAGCTCATTGACGCGGCCGCTCTTCAGTGCCGTGCCCTGGGCTCCCGCGTCACGCGCAGCCTCGTTGAACCCCGATTGCTCGTTTGCCGTCATGAGCAGGGCGGGCGTATCGACACCGGACTGGCGAAGGTCACGTAGGAGCTCGGTCCCCATTCCGTCCGGGAGGCGGTAATCGAGGAGGAGCAGCGCAGGCCGCCGACGATCGATGAGGTCGGGAACCTCCGCGGCGGTGTGCGCGACACCGACGACTCGGAACTCGGAGCCCTCCAACGAGAGACGGATCCAATCGTGGACCATCGCGTCGTCCTCGACGATCAGAACCGTGAGCTCCAAGCTGTCCACCTTCCTACGGTGCTGCCTGCTGGCAGCACCACTTGCACTCTACGCCGCTGCCCGGAGTGACGGCGCGAGGGCGACGAACGCGCGCGCGATCTCCGGATCAAATTGGGTTCCGGCACACCGCTCGATCTCGGCCAGTGCCTCGGAGGCGGGCCGCGCCTGTCGATAAGGGCGGTCGTTCGTCATCGCGTCGAAGCTGTCGACCACGGCGAAGATGCGTGCGACGAGTGGAATCTCTTCTCCCCGCAGACCATCCGGGTAGCCCGAGCCGTTCCACGCTTCGTGATGCGACGCGACGACGTCCCGCGCAATCCCGGTCAGGTGGGGAATCCGGTCGACGATGTTCGCGCCGAGGGTGGGGTGTGTGCGCATCTCGGCGAGCTCGTCCGGATCGAGTGGGCCGGGCTTGAGCAGGATCGCGTCTCGAATCCCGATCTTGCCGAGGTCGTGGAGGAGGAACCCGTATTCGAGTTCGGGTTGGTTGGCGAGCTCCGGTGCGACTTCGCGCGTGAGCTGCAGTGCCAGTCGCGTGACTCGCTCGGCGTGGCCGGCCGTCTGGTCGTCGCGAAGCTCGAGCGAGTCGGCGAGGGCACGAACCGTCGTTCCGTACGACTGCTTCAGGCTCGTAAGTGCCTGTTCTGCCGCGCGGCGCTGCGCCCTTTCGGCACGGTGAAGATCGCGGAGCTCCTCCGCGTATTTGAGTGCTTGCGCGACTGCGAGCTTCTCATCCATGCCGCTTTGTTCTTGTCGGCATGGAACGCCGTGTGGATTAACCCGAATGCAGGTCTTTTTAGGCCGAGACCAAGTCGCGTAGCCACTCGCCCATTGCACGAGCCGTTTCCTCGGGTCGCGCCTCGAGCATCAGGTGCGGCGCCCCTTGCTGGATGCGAATCTCGGCCTGCGGGACGGTCTTCGAAAAGCGCTCGCGCCATTCGATGCGACGCACGTTCTCCTTGGGCGGCTCCGTGGCCCCGAGCAGCAGGATTGGCACCCCGATCGTGGCGAGCCGCGCGTGGACGCGCGAAGGCGGTGAGCGGTCGATCCCGTACATCGCGGCCGCGTAGACGTCGGGCCCGACGGTCGAGACGATCTCGCCGTTCTCCTCGTGGTACGCAGATCGAACGTACTCCTCGAGCCCGGGCGACCAGCGAGGGAAGGCCGCACGCGCTACGGCAACGGCGGCCTCCCAGCTCGGGAAACGCCAGCCCGGCTGGGCTCGCCAGAACGCGCGAGCTTCGTCCAGCGACGCTCCATGGTCGCTCTCGGGATCGAGATAGCCACCGTCTACGAGCACCAGGGCGGCGAGCCGCTCCTGATGCGTGGCCGCGAACTGGACGCCGATGATGCCGCCCCAGGACGAGCCGGCCCAGACGACCTGGTCCAGCCCCAGCGTGTCGAGCAGATCCTTCGCAAGCTCGATCAGCGCGGGGATCTCGTAGCGCTCGTCAGGCAGGCGAGGCGAGCCTCCGAACCCAGGTGCGTCGACGCCGATCAGCCGGTAGCCGAACTCCTCGACGAGGATCGGCGCCGCATCGACGAGCTGCAAGCTCGTGTGGTCGCCGAGGGCGTGCCAGAAGAAGATCGGCGGGCCGTCCTGGCCCCATTCGCGCAGCAGCAGCTCGGCGTCCCCCGCCGAGACGACCCGCTCCCGGTGACTCACGCGCGCACGGCCGCACCGACGAGCCGGCGCGCTGCCTCGGCAATGTGCTGTGCGTCGATTCCGGCCGCGGCCAGAAGCTCGTCGGGCTTCCCGGACGTCGGCATCTCGCGCACCGCGAGCTGCACCACCCGTGGGCGCTCCTCCGTGTCGGCGAAGGCGGAGAGCACCGCCTCGCCGATCCCGCCTTCCGGCCAGTGGTCCTCGACGGTGACGATCCTGCCCCCGGTGGCCTCGGCGGCGGCGCGCAGCCCGTCCACGTCCACCGGCTTGACCGAGTAGAGGTCGATCACCCGTGCGTGCACGCCGTCCTGCGCCAGCAGGTCGGCAGCCTCGAGCGCCTCGTGCAGCGTGATCCCTGCGCCGACGATGACAACCTCGTCGTCGACGGTCTCTCGCACGACCTTGCTCCCGCCGACCGGGAATTCCTCGTCAGGTCCGTAGATCACGGCCGTGTTCGCGCGGGTCGTGCGCATGAAGACGATGCCGTCCAGATCGACCATGGTCTCGACGAGCTTGGCCGTCTGGTTCGCGTCCGACGGGTAGAGGACGGTCGAGCTGTACACCGCCCTGAAGGCGGCGAGATCCTCGAGGGCCATCTGCGAAGGGCCGTCCTCGCCGATCGACACGCCGGCATGCGACCCGGCGAGCTTGATGTTCGCGCGGCTGACGGCGGCCATGCGGACGAAGTCGTAGGCCCGCGTGAAGAACGCGGCAAAGGTCGAGGCGAACGGCTTCCAGCCGCGCACCTGCATCCCCACCGCTGCAGCGACCAGTTGCTGCTCGGCGATGTACATCTCGAAGAATCGCTCCGGTAGCGCTTTGCCGAAGATCTCGGCGTAGGTCGAGTTGCTGACCTCGCCGTCGAGCGCCACGACGTCCCCATGGGCGGCGCCGACTGCCGCCAGGGCATCGCCGTAAGCCTTGCGGGTCGCGACCTCATCGCCGAGCTCGTAGGTCGGCAGCTCGAGCGGCTTCGTCTCGAAGTGGTGCGGCTCGCCCGGGTCGGGCTTGTGCACCTCGACCGTGATGTTGCGGATGCCGCCGAGCTCCTCGATCGCAGCCTCCGGGTCGTCGAGCGCTTTCCCGTGCCAGTTCTCCTTGTCCTCGACGGCGGCGACGCCCTTCCCTTTCTTCGTCTTGGCGACGATCACGGTCGGCTTGCCCTCCGTCGAGATCGCTTCCTGGTAGGCGCCGTCGATCGCTTCCACGTCGTGCCCGTCGATTGCGATCGCGTGCCAGCCGAAAGCCTCGGCCCGAGTCACGTACGAGTCGAGATCCCAGCCGTGCATGGTCTCGCCGCGCTGGCCGAGGCGGTTGACGTCGATGATCGCCGTCAGGTTGTCGAGCCCCTCGAACGACGCGTGCTCGAACGCCTCCCACATCGAGCCCTCCGCCATCTCGCTGTCGCCGCACAGCGTCCAGACGCGATACGGCAGGCGATCGAGCCGCTTGCCCGCGAGCGCGATCCCGACCGAGAACGGCAGTCCCTGACCGAGAGAGCCCGTGGCGACGTCGACCCAGGGGATGACGGGTGTGGGGTGTCCTTCGAAGATGCTGCCGAACTTGCGGAACGACAGCAGGTCATCGTCGGAGATCGCCCCGGCGGCCTTGAAGATCGAGTAGACGAGCGGGGACGCATGGCCCTTCGAGAAGACCAGGTGGTCGTTCGTCGGGGTGTCCGGGTTGTCGAAGTCGTACCGAAGGTATTTGTCGAGCAGCACGGCCATCAGATCGGCCGCCGACATGGATGAGGTCGGATGCCCCGAGTTTGCGGCCGCGGACGATCGAATGGAGTCGACGCGGAGCTGTTGCCCCAGCTCGCCCCAGCGCTCGGTGTCCGTCATGGGGGTAACGTAACCGCTCGTGGGCGGCCCGCCGTTGGAGATCGCGACGTGAAGGTCGCTGTGGCCTTCGACCATCGCGGCGTCAAGCTGCGCGACCGCATTCTCGAGGAGGTCGTTCAGAGCGGACACGAGCCGCTCGATCTCGGTGCCGACCGGCCCGAGCCGATGATCGACTACCCCGACAAGGCCAAGGAGCTCGGCGAGGCCATCCTCGGCGGACAGGCCGAGCGTGGGATCCTGGTGTGCGGCTCGGGCGTGGGAGCCTCGATCGCCGCTTGCAAGCTCGTAGGTATCCGCGCGGCGATCTGCCACGATACGTACTCCGCGCACCAGGGCGTCGAGCACGACGACATGAACGTCCTCTGCGTCGGCTCCGAGATCATCGGCGCCGAGCTCGCGGGCGAGCTGGTTCGAGCCTTCCTGTCCGCCCGCTTCGGCGGCGGCGAGCGTTTTCTGCGCAGACTTGCCAAGATTGAGGAAATGGAGAGAAGCAATGCCTGAAAGTCGCCTACAGCAGCTGTCTGCCCTCGGCCAGTCCGTCTGGATCGACTCACTCTCGCGCGAGTGGCTCCAGACCGGCGAGCTCGAGCGGATGATGCGCGAGGACGCCGTCGTCGGCGTCACGTCCAATCCGACCATTTTCCAGAAGGCCATGGCCGAAGGGGACTGGTACGACGAGCAGTTGCGCGAAGTGCTCGAGACCGAGAGCGACCCCAAGGAGATCTTCCTCCAGCTCGCCGTCCGCGACATTCAGGAGGCGTGCGACCTCTTCCGCCCGGTCTGGGACGAAGGCAAGGGCCAGGACGGCTACGTCTCGATCGAAGTCGATCCGGGCCTCGCGCACGAGACCGGCGCGACAGTCGAGGAGGCCCAGCGTCTCCACGAGTGGGTCGACCGGCCGAACGTGCACGTCAAGATCCCCGCGACGAAAGGCGGCCTGCCCGCGATCGAGGAGATGATCGCGCGCGGGCGCAACATCAACGTGACGCTGATCTTCTCGCTCGCAGCGCTACGCCGAGGTCGCCGAGGCCTACATCAAGGGGCTCGAGCGGCTCGTCAAGGCAGGCGGCGACCCGAGCACGGTCGCGTCGGTGGCGAGCTTCTTCGTCTCGCGCGTCGACACCGAGGCGGACAAGCGGCTGGACGAGGCCGGGCATCCCGAGTTGAAGGGCAAGCTCGCGATCGCGAACGCAAAGCTCGCGTACCAGCGCTACCAGGAGATCTTCAGCGGCTCCCGCTGGGAGAACCTGGCCGCCAAGGGCGCGACCAAGCAGCGGTGCCTCTGGGCCTCGACCTCGACGAAGAACCCCGAGTACCGAGACGTCATGTACGTCGAGGAGCTGATCGGCGCCCAGACGGTGAACACGATGCCGAAGGAGACCATCGAGGCTTTCCAGGACCACGGGGAGGTCGCGCCTCACGCTCGAGCAGGGCATCGACGAGGCCCGCGCGCTGTTCCGGAAGCTCGCGGAGATCGGCGTCAGCTACGACGACATCTCGGACACCCTCGAGCGCGAGGGTGTCGAGAAGTTCGCCGACTCCTTCCGCGAGCTGATCGAAGGGATCGAAGAGAAGCGCAAGCAGCTAGCGCCGGCGTGAGCCCGCTCGACGTCGCGGAGCTAGTCGATCGCATCTGGGCCCGCGACCCGACCGTCTGGACTGGGACGGACGAGGCCAGCTGGCTCGGCTGGCTCGACGAGCCGAACCGGATGCTGGAGCGGCTCGACGAGTTTCAAGGGCTCGATGGGAGCGCGTACGAGAGCGTCGTCCTGCTGGGCATGGGTGGGTCGAGCCTTGGCCCGGAGGTCCTGCGCCGGACGTTCGCGATCGAGAACTTCCATGTTCTCGATTCCACCCATCCGAGCGCTATCCGCGAGCTCGAGCAGACGATCGACGTCGAAGCCGCGCTGTTCGTCGCCGCTTCGAAGTCGGGCTCGACGCTCGAAACCCGCTGCCAGCTCGAGTATTTCCTGAAACGAGGCCGCGGGTTTGCGGCCATCACCGACCCCGGCTCGGAGCTCGAGGCCTTCGCGCGCGAGCACGAGTTCGAGTGGGTGATCGCCGGCGAGCCGACGATCGGCGGCCGCTACTCCGTGCTCTCGCCGTTCGGGATGGTGCCGGCGACGCTGATGGGCCTCGACGTGCGCACGCTCCTCGACCGCGCCGCCGTCATGGCCGAGTGGTGCCGGCTGCGGAACGAGAACCCCGGGGCCGACCTCGGTGCTCAGCTCGGAGGCGGCTGGGCGGAAGGTCGGGACAAGATCTGCTTCGCAGACACCCCAGGTGGGATCGGCCTCTGGATCGAGCAGCTGATCGCGGAGTCGACGGGCAAGGAGGACAAGGGACTCGTGCCCGCGCCGGGCGAGTCGCCCGAGGGCCCCGATCGCCAGGCTGCGAGCGTCAGGCTCGACGATCCCTACGACATCGGCGCCGAGTTCTTCCGCTGGGAGTTCGCAACGGCAGTGGCCGGGTCGCTGATCGGCATCAACCCGTTCAACCAGCCGGACGTCCAGGCCGCGAAGGACCGCACGACGGCGATCCTCGAGCGCGGCGACGTCGACCTGGAGCCGGAGAGCTCGGCCGACGAGCTCTTCGCACAGGCTCGTGAAGGGGACTACATCGCGATCCTCGCGTTCATCGATCCCGCGCGGGCCCCCGAGCTCGAACCGCTCGTCAGGCAGGCGCACGAGACCGGCTGCGTGGTCACCTTCGGGCTGGGCCCGAGGTACCTGCACTCGACCGGCCAGCTGCACAAGGGCGGTCCCAACTCGATCCTCGCGCTCCAGGTCGTGGACGACCTGGGCGAGGAGCTGAAGATCCCCGGACGCAAGTTCGGGTTCCGCCGGTTGATCTCTGCGCAGGCTGCCGGCGATCTGGAAGCGCTCAAGGAGCGCGGCCGTCGCGTCGCGCGCGTCAGACTGGAGGACGCATGAAGCTGGGAATGATCGGGCTGGGCCGGATGGGCGGCAACATGACCGAGCGGTTGCGGCAGCACGAGCACGAAGTCGTGTCCTATGCCCGCAGCGGAGGCGGCACCGCAGACTCGCTCGAGGACCTCGTCTCGCAGCTGGAGCCGCCGCGTGTCGTCTGGATGATGATTCCGGCCGGGGCGCCGACCGAGGAGACGTTCAAGACGCTCCTCGGCCTCTGTGAAGCCGGGGACGTGATCGTCGACGGAGGGAACTCGTACTTCCGCGACTCACAACGCCGCGCGGCTGAGGCGTCCGAGCATGGCTTGCGGTTCGTCGATGCCGGCGTGTCCGGGGGCATCTGGGGGCTCCAGGTCGGCTACTGCATGATGGTCGGCGGCGACGATGAGGCGGTCGCTCTGGTCGAGCCCGCCTTCCGCGCGCTGGCTCCCGAGAACGGCTACGCGCACACGGGCCCGTCCGGCGCCGGGCACTTCGTGAAGATGGTGCACAACGGGATCGAGTACGGCCTCATGCAGGCCTACGCGGAGGGGTTCGACATCATGCAGGGCTCCGAGTTCGAGCTCGATCTCGGCGAGATCTCCGGGATCTGGCGGGAGGGCTCGGTCGTCAGGTCCTGGCTGCTCGACCTGCTGCACCAGGCTCTCGCCGACCGCGGGAACGACCTCGCGGGCATCGCGCCGTACGTCGAGGATTCGGGCGAGGGCCGCTGGACGGTCTTCGAAGCAATTGCCGAAGACGTCCCGGCTCCGGTGATCACGGCTGCTCTCTACGCGCGCTTCGCGTCGCGTGTCGAAGAGTCCTTCGCGGCGAAGATCAACGCTGCGCTCAGGGAGCAGTTCGGCGGACACGCGATCAAGACCGAGTGACTGAGGTCGCCGAAAACCCCCTGCTCGCCGGCCTGGGCCCGAGGCGCACTCCGTCTCCGTGCGCGCTCACCATCTTCGGCGCGTCCGGCGACCTGACCCGCAGGAAGATCTTCCCGGCCCTGTACTCGCTCGCTTGCCGCCGGCTGTTGCCCGAGCAGTTCGCGATCGTCGGCGTTGCGCGCAGGGACTGGACGGACGACGAGTTCCGCGAGCGCATGGAGCACGCGGTGCGGGAATTCGGCCGTGATGATTTCGACGAAGACGTGTGGGAATGGCTCGGGAGCGCGACCCGCTACCTGTCGCTCGACTTCGCCGACGAGGAGGGCGAGGATCGCCTCGCCGCCCTGCTGACCGAGCTGGACGAGGAGCGGGGCACACGAGGCAACCGCGTGTACTACCTCGCGATCCCGCCGCAGGCGATGGCGACGGTCGTCGAGGCCGTCGGGAAGCGCCGCGGGACCGAGGGCTGGACGCGCCTGATCATCGAGAAGCCGTTCGGGCACGACCTAGCGTCCGCGCAGGCCCTCACTGCGCTGATCAGCCGCTACTTCACCGAGGAGGAGGTCTTCCGCATCGACCACTACCTCGGCAAGGAAACCGTCCAGAACATGCTGGCGCTGCGGTTCGCGAACGGCATCTTCGAGCCGATCTGGAACCGACAGTTCATAGACCACGTCCAGATCACGGTTGCCGAGACGCTCGGGAGCGAGGGGCGCGCCGGCTACTACGAGCAGGCCGGCGCGATCCGCGACATCTTCCAGAACCACATGCTCCAGCTCGTCGCGCTGACGGCGATGGAGCCGCCGATCGACTTCACGGCCGAGTCGGTGCGGAACGAGAAGGTCAAGGTGCTGAAGGCGATCCATACGCCGGGGCCCAAGCACATCGTGCGAGGTCAGTACGGGCCCGGCTACATCGACGGGAAGGAGGTGCCCGGCTACCGGCAGGAAGAAGGGGTCGCTCCGGACTCGCCGACCGAGACCTACGTCGCCGGGAAGCTCTTCGTGGACAACTGGCGCTGGGCGGACACGCCGTTCTACGTCAGGACGGGCAAACGCCTGGCGCGGCGCGAGACGACGATCGCGATCCAGTTCCAGCGGGCCCCGCACCCGCCGTTCGAGGACGCGGCGACCGAGGAGCTGAAGCCGAACCGCCTGCTCGTGCACGTGCAGCCCGACGAGGGCGTGTCGCTGGCGATCGCGGCCAAGGTGCCGGGCCAGGGGATGCGCCTGCGCACGGTCAACATGGACTTCATCTACGGCGGGGCCTTCCGCACGGACCTGCCGGAGGCCTACGAGCGGCTGCTGCTCGACGCGATGCTCGGCGACCAGACCCTGTTCACGCGCTCCGACGAGGTCGAGGAGCAATGGGCGATTGTCGACTCGATCGTCGCCGCCTGGCAGCGCGACCGGCCGTCGTTTCCCAACTACGAGGCCGGCACGTGGGGCCCCGCGGCAGCCAAGGAGCTCATGCGGCGTGACGGCCGGGAGTGGCTCAAGCATTGAGCGCGGCGCCGGTCCAGGCCGAGGATTGGGTCGGCGAGGACGTCACTCCCGCCGACGTGGAACGCGCGCTCTGGCAGCTGCGCGATGAGTCGGCTCGGGAGACGGAGGGGCCTGACCTTCGAACCAACGTCATGACCCACCTCGCCTGGGTGCCCGCGGAATGGCGCGAGGCGGCGGTCGACACGCTCGCGGGCCTTCGGGAGCGCCACCCGTCGCGGGGAATCCTCCTGTTTCCCGAGCCCTCTGCAGTCGACGGGATCGACGCGAAAGTCTCCGTGCTCGCTTTCCCGCAGGAAGGCGGACGGCGCCACGTCGCGGCCGAAGTGATCCAGCTCACGCTCAAGGGTCAGCGCGTGAAAGCGCCGGCCAGCATCGTCACGCCGCTTCTGGTTACCGACCTGCCGGTCTTCCTCCGCTGGCGCGGAGAGCTCCCGTTCGGTGCGCCCGAGCTAGAACAGATGGTCGGGGTCTGCGACCGGCTCGTCGTCGATTCGCGCGAGTGGAAGGACCTGGCCGTTGCCTACCGGGAGCTCGAGTCGCTGTTCGAGCAGACAGCTGTCTCCGACATCGCCTGGCGGTGCACCCGGCCCTGGCGACGTGCGCTGGCGGGGCTCTGGCCCGGAATCGCCGAGGCAGGTGAGCTGCGCATCACCGGAGGGTCGTCAGCCGAGGCGCTGCTGCTGGTGGGCTGGCTGCGGTCCCGGCTCGGACGGCCCATCGGGCTGGCGCACGAGGCCTCCGGTCAGATCGAGTCGGTGGCCGTGGACGGTACGGTCGCCCCAGTCCCGCGCGAGGAGACCGAGAGCTCGAGCGATCTGCTCTCAGCCGAGCTCGACGAGCTCAGCCGCGACCCGATCTACGAGGACGCCGTGCGCGCTAGCGCTTGACGACGCGGAAGCGCAGCTTCGCGACGCGCAGTGAAACCGGCTTCGACCACGTCATCTCCGGCTTCTTGGGGAGTGACGGATTGAGGCCGCGAACTTTGTAGTACCAGCGACCGGGCTTGACGGGCAGCACGGCCGCGGTGGCCGGCGTCGTCAGCGGCGTGGCCTCTGGGCGCCAGGGGTTCAGCGTTCTGCTCCACTGCACCTCGTACTCGTGGGCGCCGTAAACGGGCTCCCAGGCGACGAGCGGGTGGCCGTAGAACGATTGCGAGCCCTTCTTGGCGCCGACGAGCTTGCCGTCGGGTGAGAGGCCGGAGATGTACGGGGCGTTGTTGTCGGCGAGCACGACCGGCTTGCCGATCTTGCCGAAGCGCACCGAACCGCCCGCGCGGCAGACGTCCTCAGGCAACTGGATGTCGCGGTACTCGATCCCGTCACCGGTCGTCGTCTTCATGTAGATCGGGACGACTGTCCAGTAGTAGCCGCCCTCGGGCCAGAAGGAGTCCCAGAGGTCGATCTTCCCGGCGCCGAGGCCACCGGCGTCGGCCGCCTTGACGACCTGGCCGTCGAGCATCTTGACCGTTCCCTCTTCGCCGTACTTGGCCATCTCGCTCCGAGCTGCCGGCACTGAGCTGGCGCTGTTCGGCAGGGCGAGCGTGTGCTCGAACCGTGGTGCGTAGGCCGGGCTGCCGACGATCGCGCTCGTGTAGACCCGGTTGACGCACTCGCTGTCCGTGAAGACGTAGACGTGGTAGAGCTCGGTGGTCGTGTCGAGGAACCACGGCGAGCCCCAGGAGCGGTAGTTGCCGGTGAACGCGAAGCCCGGGGTCAGCTCGTGAGCCTGCGGAGCGGCGGCGGTCGAGACGATGTCTGAGACGGTTCCGACCTGCGCCAGCTCGCCGGTGGCGAACGGCGGGTTGAAGTTCACGAACTGGCTGCTCCACGGGCCGACGGTCGTGGCCGGCAGGCCGTTCGGAATATCGCCGTAGAGCTTGCGGACGGCGCGGACGCGCCAGGTCACGGAGCCGGTCCATTGCGCGCCCGTGTGCAGTGTGTAGAACTCGCGCTCGTCGGCGACGTTCGTCGTCGTGAAGAAGGTTTCACGCGCGCCGTAGAGCCAGACCTCGTACATCGTCGCGCCCTCGATCGGCGTCCAGCGGACGAGGCCGGGAAACTGCGGGTTGAGCGGCGCCGGCTTGTTGCGCCAGCGCATGTTGAAGCCGAAGGGGGTGCTCCAGACTCCGTCCTTGCCGTTGGCGGCGATTGCGCGCACGCGGGCGTAGAGGGAGTACGGGTTGCCCGTGATCCACGGAAGCGAGACACCGGGCGAGATGGCGGGGGTCGGCACGTCGACCTTGGCGGTCGCGCTCGACCAGACGACGGCGCCCTCGGAGAACGTCTTGCTCGTCGAGAGCTCGAACTCGTAGCGCTTTGCCCGCGGCACCGCGCGCCAGGCGAAGGCCGGCGTTCGCGGGAAGGTGCGGTTGTAGATCGCCTCGGACTCGTCCACCCGCAGCAGGAAGGCTTTCAGCCCCTTGGGGCCGGGCAGCGGCTTGGCCGCGCTGGCCGCAGGGGCGAAGACGCCGAGGGCGAGCACGGCGAAGAAAAACGCAGCACAAAGACGGGCGAAGGGCATGCACAGAGGTCTTCGGCAGGTTTCAGGCCTGGGGCGTCCCTCGAACGAGGGATGCCTCGAGCAACGCTCCGGCGGCGAGGACGAACGCGTCGTCTCGCCCAACCAGCTGAATTGAGGCCGGTAGACCGTCCTCAGCCGGTCCGCAGGGCAGTGCGAGCACGGGCCAGCCGAGCGAGTTGAACGGCAATGTGAAGCGGATCATGTCCTCGCGGAGGTCGAGGTCGTCCGCCGGGAGCGTCGGCGGGACGAACGGGATCGTCGGCGTGAGCAGGAGGTCGAGGCCGTCGAAGGCCTCCTCGCAGCGCTCCCTGTACTCCTCGCGCGCGCCGACCGCACGCTCGCGCTCGGCGTCCGTGATCGCAAGGCAGAGCTCGACCTTGGTGCGCACGTTGTCGCCGTAGAGGTCGGCGTTCTCGGCGAAAAGCTCCCGATGGACGTCGGCGACCTCGCCCATGAAGGCTGGCCCCAGCCCATGGGGGAGCGGGAAGTCGAGCTCGCGCGCGCGTGGGAACAGAGAAGCGGCGTCCGCGACGCGCGCGCCCACGAGCGGTGCGGCTCGGTCGAGCCAGGCGAAGCCGACCTCGAGCTCCTCGAGGGAGTCCAGAGCTCTCGTGGACGAAGCCGTCGGAGAGGTGGCCCATCAGGGTCACGCAGTCCGCGACCGTGTTCGCCATCGGGCCTGCGTGGTCGAAGCTCGGCGCCAGGGGAAAGCAGCCCTCCAGCGAGACGAGCCCGTAGCTCGGCTTGAAGCCGACGACCCCGCAGCACGCGGCGGGAATGCGGATCGATCCGCCCGAGTCCGTTCCCAGGGCCGCCTCGGCGAAGCCTCCGGCCAGCGCCGCCGCTGAGCCGCCGCTCGAGCCACCGGCGATCCGGCCCGGTGCAACCGGGTTCGGGACCGTCCCGAAGTGCGGATTGGTGGACGTGATGCCGTACGCGAACTCGTGCAGGTTCGTCTTCCCGACGTTCGTGTAGCCCGAGGCCTCGAGCCTCAGCACGACCTCCGCGCTCGTGTCCGGGACGTGGTCGGCGAAGATCGCCGAGCCGTAGGTCGTGGTCAGCCCGGCTGTGTCGAAGAGGTCTTTGACCGCGAGGCGAACGCCCTCGGCGACGCGCTCTGGGCGCGCGAGGAAGATTCCGGTCGTAGGATCGTCGTCCATTCGATCTCGAGGAGGGCATGATGAACACGTATGTGATCCTGCGCCGGGGCGGCTGGAGAACCCCGGAAGAGCTCCAGGAAGCGGCGGGCCGTTCGGCCAAGGTGGGCGACGAGGAGATGTCGGAGGACGTGCGCTGGATCCGCTCGTATGTTCTCGAGGAAGGCGGAAGCACGGTCGGCACCGTCTGCATCTACCAGGCGACTAGCCCGGAGGCGATCCGCGAGCACGCCTCTCGCGCCATGCTGCCGGTCGACGAGATCATCCCGGTCGCCGACACGGTGATCGTCCGGCCGGATCCGCAGCCGGCGGCGGCTTAGTCGAACGCGAGGTAGAGCAGCCCGACCAGCACGGTTCCTCCGAAGAGCAGCACGAAGACACCGAAGAGCGCGAGCGCCATCAGGTTGTTGTACCGGGCGTCCTCGACGCCAGGCTCGCGCGGCTCCACGTCGCGCTCCGTCACAGGACGGGATCCAGCGCCATGGCCACGAAGAGCAGCGCGAGGTAGGCCAGCGAGTAGTGGAAGAGCATTTGGGCCCGCCGTGGCGTGCGCTCGCGGCGTAGCTGCCATGCCAGCCAGAGGAAGAGGACGCCGAGTCCCACGGCCGCAGCGACGTAGAACAGGCCGAACATGCCCCAGAGGGCCGGCGCCAGCGTGAACGCGACCAGCGCCACGGTGTAGAGGACGATCTGGCGCGCCGTCTCGCGCTCGCCGCGCACGACGGGCAGCATCGGCACGCCCGCTGCCTCGTAATCGCGGCGAATGAGAAGCGCGAGCGCCCAGAAGTGCGGCGGGGTCCAGAGGAAGACGACCCCGAACAGCACCAGCGCGGGGAGAGTCAGATTCCCTGTTGCCGCCGACCAGCCGACGAGCGGCGGGATCGCGCCGGCGGCGCCGCCGATGACGATGTTCTGCGGCGTCCAGCGCTTCAGCCAGCGCGTGTAGACGAACACGTAGAAGAGGTTGCCGAGCAGGGCGAGAGCGGCGGTCAGCACGTTGACGAAGCCGGCGAGCAGCACGAACGAGAGCGCCGAGAGGGCAAGGCCGAACTCCAACGCGTACGTCGCGGGCACGCGCCCCGCGGCCACGGGCCGGCTGCGCGTCCGCTTCCCCATCAGCTTGTCGATGTCGGCGTCCAGGACGTGGTTCAAAGCGCTCGCGCCGCCGCAGGCCAGGCCGAGGCCGAGTGCGGTGATGCCGACGAGCCAGAGAGGCGGCACGCCGCCTTCGCCGACGAACATCCCGCAGATCCCGGTCAGAAGCAGCAAGGTCATGATTCGCGGCTTGGTGAGGGTCACGTAGTCGCGCCACGGCCCCGCCGGCTCGGGCCGGCCGCGGAAGGCGAGGGCCGTCGTGACGAGCGAGGCGGCGAACGCCAGCCCCGCGAGCGTCAGGTGGAGCCCGGGAGCCGTGATCGCAGCCGCGAGACCGAAGAGCACAAGCGCCGCGATTGAAGGCGCGAGGAGCCGCCGGTGCTCGATCCATGCCGCGGCAGCAACGGCCGCGAGCGGGGGTAGCGCCAGCGCGGCCAGGACAACGTGCCCCGTCCCGAGGTCCCAGACGCCGGACACCACCGCGAGCAGCGTCCCGAGCGCGCCTCCCAGCGCGCAGAGCCGCAACCAGACACTGGGCCTCATGGCTGCTCCCGCTCCCAGATCCGCCGGCGCAGGTCGCGCAGCGGCCGCGAGCTCGTCACGTAGGGGACGGAGTCGAAGTTGTGCGGAGGAGGCGGCGAGGTCGTGTACCACTCGAGCGTGTCGCCCAGCCAGGGGTCGTTCGGCGCCCGCGAGCCGGGCCGGCGACGCGTCTTCATCACGTTGACTAGGAAGACGAGGATCCCGACCGCCATCACGTACGAGCCGATCGTCGAGATCAGGTTGTACGTCTCCCAGGTCCCGCCCCGGTCGTAGGTGTAGATCCGCCGCGGCATGCCCTCGAGCCCGAGCAGGTGCTGCGGGAAGAACGCGAGGTTGAACCCGATGAAGAGCAGCCAGAAGTGCCACTTTCCCAACCGCTCGTCGAGCAGCCGGCCGAACATCTTGGGCCACCAGTAGTAGAGCCCCGCGAAGATCCCGAAGATCGACCCTCCGAAGAGCACGTAGTGCAGGTGCGCGACCACGTAGTACGAGTCGTGGGCCTGGAAGTCGATCGGCACCGCGGCGACGAAGATCCCCGAGAGGCCGCCGATCGTGAACAGCCCGACGAACCCGAGGGCGAACAGCATCGGCGTGTCGAAGCGGATGTTCCCGCGCCAGATCGTCGCGATCCAGTTGAAGATCTTCACGCCGGTCGGGATGGCGATGATCATCGACGAGACCATGAAGAACCCGAGCAGCACGTTCGAGAGCCCGACGGTGAACATGTGGTGCGCCCACACGAGCAGGGAGTAGAACCCGATTCCGACCGTCGAGAGCACGATCGCCGTGTACCCGAAGATCGGCTTGCGCGCGAAGACGGGGATCACCTCCGAGACGATCCCCATCACGGGCAGGATCATGATGTACACCTCGGGGTGCCCGAAGAACCAGAAGACGTGCTGGAAGAGGACTGCGTTGCCACCCTCCGCGGGCAGGAAGAAGTGCGTCCCGGCCTGCCGGTCGAGGAGCAGCATCGTCAGTCCCGCTGAGAGCGCCGGCAGCACGACGACGAGCAACGCGGCGTAGACCTCGATCGTCCAGACGAACAGCGGCAGCCGCATCCACGTCATCCCCGCGGTGCGCATGCGGTGGATCGTCACGAGGAAGTTGATCGCGCCGAGGAGCGAGGCGATCGTGAGGATGTGCAGCGAGAGGATCAGGAGGTCGATCCCGACGTCGTCATTGGTTGCGGAATAGGGCGGGTAGATCGTCCAGCCGGTGTCCGCCGGCCCGCCCTTGGCGAAGAAGCTCGTGTACAGGGCGACGCCGCCGAACAGGAAGAGCCAGTACGAGGCCGCGTTCAGGCGCGGGAACGCCATGTCCCGCGCGCCGATCATCAGGGGCACCATGAAGTTGCCGAAGCCGGCGAGGATCGGCACCACGACCAGGAAGACCATCGTGATGCCGTGAATCGTGAAGAGCTCGTTGTAACGCTCGCGCGCGATGAAGTCGGCGTTCGGCTGCGCCAGCTGGGTGCGCATGAGGACGGCCATCAAGCCTCCGGCCACGAAGAAGAGGAGGCACGTGCCGATGTAGAGGATCCCGATGCGCTTGTGGTCGACGGTCGTCAGCCAGCTGGCGACACGCCCTCGCATCCAGGCGGGGTACGGGGGATAGGTCTCGGTTCTAACCGCCATTTGCCTGCCTTTGCCCGATCTCGGTGGTCACATACGCGATCAACGCCTGCAGCTGCGTGTCGTCCCAGCCCTTTCCGACGGCGGGCATCGCACCCCGTCCGGCAGTGACGATCGACCTGACCTGCGCCGGATCCAGCGTGCGGCCCGCGAGCGGCGGCCCGATCAGGCCCTGGCCCTCGTCGCCGTGGCACGGAGCGCACGCGCCTTGCCAGGTCTGCTCGCCGAGCCCTGCGGCTGATGCACCGATCCACCGGTCGTACTCAGCCTGGGGCACTGCGCGCACGCTCGCGTACATGAGGGCGTGCTGCGCCCCGCAGTACTCGGCGCACTGGCCCTCGTAGAGCCCCGGGGCGTCGGCCTCGAACCAGAGCGTGTTCACCTTCCCCGGTATCGCGTCCTTCTTGCCGGCGAGCCGGGGCACCCACCACGAGTGGATGACGTCGTGGACCGGGGCGGTCAGCTCGAGCTCGATGATGCGGCCGACCGGGACGCGGAGCTCGTTCACCGCCACGCGGCCGTTGGGGTAGACGTAGTTCCAGTAGAACTGGCGGCCCTCGACCTTGATCTGGATCTTCTCGCCGGCCGCGTTGGCGTCGGGCGTATTGGTGACGCCGGGGAGCTTGTAGAAGACGAAGCCGCCGATCACGACGAGGATCAGCACGGGAATCACCGTCCAGATGATCTCGAGCCGGTGATGCCCGACGACCTGCGGCCCTTCGATCTCGCGAGGGCGGCCGCGGCTGCGATAGCGGACGATGAAGAGCAGGAGCGCGCCTTCGACCAGCACGAAGATCGCGCCCGTGAAGCCGAGCACGATCCAGTAGGCGTCTCTGATTCGTTCTGCGGAAGGTGACGCAGGGTCCGGCGGGGCGATGCCGCCGTTCCCTGCGAGGGCGCTCTCGGTGAGGACGAAGGCGAGCGCCAGGAGGATCCACGAGAAGGCGAGAAGCTTCCGGCGCACAGGCGAGTGCATTCTATGAGGGTGCTTGCCGAAGGAGCCACATTGAGACGGGTGTCGCGAGTGGCACTTCCTCCGTATGTCGCCCTTCCGATCGACGTCTTCGTCAACGGCGTGCGCCAGCAAGAGGGAAGCGACTACCGGCTCGAGGGCCGCTCGCTCGTCTTCGACCGGTCTCTGGCCCGAGAGGGCCGGCTCGGGTTCTGGCGCTGGTTGTGGATGTTCCTCGGCCTCGTGGGGAGCTACCGCCAGAACGACACGGTTGACGTGATCTACGACGTCGGCGGCCGACGCGAGGTGGCGAGCGGGCTGCCTATCGAAGTGTCAGAAACTCGTTCGTACCGCTGACGCCGGCCAGGCCGGGCTGCGTTCCGCCCGCTACGACGTGCACGCGATTGCCGACGGCCACGACCCCGAGGCCGTGGCGGGGGGTCGGCAGATCCGGCAGCCGTCGCCAGCGCCTGGCCACCACGTCGTACCCGAACACGGTGCGAATCGTGCCGGCGAACTCCTCTCCACCCGCCGAGACGATCAGGCGCCCGCTCCCTGCTGCGCCCGTGCCCCCGCGCTTGCCCGGAACCGGCGCGAGCCGCTGCCAGCGGCGGGCACCGGGCCGGTAGGCCTCGAACGTGCCCAGGTTCGTGTCGAAGCCGAGCTTGCGGCCCGCCACCGCGTACAGGCGTCCGTTGAGAGCGGTCACGCCAAGGTGCTCGCGGGGCGTCGGCCCGGGAACCCGCGTCCAGCGACGACGGGCCGGGTCGTACCGGAGGGCCTTCGTGGCGAGTCGGCGGCCGTCCGTGCGCACGACGCCGCCGACGACGTAGAGCTTTCCGTTCACGAACGCAGCCCCCGCGGCCGCGCGCCTCTCCGGCATGGCGGGAAGCGCAGACCAGCGTCCGTTCGCCAGCACGAAGCCGCGGCGAGAGGCTGTCCGTTGCCTCCGTACCCACCGGCGACGTACAGGCGTCCGCGGTACCCGGCAGCCGCCGGATGGTGGGTGGTAACCGGTAGGTCCGGCGCCTGGCGCCAGCGGTTCGTCGTCGGCGAATAGGCATCGACTCGGGAGGAGCCCTCGCCGGCCGGGGTGAAGCCTCCGACGACGAAGATCTCGCCTCCCGCCAGGGCAGCTCCGACCTCGGAGCGCGGGGCAGAGAAGCGGTGCCGCCTGCTGCCACGGGGCCCGGCGCAGCGCCGGCCACCGCTGCGATTGCGAGCAGGACTGAGCGCCACGGCGGCCGGACGGACCATGCCCGAGATGGTAGAGCCGGGCACATGTCCCCCGTGGGAGCGGCCGGTGGCATCAGTGCCGCACCTGTGCCCGCCGGCCGCCCTCACGGGCAACCCCAGAAAGTGCCCGGCTCGACAGTTAGATGCGGCGTGCGGGCGTTACTTGCGGTCTAGCTGTTTCGGAGCTCTGCGACCTGCTCGGCGATCCCCTGGTAGATCGGCTCCAGGAAATGGGTCTCGGCCGCGCTCGAAGCGCTTCGCGACGAGATTCGGCGGGAAGACGAGGAGATCGCCCGGCTGTCCGTGGACGGCGATCTCGGTGCCGTGCTTGTCGGTGACCACGGCCCAGTCGAGCCCGAGCTCGTCCACCAGCACCTGACCGAAGGCGAGCCCGAAGGCGTTGATCATCGGGTTCGGATCCTCCCGATCCTCCTCGGGCTTGGCCGCCCACTCCGCGAACCAGTCCGCGTAGAGCTCGTCGATCTGCGCGGGGGTCGCCTCCCCTCCTGCAGCCTCGCGAACGCCCATGACGTTCGTCCGCACCCACTCGGCCTCGGCGTCGTTCGGGGGCTCGATCGTCTGGTCGTCCATCAGGACTCCGGGCGCCGCGCGATCGCGAGATGGCTCCATGAGAACCGCGGCTGAAAGTCCACTTTGTCCCACCGCCCGCCTGCCCACTGGGCGACGCGCATGACGCTGCCAACGACGGGGCGCGCAAGACCCTTTTGGTAGCGGCGGAGGGCGTAGGACAGCTCGAGGGAGAACGTCGTCCACGCTCCGGCGAGCGGTTGCACCTCGACTACTTCGAACCCTGCTTCTTCGAGCAGGTGGCGCAAGCCGAAGGGCGAGTAGCGGAAAAAGTCCCGCGGAGCCTCGTGGATCCACCAGATGAACGGTGCCGTCAGGATGACGTGCCCTCCCGGCTTCAGGAGGCGATATGCCTCTGCGATGCCGCGCTCGGGCTCCTCGAGGTGCTCGAGCACGGACGTGAGCAGCAGCGTGTCGGCGTTCTCGTCCGGCAAGGGGATGTCGTAGGCGCCGGCGATGATGTCGACGGCGTCGGGGTTTCTCTCGCTCGGCACGAAGTCGATCCCGATGTGCTCGTCGACGTGGGCGGCGAACAGCCCTTGCCAGGGCTTCGATCCGCACCCGATGTCGAGGAGCCGTCCCCGCGCGTAGCGATCGGCCGAATACTCGAGCACCTGCTCCATCACGCGGTACGCGATCCGGTTGTGGACAGCTTCGTTCGGATGGTTCCAGCGCGTAGGGCCGGTGGCCGAGAACGTCGGCCGTTCGACGGAGCGGACTCGCATGGACGGCGTAGCGTAGATGGTGGGCTCGGAGTCGCTAGGAGAAACAGCGGAAGCCCGTTAGCCTCACACCTGTGGAGCAGACCGTGACCGACCTGCTGCAGGCGAGCCTCATCGGCGAGGCACTCGACGACGGCCCCGCCCTCGTGTTCGTCGCCGACGAAAACATGCGCTACCTCGCCGTCAACAGTTACGCATGCGAGGTCCTCGGCTACACGCGCGAGGAACTGCTGGAGCTGAGCGTTCCGGACATCGCCGTGGCTCCGGAGGCTGCCGATGTCTACGCGCACATGCTGAGGCGCGCGACCGATGCGGGAGTGAGCTTGATCCGCTGTAAGGACGGCCAGCTCCTCAACATGCGGTACTTCGCCAAGGAGACCAAGGCTGCAGCAATGACGTTCTGGGTCTCGCTCGGTTTCATCGAGAGTTAACGGCGCAGCACGAGCCCGCTCGGGCACACTGTTGGCATGACAAAGGTGCAGAAGTCAGAGCAGGAGTGGCGCGCAGAGCTTTCTCCCGAGCAGTACAAGGTGCTCCGCGAGAAGGGCACCGAGGCGCCGTTCACCGGCGAGTACGACCACGTCTTCGAGCCGGGCACGTATCACTGCGCAGGCTGCGGCGCGGAGCTCTTCGTCTCCGAGACGAAGTACGACTCCGGCTGCGGCTGGCCCGCGTTCTATGCGCCCGCCAGCGAAGAGGCGATCGACGAGGAGTCGGACACGGCCTACGGGATGGTCAGGACCGAGGTCCTGTGCGCGAACTGCGGCGGCCACCTGGGCCACGTCTTTCCCGACGGGCCCCATCCGACAGGGCAGCGCTACTGCATCAACTCGGCGGCCCTGAAACTGGAGGAGGAGTAGTGGAGAAGAAGGCCACGTTCGGCGCAGGTTGCTTCTGGGGCGTCGAGGCTGCGTTCCGCCAGCTCGACGGCGTCACGAGAACTCGTGTCGGCTACTCGGGCGGGCACACGGAGAACCCCACGTACGAGGACGTCTGCTCGCACGGCACCGGACACGCCGAGGTCGTCGAGGTCACCTACGACGAGGACCGTCTCTCCTACGACGACCTGCTCGAGGTCTTCTGGGGCAAGCACGACCCGACTCAGCTGAACCGGCAGGGGTGGGACGTCGGCGATCAGTACCGCTCGGTGATCTTCTTCCACGGTGCCGAGCAGCAGGAGGCCGCCACGCGCTCGAAGGCGGAAGAGCAGACACGTCACAGCCAGCCCGTGGTCACACAGATCGAGCCGGCTCAGACCTTTTACGAGGCCGAGGACTATCACCAGCAGTACCTCGAGAAGCGCGGCCGCGCGACCTGCACGCCCGCTCTGCGCAGCGCCGCCGCTGGTTAAAGCGGCATTCCGCTCCCGCGGAGGACGCACTGGGTGAGCCCGAGCCTCATCAGCTCGGTGTTCGCGCGCCCGGCGAGCTCCCGGAGCGCCGTCGCCTGGGTCTGCGCGGCTCGGTAGTTCCTCGCGCGCGCGGCCTGTGCGAGGCGTAGGACCGTTCGCTGCTGCTCCGCGTTGATCACTCGCATCTCTGATGGCGCGCCGAGGCGGGCAGAGCGTCGGTCATGAGCCTTGAGAACGGCGAGTACCCGCTGGGCATGAGGAGCGATGTCTGTCAGCTTGGCCGGCCGCGGAAGCCTGGCGAGGCGTTGCTCCCGCTTGACGCATTCAGTGTTCAGACGCGCCGTAGCGCTGCCGGGCTTCGGTGGGTCGCCCGCCTTTGTCGGCCTGCTCGAGCAGGCCGGAAACGCCGGTGATGCCCTCCTTTGACGTCTGGGCCGGACCGGAAACCGTGTACATCTCGAACTCGCACGCCGAGGTGAGAAAGAGAACGGCGACAACTCCGATGGCAAGGATGATGAGAACTTTCATGGCGGCCTTTGTGGCCGATATCGGCCGTGTCGTGGAGCGAGACCATCACCCGTCCCAGCGGCCCGCTGTCTTATGCTGCGCGATATGCCGGAATTCATGCTCGAGATCGTCGAAGGCCCCGAGGCCGGCCGGCGAATACCACTTTCCGGGCCGCTCGAGCTCGGTCGCGACCCGACGATCGGCGCCCCCTTGCTCCAGGACGAGCTCATCTCTGCCCGCCATGTCCGCGTAACCCCGTTGGACGACGGCGCGCGCGTCGAGGATCTCGGTTCGCGCAACGGCACCTTCGTGGAGGGCGACCAGATCTTCAGCCCTGCCTTTCTCGCACCTGAAGGCCAGTTGCTCGTCGGCGTGTCCGTGCTCCAGCTCCGGCCGACCTCCGAGGCCGGCGCGGGACACACGGCTGTGCGGGCGATACCGACCAGCCTGACCGCATTCCGGCCGCTCCCCACGGAGCAGCCCGCGGTGACAGCGGTTCGCCAGGTGCCGACGCTGGCAATAGACGAGGCCGAGCCGGATTATGTGCCTGCGAGCGCGCTGCAGTCCGACGCCGCCTCGGGCCAGCTGACCGGGCTGCTCGACGTGCACACCAAGAGCAAAGCCCGCGGCGCCCCGATCGGCCTCTTCGTCCTGGTGGCGCTGGCCGTGATCCTCTACCTCGCGCTCCGCTAGCTAGCCAAGTAACAGTCTGTTACTAGCCTTCTCGCGGCGCTCAGCAACTCATGAAGTAGACCTAGTAACAGTCTGTTACAAGGGTTCTTCGGCGCGGTTAGTGGTCCGCGAAATAGATCGCTAGGGCGACGGCGGTTCCCGCGACGACGGCCCACGACAGGAGCATCGGGCCCCACTGGCGGCTTGCGATTCCGCGTCGGCGCTTGGTGCGGGGCACGGCGTAGGTGCCGAACGGCTCCGCGGGCGCGGCGTTGACCCCGGGTGCGGCCGGTGGGGCAGCAGCCGGGGCGGCTGTCGCCGGAGCGGGCCCCGGAGTGAAAGCAGGCGAAGGCGAGGCGACGGTGGCGGGCGCGCGGGCGGCCTCGAGCTCCAGCACGTTCTGGCCGAGCTTGATCGTGTCGCCGCCCGAGAGCTTGGTCGGGCCTTCGATCCGCCGGCCGTTCACGAACGTCCCGTTCAGCGATCCGAGGTCTTCCACCTCGAAGCCGCCCTCGATCGGGCGCACGGCCGCATGGCGGCGCGACAGCTCGGGATCGTCGATCGTCACGGCTACCCCCTCGCGGCCGATCACGAGCTCGGCCTCCAGCTCGAGCCGCTGGCCGGTGAGCGCACCCTGGGTAACGACGAGCGTGCCGCCTGTGCCGACCACGTGGCAAGCATAAGGCGACGGAAGTACGCTTGCGACCGGCATGCCACTCTCGGCTCCTCGTGACTCGACGATCGCCGTGGTCGGCGACG
The DNA here is from genome assembly GCA_963771725.1 of uncultured Actinomycetes bacterium. GTDB lineage: Bacteria > Actinomycetota > Thermoleophilia > Gaiellales > Gaiellaceae > VAXT01. The sequence continues at coordinate 161,763 of CAVYUO010000002.1, read as the reverse complement.
GCTTCGGCTCGCTGATCGTCTACGCGACGGCGGTCTATCTCGGCTTCCGGCCCGAGGAGATCACGATCTACGGGCCTGCAAAGACCCCGGTCGAGACGTACCAGCAGTTCGCCTTCAACCTGGGCCAGACCGTGTTGCGGTCGGAATCCGAGTCGCATTTCCTGCCGGCCGACTGGCCCACCTTCGCCGAGCTCGAGGCCTGGTCGCGCAAGAGCTTGAAGCCGCTGATCCGGTCAACTCGTCGCCAGTACAACCCCGGCGTCCCGGACATCCTCGCGGAGGCGAACGTCGTGGCACGGCGGCTCGGCTGGAACGACAACCGCTACGTGACGAAGGTCGGCTGGCTCCAGCGCGCGGACACGACGAACGGCGACTCGCCGCATTTCGTGCTCTTCGACGAGGACGCGAAGTACATCGGCCGCGCAAAGCACGTCATGCTCGCATGTGGACACGGGCCGCTGTCGTATCCGCCTGTGCTCGCGAAGGCGCGCCAGGATCCGGCGCTGGCCGACCGGATCGTCCAGGCCTATGCGCCGAAGCAGTACGACCCCACCGGCCGGTATATCGTGATCGGCTCGGGAATCGCCTCGGTCAACGAGTGGGCGAACGCGATCGACGTCGGCGCCAAGTGCATCTCGCTCGTTCGTAACCCGACGCCTGACGAGCAGGACCTGAACACGCCGCGCTGCTTCTTCGAAGCCCTCGGCATCGATGCCTTCCAGTCGCTCAACTTCGACCAGCGAATCGAGTTCCTCGGACGGATCCTCAAGGGCACAGCGCCTCATCGCCGCGGCTGGGACGAGAAGATCGCGACCGGCCGCAACGAGGGCCGCTTCGAGCAGATCATCGGCGAGATCGACGAGATCCAGCCGGGCCCACTCGGCCTCAGGGTGCACATCATGAGCAAGCACGGGGAAGATCCCGGCTGGCTCGACGTCACCGGCGTCATCACCGGCACCGGGTTCAACAAGTCGGCGCTGTCGGTTCCGCTACTGCGCCGGCTGATCGAGTTCTACAAGGTGCCGATCGAGGGCGGCCGCATGAAGCTCCAGTCGAACTGCGGCCTGCCGGGGCTCGACCAGCCCAACTCCCGGTGCGCCGCGATGGGCATCCACGCGAACGCCGTGATCACCCACGGCGACACGATCGCCGGCCTCAAGTACATCGGCCGCCGCTTCGTCGCCGACTGCTTCGAGGCTGAGAAGCCGAAGCGCCGCCGGTTCCTGTCGCGGCTCGCGATGCAACTGTCCCTCGCGGGCGAGACGTCCAAGACGGTGCGCCGCGTGCGCAGGGAAGAGCAACTGGCCTAATGTGCCCGACCGCCCTCGGCCGCGTGCAGACCCGCGTCGCGATCCTGATCGGTCCCGCGATCCTGGCCACGATCCTGTCGATCGTCACCGAGAACGAGGGCTGGATCGTCACGATCGGGATCTACCTCCTCATGGGGGTCGCCCTCGACACGATCATCTACCCGTACCTGATCAAGTGGCAGCCGCCGTGGCTGACCTTCGTGCTCGCGGTCGGTGAGTTCGTCATCCTGTTCATGCTCGTCAAGACGCTCCAGCCGGGCCATGCCCCGTACGGCGATCCGGGCAACTACCCCGGGTGGGACGACTGGCGGCCGATCGCGCTGTACTGGGTGAGCTGGGTCATGGCGATCGTCACGAAGATCGTCGTCCTGCCGCTCTTCTCGCTCTCCTGGATCGAGAACGGCGGGGAGTTCCGCAAGGTCGGATGGTCGGTGGCGCCCGAGTATCAGCCGTTGCCGATGCTCGCGGCGGTCGACGAACGAGGCTCCGAAGGAAAGCTCGTCCGCGAGTTCACCTCGACGCACACGGTGCCGGACCTGCAGATCGCCCGGCCGCTCACGGCCCTGCACCAGACTCCTCCGCCGTCAGAGAACTAGGAGGGTTTGGCGAGATGGATCTGTGCCGCCGGGCCGCGCTGCTCCCCGGCGACGAGTCAATTCCACCAAACCCTCCTAGCGCGGCGAGGCTTTGGCGGACGTAGACAGACGCTCCTTCAGCGCCGTCGACCTCTCGTTCTCGTCGGAGGCCGCGTACCTGCCGATCGCCGAGCACGGAGTCGTCGGCGACCTGCGCACGGTCGCGCTCGTCGGCACCGACGGGACGATCGACTGGTACTGCTGTCCGCGCTTCGACTCGCCGAGCGTCTTCGGGGCGATCCTCGACAAGAACCGCGGCGGTCGCTACCGAATCGGGCCGACGCTCGGGATCGGCACCGTCAAGCAGCTCTACTTCCCGGACACCAACGTCCTGATCACGCGTTTCCTGACTCCCGTCGGTGTGGGCGAGCTGCAGGACTTCATGCCCGTCGGGACGCGCCAGCGGCTCATCCGCCGGGTGCTCTGTGTCCGCGGCGAGATGAGCTTCCGAATCGAGGTCGATCCGCGCTTCGACTACGGGCGTGAGGCGCACGAGACACTCATCCAGGAGCACGGTGTCCTCTTCCGCGCCCCCTCGCTGACACTGGCTCTCTCCTCGGGGATCGATTTCCGTCCCGATGAGACCGGCGTCCTCGGCGAGTTCGCGCTCGTGCCGGGCGAGAGCGAGTCGTTCGTTCTCGAGACGGTGGCCGAGGGCGATGTGCCGGATCCGATCACACCGGAAGAGACACGGCAGGAGTTCGAGGACACGGTCGAGTTCTGGCGCCGCTGGGTCGCGCATTCGCGCTATCGCGGGCGCTGGCGGGAGACGGTGCACCGCTCTGCGCTCGTCCTCAAGCTGCTCACCTACGAGCCGTCCGGAGCGATGGTCGCAGCGCCGACCACGAGCCTGCCGGAGCAGATCGGCGGCGGCCGCAACTGGGACTACCGCTACACGTGGATCCGGGACACGGCCTTCTCCCTCTACGCGCTCCTCCGGCTCGGCTTTACGGACGAGGCCGCCGGCTTCATGGACTGGCTGACCGACCGTTTGCGCGAGCGGGCCGGTCACGAGTCAGGCCCGCTCCAGATCATGTACGCGGTCGACGGCAGCTCCGAGCTCCCGGAAGAGGTGCTCGACCACTTCGAGGGCTACCGGGGCTCGGCGCCCGTGCGGATCGGAAACGGCGCCGCCGACCAGCTCCAGCTCGACATCTACGGCGAGCTGATCGACTCCGTCTACCTCTTCAACAAGCACGCCTCGCCCATCTCCCACGAAGCGTGGACGGATCTCGCCCGCATCGTGGAGTGGGTCTGCGAGAACTGGGATCAGGCCGACGAGGGGATCTGGGAGACGCGCGGCGGCCGCCAGAACTTCACGTACTCGCGCCTCATGTGCTGGGTCGGGGTCGAGCGCGCGATCCGGATGGCGCGCCAGCGCGGGCTGCCGTCCGACCTGGTCCGGTGGATGGGCGTGCGTGACGACATCTACCGCCAGGTGCTCGAGCGCGGCTGGAACGCCGAGCGGGGCGCGTTCGTCCAGCACTACGACACGGACGTGCTCGACGCCTCGCTGCTGTTGATGCCGCTGACGAAGTTCATGGCGCCGACCGATCCGCTCTGGCTCTCGACGCTGGACGTGATGTCGAAGGAGCTCGTCTCGGACAGCCTCGTCTACCGTTACAACGTCGAGGCCTCCCCGGACGGGCTCAAGGGCGACGAAGGCACGTTCTCGATCTGCTCCTTCTGGTACGTCGAGGCTCTGACCCGGGCGGGGCACGTCGACGAGGCGAGGCTCGCCTTCGAGAAGATGCTCACGTACGCGAACCATGTCGGGCTCTATTCCGAGGAGATCGGAGCCACTGGCGAGCAGCTCGGCAACTTCCCGCAGGCGTTCACGCACCTCGCGCTCATCAGCGCGGCAGTCAACCTCGACCGGCAGCTGGGCGCCTAGCTACTCCTGCGGGCCGTGGGGGTGGCGACGGTCTGCGCGGCCCGGTCACCGGCAGCGGCGACCGCGGTTGCGATCAGCTCTTCCGGCGACAGCGCACGGGCCTTCTCCAGCTCGGCGGCGAACCCCGCCTCGGCGAGGACGGACGTCAGGAACCGCTCCTGGATCAGGGTCTCGGCCGGGTAGATCTCGGCGCCCGTCGTCTCCCGCAGGGCCTCGGCGCACGCGCAGAGTTGGGACGCGTCGGCAGCTCGACCCTCCAGCGCGCACGCCGCGGCCAGCGCCTGCGCCCACTGGGCCGAACCGCGGCGGTCGTTCCGGTCACGCGCGAGGTGCAGGGCTTCGGCGAGTAGCCCTCGCGCCTTTCGGGGATCGCCGTCGGCGCCGAGCTCGACTCGGCCGAGGTTGCCGAGCGCGACGGAGATGATCCACGTGTCCTTGACCTGGCGGGCCAGGAGGAGCGCCTCGTCGAGCAACGTTCTCGCGCGCTCGTAATCGCCCTTCAGGAGCTGTGCGCGACCGTGCCCGACCAGCGAGTTCGCGATGAGCCGCTTGTCTCCGAGCGCGCGCCGCAGAGCCAGGCCTCGCTCGTACAGTGCGATCGCCTCGTCACGGTTGCCGGCCGCAGCGGCGAGATCGGCGAGCGTGGTTGCGGCACCCGATGCGGTCAGCTTGTCGCCCACCCGGTCGGCGAGCTCGGCGCTGTGCTCGGCCAGCTCCCGGGCTCGCTCGGGCTCGCCGCCGACGCTCGCAAGCCACGCCAGCTGAGCGAGGGCGGCTCCTTCCGCTCGCTCGTCGGCGGCCTCGCGCGCGAGCGCGAGGCTGCGCTCGAAGTCCGATCTCGCCGCCAGGAAGTCGCCCTCGCCGACCGCCGCATACCCGGCGGCGAAATGAGCCTTCGCCAGCGTGGCCGGCTCGACCGACCCGGGAGCGGCCAGGGCCTCGGCCAGGCGTGCGCGACCCTCGCGCATGAGGCCACGCGTGCTCCAGAACCGGACGAGAGCGCCGGCCAGCCGCAGCGCCAGCTCGACCTCGCCGGCGCCGATTGCCCAGATGATCGCGGCGCGGATGTTGTCGTTCTCCTCGTCGAGCCGGTCGAGCCAGAGGGCCTGGTTCGCGCGGGTCAGCTCCGGCTCCGCGGCCTCGACCAGCTCGAGGAAACGCATGGCGTGGCGGCGCCGGAGCTCGTCGAGCTCACCACTTTGCTCGAGCCGCTCGAGCGCGAACTCGCGGATCGTCTCCAGCAGATCGAAGCGGGGCTCGCCCTCGGCGCCGTCCCGCTGGCGGACGAGGCTCTTGTCGACGAGCGACGCGAGGGCTTCGAAGGATTTCCCCAGGGCCATCCCTTCGCCGGCCACCGCGTCCGCGAGCTCGAGTGAGCAGCCACCGGCGAAGACACCCAGTCGCGCCAACAGTGTCTGCTCGGAGGGCTCGAGAAGGTTGTAGCTCCAGTCGATTGCGTCGCGCAGCGTGCGCTGTCGCTCAGGGAGGTCGTCGGCTCCGCCCGTGAGCAGGTCGAGACGCTTCTCGAGCCGGCTCAGGATCGCCTGCGGGCTGAGCAGCTTCACCCGCGCGGCCGCGAGCTCGAGGGCAAGCGGCAGCCCGTCGAGCCGATGGCAGATCGCCGCAACTGCCTCCGCGTTCTCGTCGTCGAGCGCGAAGCTGGGCTTGACCGCCTGCGCCCGCTGGAGGAAGAGCTGCACCGCGGGTGCGTCCGCCAGGGGTGCGTCGCCCTCCGGGAGATCGAGTGGCGGCACCGGGAACTCGTGCTCTTCGCGGAGGTGCAGAGAGGCCTGGCTCGTCACCAGTACGGTGAGGCCGGGCACGGTCGCCAGCAGCTCGTGCACCAGCGTCGCGGCCGGCAGCACCTGCTCGAAGTTGTCCAGGACGAGCAGCGTGGGCGAGTCGCCCAGCCGGCGTGCGATCGCCTCGACCGGCTCCACGGCCGACTCCTCGACCCCCAGCACCTGTGCGACCGTCGAGCCGACGATCCCAGGCTCCGAAATCGGTGCGAGGTCGACGAAGAACGCCTGGCCGAGCTGGGGCGCGAGCTGCCCGGCTGCCTCGAGAACGAGCCGCGTCTTGCCGGTGCCGCCCAGGCCGGTCAGCGTGACGAGGCGCACGTCCGGGCGGGCGGCGAGCTCGAGGAGCGCCGCCAGCTCCGTGTCGCGGCCGATCAGCGGCGTCGGAGGCGCGGGCAGGTTCGTTGCGACGGAGGTGACGGGGGTGGCGACCGTCGCCGGCGAGTGCCTCGGAGCCGGCACCGAGGTGGCAGCCCCCAGGCAGGCGCGTGCGGCCTCGATCAGTTCCCGGCAGGTGTCAAACCGAGCGCCTTCCTCCTTGGCCAGCGCCTGCGCGAACACCGCGTCGAGCGCCGTCGGGAGCCCCGGCCGCGCCTCGCTCGCGACGGGCGGCGGGTCCTGCAGGTGCGCATGCATGACCGCGACGTCGGACTCTCGGCCGAACGGCTTGCGCCCGGTCAGGCACTCGAAGAGCAGACAACCGAAGGCGTAGACGTCCGCCGGCGAGCCGACAGACTCGCCGCGAATCTGCTCGGGCGCGGCGTAATCGAGTGTGCCGACGAAGAAACCGGTCTGGGTCACGCCCTTGCTCCTGGCCCGCTTTGCGATTCCGAAGTCCGTCAGGTAGACGCGGCCGCTCGATTCGATGAGGACGTTCCCCGGCTTCACGTCGCGGTGGACGAGGTCGCTCGCGTGCGCGGCGTCGAGCCCGGCGGCCACCTGCTCGAGAATCGTGACCGCACGCTCGGGGTCGAGTGGTCCCGACTCGAGCAGCTGGTGCAGGTCGCCGCCACCAACGTGGCGCATTGCGATGTAGACGACGCCGTCGGCCACGCCCGCGTCGTAGATGGGGATGATGCTGGGGTGGTCGAGCGCAGCGACCGTCTGCGACTCGGAGATGAAGCGCGTACGGAAATCCGCGTCGTCGACGAGCTCGGGGAGGAGCGTCTTCAGCGCTGCCTTCCGCCCGAGCACAGCATGCTCGGCTTCGTAGACGAAGCCCATACCGCCCTGGCCGAGCAGACCCGCAATGCGATAGCCGGCGACCTGGGCTCCGGGGGCGAGCATGTCGCTCATCCCCGGCCACGGTACAGCGTCGGCGCGTCAGATCAGGGCAAGGGTGATGCCGCCCGTGTTGGCGCCCTGCGGATCGACGAGGATCGAATAGGCGCCCGCCACCGTCAGCTGAGCAGTGATCGTGACCGACATAGTCCCGATGAGGGTGGGTGCGACCAGGTTCGATCCGTCGGGCCTCGAGATCGAAACCCTCGTCGAGCAGCAGGACGAGGTGCCGATGGTGACGCCGCTCAGCCTCAGGCTGATCCTTTGTCCTGCAGCACCGCTGAACGTGAGCCTCGCGTTCTGACCGGGAACCGGAGCGAGTGTGAGCGTGACCGGTGAGCCGCCGACTGCGATCGTTCCGCCGAGGTCGGGCGGAACGTCGTAGAGGGTCAGCGTCGCGCTGCCGAGATCGGTGCCCTGTGGGTCGACGAGGATCGAGTAGGTGCCGGCGGCCGGCAGCAGCTGGGTCTCGATGAAACCACCGCCCGTGCCGAAGAGCGTCGGCGTCATGAGCGCCGAGCCGTCAGGCTTCGTGATCGAGAGCCTCGCCGAGCAGCAGCTCGAGGTGCCGATCGTGACGCCGCCGGCCTTGAGGCTGACGCGTTGTCCGGGGATGCCCTCGAACGCGAGTCGTGCGTTCTGGCCTGGTACGGGCCCTGTGCTGACGGTGACCGAGGCGCCGCCCGGCGAGATCGTCTCGAGGGCATCCGCCGGAACGTCGTAGAGGGTCAGCGTCGCGCCGCCCAGGGCCGTCCCTTGTGGGTCGACCAGGACTGTGTACCGGCCGCCGACGGGAAGGATTTTCGTGTCGATGAAGCCGCCGTTTGTGCCCATCAGCGTCGGGCTGGCGAGGTAAGCGCCGTCCGGCTTGAGGATCGAGAGGTTCAGCGAGCAGCACGTCGAGTTGCCCATCGTGATGGCGGTCGCCTTGAGGCTGACGCGCTGCCCCGCTACTCCTTCGAACGTGAGGCGCGCGTTTTGCCCCGGTGTGGGACCGATCGTCACGCTGGTCGCGGGTCCCCCTGGGACGAGCTCTGCGTCGATGTCGGCCGGCACGTCGTAGAGCGTCAGCGTCGCGCCGCCGAGGGCCGTCCCCTGCGGATCGACCAGGATTGTGTACGTACCACCCAGGGGCAGCGTCCTCGCGTCGACGAAGCCGCCGTTCGTGCCCAGCAGGGTCGGTGAGGAGAGGTTGGAGCCGTCTGGCTTCAGGATCGAGAGGTTCAGCGGAGCAGCAGGTCGAGTTGCCGATCGTGACGGCAGCTGCACCGAGGCTGACGCGCTGCCCTGGCGTGCCCTCGAATGTGAGCCGGGCGTTCTGGCCTGGGACCGGGCCAGTGCCGACGGTCACCGAAGTGCCTCCGGCGACGATCGGCCCGGCGGCGTCGGCCGGGACCTCGTACAGCGTGAGGGTCGCACTGCCTGTGCCGGAGCTCTGCGGATCGACCAGGATCGTGTACCTGCCGGTCGCCGGCAGCGTCTTCGTGTCGACGAAGCCGCCGTTCGTGCCGATCGGGATGGGTGGTACGAGCGTCGTGCCGTCGGGCCTGGCAATTGAGAGCGTCATCGAGCAACAGGTGGACGCGCCGAACGTGACGCTGCCGACCTTCAGGCTGATCCGCTGTCCGGCGGAGCCCTCGAAGACGAGCGTCGCGTTCTCCCCGGCAGCGGTAGTGGTCACGGTCAGGGGCGAGCCGTCCGGGGCGATCGGGTAATTGCGGATCGCCGTTCCGGACACGGAGCGGGTGTCGGTGACCCCGTTCGCAGTGGCCGACGCGCTGATCGTCACGGGCCCACCTGCGGTCGGCGTGAAGGAGCCGCTGTAGAAGCCGTCACCTCGGTCGGCCAGGGCGAGCGGCTCGCCGTTTGCCTCGGCTGACAGCGAAACGCCCTCGGGGTCGCCGCAGCGTGCTGCGAGGAATCCGACCGTTACCGGCTCGCCGACGAGGAGCTCGAGCGGCGACTGCGGGGACTCGATCCACACCTGGGGTGCCGCCGAGCAGTGAACAGCCGAGCTCGCGTTCAGCCGTCCGCCCGTCGAGCTCGCTGCGTCCAGCGTGGTCTTGGGATCGACTGTGCGCAGCAAGAGCGCCTTGAGACCAACGGCTGTCGCGCCAGGAAAGGCCGCCTTCGCGAGCGCTGCTGCGCCGGCGACGTGAGGTGCCGCCATCGACGTCCCGTCCTGATAGCGATAGGAGCCGCCCGGCCAGGTCGAGTAGATGCTCGTCCCGGGCGCGCTGAGGTCTACGGTCCGACGTCCGTAGTTCGAGAACCAGGCCCTGCGGTCGAACGCATCGGTAGCCCCGACCGAGACGACGTTCGGCAGCTCGAGTGAGGAGGGGTAGTTCGGCTCCGTGTCTGTGTTCGTGAAGCTGTTGCCGGCGGCCGCGACGAAGAGTGACCCGCTCGCGTCGGCAGCTGCGACCGCGTCGTACAGAGCCTGCGAGTAGTCCTCGCCGCCCCAGGAGTTGTTGGTGACGTCGGCCCCCTCGGCGCTCGCGTAGAGGATCGCGCTGACCGCATCGGCGGTCGATCCGGTGCCGGACGCGGAGAGGAACTTGAGCGCCATGACGCTGACGTTCCAGTTGACGCCGGCGATGCCGAGCCCGTTGTTGCCGGCGGCGCCGATCGTCCCCGCGGTGTGTGTCCCGTGGCCGTTGTCGTCGAACGGGTTGTTGTCGTCGTTGACGAAGTCCCACCCGCGCCAGTCATCGACGTAGCCGTTGCCGTCGTCGTCGATCCCGTTCGAGCGGCATCCCGCGCAGTCCTCGCCGGCGTTGATCCACATGTTCGGCGCGAGCTCCGGGTGTCCGAAGTCGACCCCGGTGTCGATCACGCCGACGACGACGTCGTCGCTTCCGGTCTCGACGGCCCAGGCCTCCTTCGCGTCGATGTCCGCATCCGGGGCGCCGGCGACACCGGCGACGATCTGGCCGAAGTTGTTGAGACCCCAGAGAGAGTGCACGGACGGGTCGTTGGGCGTGCCCGCGTGATCGTCCGCCGAGAGCCGGAAGTTCGGCTCGGCGTAGAGGACATCTGGATTGCGCTCGAGGGCCCGGATCGCGGCCGACACGTCTTGTGAGCCGACCGAGGCGAGGACGCCGCGGATCCGTCCAAACCTACGCTTCTCCTGTGCAGCTACGCCCGAGAGGACCTGGCGCTGACGCCCCGTCGTGGCACTGGGCTTGAAGGCGACGATGAGCTCGCCGGCCACTGCGCCCCGTGCTGGGGGCTGAGCACTGTGGCCTGGGCGTCCACCCGCCGGGCCGGCCAACACAGCGGCGATGATGACGGCCTGCAGAGCGAGCGCGAGCAGCGCTGCGACAAGCCGCCGGCGGCGGGACTGCTTGCGCATTCGCTCCAGTTATCGGTCGCGAAGGCTTGTAGCCGGACACTCCCTCAAGGCATCCGTAGGCGGAGGCCCCGCCGCGGCGGGGCCTCCGTTTCCGTTCTCAGTGGAGCTGGGACTCAGTCGTCGTCGTCGTGGTGCCCGTGAATCCGGTCGAAGTTGTTGTGGAGGACGTACCGGGTGGTCCGCTCTCCGAGCAGCTCGCCGTCCTGGAGCGACTCGGTGAAATGGAGCCCGCCGTAGACGCGGGCGCGGCCGACCTCCCTCCTCACGTCGCGAAGCCGGGCGAAGTCACGAGTCGTTCCCGTCACGGTGCTGCTGATCGCGAGCGGGACTCGGTCCGTGTGGAAGTAGTCCGCCAACGCATTGGTAATCCCCGAGGTGAAGCAGGTGTGCCCCGATGGGTACTCGGGATGGTTGCCGTTGAGCAGATGCGTCCAGGTCGTGTCCTGGATCGTGGCGGGGTTCTCGTCCGAGTCGGCACGCTGGATCGCGTGCTGCGGACGCCAGAAGTTGTAGTAGTACTTGGCCTCCCAGCAACCGACGAGGCTGTCGGCCGCCGAAACGTGCGCCATCGCCATCATGCGTGCGCTCTCGAGCGCATTGAGCCCTCGGTCGAGCGCAAGCTCCCGAAGGGTGCGGTTCCACTGGACCATCGTTTGCTCGGACCAGAAGCGCGCGATCTCCGTCTGCAACGGTGTCCGTATGGTGCTGTCGATTCGCCCGAGGTCCCTGACGTCGTTGAAGTCCGCCGTGTAGCCGGCACTCGTCAGCGAATCCGGGCCGTTCGGGCGGAAGCGCGCGGGGTCGTCGAACGACAGCGGCCGAACCTGCTTGAGCTTGACGTCGACGGGCGTGCTTCCCGCGGGAATGGGCTCGAACACGCCGGGGCCCGGGGTCGGCTGCACCCACGGCACGACGTTGTCGAAGCCGTCGTCGGACCGTAGCGCCAGGTACGCGCCGGCAATCGCACGACCCAGGCGGATCCCGTTCGTCTTCCTCGCTCCGTCAGGGATGCCGTTGATGAACGCGGTGTACTCGCCCTCGACGGTCGGGGCCTGTCCCGGCACGCGCATGACGAGCACGCCGCGGGCCGCTGCTGCTACGGCTGCGTCGGCGGAGGTCGGCCCGGAGCGGCGAATCGAGACTGCGAACGGCTCGTACCTGCCTTCGACCGCGACCACCGCGTCGTACATCGTCGCGTGGACGAGCCCGTTCAGCACCTCGGAGCTGGCCGGCGGCCGGCCGGCCGAGATCGCGTTCTGCGCGACCAGGCTCCAGTCGGTGACGGCGTTCGCCTCGGATGGAGTGTCGACGGCCTGGGCGCGATTGCCCCCGCCGGCGGCCACGGTGGTTGCTGCAACTAAAGCCGCCACGACGGCGACCAGGATCATGCGTCTCACGGGTAGTCCCTCCCTTTCGTTTTACGGAGGCTGCAGGATCCGGCAGCCGCGCGATTGAGTCCATACGCCGTTTGTCGTATCTTCGAGCGGCAATGACTCGGCTACGGACACCGGACCTCAAGGCTCTGCTCGGGTTCCTCGACGAAGCGAACTCCGTCGACGGCCCTGAGCCGTTCCCGCGGTCGCTGCTCGCGTCGCTGCGCCGCCTCGTACCCGGCGACTTCGTCAGCTACTGCGAGCTCGACCGCGTGCGTCAGGTTGGGATCTGGTCGGAGGACGATCCGGCGACGGATGGTGACGTCGGAGAGGAGCTCCAGACGTACTGGCGGCTGCGCGACCAGCACCCCGTCTGTCGCTACGAGGATGAGACCGGAGACTTCCGGGCGTTGAAGATCTCCGACTTCGTGAGCAGGTCGAAGCTTCGCCGGCTCGAGATCTACTGGGAGTTCCTACGCCCCTCCGGGGTCGAGTACCAGTTGTCCGCCGGTCTCGACGCTCCGCTTTCGCACACGAAGGTCTTTCTCTTCACGCGGTCCGACGGTCCCGACTACACCGAGCGCGACCGCGACACCCTCGACTTCCTGCGGCCCCACCTCGCGAGGATCTATGAGACGGCGCAGCTCCGCCGGACGACGCGCGAGGCACTCGCTCACCTCGAGCGAACCGATGCGGCCCTAGTCGTGCTCGAGGGCGCCGACCGGATTGCCCATGCGACGCCGGAAGCGTGGCGCCTGCTTGCGACTTACTTTCGATCCAGCGGAGGCCGTCTACCGCACGAAGTAACAGAGTGGCTCCGCGAGCAGCGGCGTGCCCCGAGCCCCGAGCCGCTGACCGTCGAACGCGGCGAGGGGTCCGTCGTCGTCCAGTTCGTAGAAGGCTCGCTGCTCCTCGAGGAACAGCGAGAGGCTCCTCGGCTCACCGAACGCGAGTCCGAGATCCTCGACCTGGTGGCATTGGGAAGCACCAATGCCGAGATCGCCGAGGCTCTGTGGATTGCCCCGGGCACCGTGCGCAAGCACCTCGAGAACGTCTACGAGAAGCTCGAGGTCCACAGCCGAACAGCAGCGGTGGCCAAGCTTCGCGGCTGAACGCTAGTCCGGCTTGCCCGCCATCGCCCAGGCGGCGACCAAGTACGCCGCCAGCAGGACCAGCGAGAGCACCATCGTCGCCCTGAGCAGGCCGGAGCCCTTCCCCGCACCCAGGCGGTACACCCCGACGCCGCCCACGATCAGGGACACGAGCAGGACGAGCCCACCCAGGTCGGCGACGAAGAATCCGATCGTGAGCCAAGTGGGCACGAGCTCGTCCGGCAGGTCGTCCCAGCCCTCCTTGGAAGAGATCCAGCCGGCGCCGATCCGCATCAGCACCCAGCCTGGAAGCGAGACGAACAGGAGGGTCCAGTAGCCGAGCTTGAGGAACCTTGCTTCGCCTCTGGCGTAGCCGAGCGTGGCCGCGCCGGCGAGCAGGCCGCCGACCAGGACCATCGCCCCCAAGACGTGGAGAAAGAGCGGGAAGTTCCAGCTGTCGGGACGGATGAGGGCGAGAACGCTCATGCGCCCGGCTTCCAGATCATGTCGATGACGATCAGCAGGATCACGACCGTGACCAGAACCTGCAGGACGAGCCCCTTGGTCGTTCGGTTGAGGGCAAGGAGCTCCGCACTCGGCCCGGTCTGACCAGCGGCCTGAAGCTCCTGCGCCTTCTTGACCGGCGGCTCGAAGGCGGCATTGGTGCGCTGTCCGAGAGCCGCGGCGGCCACCCAGAGCACAAGCGCCGCGACGATCCAGCCGTCCCAGATGTCGTAACCGCCGACCGAGAAAGCGAGAAAGATGCCGAGGACGATTGTGCCGCCCATGCCGATCCCAATCGCCGCGCCGGCGACTTTCGTAAGTGGGCCCATGCGGAGGATCTCCGCCGGCGTGTCAGTTCGCCAACCGGCGACGACCAGCACCCAGAAGAGGGTCATCCCGGCGACCATGGCGAACGCGCTGACCACGTGCAGAGCGAGCATCCAGTCGTCAAAGCTCACGCCGTTCAACCCTACAAGAGCGTCTCGTCTCTGCTTGGCTGCACTGGATGAGGACGAGGATGCCTTTGGCGGCGGCATTGTTCTGTGGCTTCGCGCTGGGGCTGAGCGCGCTGGCCGGCGCGGCCGACCGTCGATCCGAAGGGCCAAGCAATCCCGCCTCGAGCTGGAGCATGGTCTCATCCATGCCGCAGGACCTGTACGGCGCGGCGGCCGTCTCCAACGGCATCTACGCCTACGCGGCCGGCGGCCACTCGGCCAGCACGGGCACGACGCTGAACACCTTCTACCGGTACAACCCGGTCAACGAGCGGTGGGAAACGTTGCTGCCGCCGATGCCCGCCGCGGTCTCCATGGCTTCGGCCGTCTACTACCCGACCACGAACAAGATCTACGTCTTCGGCGGCATGGATCCGAACGGAGGCGCGGTCACCAACGGCACCAGGGTCTTCGACGTCACGTCGAGCACGTGGAGCTCCGCGGCGAACATGCCGGGGCCGCGCTGGGCAATGGCGTCCGGCTACAACAGCGCGAACGGCAGGATCTACCTGGCCGGCGGCTACAGCACGTCGGACCCCGTGAGCGCGCAGGCGACGACGTGGGAGTTCAACCCCGGCGCCAACACGTTCACCGAACGCGCGCCGATACCGAACGCGGTGGGTGGTGCCGCCTCCGGTGTCATCGGCGGCCAGCTCTACGTCGCGGGCGGGCGCGATGCATTAGGTGCTGTCGTTGGTTTGACCTGGGACTACGACGTCGCCGCGAACACATGGACGGCGAAGGCCGGCATGCCGAGCCCGACGAACGTGCCCGGCAGCGCCGTGGCCGGCGGCAAGCTGTGGAGCTTCGGCGGCGAGAGCTCCTCCTTTACGCCCGTCGGCACGACCGTGGCATTCGACCCGGCTACCGATAGCTGGTCGACCGGCCCGAGCCTGAGCCTCGCCCGCGCGCTCGCGGGGGGAACGGCGATCGGAACGACGCTGCTGGCGGCCGGCGGCGGCCAAGTCGCGGCGTCGACTGCCAGGGCCGAGGTCCTCGATGCTGGTGCCGCTGCTTGCGCGAACGCCGAGACCACGTTCAGCCAGTCCTTCGACGGCGTCACGCCGCCCCAGCTGCCCGCGGGCTGGACTGCGACGAACGTCCAAGGGCCTGCACCGCTGTGGACGACCTCGAGCTCGGGCTTCCCCCCGCCGCCCTTCGACTCGGCTCCGAACGCGGCCTTCATCGACAGTCCCCAGGTCGTCAGCGACAAGCGGCTCGAGTCGCCCAGCATCCCGATCCAGACGACCTCGGCGCAGCTCACGTTCCGGAGCAACTACTACACCGAGACCACGTTCGACGGCGGAGTGCTGGAGATCAGCATCAACGGTGGGGCCTTCCAGGACATCCTTCCCGCAGGCGGTCGCTTCACCGTCGGCCGCTACAGCGGGACGCTCTCGCAAATCAGAGACAACCCGCTCGCGGGTCGCCTGGCCTGGACCGGCAACTCGAACAACGGCTTCATCACGACGGTCGCGATCCTGCCCCCATCCGCCGCCGGACAGAACGTCGTGCTGCGCTGGCGCCTGGGCACCGACACCGGCATCGGGGCTCCTGGCTGGCGCATCGACTCGATTCGGATTACCGAGTGCGTCTCTCCTCCTCCGCCCCCGCCGCCTCCACCGCCTCCGCCTCCACCTCCACCTCCACCTCCACCGCCACAACCGCCACCACCGCCACCACCGCCACCACCGCCGCCGCCGCCTCCTCCTCCACCACCGCCTCCGGCCCCACCGCCGGCGCGCTGTCGGGTGCCGAAGGTGATCGGGCTACGGCTGGCAACGGCGAAAGCACGGATCCGGGCACGGCGCTGCCGGGTCGGCACGGTGCGCAGGGTTCGCTCCCGGCGCGTCGGCCGTGTCGTCGGCCAGAGCCCACGGGGCGGCTCGGTGCGTCGAGTCGGCTTCAGGGTCACCCTGCGGGTCGGCCGCAGGTAAGCACGCGGTCTAGGAACCGCTAGCGCGAGCTGATTTGGCTGAGCGCCGCCAGTAGCTCCTGGTGTCGCCTTTCCTCGTCGGGCATGCCTTCTTCGATCGACTCTGGCCGGAGGCGTCGCGTCATTGCGGTCACGGGCTTGACGACGAAGAAGAAAACGGCTCCCGCGATCGCAACGAACTGGATCACGTCGGTGATGAACGCGCCGTAGCGGAAGACGGCATCGTTGATCGTGAAGGTCAGGTCGCCGAAATCCGGCTTCCCGATGAGCATCGCGATCACCGGCATGAGCAGGTTGTCCACGAGCGAGTTGACGACCGCTGCGAACGCTAGTCCGACGACGAAGGCGACTGCCAGCTCGACGATGTTTCCTCGGAACAGGAAATCGCGAAATTCGCTGAGCACCGAAAGCCTCCTCTCGCTGGCTGAGGCCGTGATCCTATTCCTGCGCGAGCGGTGAATGGGGGATCGCGGGGCGACGGCCTTCCGTCGATGGGGACCGGG
The DNA here is from genome assembly GCA_963771725.1 of uncultured Actinomycetes bacterium. Classification (GTDB taxonomy): domain Bacteria; phylum Actinomycetota; class Thermoleophilia; order Gaiellales; family Gaiellaceae; genus VAXT01. The sequence goes on along the minus strand of CAVYUO010000002.1, from coordinate 145,588 downwards.
CAATGACGACGCTACTCCTTCTCGCTGCAATCGTCTTTTTTGTTGCGACACCCGCGTTCGTGATCGGTCGTCGCCGTGGGCTTCAGAACCCATGGGCGGCGTTCATCCCGTTCGTCGGGATCTGGATCGTGCTCTTCGAGTCGATTGGCCGCAGCGGCTGGTTCGCGGCGCTCGTCTTCATTCCGACCGTCGGTCCGTTTGCCGTCTTGATCTGGACGGCCGTACAGGTTCCCGCTCACCACGGGCGTTCCCGGTGGTGGACACTCCCGTTCATCATTCCGGGCGTGAACCTGGTCGGGTACTGGTTCTACGCCTTCACGCTGCCACGCAGGCAGCCGCTCGCGTTCGCGTAGCACCTCGGTGTCCGGCGCGAGATAGGGCCTACGGCCAATCCGGATAAGGGCGATCGACCGTATTTGTCGCAGGACGCGCTAACGCGACCCCTTGGAAGGGAGAAGCCGATGTCTTTCCGCACCACAGGACTCGCCGTCGGGGCGATTCTGCTCATCGTTGCTTTTTGTGCGAGCGCCGTGGGGGCGGGGGTAAATCGTCGTGACCGCAGGCCGCCGACGACGCCCACGAACCTCCGGATCACCGCGACCACCGACACGACCATCACGCTGGCCTGGAACGCGTCGACCGATGACTCGGGCAACTTCTCGTACCGCGTCACCGAGGGCAGCCCCTTCAACACCTATACGGTCGCCGTTCCGCAAACGCGGACGACGACTCACCTTCACGCGCCTGTGGCCGCAGCAGACGTACAGGTACCACCGTCTACGCCGTCGACGCCGCGGGCAACCGCTCGGGCGACAGCAACACGGTCACCCACACGGTCCCGGCAGACGTCACACCGCCGACGCCGGCGCCGCAGCTGACCGCGACCCCGATCAGCCCGGCGCGGGCCAGCTTCTCCTGGACGGAGTCGGTCGACAACGTGAGTCAGGTCTTCTACACGATCTACGCCAACGGGATCGAGCAGGCCTCCTTCTTCAGCGAGACGCACTACTGGGCGTTCGATCTGACGCCCTCGGCGACCTACGAGTTCCAGGTCGTCGCGAGTGACGTCTTCGGGAACGCCGTCGAGGGCAACACCGTCACGATCACGATGCCGTCCACCACCGACACGGTGCCGCCGACGGCGCCGACGAACCTCAGCGGGTCGGTGATCGAGAACGAGATCCACATGAACTGGGGCCTCTCCACCGACAACGCGGATCCGCAGTCGCAGATCCTCTACGAGTTCTACTTGAACGGCGTGGCGAATCGCGGCGACGTACTTTTCGGGAGCTCGGGGCTCGTGTACTGCCGGCACGCGTCCGGCTCTACCACGGTTGTGGCCAGGGCGGTGGACTCGTCCGGCAACCGCTCGGCGCCGAGCAACGAGATCATCGTCCAATGTCCTTAGGCGCTCTAGAAGCACCGGCGGGAGTCCGATGCGGTCGTCCTCAGGGCGACCGCATCGCTCTCGGCGCTGCTCAAGCAGCACGCGGGAGTTGGCGGCCGGCGAGGTAGGCCGCGATCCGCTCGGCGTCGAGTGGCAGGACGCCCAGCTCGGGTGGAGGCCGGCGTACGAAGCCGCCGATGAGCAGCAGATCCTCCGCCTGCTCGGGTGTCAGCGGCTCTTCCAGACGCCCGCGGGCGGACCGGCAGAGCGCCAACCCGGCTCCGATCTCGAGGCTCGCGCCCGCGCCGCGGCGGTAACGCCCGAACGGCGCACACGGCGCCGCCGCAAACGAAGAACGCCTTCCGCCAGCCGGGCTCGATCATGGGAGCGATCAGGCAAAGCTCGAGCCTGCGCAACCGCTCCAGCCGCCGCAGGCGATCGATCATGTGCTCGAGCGCTGCGATGCGATCGCGTAGTCGAGCTGCCTCTTCATAGCGGAGCCCTTCGGCCAGGTGCGAGAGTCGCGCACGGAGCCGTGGCAGCGGCCCGTCCTCGAGGAGACGATCGAGCTCGTCGGGCGTGCACGAGGACAGTGCGCGCGCCGCGAGGGATGCTCGCCGCCGACTTGCGATCGGTCCCAGCCGCGTCATCGTCTTGGTGACGACGAAGTCTTCTCCCCTCCTCTTCAGATAGAGGCCGTGGTGCTTCCTGCGGCTGCGCGCGTTCGCCGGCGGCTGGAGCTCTCGGATGAGGCGCAGCTCTTCGAGCGCGGCCTCGAGCTCGGAACCGAGGACGCGCCACTCGATGCGCTCGAGGGCGAGCAGTGCCGCTTCGACGGACGGACGCTGGCGATCGCTTCGGAAGTAGGAGCGAAGGCGCGCCCTGCAGGTCGCGCGCCCGGCCTACGTAGAGCACCTGCTCGTGCCGGTCCCGAAAGAAGTACACGCCGGGCCGCGTGGGCGCGCCTCGGGCCAGCGAGCGTTTGGCGTAGACCCGTCGTTTGCGGGGAGCAGCAAGCGCGCGGAGATCGGAGAGGCGGCGCGCGCCGATCTCCTGGGCGAGACCGATCAGGAGCACCAGCACCTGCGCCGTCGCCTCGGCGTCGGGCAGGGCCCGGTGGCACGGCGTCGTCGGAACACCGAAGAAGTGGGCGAGCGACGCGAGGCTGACCCGGCGCACGCGCCCCTCGAGCAGTCGGCGAGCGAGGGCGGCGGTGCAGAGCGGCGGCTCGGACAGGCGCCGATCGTGCATGAGCGAGAGCTGCCGTTCGAGGAAGCGCTGGTCGAAGCGCGCGTTGTGCGCCACGAGGAGCGAATCGCCCGCGAACGTCAGGAAGCGGCCGAGCACGGTGGCGATCGAAGGCGCCTCGCGCAGCTCCTGGTCGCGGAGCCCGGTGAGGCGGGCGACGGGGTCCGGCAGCGCAACTCTTGGATTGACGAGCGACTGGAACGACTCGACCGGCTCCAGCGCCTGCACGCGAACCGCGCCGAGCTCGCAGATACGGTCGCGTGCTGCGGAAAGCCCGGTCGTCTCGAGGTCGAAGACGACGAACTCGGCCTCTTCGAGCAGCGGGTCGGGTTGCGTCCCGGCCAACGAAACCGTCGCCCCAGCGCAGACGAGCCGGCTGTCGCCTGCGGTGACCTCGGCCAGGAGCGAACACGCGAGGCCGTCGGAGATCGAGGAGGTTGCAAAGAGGGCACGGGCGGCGTCCGACGCCGACAGCGGCCCGCGCTCCTCGAGCGTTTCCACCAGCCGATCGAGCGAATCCAGCGCCAGCTGCACCTCTGAAATGAAAGCGAACATATGTTCGCTTGGCAAGTTCGGGCTGTCAGTCGGGCAGCAGCGGCACGGTGAGACCCTGGCCGCGGCCGAGCAGCACGGCTCGCACGATCGCGGCCGATCCGAAGCGCCGGCGAACCTCGTCGAGTGCGGCGTCGAGCGCGTCGCTGTGACCGCCGAGCGGCAGCACGAGCTGGAGTGAGCGGCCATCGTCGAGGTTGGCGACGGCGATTCCGACGAGCGTGATGCCACGGAGCTCGATCATCGGCACCGCGACAGCGAGTAACCCTCTCGCCGTGTCGAGAATCGTCCGGGTGTTCGCCGTCGAGTACGGCAGCGTGTGTGACCGCGTTGCCCGCGAGAAGTCGTCGAAGCGCAGTCGAAGGACGACGGTTCGGCCGACCCGGTTAGCGGCTCGCATCCGGCGCTGTGACGCGTTCGACGAGCGCCACCAGCGTGGCATCGACCTCGGCGAGCGACGTCGGCGAACGCCCGAGCGCCCGCTGCGAGCCGATCGAGCCCCGGCGCCGTCGCGTTTGCACCCGCCGCGGGTCACGGTTATGAGCAAGCGCATGCAAGCGCCGTCCCGCCGCACGGCCGACGAGCGTGACCAGCGTGCCTTCCGAAAGCCGCGCGACCTGACCGACGGTCGTGATCTCGACTTCGCGCAGCCGCCTTGCAGTCGCCTGCCCCACGCCCCAGAGCCGTTCGACGGGAAGCGGGTGCAGAAAGGAGAGCTCACCCTCCGGTGGCACCGCGAGCAACCCGTCCGGCTTCGCCACCCCGCTCGCCACCTTGGCCAGGAACTTCGTGCGGGCGATCCCGACGGTGATCGGCAGTCCCACCCGCTCGCGCACGTCGCGCCGCAGCTGCACGGCGATCTCGGTGGGCGTCCCCGAGAGCCGCTCGAGCCCGCGGACGTCCAGGAACGCCTCGTCGATCGACAGTCCCTCGACGAGCGGCGTCGTGTCGTCGAACACCCGATAGACCTCCTTGCTCGCCTCCGAGTACGCCGACATGCGCGGGCGAACGACTATCGCGTCGGGGCAGAGCCGGCGCGCAAGCGTGAGGCCCATCGGCGTCTCCACGCCGTGCGCCTTCGCCTCGTAGCTGGCTGCAAGGACGACCCCACCGCCGACGATCACGGGCCGTCCGCGCAGCCGGGGGTTATCCCGTTGCTCGACGGCCGCGAAGAACGAGTCGACGTCGGCGTGCAGGATCGTGGCTTGTTGCACTGCGAACATATGTTCGCATAAGCAGGTCAGCCCGCTCGGGTCAGAACAGCCTCGACCCGTCGGTACGCGGGCGATTCCGGCGGCAGCTTGTCGAGTGCCTGATGGAGGAGGACGACGGCCTCCTCGCTATGGCCGCGGCGGCGCTGAACGAAGCCGAGATTGGCGATCACGCGCGCCTCGTGCTCCTCGTCGCCAAGTGCGCGCAGGATGATGAGGGCGTGCTGGAGCTGCTCGACGGCGGCATCCTCGGCTCCGGACCGAGCGAGCGCGAGCCCGAGGTGGTTGCGCGTGAGCGCCTCACTCCGCCGGTCACCCAGGTCTTTCACGATCGCGAGCGCGGCGCGATGCTGTTCGGCCGCCTCGGAGGGGTCGCCCTCTTGTCGTAGCCGACGCCCGCGCTCGTTGAGCCCCGCAGCGCGGCGACTCGGGTCGTCACGCGCGATTCGGGAGACGAAAGCACGGATTCCGAGCCTGCCTGTGCGCGCCTTGATTTCGTCGAGCGAAGGCCGCAACGGACTGTCGGGCCGCCCGCAGGGCGGACGCGACCTCGATCTCGCGTAACCGATCCCTTCCGATCACGCACAGGCCGGCGATGAGCATCAGCAGCGACAGCACGAGGACGACCGGAAAGAGCGACATCGCCGTCAAAATCCCGGCGAAGAGCAGCCACAACCCACTAGCGGCCTGTAGTCGCCGTCGCTTCTGAGGATCCGTTGTCATTTGAAGCGCTCGCAGTCTCGTCACGGTGCCTCCTCGAAGCTGCTCCCTTTCGGCGTCCGCGTCGCGCCTCCTGCCCTGAATGCCCCCGGTCGGTCAGAGTTGGCCCCGGTGAGAGCAGTCGTACAACGTGTCTCATCTGCGCGCGTGGTTATCGACGGCGAGCCGGCGACCGGTCGCTTCGGCGCCCGCATGGAGGCCGAGCTCACGAATGACGGGCCGGTGACGATCGTGCTCGCTCCGTAAGTGGGCTTCGACGCGCTGGCGCTCGCGCTCGGCTCGGCCGTGCTCCACGCGATGTGGAACCTGCTCCTCGCGCGCACCCAGAACGTCGAGGCGGCCACCGCCGTCATGCTCGCGACCTCGGCGCTGATCTTCGTGCCGGTCGCCACCTTCACCTGGGACGTGGAGGCTGCCGTCTGGCCGTACGCGCTTGGCTCGGCGACGCTCGAGCTCGCCTACTTCGCACTCCTCGCCTACGCGTATTCGACTGCGGCCCTCAGCGTCGTCTATCCGATCTCGCGCGGAGCCGCCCCGGTGCTCTGCTCCTCGCGACGCTCGCCGCAGTCACCTGGCAGGAGGCCGCAGGCGTGCTCGTGGTTGCGGCCGGAATCGTCCTCGTCCGAGGCCTCCGCCATCCGGAACGTCGCGGCGCTCTCCTCGGGCTGGCCATCGCGCTCTGCATCGCGGGTTACACGCTGCTCGACGACCATGGAATCCGCCATGCGGACGCGTTCCTGTACTACGAGCTCGTCGTCGTCGTCCCTGGGATCGTCTTCCTCGCCTGGGTCGTGCACAGGCACGGTGCGGCGCGGTGGAAGTCTCCGGTCGCTCGCCGTAGCCGGAGACGACGACCTGGTCCTCAGCCGGCCGCGCCTCGGGAGCGTGATGGTCGACGAGGACGCCGGGGCGCTCGAACGGACGGACGCCCCAGTCGAGCACAGCCGCCGAGCCAAGCGGGAGCGGCGGCTTCGCGCCGAAGGGTGTCTGTCCGCGGCCGAGGAGAACCGCGGCGGCCGCGCTCTCGCCGCGGGCCCGCAATGCGATCGCGCCGGCTGCAAGCCCGTCTGCATCCGTGTGCGGCACGACGTAGTCCGCCCCGAGGAGGAGGTCGCGGGCGGGCGCCGTGCTCACTGGAGCAGCTCGCGCGCACGGAGCACCGACTGCTCCTTGTCCTTCACCTCGAGGATGCAATCGAGCGCGAGGTCGCCTACCTCGGACACGAATCGCGCGAACGCACCGAGGTCGATCGTCTCCGCATGCGCGCCGGGGCGCTTACCGAGCTCCTGCGTCGAAAAGTGCACCTCCTGCCGCCCGTCCCACGGGAGCCAGGTCTGCCCCGCGGCGAGCACCACGTCTCGCACCCCGAGACCGTCGAGCGACGGTGCCAGCTCGTGGTGAAAGGTGTCGAAGACGACCGGCACACCGAGCGGCTCGGCGAGCTCGAGCACCTCTGCAAGCGGCCACCGCTCGTCGTTCTCCAGCACGAGCCGGGACGGGGCCCCGTTCGCGAGCCGTGCGAATCCCGACGCGAAACGCGTGCGCGCCGCATCCCGGTCGGCCGCTCCCGATCCGACGTGGAGCACGATCTTGTGCGAGGTGTCGAGGCCGAGGGCGGTCAGCATCCGGTCGTGGTACTGGAGCTCCGCCAGCGCGGCCTCCACGACCGCGGGAACCACCGAGGAAAGCACCGTGTACTGGCCTGGATGGGTCGAGACGCGAGCGCCGCTCTCCGCCAGGAGCTCGCCCAGGCGCTCGAAGCGTTCGTCGAACTCGTCCCACCAGGCGAGGGTGTTCGCCGGGTGCGATCCGAACGGGATCAGGTTCGACGTCAGTCGAAAGACCTGGATTCCGTGTTCGCGGTTCCACCGCAGGATCGATTCGAGCGCGTCGAGGTTCCCGGCGATCAGCTCACGCAGCCGGGCCGGGGCCACGTTTCCCAGCCGCAGGGTTCGCGCCGACGACGGGAGCTGCGTGTTGACGCACGCGTAGCCGAGGCGGAGGCCGGCTGCGGGGGCGCCGTCGGCCGCGACCGTGGAGTGAGCTCCGAGTGAATGAGTCACGACTCGGCGTTACCCCGCTTCGTCGAAACGGACCCCGGGTTCTTCAGACCCGGCCGTTGGTGCCTCATCAAAACGCTACGTGTTCGAGTTCGGCGAGTCGTGTTTGCGTGCCCTCCGCCCCAAACGAACGGGCGAGCGCGCGGCGGACGAATGCCGCCGCGCGCTCTGAATGAGTTAGCCGGATGAACGAGCTAGCCAGCAGCCGTGGTCTGCCGGGTCCCGCTCTGATCGTACGAGTAGCCACCCCGCTGCACGGTGGTGAGGCCGAGGAAGATCGCGGCGATGCCGACGGCCACGTGAGGCACCCACACGTTGGCCGATTCGTCGGCGAAGCCGAAGATCCACGGCGAGGCGACGAGGACGGTGCCGGCGACGACGTCGATCAGGTTGTGCACGGCCATCGGCGCCACTTTCCAGACGCCGAGCTCGTAGTTCGTGAACAGGCTGTAGGCGATGAGGCCGATGCCGAGCACGATCGGCACGATCGTCGCGGCGGTGTGCTCCGAGAACTGAAAGATCCAGGGCGCGGCGATCAGCGCTGCGCCGACGATGTAGTCGAGCGGCGCATGGAACTTGGTTGGGATAAAGCGCATTTGAGACTCCTTTGTCGGTGACTATTGCTTGCTCTCTGATTCGCACCGCGCGCCGGGCTCCGGTTTGGTGCCGGAGCCCACCGCGCGTCTGCTCGCTCTAGTTCGTCTTGCTGCCGTCCTGAACCTCGCCGCGCCACGCACCTGTTTCCTCGTTGCGGCCTTCAATCAGTTGCTTGAACCGCTCGAGGTCACCATGCACCTGACCCTTGACGATGCCGAGGAGATCGCCCGCGACGTTCTCGGCAGTCGACTCACCTTCGACGTCCATCTGGACATTGATCCGCGTCTGAGCGTCGCCGATCTGCTCGAACGTGACGACGCCGTCGTTCTTCACCTCACCGTCGATCGTCTTCCAGGCGATCGTCTCGTCCGGCTTTTGCTCGGTGATCTCCGTCGTCCATTGACGGCTCTCGCCGCGGATCTCTCCGACCCATTGGACGTGCGTGTCGTCGAGTTGCTGAACGGACCGAATTCCCTCCATGAACTTCGGGAACTCCTCGAATTGCGTCCACTGGTTGTAAGCCTGCTGTACGGGAACCTGAACCTCGACCGAGTCTTCAATTTTCGGCATGACCCCTCCTGGTGGGTTTGATTGAACCGTGACCCAATAGGAGGCAGAACCAGACGCGTGCCTCCTATGAGTCCGTAGTAGTAAGACCGTTCTGTCTCTTTACGGAGAATCCGAAACATCGAGTTTCAGGGAGACCGGAACACCGGCGCACTTCTCCAGCCGCCGACGGCGACCAAGCTGCCCGTTGCGCCCGCGTCTACGATGGGGATCGTGGAGCGGAGCAGCGAGGCCGAACCGCGATAGAGATGCCCCCGGCATGAATCGAACATGCGCACGCGGTTTAGGAAACCACTGCTGTATCCAGTGAGCGGCGGGGCTCACTGTCGCGATAGCGAGAGACAGGCTCTCTTTGAGGCCGGCCGGGGAATCCAGTCGCGGGTGTTCGCAGTATCTCTCGCAGGGACCCACAACCCCATCTTCGGGGGAAAAGGAGCAGCCGCATGTCCTTCCGGAACACCGCACTCTCAGCCGTCCTCGTCGTGCTTGCCGCCGCCGCAATCGCGGGCGCCGCTGGCGCCGCTGGGGCCGCTCGTGGCGAGTCGGCGCCGAGGGCACCGACGAATCTTCGGATCACCGCGACGACAGCGACCAGCATCTCGCTCGCATGGAATGCACCGACCGGCGGATCTGGAAACTTCTGGTACTGCGTGCAGCGGGACTTCATGGGTTGCTTCCGAGTCAACCCGCCGCAGACGACCTTCACACTCCCAGGACTGATGCCGAACACGACGTTCAACTTTTCCGTCAAGACCGTCGACTCCCGCGGCCGGCATTCGGCGAACAGCAACACCGTGACCTACACGACTCCGCCTGACACGGAACCGCCGGCCCCTGCGCCGTCACTGACGGCGACCTACATCAGGCCAACGAGAATCGGAGTCTCCTGGACGGCCTCCCGCGACAACACAAGCCAGGTCTGGTACTCGCTCTACGTCAACGGAAGCGCCTACTTCTGGGACGAGATCGGGGCCCAATCCCGGACGCTCTTCTACCTCACGCCGTCGACGACGTACGTGTTCAAGGTCACCGCGCGCGACAGGTACTTCAACACCGTCGAGAGCAATGTCCTCTCCGTGACGACGCCGGCGACCACCGACACGGTGCCGCCGACGGCGCCGACGAACCTCAGCGGGGCGGTGCTGGAGAACGAGATCCACATGAACTGGGGCCTTTCCACCGACAACGCGGATCCGCAGTCGGAGATCCTCTACGAGTTCTACTTGAACGGCGTGTCGAATCCCGGCGACGGACTGTTCGGGAGCTCGGGGCTCGTGTACTGCCGGGAGGCCGGCTTTACCACGGTCGTGGCCAGGGCGTTGGACTCGTCCGGCAACCGCTCGGCGCCGAGCAACGAGATCGTCGTCCAGTGTCCTTAGTGGCCCTATAGGGCACTTGCTGGAGTCCGATGCGGTCGTCCTCACGGGCGACCGTATCGCTCTCCTCCAGAGTGACATCACGAAGCAGGCCGTGAACGCGATCGTCAGTGCGGCCAACTCGTCGCTGCTCGGCGGCGGTGTAAGCCGGAATGCCCCCGGCATGAATCGAACATGCGCACGCGGTTTAGGAAACCACTGCTCTATCCACTGAGCTACGGGGGCGCGTCCCGAAGAGTCTACGAGGCCGAGGGCGCCACCAGCAGTGCCTCGAGAAGCGCGGGCGCGCGGCCTTCCACGCCGTCGTTGCCTCGCGCTGGGTCGGTCCATAGGGCATTGATCGACACGGCCTTCGAGCTGCTCGAGCCGACGACCCGGCCTGAGGATCCGAGGGAGCGGCGCGTTCTGCCGCCCCCTCGGTGAGCTTCGAGCTAGTGCGTGTCAGCTTCGACGAGGTAGCCGAAGTAGTGCTGATTCTGCGTACTGAAGCCGTCACCGACGAATCGGTGATCTGGGTGGGCCACCCCGTAGTTGTACGCCTGGTTGATGATCGTCGAGACGACCTGCCCCGGCGAGAGGCCCTTGCAACCCGCCGGCGGCTGCTGGGCTTGGCAGAGGCCGACGACCCCGGCGGCATGCGGTGCAGCGGCGGAGGTTCCGCCGAAGAGCGAGTAGCCGCCGCTCCGGTCGGTCGAGAGGACACAGTTGCCGGGGCCTGCGACCGTGTGATTGCGGTCTGCGGAGAACAAGGCGAAGTTCGAGAGGCCGGCGTAGCGATCGTCCGGACTCCCGTCGCCGTTCGGCAGGTCGCACGTCGGAGGAATGCCGCCAACCCACCTTCCCGTGCCGTTGTAGTCGGCCATCGCTGTCGCAGTCAGCACCTCGTCGTACAAGGCTGGCCGTTTCGGGCACGGCGGGAAGTTGCAATTTTGGCCGGCATAGTTGCGGCCGTCATTTCCGGCCGAGGCGACGATGACCAGGCCACGGTCCCGAGCCCGGCAGACCGCTTGGTGGAGGGCGTCCTGGTTGCTGAGGCCGCAGTTGCTGTCGTCGTCGGCGCCGCCGTAGGACGCTGAGATATTCGCGACGGAGACGTCGTTGCCCTTGAGGCCGTCGATCCGCGTATAGGACGCGTCGTCGATCCCGCAGATGACAGCTTCCTCACTGTCGCTTCCGTCTACGTTCGCGGTCTTCACCGACCGAAGGGGCCAGCCGGGCGCGACGCCCACGATGCCTGCGCCGTTGTCTTTCGCCCCGATCAGCCCGGCTACAGGCGTTCCGTGCCCGGCGGGGAAGTCGCTCGGTGCGTGGTCACCCTCCGCTGGGGCGTTGGTGCACGACACGCGAGTGACGACGTTCAGATCCGGATGAGCAGCGATTCCCGAATCGATGACAGCGATCACCTCTGGGGTGTTCGGAAGGATCGATGAGCAGTTCCCCGAGACGGTTCCCGAGAGGTCAGCTTCGATTCGGTCGACTCCGGTCGGAATCGACTGCGAGCTCCCAGTGCAGTACACGGGAGACGTAAATGCCGAGTAGGCAGTCGTCTGATAGCGCTCGAACCCCTGTGGCCCTCGGGCTGTGACCGAGAGGCGGTACTTGTACCCCGTGTCCGAGACTGCCAAGGTCAGGGTGTCGGTCTTGTTCGGCGGGAAGAGGTCGATGAGCTTCATGTTCCCCATGAAGACACCCGCGAGCGTGAACTTCTGCCAGGCGACGGAGTACCTGGAGATGCACACCGATCCGTCGAAGTCCCAGTCGCCTGCGTAGCCGGTCAGCGTCGAGCCGGGAACGACCGAGCCCGAGATCGTTGGTGGTGACAGGTTGTATGGAGGATCGACGCATTGGCCGGGCGGTGGTGGCGGTGGTGGCGGCGGGGTCGGGTTGTAAGTCACGACAATTGTCTGGTCCGCAAAGAAATCGTCGTACGTGCATTCGACTCGCCACTGGAAGGACGTCGTGAAGTCGACGCCTGCAACCTTCTGCACCGAGCCGTTGCCGGGGCCGTTCACGACCCAGCCGACGTTGTCGTTGCACGTGGCCGGTCCGGGGAAGCCGTTCGCGACCCATTGGAAGGTCACAACCTGGTTCGGATAGGAAGGATTGGGGCTGACGCTGAGCCAGACGGTCGTGCGGGGACTCGCCGGCACCTCCGTGTGGCCGGCCAGGCTGTTCCTGTGCACGACGTCGGGCGCGACCAGGGCGACACCGACCTCGTGCGCGATCGACTTCGAAGCGGCGCTTCCGGCCGGAAGGTCGATCGAGTAGCCGCCAAGCGCCCGGAAGACATGCCGGATCGTTCCGCCATGACGTCGAGCGTGATCTTGGGCGGTGCGGGTCACGGTCTCCGGCGAGCCCGCCGTGTCGAGGAAGACGATGTACGTCTTCGGTGAGCCGGTGGAGCTGGGCGCCGCGCTTGCCTGCGCGAGAACGGCTGAGACGAGGACAGCCAGCGCTCCTACGCCGATGCAAGCCCGCACGAGGCGGTTCGAGATCTTCATGGCCTTCCCCCTTGGTTGGTTCGTGGGTCGGGCCGAATCTAGGCGCCGCGGAGAGCACGCCGGGCCGCCTTTAAGCGCGCCTTAAGCGCGAGCCGGGTGGCACCTTCCGGCGCGGGCTCAACGTAGCGCCGCCTATTGCCTGGGCGCACGGTGGAGTAGTAGATTCGAAGCGCCGTCCTTTGTCTGACCTGGATCCTTCGCCTGACGTAGGAGACACCGGCGCCGGCGGCGGTCTCGGAGTCTTCCTCAGTAGCGCTCCCCGTGTCATCGGGTCGATCACCGCGCTCATCGGCGCGGTCACGGGCCTGCTCATCGCGCTGAACAAGGTCGGCTGGCTCGACGGAGACTCGCCGAAGACTGAGGACGCGGACAGCATCTTCGGGCCGTTGGAGAAGCCGCCGATCGGTCGCGTGTACTTCGACGGCAAGACTATGTACGTCAAGGCCTCGAAGCCGAGGAACCCATTCCTTCATCTCGCGACCCTGGAGGAGCCGCTGGGCGACGTCTCGATGAACGCGCGCGTCGGGTGGTTGAGCGGCGCGAAAGACTATGCCGTCAGCTTCATCTGCCGGTACGAAAGCCCCGCCAACTACTACGTGCTCGCCGTGCTCAACGGCCCCCCGCGCTACAACATCATCAGGTACCGCGACCAGAGGCCGATCTTCCTGACGGGCGGCATCAAGCCGACCGACGCTCTGAACGAGGGCGCGAACCAGATTACGGCCAAGTGCGTCGGCGACGAGCCGACCATCCTCACGCTTCAGGCGAACGGGCAGACCATCGGTACGGCCACGGATGCCGACGGCATCGAAACCGGGAACATAGGAGTCCGAGTTCGCTCCGACGAATCCATCGTGACGATTCGGTTCGACGACTTCGTCCTCAAGCACCTCTGAAGTAGGGGTTTAGGACTCAGGCTTCGTTGAGCTCGACGTGACGCTCGTCGAAGCAGTCCTGTGCCCAGTGCTCAGCGGCCTCGATGAGGCGCCCGCGCAGCTCGACGACCGCGTCCTCGCCCGACGGCAGCGCTTCGGAAGGCACCTCGATCCGCACCTGATGGACCGACGCTTCGGAGCGATCGTCGAACTCGTGACGGTCCTCCGAGACGATCGCCACATCGTGCACCTTGTCGCGCAAGACCTCGGCTAGCTCGTCGATCTCAGCCGGTGTCGCCTCGCGTCCCGCGAACATCCCGAAGTTGACGCGAATCTCGAGACCAGGCGGCTCGAAGGTCCTCGTCGCGAAAGCGATTTCCGGTTCTGCTGACCCCATTTGCAAGGGCTTAGGTGCCCGGTCTGGCCGAAACTAACCCTCGCGTGGCACCCAGCGGAAGCGCCGTAGCGCCACGACGGTTCCCGCGGCGCCCCAGGCGGCGATGACTCCCACGTCGACCGGGCGCTCCCAGATCTGATCGCCGTCCAGTGAGATCGCCGCTACGAGATCGATGAAGTACTTCAGCGGGAAGATGTCGGCGGCGACGGTCAGGAAGGTCGGGAAGTTCGCCTGAGAGAAGAAAGCGCCGGACAGGAAAGAGAGCGGGATATAGACCGCATTGATCGCCGCCGAGGCTCCTTCCGCGCGGTGCAGGAACGTCGTGACTCCGACACCGACCGCCGCGAACGACGCGCCGCCCAGCAGCAGGGCCGCCGCGAGTGAGGCCGGGCTCTTCGGGAAATGGGCGTCCAACAGCGTCATCGCCAGGGTTACGACGCAGACCGAGCCGACTACGAAAGCGATCATCGTCGTCCCGAGGACGGCAGCGATGTAGGTGTGGGCCGGAAGAGGCGTCGCCCGCAATCGCTTGAGGATGCCTTCCTCCCGCCGGATCACGAGCACGATCGCGAGCCCTGCAAACGCGGTCGACGCGACCCCGTACCCGATCATCCCGCTCACCAGGTAGTCGGCGCCGAGATGGCCTTCGATCTCCTCGTCGCCGTAGGCATAGCCGAGGATGACGAGGAAGAGGATCGGCAACAGGAAGGTGAAGAACGCGAGCTCACGACTGCGGACGTAGAGGAGGAGCTCGCCGCGCAGCTCGTGGAGGAAGAGCTTCATCGGGTGTGCTCCTGGGTCAGCGAGAGGTAGACGTCCTCGAGGCTGGGCCGACGCACCTCGAGCCCCTCGAGCTCGACGCCGTTGCGTAGTGCTTCGGCCGTCAGCTCGTGAAGGACCCGGGTCGGCTCTTCGGTCTGGACGACGATCTCCTGGCCGTTCAGCAGGTAGCGGATCTCGGTCGGCGGCAAGGCTCCTGTGAGCTCGCCCGGGCGGCCGAGGGCAGCGATCTCTCCGTCGCGCAGCACCGCGACGCGGTCGCAAAGTCGCTCGGCCTCGTCGAGGTAGTGCGTGGTGAGGAGGATCGTCTTGCCGAGGTCCCGGAGCGAGCGGACCGTTTCCCCGGCGCGACGGCGGGCTTCCGGGTCGAAGCCCGTAGTCGGCTCGTCCAGAAAGACGAGCTCCGGGTCGCCCACCAGGGCGAGCCCGAAATCGAGTCGGCGCTTCTGTCCACCCGAGAGCGTGTGCACGCGCTGGCTCCGCTTCTCCTCGAGCCCGACGATCCCGATCACCTCGTCGACGTCGCGAGAACGCTCGTAGTAGCCCCCGAAGAGCCGGAGGATCTCGACCACGGTCAGCTGGGCGTAGAGCGAGCCGGACTGGAGGACGACCCCGATCCGCTCGCGCCAGTCGGCGCCGGCCGTGGCAGGGTCGGCGCCCAGCACTTCGACCTGCCCGGCATCGCGATTGCGGTAGCCCTCCAGGATCTCGACGGTGGTCGTCTTGCCGGCGCCGTTCGGACCGAGCAGCCCGAAGACCTCGCCGACCTCGATCTCGAAGGACACGTCTCGGACGGCTTTCACCTCGTCATAGGACTTCTGCAGGCCGTGCACGATGACTGCGCTAGACATATCTACCCGATATGATCTAACATCTCTGGTAGATATGTCAAGCCTGAGCCCGACGGCGCGCGTGATCCTGGGGATGCTGAAGCTCGGCGTTCGTACCGGTTACGACATCAAGAAGGCCATCGACTTCTCGACGCAGTTCTTCTGGAGCGCGAGCTACGGACAGATCTATCCGGAGCTCAAGCGCCTGCGAGAGGCAGGGCTCGTCCGCGCCAGCTCGCAGCCTCGCGGCAAGGTGAAGCGCACCGAGTACACGCTGACGAAGGCAGGCGAGCGCGCGCTCCACGAGTGGCTGACCGATACCAACAGCTCCATCTACGAAATGCGCGACGAGGGTCTGCTCAGGCTCTTCTTCGGCGACGTCGTCTCGAAGGAGGACGTGCTCGCCAACCTGCGCGCAAGGCGGGAGGTCTTCGAACGGGTACTGCGGCAGTTCCGCGAGCTCGAGCCCGACGCGCGCGAAGGCTTCGCCGAGGAGTCGCAGCTCTACCCGTACCTCGCGCTCAGCTACGGAATCGGGATGCTCGAATGGTCGGTCGAGTGGTACGCCGAGACCGAGCGGCGCCTCGAGGAGGGTCAGCCCTTGACCGAGCGGATCGCGAGCGCCACATCGTCGGAGTAGCGCGGCGAGACCAGCGTCACCGTGCCGCCCGCGTGTCGCACCAGCCCGCGCTTCGTCGTCCGCCCTGTCTTCGGATCGACCCACTGGGCCTTGTACCTGCCCGCCGGCAACCCGAGCTCGAGCCGCGCCTGTCCGCTGCCGCCGCTGACGTAGATCGCGTACTCGCGGCCGCGCCGGCCGAGGGCGTGAACCGTCGCCCCCGGCGGGAGGCCGTGTCTGATCACCGAGCGTGCCGGGCGTAGCCGCACGAGGTCGAACGACTCGAGGAAGCGCTTGAGGAACGCGAGCTGGTTGCGGAGAGGTGCTCCGCCGCCGCCGTAGTGGAAATCCTGGGGCAAGGGGTGCGTACCGGCCTCGGCCTCGGCCGTGAAGCTCCAGTCGAGGTTCGAGAAGACGCTGCCGCCGGCGAGCAGGAACTCCCAGCCCTCTGTCCGGTACGGGTGGTCGGCCGGGCCGCGGAAGCCGGTCTCGTCGTGGGCGATCGCGCGCCCGAGCCGGTAGTTGGCTCGGACTGCCTGTGGCTTGGCGTAATGGAAGTTGAGGATCGAGACGGCCGGGTGCTCGGCGGCGATCGCGAAGCCGACGTTCCCGACATTGCGGGCGATGAGGTGCCGCCGCCCGAGCGAGCGGTCCGTACGGTCGACGACGCCGATCATGCGCTCCTCCCACTTGGCCGGGGGCGCACAGAACTCGACTCCGTCCGGGCAGGCCGCGTGATACGGCTCGTTCAGCGGCTCGTAGTAGACGTTGTCGAAGTCGTTCAGCTCGCGGACGATCTTCTCGACGAGGCGTTCCTGAGCTCGGAGCAGGCCCGCGTCACCGTCGACCCGGAACGCCTCGTTCGCCGCCACCCGGCCGACGCCGTTGACGTTGTTGTCCGCGTGCAGCGGGCTGGCGCTCCAGTTCCAATCGCCGTAGTTCGCCGAGAAGAACACGACCTCGACGACGATGCCGCGCGCCCCGGCCTCGGCGACGAAGTGACGGAGCCGCGTGAAGTACTCGGGGTCCCAGCGCTCGAGGTCGAACTTGTTGCCACCTAGCGCGTAGCCAGGTGTGTCACTGCGGGCCCACGGCGCGAGCAGGCGATCGCGCGGGACGAGGCTGTCCGCGTACTGCTCGCCGCCCGAGGAGCTGCGGGCCACGTACGAGCCCGTGAAGAGCCGCGTCTGGTTCAGGCCCAGGCGCCGGAGCTCGTTGAGGTAGACGACGTAGTCGAAGTCGCGGTTGACGACCGCCCCGTAGACGCCCGAGCCGACCAGGATCGCCGGCTTGCCGCGGAAGAGGAAGTAGTGGCGGTTCTTGGGGTGGAGGCTGAGCGGCTGCGGCCCCGCGGCGTCGGCACGCGGTTGCGTGCCCTGCCCTGCGAAGAGGGCGAGCGCTCCAAGCGCTGCCAGTCCAGCAGCCACGGCCCCCCGCAGCATGCAGCGGATCATAGAGTGGCCCCGTGGCGACCTTCCGCTACGTCGTCGTCGACGTCTTCACAGATACGCCGCTGGCGGGAAACCAGCTCGCCGTGTTCACGGACGCGCGCGAGATTCCGGAGGACATGATGCAGCGCGCTCGCGCGCGAGATGAACTTCTCGGAGACCGTGTTCGTGCTCCCGTCCGAGGAGGGTCATGCGCGCATCCGGATCTTCACGCCCACGAACGAGATGCTCTTCGCAGGCCACCCGACGCTCGGTTCGGCGTTCGTCCTCGCCGGTCCGTTGCAGCTCGAGGAGATCAGGCTCGAGACCGGCAAAGGGGTGATCCCCATCCGGCTCGAGCGCGAAGGCGCGCGCATCGTCTTCGGGCGCATGGAGCAGCCGCTGCCGACCGTCGAGCCGTACGCAGAAGCGGACACGCTGTTGGAGGCGCTCGGCGTCGAGCGCTCCGAGTTGCCCGTCGAGGCCTACGACAACGGCATGGGCCATGTCTACGTGACGCTTGGCTCCGAGGCGGAGGTCGCTGCGCTGGAGCCCGATCTCTCGCGGCTGACGCACCTGCCGCCCTTGCTCGGCGTCAACACGATCGCCGGGGAGGGGTCGCGCTGGAAGACGCGGATGTTCGCGCCCGGCGGCGGCGTGCCGGAGGATCCGGCGACGGGCTCCGCGGCCGGGCCGCTGGCAGTCCACCTCGCCCGCCACGGCCGAATCGGCTACGGAGAAGAGATCGAGATCTCGCAGGGCGCCGAGATCGGCCGTCCGTCGACGCTCTACGCCCGTGTCGACGGCTCGGCGGACAAGCTCGAGAAGGTGGAGGTCGGAGGGTCAGCCGTGATCGTCGCGCGGGGCGAGTTCCGGCTGCAGTGACCTGATCTCCCAGGGGCGCAACTCCACGGCCTGACCGGCCAGCGTCGCCGTCCGCGGCTCGGCGGTCTGGTTGACGACGCGCGCCTCGAGTTGGTCGCCCCTTCGCCGTAACGCGGAGAGGATCACCCCGTCGCCGCTCAGCTCGAGCCCGGCGCCTTCCGGCACGGCCGCTTGCCTGCCTTGCCCCGGTGCCGTCAGGAACCGATGCTGGTAGGCCTCCATCTGCTCGAGCACGCCGGCCCCGACCCACGAACCGGAGTGCGGAAAGAGCGCGAAGCCGATGCTCCACGGTCCGAGACACTGCGCCGCCGGCAGAGCGAGCGCCGGCCCCGCGTTGACCTCCCGGTAAGGGTTGTCGGGGCGGCTGATGAGGCCGATCGAGCGCAGCAGCGTCAGGGCGAGCTCGCATCCCTCGACGACTTCGTACTCCATGACATGGTCGAGCAGCACCGCGACTCCGCCCGCGTCGACAAAGCCGCGCGCGGGGAAGGTCGGCAGCGGGACTTCGCCGTGCCCGCCCTCGGTCTCGAGCCCGCGCTCGACAACCGCAAACTGCCCCTCGGCCGCAGAGGCCACCGTGCGTTCGGGAAGCGGGATCTGGAAGCGCAGCCGGTGATTGCGGCACGGGTTGTCGAACGAGACGCGAAGCCGGCAGAACGGTTCCCCGGCACGGAGCTCGACATGCATCGCGACCTCGACGCTCTCCCCCTGCCAACGGTAGGTGCGAACGACGACGAGTTCCCAGCGCACCGGTCCCCTGGCGAGGACGTCGACACGCACATCGCCTGGCTCGTCGACCTCTACATCCTCCGGAGGTGGCGCGTAGTTGTAGCTGTCGCCCACGTCCAGGCCGTCGACCAGCCGACCGACGCCCCGAAGACGGCGACCCCCGCCTTCCAGCTCGAGCGTCCCATCGGGAGCGAACCGGACCTCGAGCAGCCCGTTCGCTAGCGAGTCCGTCTCCCCGGGAGGCCTGTCGGCGCGCACGGGGCGGACCGAAGTCCAGCCGAGCGGAGGCGCCGGAACCATCCCGACGAGACGCCGCGTGTCGCCGTTGCGCGCAGTTTCCTGCGCCGGCACGACTTTCCCGCCCGGGAGCTCCAGGGCAACCGCCTTCCACTCCTCGGGGATTGGAAGCTCGATCTCGATCAGGTCGGTACGCGTCAGCGGGCTGGGGTTGACGACGGCTACCGAGCCCCGCTCAACTCTCCGCGCGACCTGCTCGACGGCAGCGGTCGCCAGACCGGCAGCGATCTGCTCCGCCTCGGCGTAGCGGACGAGTACCTGCGCAGAGACCTCGTCGGCCGAGCAGCCGCAGATCGAGTCATGCGCGGAGTTCTCGAGCACCCGTCGCCACGCTAGGTCGAGCAAGCGTCCCGGCCAACGCTCGCCATACAGCGCCTGCAGAGGCTCGGCATAGCGCTCTAGGCCCCGCTCGGCCCGAGCGCAGGCAACCTTGAGGTCGATCCGCGCCGAGGTGACGCCCATCAGCAGGTTCGCGCGGGCTCCCGAGCGCAGCTCGCCCTGCCAGTGCGGCAGGCCGTCCTCCTCGGCTTGCTCGAGGTAGCCGGGCAGCGTCGTCAGCTCGATCTCGAAGTTGCTCGCCGGCTGCCTCTATGAGCTCGGGCAGGGCGGGATCCGGCTCCGTGTGGTCGTTCCCGTACATCGCGAGCAGCGGGTCGTCGCCGTAGAACGGCCGCAGCGCCTCCTGCAGGGCGACGACCTCGTCCACCAGCCGCTCCGGGTCGGCGAGCACATGCCCGGCGTTCCCGTACCCCCGCGGCAGGTACTCGGTGCGAACAACGGACCCGTCGGGCGCCTCCCACGTGAACGCGTGTCGGTCGATCGCCGCCGGGACGCCGCGCCACACCAAGGCCTGTTCGATGCCTGCCAACCGCAGGATCTGCGGCATCTGCGCGACGTGGCCGAACATGTCCGGCAGGTAGCCGATTCGCATCGCGCCGCCGAGCTCGTCTCCGCGAGCAAGCCCGTGTTCGAGGTTGCGGACGATCGTCTCGCCCGAGACGAGGAACTCGTCGACGAGCGTGAACCACGGGCCGACTACCAGGCGGCCCTCAGCGACGAGGGCTCGGATCCGCGGCGCTGCCTCCGGCCGAACCTCGAGGTAGTCGTCGACGACGCTGAGCTGGCCGTCGAGGGTGAAGACGTACCGCGAGTCGTCCTCCAGCAGGTTCGAGCAACCGGTCGACGAGCCCAACGAGCTTCAGCCGAAAACTCTGGAAGGGGAGGTACCACTCCCGGTCCCAGTGGGTGTGCGGGACGAGCTGGACGGGGTTACTTGACGGAGCCGGCAAGCAGTCCCTGCACGAAGTACCGCTGCAGGGCGAAGAAGACGATCAGCGGGACGATCATGAGCAGGAATGCGCCCGAGGCCAGCAGGTGGTATTCGGCCCCATAGGTGCCCTGCGTCTCGACGATCCGTTTCGTCATCGGGAAGAGATCCGAGTCCGAGATGAAGACCAACGCCATCAGCAGGTCGTTCCAGACCCAGAGGAACTGGAAGATCCCGTAGGAGGCGAGCGCCGGCACCGACAGCGGAAGGACGACGCGGAGGAAGATCCGCAGGTTGGACGCGCCGTCGACACGGGCCGCTTCGATCAGGTCGCGCGGGAGCGTGATGAAGAAGTTGCGGAGCAGGAAGACCGCGAGCGGCAGGCCGAACGCCGTGTGCGCGAGCCAGATTCCGACATACCAGTCGGAGACGCCGAGGTCGCGGAAGAGGCGAAGCAGCGGCACGAGGGCCATCTGGATCGGCACGACCATCAGCGCGACGATGGTGAGGAAGATCGTGTCCCGAAACGGAAAATTGATCCACGAGAACGCGTAGGCCGCGGCGGCGCCGATCGCGAGCGGAAGGATCGTCGAGGGCACCGTGATGATGATGCTGTTGACGAAGCTGGAGCCCATCCCAGCGTTGTCGAGGACGAGGTCGTAGTTGTGCAAGGTGAACGCGAAGTCGTTGAAGGTCGTCCACCAGCCCGTGGCCTGGATCTGGTCACGGGGACGGAACGACGTGATCGCCAGGCCGACGGTCGGGACGAGCCAGATGACCGCGATGATGAGCAGCGCGATGTGGACCGGCGTTTTCGCAATGAACCCCACGATCCGCCCGCTGGCGGTCGCCGGGGGCCGCTTCGCCTCGGCCGCAACGCTCACGTGACCACCCGCTCGCTGCGGAAGCGGCTGATGTTCCAGATCATCAGCGGGAGGACGAGGATCAGCATGACGACCGCGATCGCGGCGGCGTAGCCGCCCTCGCCGTTGGCAAACAACTCGTCGAACATCTGGGTGGCGATCACCTCGCTCGCGTTGCCGGGGCCCCCGTCCGTCAGGACGTAGATGACGTCGAAGAGCTTGATCACGTTGATCGTGAGCCAGACCGTGACGACGGCCATCGGCAGTGAGAGCAACGGAAACTGGATCCGCCGGAAGATCGCCCACTCGTTGGCCCCGTCCGTCTTCGCGGCCTCGATGATCTCCTCGGGGATGCCTTTCAGAGCCGCGGACAGCACGACCATTGCGAAGCCCGTCGACGCCCAGACGTAGGCGAAGATGATCGCGTAGTTGACCGTGTCGGCGCGTCCGAGAAACACGATCGGATCCATGTTGAAGAAGTTCGTGGCGATCGCGTTGGCGACACCGATGTCGGGGTCGGGCTCGTAGACGAACTTCCAGATGATCGCCACCGCGGTCGCGGCGATCGCCATCGGCACGAAGACGATCGCCTTGATGATCGACTCGTAACTGACACGCACGGCGAGCACGGCGATCAAGAGGCCCAGCGAGAGCGAGATCGTCGTGTAGAGGAAGGCCCACTTGATGTTGTTGACCAGCGCGCCCTCGGGCGGGAAGCTCTCTCGGTCGAGGAAGACCCGGTCGCGGGTGAACAACCGCTCGAAGTTGTCGAACCCGACCCAGCGGACGATGTCGAGCTTCGAGTTCGTGTCGCCGAAGCTGTACATGATCGTCCAGACGAGCGGATACGCGACCAGCGCGCCCAGCAGGATCACCGCCGGAGCGATGAAGAGCAGCGCTTGCCAGCCCTGGTGCTTGAAGATCGAAGGCAGCCTCCGTCCCCGGGGTCTTCCGACGGGCCCGGGGACGGGTTGGCTGCTCATCTGGTCTTGCTCTTGCCCTTACGCGCCGAAGCCGGCTTGATCGGCGTCGGACTGGTAGTCGTCGAGAAGGCTGTCCATGTTGTCCGGCGTCTTGATGATGTTCTGGAGCAGGGTTCCGAAGTTCTGTCCGAGTGTGCCCGGCAGGAGGTCAGACCCGTCGAAGCGGAACGTCTTGGCCTCCAGGAGCTGCTTCGCTTCCTTGCTGACGAGGTCGTTCGGGTAGTCCTCTGCGGTCACGCCCTTGTTCGGTGAGGCGATGGCGCCGGTCGAGACCCAGATCCGGCCGGCCTCGGGCGTGGCGAGGTAATCCAGCAGCTTGGCAACGTCTTCGTTGTTGACGAAGGCCGCCGCGACGTCGCCACCGCCTACGACCGTGCCTTCATCGTCTCCGCCGATCTGCGGGAAGTCGAAGAAGTCGATGTCCGCGCCCGGCTTCAGGCTCGGGTTCACCTGCCCGATGGCGATCCCGCCGACGAAGCCGCCTTCGTAGAACATCTCGGCCTTCGGGTTCTTGCCGAAGACCCGGCCGATAGCGTCGACGAAGCTGATGCCGAGCGCCGTGTCGATGCCGCCGGCGACGTACTGGTCGTTGACGATCTTCACCATCTCGGTCAGGGCGTCCTTGACGGACTGGTCGTTGAACTTGACCTCACCCGTCTCGAAGAGCTGGCTGTACTTCTCGGGACCGGCCTGGCGGACGTAGATCTGCTCGAACCAGTCCGTCAGCGTCCACGAGTTGTCGTCGCCCTGCGCCCCGACCGCCCACGGCGTCTTGCCCTTGGCCTTGTACTGCTTCGTGATGTCGATCAGCTGGTTGAAGTCGGTCGGGATCTCGAAGCTGTTCTCCTGGAACGAAGCCGGCTTGTACCAGACCGTGCTCTTCGAATTGGCCTTGGCCACGACGCCGTAAACCGTGTCGTCGACGGTGGCGAGGCTCGTCCAGGTCTCGGTGTAGTTCTCGTTGATCTTGTCGGCGTCGAGACCGAGATCCTCCAGCGAGATGAGGACGTCGTCCTGGGCCAGCTCCGCGACGAAACCGGGACGCGGGATGATCGCGACCATCGGCGGGTTGTCGGCCGCAAGCCGGGTGCGGATCACCGGGAGGAAGTCGCGGGCCGACTCGTACTTGGTCTTGATGCCGGTGTCCGCGGTGAACTGCGTGAGGACCTTCTGGAACGCCTCCTGCTCGCTGCCGCCCCAGAGCGAGAAGATCGTGATCTCCCCCGTGCCTTTAGCCGTGCTTCCGCCCCCACCGTCGTCGCCGCCGCACGAGGTCGCTGTTCCGACCGCGAGCAGGCAGACGGCGAGGAGCGCGATCCAGCGCCTCGTCATTGCGTGGCTCCTTTCGGTTCGTCGTAGATTCCAAGCCCGGATTCCGAGTCGAAAAAGTGCAGGGCGCGCGTGTCGACGGCGACCTCTGCCGTCTCGCCGTCCTTGACGCGCGATTCGACCCCGAAGCGGCCGACCAGGGTCGTCTGCTGTTCCGCGCGCGCGTCCTCCAGCCCCGTGACCGCAACTTCGCCCACGTCCGCCGCCAGCTCCTTGACTTCCTCCGTCAGCGCCGGTGGCGCGCTGATCTTGAAGTGCACCATCAGCTCCGAGCCGAGCGCCTCGGTCAGCTCGATCTCCCCGCGCAGGCGCTTGCCCTCGGGCACGTCGCGCGCGAGGCTCGCGTCCTCGAGGTGCTCCGGGCGGATGCCGAGCACGACCTCGCGCCCCTCGAAGCTCTTCAACGCGGGTCGCGCGGCGAGCACGTCGTCGTCGAGGGAGATCCGCTGGTCGCCCAGCACGGCCGCCAGCGTCCCATCGCTCCGCTCGAGCGAGGCCTCGACCAGGTTCATCGCCGGGCTCCCGATGAAGCCGCCGACGAAGACGTTCAGCGGGTGGTCGTACAGCTCCTGGGGCGGCGCGACCTGCTGCAGCTCGCCCTTGCGCATGACGGCGACGCGGTCGCCCATCGTCATCGCCTCGACCTGGTCGTGCGTGACGTAGATCGTCGTCACGCCGAGCGAGCGCGTGAGCCGGCTGATCTCGGCGCGCATCTGGACGCGAAGCTTCGCGTCGAGGTTCGAGAGCGGCTCGTCCATCAGGAAGGCCTGCGGCTGGCGGACGATCGCGCGCCCCATCGCGACGCGTTGGCGCTGGCCGCCGGAGAGTGCCCGCGGCTTGCGGTCGAGGAACGGGTCGAGGCCGAGGACCTTCGCCGCCTCTTGCACGCGCTTGTCGATCTCCTCCTTCTTCATCTTGCGCAGCCGGAGGCTGAACGCGATGTTGTCGAAGACCGTCAGGTGCGGGTAGAGCGCGTAGGTCTGGAAGACCATCGCGATGTCGCGGTCCTTCGGCGACACCTCGTTGACGACACGGTCGCCGATCCGGATCTCGCCCTCGCTGATCTCCTCGAGCCCGGCGACCATGCGCAGGGCCGTCGTCTTGCCGCAGCCGGACGGGCCGACCAGCACCATGAACTCCTCGTCCTCGGTTTCGAGATTGAGGTCGGCAACGGCTTTTGTCCCGTCAGGGAAGATCTTCGAGACGTCCGAGAATGTGACGGCAGCCACGCTCGCGGGGGAGTATCACTTACGACGGGTAGGAAGCGACTGCTGACCGTGCTCGCGTGACGCTGGCAGCGAGCGCGGCGAGGCAGAACGCGGCCGCGAAGCTCGGGAGGGACGCGCCGATCCCGACCCCCGGCTGACTGGTCTCCTCGACGATGTCGACCCACCAGCTCGGCCCGAGCGGGGGCTCGTGAAGCCAGTGGTAGAGCGCGAAGCCGATGAGCCAGGAGGCGATCAGGGCCGGGCGGTAGGCAGGCGCGGAGAAGACGTCGGTCTTCCGGTAGCGCATCCCGGCGACGAGCCAGTCCGCGAGGAGCACGCCGAAGAGGGGCACGAAGAAGGAGCCCAGGAGCAGCAGGAACGACTCGTACGTCCGCAGCTCGATCGTGAGCGCGCCGAGCGTGGCCGTGGCTGCGACGAGGGCGATCAGGAGGCGCTGCGAGGCCCAGGGCGACGAGGTTCTGCGCCGAGACCGCCGTCGAGTAGATGTTGGCGAAAGCCTCGTCCGTCTCGTCGACGGTGACGGCGAGCAGCGCAAGCGCCGCTGCGAGGCCGCCTGCAGCGACCGCCGCCGGCACGTCGACCGGGTCGGAGATGCCCCGTCCCGCGACGATGAAGACCCCGATCGCGAGGATCCACGTCGCGCCCAGGAAGTAGCCGAGGCCCGAGCCGACCAGGGCGGCCCGGCGGCCGCGCGAGAAGCGTGTGTAGTCCGCGACGAGCGGCACCCACGAGACCGTGATCGCGATCACGAGGTCGATGCCGAGCCAGATCGACATCCCGCCCTCGCCCTTGGCCGACCAGAGCTCGCCGACGTCCGGCTCGTACAGCGCCCACCACGTCAGGTAGACGAGCGAGGCGAGCACGGCCCACAGGGCGAAGCGGCGAACGAACCGGCGGACGAAGCCGACCGGGCCCATGAGCGCGAGCGCGGCGGCGGCGGCGCCGAAGAAGATCGTCCACGCCCACTGCGCCCGGAAGCCGAGGATCTCGTCAGAGAGCGCGGCCGCCGCGGCGGCGATGATGATCAGCTCGAAGGTCGCCCAGCCGAGGCACTGCGTGATGTTCAGGGCCGTGGGGAGGAACGACCCGCGCCGGCCGAGCGGCGCGCGGAGAAGCGACCATCGACGGGACGCGCGCATCCGCGCCGATCATCCCGGCCACACCGAGCATCGCGTTCCCGATGACGCTGCCGACGACGATCGCGATGAGCGCGTCTCGCAACGACAGCGCCGGAACGAGCAAGGAGCCGATGACCAGTACGAGCAGCGAGACGCCGAGGTTGCCCCAGAGCATCGTCTGGTCGAGCGCGCCCAGCACCCGCAGGCGCTCGGGAACCGGCTCGATGCCCCAATTCGGTGTCTCGTTCTGCAATGCCTACTCCCTTCGCCGGTCCTAACCGGATCAGGTTCGACGGGTCTGATCTCAGCCGCCGTTCTTGCAGCAGCACCCCGGGTGCGTCACTCTATCCCGCGCAAAGTGGAGAGTGAGGAACGCACACGGCGCCAGCTGACGCCGCTCGGCTCCGAGCTGCAGGCACCGGCCGACTGGACGGCTCCCGGACCGGTCGCCGAGGAGTACAAGCCGAAGAAGGTCAAGCTCCCGCCGCGAACGCGCAAGGAAGTGCTGCTGCGCGGGCTGCGTCGCTTGGCGATCACCCTCGCGTTGCTCGCGGGAGGCACCGCGCTGGTCGCGTTCTTGCTCGTGCAGTTCGCGGACACGTCCGTGGACCGAACGTTCACGCTCGCGTACTACATCGCGGGCGGAGGCCTGCTCGCGGCCGCCTTTTTCGGCTCCACCGGCAGCGAGGTCGATTGGTACTGGGATCGAGGGGAACGCGAGGAAGCGTTCAACTACTCGTTCGTCTATGCGCTCTTCGGCTTCCTCTTGATCGGCGTGGCCGTTCTGCTCGAGACCGTGCTCTAGGCGGCCGGCCGGAGGCGCGGGAGGCGCCGCAACCCCTCCGCCCCCCACCAGAGTGCGAGGCCGATCCCGAGGGCCACGGTCAGGTTGAGCTCGAACCCGACGACGCCGACGAGCAGTGCGAACGCCCACGCGCGCGCACCGCGTAGGTCGCGTAGCAGCAGGATGTGCAGCACTCCCGCCGTGGCGAGCACCCCGGCCAGGATCGGCAACGGGAAGGCGGTCAGGAGCTCGGCGAGGCTGGTGCCGAGCCCTATGGCGAGGGCAAGCAAGAGCCCGCCCATGGCGAGGGGCGCACCGCCGGTGCGCGCGCCGAACGCGTAGTGCGCGGTCATGCCGCCGGCGCCGTGGCAGACCGGCATCCCCGAGACGGCTCCCGCAAAGAGGTTGGCGGAGCCGAACGTCGTCGCCAGTCGGCCCGGACGCACGCGGCTGCCCTGGTCGCCGAAATAGACCTTGGCCGCGTCCGCTGTCGCGAGGCACGAGTTGGCGAAAGAGAGCGGAACCTGCGGAACCACGAGGACCGTGAACGCGGTCACGATCGTGGCCGTGTCGAGACTCGGTAGAGCGAGCGTGGAGGGGCCGAACGCCGCCTCGCCGCCGGCCAGGACGACGGTCACGATCGCACCGACCGCGACGAGAGCGAGCGTGATCGGGTAGTCGCGAAGCGCGAACGCAAGGACAAGCGTCAGGAGCGCGAGCGGGAGAGCCCAGTCAGCGCCCAGGGCGTGCTCTGAGAAGCTTTTCGGTGGATCCGTGACGAGCCCCCAGGCGATCTTCAGGAACAGGAGGCCCACGGTCAGCTGCACCCCGCGGATGAGCGGTCGAGGGAAAGTCCGTGCCGCGAGATCCAGTAGCCCCAGGCGCCCGAGCGTCAGGAAGATGACGCCCATGAGGAGAGCCCCGGCGGCGATCTCGTCCGAGCCAAGGCCCTTCGCGATCGCGATCGCACCGAAGGCCTTGAGGGGCTGGACGGGCACCGGCAGCTGATACACCCACGCCGCGGTGAGATAGAGGAGCCCGGCCGGAAGCAGGACGGCCGTCGCCGAGAGGCCGTTGCCGACGATGAGTGCGACGGCGATGGGAACCAGGACGCCGACGTCCGCCACCGCGCCGGCCAACTCGCGTCGGTCGAATCGCATCACCGTGAGCCTAGAAGGTTGCGTCCCTGGCGCCGCTTGCAATGAGACCCACGACGAAGAGCGCGACGGCGAGGCGATAGAGCACGAACGGCGAATAGTCGTGACGCCGCACATACCCGAGCAGGAGGTCGATCGCCACGAGCCCGGCCCCGGCGGCCGCCAGCGTGCCGACCAGGAAGGGGCCACCCCAGCCCGGCGGTAGGTCGCCGAACAGCACGTCCGTCACCCCCTTGAGCAGGACTGCGCCGAGGACGATGGGCACGAGGAGCAGGAACGAGAGCCGCGCGGCTGCGTCTCGGTCTAGCTTCAGGAAGCGGGCGGCTGAGATCGTGACCCCGGAACGCGAGACACCCGGCATGAGCGCAAGCGACTGCGCGATGCCCAGCGCTAGCGCCTCCCCATAGCGCACGTCTCCGAGCCCTCTTTCCTGCGTGCTGCGATCGGCAAACCAGAGGACGACGCCGAAGAACGCCAGGAAGATCGCGATCTGCCACGGCTCCCCGAGGTTGTCGGCGATCAGGCTTTCGCCGGCAGCGCCGACCACCGCCGCCGGCACGGTCGCAATCGCGACGACCCAGGCGAGGCGCTCGTCCGTGGTCTCAACGCGGCGGCGCCGGAGGGAACGGACCCAGGCCGCGATCAGGCGAGCGATGTCGGCGCGGAAATACGCGACCACGGCGACGAGGGTCCCGAAGTGGAGCGCAACGTCGAACGTCTGGTTGAAGTCGCCGTGCGTCTCCAGGTAGGTCCAGTCAGCCAGCCAGGGCACGAGGATCAGGTGGCCCGACGAGGAGATCGGCAGCAGCTCTGTCAGCCCCTGGACGATCCCGAGGACGAGCGCCTGCCAGCCGGAGAGCGCTCCCGGCTCGTCGCCAACCCGCAATGCCGCCAGGATCGTGGCGGCCGCAAGCAGGGCGCATGCCGTCGAGTAGATGCCGATCCGCGCCCGCATGGACTGGATCAAATCAGTCGCGACCGATGTGTCGATCCGGTGACGAAACGCACACCGACTTCTCCCCAGCCTGGGGACAACTAACTACTTCGGCAGCGCCTCGAGCTTGTACCCGACGCCGTACCGCGTGTGCAGGAAGCTGTGCCGCACCGAGCGGGAGTCGACCTTCTCGCGCAGCTTGCGCACGAAGACGTCGACGGTCCTGTCCCGACGAGTGAGCCGGCGTCCCCAGATCCGCTGGAGGAGCTCGTCCCGGGTCAGCACGCGGCCCTTGTCGAGCGCGAGCGCGTAGAGAAGCCTGAACTCGGTGGGCGTCAGCTCGACGTTCACGCCGTCGACGTAGGCCTGGAAGCTCCTCGGGTCGATCAGCAGCTCCTCGATCTCGAGCGCCTCCCCGCGGCTCGCATCCTGCGCGCGGACGCCTCGGCGCGCGGCCACGCGTACCCGCGCCACGAGCTCCTTCATCGAGAACGGCTTGACGAGGTAGTCGTCGGCGCCGATCTCCAGCGCGTGGATCCGGTCCTGCTCGCTGCCCGCGGGCGCTGACGACGACGATCGGCGTCCCGATCCCCTCACTTCGCGACGTCTCGATCAGCGTCCAGCCGTCCAGTCGCGGCAGCATGAGGTCGAGGACGCAGACATCGGGCCGCTCGTAGCGGAGACGGGCCATGCCGGCCTCTCCGTTCCCGACCCAGAGGGGGTCGAACCCCGCACCGCTGAGGTGGGTCGCCATCGCCTTCGCGATGACGTCGTCGTCCTCGACGATCAGCACCTTCGCCATTGCTTCACAGATCCTTCACCCCGGGGGACCGCAGAGGGGTGCAGGGTTGGTGAACGATTGGTAACCGAGTGGTGAACCTCGGCTAGGAGGGTTTGGCGAAATGGATCTGTGCCGCCGGGCCGCGCTGCTCGCCCCGAGGCCGCGTCCTCAGTCGCCCCAATGCTGAAAAGCATTGGGGCTCCCTGCGTCCTTGCCTCGGAACGACCATCGCACCCCGGCGACGAGTCAATTCCGCCAAACCCTCCTAGGCGATCGCGAGCGACTCGCTCCGCGAGCCGAACGCGGCATCGACCAAGGCCTCGGCCGCTGCGGCGAACACGTCCCGGTCGAGCGAGTAGTCGTCCGTGAACTCAACTGCGCCGTTGACCTCGATCACGACCCAGCCTCCCGAGGGCGTGGGGAGCAGGTCGATGCCGACCAGGTCTGCGTCGACGGCGGCAGCCGCAGCGAGGGCCAGCTCGCGGGCGACCGGGGGCGGCGACGCGGGCTTCCTGACGCCGCCCAGCGCGACGTTCGTCCGCCACTCGCCTGGAGCCGCGATCCGTTGGACGGCGCCGACGATCTGGCCGGAGGCGACGACGATCCGGAGGTCGCGCCCGAGCGGCGGGATGAGCTCCTGGACCAGCGCACCTTGTCTGCGGAACCACCTGCGCGCCGACAGCTCCTCGAGGCAGGCTCGGGCTCTCGGCCGGTCGACACACATGTGCACGTCGATGCCCCAGCTGCCGAACCGCGGCTTGACTACGAACGGCGGCTCCAGCGTCGGCGGTGTGTGCGGATGCGTCACGTGCCGCGTGGTCGGATGCGGCACGCCGGCGGCCTCGAGCAGCCGGGCCGTCATCAGCTTGTCGTGGGTGGCCGACAGCGTCCGCAGGCGGTTGAGCATCCGTATCCCCTCGGCCTCCAGCCGCGCGAGCTCCCAGGCCCCGGGCTCGATGCCGTCGACGGTCGGGAGAACGTCGAGGCGAGCCAGCGCGGCGTCGCCGTCGCCGAGGCGGCCGAGCGTCTCGGCGGGGGAGAGCAGCGTGGCCTCGATTCCTGCCGGTACCGCCTCGAGCAGCCTGAGGTTCGTCTCGGTCTCTCGGTGGGCGATCAGCGCGAACTGCATGCCGCTACGTACTCTGCAGCAAAACCCGGGGTCGAACGTCCTGCTCAACCACATCTTCTCCAGTTGGGCACCAATCGGCACCCGTGGAATCAGGCTGCGAGCTCGGCCTTGAGGCTCTGGATCCGGCGCTCGATGTCGTCACGGATCTCACGGACGGCCTCGAGCGGGAGATCGATCGGATCGGTCAGCTCCCAATCGAGGTACTGCTTCCCCGGCAGCACCGGGCAGGCGTCGCCGCAGCCCATCGTCACGACGATGTCCGCCCACTCGACGTCGGCCGCCTCGATTCCCTTCGGCTGCCGGTCCCGGAGATCGATCCCCAGCTCGTCCATCGCCGCGATCACTTCGGGGTGCAGCTCAGTCTCCGGCCGGCTGCCGGCCGAGCGCGCAGCGAAGCCCTCGCGCTCGGCGAGCGCCTGTGCCATCTGCGAGCGGCCCGCGTTTCCGATGCAGACGAAGTAGAGGTTCATTTCGGCACCGCCTCCAGCTTGTACCCCACGCCGTACCGGGTCTGGAGAAACGTATGTGTGGACGCCCGGCGATCGATCTTCTCGCGCAGCTTGCGGACGAAGACGTCGACGGTCCGGTCGCGGTGACCCTCGCGGCGGCCCCACAGCTTCTGCAGCAGCTCGTCTCGGCCGACTACTCGGCCGCGCTCCAGGGCAAGCGCATAGAGGACGCGAAACTCGGTGGGAGTCAGCTCCGCGCTCTCGCCGTCGACGTACGCCTGCACTTGCTTGGGATCGATCCGGAGCTCCTCGATCTCGATCGCCTCGCCGTCCTCGCTGCGCTCGGCTCGGGTCCCTCTCCGCGAGGCCGCTCGGACGCGGGCGACGAGCTCCTTCATCGAGAACGGCTTCACGAGGTAGTCGTCCGCCCCGATCTCGAGGGCGTGCACCCGGTCGTGCTCGGTCCCGCGCGCGCTGACGACCACGATCGGAGTCCCGATGCCCTCCTCGCGGGCCTGTCTCGATGAGCCGCCACCCGTCGAGCCGCGGCAGCATGAGGTCGACGATGCACACGTCCGGGCGCTCGAAGCGCAGCCGCGCGAGCCCCGTCTCACCGTTGTCGACGGTGACCGGCTCGAAGCCCGAAGCCGTCAGGTGACTCGCCATGCCCTGGGCGATGACGTCGTCGTCCTCGACGATCAGGACCTTCGCCATACTGGGTCACGATAATGAAGCGGCTGTTCGGAGCCACGGTCGACGAGAGCGAGCAGCGTTTCGAAGAGCTCGAGATCGAGGCTGAGCGCGCGAGGGTCATCATCGAGGAAAGCCGGGAGAGCGTCGTGGTCATCGACGCCGATCTCCGGGTGATCGCCGCGAGCCGGCGGGCGAGAGAGTCGATCGAGGGTCTCGCCCCGGGAAGCCCGCTGACCGTCGAGCTGCTCGAGGGCAAGCACGGTCACGGGCCGATCGTCGTCCCTTACGAGATCGGCGGCCGGCGTGAGGCGCTCGTCTATCTCGGCGAGCCCGGCGATCTCGCCGCCTACGAGGAGCTGCGCGCCGGCTTCACGGCCGCGGTCTCGCACGAGCTCCGCACGCCGCTCGCACGCCTGCTCGCGCTGCTCGAGACCGCGCTCCTGCCCGGGGCAGATGCGAGCAACCTGCTCGAGAACGCGCGCCAGGAGATCGAGCAGATGAAGGAGCTGATCGACGACGTCCTCTTCCTCAGCGAGCTCGAGACCGGTCGCGCGATCGTCTCGCTGGGCTCGACCGGGGCGGGGCCGGTGGTCGTGGATGTGGTCCGTCGGCTGGGAGACACCGCAGACCGGGCCGGAGTGAAGATCGAGACCGAGGTCGAGGAAGGCGTACGGCTTCCGCTGCGGCCGAGGATGCTGCGCATGGTCGTGGAGAACCTCGCTGCGAACGCGATTCGCTACGCGGGCGAGGGGGCAACGCTTCGACTCACCGTTGCCCGCACCGACGGGGAACTGGTCCTGACCTGTGCGGATGACGGGGCCGGGGTCGACGAGGACGATCTGCCTCGACTGTTCGAGCGCTTCTACCGCAGTGACCGGGCGCGGGCGTCGCGAGGCACCGGCCTCGGCCTGGCCATCGTCAAGCACGTCGTGAGTTCGGCGGGCGGCACCGCGGAAGCCTCGGGCGGGCTCGGGAAGGGGCTGACGATCACGTGCCGTTTCCCGGCCGGCTCGTAGCCCTTCTCCACATCTTCACCACTTCGTAACCCCATCGCGACGGCTGTGCTGCCGACAATCGAGACGTGCTTAGGCGGCTGTTGCTCCTGGTTCTTGCGCTGGTCCTCACGGCGTCACTCACGGCGTGTGGGCGCGACCGGCCGGCCGCAGCGACGGCGGAGGAAACCACAGACACGGGCGCCTTCCCAGAGGAAGACCTGTCCGGCACGGTTCGCGCTGACGGGTCGAGCACCGTCGCGCCCCTCGTGAGCCTCGCCGCCGAGCGGTTCACGAAGGAGGAGCCCGGCGTCAGGGTGACGGTCGGCATCTCGGGGACCGGCGGCGGCTTCGAGCGCTTCTGTCGTGGCGAGACCGACCTGTCGAACGCATCCCGAAAGATCGAGGAAGACGAGATCGCCGCCTGCAAGAAGAAGGGGATCGAGTACCTCGAGCTCCAGGTCGCGAACGACGGGCTCTCCATCGTGGTCAACAACGGGAACGACTGGGCGAAGTGCCTGACGGTCGAGCAGCTGAAGAAGATCTGGCAGCCGGGCTCCAAGATCAAGAACTGGAAGGACGTCGACCCGAGCTTCCCGAGCCAGAAGCTGACGCTCTACGGGCCGGGCACCGATTCCGGCACGTTCGACTACTTCACGGACGCGATCGTCGGCGAGGAAGGCGCAAGCCGCTCGGACTACACGGCGAGCGAGGACGACAACGTCATCGTGCGCGGCGTGTCCGGCGAGAAGGGCGCGCTGGGCTACTTCGGGCTCTCGTATCTCGAGAGCAACGAGGGCAAGCTGAAGGGAGTCGAGGTCGACGGCGGTGACGGCTGCGTCGCTCCGAGCGTCCAGACCGTGCAGGACGGCACGTACAAGCCGCTGTCGCGACCGCTCTTCACGTACGTCAAGAAGTCGTCGCTCGAAAAGCTGGAAGTCGACGCGTTTCTCCAGTTCCTCCTCGACAACCAGGAAACGCTCGCCAGAGGGGCCCTCTTCGTGCCGCTGACGACTGACCAGCTCGAGCGGTCCCGGACTGTCCTGGAAGGTGCGGTGACCGACGTCGAGTGATGTTCACCAGATTTTCCCAGGACGTTCACCCCACCGGCACCCAACCGCTTCGTGACTCCCCCAAGAATGGCTCGACCTACGAATGCGGAGGGAAAAACGAATGAGAAAGTTGCCTTACGGGACTGCGGTCCTGCTTGCGGTGGCGGTGGTGTTCTCGCTCGCACTGGCGGCCAAGGCTACTGCGAAGACGTCCGGACCTCAGGTGTCCGGGAAAATCACGGCTGACGGCTCGAGCACGCTCGGTCCCTACACCACGGCCGCTGCCGAGCGCTTCGAGCGCGCGAACCGCGGTGCGCAGGTCGTTGTCGGCATCTCGGGCACGGGCGGCGGCTTCGAACGCTTCTGCAAGGGGGAGACCGACCTCGCGAACGCGTCACGGCCGATCAAGCTGACGGAGGCCAAGAAGTGCCAGGACAACGATGTGGCGTACATCCAGTTCCTGGTCGCGAATGACGGGCTCTCCGTCGTCGTCAACAAGAACGTGACCTGGATCAACTGCATCACGCCGGCCGAGCTGAAGAAGATCTGGGACAAGGGCTCGAAGGTGGACAACTGGAACGAGGTGCGGCCGAGCTTCCCGGATGTCCCGCTGAAGCTCTTCGGGCCGGGAACCGACTCCGGCACCTTCGACTTCTTCACCGAGAAGATCAACGGCAAGGCCAAGCAGAGCCGGTCGGATTTCACAGCGAGCGAGGACGACAACGTGCTGGTGCGCGGGGTCGAGGGCGAACGCGGCGCGATGGGCTACTTCGGGTACTCGTACTACGTCGAGAACAAGAGCCGCCTGAAGCTGCTCAGGATCCACAACGGCACGTCGTGCGTCGCGCCGAGCATCGCGAGCGTCCAGGCCGGCACCTACAAGCCGCTCGCCAGGCCGCTCTTCATCTACGCGAAGAAGTCGTCCTTCAACCGGGGCGTGGTGCGGGCGTTCATCAGGTTCATCATCCTCAACGAGCGCTCGATCGCACGAACGGCGCGCTTCGTGGCGCTGACCAAGCGTCAGCTCGCGAAGGCGAAGCGGCAGTACAACGCGGCAGTCAACAACCGCTAGGACACAGGGAGGGCTCACCGAACCACGTGGCGACGAGTGAGCTCTCCCCTGCTGTTCCGCAGCTGAAAGCGGTACGCAGGCGCTGGGGCGAGGATGTCATCAAGGGGCTCCTCGCCCTGTGCGCCCTCGTGTCCGTGGCGACGACGGTCGGCATCGTCGTCGCGCTCTTCATCCCGGCGATCGAGTTCTTCCGCGAGGTCTCCCTGTGGGACTACCTGACCGGAACGGAGTGGACGGCGCTCTTCAGCGAGCCGAAGTTCGGCGTCCTGCCGCTCGTGGCGGGAACGCTCCTCGTCACGCTCGTCGCCGTTCTCGTGTGCGCACCCTTCGGGCTCGGAGCCGCGATCTACCTCAGCGAGTACGCGCACCAGCGCGCCCGCAGCATCCTCAAGCCGACGCTCGAGGTGCTGGCCGGGATCCCGACCGTGGTCTTCGGCTACTTCGCGCTCACGTTCGTCGGCCCGCTGCTGCAGGACGTCGGCTTCAAGGTGGGGCCGTTCAGCGCCCTGAGCGCTGCGCTCGTCATGGGCGTGATGCTCATCCCGACGGTCGCCTCGGTCTCGGAGGACGCGATGTCGGCGGTTCCGCGCGACCTGCGCCAGGGCGCCTACGCGCTCGGGTCGACGCGGATGCAGGTCGCGACCCGAATCGTCGTCCCGGCCGCGATCTCGGGGATCATCGCCTCCTTCGTCCTGGCGATCTCGCGCGCGGTGGGCGAGACGATGATCGTCCTCATCGCAGCCGGCGGCCAGCCGAACCTGACGCTCAATCCGACTGAAGCCGTGCAGACGATGACCGCCTTCATCGCGGCGACCGCCCAGGGTGACGTCGCAACGGGGACGACCGCCTACAAGACGATCTTCGCGGTCGGCGCGACCCTGTTCGTCATGACGCTCGTGATGAACATGATCTCGATCCGACTCGTGCGGCGCTTCAGGGAGGTGTACGAGTGAGCTCGATGCCCGGCGCCCTGGGCGGAGAAGGGACCCGTCGCCGGGGCCATCTGAGCGGCGCTCGCGTTCCACGGGTTCCTGCTCTTCTCGCTCGCGATCGGCATCGTCACGCTCGGCGCGCTGCTCGTCCAGGTCTTCCTCGAGGGCTGGCAGTACGTGGACGCGGTCCTGCTCTTCGAGCCGCCTTCCGCCGACCCCGCAATCGCCGGGGCGGAGCCCGCGATCCTGGCGACGATCTTCCTCGGTTTCCTGCTGATCGCGCTGACCGTCCCCATCGGCGTCGGCACCGCCATCTACCTCGAGGAGTACGCGGACCGAGAGCGTTGGTACAACCGCTGGCTCGAGATCAACATCCAGAATCTGGCGGCAGTTCCGTCGATCGTCTACGGGATTCTCGGTCTCGCGTTCCTGGTTCGCGGTCTCGGCCTCGGCCGCGTGCTGCTCGCCGGCGCGTTCATCTTGACGCTGCTCGTCCTGCCGACTGTGATCATCGCCGCCCGTGAGGCGATCCGGGCCGTCCCAGGGTCGATCCGCGAGGGCGCGTACGCACTCGGCGCGACGAAGTGGCAGGTCGTCTGGCGGCAGGTGCTGCCCGGAGCCACTCCCGGGATCGCGACGGGGTCGATCCTTGCTCTGTCCCGGGCTCTGGGTGAGACCGCCCCGCTGCTCCTCGTCGGCGCCCTGACCTACGTCTCGTTCAACCCGACGCTGCTCGGCGACTTCACGGCGCTGCCCGTGCAGATCTTCCAGTACATCGCCCGGCCGCAGGAGGAGTTCAGAGGGGTCGCCGCCGGAGGGATCATCGTCCTGCTCGGGATCCTGCTCACGTTGAACTCCCTCGCGATCTGGCTTCGCAATCGCTACCAGAGAAAGTGGTGAGGATGGCCGAGACCACGAATCCACCTGGCACAATCGGCGAAGTGAGCCTCGAGAGCCTCGTCCAGCGCGACGATCGCAGGCAGCCCGCCCGAGGAGCGCAACAGGTTGTGTTCGACGTGAAGGACCTGAGTGTCTCGTACGACGGGCAGCCCGCCCTCAAGGACGTCTCGCTCGAGATCTACCGGAACTACGTGACCGCCTTCATCGGGCCGTCCGGGTGCGGGAAGAGCACGTTCATCCGTTGCTTCAATCACCTGAACGCCCTCATTCCCGGGGCGAAGATCGACGGGAAGATCCTCTACCACGACCAGGATCTCTACGGGCCCGAAGTCGACGCCGTGGAGGTGCGGAAGCGGATCGGAATGGTCTTCCAGAAGCCGAACCCGTTCCCCAAGTCGATCTACGACAACGTCGCCTTCGGGCCGCGGGTGCTCGGGATGACGGACAATCTCGACGACCGGGTCGAGAAGGCGCTGCACCAGGCGGCGCTCTGGGACGAGGTCGGTCACCGGCTGAAGAAGAGCGCGCTCAGCCTCTCGGGCGGCCAGCAGCAGCGGCTCTGCATCGCGCGCTGCCTCGCCGTCGAGCCGGAGGTGATCCTCATGGACGAGCCGGCTTCGGCGCTCGACCCGATCGCGACGACGCGGATCGAGGATCTGATGCACCAGTTGAAGGAGGAGTACACGATCGTCGTCGTCACGCACAACATGCAGCAGGCCGCGCGAGTGGCCGACATGACCGCGTTCTTCAGCATCGAGCGCGGCGAGGAGGGAGAGCGGTCGGGAATCCTCGTCGAGTACGACTCGACCAGCAAGATCTTCACCCAGCCCGGCGACAAGCGGACTGAGGACTACGTCACCGGGCGCTTCGGATGAGCCGGATGCGAGTCACGCTTCAGGTCGAGATCGACATCGATCCAGGCGAACCTCGTCGAGGAAGGCGAGCTCGTCCTGCGGGCGCTCCGAGGTGCGATGGAGGCGCTGGAGAAGCGCGATCCCGAGCTCGCCGACGAGGTGATCGCCTTCGACGACGAGGTCGACCGGCAGTACGTCGGCATCCAGGAGGGAATCGCGTCGCTGCTCGCCCGCCAGGCGCCGGCGGCCAGCGACCTGCGGCTGGTGCTCGGGATGCTGCACACGAACCTGCACCTCGAGCGGATGGCGGACTACTGCGTGACGATCGCGAAGCTGACCAAGCTCGTGTACGGGATCTCTCCGGACCCCGAAGCTGATCGAGGCTTTCCAGGAGATGGGCGCGCGCGACGAGGAGATGATCCGTGCGTCGCTCGACTCGTTCGTCGAACGAGATTTGGCCGCGGCCGAGACTCTCGTCGATCTCGACGAGCTCGTCGATCGCGGCAACCGCCGAGTCGTCCAGCACGTGCTCGCGCTCGGTAGCAACCCGGCGCTCCGCGAGTGGGGCCTGCGCATGATCATCGTCTCGCGCTGCCTCGAGCGGATCGGGGACCACGCCGTCGACATCGGCGAGCAGACCGCGTATCTCGTCACCGGCGAGTTCCGCGAGTTCACGGACGCGTCGCACGTCGAGGACGACGACTCGTCCTCGAGCACCTGAGTCCGAGCGCGTCCCTAGAATCCGCGCGTGCGCTTAGCACTGGTTCCTCGCACGAGCGAGTTCTATGACCTTTTCAGTCGTGCGGCTGAGAACGCACTGGATACCGCGCGGCTGGTCGAGCGGCGCTTCCGCGAGTTCCCCGAGCAGGGTGTGCGTCAGGCCGACGTCAAGGCGCTCGAGCACAAGGGCGACGAGCTGACCCGTGAGCTGATCGAGCTGCTCAACACGCAGTACATCACTCCGTTCGACCGCGAGGACATCTACGAGCTCGCCACGGCGCTCGACGACGTCGTCGACCACATCGAGAACGCGTCGGACCTGCTCGGCCTCTACAAGGTCCAGAAGACCCGGGAGGAGGCGGTCGAGCAGTGCCGCGTGCTCGTCCTCGCAGTCGAGCACCTGGTGAAGAGCGTTGCCGAACTTCGGCATCTGACGCGCGTACGGCCGCACCTCCTCGAGGTGAAGCAGCTCGAGGACGAAGGCGACCGGATCGTGCGGGGCGCGATCGCCGGCCTCTTCGAGGACGGCGGGCGCGACCCGCTGACGGTCATCCGGTGGAAAGACATCTTCGAGGCCCTCGAGGAGGCGCTCGACGCCTGTGAGACCGCCGCCGACCTCGTCGGCAACATCGTCGTCAAGAACGTCTAGTTCATGGACGACTTCACGCTCGTCGCCGTCGTCGTGGTCGCGTTGTTCTTCGACTTCACGAACGGGTTTCACGACACGGCGAACGCGATCGCCACCAGCGTCTCGACCCGCGCTCTGTCTCCGCGCGCAGCCGTCCTCAGCGCGGCGATCCTCAACTTCGCCGGGGCGTTCGTCTTTCTCGAGGTGGCAGCGACGGTCGCGAAGGGGATCGTCAACCCCGATGTGATCACCCTCGAGGTCGTGCTCGCCGGGCTCGTAGGGGCGATCACCTGGAACCTGATCACGTGGTACCTCGCGCTGCCCTCAAGCTCGAGCCACGCGCTCATCGGAGGCATTCTCGGCTCAGCGGTCGCCGCGACTGGATTCGACGTCGTCAAGTGGGACGGGCTCAAGGAGAAGGTGCTGATCCCGTCCTTGCTGGCGCCTCTCCTCGGGTTGATCGGGGCGGCTGCGCTGATGACAGGTCTCCTGTGGATCATCCGCAAGCGGTCGCCGGGGATCGTCAACCGAATCTTCCGGCGGCTCCAACTCCTGTCGGGCGCTTTCGTTGCCTTCACGCATGGAACGAATGACGCGCAAAAGACGATGGGGATCATCACGCTTGCCCTGATCTCGTCCGGCCACATCGAGGCGGAGCCGTTCCACGTCCCGACCTGGGTGATCGTCTCCGCAGCGGCCGCGATGGCGGCGGGGACGTACGCGGGCGGCTGGCGGATCATCAAGACGCTCGGTACGCGCGTGGCGAAACTCAACCCGCCGCAGGGGTTCGCAGCCCAGACATCGACTGCGGTCATCCTTTGGCTGACGGCGCGCTACGGCTTCCCGGTCTCCACGA
This sequence comes from uncultured Actinomycetes bacterium, assembly GCA_963771725.1. Taxonomy (GTDB): domain Bacteria; phylum Actinomycetota; class Thermoleophilia; order Gaiellales; family Gaiellaceae; genus VAXT01. The sequence goes on along the minus strand of CAVYUO010000002.1, from coordinate 105,808 downwards.
CACACACGATCTCGGGCTCCGTGCTCGGTGCCGGCGCCAGCACCCGGTTCTCGGCGGTTCGCTGGGGCGTGGCCGGGAACATCCTCCTGGCGTGGATCCTCACGATCCCGTGCGCTGCGGCCGTGGGAGCGCTGATGGAATCGCTGACTCGGCTCCGGGGTGGTGTCGTCATCGTCCTCGTTCTCACCGCGGTCATCGCTGGGGCCGCCTTCGTCGGCCGCAACCTCGAGGCGCGAAGGATTCGGGCGGCGATGGCGACCGCTTAGAAACGGCGCTACGCTCGCGCCCGTGCGGTGGGTCTTCGCACTTGTGTTCTGCATTGCCGCCGGGTCGGCGGTCTGGGGAGGGCTGCACGACGACGAGCCCGGGTTGCGCCTCACGATCCACGAGACGATGCCGTTCGCGGATCCGGACGACGACACGAACGTTCTCGGGGTGCGCTACTGGGACGTGGAGCCACGGTTCTCGGTCGAGCCCCGTTGTGCAGGCCTGCGGCTGAGCGCAGGCAGACAGATCCGCTACAACGGCCGCGCGGTTGGGGGCGCGGACGACGTGGCGACGGCCGGGGATGCGATTCTCATCTCGGCTGCGGCGCGCTGCCGGAACGGCCTGCGCGCTCGCGCTGAGCGGTTGATCGAGCTACCGACTGCGAGTTGCGACTCGGGACCGCTTCGTGTCTTCGACATGCACGGATCGGCGACTTCGTACGACTGGAACCACGACGACGACCCGTTCCCACTCCGGCCTGGACACCTGGTTGCACCCGGATCACCGATCGAGGTCTCGCCCGGCGGCTGGATCGAAATGGGTGCGCCGGACTGCAACCTGCTGCGCGTCCGGCTGTTCGAAGGCGAGAGCACGGTTGGCGGCTATGAGCGTGGAGACCGAGGCGATTCGTTCTCTGGCAACCGGATTTTCGCCCGCGCGGATCGACACACAGGCCAGTTCTGGGTCCCCGGGGGCCCAGGCGACGGGGCGCGGGCGATGGTGACGCCGCTCGGAGGCCTGACCTCGTATGCGGTGCGTGCGTTTTCCCGGCGGGTCGTCCTTCGTGTCTACCGCGGCTCCGCCTTCATCAGTGGCGGAAACGAGCAGCGGCTGCGGGGCGTCCTCGTCCGGGCAGGACAGCAGTCGAGTGTTCGCTGCCCTGGCCCCTGTCGCCCGACGGCGGCTCGCGTCTTCCAGCCGCGCGAGCCCTGGGTCTACGCAGAGGCCAGGGGCCATGCACGACTGGCGCCGCGGTTCGCGACCTTCGAGACGCGGACGCTGCCGCGTGCCGGCGGCGCACCCGAGCAGCTGCTTGTCGCATGGCGGCGCTCAATCCGAATGAAGTACGCGACACGCGACGAGCAGGGCCTATGGGTCTGGGAACGACGGGATGGTCGCTGGCACAAGGTGTATGGGTACCGCTCCCCGTACGGGGCGTATCACGGTTTCGACGTCGGAGACGTCACCGGCGACGGACATCACGATGTGCTGATCAAGGAGTCGCTGGGCACGGCAGCGTGTGGGGTTCGGCGCCTAGTCGCCTTTGCCGGGGGTCGAACGGGTGAGCTGTTCGCGCGCGACTTCTGCGAGGGCGGCGCGAGGATCCTTGGAGGAGCGCTCCGGGTGCAGGAGGCAGTCGGTCCGTGCCCTTACAAGGAAATGTCCGTGCACTGCCGCGGAGGTCTACGCACAACGGCGCTTCGGTGGGACGGCGCCCGGCTCATCTCGGCGAAGAAGACCCTGCGGTGCAACCTCGCACGCCTCGATCCGGCCCGCAACTGCGCGCCGAAACGCTAGCTCAACACTCCTTAACAGAGGCACAAAGCGCAGTTAAACGGCCCGCGCTCATAGTCAGGTCATGCAATTCCGAGGGCGGCGAGAAACCCTCGCGCCCGCTGCGGCGCTACTCGTCGCTGCGGTTGCCGGCGGTGCCGTCGCACTCGGCGGCGCCAAGTTGACGGGATATGCGGAGGCGACGACGACCGTCCGGGAAGTGATCAGGGACTCCTCTTCGGGACAGTCGCAGGTCGCCTCCCAATCCCGCCCCCTGGGCGCTCTCTCGATCGGGGAGATCTACAGCCGCGCTGCACCGGGCGTCGTCCAGGTCACGACCACGAGCAAGGTCGAGGGCGAGGCCGATCCGTTCTTCGGCTTCGACGTGCCCGACGAGACCCAGCGTGCGCTCGGGTCCGGCTTCGTCATCGACAAGGCCGGCTACATCGTCACGAACTTCCACGTCATCGACAACGCCGACACCGTCGAGGTCAGCTTCTCGAACAACGACTCGATGAAGGCGAAGATCGTCGGCAAGGATCCCTCCACCGACATCGCCCTGCTCAAGGTCGAGGCGAGCTCGCGAGCGTTGCGGCCGCTGCCGCTCGGCGACTCGGCCGCGATCCGCGTCGGTGACGACGTGCTGGCGATCGGCAATCCTTTCGGCCTCGAGCGCAGCGCAACCCGAGGCATCGTGAGCGCCGTTCAGCGCCCGCTTCGTGCGCCCAGCGGCTTCACGATCGACCATGCCATCCAGACCGATGCCGCGTTGAATCGCGGGAACTCGGGCGGCCCGCTGATGAGCGCACGGGGTCAGGTGATCGGCGTCAACTCGGCGATCGAGACCGGTGGCGCCGACGGACAGGGCAACGTGGGCATCGGGTTCGCCGTGCCGATCGGCACCGTCCGGGACGTCGTGGCGCAGCTCAAGGAAAAGGGCCGCGTCGACCACTCGTTCCTCGGCATCGAGGCGCGCCCGGTGGCGGCGAGCATGGCCAAGATTTTCAGGCTGCCGGTGAGCAAGGGGCTCATCGTCGAACGTGTCCTCCCCGACAGCGGCGCGGCAGACGCGGGTCTGCAAGGGGGCAAGACCCGCGTCGTCGTCGCCGGTGAGAGCTACATGATCGGTGGCGACATCGTCGTCAAGGCCGACGGAGCCGACCTCACGTCGAACGAGCGGCTACGCGAGATCGTTGCCGGCAAGGAGCCGGGCGATCGACTGAAGCTCGAGCTCTACCGCGGCGAGGACCGCAAGACGGTCGAGATCAAGCTTGGGCGGCAACCTCCCTCTCCCCAGGGATAAGCGGCCCAGAAAGCGTCCCCCGCCAACCCGGCGCTCAACCCCCGGCGGGGGGCGCCCTCTCTTTACGACAGGTCCGGTGCCAGGCACCGGACCTGTCGGACTAGGCCTCGACCGCGACCGGCCTGGCTTTCTCGGCCGCGGCTTTGAGGCCCTCGCCGAACGTTGGATACACGTGGTGCATCCAGGCGATGTCGTCGACGGTCGCCCCGAGCTTCATCGCCAGCGAGAAGCCCTGGACGATGTCGCCCGCGTTCCGCGCCACGACGTGGATGCCGCGGACCCGTCGCGACTCCCGCTCGTAGACGAGCTTGTAGAGGATGTGGTTCGCCTCGATGAACTGCGCACGCTGGACGCCGTCGTGCTCGGACGTCTCGAAGTCGAGCCCCTCGGCTAGCGCGTCCTGCTCGGTGAGCCCGACTCCCGCCACCTCGGGATCCGTGAAGATCGAGGTCGGCAGCACCGAGTAGTCGGCGGCGGGCGCGTCATCCATGAACATGTCGTCCACGGCGAGGCGTGCCTGGTACTGGGCGATCGGCGTCAGCTGTGCCAGCCCGGTCACGTCGCCGGCGGCCCAGATCGCGTCAACCGAAGTGCGTAGATGCTCGTCGACCACGATTCCCGCCTTGTGGCCCGCGATCCCGATCCGCTCGAGGTTGAGCGCCTCGACGTTCGGCACGCGTCCCGAGGCCAAGAGGACGTGGGTCACGCTCACCTCGTGTGAGCCCTCGCCGTCCTTCGGGACGATCGTGGCCACGACTTCCGCTCCGCGCTTCTCGACCCGCTGGACGCGCGAGCTCATGACGAGCTCGATGCCCTCGTCCTGCAACGCGCCGGCCAACTCGTCGGCTGCCTGCTCGTCGGTGCGCGGGGCGAGGTGGTCGCGGGAATGCACGACGGTCACCTGCGAGCCGAAGCGTGAGAACGCCTGGCCGAGCTCGAGCCCAACGGGGCCGCCGCCGACGACGAGCAGCGACTCGGGCAGCTCGGTCAGCTCGAGCGCCGAAACGTGGTCGATCCAGTCGATGTCGTCGATGCCCTCGATCGGCGGGATCGCGGTCCGCGAGCCCGTGGCGATCAGGATCCGCTCGGCCCGTAGCTCCTCGTCGTCTACCCGCACAGTGTCCGCAGTGACGAGCTCGGCCTCGCCGTCATAGGTGTCGTAGCCCTGCTCACGGAGCTGCTCTACCCATTCCTCCTGGGGCTTCTTCAGCGCGTCCTTACGCGCCTTGACGCGGGGGAGCACGGCGTGGGCCGGCCCGACGTCGATGCCGACGACGGGCGCAAGACGGTTGACGTCGTGGACGAGCTCGGCGACGACCAGGTAAGCCTTGGTCGGCTTGCACGCCACGTTGGGGCAGCTGCCGCCCCAGCGCGTGCTCTCGATCAGGGCAACCTTGGCGCCGTGCTCCTGTGACGCCTTCTGGGCTCCTGCCCGTGCGGCTGAGCCCGCTCCGAGCACGATCAGGTCGTACGGGTCCGCCGGCATCGCGCCTCCTTTCGGTCGTCGTCTAAGGCGGAGGCTAGCCTTGCTGCGTGCCGATCGAGGCGCACTTCGGAGAGAGCACTCCCTGGTCGGTCGGCGTCGAGGAGGAGCTGATGGTGCTCGACGGCAAGACGCTCGCGCTGTCCCCGCGCGCAGCGGAGCTGATCGAGGCCAGCGAGGACACCAAGCATGCCGGGCTCTTCAAGAGCGAGCTCTTCGCATCGGCGCTCGAGCTGAACTCGGGTGTGTGCGAGAGCGCCCGGGAGGCGCGGGACGTGATCGCCGAGCTCCGCCGCCTGGGGGCAGAGCTGGCGAAAGAACGCGGCCTCGCGCTCGCGGCAGCAGGCACGCATCCGTTCAGCCGGCCCAAGGATCAGGAGATCGTCGACGAGCCGCGCTACACCGAGTTCGTCGACTACCTGGGGATCTCCGCGCGGCGCCAGGGTGTGAGCGGCCTGCACGTGCACGTCGGCATGCCGAGCGCCGATGCCTGCTTCCACGCCCTCGAGGCCACTCTTCCCTGGCTGCCGGTGATCCTCGCCATGTCGGCCAACTCTCCGTTTCTGGCCGGAGAGGAAACCGGTCTGGCCTCGAACCGTGCCGAAGTGCTCGCTCAGCTCCCGCGCAGCGGCTCGCTGCCCCCGTTTCGCTCCTACGAGGAGTGGGAGGCGTTCATCGACCGGTTCGTGCGGCTGGGAATGGCTGCCGACTACACCCGCTTCTGGTGGGACGTGCGGCCACACCCGAAGTTCGGGACGCTGGAGGTGCGGATGCCCGACCAGCCGACGAGCCTCGCCGTCACCGCGGCCTTCACCGCGCTCGTTCAGGCGCTCGCCGTGACCGTCCTGGAGGGCGATCCACCCGAGTACGACCCGCCTGGGCGTGGGCTCTACCAGCAGAACCGCTGGGGAGCGCTTCGCTTCGGGCTCGAGGCGGACATCTTCCATCCGAGCGGCGAGCGGGTCGCCAAGGCTTCGGAGCTCGCGGCCGAGCTGATCGAGCTCGTGAGGCCGGCTGCCGAGCGGCTCGGATCTGCCGAGCTCCTGGCAGGCTTCGATCTGACCACGACGGAGGGTGAGCGGCAGCTCCAGGTTCGCCGCCAGGATGGCCTCAATGCTGTCTGCTCGGATCTCGTAGAGCGAACGCTAAGCTCGAGCTGAGTGACCCAGACCGAGACGTTTCAGATGAGCGGGATCCGCTGCGAGCGCTGCGTCGGCCGGCTCGCGGGCGCCCTCCGAGGACACGACGGCCTCGAGTTCGCGAACGCGAACCTGATGGGGGAGGTCGTCCTCTCGTGGGACGACGACAAGACGAGCCGCGAGGCCCTGCTGGCGGAAATGGCCCGCGTGGGTTTTCACCCGACGGCCACTTCCGCCCGTCCCGCTAGTTAGTTCTTCGTATGCTCGTACCGGTCGCCCAGTAGCGCCGGCGACTCTGCCGGCACGCCCTGATCGGTCTCGCCGCCCAGCTGCTCGCGGGTCTCGGCGCGCTCCTGGGTAGCAGGCGTGACCTCCATGCTTTCGGGGGACGCTGCCTCGGAGCTTTCCGACAGGCCGTAGTGCACTGCGATCGCGGTCTCGTCGACCTCGCCGTTGATCTTGGGCGAGTCGCAGAAGATGTCCTTGGTGACGGTCATGCGCACGACCTGCTCACCGTCGTTCACCTCGGTGAACGTCCGCGGAAGTGCGTGCCGCGACTTGCGGATCGTGCCCTGCTCGACGATCAGGTGGTCGCCGTGCGTGCCGACGACCGTGCCAACCTTCTCGTCCTCGATCGTTACGACGTCATAGCCTTCCATCCGGCCCCCTTGTCGTTTGCAAGTCCTTTACCCGTTCGAAAGCGGCTCAACCATCGGGAATAGGTCACGTCCGGCTTACGTTTGTGGTTGCTAGGGTCGCCGGGAAATGAGCGAGACCGAAAGCGAGGCCCGGCGGCTGGCAGACGATGCGCGAGAGCGTGTCCGTTTCGAGGAGGAAGCTCTTGACCTTGCTGACCAGGTGTACCGGGTGGCCCGGGGGCTCGTGAGCTCGAAGGAAGAGGCGGAAGACCTCGTGCAGGAGACCTACGCACGCGCTTTCCGAAGCTGGCGATCCTTCACGCCGGGCACCAATCTCCGCGCCTGGCTCCTCCGGATCCTCACCAACCTGAACATCGACCGCGGTCGGCGGGTGCAGCGTTCGCCCGACATGCAGTCACTCGAAGAGCGTGACTACTACCTCTACGACCGCCTGGAGGCGACGTCGGGTGAGAAGGACGAAGAGCGCGTCATCGAGCGCCTCTCGCAAGACGACATCGTCGACGCTCTCGCCGAGGTGCCGCACGACTTCCGTGACGTGGTCGTCCTCGTCGACATCGGCGACTTCTCGTACGCAGACGCGGCGCAGATCCTCGACATTCCGGTCGGGACCGTCATGTCACGTTTGCATCGTGGTCGGCGTATCCTGAAGAAAGAGCTGGCAGATGTGGCGGTGAAAGACTGATGGGCATCGACCCGAGCGCTGACCTTCGTGTAGTTGGAGTGCTTCGAGGAAGCCGCTGCAACACGTCGGTCGGTGCGGCAGGCAGACAATGGGGCGTGCTTGCAGTCGCCGAGAGTGCGGAGCACTCTCGGCGAGTCCCCGCCCCGTGGGCGGGGACCTCATGATGGCCATCGACCCGTGCGACTGGTGCGAAGAGGTATTGCAACCATTCCTCGACCGCGAGTTGACCGACACTGAGATGCGCGAGGCAGAGGGGCATCTCGAAACGTGCTCGTACTGCCGCAAGCGGTACAAGTTCGAGCAGAGCCTCAGGCGCTACGTGCGCCAGGTCGTCGAGCCGATGCCGCTCGAGATGAAGGCGCGCCTCTCGGACCTGCGTCTAGAGCTCTAAAGACGCGCCGGGCCAACGACGACGACGAGGCGCTTCGGGTCACCGAGGCCGGGGAGCGGCTTCGCCGGGACCTGGAGCTCGTCGGCGAGCCGTTCGGCGATGCGCTGGCCTCCCGAGTGGAAGTAGACCGCCGTCTCGGGGTAGTCGAACCGATCGGCACGCGAGACGCGCTCGATGCGGTAGGCCTTCGAGCCGATCCGATCTGCGACCCGCCGCGTGTAGTTCATGTCGCCGCTTCCGTTCAGGACGTCGACGGAGATCTTCCAGGTCGCCGGCAAGCCGGCCTGCGTCGCGCTCGTGGGCTCCGGGCTTGACCCGCGGACGAGACCGGGCAAAAGGAACACTGCCGCCACGGTCGCCGCGACGACCGAAAGCCCCACCCCGAACGCGGTCTTGCTCTTCGCGTCTGTGAGCGTCGGGCGCGGCAACACGGGTAGCCCTGCGAGCTGACGGGCCTCCCTGCGGCTGATGCCGAGCGCGGTCGAGTAGAGGAGGAGCGCCGTGACCGCAGCCTCGCTCGACTCGAAGCGGTAGAGGCGGCCCTCCTCGAGCCAGGAGACCTCGTCGGCCGTCAGCTTCGCGATCTTCGCGGCGCGCTCGACCGTTAGCTGGCGGCGCAGGCGCGCGGCCGCAAGCGGCGGCGTCTCAACTCTTCCTTTGAGGTCGGTGACGAGCTCCACGGTGGATCCTCATTCTTCGCCGGTCGGGGGCTTGAACCTCTCTGGGAGTTCATCGGCAAAGTCGACGTCTCCTGGAGGGTCGAGGTCGTCGCAGGGAACGAGGAGCCCGGGAAGCTCGCGGGCGCCTTCGTCCGGGATCCGCTCCCAGACCGGACGGGCGAGCAGCACCGGATGGAGCCGCTGACCTCCATAAGTGGCCGCTACGACCTCGGCAGCGCTCTCGCGCCAGACCTCGATCACGCGGTCGATCGCCTCTGGCGCGAGGTCCGGCCCGTCTGCCAGGACGACGACGGCGGCCTGCCTCTCCGGAGGCAAAGCGCGCAAGCCGCAGCGAAGCGATGCGCCGACCCCGCGTTCCCATTCCGGGCACGAAACGACCCTCGCATCCGTCTCGACTTCGTGCGCACCCGTGACGACGACGACATCGCCGACCGAGCTCTCGCGCACGCGCGCGAGCACCTCGTCGAGCAGCACCCGTTGCTTCGGAGAGCCGAAGCGGGTCGACGCGCCGGCCGCTAAGACGACTGCGCTAACTGGATGGGTCGACCTCATCTGGTTACTGTCGCTGCAACACGCTGGTCGGGGCGCAGGCATCCACCGCGGAGTGCTTTTAGTCGCCGAAAGTGCGAAGCATTTTCGGCGAGTCCCCGCCCCGTGGGCGGGGACCTATGAGCAGCCGTGGAGTTTTCGCCAGAGTCGGTTCACGTTTGCAACGTACGTGAGCGTCTCCGAGCCCGGCGCGCCAGCCGCCTCTTCGACCGCCGTCGGTCCTGCGTTGTACGCGGCGAGAGCGAGGTCGGGCGTCTTGAACCGGTCGAGCATCTGACGGAGGTACCGCGCTCCGGCGAGCACGTTCTCCCCAGGGTGATCGGGGTCGAGCTCCAGCTCGGCCGCCGTGGAGGGCATCAGCTGCAACAGGCCTCGGGCTCCGGCCTCCGAGCGTGCCGAGTGCCGGACGTTCGACTCGACGCGGGCCACGGCGAGGAGCAGCGCCACCGGCAGCGTGGAGTCTCGGGCGGCGGTACGGAAGGCGTCGCGGTAGCGCTCCGGCAGCGGACAGGGCCTGTCGGTGACGTCGAGCGGCGCGCCGGCGGGCCGGGGCAGGCTGGCCCGCGGCCGTTCGGCCTTCGCGCTCGCAACCGTGCCCGCGACGAGTCCCGACACGATTGCCACGCCAAGAAGTGCCGCAAGTCGGCGCCGCATTAGCGCAGGATCGTAGCGAGTTAGGAGGTTTCGACCTTGACGGTCTTGATCTCGACGGGCTCGGTCGGACGCTCGTCCGGCCCGCCCAGCTTGCCGATCTTCTCGACGACGTCGAGACCTTCGACGACCTTTCCGAGCACCGCGTAGTCCGGACCGAGGCCCGAGTCCTCGGCAGTGACGACGAAGAACTGACTTCCGGCTGTGCCTGCGGGCTCGGCCGGGGTCTTCGCCATGGCGACGACGCCTTTCGTGTATTTCGCGTCGTCGGGAGGGACGTCGACCGTCGAGTATCCAGGCCCGCCCGTTCCCTGGCCGGTCGGATCGCCGCCCTGGATGACGAAGCCCGGGACGATCCGATGGAACTTGATCCCGTCGAAGAAGCCCTTGTTCGCCAGGCTCACGAACGACGCCGACGTGCACGGCGCGGTCTCGCGGTCGAGCTCGATCGTGAAGGCGCCCTTGTTCGTCTGCATGACCAGACGGTAGGTCTTGCCCTCTTCGAGCTCCGCTAGTTGAGCGTCTCCTTGCACGTCGCAGTCGGATTGTTGCGCGTTGCCGCCGTCGCTGCCGTCGTCACCGCCGCACCCTGCGAGCGCAGCGACCAGGAGGAGGAGCAGCAAGCGCCTCACGAGACGGCCTCCACGGCCCGCCGAACCAGCGTGCGCGCGACCTCGACCTTGTACGCCGTGCCCGGCAACGGCGTGGCTTCCTCAAGGGTGTCTGGGGACTCGAGTGCCCAGGGAATGGGCGCAACGCCGGCCAGCGCGAGCCGAACGTCCTGGCCGAATCGAGCTGCGGCCACACCGACGATCGCGAACGAGAACCGCCGCCGGTCCATCGCCTTCAGGTACGTGCTCGCCTCCGGCTGCGGCACCTCCAGGTCGAGGATCAACTCGTCGGGCTCGATCGTCGTCACGTCACGATTGTCGTCTGTCGGGAGCCGGTAGAGGTCGGCAACCGTCAGCTCTCGTCGCGTCGTGCGCACGGTGGCTCCCAGTGCGAGCAGCGTTGCCGCGATGTCTGACGGGTGCGCGGACGCGCACCGTTCGTTCCCGAAGATCGCGTGCTCACGGTGCTCGCCCTGACGGGCGTGGCAGCGGTCGCCGCCGTGCAGGTAGCACGGGAAGTTGAGGCGCCAGTACCAGCAGCGTGTCGCCTGGAGCAGGTTGCCGCCGATCGTGCCCATCGAGCGGAGCTGGGGCGAGGCAGCGAGTGCACAGGCCTCTCGCAGCGCCTGGGGAATCTCCGTGTCGACCTCGAGCTCGGCAAGCGTCGTCCCGGCGCCGATGCGCGTCCCGTCGATCCCCCGCGGGACGACGTCGCTGATCGCGATCAGCGTGTCCGCGTTCACGAGGCCGTCGCGCATGAGCTGGACGAGCTCGGTGCCGCCGGCGAGCGCGACCGATCCGTTGCCGAGCGCGGCCGTCGCCGCCTCGGCGCTCTCAGGACGCTGGAGCTGCAACCTTCTCCCCGGTACGGTCGCCCGCCTCGCGCAGCGCGCGGAGCATCTCCTCTCGGGAGATCGGCAGCGAGTGCACGTTGGCCCCGGTCGCGTCTCGGATCGCGTTTGCGATCGCGGCGGCGATCGGCACGATCGGCGGCTCGCCCAGGCCCTTCGAGCCGAGATTGGTCAGGTGCTCGTCGGGGATGTCGAGGAGGTCGGTCACGATCTCGGGCGGAACGTCGGCGATCGTCGGGAGCCTGTACGCGTCGAGGCTCTGCGTGAGGATCGTCCCGGTCTGCGGATCGAGCAGTCGCTCCTCCGAGAGGGTGTGGCCGATGCCCTGGATGATCCCGCCCTCGACCTGACTCGACGCGCCCAGCGGGTTGATCACGCGGCCGACGTCGTGGATCGCGGCCACCCGGTCCACTTGCACCTCGCCGGTCTCCGTGTCGACGGAGACCTCGACGACCTGGACGCCGAAGGTCAGCACCTGCATGCCGGCCGGGTTCGGCCCGCGCGCGCCCTTGCCGAGAATCTGCGCGTCCTCCAGGAGCCCCACGACCTCTGCCACCGGCCACGAGCCGCCGTCCGCCGAGACGACCTGGCCGTCCTTCAGCGACAGGACGCGCTGCTCCTTGTCGTAGCGTTGAGCCGCGATCTCGAGGATCTGGCGTCCTGCGTCTGCGGCCGCGGCGCGCACGGCCGGGCCCATCGACGGGGTCGTGGACGAGCCCGCCGAGATCGACGCGTAGGGCCCGCGGGCCGAGTCGCCGAGCACGAAGTCGACGCTGTCGAGCGGTAGCCCCAGCTCCTCGGCGGCGATCTGCGTCATCGCCGTCGCCGTGCCGGTACCGATGTCCTGCATCGCCGTGATCACGGTCGCCCGTCCGTCGGCGCCGAGTCGCACCCAGGCATAGGACGGCGGCCCGCCTCCGCCGTACCAGACCTGGCTGGCCAGGCCGACACCGCGCTTCCAGGCGCCCTCGCTGCTCGCGCGAACCTCGTGCCGCCGCTCCCAGTGCGGCTCCGCGCGCTTGTAGCACTCCATGAGCCTCTTGGACGAGTACGGCCGGTCGTCGTCGGCGTGCGAGTAGTTCAGGCGGCGCACTTCGAGCGGGTCGAGGTCGAGCTTGACGGCGAGCTCGTCGAGCAGGCACTCGAGGCCGAACGTGCCCTCGACGAACCCCGGCGCCCGGAAAGCGCGCATCGGCGGGGTGTTGATCTTCGCGCCGTAGGTGACCGTCTCAACGTTGTCGCAGGCGTAGAGCATCTGCATCGGGCCTTCGGTGGTCGCAGTCCAGCCGGACCAGCCGACGGCGTTCACGAACTCGCCTGAGAGGGCGACGAGCGTGCCGTCGGAGCGGGCGCCTGCCTTGAGGCGCTGGATCGTCGCGTTGCGGTTGCCGGTTGCCTGGTTCTCCTCGCGCCGCGTCAGCGCACAGCGGACGGGCCGGCCGGTCCTGCGCGCGAGCTCGGCGGCGATGAACGTGTGGTCGCCGGCGCCGTTCTTCGACCCGAAGCCGCCGCCCATGAACTCACAGACGACTCGAACCTTGTCGGGCGGCAGGCCCAGCTGCCCGGCGACCTCGTCGCGCACGCCCCAGATGAACTGGGTCGAGATGTAGACGTCCAGCCGGTCGCCCTGCCACTCGCAGACCGTCTGGTGGGTCTCCATCGAGTTGTGGAGCACCGTCTGGGTGCGGAACTCGGCCTCGACGACGGCGTCGGCTTCGGCAAAGCCGCGCTCCACGTCGCCGCGCTCGTACCTCCGGGGCTCGATCAGCAGCTGCTTGCGGCCAACGGCCTCGTCGGGGTCGAGGACAGGCTCGAGAACGTCCCAGTCGACGTCGATCAGCGCGACCGCGTCGCGGGCTGCGTCGAAGGTGTCCGCTGCGATTGCGGCCACGGCCACCCCGGGGTACCCCGCCTCGTCGACGAGCACGTCCAGGTCGTCCGGCCCGATCGCGGCGCGCACGCCCGGGGCTGCGAGCGCGCGGGTGAAGTCGATGCCGTTCACGCGCGCGTACGCGTGCGGGGAGCGGAGAACCGCCGTGTGCAGCATCCCGGGCAGCTGGACGTCTGCCGTGTAGCGAGCCTCGCCACGGGCACGCTGTGGGCCCGTGATACGCGGGGTGGGACGGCCGACGACTTCGCCGGGCCCGGACGGCCACTGGTCGAGCGCGTCCTCCTCGACCACGAGCCACACGTCCTCGTAGCGGCCCTCGACCTCCTTCTCGGTCTTGATCAGTCGCGCCACGAGACGATCGCCTCCTCGATCTTCGGATAGGCGCCGCAGCGGCACAGGTTGCCCGCCATCTGGTGACGGATCTGCTCACGGGTCGGCTCGGGACTTGCCTCGACGAGTGCGGAGGCGGAGACGATCTGGCCCGGCGTGCAGAAGCCGCACTGCAGGGCGTCGGCGCGCACGAACGAGTCGACGAGCGGATGGTCGCGCAGGCCTTCGATCGTCGTCACGTCGCGACCCTCGACGGTGTGCACGAGCGTGATGCACGACAGCGTCGGCACGCCGTCGACCAGCACGGTGCACGCTCCGCAGTGCCCCTCGTTGCAGCCGATCTTCGTACCGGTCAGGCCGAGTGCGTCGCGGAGCGTCTCCGCCAGCGACCGGCCGACCGGAGCCTCGAGCGAGTACGACCCCCCGTTGACGACGAGCTCCACTACGCCCCGGACGTTACCGCCAGGATGTCCGCGAGGTGGATGAGAGCGAACGTTGCTCGATTCGCGGGCACCCGATCCTCGTCGTCGAGCTCGGGCAGCGACCGCCAGAGCTCGCGCGCGGTCAGGAGCAGCTCGCGGATCCGCTCGAGATCCTCCGGCGCCTGCCCGTCGCGGTCGTTACAGGCGTTCAGCGCCAGCCCGATGACGCCGACCGTGTCCGGCTGCCTCGTCCAGAGCAGTGGCGTCGCCATCGACAGGTACTGGTGGATCCGGGCGAGAGCCATGGACTGCGTAAAGGTGCCCCCACCGATGGGCTTGGTCGGCTCGAGCGGAGCTTCGCCGTTCGCGATCCGGTTCGCGTTGCCCGCGAGCATCATGCGTAGCTGGTCCTCGTCGAAGCCTGCGAGCTTCGCCGTGCGCAGGGCGATCAGCAGCGAGCTCGGCTGGCGGCCGTACGGGTAGTCCGAGGCGTACAGCACCTGCTCGGGCGAGACCTGGTGGAAGAAGCTCAGCAGGTCGACGGGGCTCCAGACGGAGGTGTCGAAGAAGACCCCTGACTTGCCTCCGAAGCGGCCGGCGAGACCCGACAGGTCGGCGATTCCCGCGTGGGCGATGATCAGCTGTGCGTCGGGGTAGGCGTCGACGAGGCGCGCGAGGTTGTCGGCGATCGGCGGCAAGCCGCGGCCGCCGTGAATCAGGATCGGGACGCGACGCTCGGCGGCGAGCGCGAAGACGGGCGCCAGCCGCTCGTCGTTCAACAGGAAGCGCTGCGCGCGGGGGTGCAGCTTGATGCCGCGCGCCCCCAGGTCGAGGCAGCGTTCGGCCTCGCCGATGGGGTCTTCCGTCAGGTCGAGCCGCACGAACGGGATGAAACGGCCCTCGGAGCGCTTGCCGTGCTCGAGGGTCCGGTCGTTCGGTGCGCGGAAGCCCGGGTGCCGGTCTGGCTCGTCCATGCAGAACATGAAGCCGCGCGAGATTCCGAAGCGGTCGAAGATCCGCTCGAGCTCCTCGTAGACGCCGCTGAACCCGTCGATGTCGTTCCCGAGATGGACGTGGGCGTCGAAGATCTCCGCGTTTTCGGGCAGCTCGGAACGGAGCTCTTCCTCGTAGCTGCCCAGCAGCCCCAGGGCACGGTCGAACGCCTCGTCCACTGCAATTGAGTCTAGTCGCGCGCCGATCCGGGCTCTCCGATTAGCATTCCCGGCCGATGGCCCGCGACGTCCTGATCTTCGCCGACTCGGTGATCTCACCCGAGATGCGCCACGAGGTGCCTGTGGTCATCCCGGACCCGTTCCTCTACGCGGAGAAGGACGGCAAGCGCTACGTCGTCTCGACCGCCTTCGAGGTCGACCGGGTCAAGGAGGTCGGCATCGACGCCAGGCCCTGGGAGAACTACGGCTACGACGAGCTGATCGAGACCGGTCTGCCGCGCGAGGAGATCGTCTGGAAGCACATCAACCTGAGCGCGTGCCGCGAGCTCGGGATCACGGACGCGCTCGTTCCGCGTTCCTTCCCGACTCTGGCCGCAGACCACCTGCGCGAGAACGGCATCACGCTCGAGCCCAACCACAAGTTCTTCGCGGACCGGCGCCGCGTCAAGAACGAGGCCGAGATGGCCGGCATCCGCAAGGCACAGAAGGCTGCTGAGGCTGCGATGGGCGCAGCCCGCGACATGATCTTCCGCGCGGAGCCTGCGAACGGCGAGGTCAAGGTCGACGGCGAGACGCTCACCTCCGAGCGGCTCAAGGCCGAGATCCGCCGCGTCTTCAGCGAGCACGGCGTCTCGGGCGACGACTTCATCGTCTCCCACGGTGCGCAGACGGCGATCGGTCACGAGCTCGGCCATGGACCGATCGCTCCGAACGAGCCGATCGTGATCGACCTCTGGCCGAAGGACCCGGATTCCGCCTGCTACGCGGACATGACCCGGACGTACGTCGTCGGCGAGCCGCCCGAGGAGCTCGTGAAGTACCACGGGCTCGTCAAGGAGGCGCTCGACCGCTCGTTCGCGGCGACGAAGGCCGGCGTTGCCGGGTCGGAGGTCTACACGATCGTCTGCGACCTCTTCGAGGAGCACGGCCAGAAGACGACTCTCTCGAAGGCGCCCGGGGAGGTGCTCGAGGAGGGCTTCTTCCACGGCCTCGGGCACGGTGTCGGCCTCGAGGTGCACGAAGCTGCCGTCTCTCGGACGCGGCGGCACCGGCGATCTGGTCGCCGGAGACGTCGTCACGCTCGAGCCCGGCCTCTACCGCCCCGGCTTCGGCGGCTGCCGCCTCGAGGACCTCGTCCTCGTCACCGATGACGGCGCCGAGAATCTCACGGACTTCCCTTACGACCTGACGCCGTGAGCTCCGACGAACCTCGGTCGCACGCGATCGAGACGATGCAGGAGGAGGAGCGGCGTTACCCGCCGCCTCCGGAGTTCGCCGCGCAGGCGAACGCGCAGCCCGACATCTACGAGCGCGACTTCGACGAGCTCTGGGAGACCGAGGCCCGCGAGCGGGTCACCTGGTTCGAGCCGTTCACGAAGCTCTACGAGTGGGAGCCGCCGTACGCGAAGTGGTACCTCGGCGGCAAGCTCAACGTCTGCTTCAACTGCGTCGACCGTCACGTCGAGAACGGGCTCGGCGACAAGGTCGCCTACCACTGGGAGGGCGAGCCGGAGAACGATCGCCGCGGGATCACGTTCAGCGACCTGCAGCGCGAGGTCATCCGGCTGGCGAACGGCCTGAAGAAGCTCGGCGTCGGCAAGGGCACGCCGGTCGGGATCTACATGGGCATGGTCCCCGAGCTGCCGATGGCGATGCTCGCCTGCGCGCGGCTCGGCGCACCGCACACGGTCGTCTTCGGCGGCTTCTCGGCCGAGGCGCTCGCCGACCGGCTGAACGACATGGAGTGCGAGGTGCTGATCACGCAGGACGAGGCCTGGCGCAAGGGCTCACCCGTTCCGCTGAAGCGGAACGCGGACGACGCGCTCGCCCAGGCGCCGGGGGTCAAGCACGCGGTCGTCCTGCGCCGCACCGGAAACGACGTGCCGTTCGACGAGGGCCGCGACCAGTGGTGGGACGAGCTCGTCGCGCCCGAGAGCGAGGATCCCTCGTCGTGCCCGTGCGAGCCGATGGACTCCGAGGACCTCCTCTACCTGCTCTACACGAGCGGCACGACCGCGAAGCCGAAAGGCATCGCGCACACGACCGCCGGCTACCTCGTCGGCATCGCGACGACGCACTACTACATCTTCGACGTCAAGCCCGAGTCGGTGTACTGGTGCGCGGCCGACGTGGGCTGGGTCACCGGCCACAGCTACATCGTCTACGGGCCGCTCTGCAACGCGACGACCGGGGTCATGTACGAGGGCGTCCCCGACTACCCGGACAAGGACCGCTGGTGGGCGATCGTCGAGCGCTACGGGGTGGACATCCTCTACACGGCGCCGACCGCGATCCGCAGCCACATGAAGTGGGGGCCTGAGCACGCGCAGAAGCACGATCTCTCGTCGATCCGCCTGCTCGGCTCGGTCGGGGAGCCGATCAACCCCGAGGCGTGGATCTGGTACCGCGACGTGATCGGCGGCGGCCGCGTTCCCGATCGTCGACACGTGGTGGCAGACGGAGACGGGGATGATCATGATCACGCCGCTGCCGGGAGTGACGACGCTGAAGCCGGGCTCGGCGACGAAGCCGTTCCCAGGCGTCGACGCCGCGGTCTTCGACGAGCAGGGCAACGAGGTCGGACCCGGCGGGGGCGGCTATCTGGTGCTGCGCCGGCCCTGGCCCGCGATGCTGCGCGGGCTCTACAAGGAGCACGACCGTTACGTCGAGACCTACTGGTCGAAGTACCCGGGGACGTACTTCGCCGGCGACGGCGCGCGCATCGACGAGGACGGCGACTTCTGGCTCCTCGGCCGGGTCGACGACGTGATGAACGTCTCGGGGCACCGGATCTCGACGATCGAGGTCGAGAGCGCGCTGGTCGACCACCAGAAAGTGGCGGAGGCCGCGGTCGCCGCGCGCGCCGACGAGCGGACGGGCCAGGCGATCGTCGCCTTCGTCAGCCTCAAGGGCGGGCAGGAGGGCTCGGTGGAGATGCTCGAGGAGCTCCGGAACCACGTGTCGATCGAAGATCGGGCCGATCGCCAAGCCGGCGAACATCGTCTTCACGCAGGAGCTGCCGAAGACCAGGAGCGGCAAGATCATGCGGCGGCTGCTGCGCGACGTGGCCGAGAACCGCCCGCTGGGCGACACGACGACGCTGGCCGACCCCACGGTGGTCGAGGAGATCCGAGACCGCTCGGCCGGCGGAGACGAGGACTAGCTCAGGAGCTTCTCGAAGCGCTCTTGCTCGGTCTGCTCGAACGGGCCGATGAGCGCGAGGTTCAGCGCGTTGTTGCCGATCACGTCCTGCGCTACACGCTGCACGTCGTCGACCGTGATCGCGTCGAGCTGAGCGAGGATCTCCTCCGGCTCCGTCGCCTCGTTCTCGAGCACCTCGCGCCGCAGCCCGAACATGATCAGGCCGTGAGGGCTCTCGACCTGGAGCACGAAGCGCCCCTTCGCGACGTTCCGGGCCTTGTCGAGCTCCTCCTGTGGCACGGGCTCCTCGGCGATCCGCTTCAGCTCCGCGACGATCGTCGTGATCGCCTCGTCGATCCGCTCGATGTCGACGCCGGCCTGCGAGTAGAGCGACCCGGCGTCGGTGTAGCCGTGGTTCATCGCATAGACGTAATAGGCGAGCCCGCGCCGCTCGCGAACCTCGGTGAAGAGCCGTGAGGACATGCCGGTTCCGAGCACCGTGGTCAGCACCTGCAGCGCGTAGCGGTCGGGGTGCACGAGCGGATAGCTCCGCACTCCGATCACGAGGTGCGCCTGGTCCGAGGCCTTCGTGTGGATCTTGACCCGATGCCCGCCGTTGTCCGAGATCTGCACCGGGGACGGCTCAGGAGTTTCCTCGGCCGGCAGGTCGCCGAGCAGTCGCTGGATATCGGCCTCGAGGCCGGCGTCGATCTTGCCGGCGACGCCGACGACCATGCGCGCCGGCTTGTACCAGCGGCCCGTGTAGTCGAGGAACGTCTCGCGCGTCGCCGCGCGCACGGTCTCCTTGCGGCCGATGATGTCCCAACCGAGCGGCTGGTCACCGTAGAGGAGCGAGTCGTACACGCCGCCGATGTAGTCGCGAGGCGTGTCGAAGTACATGTTCATCTCCTCGACGATCACGCCCTTCTCCCGATCGACCTCTTCGGGGTCGAACTTGGAGTGGCGCAGCATGTCGACGAGGACGTCGAGCGCGACCTCGCGGTGCTCGCCCGCGCACCGGACGTAGTACCCGGTGTACTCCTTGCCCGTGAAGGCGTTGAACTCGCCGCCGATGCCGTCGATCTCGTAGCCGATGTCCCGCGCCGTGGGCCGTTTCTCCGTGCCCTTGAAGAACATGTGCTCGGCGAAGTGCGCGATCCCGCTGGTCTCAGGGGTCTCGTAGCGCGAGCCGGCGGCGAGCATGATGAAGCAGGAGACCGACTGGGAGTGGTCCATCGGCGCGGTCAGGAGCCGGAGGCCGTTCGGCAGAGTCTGGAGGTCGAAAACGCCCATCAGGCCGCCAGTGCCTCGCGCCAGTGGTCGGGAACCTCGACGGCCCGGGCCGCCGAATAGTCGTACGAGACGATCACGGTCTTGGCCTCGGCCGCGACCTTCTCGCCGACCCGGACCTCGTAGGCGAGCTCGAAGCTCTTCGTCCCTACGCGCACGGGCCGCACGCCGATCTCCAGCTGGTCACCCTCGGAGAGGGGGGCGCGGAAGTCGACCTCGGCGCGGGCCAGGATCATCTGCGGCACGTCCGCGCCGAGCGGGCGCAGGAAGGCGATGCGCGCGTCCTCGAGGTAGGTCAGATACACGGCGTTGTTGACGTGCCCCATGGAGTCCACGTCACGGAAGCGCACGGTGTCGCGATGAACGAAGTCGAATCCCTCCACAGGGCGAGATGCTAGCTAGGGCGGTCCTCGAGGCGATACACGAATCGAACTGCCGTCCAGTCCTCGTCGATCGCGCAGCTCTTGTTGTCGACCAGGCCGTTGTCGAGGCCGATCTGCTGGACGGACTCGAAGCTCAGATCGCTGTCGAGCTTCGAAGCCTTCTTCGGGTACGCGACCCACAGGCCGTCTGCGGGGTCGAGTGTGTCCCGCAGGGAGGCGAACCGTCGCTCCAGGTCTTCCCGGCTCGCGGTGAAGAAGACGACCACGCCGGTGCCCGGTTTCGCGCCGAGCTTCTTGCCGAGCGGCGTCCCGGAGAAATCCTTTTCGGGCACCGCGACGTACAGTAGGTGCATGAAGCGGCTCGTCGCCATGGCGGCGGCCGCGCTGCTCCTCGCGCCGGCCGCGCCCGCCTTCGGGAAGGAACGAACTACGCGCGCTCAGCGTCTGCGGCCCGGAGCTCTGCAACATCGTGCGGGACACAGGGCTCATCGCAGAGCTCGACCGGTTCTTCGCCTCCGGCGAGCGGACCGGCCCGCCGCCACTCGATTCGTTCTTCGGAGTGGACACGGTGACGAGCGGTGGAGCAACAGGCGCCGGGGAGTTCTTCCCGGGAGCGGGAGTGCTGCGCTGGCGGCCGCCCTCAGGGGAGGCACGATGGCTAGCCCTGCCGACCCGAGTTGCCGCCTCTCTGCGTAGGGCCGGTGCTGGAGCGGCGCCGTACGAGCCCGGCGTCACGCAGGCGACGGTTGGCGGCAAGCCTGCGAAGGACGCAGCGGGATACGCGGCACCTCTTCGACGACGTGCAAGAGGCGACACCTCCTTCCGGCGAGACCATCCCGCTCGTCCTCCGCTTCCGTGCCGTCGGGCGCCGCCCGTGGCCGACGCGGTACCGCTACGCGCCGTCGAGCGACACGCTCGTCTCCGAGGGTCGCGCCATGCGGGTCAGCAATGAGACTGCGTCGCTGATCGAACGGGACGCCGGCCTCGCCGGAGGCGGCGAAGGCACTCCGCGCTGGGCAATTGCCGGCTTTGTCGCAGTCGGCTTCGCCGCCGCCGCGTTTTTCACTAGGCGCGCTCGCCGGCGGCCCACGCACTGAGCAGCTCCGCCTCGCGCTCAGGCGCGAGCCCTGCCTCGCCGGTCGGCTCCGCCAGCTCGAGTGTCTCGCGAACCGTCTCCTCGAGCGGCCGGAAGCTCAGCCCGGCCTCGATCGCCGGAAAGACGTCCGCCATGTGCATCCCGATCCACTCGGGGTCACGAAGCCACAACGGCAATTCCATCCACTCGCCGACGTCGTGCTCGGCCAGAAACCCGTCGGGAATCCACGTGAAGCTCGCATCGCTCCCTGAAACCTCCCGCGCTGTCTCGAGCAGCTCGTCCCATGGCCGCCCTGGGTGGGTGGCGTTGAAGGTTCCGGCCACCCGGCGCTCGGCGAGGTCGAGTAGCCAGCCCGCGAGATCGCGGACGTCCACGAACTGGACCTTGCGCTCGGGCGGCGCCGGAGCGAGCACCTCGCCGCCGCGCGCCACCCGGTGCGGCCAGTAGGTGAACCGGCCGGTGGGATCGTGCGCACCGACCAGCAGACCCGCGCGGATGTTCGAGTGCCGGCCCGGGAAGACCTCCGCGACGACGTCTTCGCAGAGCGCCTTGAGCGGGCCGTAGTTCCCTCCGTCGTCGTCCATGACGAGCTCGTCGACGGGCCAGTCTCCGATCTCGCCGACCCGGCTCTCCTCGGTGTTGCGGCCGCTCTGCTCGGCATAGACGGAGATGCTGGAGACGAACAGGTAATGCTCGACGGCGTCTGCGAGGAGCTCGGCCGAGGCGCGAACGACGTGGGGGACGTAGCCCGAAGGATCGACGACTGCGTCCCAGCTCCGGTCCTCGAGCGCGGCGAGGTCGCCTTCGCGATCTCCGCGCAGCTTCTCGGCCTCGGCGAAGAGCTCGGGATTCGTCTCGCCCCGGTTGAAGAGGGTCACCTCGTGGCCGCGGGCGAGCGCGTCCTCGACCGTCGGCGCGCCCGAGAAACCTCGTCCCGCCGAGAACGAGCAGCTTCATGCCGGCACGGTATCCCCAGCCTGTGGATTTTTGACTGGCGGCAGGCTGACCGAGTAGGTTCCGACCGTGCGGTTGAGACCGCTGAGCGAGGCCGAGGCGTATGCCCGCTGCTACGGCGACGGCGACGAGAATGTGCGCGCTACGAGGGTCACGCCGCGAACACCTCGCTACGAGTACGCGGTCTCCGGGGAGTCTCTCCGGGAGGCTTTCGAGCAGCGACTCGACGGGCGCGAGCCGGACGAGCCCGCAGCCAACGGCCGCGAGCCTGCAGCTGCCTGAAACCGGCGCGCTGCCGGACGTCCTCGCGCCCGGCCTCGACGTCGTCTTCTGCGGTATCAACCCGGGTCGCGTGTCCGCGGCGGCCGGGGCCCACTTCGCCAATCCCCGCAACGACTTCTGGCGCCTCCTGCACGAGACTGGCTTCACACCGCGACTGCTCGACCCGCAGGAGCAGCAGCAGCTCCTCGGGCTGGGCATCGGCGTCACGAACGCCGCGTACCGGACGACGCCCGGCTCCGGCGACCTCCGTCGCGGCGACTTCGACGGATCGGCCGATCGCCTCGAGCGTGTCGCCAACGACTTGAAGCCGCGCGCGATCGCCTTCGTCGGCAAGGAGGCCTACCGCGGCGTGTTCGGCGAGCGACCCGAGCTCGGGCTGCAGTCACGCAAGCTCGGCGAGACGCGCTCTTCGTCCTCCCGTCGACATCCCCCGCGAATGCCGCGGTGCCCTACTCGAGAACGCCTCACGTGGTTCCGCGCCCTCGCCGAGATGCTTCGCTAGAGACGCTTCGCCGCGGGCGCGGGCTTTGCCCGCGCCCGTACACGACGGCTTCCTGGAGATAACACGTCGCCCGAAGCCTGCTTCGGGCGAAAGCGAGGCCGGCGGCAGCCGGCCTACGGCTTAAGGCCGTCGAGACAGCCCTGCTTGACGGAATCGAGCGTCTGGGTGGCGCCGGAGTCGTCCGGGCCACCGCCTCGGCGACGGCCTCGGCGTTCTTCGCGGTGTTGTAGGTCGTGGCCAGGTCGCTGACGGAGTAGCCGTCGCACTGCTGGAACCCCATGTCGTAGGCGAGCTGGTCGCCCACCGAGTTGTCGGCGCCGCCGCCTCCCGTTGTCGCCGTTTCCTCCTCCGCCGCAGCCCGCCAGGAGGGCGAGCGCAGCCAGGAGGGCCGCAAGGCGCTTCATTGACTCATCGTGACTCTTTTTCGGGAAAAGTGGGGGTCAGCCGCGCCAGTGATTCGTGATCGGCACGCGGCGGTCGCGTCCGAACGCGCGAGGCCGCAGCTTCACGCCCGGCGGGGCCTGTCGCCGCTTGTACTCGGCGCGATCGATCATCGAGAGCGCGCGCTCGACGACGTCACGGTCGAACCCGTCCTCGGTCAGCTCGTCGCGGGAGCGGTCGAGCTCGACGTACTCCTCGAGCACGCGGTCCAGCTCGGCGTAGGGCGGCAGGGAATCCTCGTCGCGCTGGTCAGGTCTCAGCTCTGCGCTCGGCGCCCGCTCGATCGTCGTCGTCGGGATCAGCTCGCGGCCGGCGCGCTCGTTCAAGTGCCGCGCCAGGCGGAAGACGTCGGTCTTGTACACGTCCTTGAGGAGGGCGAACCCGCCGGCCATGTCACCGTAGAGCGTGGCGTAGCCGACGGAGAGCTCGGACTTGTTCCCGGTGGCGACCACCAGCCAACCGAACTTGTTCGACAGGGCCATGAGGAGCGTTCCGCGGATCCGCGCCTGGATGTTCTCCTCTGTGAGGTCGCCCTCCTGGCCTGAGAAAACGTCACGGAGGACGGCGTCGAAGCTCTCCACGATCGGCTCGATCGGTAGCTCCAGGAACGGAGTGCCGAGGTTCTCGGCGAGCTTCCTCGCGTCGGCCCGCGTCTCGGCGGAGCTGTACCGCGAAGGCATCGAGACGCAGTGCAGGCGTTCCGGCCCGATCGTCTCCGCGGCGAGGGCGGCCGTGAGCGCGGAGTCGATTCCGCCCGAGACGCCGACGACGATCTCCTCGAAGCCGTTCTTCTCGACGTAGTCCCTGAGCCCGAGCTCGAGCGCCAGCGTCATCTGCTCGAGGTCGTCGAGCATGGGCGCGATCGTCGGCTCGACATGTTCCTCCCCGGTCGCCTGCGGAGCGCCGATGTGAACGATCGGAATCTCGGGCGCCGGCTCCCGCTCGCTCTCGAGAGTCCGCCGGCGAACGTCGCGCAGCCGCCGGCCCACCGCCTCGATGGGATCGACGTCGACGATCAGGAGCGCCTCTTCGAACCCGGGTGCACGGGCGACTACCTGGCCTTCGTCGTCCAGCACGACCGAGTGCCCGTCGAAGATGAGCTCGTCCTGGCCCCCGACTGCATTCACGAACGCGACGTAACAGACGTTGTCGCGCGCGCGTGTGGCCAGCATCTGCTCGCGTTCGCGCTCCTTGCCGACATGGAACGGCGAGGCCGAGATGTTCGCGATCAGCTGTGCGCCCGCGAGCGAGAGGTCGGTCGCGGGCGGTCCCGGCTGCCAGATGTCCTCGCAGACCGTGGGCCCGATGAGCACGTCGCCGTACTCGAGGAGAACGAGGTCGCGCCCGGGAGCGAAATAGCGGTGCTCGTCGAACACGCCGTAGTTCGGGAGGAAGCGCTTGCGGTAGATCGCCTTCACCTCGCCGCTCGCACAGACCGCGAGCACGTTGTGCAGGTCGCGGTCGAAGTGCGGCGCGCCGACGAACGCGACGATGCCGCGTGCCGAGCGCGCGATCTGCTCGAGCGTGCGCTCCGCTTCCTTCACGAACTCGGGCCGGAGCAAGAGGTCTTCGGGCGGATAGCCGGTCACAGCGAGCTCGGGGAAGAGGACGATCTCGGCGCCGGCCTGCTTGGCCTCCTCCATCCGGCCGACGATCTTCTCGCGGTTCCGCTCGAGGTCGCCGACGGTGGTGTTGATCTGAGCCAGTGCGAGGCGCATAGTTTTCGACTCTGAGTCTAAAACGTAGTGTACCGACGCGTGGAACAGATCACGATAGACGGGCGCTTCAACGGGCCGGAGGGCTCGGGGAACGGCGGATACACCTGTGGGCTCATCGCCGGCATGTTCGGCGGCACGGTCGAGGTCACGCTTGCGCAGGCCGCCGCCACTCGACCGCCCACTC
This sequence comes from uncultured Actinomycetes bacterium, assembly GCA_963771725.1. GTDB lineage: Bacteria > Actinomycetota > Thermoleophilia > Gaiellales > Gaiellaceae > VAXT01. The sequence continues at coordinate 81,242 of CAVYUO010000002.1, read as the reverse complement.
GACGTCGAGCGCGAAGGCGAGCGCCTGCTCGTGCGGGACGGTGACGCTCTTGTGGCCGAGGCTGCACCGGCGAAAGTCGACGTCGATGTGCCCACCTCGCCTTCGCACGAGGAAGCCGAGCGCGCCTCGGAGCAATACCCGGGCTTCGGGGAGCATGCTTTCCCGAACTGCTTCGTCTGCGGGCCGCATCGCGAGCCGGGCGACGGGCTGCGCATCTTCGCGGGACCGCTGGGCGACGGTCGCGTTGCGAGCCCGTGGACTCCGGCCGAGGTCGCGCCCGAGCTCGTCTGGGCCGCCCTCGACTGCCCCGGCGCGATCGCGGTCGGGTATCCGGAGCGCGGCGAGACCCTCCTCGGCCGGTTCGCGGTCGAGATCGACGAGCTTCCGCGGGTCGGCGAGCATTGCGTCGTGGTGGGCTGGCCACTCGGCGAGGAGGGCCGGAAGCTCTACGCCGGCACGGCGCTGTTCGGCGAGGACGGGCGGCAGCTCGCGTCCGCCCGCGCGACCTGGATTCTCCCGCTACCGCTGTAGCCGGATCTCGTTCAGGTCGTTCTGCTGGATCTCGTCGGCGCGGGCGATCAGATCGTCGATGTCGTCGTGCTCGGCGTGGAGGTAGCGGCCCGCGAGCGCGTCGGCCCGCCCGGATGCCAGCGCGACGACGAGCTTCGGCGCCAGCTCTGGCGGTGTCCACGGCGCGTTCGCTCCAAAGCCGCTCGTCATCTCCGTCTGGACGAGCCCCGGGCTGAAGAAGAAGACGGGGATCCGGCCGCCGAGCTCATTGTGGAGCGTCTCCCCGTACCTACACACGGCCGCTTTGCTCGCCGGGTAGTCCGTGTGGCTCATTCCAGGCAGGTACGCGGCACCGCTGCCGGTGATCACGATCCGCCCTCTGCCACGCTCGAGCATTCCTGGGATCACTGTCCGGCACGAGAGATGGACGCCCAGGACGTTGACCTCGAAGACGCGCCACCAGTCCTCGGGCTCGGCCTCCCAGGTGGGCTGCCCCTGACCGCCGATGCCGGCATTCGCCACGAGCAGGTCTATCGTCGCCCGCATCGGTGACCGCGCGTTCGACGGACTCGCGGTTCGCCACGTCGAGCTCGACGGCCCGCCCACCTATCTCCTGCGCGACCGCCTCGACCTGGTCGCGCGATCTCGCTCCGACGACGACCGACCAGCCGTCCTCGGCCAGGGCTCTCGCGATCCCGGCGCCGATCCCGCGGCCTCCTCCGGTGACGAGTGCGGTTCCACGTGGCTCAGATGGCATTGGCGATCTCCTCCAGGGTTTCGGGGTTCTCGAGTGACGACAGGTCGCCCGGGTCGGTCCCGAGCGCCTTCGCTCGCACCGCGCGGCGCACGATCTTGGCGCTTCGCGTCTTCGGCAAGGCGCTGACGAAGAGCACGCGGTCGGGCTGGAACGCCTTGCCGAGCTCGCCCGCGACCGTCGCCTTGATCTCCGCGGCGAGCTCGTCGCCCGGCTCGCGACCCGGCACGAGCGCGCAGAACACCCACGCCACCTCGCCTTTGACCTCGTGCGGGATGCCGACCGCGGCCGCCTCCGACACCGCCGGGTGCGCGACCGCCGCCGACTCGATCTCAGCCGGGCCGATCCGCTTGCCGGCGATGTTCAGCGTGTCGTCGGAGCGGCCGTGCAGGAACCAGTAGCCGTCCTCGTCGACGGAGGCCCAGTCGCCGTGCGTCCAGATCCCGGGGAAACGGCGCCAGTACGTGTCGAGGTAGCGCTCCGGGTCACGCCAGAAGCCGCGGGTCATGCCCGGGAACGGCTTGCGGCAGACGAGCTCGCCGACCTCGCCGCGAATCGAGTTGCCGTCGCCGTCGACGACGTCCATGGCCATGCCGAGAGCGGGCCCGCCGAGCGAGCAGGCCTTGATCGGAACGACCGGCGTGGGCGAGAGGAAGCACGCGCCGACCTCGGTCCCTCCCGAGCAGTTGATGATGGGACAGCGGCTGCCACCGACCTCCTCGAAGAGCCATTGGTACGGCCCGGGGTTCCAGGGCTCGCCGGTGGTGACGAGCACCCGCAGCGAGGAAAGATCGGCCCGAGGCTCGCCGTGCGGGATCAGCGCGCGTGTGAGCGTCGGCGAGATCCCGAGGATCGTCACGCCCTCCTGCTCGATCACCTGCCAGAGCCGGTCCTGAGGCCAGTCGGGCGCGCCCTCGGCAAAGACGAGCGCGGAGCCCATCGCGTGGCCGCCGACCACGGTCCACGGGCCCATGATCCAGCCCATGTCGGTGACGAAGTGGATGACGTCCTCCGGCCCCGCGTCGGCCTGGTAGGCGACCTCGCGCGCGATCGAGACGAGGAAGCCGCCCTGGACGTGCAGGACGCCCTTCGGCGCACCCGTCGTGCCCGATGTGTAGGTGAGGAGGTACGGCGCCTCCGAGTCGAGCTCCGCGGGCGGCAGCTCGCCCGGCTGGTCGGCGACGAGGTCGTTCCAGGGCGCGACGACCACATGCTCCAGGGCCGGCGCCTCCTTGCGAGCCTCCTCGAGGATCTCGAGCATGGGCACATCTCGCCCTCGCCGCTTCGACGTCTCCGTCGTGATGGCGACCTTCGCTTCCGACGCCTGGAGCCTCTGGGTCGACGGCCGGCGCGGCGAACCCGGAGAAGATCGGGACCTGGACCGCGCCGATGTGCGCGCAGGCGTGCGAGGCGATCGCGACCTCCGGCGACATCGGCAGGAAGATCGCGACGCGGTCGCCCTCCTCGACGCCGAGCTCGACGAGCGCCTCGGCGAGGCGCGTCACCTCGCGCGACAGCTCCTTGAACGTGAGCTCTCGTCGTGAGCCGTCCTCTCCGAGCCCCACTGCTCCGACCGCATCGGGGCGCGACTCCGCCCATCGGTGCACGCAGTTCCAGGCGATGTTGACCTTGCCGCCGACGAACCACGTCGCCCACTCGGGCCCGCGGGAGAGATCGACGACCTGGTCCCACGGTCGTGAGAACTCCAGCCCCATGTCCTCGATCGCGGCGGGCCAGAACCACTCGGGATCCTCCTGCGAGCGGCGCACGAGCTCCCAGTAGTCGTCGATGCCGTGCTCCGCGCATCAGCCGCGTGACGTTCGCGCGCTCGAGGGTCGCCTCGTCGGGCTCCCAGATGAACTTCGTAGCCGTTTTCGCCATGGTTCGTGGTAGTGTTAGTACCCGCTAACTAGGAGAGTAATGCGGGCAAGGATCTTCGCAGAGGAGAACCGGAAGTGGTGGACGCTGGCCGCGGTCGCGTTCGGCCTCTTCATGATCATGCTCGACAACACTGTCGTGAACGTCGCCCTGCCCACGATTGGGCGCGACTTCGAAACCGGCCTCTCCGAGCTCGAATGGGTGGTCAACGGATACGCCCTGACGTTCGGCGTGCTGATGCTGACCGGCGGGAAGCTCGCGGATCTCCTGGGCCGTCGGCGAATCTTCATCGCCGGGCTCGCGATCTTCACGCTCGCCTCCCTCGCCTGCGGCCTGGCGACAAACGCCGAGCTTCTGATCGGCGCCCGCGTCGTGCAGGGAGTCGGAGCTCGCGCTGATGAATCCCGCGACGCTTTCGATCATCATCGCCACCTTTCCGCCACGACAGCGCGGGATGGCGATCGGCATCTGGGCCGGCGTGTCGGCAATGGCCCTGGCGATCGGGCCGCTCCTCGGCGGCCTGATCACCGATCAGATCCACTGGAGCTGGGTCTTCTTCATCAACGTGCCGGTCGGGATCCTCGGCATCATCGTCGCCCGGCTCGTCATCGACGAGACCCGCGACACCTCCGCCGTGCAGCGCCTCGACCTGCCCGGACTGGCCGTTTCGGCCACTCGCCCTCTTTGCACTCACGTACGGCTTGATCGAGGCCAACAAGCACGGCTGGACGTCGCCGCTCATCCTCGCGCTCTTCGTCATCGCCGCTGTGGGTCTCGTCGGGTTCGTTCTCCTCGAGCAGCACCAGCGGGTGCCGATGCTCGACCTTTCGCTCTTCCGGAACCCCACGTTTGCGGGCGCGAACGCCGTGATGCTGCTCGTTGGCCTGGCGATGTTCGGCGTCTTCCTCTTCGTGACGCTGTACATGCAGAACGTGTTGCGCTACTCGCCGACCAAGGCCGGCGCTGCGTTCCTGCCGATGACGATCTTGATCGTCCTGCTGGCTCCGATCGCAGGGAAGCTGTCCGACCGGTTCGGGTCGCGCTGGCTGATGGCCGGAGGGATGTCGCTCGTGTCGCTCTCGCTACTCCTCAACACTCGCCTCGATGCCGCCTCGAGCTACTGGGACATCCTGCCGCCGCTCGTCGTCGGTGGGGCCGGCATGGGGCTCGCCATGACCCCGACGGTCGCGGCGGCCATGGGCTCGGTGCCCATGGACAAGGCCGGAGTGGGCTCGGCCGTGCTGAACAGCATGAGACAGGTCGGCGGCTCGTTGGGCATCGCCATCCTCGGCGCGATCGTCGCCTCGCACATCACCGCCGCGCCGACGGATCCCCGCGCGCAGGCGCAGTTCCTCGACGGGTTCCACGCCGCGCTCTACGTTGCCGCCGCGATCGCCTTCGTCGGAGCAATCGTCGCAGTCGTGACGGTTCGGAAGATGGTGCACGCCGGAGACACCCGCCTTCCTCGAGGCCGCATGAGCTCACGGCTTCCGGCCGAGGAGCGCAAGGCGGCGGTTCTCGACTGCGCCTGCGGCATCTTCTCGACGGGCAGCTACCGCGGTACGACGACGGCCGAGATCGCGCGCAAGGCGGGGGTCACCGAGCCGATCCTGTACCGCCACTTCGACTCCAAGCGGGACCTCTACCTTGCGGTCCTCGAGGAATCCTGGCGCCTGCTCCGCGAGCTGTGGGACGGCGTCGTCGCCGAGGAGGAAGATCCGAAGCTGTGGGTCCTCGCCATCGGCACGGCGTACTTCGAGGCCACCGATCCGAGGCTCCATACCGCCAATCTGTGGATTCAGTCCCTGACCGAGGCGAGCGACGACCCGGAGATCCGCAAGTACCTGCGGAAGCACATGCGCGAGGTGCACGGCATACGTGGCGGATGTGATGCGGCGCTCCCAGGAGGCCGGCGGGGTCCTGAAGGAACGCGATGCGAGCGCCGAGGCGTGGATCTTCCTGGCCATCGGCCTGCTCGGAACAGTCGGCCGCCGCGTCGGCGGCCTGGTCGACGAGGACTTCCCCCAGATCTTCAATTCCCGTCGTCAGTGGATGACCGGCGACGTCGATCTGCCGCCGGCCCCCAAGGTCCCGGGCGCGTAGCGCCAACTAACGACGGTCGATGCGGTCGGCAGCCAAGTATCACTGCTTTACGTCGCGGAAAGTCGCAGACTTTCCGCGAAGCCAGGGCGGGTGCCACTCGGTCCAAAAGGTGAGGCCCCCGGCTGCGGCACCGGGGACCTCTGATCTGGCGGCGGAGTCCCACCTTTTTGGCGCTTCCCCCACGATTAGAGGCGACGACCCGGAGGCTTTTGGCTCTGCGGCCCAGCCAACGCCTCCGGGCCCTTACGTCGCCAATCTGTGGCGCGCCCCTTGCAGTGTCCGGCCTGGCGTCTGGCGGAGCTACAAGGTGAACCGCACTATAGAACTGGATTTCAACGGAGTCAAGTAGCTAAGTCAAGTGATTTTGAAGTCGCTTAGTTGACCCGTTTTGCCCCTAGACATGACCCTTTTGGGGGATTACCGCAGATGGAGGTTGCGCTTAAGTGAAGCATGCGCTTGACTGCACAGTGCACTAGCCGCCATGACTGCACCAACCACACAGACCCCGCTTCATCGCTCTGCTCGCCCGGCCGCCACGCGGCTAGGCGAACGCGTTCGTCAGCTGCGCGTGGCTGCGGGGATGACCCAGACCGATCTCGCCGGCGATCGCTTCTCCAAGGAATACGTCAGCCAGATCGAGCGCGGTAAAACTCGCCCGACCGCTGAGACGATCGCATGGCTCGCGAATCGGCTCGGCGTCGACGGCGGCTACATCGCGAACGGCGTCTCGGTCGACGAACGTGGCCGCATCGAGGCCACGCTCGCGCGTGCCGAGGCCCTCACCGAGGCCCACCGCTACGAGGAAGCCGCAGTCGAGTACGAGAAGGTCCGACCGGCGGTCGCCGCGACGGCATCGACCGAGCTCGAGGTTCGCACCGTCTCGGGCGAGGCCTGGGCCCGCATGAAGCAGGGCGAGGTCAGGCCCGCAATCGAGCTTCTGGTTCGCGCGCAAACGTTGACGGAGGGCCCGAGCTTCTCCGACGTCGACCGCGCCGAGGTGCTCTACCGCCTCGCAGTCTGCCGCTACAAGCTTTCGAGCATCTCCACGGCGCTCGCGCTCTTCAGTGAGGCGTACAACCTCGCCGAGCGCTCCGAGTTGCCGTGCGACGTGCTTCGCTCGAACATCCTTGCCTACCGCTCGCGGTGCTACCGGCGCCAGCGCGACCTGCAGGCCGCGCAGGAGGACGTGGAGCGCGCGCTGGAGCTGGCGCAGTCGCTCGACGACCGCCAGACCACGGCGAACGTGTACGTCCAGGCCTCGCTCGTCGCCGAGCGCCAGGGTCACTGGGTGCTCGCCCGCAACTACGCGGAGCGCGCCAAGGCCTACTACGAGGATCTGAACGACAGTCGTAACGTCGCCGGCCTGCTGAACAACCTCGGCGGGCTGAACCTCATGCTCGGCAAGCCCGAGCAGGCGATCGAGTATCTGAAGTCTTCGTACAGTGTCGCGCTCGATTCCGATTCGATGGAGGAGGCAGCCCAGGCCACCGGCTCGCTGGCAGCCGTCCACCTCGAGATGACGGACTACGAGCAGGCGGAGAAGTTCGCCAGGCAGGCTCTCTCGCTCCTCGAGGGCCGCATGGACTTCCTGCACGAGATCGGGCCCTCGCAGCTCGTGCTCGGCAGGTCGCTCATGGAGCAGGGCCGGCTGGACGAGGCGGAGCAGATGTTCCGCGCCGCCGACGGCAGCTTCGAACAGCTTTCATCCATCAGCCACCGGGCTGGGGCATGGATAGCGCTCGGCGATCTTGCCGCGCGTAGGGGAGACGACCGCACTGCTGCACGCCAGTACCGGAACGCCGCAGAGGCGCTCCAGGACGTGAGGTTCTAGTGAAGGAGGTGAATTTCTTGCGCAAAAAGTTGATTCTCCTGATCGCCCTGACCTTGCTGATCGTCCTGGCCCTGCAGGGCATCGCCGAACTCCCAGAGCTGAACGAGAGCTGGTGGGACGGCGGCTAGTCCAGGTCTGAGGTTTTTCTCTGCGGCCGTCCGCTTGGGGTCTCTCGCGGGCGGCCTGCGCTCCTCTTAGATTCCGCGCTCATGCTGGGCCGGGGTCGTATAGACGGCGCGCGACGCGCCCAACGACGTGCCAATCGAGAACGGCGCGTCGTAGGGAAGATCCGGCCGAAGTCGAACGGGGAAGTGCAACACAAGCTCCTCCTCTCCCCTGATAGCGGCGGCGGGTCTCCCGCCGCCGCTTCCTTTTTCACTTCATCGAGGGAATGCCCCCAACCGCGAGCGCGTTAAGGGGTTTACAGTTCCCCGTTCCTCAGGGAGGAGAACCCTTGGATACCAACGCCGCCACAGTCAAACTGACGGACCTCGCTTCCTGCGGGGGCTGCGCCGCCAAGTATTCCGCGGCCCGCCTGGAGGAGCTGCTCGCGGGTTTCGTGCCGGCAGAGGCTGAGAACCTGCTCGTGGGGCTCGCGCCTGCGGACGACGCCGCCGTCTACCGGCTCGACGACGAGCGCGCCCTGATCTTCACGCTCGATTTCTTCCCGCCGATCGTGGACGACCCGGCCGACTACGGATCGATTGCGGCGACGAACGCTCTCAACGATGTGTTCGCCATGGGCGGCACGCCCCTCCTGGCGCTCTCGATCGCGGCGTTTCCCGAAGAGCTGCCGATCGAGATGCTCGGCGCGATCTTCGCCGCGGCCGACGAGCAGGTTCGAGCCGCGGGCGCCTTGCTTGCCGGAGGACACACGATCCGCGACGCGGAGCCCAAGTACGGGCTCGCGGTGATCGGGACGGTGCACCCCGACGGAATCTGGACGAAGTCGAACGCACAGCCCGGGCGACGCGGTGTACGTCACGAAGCCGCTGGGGACCGGCCTGATCATGACCGGGCACAAGCGCGGCGAGATCGGCACGCAGCAGCTCGAGCGCGCGGTCGGATGGATGAAGACGCTGAACGCCGGTGCCGCAGACGTCCTCCGAAAGTTCCGTGTGAACGCGGTCACCGATGTCACCGGCTTCGGCCTCTTCGGCCACTCCTACGAGACGGCGGACCGAAGCGGCGTTCGCATCGTGCTCGAGTCGGAGCGGTTCCCCGCGATCGACGGTGCGCTCGACCTGGCGCGCAAGGGAGTGCGGACGAGCGGCGATCCCCGCAATCGCGACTTCGCCGGGCGGCATCTCACGCTCAAGGGCGTCCCGGAGACGCTGGTTGCGCTCGGCTACGACCCGCAGACGGCCGGCGGCCTCCTCGTCTCCCTGCCCGCAGAGCAGAGCGCCACCCTCGAGGCCGAGTTCGCTGCGCGCAAGCTCTTCCTGCGGCGAGTCGGCGCTGTCGAAGAGGGCAGCGGCGTCGTCATCGCCGGCTGACCCTAAGGCGGATCGATCGTGCGGCAAGGGATGATCCACGGGCGGTTCCAGCCGTTCCACAACGGGCACCTCGAGTACATGCGTGGCGCTGCGGAGTGCTGCGACGAGCTGTTCGTCGGGATCACGAACCCGGACCCGGCGCGCGTAAAGCCGGAGCCGGCTGACCCGGCTCGTCATCTGCCGGAGTCGAACCCCTGGAGCTACGTGGAGCGTGTGCTGATGGTGAAGGCCGCCGCCCTCGAGGTCGGCCTCGACTTGGAGCGCCTGCACGTGATCCCGTTTCCGGTCAACGAGCCGGAGCTCTGGCCCGCGTACGTGCCGGACGGGCGTCACGCAATACCTGCGGCTCTTCTCGGACTGGGGCGGCGAGAAGCTCGACCGCCTGCGGGCTGCGGGCTACGAGGTCGTCATCCTCGACGAGGGAGCGGAAAAGGAAGTCTCGGGGACCGCGGTCCGCGAAGCCCTGCGAGCGAGTGGCGACTGGGAGCCGCTCGTCCCGGCCGGCGTCGCGAGGGTGATTCGCGGCCTCGATCGCGCGCCAACCGGCTCGGCGTCTCCTTAGAGCGTTCACTACGCCCGAGAGGGCTGCCGATACAGCCTGCATGACGAGTCGACTGGCGCGGATCAAGCGCGTGCTCACGATGGATGCGGACGAAGCCCTCGAGCCTCATGTGCTTCGGTTCGTGCTTCTGTTCAGGCGCTACCCATTGCGGATGCATGCGCTCGGATTCGCCGTCAATGGGCTGATCGCAGCAGCAGCGTGGGTGGCCGTCGGCCCGAGGTTTGTCGCGTGGGCCTACGGGCTGCTCGGCCTCTGGGTCCTCGTCGTGATCGTGGCCACCTCCGTGAAGGCTCGTCTCAGCCGCAACCCTTAAGAGGTACCCCCAACCTCCTCCCCACGGCAACGGTAACGAGGAACTCCGTACGCGTGTGAAGCGGAGCTGCGCCGAAACCGTGCCGGTTTCCGGTTAGCTTCGCCGGGTGCATCCCATCGTCGTCGTCCTGCTCGACGGGCTCGCCGACCGCGCGCACGCTTCTCTCGGCGGACGCACGGCCAATGAGGTCGCCGTCACCCCGAACCTCGACCGGCTCGCCGCATCCGGCTCCTGCGGTGTCCTGTACGCGGTCGGCCCCGGCCGCGCGCCGTCGAGCGAGGTCGCACACTGGTCGATGCTGGGTTACACGCCGGAGGAGTTCCCGGGCCGTGCCGTGTTCGAGGCTCTGGGCGAGGGCCAGGACGTTGACCCAGCCGACGTGTTCGCGTTCGCAGCCCTCCGGCCGGCCGAGCGCCGCAACGACGGGCTCTGGCTGACCGGCCGGCCGCGGTACGGAGACGACGAAGACGACGCGGCCGAGCTCGTCGCCGCTTTCGACGGCCTCGAGGTCGACGGACTTCGTTTCGCCCTCGACCACCTTCGGCGCGGCGAGGCCGTGCTCCGCATCTCGGGCGGCGCCGACGACCGCGTGACCGACACCGACGCCTTCTTCCGCGATCGCCACCCCGTGCTCCGGCCGCTCCCATTGGTGCCCGAGGCGGAGCGCACGGCAAGCGCCGCAGAGTCCTGGACGCGGCGCACGATCGAGCTGCTGGCCGAGCACCCGGTCAACCAGCGCCGCGCTGCAGCCGGCCTGCCCGTCTTCAACGTGATCACGCTGAAGTGGTGGGGCCGCTCGCGTCCTGCCCCCACATTCTCCGAGCGCCACGGGGTTCACGGCAGCTTCGTAGTCGAGCTCGCCCTTCCTCCAGGGACTCGCCCGCTCGGTCGGGCTCGAGCCGAGGGACGCCCCCGAAACGGGCGACGCTCCGGCCGACCTCCGTGCCCGGATCGATCAGATCGCAACGCGCCTGGATGCCGGGGACACATTCGTCTTCTCACATCTGAAAGCGACCGACGAGGCCGGGCACACCAAGGATCCGGCCGTGAAGCAGGCCACGATCGAGGCGCTGGACGCCGAGCTCGGCACGCTGCCCACCGATCGCGCGATCGTGTGCGTGACCGGCGATCACGCGACCCCCACCTACGCCGACGTCATCCACTCTGGTGACCCCGTGCCGTTCCTGCTCGCCGGCCCGGGAGTGCGGCCGGACCCGGTCGAAACCTTCGGCGAGCTCGAGTGCGCCGGCGGCATCCTGGGGCATCTGCGCGGGCCGGACATGATGCCCGTCCTCCTCAACGCCGCCGACCGTCCGCTCTTCCTCGGGTCGCGCCCGACGCCGTTCCCGGGCGCCGACGGCTACCCGGAAGTGCTGGAGCCGCTGCGCTAGATGGCACAGCGCTTCCGTGCCTTCGCGCTCGCCGCCGCCGCGTCGCTCTACGTGATCGTCATCACCGGAGCGCTCGTGCGGTTGACCGCCTCGGGCCTGGGCTGTGACAGCTGGCCCGGCTGCCAGGAGGGCGCCTTCTTCCCGGCCGAGGATCATCACGGCTTCATCGAGTTCGGAAACCGCGTCTTCGGGGCAATTCCGATCTCTCTCACATTTCTGACGTGGTTCGCGTCCCGTCGAGTCGCCTCGCGCTTCGTCCAACGCGTCGCCCTCGCGACGTTCCTCTTGACGCTCGTCCAGGCCCCAATCGGTCTGGTCGTGATTGCCACCGACCTGGAGCCGATCGCGGTCGTCGTGCACTTCACGCTGGCGCTCCTCGCCCTTGCGGGTGCGTTGGTCGTGCTCCTGGATGCGTGGGAGCCCGCAGCTTGACGAGCCCGTACCGGGGGAGTTGCGGCGAGCGGGCGTCGTCCTCGCCGCAGCCTGCCTGGCTCTCGTCGTGACCGGCACCTTCGCGACGGCTGCCGGCCCGCATTCCGGCGACCCTGACGTGGGTCGCCTCTGGATGCTCGACAACGCGATGTGGGTCCACGTGCGGGCGGCCGGGCTCTTCGGCCTCGCCCTCCTGTTCGTGCTCGGCTACCTCGTGGCTCGTCGCGCGCGCTCGCCTCGCCTGTTCCGTGTCGGGCTCGTGGTCGCTGCGCTCGCCCTGGCGCAATCCGCCGTGGGCGAGCTGCAGTGGCAAACGGAGCTCCCCTGGGGGATCGTCCTCGTCCACGTGGCGCTCGCCGCAGCGGTCTGGTCGGCCACGGTCGTGCTCGTGACTTTGTTTCATCAGCCGCTAAAGCCTCAACCCCTAGACTGAGGAGATGTCCGAAGAGCTCCGCATCGCGAGCCGGCCCAGCCTCGAGCGGCCGACTCTGATCGCCGCGTTCCGCGGCTGGAACGACGGTGGCCAGGGCGCCTCGCTCGCCGCCGGTTACCTCGCGAAGCTCTGGGGTGCCGAGCGGTTCGCCGAGGTCGACCCGGAGAACTTCTTCGACTTCCAGGCCACTCGTCCGCACGTCACCCTGGAGGAGGGCGTGACCCGCCGCATCGACTGGCCGGCGACGGTCTTCTACCACGGCCGCCCGCCGGGTCTCGACCACGACGTCGTCCTGCTGCTCGGCATCGAGCCGAACCTCCGCTGGCGGACGTTCACCGACATCGTCGTCGGGTTCGCCAAGGAGCTCGGCACCGAGCTCGTCGTCACGCTCGGAGCGCTCCTGGCGGACGTGCCGCACACTCGACCTTGCCCGGTCACCGGCACCGCGAGCGACGAGCAACTCGTCGAGCGCCTCGGCCTCTCCGCGTCACGCTATGAAGGGCCCAACCGGGGTCGTCGGCGTCCTCCACGACGCTTGCCGCGGCGTCGACCTCCCGTCCGTGAGCCTCTGGGCCGCCGTGCCCCACTACGTCTCGCTCACCCCCAGCCCGCGAGCCGCCCTCGCGCTCTGCGAGCGGCTGGGCGATCTGCTCGGCACCAGTATCGAGACCGAGGAGCTCGAGGAGGCCTCGAGCCGCCTACGTCGACCAGGTCTCGGAGGCGGTCTCGTCCGACCCCGACACGGCCACGTACGTCGAGGAGCTCGAGGCTCGCGCCGACGAGATCCTCGAGGAGGACGTCCCCTCGGGTGAGGCGCTCGCCGCGGAGCTCACGCGCTTCCTGCGCAACCGCGAGCGCGGCAACGGCGAGCCCGACTTCGCCTCGGATCAGCCCTAGCTAACCAAACGTGAACGCGTAAGCCGAGACCCCGGGCGAGAACCGGAGCTCGAGCTGCGCAACCCGAACGCGCGGCAGCTCCGAGCAGCGTGTAGAGCCGGCTCCCGTCGACCTGCACGGTGTTCTGCTTTCGCCCGTCCAGGAACACCTCCACAGAGCCCTCGCCCACCGAGCACCAGGTGAACGACCTGCGCCTGGAAGTGCAGGCGCAGCCGAGCGCCCAGCCCGGCGACGAAGCGCTGCTCCTCGACCGTCATCTGGCCCGCGTAGGCGAACTCGTTGACCGCGAGCTCGCGCCGCGGGAATCGGTAGGCGGCGGGCTTGTCGGGAGCGAGCGAGTCGCCGGCGAACTGCTCGGGCGAGAGCCGCTCGTACCCGAGATAGGTCTCGGGCGTGTACCGCGCCTTGGGCGTGCGATCGGCGATCCGCACCGGCGCGGGTAGGTCGTCCTTGCGCTCGGCGAGCAGAGCGCGGATGTGCGACTCGGTCGTGTCGTAGGCGCCTTCGCCGAAGTGCGCATAGCGAATGTGGCCGCGTGAGTCGATGAGGTACTTCGCCGGCCAGTAGCGGTTCGAGTAGGCGTTCCAGGTGCCGAAGTCGTTGTCCATCGCGACGGCGTACTCGAGGTCGAGCCGGTCGACCGCGCTCCGCACGTTGCCCTCCACGTGCTCGAAGGCGAACTCCGGCGTGTGGACGCCCACGATCTGCGAGCCCCTGCTCGCGATAGCGTCTTGTCCCACGCCCTCAGATGCGGCAGCGTCCGGAGGCAGTTGATGCACGAGTAGGTCCAGAAATCGATGAGGACGACCTTCCCGCGGAGCCCGGCGATCGTCAGCGGGCGCTCGTCCGGTGTGTTGATCCACTGGCCGATGCCGGTGAAGCCCGGCGCGGCGCCGTAGTCGCGGAGCGCCCGCCGACGTCTCGCGTGTCGCGCCGCGCACCTTGGCCAGCTCACGCTCGGCACGATTGCTGCGCTCGACCCGATCCTGGATCGCCCGCACGTAGTCGGGGACGGCGGTCTGCGCGTGGCGGTCGAGGTTGAACGCGATGGCGAGCGCGGTCAGGGCGACGACCACGCCGAGGGCGCGGCGGAGGTTCTGCGCCTGCGGGCGCAGCCTCTGCATCGCGGCGATTTCCGCCGTAGGCGATCGCGAGCATCGGGACGGCTGCGCCGAGGGAGTACGCGACCGTGAGCACGACCGCGCGCCAGCCGACCTCGTTCGTCGCTCCGAGCACGGTGATCGCCGCCAGCACGGGGCCGGCGCACGGAACGAAGACCAGCCCCAGGCTCGCGCCGAGCAGGAAGCCGCCGCCGAGATCGCCGGACGGCCGGCGGCTCAATCGGTAGAGCGGCCGCTCCACGATCTGCCCGAAGCGGGGGAAGATGAGAATCGCGGCCACCACGAACAGGAGCACGATCGCCACGTCGCGCATGAAGTCCTTGGGCAGGCCCAGCTCGTCGAGCAGCCAGACTCCGCCGAGCGTGAAGGCGGAGAAGCTGACGATGAGCCCGCCGATGATCGCGAGGGGACGGCGCCGTGCTACCCGTCGCGCCGCCCGCGAAGAGGATCGGCAAGACAGGCAGGACGCACGGCGACACGGCCGTCACGAAGCCGGCGACGAGCCCGATTGCGATCAGGACGAGCATGGCGTCAGGGTAGAAACCGGGGGATTAACAGGGTGTTACGCCTCGGCGACACGGGCCGGCGCCGGCGTACCGTCACCGGAGGACGGCTCTGACGGTCGCGGCTTTCTCCGCCTGCGGCGCCTTGGCCGGCGACGGGCCGTTCGACGCGGCTGCGTCGCCCGGGCCTTGCTGCGCTCTGGGGCTGTTGCCTGCTCCCTCTGGGCCCTTGCCCTTCTTCTTGCGCCTGCGGCGCCGGCGGCGGCTCGTCTGCGCCTTCGGCGGCGGCAGGTTCTCCGCGAGCGCATAGGCGACGTCGGCCAGCGCCCCGAGTTCCTCGCGCGCGCCTTCGATCAGCCGGTTGGACTTCGGTGTGTAGCCGTCGGCGGAGGCCAGGAGCGCGGCGCCGACCTCGATCGGAAGCTCGAGCGCTGCGTTGACGAGCTTCGCCGCATTCTCCTCGTGACGATGACCGCGCGAGTTCGCCAGTGCGCCGAGGAGTCGTTTCGCCTCCGGGAACTCGGCGCTGACCTTGCGGTCCTGCGCCTTGCGCGTCGCCCGGGCGAGCTTCCATGTCCAGCGGGCGAGGATCTGCTCCGGCGCGTCGGCCTTCCCTTCGCCGATTGCCCGGAGCAGGATGCGCGATCCCTGCACGCGGTCCTTCTCCCAGGGCGGAGCCTGTGTGACGAGGGTGACGAGATCGTCGAAGTCGGCTCGCTCGACCGTCATCGAGACGCGGTCGGCGAGCGCCATCATGCGCAGTCGCCGGTTCGGGTTCTCGGCGGCCGCGGTCGTCAGGAACTGCTCGAGGCAGACCTTGCTGGCCTTCCCGTCCGTCAGCTTCTTGACGAACTCGGAACGCTCCTCGAATCGCACCTGGCGGCCGGCGATCGAGGCCCAGTAGCGCTGCTCGTCCTCGTCGAGGTAGCGCGGATCGATTCGCTGCCACTCACGCTGGATGACCGACAGCCGGCGGCGCACGTCCGGTGTGACCGGGACGAGCCACGGCGCGGGCGAAAGCTTGCGGCGCGCGCGACGGTTCGGTCGCCGGCGCGGAGCCGGCGTCACGCGCGCTCCCTCGCGGTAGAAGTCCGAGCCAAGCAGGCTGTGCAGCGAGATGACCCGCTCGTTGTGCGTCGATCCCTTGTTCACGAAGTCGACGACGATGCCGGCCTCTTTCCGCGGGTGCATGCGCATGATCCGGCCGATGCGCTGCTGGTAGACGCGGCGGCTCGCGGTCGGGGCGAGGTGCATGCACGACCGTCGCTCGCGGGGAGTTCCAGCCTTCTGCGAGCAGCATCGCGTTGATCAGGACGTTGATCTCGCCGCGCTCGTAGGCGGCCAGCGTCTCGGCCAGTCGCACGGGTGGAGTCCGCCCGCTCACCGCCTCGGCCTTCAGGCCGGCGGCGCGGAACTCCTGCGCCAGGTTGTACGCGTGATCCACGCCCGCGGCGTAGACGATCCCCGGCGTGTCGTCGAAGCGATCTCGATAGAGGCTCGCGGCCGCCTGGTTCAAGGCCGTGTGGTCGAGGACTGCGGCCAGCGCGCGCTCCTCGAAGTCTCCGCCGACGATCGGCACGGAGTGGATCGCGGCCGCAGGCGGAACCCGCAGCGAGCGCAGCGGCGCGATCAGCCCACGGCGGGCGGCGTCGGCCAGCGGCAGGTCGTCCACCGAGGCCGGGAAGACGTCGGAGACCTGCTTGGCGATCAGCTGCTCCGTCGCCGTCATCCCGATGTAGATGGGCTCCGGGAAGCTCCGGATCGCGTGGCTCGTCTTCTCGCCGAGCGCGGTGTGCGCCTCGTCGGCGATGACGAGCTGGTACGCGTCTCGGTCGATGCTGTCGACGTGGCGCGCGAACCACGCATACGTCTGGATGGTCACGAGGTCGGGCCTGGGCGGCTTCTTGCCCACGCTCGACCATCGGCGTCAGCCGGTCGCCGTACCCTTCGGCCGTCAGCTCTCGGATGAACTGGGAGACGAGCAGCCGGCGGTGCGTGAGGATGAGGACGCCCGTGCGTGCGCGCCGCCTCCACGAAGCCGGCCGCGGCGATCGTCTTGCCGGATGCGGTGGGGTGTCGGAACCGGTAGCGACGAATGGCGCCCGGATCCTCCTCGGGCGGAGGCTCCTCCTCGGCCTCGGGATCCTCGTCGACCTGCGCCTCGGCTTCGGGCTCTTCGTCCTCCTCTTCATCCTCGTACTCCTCGAATCCGTTGCCGTTCCCGTTGGCCGGCTCCTCGCTGCGCTGCGCGGCGGCGATCAGCTCGGTGAGCATCCCCGCCAGCGCGTCGATCTGATGGCGGCGCAGCTCGGTGCCGGAAGCTAGCTTCGGCGGCTTCTCGGAGAGCACGCGCTCGAGGCCGAGCATGAGCGCGAAGCGCACCTTCCACTCGGGGGAGGGTGTCTTGCGGCCCTCCTCGATCTCGGTCAGGGCCTCGTCGAGCGCCCGGCGCCGGGCCGTGTCAGGTGCAAGCGCCTGGGCCGGCTCCTCGCCGTTGTGAAGGAAGGGCTCTCCGGCCCATTTCTCGGCGCGTTTGGCTGCGGCGACGAGTTCGTCGGTCGCCGCGAGCGTTACGGATCGCTGCTCGGTGGTCTCCTGCATGTGTGCGGCGTGCTTTCGGCTGCCGCATTGCCTTCAGAGAAAGGGCGCGCTCGGAATCCCCTAGGTGAGCGTCGCTTCTCGAAGGATACCGTAACTTGGGCACGGGGGAACCCATGGTTCCCCGCGTAGCCTCCTTCCACAACGTGCGAGCCAGCTGGAACTCGGGCTCCCGCCGGGCAAAGCCCGGCTCCGCCCGCCAGCTGCCTTTTCCTCGAACGTCGCGGTTGAGCGCGGAGTCTCGGACGTTTCGAAGCACGACTACGGACTCGCCCCGCTCCGCACTCGCGGCTTGGAGCGCGTCCAGCTTCATGCCGACCTCGCGATGCTCGCCCGCGGTTGTCGCAGGCTCTCGCCCGAGCGCGAGCCGTTCCGCTCGCGGCGTGGCCCACCTAGATTCCCGCACCCCTCCCGGACGTGGCCCACCGTGATTTCGGTACTCTGCTTAGAAGGAGTCCTTACCGCTTCACGACGGACTCGAAGCGACCCGCGTGGGCATGGGTCGTCGTCTGGATATTGGCTGCAGCCTTCTTGGTGCTCCTCGTGATGGGCTACCGGTCCACCTTTGACAGGCGTGTAACCCGAGCGTTTTTGCGTCAAACCCTCCCAGTAGCAGCAGGAGAGCGGGCGCCTACTTCTTCACCACCAGCTTGTCGTCCTCGGCGGAGATGATCTCCAGCTCCCGTCTTCCCTCAGGCGCCTGCTCGCTGTCGAGGATGAGCTTGCCGCCCGCCAGCTTCCAGGTCCCGGCCCGCTTCTCGGGGGCGTCGGTCGGCCCGGGCGCCGACTCGACGAACGTCCCGTCCGGGAGGAGCTCGAAACGCATCCGGCCCCGCGAAGGCGGAAACTCGCGCTCCGCGGGGCGGAAGACCATCTCGTGCTCGGTGTCCTCCTCGTGCGAGTGCACCCAGCGGCGGCCGAGCGCGTGCGCCGGGAGCTCCGTCACTTGCCTACCTTCTTGCGCGGCCCGGCCAGCGTCGCGTTCATGCGCAGCACCTGCGCAGGCGTGAACATGAACATCGCGTTGTCGTCGACGTAGTCCATGTAGTTCATGAACATGTCCCCGTTGGGGCCGTTGTTGCACGAGACGTGCGGGAAGGTGGGCTTCCCGGTGTTCGGCAGCTGCTGGTTCGGCGTGTCTGGAACGAAGTCCGTTCCGCCGCAGTCGTTGCGATCGCCCCAGATGTGGCGCAGGTTCAGCCAGTGGCCGATCTCGTGCGTTGCCGTGCGCCCGAGGTTGAAGGGTGCCGCTGCGACACCGCTCGTGCCGAAAGCGGTGTAGAGGATGACCACGCCGTCCGTCGCCGGAGGGCCGCCCGGGAACTGCGCGTATCCGAGGAGCCCGTCGCCGAGGTTGCAGACCCAGATGTTCAGGTAGCGGTCGGAGGGCCAGGCGTCGGCGCCGCCCTGGGCCTTCTTCTTCACGGCATTGCCGGAGCCGAACGAGTCGTGAGTCGTGGCCGTGCGCGTGATCCCCGTGGTCGCCTTGCCCGAGGGATCCTTCTTCGCCAGCTGGAACTTGAGGTTCGAATCGGCGACGAGCCCTTTCCAGACCGGCGGCACCTTGCTCTTGTCCGGGTTCGTCGCCCGGAAGTCCTTGTTGAGGACGGCGATCTGGCTCTTGACCTGGGCGTCCGAGATGTTCTCGGCCGGGAGCTTGTAGACGACGTGCACGACGACGTCGATCGTGAGCATCTTGCGCAGGGCCCGCAGCGCCTGCCCGGTGCCGATGCTGCGACGGATGCCCTGCTCGATGTTGTCCTGGTTACGGCGGTAGCTCGGGAACGACTCCGCCAGCTTCGCGTCGACGATCATCGTCGCGCACTGGCGGCGTTTGGGTGGTGCCATGTCGGAACTCTCCTCCCTTTTGGATGGGTCTCCAACACCCTGGGTGCGGTCGGATCCTGCTCGACACGCGCTCAGCCGCAGGTGGAGTGGCGGAGCGATACGACGTGCCCATCAAAACCCGTTTCTCCAGCCCGGTCAAGTTGAGCTTGACACCGGTTCGAGAGCAGTCGAACATTCCTTTCGAACGCTCTGCGGCGTTTCGTCCCTTGAAAGGAGGGTCGATGGCCCGCAGGTTCGATCCCGGATACGGAGAGCAGCCCTACCGAAAGCTGGTCGAGGACGACCCGGGCAAGACCGCCTATCCGATCACGGACTTCCGTGTCGAATGGGGGCCCGTCTTCCACCGCGGGCGGCTCGACGGCAGCGCGCGCGTGCTGGTCATCGGCCAGGACCCGGCGCAGCACGAGACGATCGCGCGCCGCAACCTGATCGGAGAGGCGGGCCGGCGCCTGCAGGGCTTCCTCACGAAGCTCGGTGTCGAGCGCAGCTACGTGATGGTCAACACCTACCTCTACTGCCTCCTCGGCAAGAAGGGGAACCTGCACCGCAACAACAAGAAGATCGCCGCGTACCGGAACAGGTGGCTGGAGGCGATCTTCGACTCCAGCGAGATCGAGGCCGTCGTCGCCCTCGGCTCGCTGGCCGAGAGCTCGTGGGAGACATTCAAGGCCACCTCGGCCGGCCAGAACGTGAACGCCGAGTTCGTCCGCATCACGCACCCCACGCAGCCGGAATCGAGCGGAGGGCCGCACGCGGCCGCGATCAAAGCCCTGCTCCAGAACTGGAACACGGGCCTGCAGAAGCTGCACCCGCTCCAGAACCCGGACCGCCCCGGCCCGCTGCGCCTCTTCGGTGACAAGTTCGGGCCGGGCGACAAGTCCCCGATCCCGATCGAGGACCTGCCGGCCGGGAGCCCCGAGTGGATGGCCGTCGAGGACAACTGGGCGGACCGGACGGGTACGGGGCAGACGAAGCGTCGCACGATCACGGTCACCGTCCCTAAGGAGTACCTGTCCTGAGCGACTCCTTCGAGGACCGGTACACCGAGGGCATCCTCGACGAGGTACCCCCGGAGTCGGAACGGCGATCCGCTCTGGCCGAGCCCAGGGCTGCGCCTGGGGAGCCTTTCGCGCTCCGCGGCTGCGTGCTCACGCCGAAGAAGAAGCTCGACGACGGCTACGTGGTCGTCAACGGCGCGACGATCGCGTCGGTCGACACGAAGAAGCCCGCCGGGATCAAGATCGTCGAGACGGACGGGGTCGTCCTGCCCGGGTTGATCGACCTGCACGGCCACCCGGAATACAACGTGTTCTCGGCCTGGGAGCCGCCGAAGCTCTACGCGAACCGGTACCGCTGGCGGGACAGCAAGGAGTACCAGGTCGTCGTTCGCGAGCCGTGGAAGAAACTGGTCGAGGAGCCGTCCCTGCTCCGGGATCTCACCCGTTACGCCGAGGCGCGGGCGCTCGTCGGCGGTGCGACCGCGATCCAGGGAGCGAGCGGTAAGTACCCGGGGAAGGAGGAGGCGCTCGTCCGCAACGTCGACCTGCGCATCTTCGGCGAGCACAAGGCGCGATCGATGATCGACCTCAGTCGCACGACCCCCGAGGACGCGAAGAAGATGCGGGCCAAGATCGACGCCGGCGAGGTGACCGCGCTCTACGTGCACCTCGCCGAGGGGCTCGACGACCGCTCCCGCAAGGAGTTCACCGAGCTCAAGGAGGCGAAGCTCCTCACACCCGCCACCGTGATCATCCACGGCACCGCGCTGACCGAGGCCCAGCTCGGCGAGGTCAAAGACGCCGGCGCGAAACTCGTCTGGTCTCCGCAGAGCAATCTGAGGCTCTACGGCGAGACGACCTCTGCGGCCCGCGCCGTCGAAATGGGGATTACGGTCGGACTCGGGGCCGACTGGCTACCGAGCGGAAGCCAGAGCCTGCTCGCCGAGCTTTCAGTGGCCCGCAGAGAGCTCGAGCGGCAGAAAGTGGAGCTCTCCCCCGCGCAGCTGAACAAGAAGCTGCTGGAAGCGGTGACCACGGACGCGGCGAAGGTCGCGGGGCTCGAAGGGAAGCTCGGCGAGATCGCGAAAGATCGCGTGGCCGACCTCGTCGTCCTCGAGCGTCACCTGGAAGACCCGTGGGAGAACGTCCTCACTGCCGGGCCCGCCTGGGTGCAGCTCGTGACGATCGGCGGCGACCTGGCCTATGGACGAACCGACTGGATGAACGACCTACTCGCGGACACGTCAGAGCTCGAACCGCTCGTCGCCTGGGGGAATCGGATGCTCCTCGACACGAGCTATGCCGCGCTCGGCGCCGATGCCCCGCCGCCGAGGCTCAAGGAAATTCGCGAGCGGCTGCTGGCCCGCTTCCCACAGACCGGCCCGATCTTCGCCTGAGGAGGGACCGATGCCGCCTAAGAAGAAGACCGCTCGCGCGCCACGGACGACATTCGTTCAGATGGCACCGGACCCCACCGAGGCCAACCTCCAGAAGATCGACCACATCGTGGTCCTCATGTTGGAGAACCGTTCGTTCGACCACATGCTCGGCTACCTGAAGCTCGAAGGCGGGCTTGCGGTCGACGGCCTCGAGGCGGGGATGTCCAACTCGCACGCGCACGGGACGTTCAAGGTTCACCACCTGCCCTCGACGAAGCTCAGGAAGTCGCAGGATCCCGGCCACTCCGGCAAGGACGTCGTCGAGCAACTCTCCAACGGTAACGGCGGTTTCGTCTCGAACTTCGCGAAGAAGATCGGCGAAACGCCCGGGGTCGTCATGGGCTACTACAACGACGAGGACCTGCCGGTGTACGACTATCTCGCGCGCGAGTACGCGGTTTGCGACCGGTGGTTCTGCTCCGTGCCCGGCGCAACCTGGCCCAACCGGCTCTATGCGGTCGCGGGCCAAGGGGCCGGGAGCAAGAACAACAACCGGAAGCCCATATACGACCTGCCGTCCTTTACCCGCCAGCTCGACGCGTCCAAGAAATCATGGTTCTGGTACGCGCACGAGCACGTCGGCACGCTTCGGCTCATCGATTCGAAGTATCGCCTCGGGCACCTCAATCGGTTCCGCTACTTCGACAAGCGAACGCTCCGCGTCGGCAAGAGCTTCATCGAGCACGCCACCAGGGGCGACCTGGCCGCGGTCTCGTGGATCGACCCGAACTTCGTCGACTTCGACCTGCTCGGGCCGGGCGGGTCGAACGACGATCACCCGCCTTCGGACCTCAAGGCGGGGCAGGACCTGGTCCTGAAGCTCTTCAACGCGGTCGCCGGCGGCCCGAAGTGGAAGAAGACCCTGCTCGTCATCACCTACGACGAGCATGGGGGCTTCTTCGATCACGTGGCCCCGCCCGCGGCACCTGATGATCGGCCCGCGTTCCGTAGCTACGGGCCGCGAGTGCCGGCGATCGTCGTCTCGCCCTGGATCAAGAAGGGCACGGTGTCGAGCACGGTCTTCGACCACGCGTCGATCATCAAGACGATCCTGCTCCGTTTCTGTAAGCGCCCGGACGGCCGGATTCCCGACATGGGCGCGCGTGTCAACGGAGCCAACCACCTGGGCGGGCTACTCACGCTGGGCCAGGCGCGTGCCGCTCCGTCGAAGGCAGCCGTGCGGCCGTTGATCGAGGCGTCGGCCACCTGGCGGGCGAGCGTTGCGCGCGAACGGATGGAGGAGCTCGCCGAAGGCGTCGCGGCGGAGCCGCCGGAGCTCAACGAGCTGCAGGAGGGCTACCTGAAGGCCCAGGCAACGCTGCGCGCGCAGGGTCTCCCGGAGGGACAGCCGTAATGGCGAACGGCTCGACAGCGCAGCCGCTCCAGGCTGTCCGCAGGCTCACCCGGCAGGCGGCATCATCCACCGCCGCCGAGCCCGGTCTCGTTCCCGGAGCTCGTCTGGGCGCACTTCCTTCGTCAGCAGGAGCTCCACGAGAGGGGCGACCTGAAAGGCGACGCGGAGGAGGAATACCGGAAGAGGCTGGAGCTCTTCGAGCGGGCCGAAGGACGCGTGGTCAACGCCTACTGGTGCACTACGCAAGCGTCCGGCGTTGCGATCACGGAGAAGCGCTATGGGCTGCTGAGGCGGAAGGAGCTGCGCTACCACTCGGCGACCGATTGGATCGCACGCGACGCGCACGAGGTGGCCAACACGCTGCACATGTGCGACACGCTCGCCGTGCGCGTTTCGGCGGTGCTCGGCGGCACCCCCGAGCGGATCGCCATGCAGTGGATCCTGGCTGCGGCGGGGCACGCGCTCGGCTTCATCGACCGCGACCGGCTCCAGGACGGCAAGCGGACAAACCGCCTCGTCAACCGCAAGCGCCGCGAGCTCGAGCAGATCGAGACCTACTACCACGACGCCGGCGAGAAGCAGGGGCGCCTCACGTACTTCTTCGGAATGATGATCGGGGTCGTCGCGGTGGGCGCGGTCGGAGGCCTAGTCGGAGGAATCCTGTACTGGAAAGCCGGCCTCGATCCGAACGCGACGACGAACGAGAACCTCATCGTCTCGTACTCGATGGGCGCGGTCGGCGCCCTCGTCAGCGTCATGACGCGCATGGCGTCGACCAAGGACCGCTTCTCGGTCGACTTCGAGCTCGGCCGCGGGCAGCTGCTCGGCCTGGGGAGCTTCCGTCCGTTCATCGGAGCCGTCTCCGCTCTGATCATCTTCTGCGCCGTTCAGGGCGACGTGATCCAGGTGCTGCCCGACGGACAGCAATCGATCTATCTCTTCGCCGTCCTTGCCTTCGTCGCCGGTTTCAGCGAGCGCTGGGCCAAGGTGGCCCTCGGTACGGCCGGGCGCATGCTCGGAGGGGAGGACGACGCACCGCCGGCCTCGGCGCCGGCGCCAAAGCCGCCAATCAAGGAGGGGAGCTCAGGTGTGTAGGCATTGCTCGATCTATTGCATCGTTCCACCGGTCGTCTTCGAGCAGATCGCGAAGAACGGCAACAAGGAGCAGCGCGAGTGGGCGATCGACACGGTCAGTCGGGACAATTCCCTACGCGCGGCCCGGTTGCACAACTCACTCGTAACCGGAACAGGGCCGATCAGGGCCGACGCGCTGGCCACGACCGATCCGGGGAAGCCGAAGCGCACTGTCTACGACGCCAAGAACCTGGAGCAGGTGTCAGGCGAGGTCGTCCGGGCTGAAGGGGGCCCTGCGGTCGGCGACGAGGCAGCGGACGAGGCCTTCGACGGGCTCGGTGCGACCTACGCACTCTGGTACGAGGTCTACAAGCGCGACTCGATCGACGACAACGGGCTGCCCCTCGACGCGGTCGTCCACTACGGCGACCGTTATGACAACGCGTTCTGGGACGGCCAGCGCATGGTCTTCGGTGATGGTGACGGCGAGCTGTTCAACCGGTTCACGGTCGCTCTCGACGTCATCGGCCACGAGCTCGGTCACGGCGTCGTCGAGACGACGTGCAGCCTGAATTACTGGCAGCAGCCGGGCGCGCTCAACGAAAGCATCGCCGACGTGTTCGGCTCGCTCGTCAAGCAGTACAAGGAGGGGCAGAGCGCAGAGCAAGCTGACTGGCTGATCGGGGCAGGTTTGCTCACGGACAAGGTCGAGGGCACCGGCGGTAAGCCCGCCGCGCTGCGCTCCATGGCAGCTCCCGGCACTGCGTTCGACGACGACGTCCTCGGCAAGGATCCTCAGCCTGACCACATGGACAAGTTCGTGCAGACGACCCAGGACAACGGGGGCGTGCACATCAACTCCGGCATCCCGAACAAGGCCTTCCACAACGTCGCGATGGCCCTCGGCGGCAACGCATGGGAAAAGGCCGGAGGGATCTGGTACTCGGCGATGCGGGATCCTCGCGTCGAGGCGACCGCGCGCTTCCTCACCTTCGCGAAGGCGACCGGCCGCGCGGCAAACCGGCTGTACGGCGACGGGAGCGACGAGGCGAAGAAGGTGGCCGCCGGCTGGAAGGCGGTCGGGATCGAGATATAACGCGGCTGTGAGCGGCAACGGGGTCAAGATCGAGTTCCAGCGTTCGGGAGGCTTCGCCGGGCTCACGATGAGGACGGAGGTCGATACGTCTGAGCTTCCGCTCGAGGACGCGGAGGTCTTCGAGCGGCTTGTGGCGAGCCTGGAACGAAGCGGCGTCGGCGCCTCTCCGTCTCCCGGCAAGCCGGATCGGTTTCAGTACGAGCTGACGGTCAAGCGCGGCAAGCAAAGCCGCCGCTTCCAGCTGGCCGAGCAGGATCTGACGCCCGAGGCACGTGAGCTCGTGAGCCTGCTGGTCGAGCGAGCGCGTCGGCGAGATTAAGCGCGGGTTCCGGCGCCGACGTCGGCCAGCAGGCCGCCGGCGACGCGCTCCGAGACGCCGGTCTGGTCGAGGTGCTTCGTGATGCCGCCGAGGAAGAACGGGAAGCCGGCGCCGAGGAGGAGTGCCGTGTCGACGTCCTTCGCCGAGGCGACGACCCCTTCGTCGAGCAGGTGCCGTGTCTCGTCGGCGAGCGCCTCGCGTGCAGCCTCGAGGATGTCCTCCGAGCTCAGCGGCTGAGTTCCCTGCTTGGCGACCTCCATCTTCCCGTTCGCGTAGTTCTCCAGGGTCGGCGACAACGGGAAGCGGTCGGGATACGACTCGTTCAGCGTGCGGAGAACGTGGTTCGCGACGCGCGGGCCGACCATCTGCAGCAAAACCGAAGGAGCCATCGGGAGGCCCATCCTGAGCAGAGCCTCGTCGGCCTCTTCGACCGAGTTTCCGTTCTCGATCGCACTCAGTGAGACGGTCATCATCCGCGTGAGGAGCCGGTTGACCACGAAGCCGGGTGCGTCGTTCACGAGCACGGGCCGCTTTCGCAGCTTCGTCGCGACCTCGAAGGCCGTGGCCAATGTCGCGTCGTCCGTCTCGGGCGTGCGGACGATCTCGACGAGGGGCATCAGCGCGACGGGGTTGAAGAAGTGGAGGCCGACGACGCGCTCCGGATGCTGGAGCCCGGCCGCCATCTCGGTGACCGACAGGGCCGACGTGTTCGTCGCGAGCACGCACTCCGGCGAGATGACCTCCTCGAGCTCGCCGAACACCTGACGCTTGACGTCGATCTCCTCGAACACGGCTTCGATGACGAGGTCGCAGTCGGCGAAGGCCTTCCATTCGGTCGAGCCGCTGAGGAGTGAGGCGAGCGCGACCGCGGTTTCCTGAGGGATGCGTCCCCGGGACGCGGCGGACGCCAGCTCGTCGCGGATCGACTCGATCGCGCGCGAGACCGTCTGCTCGTCGAGGTCGCGCAGGACGACCGGCACCTGGAGTCGCCGGAGGAGCAGCGTGGCGAGCTGGCCGGCCATGAGGCCCGCGCCGGCGATTCCGACCTTTCCGATCGCGCGCGGCTCGACATCGGGCCGGCCCACCTGTCGCTTCCCCCGCCGCTCGACGAGGTCGAACGCGTACAGGGAAGCCTGCGCCTGCGGAGTCTCCAGGAGGTCGGCGAGGGCCTCCTGCTCGGCGCGGTAGCCGTCCTCGATCGGCCACTCGGCGCTGCCCGCGATCAGGTCGAGCGCGCGGTACGGAGCCGGCGCCGCGCCGTGCACGACGTCTTCCACCTGCGCGCGTGCCTTGCGCACGACTTCGGCGAGGTCGGAGAGGTCGGCGTCTTCGCGCGCCGGTGACTCCTTCGCGAGTGCGATCGCCTCGTCAAGCAGTCGTTCAGGCGCGGCGACGCGATCGACCAGGCCGATCTCCTGGGCCTTGCGCGCATCCAACATCTTGTTCTGGCGCAGCGGGTTGTGGACGATCAGCTTCACGGCGGCCTCTGCGCCGACGAGCTTCGGCGCCAGCTGGGTCGCGCCCCAGGCCGGGACGAACCCGAGCAGCACCTCCGGCGAGGCGATGTGGCGCACGCCGTCGGCCGCGACGCGGTAGTCGCAGTGGAGCGGTAGCTCGAGCCCGCCGCCGAGGCTCGCGCCGTTGATCGCCGCGACCGTCGGGTACGGAAGGGCGCGAATCCGCGCGAAGAGCTCCTGGCCGCCGCGACTGCCCGTGACCGCCTGCTCGCGCGTCTGGATCTTCGGGAACTCTTCGAGGTCGGCCCCGGCCGCGAAGCTCCCAGGCTTGCCGGTGATCACCAGCGCAGAGAAGGTCTCGGCTTCCAGCTCGGGTAGCAGCGCCGCAAGCGACTCGAGCGCTGCCCGGCCAAAGACGTTCGGCCGCTCCGGGTCGCCGTTGTGCATCGTCACGATGCCGACGTCGCCTTGCCGCTCCAGCCGGAACTGCGTCACGGGCTCGGGCACGAAGGCAGGTTATCTTCGACCGGATGGCCGAGTGGAGCGAGCATGCCGAGCGAGAGATCGGGCGCTACCGCGACGGAGAGGTGCGCCTGCCCGACGCGGACGAGTCGGATCCGCGCCAGAAGCAGCTGACCCGCATGGGCAACGCCGCCGGCGGGGCGGGGCTCGCCCTGCTCATGCAAGGCGACAGGGACCAAGCCGCCGAATGGTTCCATCACGCGGCCGACCGCTACCAGGAGAGCATGGAAGAGGCGCCGCCGGGGAGCTGGGGCCGCCCGATCGGCGCGATGAAGGCGCTCGTCCTTGCCGGCGATTGGGCGGACGCCGAGGACACCGCGCGCTGGACGCTCGAGCTCGTCGGCGCCGCCGACACGCCGTCGCCGATCGGCCGCTACGCGGCGACGCTCGCGCACCTGATCCTCGGCGAGGACGAAGAGGCGCGACCGTTCGCGAGCTCGTTGCGGGAGAGCGAGGACTTCCCGCAGGACGTGGCCGACTCGCTCGCCACCCTCGCCGCCGGCGACCGTCTCGGCTACGCGTACGCGATCGAGAGCGTGCTCGAGTCCTTCGCCACCCGCGACGAGTACCTAGAGAACATCCCGGTCGCAGACACGGTGCTGGTGCTGCAAGCACTCGCCGAGCGGCGTGACATCGCCGCCGACCTCAGCTCCCCGCTCCTCCCGACAGTGTACTAGTCTTTCGAGGAGGGTTTGACGCTAGGGATCGCTCCTAGAATCCAGGTATCCCACGAGTCACCGTCAACGCGCGCCGCAAATTCGATCCGCCGTGGAACCGCCCGTGGCCGCCGCGCAACCCTTGGCGGTGGGTCTATTTTGGCGTGATGCTGGGGCTGTTGCGGTGGGCATCGCCCTCGGCGTGTGGCTCGCAGCGCGTTCCTAGTTCGAGGGGGCAAGTAACAGACTGTTACTAAGTCTGGCGCGCCGAGGGAGTGCTGGGCGGATGCATGACGCCCGTGAAGACGAGCGGTTCGGCATCCGGCTCCTCGCAGTCGCGGGCCTTCTCCACGAACTCCGTGAGCAACTCGAGCGCCTTCTCCGGAGAGCAGCGGACGGTCACCTGCGCGCTGCGGAACCCGCCCTGCTGATGGGCCACAAACGCCTGCTGCACCTCTTCGAGCATCGCCGCCTGCAGGTCGGTGGCAAGGCTCGAGTGGAGGAGCTGCGGCGCGACGCGCACGGTCTTCGCCAAGGCGCGGTAGGGCTTCTCGCGGCCGGACCCGCCGTCGGCTCGTTCGATCAGGCCGGCTCGGAGGAGCATCTTCACGTGGAAGTGGAGGTGACCCGGGTCGACGCCGAGCCGCTGGGCGAGCTCGCGGTTCGTCATCGGATCCTCGCCGTCCGCGCCGAGCATCTCGAGCACGCGAAGACGGAGCGGATGGCCGAGCGCCTTCAGCTGCTCCGGTCTTTCGAGCGTGAGCACTTCGGGCGGGGCGGGGGCGGCGTCCGCCATCGGCCGTATATATAGGAATCAACGCTCAGTTGTCAAGCTTGGCAGCAGCAGCGCTGTCCAGAAGCACGATCGTCTCGCCGTTCGTCGAGCGGACGAGGCTTGCCGGGACCTGGGGATCAGGCGGCCCGGCAAAGGCCCGCGCGACCGCTTCGGCCTTGTCCTCGCCGAGCGCGAGGAACAGAACCACGCGCGCGCCGCAGAGCACCGGAAGCGTCATCGTGACCCGCTCGACGTCGTCGTGCGGGACGGCCACGGCGCGGCGCACCCGCTCGTCCAGTGCCACGGAGCCCGGGAAGAGGGAGGCGGTGTGACCGTCAGGCCCGATCCCCTGGAAGGCGAGCCCGAGCGTTACGCCCTCCAGCAGGCGGTCGTACTCGTCGGCCGCCTGTGCGCCACCCAGCTCACCGCGGATGCGGTGCACGGCCCTCGGCGGCACAACGATCCGGTGCAGCACGGTCTCGCGCACGAGCCGGTGGTTCGACCGCTCATCGTCCGGCGGCACGCAGCGCTCGTCGCCCCACCAGAGTGTCGCGGCGCTCCAGTCGGGCTCGAACTCAGCCGCCAGCTCGTACGCCGGTCCCGGCGCCGAGCCGCCGGAGAGCGCGATGTCCACGCCGTCGCGAGCAGCGTCGACGAGCAGCAGCGCCGCCGCGCGGCGGGCCTCGGCGGCGGTGTCGAAGACTCTTAGGACGGTTCGGCTTCCCTCAGCTCTTTCGAGCGCTCCATCGCGGCTTGGATTGCGTTCAGGAACGCGGCGCGCACACCTGCGCGCTCCAGCTCTCGGATCGCCCGGATGGTCGTTCCGCCCGGCGACGTGACCATCTCGCGCAGCTCGACAGGGTGCATCTCCTCATCCCGCAGGAGCTTTGCCGTGCCGAACATCGTCTGCACGACGAGGTCGGTCGACACCTCACGCGACAGGCCGAGCAGGATCCCGGCCTCGATCATCGCCTCGGCGAGCAGCGCGAAGTAGGCCGGCCCCGAGCCCGAGACTGCCGTGACGGCATCCATGTACGGCTCGGGAACCTGAACGACGCGACCGACGTGCTCTAGCACCTCCTGCGCCTCGGCGAGGTGGCCGTTGTTCGCATGTGCACCCGCGCAGAGACCCGCCACTCCCTCGTGCACCGTGGCCGGCGCGTTCGGCATTGCGCGCAGTACCGGGACGCCGTTCGAGAGGTGACGCTCGATCTGCTCCGTCGTCACCGCGGCGGCAACCGAGAGCACGGTCTGCTCGGCCGAGACCTTCGATCCGATCTCGCCGAGCAGCACGTCGAAATCCTGGGGCTTGACGGCGATGACGACGAAGGCTGCGTTCGAGACCGCCTCCGCGTTGGACATCGTCGTCTCAACCTTGTAGCGGTCCGCCAATTCGTCGAGCCGCTCCTGGCGCCGCCCGGTGACGACGATCTCCTCCGGCTTCCGCCAGCCCGAGCTCAGCAGCCCCGAGAGCAGCGACTCGCCGATCTTGCCTCCACCGAGGATCGCAATGCGCCGGCCAGCCATGCGCTGAGTTTAGGCGGCGTAGCGGGCTCGAACTCGTTCACGCCGGATCATCGGGCCGTTCAACTGCAACGGCACGAGCCCGCGGCCCCAGCCCGCCAAGAGGTAGACGCACGCGAGGCCGGCCCACTCCTCATACGGCGCCAGCAGCTCTGCGGTGTCGTCGACGTCGGCCCAGCGCCCCCGGATCGCCGAACACAGCTTGAGGAGCCCGAGATCGCCGACGATGCCACGGTCGTAACGGCCGAGGCCTTCCGTCCAGACGACGCCGATCGACCACGGGCCGATGCCGCGCTCACGGAGGAGCCGTGTCTCGGCCGCGTCGCCCGGAAGGTTGCGGAAACGCTCGACGTCGAGCGTTCGGCAGATCCGGACGAGCGCGGTTCCCTTGCGGGACGGGAGCCCGAAGCGGTAGAGCTGCGCGGGGGCGAAGGCGGCGAGATGGCGCGGGCGAGGAGGCGCCTGCAGGCCGCCGAGGTGCTCGGTGGTCGCGCGAATCAGGTTCCGCTCGATCGCAAAGGCGCGCCTCGCTTCGATCAACTGACCGCAGATCGCACGCAGAAGCGCCTGGGTGACGGTCGAGGTCCGCATGGGGCGGAGACCTTTCAGATGGCGAATGGCCTCACGGAGCAGCGGGTCGTCGGCGAATCGGCGGATGAACTCGCTGTGGTCGTCGTCGCAGGCCAGCACAAAGCGGAGTTGCGCCAACCCGGCCTCGGTCTCGGCCCGCAGGTCGAGTGTCCCGTCGCCTCGCTGAGTGGCCCGCGCGAGCTCGGGACCGTCGCCGGCGTCGACCACCGCCGTCAGCGTGCGGCCGTCCATTCGACGCGTCGCGTCGCGGGCCCGGCGGCAGGTGAGGGCAAGCGAATAAGGCCCGCGCGGGCGTAGGGAGGCCTCGATCGTCACCGAGGCAACCCTACGCGGTGCTGCGGCTAACGACCCTGTGGCGCTGGCCGGAGGGTGGAGGCCGGCCTGAGGGTCTGAGGACGCACGCGCTGGCGGCGCGGGCGACGGCTCATCGCGAGCCGGCGGGCTTCCGTCTGCTCTTGGATGAGAACTGAGCGGGACTGGACATCTACTGGGTACAAGCCGCGCCTCCTTTCGAGGTAAAGTATCTTTATGTCGAACTACTAGAAGGTAGCATTAAAGTCTCTTGACGTCAAGAGACTTTAGGGAGAGAATTACGAACATGGCCAAAGTCGAAGAGCGAGACCACGTCGACGACTTCCTCGAATCGGAGTTCCTCGAGGAGATCCCAAATCTCGATCTGACCGTCGAGGGGATCGTCGACCGCATCATGGGCATCTCAAGGCGCTTCAAGCGAAGCCTCGAGGAGACGCTCTCAGAGCACGGGCTCAGCTATGCGGACTGGCACATTCTGGGTGCGCTTGCGCGCAAGAGGAAACCCAGGTCGGCCGGGAAGCTGGCGGAGGTCAGCGACCTGTCGAGCGGCGCGATGACGAACCGGCTCGACCGCCTCGAGGAGGCGGGCCTCGTGCGGCGCCTCCGTGATCCGTCAGACCGCCGCGGCGTGCTCGTCGAGCTGACCGCAAAGGGCAGGCGCGCCTACAACGAGTCGGCAGGCGCAGAGGCGGCGAAGGAGGCACTGATCACCTCTGCGCTCAACAAGCGCGAGAAGGAGCAGCTGAATGCGCTGCTCCGCCGCCTCATGCTCGAGTTCGAACGGCGCGAAGCCGAAAGCGGCTAGCCGTATCGGTAGACGATTCGCCCGCGCTGTAGGTCGTACGGCGAGAGCTCGATCTTGACGCGGTCTCCCGGCATCATCCGGATCCGATAGCGGCGTAGACGCCCGGCCGTGTAGCCGAGCGTCTCATGACCGTTATCCAAGGCGATCCGGAACTTGCCGTTCGAGAGCGCCTCGATGATCTCGCCGTCGAACTCGATCTTCTGTTCCTTACCGGACACTTACCCGCCCGTTGGGGTGACGTTGGTCGCTTCGGGACCCTTCTGGCCCTCACGGACCTCGAACTCGACCTTCGAGCCCTCGGTGAGAGACTTGAAGCCCTCACCCGCGATGCTCGAGTGATGAACGAAGACATCCTTGTCGCCGTCGTCCGGCGCGATGAAGCCGTAGCCCTTCGCGTCGTTGAACCACTTGACGGTTCCACTTGCCATATAGATACACCTCCTTCTCAACCTCACGAACGGGAAGAGGAGGCGCTTTCGCGCTTTACCACCCCACACGCTCTTTGTACGCCCCGAAGCCTAGCAGGGTAGGACTGGCACGATTGCAAAATGGCTGAACACATTGATCCAGGCGTAGATATAGGTCACGTGCATTTGAAGGTCTCCGACCTCGATCGCGCGGTGGGCTTCTACCGCGACGTGCTCGGATTCGAGGAAATGACCCGAATGGGCGACCAGGCAGCCTTCCTCTCGGCCGGCGGGTACCACCATCACATCGGGCTGAACACCTGGGAGAGCAAGGGCGGCTCGCCTCCGCCGCGGGGCTCGACCGGCCTCTTTCATACGGCCATCCGCTACCCGGACCGACCAGCCCTCGCCAAGGCCCTGCGCCGGGTTGTCGAAGCCGGAGTGCCGCTTACGGGCGCATCCGACCACGGCGTCAGCGAGGCGATCTACCTCAACGATCCGGACGGGAACGGCGTCGAGCTGTACTACGACCGCCCGAGCGAGGATTGGCGGCACGATCCCGACGGCAGGCTCGTGATGATCAGCGAGCCGCTCGACCTGAACGCGCTCCTCGCGGAAGCGCAGTGAGGCGAGCCGTGTTCGCCGTGGCCTCGGCCGCAGTGCTGGCACTGCTGCTCGTTCCGTCCGCGAGCGCCGTCAGCCTCGGACCGACCTCCCCGCGAGCGGCAATCCTCTACCAGGCCAAGCTCTTCCGGCAGGGCAAGTTCCGCGTCAAGTACACGACGACCTACACCGCGACCTTCCGAGCCCGTTGTCCGTACGCCAGGTACCTGGCGGATCAACGCTACGGCCGGCGAATCATGGGGCCGCGCTTCACGCTGCGTGATGTCCGTGTCCGTCTCCAGGGCCCTGCGCGTGCCCTACTGGCTTACAGATACGTCAGCGGCGATGGGAGGTGGGTCGTTGCGGTGACCTTCAAGGACGGCGACGTCTACGTGAAGCAAGGCCGTTTCTGGTACGACGAGCACGACCGCGTAACGAACTGCTGAACGCTGCTATACCTCTCAGGAGGTAGATGGCCAAGCCCGTCGAGCAGCTCGAGCGCGTGATCATCCGTTTCGCAGGGGACTCCGGTGACGGCATGCAGCTCACGGGAGGGCGCTTCACGAGCGAGACGGCCCTGATGGGCAACGACCTCTCGACGCTGCCCGACTTCCCGGCCGAGATCCGCGCGCCGGCGGGCTCGCTGCCCGGCGTCTCAGGCTTCCAGATCCACTTCTCCGACCACGACATCCTCACGCCGGGCGACGCCCCGAACGTGCTCGTGGCGATGAACCCGGCTGCTCTGCGGACGAACCTGAAGGACCTGGCGCCGGGCGGGACGCTGATCGTCAACACCGACGCGTTCACCGATCGGAACCTGCAGAAGGCGGGCTATACGTCGAACCCTCTCGACGACGGCTCGGTCGACGACTATCTCGTCCAGAGAGTGCCGCTGACGTCGCTGACGCAGGAGGCGCTCAAGGGGGTCGGCATCACGAGTCGCGAGGCGGAGCGCTCGAAGAACATGTTCGCGCTCGGGTTGATGTCCTGGCTCTACACGCGCCCGACCGAGGGCACGATCGCCTACATCGAGAAGAAGTTCGCCAAGCGGCCGGAGATCGCGGAGGCGAACGCGCGCGCGTTCAAGGCCGGGTATGCGTTCGGCGAGACCGCCGAAGGCTTCGCGACGCAATACGAGGTCGCGCCGGCCGAGATGGCGCCCGGCACCTACCGGAACATCACCGGCAACCAGGCCCTCGGGCTCGGCCTGGTCGCGGCCAGCGTCCAGTCGAAGCTGCCGCTGTTCCTGAGCGCGTACCCGATCACGCCGGCCTCGGACGTCCTCCACGATCTCGCCCGCCACAAGAGCTTCGGGGTGCGGACGTTTCAGGCCGAGGACGAGATCTCCGCGGTCGGCGCCGCCCTCGGCGCGAGCTTCGGCGGGGCACTGGGTGTCTGCACGTCGAGCGGGCCCGGCATCGTCCTGAAGCAGGAGACGATCGGGCTCGCGGTGGCTCTGGAGCTTCCGCTGCTGATCCTCGACATCCAGCGCGCCGGCCCCTCGACCGGGATGCCGACGAAGCCGGAGCAGGCCGACCTGCTGATGGTCATGTTCGGGCGGAACGCGGAGTCTCCGGTGCCCGTCGTGGCCGCATCGACGCCGGGCGGCTGCTTCGACGCGGCGATCGAGGCGACGCGGATCGCGCTCAAGTACCGCACGCCCGTCTTTTTGCTTTCGGACGCCTACCTCGCCAACGGCTCCGAGCCGTGGCTGCTGCCGGACGTCGACTCGCTGCCCGACATCTCCGTCGAGTTCGCGACGCAGCCGCCTGTGGAGGGCGCGTTCATGCCGTACCAGCGCGACCCGGAGACCCTGGCGCGCCAGTGGGCGATCCCCGGTACGCCGGGCCTGGAGCACCGCATCGGCGGCCTCGAGAAGGAGGACGTGACCGGGAACGTCTCCTACGACCCGGACAACCACGACCACATGGTCCGCCTGCGTGCGCAGAAGGTCGCAGGGATCGCGGCCGACATCCCCGAGCTTGCGGTCGACGATCCCGACGGCGACGCCGAGCTGCTCGTTCTCGGGTGGGGCGGGACGTACGGTCCGATCCAGTCGGCCGCGCGTCGCATCCGGCGCGAGGGCAAGAAGGTCGCCCATGCGCACCTGACGCATCTGAACCCGTTCCCGCGAAACACGGCCGACGTGCTCGCCGGTTACCCGAAGGTGCTGATCCCCGAGATGAACCTGGGGCAGCTGCTCAAGCTCGTTCGCGCGCAGTTCCTCGTCGACGCGCACGGCTACAACCGCGTCCGCGGCCTGCCGTTCCGCTCGGACGAGCTGGCCGAGGCCATGGAGGCAATGCTGTGAGGGGGCGCTTTCCGTTCGCGACGCTGATGGCCGTGGTTGCGGGGGTTCTGCTGCTGGTCGCCGGCGACACGATGTGGGCACTCGTCTTCTTCGCGATCGCGGCGGTGTTCGGCGCCATTACGCTGAGGAGCGCCAGGTGAGCGACAACGGGGAAAACGGCAAGCCGCTCGTCCAGCTGACCGGGAAGGACTTCAAGTCCGACCAGGAGGTGCGCTGGTGCCCGGGCTGCGGCGACTACGCGATCCTGGCCGCGGTGCAGTCGTTCATGCCCGAGCTCGGCCTCCCGCGCGAGCGGATCGTCTTCGTGTCCGGCATCGGCTGCGCGGCGCGCTTCCCGTACTACATGCAGACGTACGGGATGCACTCGATCCACGGCCGCGCGCCGGCGATCGCGACGGGTCTGTCGACGTCGCGGCCGGATCTGAGCGTGTGGGTCGTGACCGGCGACGGCGACGCGCTCTCGATCGGCGGCAACCACCTGATCCACGCTCTGCGCCGAAATGTGAACGTGAAGATCCTGCTGTTCAACAACCAGATCTACGGGCTGACGAAGGGGCAGTACTCGCCGACGAGCCCGCTCGGCACGAAGAACAAGTCGACGCCGATGGGGTCGCTCGACTGGCCGTTCAACCCGGTTTCGATCGCGATCGGCGCGGAAGCGACCTTCGTCGGGCGCTCGATCGACACCGACAAGAAGCATCTGACCGAGGTGCTGCGCCGGGCGGCGAATCACCCCGGCACCGCCTTCGTCGAGATTTACCAGAACTGCAACGTCTACAACGACGGCGCCTTCGACGCGGTCAAGGAGGAGAAGGAGAACCAGATCCGGTTGGAGCACGGGCAGCCCGTCCGCTTCGGCGCCGAGGGCGAGAAGGGCGTCGTCCTGAGGCCGGACGGAGCGTGCGAGCTGGTCGACGTCGCGGCCGTCGGCGAGGAGGCGCTGCTGATTCACGACGAGCACCAGCAGGAAGGTTCGCTCGCGTTCGCACTCTCACGGATCTCGCACACCCCGCACGGCCCGACGCCGATCGGCATCTTCCGGGACGTCGAGCGCCCGGTCTACGACCAGCTCATGGCCGAGCAGCTGGCGACCGCGACGGCCGAGCAGGGCGCCGGCGAGCTCGCTGAGCTGCTGAACAGCGGCGACACCTGGAAGATCACGAAGGACTAGACCTCACGTAGTAGGCGGATCGGTCCGTCTGTCGAACTAACTGGCGATGGATGACAGAAGCCGCCGGATTGAGCATGCATTTGAGTGGCCGATCCTGGTTGCGGCACTGCTCGTCATACCGGTCGTAGTCATTGAGCAGTCGGATTGGGGAGATCCGTGGAAGTCCCTGGCAGCGGTTGCTAACTGGGCGATCTGGATTGCGTTCGCGACAGAACTGATCGTGATGCTCATCGTGGTTCCCGAAAAGTGGAAATGGCTTCGCAGCCATCCATTGGAGGTCGCGGTAGTCGTTCTGACCCCACCGTTTCTGCCAGCTGCGCTTCAGGCTGCCCGCGTGCTCCGGTTGCTCCGGTTGCTTCGACTCGTGCGCGTTGCACCGTTAGCGCGTCGCCTCTTCTCGCTCGATGGGCTTCGTTACGTCGCGTTTCTCGTCGGCTTGGCGGCCGTTGGAGGAGGCGCCATGTACGCGGCGGTGGAAGAGGGTGTTTCTACGTGGGATGGAGTCTGGTGGGCCGTCAGCACGATGACGACTGTCGGCTACGGCGACGAATTCCCTGTAACCGTCGCCGGTCGACTACTAGCGATGGGCTTAATGATCATTGGCATCGGCTTCATTGCGGTTCTCACCGGTGCAGTTGCCGAACGATTTCTCGCCTCCCAGATCGAAAAAAGTGAAGCTCAGGTCACGGAGGAAGTCGAACAGGCCGAGGCTGAAGTTCTCGATGAGCTCCGCGAGATCATGCTCCGGCTGCAGTCGCTTGAGCGACGACTCGTGCAGCGCTAGGCCTGCGGCTGCTATTCGAACAGCGGCAGGAACTGGTCGCGCCACTGGTCGTCCGGGATCGACCGGCGGAAGAACGCCTCGAGCACGCTGCGCGGCGACGTGCCCTCCAGCCGCGCCAGGAGGCAGGTCACGGCCGCGAGCTGGTACGAGAGCAGGTCAGGGTCGATGCGCGCCACGCGAACGGCCTCTTCGAACGCCCAGATCATCTTCTCGGCGTCCACGGCCTTACCGTTCGCGCGGATCTCGCGCGCGAGGTCACCGAGCTCGAAACGGTCCCAGTCCACGGGATCGCTTATCGGCTACTCGACGGATGTTCCGGATAGCTCAGACCGGGTACAAACCTCTTGTTTCCAAGCTCCTGAGAGGAGGTGCCGCCATGGAGACAAGCAACGACATCTACACGTACCAGGACCAGACAATCGGTGACATCGACCTGATCGGCTATTCCGTCGAGGCGACGGACGGTTCGATCGGCAAGATCGACGACGCGACCAACGAGGTCGGGGGAAGCTACATCGTCGTCGACACCGGCCCCTGGATCTTCGGCAAGCACGTGCTGCTGCCGGCCGGGATCGTGCAGAGCATCGACCACGAGAGCAAGACCGTGTACGTCAACCACACGAAGGACGAGATCAAGGACTCTCCCGAGTGGGACGACGAGCGGAAAGCGGACGAGTCGTACCGTTCCGACGTGGGGACGTACTACTCGACGCGCGACTAGAGCTGCGGCCTGAAACAAGGCGGCGGCCGGGAGAAACCCGGTCGTCGCCGCTTGTTTTGTTTGGCCGCTAGCTGAAGAGGCCGGCAACGCGTGAGTACGCGCTGGTGGCGCTCGTCGCGAGCAGAACGAAGGCGGTGAGGCAGGCGAGCGTGATGACCGTCAGGACGGTCCCGTACTCGGCCATGGTCTGACCCTCTTCGCGGGCTGGTAGCTCGAAGATCTTCATGGTTTTGAATATCGACGGGCACGGCGCGACGCGAAACCCCATTCGACGGGGATTCGCGTCGCCCGCGACGGGTGATCCTTCAGCTCGCTCTGCTGCGAATGGCGACGAGCCGGCGGTACCGCTTGCTAACGGTTTCCTCCTGCTGTCGCTCCCTCTGCTTCCGCGCCCGCAGGAACGCGGAGGCCTTTGTCTCGTCGAGGGAGCTGCGGTACTTAGGGACGAAATGGCTGGACACGCCGGAACCTCCTTCTGCTCGCTCGGCGTGGCCGCTACGCCCACGTTTACTAGTTGCCCCCACAAAATCGGCAATCCTCACTAGGTCCTACATCCCTTGAAAGTGGACCTGCATTCCCAAGAAAGAGCCGTGGCGCGGGGCGCGGGCCGGGCGGCGACCCGCTCCCCGCGCCACGGCGCGGTGAAGCTTTCCGATTCGTCGATTACGTGATGTAAGCGGCGACGCGGTTCACGGCGGACACGATGTTGCCCGACAGGAGCGCAAGCGCTCCGAAGACGGCGATCGTGATAACGGCCAGGACGACGCCATACTCGGCCATCGTCTGCCCTTCCTCGCGCCGTGGGAACTCTGCGAACAGGTTGCGGATCTTCTGCACCTCGTTCACCTCCTTTGCTGCAGCGGTATTCATGGCTAGGCCCGAGCACACGGAGGGAAGTCCCGTTGTCGCGTAGTTGGGATGAAGTGGTATCGCCACTTTTCGGTCAGCGGTTTCCTTCCTTCGGCGCGGCCGCAGCACCGATGGGCACTCGATTGGCCTATGAATCGTCCTCGCGCGCTTTGGTCCAAATCCCCCGCGACAGGGATGTGTCAGCGAACGCGTGTGGCGGCGAAAATGGCCTGGCGAAACTCGCCATTTACTGGTGCTGAAGCGAGTGAGAAGACCGGTATCGGGCGGCCTGCGATCCACGAGGTCGAGATGTAGTCGCCGAGCATGCGGCCGAAGCTCGCCTCGGCGATCCATGACAGGGGCATCGTCTCGGCGGTCAGGCGCTGCGTGCGGCTCCAGGTCGTGCCTCCGTCGGCCGAGGTGATCAGGCCGACGTCCACTCCGGGGCAGGTTCGCTCGGGATCACAGGCCTCGACCAGCTTCATCGTGTGGTACGTGAGGGCGAGTCGTCCACTCGCCGGGTCGACCGCCAGCCCGGGGACGAAGCGGTGCACGGCAGCCTCGATCGTGTCGATCGGGACCCGGGTCGGCGCCGACCAGCTGACGCCGTCCCGCGACACCGCCAGAGCGACATCGTTGGCGCACAGGTCCGAGAAGTGACAGTCGCTCCACGCGATGTAGACCGTGCCCCGCGCATCCACATCCATCGAGGGCAAGGGCCCGGCGCGCATGCCTGTCACCTGCGACTCCTCGATCGAGGCGACGCGCGTCGCCGGCCCCCACGTCTGGCCGCCGTCGACGGAGCGCACGGCTCCGATGTGGTTGCCGCCGGGGTTGAGCGTGAAGACCTCGTAGGAGACGATCACCGAGCCATCGGGGCGCGAAGCCGGCTGCACGCCGTTCGGCAGATTGCCCGGAATGCGCCCGTATATGACGACCGGGGTCGACCACGTGCGGCCGCCGTCGTTCGAGCGAGCGGTTCGCAGCTGGCCCGCGCCAAAGCTTAGGTAGGAGAGGTAGCAGCGACCGCGGAACCGGCTCGAAGGCCAGTTGTCGCAGGCGAGCCACTCCTTGTCGAGCTCCTCGACGGGTGCGCCGACTACTGCGCGGACAGGCAGGCTCCAGGTCAGGCCGTCGGCCGAGCGGCTGACCAGTAACACCGTGCCGGCGGGGGAGACGCCCAGCGAGGCGATCAGCCAGGTTCGGTGCGCCGCGTCGTACGCGACGACCGGATCGGTGACGAGGTCGAGGGTGCCGCCGAGCGCGGAGAAGATCGTCGTCCCCGGCAGGAAGCCCGAAATCCAGGTCTGGCCGCCGTTGCGCGACGTCGACCAGCCGATGTTCGCCGCGCCCCCGCCCGTGAAGCGACCGGTTTGGAACGCCGTCACGATCGTTCGCCCGGCGGACATGCTGTCCGGCTCGACCTGCGTTTCGTGTTGGCCGAGCGCGGTCCGGTACGGATCGCGCGAGATTTGTCGAGAGACGACCTCGCAGTCGGCTGCGACGAAGTCGGTCCGTTCGGCATTGACGATGTCGTGGCCCCGGCCACAATTGACCGAGTCGCGTGCGCGGTCGACCTGTAGCGCGATGCGGTCGTCGCCCGCCCCGGCGAGCACGACGTCTCGGCCCGGGCCCCCGTGGATGAAGTCCGGTCCTGCTCCGGCTGTGATCCGGTCGGGGCCGCCGCGACCGTAGAGCATGTCTGCGCCGGAGGTCCCGCGCAGCCGGTCGGCCTGCGGGGTGCCGTTGACGACCGCCGCATTCGCAGCGTCGACCCCGATCAGGACGCTTCCGAGGAGCGCCGCTATCCAGGCTCGACGCACGGGTTTGACTTTACTCTGCACAAACGACGAGACCCGCCTGGTGGCGGGCCTCGCTGGGAGCAGGGATGGGAGGGAGAGAGTCCTAGTCGCTGTCGGCGTTCGAACTGGTGACGACGCGAACCTGCTCACAGTTGACGTGCACGTCGGATTCGGCTGAGTTCAGCCAGACCCTGTCATTGCCCGGGCCACAGTCGAGGGTGTCGACCAGGTCGTCGTTGGCGAGTGCGTGGAGGACGTCGTCCCCCTCGCCGCCGTTCTCGACGTCGGCGCCGTGGCCGACCCAGAGGCGGTCGTCGCCATTGCCTCCGTCGACGGTGTCGTTCCCGTGGCGGCCGCGGATGACGTCGTTGCCGTCCGAGCCGTTCAGGATGTCGTTGCCGTAACCGCCGAAGATGCGGTCGCGACCGGGACCGCCGTCGACCGAGTCGTTGCCCGGTCCGGCGAAGACGAGGTCATGCCCGGAGAGCGCGGTGACTGTGTCGTTCCCGCGCTTGGCGAAGATCTTGTCGGCACGCGGGGTGCCGGTGAGCACGTTGTCCCCGTTCGTTCCGCGGATGACGACGTAGCGGTGGGCAACCGCGGCGCCGACGACCGAGAGAGCGAGCAAGGCCATGAGGCCGAATACGGTGAGACGTGTTTTGTTGTTCATGACCCTGAGTCTTTCGCGGGCCCGTGAACGTGCGGTTGCCGAAACGCAAAGATTCCGGGTGGGTTTGTAAGGAGCCTGTTAGGACGGGCTTGCCAGGTGCCACTTGACGCTAGGCGCATCGTGTGTACGAATCGGCAGCTTGGCCACGATGGATGACTCGGGCACGTACACGATCACGGTAGTGGGATCCGCTCCGAATTGGGCGGAGATCGTCACGGCCATTGGGTCACTACTAGCGGGTGGAACGCTCCTCGTTGGGGTAGGCACCGCATTCTTCGCGCTCCGGCAAATTGCGGAAGCCAGACGCGATCGTCAGGTCCAGATCATCGCCGAACTCGGTCGACGCTGGGACGAAGACCAGTTGGTCGAGGCTAGGGCGATGGTGGTCAAGTACGACAATGTTCAGCTCGCCGACAAAGTTGCCAGAGCACTCGAGGGCACCGATACGAAGGAATATCTTGAGCTCCTCAGAGTTCCGAACTACTTTGAAGACCTCGCTCTCATGGCTGAGTCAGGAGGGCTTGAGCGTGACCTAGTCCGTCGCGCCTTCGGGCCGATGGTCACCAGGACATGGGACTATTGGGAACTCGCTATAGCAAAGATGAGAGAGGGAGCTGAAGAGTCAGTACTCTCCTACTCCGAGTTTGAGCGGCTGAGGAACGACTTACTAGAAGACGTAGCAGCGAGCCGAAAGCAGAACTAGCGCCGTTTCCTTCCGCGCTTATCGCCACCACGGATCTCAAGAGGATCAATAGGTCGTGCCATAAGCCAAGTATAGCCATTGGGCCGTTGGGCAAGCATCTCCCAGTCGGGCCCATTGCGCGGCCGTTGCGACCGGCCAAACTGACCCACACTCGGCTTGCTACAAGCGGCGCTACGCGGCTTCGAGCTCGACCACGCGCTCGTCGCGGCCGTTCCGGTACTCGGGGCCGAGCGCCTCCACGAGCTTGCGCTCGAGCTCACCGTTTGCCGCCAGCTCCTCGACGATGTCGGCGCCGCCGACCAGTTCGCCCTTGACGAAGATCTGGGGGATCGTCGGCCAGCCCGAGAGGGCGGAGAGCTCCTGGCGGAAGCGGGGGTTGGGGAGGATGTCGACGGCCGTGACCGGCGCGCCTGCGCCCCGAAGCGCCGAGAGCGCTCGCTGTGAGTTGCCGCAGGCGGCAAAAGCAGGCGTCCCCTTCATGAAGAGGGCGACGGGCTCGGACTCGATGATCTGCTCGATCTGGGTGCGGAGGTCGGTCACTCAGGGTCCTTCGTGGAGATGCGGAGTTCATGGATTGTGCCGTCGGCGAGCGGAGTCTCGAGGGCGGCGTAGACGAGTCGGTGCTGCTCGACCAGCGAGAGCCCGGCGAAACGTGGGCTCGAGACGGTGACCTGGAAGTGGTCGCCGCCGCCCGTGCGGTCCTGGACGTCGAGCTCGGTCGCGTCCGGGAAGGCCTCGGCGAGAAGCTCGCGAAGCGGGGTCGTCGCAGTCGTCATCGCCAGGATCGTAGCCCGAGCAGTGTCCGGCACCGCCATGTCCGGTGCCAGGCACCGGACATGGCTAGGAGGCGG
Organism: uncultured Actinomycetes bacterium; assembly: GCA_963771725.1. Classification (GTDB taxonomy): domain Bacteria; phylum Actinomycetota; class Thermoleophilia; order Gaiellales; family Gaiellaceae; genus VAXT01. Next base: position 38,778 of record CAVYUO010000002.1, on the reverse strand, counting down.
GCCGAGGCCGTCGAGCTCCCACTCGCGGCCGTAGGTTCGCGTTCTCCGCCTGGTGCGAAGCCGCGGCCGGCGGCGGGCCGGTAGGAGCGCAACCGCGCGGGCGCGGGCTCGCAGAGCGCCCTCGACCGCGGCGCGTACTGCCCTCGGGGGCCGCGGGAAGCCGAAGGCCGCCAGCAGCCGTTCGTCCATCAGCGCATAGATCGCATGCGCCCCGAAGCGCCTCGGGAGCCCCGGGAACCACGCCAGGAACATGTCTCGCGTCGCCTCGCCGACCCGCTCGGCCGCGGGCGAGCGCGCAAAGTGCCGGTCCTCGTACTCCTCGTTGAAGCGCTCGAACTCCTCGGACCGCTCCGGGAGCCCCCTGATCGCCATCAGCCGGCCGACCTCGAGCCAGAAATGGAACGACGCCAGTCGCTCCGCCTCGATCAACGGGCGCCACCCGAAGCGCGCATTCCAGCGGATCGGCTCGAAGACGAACGACGAGAGCACGTACAGAAAGTCGTCGTTCGAGATCTCGAAGCGCCCGTGAATCTGGTTCATCCTGCGGATCGCGCGGCGCCCTTCAGGGCTGTCGTAGCCCACCTCGCCGATCGTCGAGAGGATCAGGTCGGTGTCGTCGTAACGTTTCTGCGCGCTCGACTCGAACTCGCCGGTCGAGTCGAGGAGCGCCGCGACCGAAGGAACGGCAAAGGTTCGGAACAGGGCCAGCTCCAACGCGCGAGTCGTGTCCCACGGGAACTCGTAGCAGGTGTCGAGCCGGACGATGCGCGCGTGGTCGGCCACCGGGTCGAGCCCCCGGATCTCACGTAGCCAGCGTGACTCGTCCACGTGAATGACGATACTGCCGGGCGTGAGGCTCCTCTCGACGCGCGGCTTGACCGCCGCCAGCGCGCGTCACCCCTGGCGCACGATCTCAGCGTGGCTGATCACGCTGGTGCTCGCCTTCGGTGCGATCGTGACAATGCTCGAGTTCACCTCCGAGGCCGAGATCACGGCCAACCCCGAGTCGGAGCAGGCGTACGACCTCCTCGCCGAGCGGGTCCCGCCCGGGCCGCCCGAGGACGAGGTCAGCGAGGTGATCGTCATCCGGTCAGCAAGCGGGCTGACCGTCGCTCACCCACGCTTTCGCCGGAAGGTGACCGAGCTGGCGGAGGAGATCGAGCGCCCGGACAGCGTCGCCACGCACCACTTCTACGAGACGCGCGACCGGATGCTCGTCTCGCCGGACCGGCGCGCCGCACTGATCACCGTCGGCCTGCTTCGGGACGCGGAGAACGACGTGAAGCCCGTCATCGAGTCGGTCAAGCGTGCGAACGAGGACGACTTCGAAGCCTCGATCACCGGTCAGTGGACGTATGACAACGACCTCGTGGAGCTCTCGCAGCACGACCTCGAGAAAGGCGAGTTGCAGTTCGGGCTCCCAGCGGCCTTGCTCATCCTGCTGATCGTCTTCGGGGCGGTCGTCGCCGGTCTCGTGCCGATGCTGCTGGCCCTGATCTCGATCGTGATCGCGCTCGGCCTGGTCGCGATCCTGAGTCAGTTCTTCGACCTGTCGATCTTCACGCTGAACATGCTCTCCGGGATGGGCCTCGCCCTCGGGGTCGACTACGCGCTGTTCGTCGTGTCCCGGTTCCGTGAAGAGCGCGCGCGGGGCCTCGAGAAGCACGGCGGCGATCGAGGCGACAGGGTCCACCGCGAGCCGGGCGGTCGTCTTCAGCGGGTTCGCGTTCGTGGTGGCCATGAGCGGCCTGCTGCTCGTCCCCGACACGATCTTCCGCAGCCTGGCGACCGGCGCGATCCTCGTCGGAGTGGTCTCCGTCATCGGCGCGCTCACGCTTCTGCCCGCCCTCCTGAGCCTGCTCGGCGACCGGATCAACGCGCTGCGGCTTCCCCTCATCGGGCGCTCGGCCGAGTCCGGCTCGGGGACGGAGGGCCGCTTCTGGGCCGCGATCGTGCGAGCCGTGATGCGGCGCCCCGTCATTACCCTGGTTGCCGCGGTGGCAATCCTGCTCGCGCTGAGCATTCCGGTGCTCGATCTCAAGATGGGCTTCGTCGGAGTGCGGGCGCTTCCCGACCGCTTCGAGTCCAAGCAGGGCTTCCTGGCGTTCGAGGAGAGCTTCGGCGCGGGCACCACGGACAGCGCCGAGATCGTCGTCGACGGCGACGTGTCCTCACCAGGCGTGCAGGCGCATCCGAAGGCTCGAGAGCCGCCTGCGCTCGGACGAGGCCTTTCTCGCACCGGAGACCACGCCGTATCCGGAGCAACGGCTCGCCAGCATCGAAACGCTGCTCAGGGGCGACAGCCGTGACGAGAGCGCCTACGACGCGGTGCGGCGGATCCGGGGCGAGTATGTCCCCGAATCGTTCCGCGGAGTCGACGACGCGCGGGTCCTTGTCACGGGCGAGACGGCCGAGGGCATCGACTACTTCGACCTCATGGCGACGTGGATGCCGATCGTCTTCGTCTTCGTGCTCGGGCTCAGCTTCATCCTCCTGACGATCGCTTTCCGCTCGATCGTCATCCCGGTCAAGGCGATCCTCCTCAACCTGCTTTCGGTCGGCGCCGCCTACGGGCTGCTCGTGCTCGTCTTCCAGAAGGGCGTCGGCACGAGCTGCTCGGGTTCCAGCACGTCGACGCGATCGAGGCCTGGGTGCCGCTCTTCCTCTTCGCAGTGCTCTTCGGGCTCTCGATGGACTACCACGTGTTCCTGCTCAGCCGCATCCGGGAGCTCTACACGCGAACGGGGGACAGCACGGAGTCGGTCGCGCACGGTGTCGCCTCCACCGCGCGGATGATCACCGGGGCGGCGCTGATCATCGTCGCCGTGTTCTCGGGGTTCGCCGCGGGCGAGCTCGCGTTCCAGCAGATGGGCTTTGGCGTTGCCGTCTCGCTGCTCATCGACGCGACGATCGTGCGGTCGATCGCTGCTGCCGGCCAGCATGAAGCTGCTCGGAGACTGGAACTGGTATCTGCCGGCTGGCTCGAGTGGCTGCCGGATCTCGAGGTGGAGGGGGGTTCGCCGCACGTTGAGTGGGAACACCTAGCGAGTGCCCTGGCGCAGACGCAGAGTCACGCAGGTCGACCACATCCCCTCCTCCACGCAGGCCGCTGCTCTGGCCCGGCTGCTGCTCCTGCTGCTGCTCGTCGGGACCGGGATCGGGCTCGCCTATTTCCTGACGCGCGACGACGACGAGTCTTCGTCGACAGATCGCGTGCCGGCCGTGGTCGGGCTCAGGGAGGCCGAGGCCGTCGAGCGGTTGCGCGCAGATGGCTACCCGGCCGATATCCGTCGGGCTGTCAACCCGGCTCAGGTCGGCAAGGTCATCCGGCAGATCCCGAGTGCGGGGGCAGGACTGGAGCCTGGAAAGACCGTCGTGATCATCGTCGCTCGACGGCCCAACACTGTCGACGTGCCGAGAGTGGTCGGGCTCGACGTGGCCGAGGCTTTCGAGCGGGTGCAGGCTGCTGGGTTACGCGCCAGGTCGAGTGGAGGTGTTCGCGAGACAGGCGAAGGGCCGCGTCATCCGCCAGCGCCCGACTGCAGGGGCGGAGGAACGTCGCGGCGGAACGGTCGTTCTCTCGGTCTCGAAGGGCCCGCAGCTCGTGGCCGTCCCAGCAGTAGTCGGCCAGACGGAAGCTGCCGCAACTGCAGCGCTGCGGAGAGTTGGGCTTCGAGTCAACATCGCCCGCGTCCCGTCGGAGAGCGCTGCTGGCACCGTCATCGCCCAGCGCCCGCAAGGTGGCGCCAGGGCCCCGAAGGGATCGACGGTGCGGCTCAACGTCGCGACCGGACCGCAGGCCGGCGGCTCGACTAGACCGTCCCGACGACCGGTGAGGCCACCGTTCCGAACGTCGTCGGCTCGAGGGACACCGATGCGTCGGCCCGCCTGCAGGCTGCCGGTTTCCGCGTTTCTTCGACTCCTGTCTCGTCTACACGTCCATCGGGAACGGTGCTGACACAGTCGCCGTCGGCAGGGAACGTCGCTACGCGCGGCTCCACGGTGCGGATCACCGTATCCGCGGGCCGGCAGGTACGAACCGTGCCGGACGTCGTCGACGAGACGGAAGTCGCTGCGGATCGCATCCTGCGTGACGCCGGGTTCACGGTGCGGGTCGTGGACAGGCCTGTCACCGACCCCGGGAGGGACGGGCTGGTCGTCGAGCAGGACCCACGGGCGGGCGCTCGCGTGCAGGGCACCACTCGGGTCACCATCTACGTCGGCCGCCTGACCTGACCCTGATCTGACCTGCAACTCTTAGGCGATGCCGCGCATCGCCTGGATCGTGCTCTCGGTCGCGGCCGCCCTGCTCGCCGTAGGCTTCGCCGGCGCGGCGTTCGTGGTCGCCTCGGGCTCCGGCTCGGAAGCAGCTGGCCCTGAAACGACGCTCACGCTGGGCGAGTCAGGCGGCCAGGTGCAGCTTCCTCTCGCCGATCAGGATCAGACGCTCATGCTCGCGCAGCACAAGGGCCGCGTGCTGGTCGGGATCGCTGCAAGCGCAGGCGGCCCGGTCGACGTCGCGGTGCTCGACGGCGAGACGCCGGTCGCCCGGAGAAGCTGTCGTTCGCCGCCGATGGGAAGCCTGTCGAGGGCGTTCCTTGCGGCCGAGCATGTCTCCGGCTCGACGTAGACGCCTTCAACGGCACGCGCAGGGTCACCGTGAACACACCCGAGCGGTTCGAATTCATCTTGCCGAAAGCGTTACCCGCCTCGGGCGCCGGCCACTTCGCCAAGGTCCAGCGGGAGATGGGCGCCCTGCGCACGCACCGCTACACCGAGGAGCTGACCTCGGGCGTCGGCACCGGAGTTCGCTCCACGTTCGACGTGCGCGCGCCCAATCGGCTGGCTTTTCGGACTGCTGACGGGTTCCGCTCGATCATCATCGGGCAAAATCGGTGGGACTTCGCAGCGGACGCTGGGAGCGCTCGGCGTTCCCGGGCCTTCGCGTCCCCACGTACATGTGGGACGGCGCGCGCAACGCACGCCTACTCGGGACGACGCGGTTCCGCGGCCGACCGGTCCAGATCCTCTCTGTCTACGACAGCCCGCCAATCCCCGCCTGGTTTCGGCTCCTGGTCGATCCACAGAGCCGTGTCCTCGACGCCCGGATGATCGCGCCGAGCCATTTCATGCGCCAGCAGTTCAGGGACTTCAACCGGCCGATCGTGATCCGGCCGCCGAAATGACCCATCACCACAGCCACGGCCTCGACCGTACGCGCAGCCGGCGCGCGCTCGGCGCCGTGCTCGTGCTGACCGCGACCTACACCGTGGTCGAGCTCGTAGGCGGGCTGGCCACCGGCAGCCTGGCGCTGCTCGCCGACGCCGGTCACATGCTGGGCGACACGGCCACGATCGCGCTCGCTCTGTTCGCGTCGTGGCTGGCGGCCCGCCCGGCGACTGCACAGCGGAGCTTCGGCTACCGGCGGGCCGAGATCCTGGCCGCGCTCGCCAACGGCGTCGCCCTCGTGGTGGTTGCGATTTGGGTGTTCGTCGAGGCGATCGACCGGTTCTCGGACCCCCCGACGATCCTCGCCGGCTGGGTGCTCGTCGTCGCCGTCATCGGGTTAGTCGTGAACCTCCTCTCTGCCGCGATCCTCGCGCGTGCCGCGGGTGAGAGCCTGAACGTTCGGGCCGCCTACACGCACGTGCTGGCCGACCTTGCCGCCTCCGTCGGTGTGATCGCCGCCGCGCTCGTCGTGCTCGCGACCGGCTGGCGGTATGCAGACCCGCTCGCCGGCCTGGCCATCGGGCTGCTCGTCCTGGCCAGCTCGTGGACGATCCTCCGCGACTCGGTCTCGATCCTGCTCGAGTCGACTCCTGCCGGGGTCGACGCGGGCGACGTCGGTCGGCGGATGGCCGATGTCGAGGGGGTGGTCGAGGTCCACGACCTGCACATCTGGACGATCACGTCGGGCTTTCCGGCCCTCTCGGCTCACGTGCTCGTCCGCGCGGACGACGATTGCCACGCCCGGCGGCGGGAGCTGGAAGCGATCCTTGCCGACGAGTTCGGTCTGCGCCACACGACGCTCCAGGTGGAGCACGTGACCGAACGGCAGCCGGTGCAGATCAAACCTTTACGTAGGCCGAAAGGCTGACTTCAACCTGAGCTGCCAGTCTCGTCGTGCGGCGCGCCGACCGGCTTCGACTCCGGCGAGCCGCGCTGCCGTAGATAGACCGTGAAGACCGCCATCGTCCCGACGGCAAGGAACTCCGACTGCCAGTTCTGGAGGCTCTTCTCCCAGAAGTCGGGCGTGGTCAGGTACCTGAGCCAGCCCACCGTGGCTCTTCGTGGTCGCCCTGTTCCCCGTTGTAGACGGTCCAGGCCGTGACCGACTGTCCGAACCACGACGCAATGAAGATCAGGCCCATGACGATCAGCAGCGAGTTGGCATACAGGTGGTGGAGGCCCCGGGCCTTGGCGCCAGCCACGGCGAGTTGGCGTGCAGCCTGCCGACCAACCCGCTGCTTCCGCGTCGGACTCCGAGCCCCATCTCATGGAGCTTCTTCGACTCGTTCGATCCCTTCTGGACGAACCAGATCGTGGCGAGGATGAAGGTGAAGAACTGCAGGAACTCGGACTGCCAGTTCTCGAGCACGGCCGCCCCGAACTCGGACGAGTACAGGTAGCGACCCCAGGAAATGAGCGGATCGTCGTGCGCGAGCAGCTCCTGGTTGTACTCCTTCCACCCGGCGATCGACTGGCCCAGCAGCGACGCGAGGAACAGGCTCCCGAAGACGATCGAGAGGCTGTTCTCGCGGAGAAAACGCCTCACTTGTGGAGGATCCCGACGGCCGAGTAAAAGACCAAGCCGGCCACGATCGCCACGACGTACAGCACGAACATCGTTCGCACCCACGCCATCGTATGGAGGGGGTCAGACGGGCTGGCGCCGGCGCGCTTCGCTCGCCGCCTCGAGGGCGGCGAGGCCCTCGCGGAAGCTGGCGGGGATCTTCGGCGGCTCCTTGACGGGCTCAGGAGCTGGCTTGGCTCCGAGCCGTACGAGGGCGCGCTCGCGCTCGGCGAGCTCGGCCGCTTGGTGGCGTAGCCGGCCCAGCGTGTCCAGCTTCTCGCGTTCGGCCGCCTCGACCTCGCGCTCTCGGCGTGCGAGCGCCGCAGTCCGGGCGCCGAAATCAGCCTCGGCCGCAGCGAGGTCCTGATCGCGTTGTGCGAGTGCTGCCGACCGTGCCTCCACGGCGCGGGCGTCTCGGCAGCGGCCCGCTGCTCCAGCTCGAAGTCCGCTCGCAGCCGGGCAGGGTTCGCTCGATCTCCTCGAGGGTCTGCTGCCGCTGATCGAGCTGCTCACGCTGCTCCGCTAAGCGCGCCTCCACGCCTACGACCTCCGACGAGCGTTTCTCCAGGTCGCGCTCTCGGGCCGACAGCGCGGTCTCGCGGTACGCCTCGTCATCACTTGGCGCCGCGTCGGCCCTCCGCGTCAACGTCCCGCGTTTTCGCCGTAGCTTGCGCTCCTTCTGCTCGAGGCTTCCTCTCCCTGGGCGGCGAGAGCCTCTTCACGGCGCGCCAGGTCGCCCTCCTTGCCGTCCAGGACGCCCGCGCGCTCGATCGAGCTCGAACGGAGGGCGGTCGAGGTCGCCCTCCTTCTCGCCGGCGGAAAGCGCCTTGCATCCACTCGTCCGGGCGCCTCTTTGGGGATCGTCTCGCGTTCAACGAGCTCGGCCTCGCGGGCGGCCAGGCCCAGGACTCCGGTCGGTGAGCGCCGCCGCCGGGCTCGGGGAGCTCCCGCTCCCGCTGGGTCCAGGCCTCCGCTTCGCGCTGATCGAGCTACCGCGGCTCGAGCCTCGAGATCAGGGAGCCGGCTTCGCGCTGCTCGAGGTCATTGGTGCGGGCGGCGAGATCGGATTCGCGCCGTTTCAGTTCGGCGGGGTCTCGGGCCCTCGCGGTCCTCGAGCTCGGTCGCGCGCGCGGCGAGCTCTGTCCCCCGGCGTTGGAGATCGGCCGCCTTCCGTTCGAGGTCTGGGCGAGTGCGCGCTCCCGCTCGGCGAGCTCGTGGGCGTGGAGCTCGAGTTGCGCCTCACGCGTATCGGCTTCGTCCGCGCGGCCGCCGAGCGCCTCATCGGCAGATTGGAGCTGCGCAGCTCGCGCCTCGACCTCCTCGATCCGGAGCTCGAGGAGCCGTTCGTGCTCGGCGATCTCGCGGGCGCGGCTTTCGAGGGCGGCCTGGTCGTCCTCGGCCGGGCGCCGCTTTCGCTCCGTCAGCGGCAAAGAACCACTGACGCTGGGCCCGCAACACGCGGGCGCGTCGGCCGAGCCGGCGCTCGTGGTGCTCGAGGCGCTGCTCCTCTTTGCGGAGCTTTTTCTCGCGGCGGCCGATCGCCTCGGCGCGGTCGCGCAGTCACCTTCAGCTCGTCGATCTCGGCCAGCCACTCGGCGTGGGCCGCGCCGTTGCCGGCCTCCGCCTGCTCCGCTTTTCACGTTTGTCCCACGCCTCGTCACGCTCGCTCGACAGTAAACGATTTTGCCACGCGCCAACTAGCCCAGAGCGGCGCGCGCCGCGTCGTCGAAGGGCGTCAGCTCGAACCGGACGAGGTCGCGGATTCGGTCGTCAGCCGCGACCGTCGGGTTCCTCAGCCCCTCGATCAGCGGACGCGCGACTGACGCCTTGACAGGCGTGACGAGGTGCAGCCAGTACGACGACAGGCGCGGAGTCAAGGTTGGGATCTCGACGATCAGGCGGCGCTTGCCGCGCAGCCTTGCGATCCGTTCGATCATCTCCCGATAGGTCATCACCTCGGGCCCGCCGACGTCGAAGCTCTCGCCTCTCGCCTCGTCTTGGCCGCACACGCCTTCGAGGTACCGGACGACATCGTCGAGGGCGATCGGCTGGGTCTGCACACCGACCCACCTCGGGCAGACCATGGCCGGCAGGCGGTCGACGAGCGCGACGATCGTCTCGAAGCCTGCACTCCCTGGCCCGACGACGATCGCAGCGCGCAGGGTCGTCACGGGAACCGACCCGGCGGCGAGTTGCTTCGCCGTCTCCAGCCGGCTTCGCAGATGTGGCGAGAGATCCGGCGAATCGTCTCCGAGCCCGCCGAGGTACACGAGCTGACGGACGCCCTCTTGCTCGGCCGATCGCGCGACGGTGCGCGCTGCCAGCAGGTCGCGCTCTTCGAAGTCGCTGGTTCCCAGGGAGTGCACGAGGTAGTAGGCGACCTCGACGCCGTCCAGGGCGCGCCGCACAGCGTTCTCGTCCGTGGCGTCGGCGACCGCCCACTTGACGCCGTTGCTCTCCTGGGGCCGCCGCGACAAGGCCACCACGTCGTGTCGGCGGGCGAGCAAGGGGAGCAACGCGCTTGCCGACCGTCCCCGTGGCCCCGAAGACCGCGACCCTCACGTCGCGCCCTCGCGGGCGAGCCGGGCGAAGTAGCGGCGGCTGACGGCGGCGTGGATGCGCGCCTGCACGTGTGAATAGAGCCCAGGAAGCAGGCCGAGGCGCGGGTGGAAACCCGAGATCGTCGAGGTGAGGACGTTGCCGCGCTGTGCGAACGCGATCGAGCCGCCCGGACGCCTGGCAAGCAGCCCGCCGTCGATCGGGTACTCGCACATGACGCGATCTCCGGCAGCGTCGATGCGGGGGAGACCGAACTTGAGCAGCGCCGCCCCGAACGCACGCAGAGCCAGCCCCTCCGGAGTTTCTCGCACGCGAACCAGGCCTGCTGTCGTCGCTCTCACCTCGTCCCAGTACGCAGCCGCGAGGCGGCGCCCGTCTGCCTGGGAAGCGTCCACCATTGGGAGCGGCGCGTAGGCGCGCTCCTCCGACTCGACAGCCTTCATCATGCCTGCGCTCGAGCTACGAGGTCGGCCGCGCCCAGCGGGTCGGCGTCGAGGTGTCGAGCCCCGGTCTTCTTGGCGGCCTCCGGGCCGGCGCCCGCCCCGGCGATCCAGAGCGGAGCGGCTCGTGCGAGCTTGCGCAGCGCCGCTTCGGCTCCGGCTATGCGCTCCGGCGAGCTCGCCACGACCACGACGGCGGCGGGCTCGAGCGTGCGCGCGGCCTCGGTGAGCGAGTCGAGTGGCGTGTCGGGCCCGAGGAAGGTGATCCGCCAGCCGCGCTCGCGCAACGCGAGGCCGAAGACGATGAGCGCCAGATCGTGCTGTTCCCCCGGCGCACAGGCCAGGAGAGCGCGAGGCCCGGCGCCCTGATCCCAGCCGCGGGCGAGCCCGAGGAGCCGTCCCCGGAGGAGGTTGCTGGCGAAGTGCTCGTCGGCGACCGACGCCTCGCCTCGCTCCCAACGGTCGCCGAGCTCGCGCAGGTACGGCAGGATCACATCGCCGAGGACCGTCTCCAGGGACAGGTTCGACAGCAGCCTGTCGATTGCCGCGTGCGCGGCTGTCTCGTCGAGGCCGTCCAGGGCCTCCCGCATGCCGTCGGCACCCCGCGCGAGAGCAGGGGCGTCATCGGGGCGGCGCTCATCTTCCTCGAGGGTCCTACGCGCGGCCTGTGCGGCTGACAGCCCTCGCTTCAGGTGGTCGCGCATGACGGCCACCCGTCGCTCGTCCTGGGGCGAATAGAGGCGGAAGCCGCCTTCCGAACGGGTGGGACGGAGGAGGCCGTACCGACGCTCCCACGCACGGAGGAGCTCGGTGCTGACACCCGACCGGCGGCTCAGCTCGCCGATGCGGAGGTATCCGTTCGCCGCTTCCATGGCCTGCAGTGTACAGACATTGAACAGACTCTTGACAAATACACCTCGACCCTGTACGTTGCCTGGACAAAACCTCTACAGAAAGGAGCTCACCGTGAAGAAGATCGACATCCTCGCCGCCACGCTCGTCATTGTCGGCGGGCTCAACTGGGGCCTCGTCTCGGTGGCCGAGTTCGACCTCGTCGCGACCCTCGTGGGCCTCGAGTTCGGCGAGACGAACTTCGCCAGCCGTGTCGTCTACGGCCTCGTCGGAATCTCTGCTGTCTACCAGATCGCTCAGCAGCACGGCATCCGCCGCCGCTGGAGCCGCGATCCCCAGGTCACAACCGCCTAACCCAAAAAGGAGAACGACAAATGCGCAAGCTCTTCGTATCGATCCTCGCCGCCTCCGTGCTCGCGATCGCGGCAATCTCGGCAGCGGCGACCAGCGCCGCTGCTCCGGCTGCCCCACCCGCGGCTGACAAGAACATCGTCCAGATGGCGGTTGCCGCCGGACAGTTCAAGACCCTCGTCATGCTCGCCAAGCGGGCCGGGCTGGCGGGAGCGCTGACCGGCGAGATGAAGCTGACCGTCTTCGCTCCGACCGACGCGGCCTTCAAGAAGGTGCCGAAGGCGACGCTGAACAGGCTGCTTCGCAACCGCGCTCAGCTTCGCCGCGTGCTGCTCTACCACGTCGTCGCCGGCGATGTGAAGGCGGCTCAGGTCGTCAAGCTGCGCTCGGCCAAGACCCTGGCCGGACCTTCGGTCCGCATCCAGGTCCGCGGCGGCAGCGTCTTCCTCAACCGCTCGACGCGGGTCGTCAAGACCGACATCGCGGCCTCGAACGGGACGATCCACGTTCTGAACAACGTGCTCCTGCCACCGGCTCGCTAGACGGGAGCTCCGGACCTGCTCGCGACGGGCGGCCCTCGAGCCGCCCGTCTGCGTCTCTGCGCTCAGGGCCTGCCAAACCCAGTGCTGTAGCTCGCTCAGGAAACGCGGGTCGATCGTGTGCGGGAGCGGATACTCGCGGTAGAGCACGTCGGCGCCCGCCGCCTCGAGCTGCTCCTTCGCCTGCCGGCCCCATTCGACGCCGATCACGGGGTCGTAGGTGCCGTGCCCGATTGCGATCGGCGGCAATGGGCGCTCGAGGTCGAGCGTGAAGCCCTCGACGGTCGGGATGAACCCGCTCAGGGCGAGAACGCCGGCCGGGCGCGGTCGGTCCGCACCGAGCCCGAGCGCGTAGCTCATCACCGCGCCCTGGGAGAAGCCGCCGATCACGGTTCGCTCCGGCGGAACACCGAGGCCGTCCAGCCAGGTCGAGGCGCGCTCGTAGCTCGCCAGGAAGGTTTCCGGGTCCGGGAAGCCGAGCTCGCGGATGACGTACCAGTGGTGGCCGCCGGGCGGCAGCTGCAGCGGCCCGCGCGGAGTGACGCCGAGGAGCCGCCGCTCGGGATCGAGCGCGTCGAGCAGCGGGTGCAGGTCGTTCTCGTCCGTCCCGCGCCCGTGGAAGAGGACGAGCGCGCCCTCGGGCTCGCCGGCAGCGGGGCGGACCCTGGCTTCGAGCAGCTCGCTCAGCTCTTGGCCGCCCAGGCCTCGCGGGGATTCGGAAGCGGAGTCAGGGCAGGCTCGACCTGGTCGCGGAGCTGCTCGTAGTTCGGTGGCAGGGAGAGGCGCTCGCCGAGCGTCTCGAGCGGCTCGTCGGCGGTGAAGCCCGGGCCCATGGTCGCGATCTCGAACAGCACGCCGCTCGGCTCTCGGAAGTAGATCGACTTGAAGTAGAAGCGGTCGATGACGGGCGTCGGTGAGGCGCCGGCCTCCTGCGCGCGCTGCCGCCAGGCCTCGTGCTCTTCGGGCGGCGACGACCACGCGACGTGGTGCACGGTGCCCGCGCCCGGGATCGCCGGATCGTCCGTGGCGTCGTACTCGTAGAGCGAGCCGCGCTGCTCGCCGCGGGCCTCGAACGCCGTGTCGCCGCGACTCTCGAACCCGAGAGCCTCGAGGAAGGAGCGGCTCCGGTCGGGCTGCGACGAGTAGGCGCGAACGCCGTGAAAGCCCTGGAGCGCGAGCTCGGACGGGATCTCCGGGCTCTCCGCGACGAGCGGGTCGTCCGAGGTCTCCGCGACGACGAGCTCCAGTCCGAGGCCTTCCGGGTCGGCAAAGGTCAGGCTGCCCTCCGTCCGCGACACCTCGATGCCCTCGGCGCCGAGCCGTGTCGCCCAGAAGTCCAGAGCCTCCTCGGAGGCGACGCGCCAGATGACGCGGTGCACCATGCCGTCGCCGGCCTGGCCGCGCTGTGCGCCCGGGTACTCGAAGAACGTGATGTCAGAGCCGGGCGAGCCCTTCTCGTCGGCGTAGAAGAGGTGGTACACGGTCGGGTCGTCCTGGTTGACCGTCTTCTTGACGAGGCGTAGCCCGAGGACGCGCGCGTAGAAGTCGACGTTGCCGGGCGCGTCGCCCGTGATCGCGGTGATGTGGTGGATGCCTTCGAGGCGCATGCGGTCCCCTCTCATCGAGATTTCAGACCGAGTTTCTAGGGTACTTTCGCGCCATGTCCGGTGCCTGGCACCGGACATGGGCAAAATGGCCGAGTGCCGGATGCGCACTCTCTCTGGCTGTTCTCGCTGGCCGCGCTTGCGCTGCTGCTCGTTCCGGGCCCCGCAGTGCTCTACATCGTGGCGCAGAGCGTCGACCACGGGCGGCTGGCCGGGCTCGTGTCGGTGGCGGGCGTGCATCTCGGGACGCTCGTGCACACCGTCGCGGCCGCGGTCGGCCTCTCGGCGCTGATCGTCTCCTCGGCTGTGGCGTTCAGCGTCGTCAAGTACGCGGGCGCGGCATATCTCGTCTACCTCGGGATCCGGCGTCTCCTCGATCGGGACTCGCCCGCACACGTGGTCGTCCGCAGCCAGCCGCTCGCCCAGCTCTTCTGGCGAGGCGCGGTCGTCAACGTCCTGAATCCGAAGACGGCGCTCTTCTTCTTCGCGTTCGTGCCGCAGTTCGTCGATCCGGAGCGGGCGGTCTGGTCGCAGGTGGCCGTGTTCGGGCTCGTGTTCATGGCGCTCGGCTTCCTGAGTGACGGCCTCTACGCGATGACCGCAGGGACGTTCGGCAGGTGGCTCCGGAGCAGGCCGGCGATCCTGCGCTACGGGTCGGGCTCGGTGTACGTGGGTCTCGGGGCGCTCACGGCGTTCTCCAAGCGCGCCTGAAGTTGACGTGTCCGTCAAAGACGCGGCACCATGCCCTCCCGTGGCGTCGAGGGTTGGCGGCGCATCCGGTTCAAAACGTCTGAGGGGAGAGTCTCGATGAGTTACGTCCGCGCGCGCCTTGCGCTCACCGGTGTGTGTATTGGAGCGCTCCTCGCGCTCGCAGGCACGGCCGCCGGCGCGTTCCCGAACGGTCCTTCGCCGAATCTCGTCATCAGCCAGATCTACGGTGGCGGCGGGAACTCGGGTGCGACTTACACGCACGACTACATCGAGATCTTCAACCGCAGCTCCGCCTCGGTCTCCCTCGACGGTAAGTCGCTCCAGTACGCGAGCGCGGCAGGCACCGGAAACTTCGGTGCGAACTCGGGACAGCTGACGGAGCTCTCCGGCTCGCTCGCGCCGGGCCAGTACCTCCTCGTCCGCGAAGCGAGCAACGCGGCCGTGGGAGCTCCGCTGCCGACGCCCTACCTCGACGATCCGACGCCGATCAACATGTCCGGGACGCGCGGGCAAGGTCGCGCTCGCCAACGGGACGACCACCCTCGGGTGCAACACCGCCGCGACGTGCGCCGCGAACGGAAACGACACCCGGATCATCGACCTCATCGGCTACGGAGGGACGGCGAACTACTTCGAAGGCGCTGCGCCGGCCCCGGCGCCGTCGAACACCTCCGCAGACTTCCGCAACGACGGCGGCTGCCAGGACAACGACTCGAACGGAACCGACTTCACGGCAGGCGGGGCCAAGCCCGCGCACCTCGGAGTCGCCGCGTCACTTCTGCTCGACCGACCAGTCGCCGTTCGTAGCCGCGACCACTCCCCCGAACGGCGCGACCGAGGTGCCCACCGACACGAACATCACCGTCACCTTCAGCGAGGAGGTGACCGCCGCCTCCGGCGCGTTCGCGCTCGCCTGCACCACCAGCGGCGCCGTGGCGCTGACGGTGACGCCGAGCGGCGCCCTCGACGACCTACGTCCTCGACCCGCAGAGCGATCTCCAGCGCAACGAGACGTGCACCGTGACCGTCGAGGCCGACGCGGTGACAGACACCGACGAGGTCGACCCGCCGGACAACATGGCGGGGGACCACGCGTTCAGCTTCAGCACGACGGGCCTCACGCTCCGCATCCACGACATCCAGGACCAGCGCCCATCTTTCGCCGTACGACGGCAGCCTCGTCTCGCAGGTCCCGGGCGTCGTCACCGCCGTCGCTCCGTCCGGCTTCTACATGCAGGACCCGGAGCCGGACGCCGACCTGCGCACCTCCGAGGGCATCTTCGTCTTCGGGACGACGGCCGTCGTTCCGGGAACCGCCGTGCGGTGAGCGGCCGCGTCCAGGAGTTCCGGGCGGGCTGCTTCCCGTCCTGCCCGCCGACCGCGAGCGGCTTCGACAACCTGACGATCACCGAGATCGTCACGCCCACGGTCGTCTCCAGCCGGCGCCGTGCCGGCGATCCCGGCGACCGTCGTCGGGCTGGGCGGGCGCGTTCCGCCGACGCTCGAGATCGAGGACGACTCGGCCGGAAACGTGGAGACGAGCAACACGTTCGACCCGTCGCAGGACGGCATCGACTTCTACGAGAGCCTCGAGGGCATGCTCGTCGCAGGTCAACAACGCCGTCGCGGTCGGGCCCTCGAAACGACTTCGGCGAGATCCCGGTGCTCGGCGACAACGGCTCGTACGCGAGTGTCCGGACCGGGCGCGGGGGCATCGTCATCCGGGCGAACGACTTCAACCCGGAGCGGATGATCCTCGACGACGTCATCAGGCCGACGCCGCCCGTCGATGTCCGAGACGGATTCACGACGCCCGTGAGCGCCGTCGTCGACTACGGCTTCGGAAACTTCAAGTTCCTCGTCCTGAACGAGCTGACGCCGGTCGACGGCGGGCTGACGCGAGAGGTGACGGATGCGCAGCGCAAGAACGAGCTCGCGGTGGCGACCTTCAACGTCGAGAACCTCGACCCGACCGATTCGCCGGCGAAGTTCGCTGCCCTGGCGCGGCTCATGGTGCACAACCTGCGCTCGCCCGACCTGTTCGCGATCGAGGAGGTGCAGGACAACACCGGGCCGGCACCGGACCCGTCGACCGATGCCAGCCTGACGCTGGCAGATGCTGATCGCGGCGATCGAGGCCCAGGGCGGCCCGACGTACGACTATCGCCAGATCAACCCGCTCTTCAACCAGGACGGCGGCGAGCCGGGCGGCAACATCCGGCAGGGCTTCCTCTTCCGCACCGACCGAGGACTGTCGTTCGTCGACCGGCCGGGCGGCACGGCTGTGACCCCGAACGAGGTCGTCGACACGCACCACGGCGCGGAGCTGCTCTACAGCCCTGGGCGGATCGATCCGACGAATTCGGCGTTCACGAACAGCCGGAAGCCGCTCGCAGGCGAGTTCCGCTGGGGCGGGCGGACGATCTTCGCGATCGCCAACCACTTCAACTCCAAGGGCGGAGACGACCCGATCTTCGGGCGCTTCCAGCCGCCGATCCGGTCCAGCGAGGTGCAGCGACACCAGCAGGCTGCGATCGTGAACGGGTTCGTCGACGACCTGCTAGACGCGGACAAGCACGCGAGGGTCGTCGTGCTCGGCGACATCAACGACTTCCAGTTCTCCGAGACCGTGTCGATCCTCAAGGGCGGCGCGCTCGTCAACCTCATCGACACGCTGCCGACGTCGGAGCAGTACTCCTACGTCTTCGACGGCAACTCGCAGGTGCTGGACCAGATCCTGGCGAGCTTCAAGCTCTTCCGCGCCTTCAGGTCCTACGACTCGGTGCACGTGAACTCGGAGTTCCACGACCAGGACTCGGATCACGAGCCGCAGGTGGCCCGATTCCTGATCGGAGGCGCCGACGAGGACGATGATTAAGTAGTTATCGTCAGCACCGTGGGCGTCCTTCCACGGCCGGTCGAAGAACTGCTCGAGACGGCGCTCGTCAGCGAGCTGACCGTCATCGACGGCTCCGGGCTGCCGGTGACGCATCCGCTGATCCCGCTCTACGACGGCGAGGTGATCTACCTCACCTCGAGCATCCTCTTCTCGAAGAAGCTCGAGCACATCAAGGCGAACGCCAAGGTCTCGATCT
The DNA here is from genome assembly GCA_963771725.1 of uncultured Actinomycetes bacterium. Classification (GTDB taxonomy): domain Bacteria; phylum Actinomycetota; class Thermoleophilia; order Gaiellales; family Gaiellaceae; genus VAXT01. Next base: position 21,834 of record CAVYUO010000002.1, on the reverse strand, counting down.
CGATCAGCGACCCGGTCGCGGTGGACGTCGAGCCGTTCCGGCGCGCGACGATCCAGGGCGATGCGACCGTGGACGACGCGGACCTCCATGCGGGCTGGGAGCGCGTGCTCCCGCTCTGGCGCAAGAAGGAGCCCGCGATCGACATGTTCCTCGGCAAGCGCGTCGCGCTGCCGCTGTTCTTCGAGCGGGGAGTGATCGAGGTGCGGCCGACGAGGGCGTTTCTCTGGGCGGACGGGGCGACGGACCGGCCGCCGCAGGTCTTCGACGTCGCGAAGGCGATGGCGTGAAGCCGACTCCGGAGCTGATCGCCGGCCTGGAGAGCCGCTTCGAGCATGCGGTGATCGCGTTCGTCGACGAGGACGGGTACCCGCTTTCGGTTGCGACCGAGTTCCGCGCCGACCCCGACCGCGGCGTCGTGATCCTGAACGCGGTCGCCGGCGAGGAGGTGCAGCCGCCCGAGGGCGAGCGCGTGAACGTCGTCTTCAGCCACATCCGGCCGCAGCCCGGCATCGGCTACGACGAGCGCCGCTACGTCTCGCTCTGGGGGCCGCTGCGAAAAGTCGACGGCGGGCTCGAGCTATCGCCGGACCGCGCGGAGGGGTGGGACGAGCAGGAGATGTCGTTCTTCGAGCTCTCCGAGCGCGGCGTTCCGCAGGCCCGGAAATACCTCGACCGGCTCTCGGAGGACACGGGCCGCGAGGTTCGGCCGCGACTGTCCTTCGGCTGGCTCTTCCTGCGCGCGACTCGGCTCCCGTTCCTGACGGCGACGTTCGTCCCCGTGCTGCTCGGGATCGCCGTTGCCGCCTGGGTAGACGGGTTCAACTGGTGGCTCGCGCTGCTCACCGTCATCGGCGGAGCGTGTATCCACCTCGGCCTCAACGTCGCCAACGACGTGTTCGACACGCAGAGCGGGGCCGACGAGGCGAACGTCAACCCGACGCAGTTCAGCGGCGGGTCGCGCGTGATCCTCTACGGCCTGGTCTCGATGCGCCAGATGGCGCTGCTGTCGCTCGCGTTCTACGCCGTCGGGATCGGGATCGGCGTCTTCCTGGCCGCGAAGAGCGGCTGGGGCCTGCTGTGGATCGGCGTTGCCGGAGCTTTGATCAGCCTCTTCTACACCGCGCCGCCGCTCAAGCTCGTGCACCGCGGCCTCGGCGAGGTCTGCGTGGCGCTCGGCTTCGGGCCGATCATGGCCCTCGGGGCCTACTACGTCCAGACCGGGACCTACGACCTCGAGCCGCTGCTGGCCTCGATTCCCGTCGGGATCCTGATCGCGCTGATCCTGTACCTGAACGAGGTCCCGGACCGGCCGGCAGACGCGAGGGCCGGCAAGCGGACGCTTCCCGTGCGGTTCTCGAAGGAGGCCGTCATCAATGGTTATGTCGGCGCGGTGGTCGTCACCTTCGGGCTGATCGCCGTCTTCGCGATCACCGGCCTCTTGGTGCGGCCGACCATCATCGCGCTCGCCGCCGCTCCGCTCGCCCTGCCCGTGATCCGGGCGCTGCGGGAGTCGTACGAACAGCCCTACGCGCTGATGCCTGCCATGGCGACGAACATCCAGTTGCACCTGGCCACCGGGCTCCTGCTAATCCTGGGCTACGTGATCGCGATCGTCGCCGACGGCGTGCTGGACGATCCGCCGTCCTTCCTGACCTAGGCCGATGGCCGACGAGCGGCGTGCCCGTTTCCGGGCCTTGCACTCAGCCGAGGAGCTGTTTGTGATGCCGAACCCGTGGGACATCGGCTCTGCGCGGCTGCTCGAGGCGAACGGCTTCGAGGCGCTTGCCACGACGAGCGCCGGCTTCGCCTGGTCGATCGGCAAGCTCGACCAGCGCGTCACACGCGACGAGCTGGTCGCTCACGTGGCGAGCCTCGTGGCCGCGACCTCGGTTCCGCTCAACGTCGACAGTGAGCGCTGCTACCCGGACGATCCCGGCGGTGTGGCCGAGACGGTGGCGCTCCTCGCCGACACCGGAGCGGCCGGGCTCTCGATCGAGGACTACGACCCCGCGGTTGGAGCCATGGACGACGTCGAGCTCGCGGCGCACCGAGTCGCCGAGGTCGCCGAAGCCGTCCGTCGCCTCTCCGATCCGATAGTGGTCACGGGTCGAGCCGAGAACCACATCCGCGGCGTCGACGACCTGGAGGACACCATTGCGCGGCTCATCGCCTACCGAGACGCCGGTGCGGACGCGGTGTATGCACCGGGCTTGTCCGATCTCGACCAGATAGCCAGGGTCGTCGAGGCGGTCGGGATCCCGGTGAACGTCCTCGCGCTGCCCGGCGGGCCGTCGACCGCCGAACTGGCCTCCGTCGGTGTGCGGCGGGTCTCGACCGGCAGCCTCCTGGCCGGAGCCGCCTATGCCGCGCTGATCGCGGGAGCGCAAGAGCTCAACGACGACGGCACCTCCCATTACGCGGAGAGCGCCGTCTCGCGCGACCTGCTCAAGGAAGCATTCGATCTCTAGCGACCCTCTTCTCGAGACTCGACTACCGAGCGTTCTCACGCTGCCGCTCCGTCCTCGGCGCGGCAGCGCCTACCTGATCGTCTTCGCCGCGGCCGCTGTCGGCACGGGACTCGTGCGCACCGTGACGACAACCTATCTCCCGCTCCTGCTCGCAGACATCAGGGAGGCCCCGGCGCTGATCGGGCTGGTGATGATGGTCAACTCCGCCGCCGGCTTTGCCATGCCGCTCCTCGTCGGCCGCTGGAGCGACCGGCGCCACACGCCGCGACACGGGAGGCGCCCGTTCATCGTCGTGGGCAGCCTCCTCGCCGCGTCTGGCCTGACTGCCGTCGCGCTCGGCCAGGGCACGTCGTTCCTGGTGCTCACTCTGGCCGGCACGCTCGCCTACGTGGGCGTGAACATCGTCATGACAGCCCATCGGGCACTCGTCCATGACGGCTTCGAGGCCGCGGACTATGCACAGGGCAACGGCGCCCTGGAAGTCGCCTCGCTGATCGGCGGCCTGGCCGGGCTCGCTCTCGGCGGCCTCCTCACAGAGCTTGCCTTGTGGGCGCCCTTTGTCCTGGCGGCCGTCGGAATGCTCCTGTTTGCATGGCCAACCGTCTGGCGGCTGCCCGTAGCCGACCCTGGCAAATCTGAACAGCCGCAGCACCGGCCGCTTCGCTTCTATGCGACCACGATGATCCGTCCCGGAGTGCGGGCGCTGCTCGCCGCGGAGATCCTGTGGGTGATCGGCTACGCCGCGCTGCCGGTCTTCTTCATCCTCTACGCCAGGCGCGTGCTCGGGCTCCAACCGGGTCTCGCGTCCCTCTGGCTCGCCGCATTCGCGCTCGGCGCCGGGTTGGTCATGGTCGCGGCAGGCTTCATCCGGAACCCACGCCTGCACAAGCCGTTCCTGGGCCTGGGTGTAGCCCTCATGGGCGCTGGCTTCCTGGCGGCCGCTGCATCGACCAATCTCGTCGCGGTCTCGTTCGCGTGCGGACTCGCGGCGGCGGGCTTCGGTCTCCTCTCGACGCTCGGGTTTTCACTCTTCGCCGCGCTGATCCCCCGCGGCGAAGCCGGCGGGTACACGGCTCTGTACTACGCGCTTCGCGCCGTCGCTTCCGCCGTCGCCGTCCCGCTGATCGGATTGACGATCGCCGTCAGCGGGAGTTACCGGTCCCTATTCGTCGTCGGCGGCGTGGCCACGCTGGCCGCGCTCGTGCCGCTGGCCTTTGCCCCGAGCCCTCAGGCCGCGGCGGGGCTGACCAGGGACCTCCGCTGATTCAAATACCAGGGGGCGACGAGACTCGACGTCGGGTGGCATGGCTTCCCGACGGCTTCACGCACCCGGAACGCGTTGACCTCTCGACGGGCCACCACCTGCGCCCGATACGAGAGGCCGACGTCGAAATCGACTACCCGGCTGTGATGGGCTCTCGCGAGCGCCTATGGGCGAAGTACGGCGAGGCCTGGGGTTGGCCGCCGGCGGACATGAGCTACGAGGCGGACAGGGAAGACCTTGCCCGTCACGAGGCCGAGATCGCGGCGCACGAGACCTTCAACTACGCGGTTCTGGACGCGGACGAGTCGGCGCTGCTCGGCTGTGTCTATGTTGACCCACCGGACGAGACGTCACCGCCGGGCACCGACGCCGTCGTCTCGTGGTGGCTGGTCGACGAGGCCGTCGGCACTGATCTGGAGAGCGCACTCGACGAGCTCGTGCCCCGGTGGCTATCTGACACGTGGGGCTTCGAGTCCGTGCACTACTCACCCTGATCCGGCACGGCGCCGAGCGGGAGATCGTGCTCGTGCGCCCAGGCCTCCCAGTCCTCGGCGGTTCGGGCGCGGAATGCGTCCGCGAGGCCTCGTGCGTGAGCTCGTCGAGACCGAGCTGCTCGGCGAGCCGCTGCCGGAAGTGCGGCTCGAGCGCGGCGACGGCGAGCCAGCCTTCCCGGGTGGGGTAGAGGCCGTACGAAGGGTTTCCCCCGCCGAGCGAGCCGCCGGGCGCGGTTGCGCCGTGGCGGAGTGGCGCCGCGAACGCGGATGCGGCATCTGCGAGGGCAACCTCGGCGTAGCCGGCTTCCCCGCCGCGCTCGCGGGCGAGCAGAAGCGCAACCGCGGCCGTCGTCGCCAGCTCGGCGCCGCCGAGGTCGGCCACGAGCGTCCGCGGCAAGTTGGGCGGCACGACGAGCCCGTGCTCAGCCGCGTACGTGAGGTCGTGGCCGGGCCGCTCCTGGTCGGGGGCGGGATAGCCGACGATCGCGACCTGGCAGAGCCGCGGGAAGCGTGCGTGCAGCTCGGCCCAGGCGAGGCCCAGCCGCGCGAGCGCGCCCGGTCGGCTCGACGTCAGCAGGAGATCGGCGGGCTCGAGTAGCTCGTCGAGGCGCGCACGGTCTTCGGCCTGCTTCAGGTCGAGCGTCACGACCTGCTGCCCGGCCCGGAGCTCTTCGTACCAGGCCGGGTGGGCAGCGGCGAGCGGGTCGCCCGCCGGCGGCTCGACCTTGGTCACCGAGGCGCCGAGCGCCACGAGCCGCGCAGCGGTGGTCGGCCCGGGCACGTTCACCGCGAGCGAGACGGCGCTGACGTCGTCGAGGGGCCGCATCAGCGCGGAGGCATCCGCAACGCGCCGTCGAGCCGCACGACCTCCCCGTTCAGGTACGGGTTCTCGATGATGTGTTTGACGAGCGACTGCGAACTCGTCGGGCCGCGCGAGCCTCGCCGGGAACGGGATCTGCGCCTCGAGCGCCTGCCTCAGGTTCTCGGGCAGCTGCGCGAGCATCGGCGTGTCGGCCGGCCCAGGGGCGATCGTCATCACCCGGATCCCGTGGCGCGCCAGCTCGCGGGCGATCGGCAACGTCATCGAGACGACGCCGCCCTTCGAGGCCGAGTACGCGGCCTGTCCGATCTGTCCCTCGTAGGCGGCATTCGAGGCGGTGTTGACGATGACGCCGCGCTCGCCATTCTCGTCGGGCTCGTTCCGGGCGATCTTCGTCGCGGCGAGCCGGATGACGTTGAAGGTTCCCGTCAGGTTGACGTCGACCACCGCTCGGAAGAGGTCGAGCGGGAACGGCCCGTCCTCGTCCTTCCCGACCACGCGCGCCGAGGCGCCGATGCCTGCGCAGTTCACGGCGCCGTGCAGCGCGTCGAGGGAGTCGACGAGGCCCTGGACGCTGTCCTCGTCCGTCACATCGGTCTCCGGCAGGTCCGCCACGACTGCGTGGCCGCCCGACTCCTCGAGCAGGCGCGCCGTCGCAGCGCCGAGACCGGAGGCGCCACCGGTGACGAGGAAGGTCTTGCCGTCGATCTCCACTAGCGGCCGAAGGCGGCTCGGCGCTCGACATCGGCGGGGTCGACCATGTGGCCGTCACGCTCGACGTAGCCGTCCTTGCCGCCGACGACGACGAGCACGAGGTCGTCGCTCTCGCTCGCATTTGAGACCTTCCGGGGGGTCGTCGACTCGACGTGCATGAGACCGCCGGGCCCTAGCTCGCGGGTCTCGCCCTCCACCTCGACGCGAGCCGTGCCGCTGTGGACGATGTAGAGCTCGTCCTGGGTGTCGTGGTAATGGTTGAAGCCGTGGTAGCCGGGCGGATACACGACCGCGTTGGCGCCGAAAGCCGTGATGCCGAGCGGCACACGAATCTTGCGGAAGCCGTAGCCCTCGCCGAGCTCGTCGATCGATCCGAATGCGTAACCCATGTCTCCTCCTCGTCGAGTCGTGCGGATGGTCTCACGCCACCTCTAGACGGGCTGGAACAGCTCGACGACGTTTCCGGCCGGATCCTCGAGCAGGATCTGCTTTCCACCGGGGCCGGTCACGATCTTGTTTCTGAAGCTGAGCCCCTTCTGCTTCAACTCCTCGACCTTGGCCTCCAGGTCGTCGACCTCGACCACGACGCGGTTCCAGCCGCCCGGCTCGGGCCGGCGCCCGTCGGGCATGGCTCGCGCCGCGGAGCTCTGAGGCCCGCTCAGCCACAGCGACAGATCATCGTGCGAAACGATCGCGAAGGCCGGGCCCATCTGTTGCTCCAACGCGAAGCCGAGCTGGTTGGAGTAGAACGCAACCGCTGCGTCCACGTCGTCGACCAGGTACCGCGCGACGGCCATAAGGGCTTTTTACCGAATCCACAGCGCGCCAAGGGCAGGTTGTTCGCCTCGATGCACGGGCGTAACATGAATATGTTCGTCGCCGTCGAGAGGGGCCGCGTGAAACCCGAATCCGCCGAGCTCGAGCTGTTGGTCGACGCCGGCCCCGGCGCTGACGAGGACGAGCTCGAGCGTCTCGCGCGTAGCCTGCGCGCAGAGCTTCTCGAGCTCGACGTCGACGCAGTCGAACCTGTCGCGGCCGGCCCAGCGCCCGAAGATGCGCGCGCGGTCGAGGCGCTCATGCTGGGGGCGCTCGTTGTCCGCCTCGGGCGCAACTCGGAGGCGCTCTCCTCGCTCGTGCGCACCGTCCGCGGGTGGCTCGGCGACGGGGAAAGCAAGGTACGCATCGAGCTCGACGGGGACGTCCTCGAGCTGACCGGGACTTCGACCGAGGAGCGACAGCGCCTAATCGACGCTTGGATCGACCGCCATGCCAGAGCCTGAAGAGACTTCCGTCCGCCGCGAGGCGCTGATCGTCGCAGCCGACGCGTACGAAGATCCGAAGCTGCGCTCCCTCCGAGCGCCGGCCCGCGACGCGCAGGAGCTCGCTCGGGTCCTCGGCGACCCCGAGGTAGGCGACTTCCGGGTCGGCTCGTCTCTCAATGAGCCGGATCACGTGGTCCGGCGCAAGATCTCCGAGTTCTTCCGCGACCGGGCACGCGACGATCTGCTTCTGCTTCACGTGTCTTGCCACGGCCTCAAGGACGAGGACGGCACGCTCTACTTCGCGACCTCGAACACCGCCGTCGAACACCTCGAGGCGACCGCGATCCCGTCCGAGTTCGTCAACCGGCAGATGACGAAGAGCCGGTCGCGCCGGATCGTCCTGCTGCTCGACTGCTGCTTCGGCGGCGCCTTTGCGCGCGGGCTGGTGCACCGCGCCGGCGACAGCGTCGCGATCAAGGAGGAGTTCGAGGGCCAGGGACGCGTCGTCTTGACCGCGTCGCGGGCGATGGAGTACGCCTTCGAGGGCGAGAATCGTGAGGGCGACGCGCAGCCCTCGATCTTCACCTCGGCGATCGTGCAAGGCCTCGAGAGCGGAGAGGCCGACCGCGACCGTGACAGTCGCGTGTCGGTCGACGAGCTGTACGACTACGTCTACGACCAGGTGCGCGAGGCGACGCCCAACCAAACGCCGAGCAAATGGACGTTCGACGTCCACGGCGACCTGTATCTCGCGCGTAGCCCGGTTCGCGAGCCCGAGGCCGTCCCGCTTCCGGTGGAGCTGCAGGCGGCCATGGAGTCACCGTTCGCGCACGTTCGCGCCGGTGCGGTCGAGGAGCTGGCCGGTTTCGTCGCCGGCCCCGACGCCGGGCTGGCCGCGGCTGCTCGGATCGCGCTCGAGAAACTCGCCGACGACGACAGCAAGCGCGTTTCCGAGGCTGCGGCACGGGCGCGAGCCCAGGAGGCGGTCGGTTCTCCGTCTGCGCCGGTCGAGCTCGCGCCGCCTCGCGCCGAGGCCGTGCCCGAGGATCAAGCTCAGCCGGCCGTGCCGCCGCGGCCGCGCCGCGAGCGCAGGTCGTCGACGACGTCACGGGTTGCCGTGGCCCTCGCTCGCGCCACCCAACGGCAAGATGGGCTTGCGCTGGCAGGCGCTGCGCTGCTCGTCTTCGGGTACTTCCGGGCCGCGAGCTGGGAATCGGCGTGGTACTTCGCGAAGGAAGTCGACGTGATCTGGTTTGTCTGGTCGCCGATCGAGGCTTTTGGCGCGGCGCTTCTGGTCGCGCTCGCCGTGCTCGCGAGCCGCCGCGGCCGGCTTGCGCGCGAGGCTGCGGACGGCTTGCTGCTCGGAGTCGGCGTGATCGCGTGCGCGGCCATGGCGGCCTTCGTCGCGTCGGTTTTCGAGTTCGCGGGCACGGTCGTGGCCACGACGGCCGGGGCCGCCGCGATCGCCGCAGCCGGTGCGCTCGGGCTGCTCACGCGGCGTGCACCTGAAGTCCTGCGGCCCCGCCGGGCCGGCGGGCTTGTCGCCGCGGGTACTGCTCTCGTTTTCTCGCCGCTCGTGGTGAACGTGGCGTCCTGGAGTAAAACTGGGCTAATCGAAGAGGCTGGCTCCTACGCCATCGAGGTGCTCGTCGCCGTCGCGGTGGCGGTCGTCGCCCTGGTCCTGCTGATCCGCGCACCCCGGGCCCGAGTGCGCGCCGGTGGGGCCCTCATCTCGGTGGGGACGCTGCTGGTGCTCCACTTCGTCGGGCTCATGATCTTTATCGCCAAGTGGGAGGGAGCCGACGCACTCAGGCTAGGCGGTCCGCTCGGCGTCGCCGGCGGCCTGCTCCTGTTGGTCGGGGGCATCAGCGTTCTGCGTGCCGAGCGGCCGGCTGCTCCGAATGCCAAACTAGCGCCGTGACCGAAGTCGTCGACGCGATCCAGATCGACGAGGCTGCCTTCCGGGGGCACGTCGTCCGTCCCGGGGAGCCGGAGTACGACGTGCATCGCAAGATCTGGAACGGCTCGTTCGACAGGCACCCGGCCGTGATCGTTCGGTGCGCCGGCGTCTCGGACGTGATCGCCGCGGTGAAGCTCGGGCGCGCGAGCGGCCTGCCGGTTGCGGTGCGGAGCGGCGGGCACTCGTTCCCGGGCCTGTCGGTCGCAGACGACGCGCTGATGATCGACCTGTCGCCGATGAAGGGCGTGCGCGTCGATCCCGAGCAGCAGACGGCACGCGTGCAGGCGGGAGTTCTGCTCGGCGAGCTCGACCGGGAGACGCAGGCGTTCGGGCTCGCGGTGCCGTCCGGCATCGTCACGCACACCGGGCGTGGCAGGGCTCACGCTCGGCGGCGGGATCGGCTGGATCATGCGCAAGCACGGACTGTCGGTCGACCAGCTCGTCTCGGTGGATCTCGTGACGGCCGACGGAGAGTTCGTCAAGGCGAGCGCGGACGAGAACGCAGATCTCTTCTGGGGCGTGCGCGGCGGCGGCGGCAACTTCGGGATCGTCACGGAGTTCGAGTTCCGCTGTGTGCCGCTGGGCACGCAGGTGCTGGCGGGCCCGATTTTCTGGCCGATGGAGAAGTCGGGAGACGTCCTGCGCTTCTATCGCGACTGGGTCGGCGGATGCGCCGGACGAGTTGATGTCGCTCGTCGTCCACCGCAAGGCGCCGCCGCTGCCGATCGTCCCGGAGGAGCTGCATGGAAAGCCGGTCGTGATGGTCATCCCCTGCTGGGCCGGCGACATCGAGGAGGGGGAGAAGTTCATCCGCCCGCTGAGAGAGTTCGGCTCGCCGGTCGCGGACGTCTGCACGCCGAAGCCGTACCTGGCGCACCAGGCGATGCTCGACCCGAGCTTCGTGCCGGGCCGCTGGTACTACTTCAAGAGCTGCGACATCGCGGAGCTGAGCGACGAGATCATCGACATCACGATGGAGCGCTCGCTGCAGATCGAGTCGCCGATGACGTCGTTCCCGATCTGGCAGGGCGGCGGAGCGGTCGCGCGGGTTGGCGACGACGAGACCGCGTTCAACGGCCGCAAAGCAGCCTTCACGTACAACATCGGTGCTTGCACGGAGACGAGCGAGGGCTTCGAAGAGGAGCGCGAGTGGGTGCGAAGCTTCTGGTCGGCCCTGGAGCCGTGGCACCAGGGCGTGTACGTGAACTTCCTCGGTGACGAGGGTGAGGAGCGGGTTCGCCAGTCGTACGGCCCGGAGAAGTACGACCGGCTGCAAGCTCTGAAGCAGAAGTACGACCCGGACAACTTCTTCCGGATCAACCAGAACATCTCGCCGAGCTAGCTATGGCTCGCCCAAACCGATCGCATTCAGCGTTCGTATTCACGTACGTGAAGTCGACACTGGCACTCGTGCTCGCGGTCGCGGCGCTCACCTTCGGTGTGGCCGCCTGCGGCGGGGACGACTCGTCCTCGAGCGACGATCAGACGACGACGGAGGCTGCGTCCACGGAGGGCGCGAAGACCGACGAGAGCAGCCGGTCGGCGTCCGGCACGCTTCAGGGCGAGACCGGCCCTGGCTTCACGATCGAGGTCTCGCAAAACGGGGAGGACGCCGAGACCGTCAAGGCCGGCACGTACACGCTGGAGGTCGAGGACAAGTCCGACATGCACAACTTCCACCTGATCGGCCCCGGCGTGGACGAGGAAGTCACCGACGTGGGGTTCGTCGGCGACAAGTCGGTCACGGTGACGCTGGAACCGGGCACCTACACGTACCAGTGCGACCCGCACGCCGCGAGCGGCATGAAGGGCACCTTCACCGTCACGTAGTCGCTCGTCAGTCGAAGGTGAGCACGGTGCGGATGCCTTCCTGACGCTCCATCGCGGCGAAGGCATCGTTCACGTCGTCCAGTGGCATCTTCGCCGTGACGAGGGCGGCTGCGTCGAACTCGCCGGCGAGCCAACGCTCGACCAGCTCCGGAACCTGCGTCCTGCCCTTGACGCCACCGAACGAGGAGCCGGTCACCCGCCGTCCGGTGATCAGGAGGCGCGGGACGATGTCCAGCGTCTCGCCCTTGCCTGCGACACCGATCATCGTCGCCAGGCCCCACGCCTCCCGGGCGGCCTCCACAGCCTGCTGCATGACGCCGACGTTTCCGGTCGCCTCGAACGTGTAGTCGGCGCCGAAGCCGTCGGTCTCCGATCTGATCCACTCGATCGTCTCGTCGCCGGCGACGCGCGTATCCGTTGCGCCGTGTCTTCGCGCTTCGGCGAGGCGGCTCTCCGAGAGGTCGATCGCGATGATCCTGTCCGCACCTGCTAGCCGGCAGCCGATGACTGCGCCCAGCCCCACCAGCCCACAACCGAAGACGACGCACGTCGAGCCGGCCTGGACCTGAGCCGTGTAGAGCGCCGCGCCGAGTCCCGTCGACAGGCCGCACGCAAAAGGGGCGGAGCCGTCGAGCGGCGCCTCCGGGTTGACCTTCGCGAGCGCAATCTCCGGCACCACCGTGTGCTCGGCAAACGTCGACGTGCCCATGAAGTGCCGGAGTGGCCAACCGTTGCGGGCGAAACGCGTTGTGCCGTCGGGCAGAAGGCCGACGCCTTGCTGTTCTCGGATGGCTACGCATCGATTCGTCCGAGGACTGCGGCAGTGGGCGCACCGGCCGCACTCCGGCGCGAAGAGCGTCACCACGTGATCGCCCGGCGAAACCAGTGTCACGCCGGGGCCGACTTTCTCGACGATTCCGGCCCCTTCGTGACCCAACACGCAGTCCGTGTAACCGGTCGGGTCGGCGCCGGAGGCGGCGTAGAGATCGGTGTGGCACACGCCGCAGGCTTCGAGTCGCACGAGCGCCTCGCCGGCCATCGGCTCCACGAGGTCGACCTCCTGAACGACGAGCGGCTGCCCGAAATCCTGGAGCACAGCAGCCCTGACTTTCATGGGTCGATCCTGGTCAGTGCGCTTCCTCTTCGACCGTCCGTTCCGCCGTCGGGAGCACCTCGAGGCGCTCGTCCGGAATCGGCTTGCCGCTCTCGATCGACTGGCCGTAGGTACCGGCGGCCAGACGCGCCTCAGCACGCTCGAGGGCAGCGAGGTCTTCGCGTAGGTCGTCTGACAGACCCTCGTCGAGCTCGTCCTGATAGAGGTCGGCCGCATGGTTGCCCGGATCTGCTGAATCCGGCGGCTCGCCGGTGTCCTGATGGCCGTGCCGGGTCAGCGCCTGCTCGATCCGCTCGCGCTCACGGGCCAGGAGTTCGCGAGCCCGGTCGGGATCCATCAGGCCACGTTACCTTGCCTCACGGGCCGGGCAGGCCGCCCCACCTCGAGCGCCCGGGCCAGGTCTGTGATCGAGAGAAATCCGGCGAGGCGCCCGTTGTCGACGACGAGACCGCGGTTCACATCGCTGGTGGAAAACGCGGCGAGCGCGTCGATTGCCGACGCGTCCTCGTCGAGTAGCGGGACCTCGTCACGGGGAATCATCGTGTCGCGCACGCGGCGCTCGTTCCACTCGTGGCGGGGCACCGCGGACACGGAGCGGAAGGCGAGAAGACCGATCGGGTGCTCCTGCTCGAGCACCGGGTACGTCGTGTACCGCCGCGACCAGGCGACGTCGTCCATGAACTGGCCCAGGCTGAGGTCGGCGTCGACGGTCACGGGCTCGCGGATCATCAGGTCGCGAACCTTCAGCCCGTGAAGAGCCTGCTGCGTCGCGATGTACCGGGCTTCGGCGGTCGCAGCCTGGAGCAGGAACCAGCCGACGAACGCGAGCCACGCGCCGCTGAAGGCTCCCTCGAAGATGAACATGAACAGTCCGAGCGAGATGAGGAGGAAGCCGAACCCGCGTCCGATTCCGGACGCGACCGACGTCGCCCACTGCAGATCGCCCCTGAAATGCCAGAGTGCCGAGCGGAGCACACGGCCCCCGTCCAGCGGCAAGGCCGGAAGCAGGTTGAAAGCGAGCAGGATCAGGTTCGTATAACCGAGCCAGGCCACGACTCCGTCGATCGCGTTCGGGAGCCCTGCGAAGACGGCGATCAGGACGAAGAGAATCCCCAGCGCGAGTGAGACGAGCGGCCCGGCGATCGCGATCCTGAACTCGGCGCCGGCGCTCGGAAAGCTGCCCTTGAACTGCGCCACGCCGCCGAACAACCAGAGGTTGATGCCTTCGATCTCGACTCCTTCGCGCCGCGCCTGCAGTGCGTGCCCGAGCTCGTGCAGCAGAAGAGAGGCGAAGAAGAGGAGCGCGGCCACGACCGCCATCACGAAGTACTCACCGTCGGACAAGCCGGGGTTCTGCGACGGGAAGACGGCCGACGCGAGCGACCACGTGATGAGCGCGAACACGATCAGCCAACTCCAGTTGGCACTGATCCGGATGCCGGCGATCCGGCCTAGCTGGAAGGTCGGATTCACGTGTACGAGTATGGCTGTTGGTAGATCATCACCGCATGGATTCGATACTGGAGGCGATCGGGAATACGCCCCTCGTCCGCGTGCGTCGCTGCGCGCCGCCGAACGGGGCAGAACTGTGGCTGAAGCTCGAGTACCGCAATCCGACCGGGTCGATGAAGGACCGGATGGCGCTCGCGATGATCGTGGGCGCGGAACGCGACGGTCTGATCTCCGCGGGCGACACCGTTGTCGAGTACACCGGCGGCAGCACCGGCCCCGCGCTCGCCCTCGTCTGCAGGGCGAAGGGATATCGCGCGCTGATCGTGATGGCCGACTGCTTCACCGAGGAGCGCTTTCAGCTGATGCGTGCTCTCGGAGCGGAGATCGACACCATCCCGTCCGTCGAGGGTCGGCCGAAGGTGACCTCGAAGGACATCGACAACATGGTCGCGCGCGCCAAGGAGCTGGCGGGCGCGCCCGGCCACTACGCGACTGACCAGTTCAACAACCCGTACATCGTCCCCGACCATCGAAACAACCTCGGGCGCGAGATCTGGGAGCAAACAGAGGGCCGCGTGACCGCGTTCTGTCACGGCATGGGCACGGCGAGCTCGGTGATGGGTGTTTCGGACGCCCTCAAGCCTCACGGCGTGTTCATCCAGGCTCACGAGCCGGCGTCGTCGGCCGCGATCAGCGGCGGCGAGCGCGGGCCGTTCCTCATTCAGGGCTGGACCGGGCTCGTCATGCCGCACTGGGACCCTGAGAAGGTCGACCACCTGGAGCCGATCGGCGACGACGAAGCGGTCGAGATGACGGATCGGCTCTCCCGCGAAGAGGGCATCTTCGCGGGCATCTCGACGGGGGCGAACGTGGTCGGCGCGCATCGCCTGGCCGAGCGGCTCGGCCCGGACGCAGTGATCGTGACCCTGGCCGTCGACAGCGGCTTCAAGTACATGAGCGTCAGCCCGTACGCCGACCTGACCTAGTAGCTAGTTCTGTAGCCTGGGAAACGGATGTCCCTCCTTCGCAGAATTAGCTCGTGGTGGAACAAGGATGCGCTCGAGCTCGCCGAGGAGGAGACGCGCATGACCGAGAGCGAGCGCGATGTCGCCGAGGAGGACTACGAGGCGCGCAAGGACGACGTGCAAGCGCGCGGGGGCTCCCTGGCCGGCGGCGCCGCCGACTACGAGAGCGACTCCGAGCCGCCCCGCACCTAGAGCAGCTCAGCGATGAGCGCCGCCGCTCTCGCTGCGCCGTCCGTCTCGACCGGCCGGTAGTCGACCTCGCGCCCGATCTCCTCGCCGATCGCCTCCGCGATCGACTCCGGAGTCGCCGTCGCGAAGTCCATGCGGCGGCCGGCGCCGTAGCGCTCGAGCCGGTGGCGCACGTGGAAGTTCTGCTCGAAGTGGTGGTCGAGCGGGAAGTAGAGGAACGGGCGCTGGTTCGCCGTCAGCTCCATCGAGGTCGTCAGCCCGCCTTGCACGACGGCGAGGTCGCAGGCTGCAAGATGGCGGTAGAGATCGTGCACGTAACGGCGAATCTCGAGCCCTTCCGCCTGCGGCAGGGTCGCCGGGTCGATCCTCGGTCCGGCAACGACGATCATCCGCAGCGCCGGCACGCGCTCCTTCGCCTCCGGGAACGCGTCGATCACGCGCCGCAGCAGGTCAGCACCGACGCCCGAGCCGCCGACTGTGACGATGCAGACCTGCTCGTCCTCGGCATAGCCGAGCTCCGCGCGGAGCGCCTCACGGTCGGAGAAGGCAGAGGGGTCGAAACCGGTGACGTAGCCCGTGAGGTCGTAGTGATCCTCGGTCCAGTCGCGGATCAGCGGCAGGTCGGGCCCAAAAGCGTCCGGGACGATGTCGTCGGCGTTGCCGACGTAGAGCGCACGGTCGCGAACCCGCGGGAAGCGCGCGATGTGCTCGATCATCTCCGCGTTGTAGTCCGTGGTCAGGAACGCCTCGCGCTCACCGCCGTCTGACATCGGGAGCCAGCCGACGAAGTCGGTCAGCCAGACGTAGGCGGCCTGCTTCTGCTCGGGATTCTCGTGCAGGTAGTAATCGAGCTCCCACGCCTCGTCGCCGATCCAGAGGTCGTACTGCTCGTCGCGGACGAGGTCGTGGAAGACCATGAAGTTCGCGAGCAGGATCTCGTCCATGCGGCGGATGGCCTGGAAGCAGTGCAGGTCGTGCTCCGCGCACTCACTCTCGATGTGGGTCGACTCGTTCGCAAGGAGCGCGCTCCCGGGATGGATGCGCTCCCCGCGCGCCTCGAGCACCTTCGTCACCGGGTGCTGCGCGAGCCAGTCGATCTCGAGGTCGGGATGGAGCTTCCGCAGCTCGTCGGCGATTGCCGCGTCGCGTTGCGCGTGGCCGAGGCCGATCGGCGAGGAGACGTAGAGCGCGCGCTTGCGGCGTGACTTTCCGCGCACCCAGCGGGCGGGCGGCCGCGGCGGGGCAATGAACTCGCGCAGGAGGAGGTTGACCTTGACGGGATCGCGGACGTGCGGGCCGTGCCCCGAACCTTCGAGCAGGACGAGCTCGCCGCCTGTCTCCTCGGCGAGGGCGATCCCGCGGCCGGGGCCCGTGATCGCGTCCTCCGAGCCCTGGATCACCAGCACCGGGCACTGGACGCGGCTAGACAGGTCGCGCGCCGTGTCCTCATCCATCCACTCTCTGAGCTGTGTCGCGACGAGCGTCTCCGCGGTCGTCTCCAGCGCCCAGCCGATGCAGTCCTCGATCGGCTTCGTCGAGTGTGGCTCCGTGAACATCTGCGAGAAGAAGTACTCGAGGAAGCCGGGGTAGTCGCGGAGCCAGTAATAGCGGTTGTACTTCGCCCAGCCCTCGTCTGTATCCAGCTCCTCGTTCCACGGGTAGAGCTGGCGATCTGCGACCGGCTCGCCGATGGGCACGGAGGGGCAGATGAAGACGGCTCCAGCCGACGCGCTCAGGGTGCTCGGCCGCGAGGATCAGCCCGCGCTGCGCCCCGAGCGAGAAGAGACGAGTACCGCGCGCTCGGTCTCGGTCGCATCCAGCACAGCCAGAGCGTCGGCGGCGAACTCGCGCTCGTCATACGCGCCCTTCGGCGGGCGGTCCGAGCGACCGTTGCCACGCCCGTCGAACGTCACGACCCGGCAGTGGCGCGCGAGATACGGGATCTGCATCTTCCAGTGCCGCGAGTGGATGATCGACCACGTGGGCAGCAGGAAGACGGTCGGTTCGCCCTCGCCGTAGACCTCGTAGTAGAGGTTCACGCCCTCGCGTTCGACGTAGCCCGACTCGTCGGGATAACGCGCACGCGTCTGCTCGGGCGCGGGCGCCTGTAGTTCGACGGTCATTGTCTTCCCTCCAGAAACGTGTCGATCCAGTCGAGGAGCTCTCCGTGCCCGGTCTCGATGTCCCCGAGCCGCTCGACGATGATCCCGATGTTGAACGTCACCACGAGGGAAACGAGTGCTTCGAGGGGCATCTCGATGCCGAGCTCGCGATGCGGTTCCTCGAAGGCCTCGGTGAGCACCGCGCGCCACTCGCCGTTCACGCGCGCGAGGCGCTCGCGCAGGTCGGGCTGATTCCACGCCAGTGCCTGGAGCTCCAGCCAGACTTTTTCGTAGGCGACGTCCTCGCTCACGAGGTAGCGCATCGCCGTCCGCCACTTCTCGAGGAAGGGCATGTCGGCGGCGTACATGGCGCGCTGTCGCGCGACCAGCCGCTCGGTGAACCGTTCGAGCGTGCGCACGAGCAGGTTCTCGACCGAGCCGAAGTAGTAGTGGACGAGACCGTGGTTGACGCCCGCCTCTTCGGCCAGGCGCCGCGTCGTGACGGCCGCGTAGCCGGCGTCGACGAGCACGCGCTCGGCTGCGTCGAGGAGAGCATCCTCGGCGGCCGCACGCGCGGTCGAGACCTGTGCGGATTCCATGCTCAATCGGGAGTCTGATCGACGTGGCCCATAACCATCGTGTCGGAGTCGCTCTGGCCGGCCGAGTCCGTGACCGTCAGCGTGACGGGGCAGACGCTTGGGAAGTTGAAGGTGCCGAAGCCCACACAGTCGATGAAGGAATAGTCGTGGGTAACCTCTGTCGGCGGGTTCGTGCTCCAGTTCCCGCTCGTGGACGTCCCGTCGCCGAAGTCGATCGACCAGGTCGCGATGTCGTTGTCGGGGTCGTCGCTGCTCGTGCCGCGGAAGCTGAAGGTGTACGAGCACAGCGAGGGGTGGCTGAAAAATCCGCAGACCCAGTGGAAGAGGCCTGACTCCGAGCCGCCGTCGTCAGGAATCTGGGCCTGGCTCGTCCAGTCCGTTCGTGCGGCTGACTGTTCGCAGGACAGCCCTCCTGACCAGAACGGGGCGCAGTTAGCCAGGCTCTCGCCGACCGGCGGTGTCTTGATCTCGAGCAGCGCGGTTGGCGGGCTGTTTTCCTCCGCGCAGTCGAACCGTTCCCGTGTCGTTCCCGACTTGACGATCGCGAAGTCGATCTCGTCGCCGGCGGCGCCATCGAGTGAGTAGTCGGGGCTGTTGATGGTCTCGTCCTTGACCACGCGTCCATCGGCGTAGTGGAGCTCGACGTGCGAGATGTCCTTGCCCTGCTGGGAGCCGACCTTTGTCGCCCGGGTTGTGAAGTCGCGGCAGCCGTCGGAGAATGACGCCGTAATCGTTGCGGCGCTGTTACCGCTTGGCTCTGCGTCGGCGGCGCCTGCCCAGACAAGCGTCACCAGCACCAACGCCAGCGCTCCGACCGCGGTGCGGAGCGCTCTCGAACCGAATCCAGAGCTTGGATAGCTCACGACAACTCCTCTCGTTAGGCGGTCGAGCGTCGTCCGGACCGCGATTCCGACGGCGGTCAAGATCGCCGCGCCGGCCGGAGCCAACTGCAAGACGCTCTCCTCGACCGGAATCCCGAGGACGTGGCCGACGATCACTGGAAGATCTCCGTCGTGCAGTCGCCGCCCTGGAGCCGCACCTCGTGCGCGCGCGCGGGTCCACCCGGACGGTCGTGCAGGTCGACGAAGAAGTCGCGGTCGACCTCCATCCCGCCGTTGGGATCGCAGTTCACGCGCAGCAGCCACGACTCGAGCCCTGGGTAGAACTGGTTGTCCCAGGTCGAGTAGAGCGAGTTGCTGACGTAGAGCCGGCGCCCGTCGAACGAGAGCTGGAGCATCTGCGGCCCGCCGTTCAGCTCGCGTCCGGCGTCGCTCGGCTTGCCGAGCAGGCCGCCGAGCCAGAGCTGCCCGGTCAGCTTCGGGTTTCGCCGGGTCGGACACGTCGTACTGGCGCAGATCGCCGTGCAGCCAGTTCGAGAAGTAGAGGAAGCGGTCGTCCATCGAGAGCACGAGGTCGGTGATCAGGCCCGGCACGGGGAAGGGCCAGCCCTCGAGCTCGATGCTGTCGACCGCGATCACCTGGTCGGCGCCCCAGCCACCGTTGTCGCGGTGGAAGCGCCACATCGTGCTCGAGAGCGCGGCTCCGACGAAGCCCTCTTCCGCGTCGGGGTCGTGAAGCCAGCGCACCTCGAGCGGGACCAGGCCCGTCTCGCCGAGCTCGACCGTCTGCTCGAGGCTGCGCTCGGCGAGGTTCCAGAAGTGGAGCCGGCTGCCGTAATGGCCCGCTGTCACGTCTTCGAGGTCGAAGCCGCCCTCGTAGCTCTTCGGCTCACCGAACTCGGATGAGATCAGGACGTTCTTGCGCGGCTGGTACCAGAAGTCGTAGTTGAGCGGAGGCGTTTCGCCGCCGTTCTCCCAGCGCCCTTTGACCTCGAACGTCTTCGCGTCGAGGACGGCGAAGCCGCCGGCTCCGTTCCCGTCTGCGTCGCCGAGCATGCTGATCACGATGTTGTCGCCCGGCATGCAGTGCACGGTGTGGGGGCGCGTGTAGCCGGTCTTCGCGAGCAGTTCCTCGGGCTCGATCACCTTCTCGATCCGCGGCCGGCGCGGGTCGTCCGCGACGTTGACGATGTGGATCCGCGACGAGCGGAACCCCGGCACGATCAGGTGCGAGCGATCCGGCCCGTGGCAGGCCGAGCTGCAGCGGTTCCAGCCGAAGTGGTGGAGCTCGTCGCCGACGTTCGGCATCGGCGTCTCGTGCACGATGTGCCCGTCGGCGGCGTCGACGACGGCCAGGAAGTCCGGCGACTCGACGCCGGTGCCCTCGTGCAGGCAGGCGAGATAGAGGAACTCCTCCTTCGGCCCCTCGAGCGCCGCCTGCGGCGAGGCGTAGAGCGATGGGGCGCTGTCGGCATGCATTGTGACCTCCTTCTCCAGTTGACTAAGTCATTTGACTAAGACTATTCCACTGGATGCGGTGGCCTGTCAAGTCCGACGCCCTGAGCGCAGCCGATAATCACCGAGTCATGAGTGCCGCCGAGCTCGAGCGGGGACGTGACGTCTACGCAAGCCAGGCCTGGCTGGACGCCTACGAGTCGCTCTGCGGCCGCCGACCGGTCGGACCCGCTCGGAGCCGAGGACCTCGAGCTGCTCGCCACCTCGGCGTACATGCTCGGCCGCGAGGACGACTACCTCGGCCTCCTGGAGCGCGCCCACCGCGCCCACCTCGACGCCGGCGAGCCGCTGGCGGCCGCTGCGCTGCGCGTTCTGGATCGGCATCACCCTCGCCCGTCGCGGGGAGATGGGCCGCGCCAGCGGCTGGCTCGGGCGCGCCCAGCGGCTGCTCGACCGGGAGGAGGGCGACCGCGTCGAGCGCGGCTACCTGCTGCTGCCGGTCGTCTTCGAGCAGGAGGCGAGCGGCGACCTCGAGGCGGCCGCCGCGACCGCCGGCGAGGCCGCGGCGATCGGCGAGCGCTTCGGCGACCCGGACCTGTTCGCGCTCGCCGCCCACGAGCAGGGCCACGTCCTGATCCGGATCGGGCGCATCAAGGAGGGCCTGCGGCTGCTGGACGAGGCGATGGTGGCGGTCACCGCCGGCGAGCTCTCCCCGATCGTCTCCGGCATCGTCTACTGCGGCGTGATCCTGGCCTGCCAGGACGCGTACGAGGTGCGCCGCGCGCAGGAGTGGACCGCCGCCCTCACGCGCTGGTGCGAGCGCCAGCCCGACCTGGTCGCCTTCACCGGCCGCTGCCTCGTGCACCGCGCCGAGATCATGCAGCTCGCAGGGCGCCTGGTCGGACGCGCTGGAGGAGGCGCGGCGGGCCGCCGAGCGCTGCCTGCGAGGGCGAGAACCCGGCGGCGGCCGGCGAGGCCTGCTACCGGCAGGGGGAGATCCACCGCCTGCTCGGCGACCTCGCGCGCGGCCGAGGAGGCCTACCGGCGAGGCGAGCCGGCGCGGGCGCGAGCCGCAGCCGGGCCTGGCCCTGCTGCGGCTGGCGCAGGGGCAGGCCGACGCCGCGGCGGCCGCGATCCGCAGGGTCGGCGGCCGAGACCGCCGAGCCCGGCAAGCGCGCCGCGTCTCCTGCCCGCCTTCGTCGAGATCATGCTCGCCGTGCGGCGACCTCGACGGCGGCGCGCGGCGCCTGCGACGAGCTCGAGGCGATCGCCGACGGGCCACGAGAGCGGCGCGCTCGGAGCGATGGCCGCGCAGGCGCGGGGCGCGGTCGAGCTGGCCGAGGGCGACGCCCGCGGCGGCCCTGGTCGCGCTCCGCCGCGCCGGGCGAGCGTGTGGCAGCAGCTCGAGGCGCCCTACGAGGCGGCGCGCGTGCGGGTGCTCGTCGGTCTCGCCTGCCGCGCGCTCGGCGACGAGGACACGGCCGCGCTCGAGCTGGAGGCGGCCCGCGCCGCCTTCGCGGAGCTGGGGGCGGCGCCGGACCTCGCCCGCCTCGACTCGCTCGCCGGGCGCCGCGCCCGGCGACGCCCACGGGCTCACCGAGCGCGAGCTCGAGGTGCTGCGCCACCTCGCCGCCGGCGAGACGCAACAAGGCGATCGCCGCCGAGCTCGTCCTCAGCGAGCGCACGGTGGACCGGCACGTGAGCAACATCTTCGCCAAGCTCGGCGTCTCCTCGCGCGCGGCGGCCACCGCCTACGCGTACGAGCACCGGCTCGTCTGAGCCGCGAGTGGGTGAGATTCACCCACGCGCCGCGGGCGGAAGTTGGGTGGTTCGGCCGATGCGCGAGCCGGCCTTCGGCCCGTAGCCGTCGACAGCCGTGTCCACCTATCGACGAAGGAGGAGAGACATGCCGAAGGTATCCAGAGAGACGGCGTCCGAGACGTCGCGTTCGACGGACTCGACGTACGCCTCGAGCACCTCGAGGGCGGCTACTCGGTCTGCTTCGAGTCGCACACCGCCGACGCCGACCTCGCGGAGCCTGTTCCGCGGCCTGCCCGACGACCGCGTGCCAGCTGCCCCGCTGGGGTTACGTGATCCAGGGGAAGGTGGGCTTCCGGTTCGCGGATCGCGAGGAGACTCTACGAGGCCGGCGACGCCTACTACGTCCCGCCGGGCCACACGCCGGTCCACTACGCGGGCGCGGAGATCGTCGAGTTCAGCCCCACCGAGGTCCTCGGCCAGACGATT
>CAVYUO010000001.1:0-819533 GCA_963771725.1 uncultured Actinomycetes bacterium | reverse complement strand
GGTCGTCGAGGATCGTCACCTCGTCGCCGCGCGCCAGCAGGCCCTCCGCGACGTGTGACCCGATGAACCCCGCTCCCCCGGTGACCAGCGCTCTCAAGGCCTCGTATCCTAGGGGTCAGTGTTCGTGACGTTCGAGGGACTCGACGGGTCGGGCAAGTCGACCCAGGTCGAGTTGCTGCGGTCCCACCTCGCGGAGGCGGGCCGCGACGTGGTCGCCACCCGGGAGCCCGGCGGGACGGAGCTCGGGGAGCGCGTCCGCCACCTGCTGCTGCAAGGAGGCGAGGTCTCCCCCTGGGCGGAGGCTGCGTTGTTCGCTGCTGCGAGGGCCGAGCTCGTCGCGCAGATCATCGGCCCGGCTCTGGAGCGTGGCGCCGACGTCGTCTGCGACCGCTACCTCGACTCGTCGCTCGCGTACCAGGGCATCGCCCGCGGCCTCGGCGTCGACCAGGTGCTCGCTCTGAACGTGAACGCGATCCGCGGCATCCTTCCCGACCTGACGTTCCTGCTGACGATCGAGGCCGACGCGGCCGCCCAGCGCGGGGAGGCCTCGGACCGCATCGAGCGCGAGGGCGGCGACTTCCAGCGGGCGGTCGAGACTGCGTACCGCGAGCTGGCGACGATCTTCCCGGGGCGCGTCGTCGCGCTCGACGGCTCGCGACCACCGGAAGAGATCGCGAAGGAGGTGCAGGATCGGATTCAAGGGCTTTCCTGAGCAGGCGGACGCAATCCGCCTGCTGACGGCCGCGATCAAGGAAGGGCCGGCGCACGCGTACCTCTTTCACGGCCCGCCCGGAGTGGGGAAGCGGAACGCCGCCCTCGGGTTCGCCGGCGAGTTGCTGGGCGACGAGGGCCGCGTCGAGCGGCGTGCTCATCCAGACCTCTACGTCGTCGAGCCGCTCGGCGACCAGATCCGCATCGACGCGATTCGCGACCTGCGCCACGACCTGCACATGCGGCCGTTCGAAGCGGAACGCCGCGTCTATCTGATCTTCGGGGCGCAATCGCTGAACGACGAGGCCGCCGACGCGCTCCTCAAGGATCTCGAGGAGCCGCCGCCGTATGCGGTGATCGTGCTCGTCGCCGACGATCTCGGCCCGTTGCCCGAGACGATTCCCTCGCGGTGCCAGCTCGTTCCGTTTCGTCGGCTGAGCGAGAAGACGGTCCGGGAGGAAGTCGCCTCGCGGGCGCCAGCTTTGTCCGAGCAGGAGCAGATCACGCTCGCGCGCGTCGCCGGCGGACGGCTCGACCGGGTCGACCGCATGCTCGACCCGCAGGCGGCGAAGCGGCGCGAGGCCCTGCTCGAGGTCGCTCGCTCCGTCTACTCCGATCCGGAGTTCGACCCGGCCGCGGCCTCGGGTGTCCTGATGGGCATCGCCGGCGACCGGGCGGGAGAGGCCAAGACGGCGGCCCTCGAGGAGAACGAGCAGCTCGACCTGCCTGCGAAGGAGGCGGAGCAGCGCGTGAAGCGAGCCGGCCGGGGCGCGGAGCGAGAGGAGCTGCTGCTGTGCCTGGACGAGCTCAGCGCCTGGTACCGGGACCTGGTCGTCGTCGCGCTCGGCGCGGAGAAGGCGGCGGTTCACGTCGACCGGCTCGAGCAGCTGCGCGAGGACGGCGTGCGCGAGCGAGTCGCCGGCGCCGAGGCCGCGGCGGAGACGGTCCGCGCGACGTGGCGGCTGTTCGAGGAGTACCAGCTCCAGGCCGGCCTCATGCTCGAGGCGCTGTTCGTGAAGCTACGGCGCGAGCTCGGCTCGACGGTCGCCGTGAGCTGACGCTCGGGCGCCTAGGCCACCTCGCTGAGGAGCCGTCTGGCCCTGGCCGCTGCGCTTCGATTCCCCTTGCGGTCGTAGACGTGGATTGCCTTGCGCAAGTGGCGTTTCGCCTGTTCAGGGTCGCCGGCCAGGCGATGAACCTCAGCCGCGTCGAGGCAGATGTCCCCTCGCATGTTGAGGTAGTCGGAGGTCTCTGCCAGGGCCACGGCCTCAGCGGCAAGGTTCACTGCTTCGACGAAGCGTCCTTCCCTAGCGAGAATCTTCGCCCGTGGGCCTCGCAACAGCACATGTGTGTTGATGTCATCGAATGCTGCGATGCGCTCGGCTTCCATGGAGAGGTTCAGGGCCTCTTCGTCCCGGCCGAGCAGGAACACCGCCTGCGCGAGCACGGCCGCGACGGTGCAGAGAGTGCCCTGTTCGCCCAACTCGCTGAGCTGCTCGAAGCCGATACGGAGCTCAGCTTCGGCCGCGAGGGGATCGTCCGCGAGTAACTCGAGGATGCCGTAGGCCAAAGAGGCTCTCCCGGACAGGAGTGGCCCGCCGACTTCTTCCGACAGGGCTTTATCACGTGCCACGAGGGCGTGAGCCTCGGCGAAATCCCCGGTCATCGCCGTGAGGGATGCGAGCGCTCGAGTGGCGGACGCGGTGATCCGCCCACTTGCCGGATTTTCGGCGAGGACCTGGTTGCAGCGCCGGATTCCCTCCTCCACGCGCAGAGGGCCGAAGACTGCCGTGCTCAGGAGGAGTGACCTAGCGCGTTGCTCCTGGCGTGTGTTCCCGGCTCTTTCGGCGTGCTCGAGGGTCTTTTGGAGCGCCTCCTCCGCCTCGGCGTACCGGCACCGGAGGTAGGGCAGCCACGCGAGGAGCTCCCACGCTCCGGCCAGCCGGTGGTCGTCGCCACTCTCCTCCAGCACCCGGAACGCCCATTCGGCCTTGTCGGCGCCACGGCTGAGGCTGAACGCGGGATCGGTCTGGATGTCGAGACGGACTCGGATCACCGCCGCATACGCGGCAATCGCCTCGTCGCCGGCGTCGTCGGCGAGCGCGGTCGCCTCGTCGAGTACCGCGCGCGCCTGGTCGAACTGGCCGCGCATCCTCAAGGCGTCGCCGAGATCTGGCAAGAGTTCGAGCCGCTCTCGATCATCGTCGTGCAAGAGCTCGATCGCGCTCGAAAGCAGCGCAATCTCGGCCGGGCTGTCCTCACGAGCGTTTGCGCGCCGTGCAGCTGCGACCAGGTGCCCGGCTGCCTTCGCGGCCAGAATCCGTGCGGCATCGTCGACTGCGCCCAGCTCGCGCCGGCAGCGGAATGCCTCCATCAGATGGAAGCCGACGATCTCCTCGTACTCGGTGAAGCGCTCGCCGGCCTCTCCTTCGAGCCAGACGGCAAAACGCTCGTGGAGCTCTGCCCGGCGAACCTCGGGAATCGTCGTGTAGACGGCGTCTCTGATCAGGATGTGCCGGAAGGCGAACGCCTCCTCTCCGGCCAGCGCATCGGGATGCGGCCGGATCACGTCCTTGCGGACGAGGGTCCGCAGATGCTCCCTGAGGCTTTCACCCCACTCCTGGTCCGCGAGCTCAGCGAGAGCAGCGGGCTGGAAGACCTTGCCGACGATCGAGGCGGCCCCAAGGAGGTCTCGCTCCTCGGGGGCGAGTTGGTCGATTCGCGCGGCGACGACGGCCTGGATAGTCGGTGGGGTCGCGTGTATTCCCGGGACGCGATCACGCTCGACCGTCACTCGTACGAGCTCTTCGATGAAAAGCGGGTTGCCGCCGGCCGCTTCGACGATCGTGGCGCGGTTTTCTGCCTCGAGGGGCGCCTCAACCAGATGGTCGACGAGCGCGGCGCTTTGATCGTCGGGAAGCGGCTCGAGGAGCATGGAGGCGGCATTCGTCTTCCCGCCTCCCCAGGTCGGCCGCGCGTCGAGAAACTCGGGTCTCGCCAGGCACACGATGAGGAGCGGCGCGCTTCGTGCCCAGTCGGCAATGTGATCGACGAGATTCAGAAAGGTTGGCTCGGCCCAGTGCAGGTCTTCGAAGAAGACAACGACGGGACGCGTGCGCGCGAGCCTTTCGAGGAACCGGCGGACTGCCCAGAACGTCTCGTCGGTGCCTGCAATCCCTTCACCCGCTCCGAGCACACCGGCGATTCGCTGGGCGATCGTTCCCGCGTCCTCGTCCCCCGCGAGACGTTCCGCCAGCGCTTCGGGCGCTCGCTCGCCTGCGGCCTGTTCGACGATCTCAGCGAGCGGCCAGAAGGTGATGCCCTCGCCGTAGGGAAGACACCGGCCGACGAAGACCGAGGCATCGGCAGCGACGTATCGGCGAAGTTCTGCCGCAAGCCGGGACTTTCCGATTCCTGCCGGCCCCAAGACGGTTACGAGGTATGAGGTTCGCTCGGCGATCGTGCGCTCGTACGCCTGGATCAGCTGCGCCAACTCTCGCTCACGATCGACGAACGGGGTGGTCACGTTGAGCGGGATCGCGGGCGCATCCGCCGCCAGCTCGAGCAGCCGCCAGATCGGGCCACCGCCGGCGAGCCGGCGTGCCGGCTTGAGACGCAGGGCATGCCCGGCGAGTAAGCGTGTCGACTCGCCGAGCACGATTTCGCCCAGCTTGGCCCTCGACGCTAGCCGTTCAACGCTGCTCAGCACGTCGCCTGCGATCTCGGGCTCGCGCGCAGTAGACGGCTGAACCAGCACGGTTCCGGTCTCGACGCCGATTCTCACGTCGTCGAGGGCATCACGCAGGTCGCCCGCGGCACGGAGTGCCCGAAGCGCATCGTCCTCACGCGAGCGAGGGAGGCTGAAGACGGCGAGCACACCCTCGGCGCCGATCTCGAGCACGTGACCCCCATGGCGATCGATTGCAAGACGTGCCTCGTCCTCGCCCAGCGCGAACGATGCGAAGAGGGCGGTGAGTGTTTTGCGCTCCGCGTGGGTGGAACGCGGGGCATCCTGGCCGCTTGGCGTTTCCGACTCGAGGGCGGGATCCTGGCGCAGGATCGACGCCTGGAGCGACTTGAGGGCCGTGGACGGTTCGAGTCCGACTTCCTCGATGAGCACTTTGCGAGCGCGCTGAAACTCCTCGAGGGCATCCGCCTGCCTTCCCCCGCGATAGAGGGCGAGCATGAGCTGTCCGCGGAGTCCCTCGCGCAGCGGATGCTCTGCCACGAGTGCGTCGAGCTCGGCGACGAGCTCGGGGTTGCGGCCCAGCGCAAGGTCGGCCTCGACCCGATCCTCGACCGCGGCCAGTCGCAGCTCGTCGAGACGTGCAATCGCCGCTTGCGCGAAGGGCGCAGCGCGGAAGTCGGAGAGCGCGGGGCCGTGCCACAGGGCCTCCGCAGCGTGGAACATCCCTGAGGCGTCGGCGTGACGGCTCCTCGCGACGAGGCTTCGCGCCTCAGCCACCAGGCGCTCGAACCTCTCGGCGTCAAGCTCGTCAGGACCGAGCTCGAGGCGATAACCACCGCGCTCGGTGACCAGGCGTCCGTTGGAGCCTGTCGGCCCGACGCCGAGCAGCTTTCGGAGGTGCGAGACGTGAACCTGGAGCGCATTCAGAGCCGTCTGCGGCTTGCCGTCACTCCAGAGCTCGTCGACCAGCTGCTCGACGCTGACCCATTCGTTCGCGTGGAGAAGTAGGACGGCGAGAAGGGCGCACTGCCGAGGCCCCTGGAGCGAAGCCCGGTTTCCCTCTCCGTCTCGAACCTCGAGCGGCCCGAGGATCCTGAACTCCATCCGCCCTCCCTCCCGGCGTGCCAGAAGTTAAGCACGGTGTGGTTAGGAAGGGATAAAGGCGGAGCGGCCCGGCGAACCGGGCCGCTCGAGGGCTTACGGCCATTGCCAACCGGGACCGACCGAGTACTGCGCATAGGCGCCATACGTCTCCAGCCCGGGAGCGAAGCGCCTGGACAGTGGCTCGCAGTCATATGCGCCGAAGCCGCCGGCCCAGCCGTTGTAGAGAACCGATGCGTTCAAATAGTTGTCCACCGAGTTCTTCTCGCCGCCGAGCATCTCCCAGGTTCGGTTGGCGTCGGTGAACGGCCGACCGCCATGGCAACCCCATTTCGGATCGGTGCAGTCTTTCCCCGGCACGCACGAGCCCTGGTCCTTCGAGTTGGCCGCCGGGCGAGTATCCGCCTGACTGGCCCACCCGTCGAAGCCATAGGTGCTTCCCTTCCAGAATCCGACCGCGAAGGGATTCTCGCGATGGGCCTGCATCACGACGTTCAGGCAGAGGTTGTCCGGGCAGCCGCCGGTTCCGAACAGATCGACCGACTTGTCGAACCGGGTACGAACCTTCCAAGGGTCGTAGCACTGATTCGTCTGTGTGATGTGGTCGGCGTCGGGAGCTCCGTAGTCCCACGCGCAAGGATCCGCGTTGCCGTCCCCGGTGATGTCCTTGCCCCACAGCGCCAACTGGTCCGTATGGTCGAAGATCGCGATCCGGCGGTAGTCCGTCTGAGTGACGGAGGATGCGAGCTTCGGTTCCTTCACGAACGCAGTTCCGGGCCCGATGGGACAGCCACTCGGGCAGCTCTGCGTGACGGCGATCCAGGCCCGCACGACCGAAGGGCGGAACTCGTAGGTGTAGGACACGGTCATCAGCGAGTCGCCGAACCCATCGCCGTTCGCGTCGGGCCCATAGCCCGTGTGGCCCCAGAAGTCGCGGATCCAGACGTCGACGTGCATGCGGCCGAATCCGTCTGTCCCGATCTGGGGCTGAGTTGCAGACGAGGCGTAGACACCGAAGGCGCCGTTGTCGGCCGCGCAATTCCGCGTGTCGAGGGCCCAGGCATTCGTGGTGTTGAGAACCGTTTGCCCGACCGGGCCCCGGGCAAGATGGAACCCGAATGCGCCCAGGCCGCCGAACTTCGGGCTGTTGAGGGGGCCACGGGGCTGGTCGTCCTGGACGATCTCCTTCCAGCTGGTCTCCGAATCCCTTCGGACCAGCCTCGAGATGTAGCCCGGGCCGACGGTATTCTCACCGCCTCGGACGGAGGGCCCCAAGCAGAGCTTGTGAACGGTCCACGACCCGTCCTGGTTGGCCCAGACGGTCCGTTGAGGATCGTCGCTGACGATCTGCACGCTCGGGGCCGGAGGGGGTTGCGGCGGTGGCGGCGGCGGATTCGGGATGTAGGTGACGTCCTCTGTGCCGCGGCCGAAGAAGTCGCCGTACTCGCAGTCGACGATCCACGTGAAGGACGAATTGAAGTCGACGCCGGCCCTCTTCGACAGCACCCCGCTCGGTGGGCCGTTGACGATCCAGCCTCGATTGTCGTTACACGTCGGGCTTCCCGGGAAACCCGTTGCGGTCCAGCTGAATTGCACGACCTCGTTCGGATGGGATGGGTCAGGACTGGCGTTGAGGAGGACCCCGGTCAACGGGGCCTCACCTGCCGTGGCCAGCGGTTTGGCCGCCGCCGGGTTCAACGCAAAGGCTATGGCCACACCCGCCACCAGCAGTGCTTTCATGACGATTCCCCCTTCCTGGGCTTGGGTTGAAATGGGCGAGTGGGCGACCCTAAGGGCCCGGCCGAACCGGCTTCCCTGCGCTTTAAGCAGGCCTTAAGCGCGCGCCCGTTAGTCGCGGCCGAACGTGTACTCGAAGTAGTTCTCGAAGACCGCGCTCGGAGGTGGGAAGTGCCGGGCCGCCGGCTCACAGTCGTTGTGTCCCACGCCTCCCTCCCAGCCGTGGAAGAACACCGCCAGCGGGAAGCCGGGAGCGCCGCCGACGAGCTCCCACTGCCTGACGCCGTTGCCGTCCGGAGACCCGCCGTTGCAGTCCCAGCGCGTGTCCTTTCCGCTTGCGTAGTGGACCGGTCCCGGGCCGTCCTTCTCGCTCGGAGGCGCGTGGCCGGAGGCGGAGACCGCCCACTCGTCCAGGCCGGAGCCGGAGCCCTCCCAACGGCCGCTCGCTCCCCGCGCCACGACGTTCAGGCCCGAGGCATTGAAGCTGATGCTGTCCCGGGAGTCGTCGCCGACCTGCCCCGTTCCCTTGCGCGGGTGACCTCCCGTCCACCGAGTGAGCTCGACGCCGGTCGCGTCGTGGACCGCGATCGTGTCTCCCGCGGCAGGCATCACCTGCACCGTGAACTTCGGCTCCTTGGCGAAGTGCTGCTGGGGTGCGTCGCCACACGTCGGCTTTGCGCAGAAGCTCCGCACTGTCGTTCGGACCCTGATCGCGGTGGGCGAAAAGACGTACTCGTAGCCGACGCGGAGAATCGGGTCCTGCCAGGGCGTCCGCACGTCGACGTCGATCGACCAGTGCAAGGCCCCTTCATCGTCCCAGCTGGGCCGTCCGGCTCGGGTTCGGGAAACCCCGAACAGTGCCGGGAACTGAGGGTGATCGCCGGCGCAAACCCTGCTCGAGACCCACCATGTGTTGCTGCCACCTTCACGGCCGAACTGGAAGGGCGGCACGCCCCTGGCATGCTGGTAGCCGAATGAGCCGAGGCCGCCGGACGAGCCATAAGGGTTCAGACCTCCATTGGGATCGTCGAGGATCGGCTGGCCCAGGTCGTCGACCACGACCTTCCCTTTTCGCCTGACCCGGTACACGTAGCCCGGCCCCACGCGTTTACGGCCGCTCACGCAGCGCTTGGCGATCCACCACTCCCCGTGCAGGTTGCGGACGCCGATGCGGGTCGCGTCGTTCCGCAGGATCTGTACTTGGCCCTGCCCCGAGTCCGGAAGCAGATACGCGGTCGAGCGAGAGGCCAGCATGGCCGCGGCGGTGGCGGCGGCCAGGGCAACGATCCAGATCTTCATGCTTCTTCCTCGGAGCCGAGCTGCCCGTCCTCAAGCTCCTGACGGGTGATTGCCGCGCGTGCCTAATTCGGATAGGGAATCGGAACCGGGCCCGACGGTGGACTCGGTTGCCGGCCGCCTTTGACGTCCTCGGCGGCCTCCTCGTCCACTTCGAGGTCGTCGATCTGCTCTTCCTGCTCCTCGTTCTCGCTCATGGCAGTACATCGTCGAGGATTTCGAGCCCCTCGTCCAGTTCCTCGCGCGTGATCGTCAGCGGCGGCGCGACGATGATCACGTTCCAGTGGATCATCAGGTAGAGCCCGCGCTCGAGGGCCGCCTTGAAGATCTTCGCCATCGGCGCGAAGGCCTCGCCGGAGGCGTTGAACGGGACCAGCGGCTCGCGCGTCTCGCGGTCCTTGACGAGCTCGACGCCGTAGAAGAGGCCGAGGCCGCGCACATCGCCGATCGACTCGTGTCGGCCCGCCAGCTCGTTCAGCTTCTCGCCGAGCACGGCGCCCAGCTCGGCCGAGTTCTCGACGATGCCCTCCTCGCGGAAGGCCTCGATCGAAGCGACGCCGGCCGCGCACGCGAGCGGATGCCCGCTGTACGTGAGCCCGCCCGCGAAGTACTTGTCGCGCACCCAGCCGGCCAGCTCCTCGGAGATGACCATCGCGCCGAGCGGCACGTAGCCCGAGTTGATCCCCTTCGCCACCGTGAGGATGTCCGGCACGACGTCCCAGTGCTCGCAGGCGAACCACTTGCCGGTGCGACCGAAGCCCGCCATCACCTCGTCGAAGATCAGCAGGATCCCGTGCCGGTCGCAGACCTCGCGCACGGCCTGCAGGTAGCCGTCGGGCGGGACGATGACGCCGTTCGTCCCGGTGACCGTCTCGAGGATCACCGCGGCCACGGTTTCCGGGCCCTCGTACTGGAGGATCTCCTCGAGGTGCGGTGCGCCGGTGCAGACCGGGCACGGATCAGGGTGTCCGGCGGGGCAGCGGTACGTGTAGGGGTCCAGGATCCGCACGACTCCGGGGATCCCAGGCTCGGCGGGCCAGCGGCGCGGGTCGCCGGTGAGCGTGATCGAGCCCGCCGTTGCGCCGTGGTACGAGCGGTAGCGCGCGACGATCTTCTGCCGGCCGGTCTTCCAGC
Organism: uncultured Actinomycetes bacterium; assembly: GCA_963771725.1. Lineage (GTDB taxonomy): Bacteria > Actinomycetota > Thermoleophilia > Gaiellales > Gaiellaceae > VAXT01. The sequence continues at coordinate 809,866 of CAVYUO010000001.1, read as the reverse complement.
GCGCGAGCTTGATCGCGTTCTCGTTCGCCTCGGCGCCGCCGTTCGTGAAGAACGACATCGTCAGGTCGCCGGGCGTGACCTCGGCGAGCAGGCGCGCCAGCTCCGAGCGCTTCTCGTTGGCCATCATCGGCCCGATCGTCGTCAGCCGGTCAGCCTGGTCCTTGATCGCGGCCACGACCTTCGGGTGCTGGTGCCCCAGGGAGACGTTGACGAGCTGCGACGCGAAGTCGAGGTAGCGCTTGCCGTCGTAGTCCCAGAAGTACCGGCCCTCGGCGCCCGCAACGGGGATCGGGTCGATCGCCGAGCGCACCGACCAGGAGTGCAGGACGTGCTTGGCGTCGTCGGCCTTGACGCGGTCCCCGCTCTCGACCATAGCCATACGGCAAGCCTATCTCCGCCGCGCTACGCTGATCCCATGACTGAGGTCGTCCAGGCCCCGGAGGGCGCCGACGCGCGCGTGAAGCGGATCAGCCACTGGATCGGCGGCCAGAGCGTGGCCGGAGAGTCCGGGCGCACCGGGCCGGTCTACAACCCGGCGCTCGGAGTGCAGACCGGCGAGGTCGATTTCGCGTCCGTCGAGGAGGTCGGCCAGGCTGTTGCCGCTGCCAAGGCAGCGTTCGAGAGCTGGCGCGCGGTCTCGCTGTCCAAGCGTACGGACATCATGTTCCGGGTTCGCGAGCTCGTGCACTCGCAGCGCGAGGAGATCGCGAAGATCCTCACGGACGAGCACGGCAAGGTCTTGTCGGACGCAGTCGGTGAGGTGCAGCGCGGCCTCGAGGTGATCGAGCACGCCTGCGGGATCCCGACTTTGCTGCGTGGGCACTTCTCCGAGCAGGCCTCGACCGGGATCGACGTGTACTCGATCCGGCAGCCTCTGGGCGTCGTCGCGGGCATCACGCCGTTCAACTTCCCGGCAATGGTGCCCATGTGGATGTGGGCGCCTGCGATCGCATGCGGCAACACGTTCATCCTGAAGCCGTCTGAGAAGGACCCGTCCACGTCTTTGTTCGTCGCCGAGCTGCTTCAGGAGGCCGGCGTCCCCGACGGCGTGTTCAACGTCGTCCACGGCGACAAGGTCGCGGTCGACGCGATCCTCGAGCACCCCGACATCGGCGCCGTCAGCTTCGTGGGCTCGACGCCGATCGCGAAGTACATCTACACGACCGGCTCGGCGAACGGGAAGCGCGTCCAGGCGCTCGGCGGCGCGAAGAATCACATGGTCGTGCTGCCGGACGCGGACATCGACATGGCTGCGGATGCGGCGGTGAGCGCGGCTTACGGGTCGGCCGGCGAGCGCTGCATGGCCGTTTCGGTCGTCGTCGCGGTCGGCGACGCGGCGGATCGGCTGGTCGGCGCGATCAACGAGCGGCTGCCGAAGGTGAAGGTCGGTCCGGGCACCGATCCGGAGTCGGAGATGGGGCCGCTGATCACGCGTGAGCACCGCGACAAGGTGGCGGGCTACATCGACCGCGGGGCCGAGCAGGGCGCCAAGGTGATCGCGGACGGGCGCGAGACGAGCCCGAACGGCGACGGGTTCTTTTTGGGCGTGTCGCTGCTCGACGAGGTGACGCCGGACATGGACGCCTACAAGGACGAGATCTTCGGCCCGGTGCTGTCAGTCGTGCGCGCGAAGACGTACGACGAGGCCGTGCAGATGGTCAACGACAACCCGTACGGCAACGGCGTGGCGATCTTCACCCGCGACGGCGGTGCGGCTCGGCAGTTCCAGTTCGAGGCGCAGGCCGGCATGGTCGGGATCAACGTGCCGATCCCGGTGCCTGTGGCGTACTACTCGTTCGGCGGCTGGAAGTCGTCCCTCTTCGGCGACTCGCACGTGTACGGGCCCGAGGGGATCAACTTCTATACGCGCGGCAAGGTCGTCACGTCCCGCTGGCCCGACCCGGCCACGAGCCAGGTCGACCTCGGCTTCCCGCAGACCCGCTGAGCATCCCGCGCTGGGCGGCCGTAGTGGCCCCTTTAACCCTGTCCAGGTGCCAGGCACGGGGACAGGTCCCGAACACCATCTAAGTCCTGCTGGAAGCGGCCATGCTTGTCATGTTCGACCGTGTCCTCGTGCCTGGCACCAGGACACGTCTTGATGGATCCGACCACGTGCCCAGGCGCGTCGCGGCGCGTTCTAGGCTTGCAGCGTGACTGTCTGCACTGCCTGCGGCCAGGAAAACCCCGAGATCGCAAGATTCTGTCTGCGGTGTGGCCTCCCCTTGGCCGGCACCGGAACCCATCGCGCGCGTCGAGAGGAACGGCGCCTGGTCAGCGTCATCTTCGTCGATCTGGTGGGCTTCACCTCGCGAGCCGAGCGGCTGGATCCCGAGGACGTGCAGGCGCTGCTCCGCCCATACCACCACACCGTCCGCACCGAGATCGAGTCCTTCGGCGGCATCGTCGAGAAGTTCATCGGCGATGCCGTGGTCGGGGTGTTCGGCGCCCCGACAGCATTCGGTGACGATGCCGAGCGCGCGGTCCGCGCCGCGCTGGCCGTCCGGGACACCGCAGCGAAAATGGACGCCGCGGACCCCCGTCTCGACCTGAAGGTGCGAGTCGCCGTCAACACGGGAGAAGCGCTCGTGACCCTGGACGCACGCCCGGCGCTGGGCGAGGCGATGGTCGCCGGCGACGTGATCAACACCGCTGCGCGCCTCCAGTCGGCCGCACCGGTTGGAAGCGTGCTGGTCGGCGCGGAGACGCACCGAGCGACGAAGGAAGCGATCCGGTACGCGCCGGCCCCGGCGGTCGTGGCGAAGGGGAAGACGCAGCCGGTGCCTGCATGGGTCGCGCTCTGCGCGGCGCGCGTGCCCGGCGAGCGACCCCTCGCGGGCCCGCTCGTGGGCCGCGACCACGAGCTCGAGGTCCTGCGGGGGACGTGGGAGCGGGTTGCGGCCGAGCGCACGCCGCACCTCGTGACCGTGATCGGCCCGGCCGGTGTCGGTAAGACGAGGCTGGCCGCCGAGTTCTCAGCGCTCGTCGAGGACCGCGGTGGCCGTACCGTCACCGGGCGAGCGCTTCCCTACCGAGAGAGCACGGCGTACGCAGCACTCGCTTTCCAGCTGAAGCAGCTCTGCGGGATCTTCGAGACCGACAGCGTCGAAGTTGCGAGGAGGAAGCTCGAGGAGACGGTCTCGACGCTTCTACCGGCGGCGGAGGCGACCAGTGTGACTGAGCATCTCGGCATCGTCCTCGGTCTCGATTCTTCGGGCACCATCGCGGACCGCGAGAACCTGTTCTTCTCGATCAGAAGCTTCATCGAGGCGATGGCGAGAGACGACTCGCTGATGCTGGTCTTCGAGGACCTGCACTGGGCGGATGAGGCGTTGCTCAACCTCGTCGAGCGGCTGGCGGCTCGGCTCCAAGATCTTCCGATTCTGGTCGTCGTGCTCGCTCGTCCAGAGCTCCTCGACGCGCGTCCAGACTGGGGAGGCGGGCTGCTTGCCCACTCCGCGCTCACACTTCGACCGCTCGCCGCGACAGATGCGACCGAACTAGCAGTTCATCGCCTGACCGATCTCGGCGCGAAGGACAGCGAAAACCGAGCGACGGCTCTCGCGGTCATGGCAGGTGGAAACCCGCTCTTCATCGAGCAGCTGGCGGCGGTCCACGCGGAGACCGGCGAGGCTCCGACGTCGTTGCCGACGACGATTCGCGGAATCATCGCGGCTCGCCTCGACGCGCTTCCGGCGGCCGAGCGTGAGGTGGTGCTGGATGCGGCCGTAGCCGGGAGAACCTTCTGGCGCGGGGCGCTCGAGCGGATGACTGCGGATCCCCAAGCGCTGACCGCGCCCCTGGGTGAGCTCGAACGGCGAGGGCTGGTGGCGAGGGAGCCGGTCTCCGCCTTCGAGGGTCAGGAGCAGTTTTCGTTCAACCACGTCCTCGTCCGCGATGTCGCGTACGACCTCCTTCCTCGGGCTCGACGGCGTGACCGCCATCGCGAAGCCGCGCTGTTCCTCGAGGAGGTCAGCGGTGAGTTCGGTGAGGTCGGGGCAGCTCTCGCCCGGCACTGGCGCGACGCCGGCGACCATTCTCGTGCGGTCGACTACTTCGCCGCCGCCGGCGCCGACGCCGAACGCGGCTGGGCCAAGGAGCACGCGGCCGCCCTCTATCGCGAGGCGCTGCAGTTGGTTCCCGAGTCCGATGCGGAGCTCAGGCAGGCGATCACACGCCGGCTTGCCCTCGCCAAGGCAGCAAGCATCCACATTCTCGATGCGCGTCTACTCGGGCGAGGAGAGTCGGAAACCGGTTAAGGCGGGAAGTCGCCGGGAGAGACATCGCCTGCGATCTCGTGGATGCCCTCCATGGTGTGCCGGCCGAGCCGCTTCGAGTGCTCGCGGACGATGTCTTCGTTCGGCGCCTCGTAGACGCAGTACGTGACGACTCTGCCCGCCCCGTCCACGACGACATGACTGTGTTCCCACGTGATCTCGGGGAACTCGTCGTCGACGAGCTCCCTGGACCGGCGGCCGACCGTGGGCATCTCATCCTCATGCACGTCAAAAGCCCTGATGATCAGGTAGCGCGGCATGCCGACAATCCTAGGCGAGTGCGGCCTGGGCCTTGAGCTCCTCGCCGAACTTCGCGCGCGCGACGAACTGACCCACACCGGGCGACGCGACCAACTCGTTGTCCTCGACGAGCACGTGGCCGCGCAGCAGGACGACTTCCGGCGAGCCCGTTACCTCGGTGCCCTCGTAGAGGTTGTAGTCCGACTTCGAGTGTTGCGTCTGCGCGGAGATCGTGACCTTCTTCTCCGGATCGAACACGACGATGTCGGCATCCGAGCCGACGGCGATCGTGCCCTTGCGTGGATAGAGGCCGAACAGCTTGGCCGGTGCGGTCGCCAGCAGCTCGACCATCCGGTTCAGCGAGATCCGTCCCGCGCGCGCCCCGAACTCGTGGATCATCTGCAGCCGGTTCTCGAGCCCGGGGCCGCCGTTCGGGATCTTCGAGAAGTCATCCTTGCCGATCGACTTCTGCCCGTCCCAGAGGAACGCGCAGTGGTCAGTCGAGACAACCGACAGCACATCGGTCCGCACCGCGTTCCAAAGCACGTCCTGATTGGCCTTGTCCCGCGGCGGCGGCGTGTAGACGTACTTCGCGCCCTCGAAGTCGGGCCGCTCCAGGAACGTGTAGTCGACGAAGAAGTACTGCGTGCACGTCTCGCCCCAGACGTCCCAGCCCTTCTCGCGCGCGATCGCGATCGGCTCGACCGCCTCGGCGCACGAGACGTGGACGACGTACAACGGAGAACCGGCGACACGTGAGAGCTGGATCGCGCGGTTCGTCGCCTCGCCCTCGGTCTCCGGCGGCCGAGTGAGCGCGTGGTACTTCGGTTCGGTGTGCCCTGCGGCGAGGGCCTCTTTCACGAGCACGTCGATCGCGTCGCCGTTCTCGGCGTGCACCATCACGAGCGCGCCCGTCTCCGCCGCGACCTGCATCGTGCGGAAGAGCGTCTCGTCGTCCACCATCAGCGCGCCCTTGTAGGCCATGAAGAGCTTGTACGAGGTGACCCCTTCGTCCGGGAGCGACGCGAGCTCCTCGAGCGTGCCGCCCTCCTTCAGGTCGGTGACCGCCATGTGGTAGCCCATGTCGATCACCTGCTTGCCATTCGCCTTCGACTTCCAGTCGGCGAGGGCGGCGGCGAACGTCGAGCCCTGCGGCTGGATGACGAAGTCGACGTGACAGGTCGTCCCGCCGAAGGCCGCCGCGGTCTGGCCCGATTCGACGTCGTCGACGGTCACCGTCCCGCCGAACGGCATGTCGAGGTGCGTGTGCGGGTCGACTGCGCCCGGCAACACGTACTTGCCGGTCGCGTCGATGACCTTGTCGGCCTGGACGTCGAGCGACTCGCCGATCAGCGAGATGCGCTCGCCCTCGACGTAGACGTCGCCCACGTAGTCGTCGGCGGCGGTGATGACCCGTCCACCTTTGATCAGAACGGACACGGCGTGGAGTTTAGGCTCGTTTCGCATGCCTCTCGACCCGAAGCGAACCGTCGCCGAGCTGCGTGAGCTCCAGGAGCTGACGGGTGACGAGAACGGCGCTCAGCGCGTGGCGTGGACGGACACCTGGGTGCGGGCCCAGGACTGGATGGCGTCCAAGCTCGAGGGGATCGAGATGGAGTTCGACGAGGCGCGCAACCAGTGGTGGACCGTGCGCGGCGCCTCTGACAAAGAGCTCCTGCTCGGCGGTCACCTCGACTCGGTGCCGAACGGCGGTTGGCTGGACGGCGCGCTGAACGTCGTCGCCGGCGCCGAAGTGCTGCGGCGGATCGCCGAGGATGGAGAGCCGCCGGTCACCGTGCGGCTCGTCAGCTGGGCGGACGAGGAAGGCGCTCGCTTCGGCCGCTCGCTCTTCGGCTCGAGCGCTGCGGCCGGGTCGATGGCCGACCAGGACGAGCTTCGCCAGCGGACCGACGCCGAGGGGATCTCGCTGCCGGACGCGATCGCCGCGCACGGCGTCGATCTCGACCAGGCGATCGAGGCGCGGTCGCAGCTCGAGAAGGCCGCGGCTTACCTCGAGCTGCACATCGAGCAAGGCCCGGTGCTCGAGAGCATGGATCTCCCGCTCGGCGTCGTGCTCGGCACCTTCGGCGTCGAGCGTCACCTCGTGACGTTCCGCGGCCAGGCTGCCCACGCAGGCTCGACGCCGATGGACAAGCGCCGTGATGCGCTGGCCGCCGCTGCGATGCTCGCCCTCGAGATCTATGAGATCGCGGCGAAAGAAGGCGGGGTCTGCACGATGGGGAGCGTCGTCACCAAGCCGGGCATCGTCACGTCCGTCGTGGAGACGGCCGAATGCCTGCTCGACCAGCGGCATCTGGAAGCCGACAAGCTCGCCTCGATGCTGGACGCAGCGCAGGAGGCCGGGGCCCAGTTCGCCGACAGGTGGAACGTCGACGTCGACTGGGAGCGGATCTGGCAGATCGAGCCGATCCTCTTCGACGAGCAGCTCATCGAGCTCGCGGACGAGGCGATCAAGGAGGTCGCCGGCACCTCGCACCGCCTGCCGAGCGGCCCGCTGCACGACGCGGCCGAGGTCGCGCGCGCAGGCATCCCGACCGTGATGCTCTTCGTCCAGAGCCTGCGCGGGCTCTCGCACACGAAGCTCGAGGACACCAAGGAGGAGCAGATCGAGCTCTCGGTCAGAGCGCTGGACGGGCTGGCCGACCGCGCGATCGCCGAGCTCGCCTAAACAGGCTCGAACAGCCGCTCGCGGTTCCGCACCGCGAACGCGATCAGCACCGGGATCAGGAGAACCAGCCCGAGGGCCACGCTGACGTCGGCCACGTTGAACGCCAGCCCGTCGACGACGATCGGATTCGGCACGCCCGGCCAGAGCGCGAGGGACAGGCCGTTGCCGGCCGCACCGCCGACCAGAGGCCCGGCCGCGACGGCGACCGAAGGCGAGCGGAGGAGCACGATTGCAGCCGCCCAGGCGAGACACACGACGCCGATCCCCACTCCGTAGAGCGCAGACCGCTCGTGAATGAAGACTGGGCCGGCCCAGGCCTTGTACGCCAGATCGATCGCAGCGACGCCGGCAGCGGTGGCTGCCAGAAGGGTGAAGCTTCGCGCCATGCCAGGAGTATGCTCCTCGCCGTGCTCAGCTTTGGCATGACCGTCATGCCCGACCCGCCCTACACGCGGATGATCGAGCTCATGCAGCTCGCGGAGCAGAACGGCTTCGAGTACGGCTGGACGTACGACTCGCACATCCTCTGGCAGGAGTCGTACGCAACCCTGCCGCTCGCCGCCGCCGCGACGGAGCGCCTGAAGCTCGGCCATTGCGTCACGAACCCGGGTATCCGCGACCCGACGATTACGGCCAGCTGGTACGCGACCATGCAGGACATCTCGAACGGCCGGATGGTGATGGGCATCGGCCGCGGCGACTCGTCACGACGTGTCGTCGGCCTCAAGCCGGTAAAAGTGGCCGAGTTCGAGGCCCGCCTGCGGATGATGAAAGACCTGATGAACGGGCGTCCCGTCGAATGGAACGAGAAGGACCTCAAGCTCGAATGGGTGCGGGACGAGCTGCCTGACATCCCGATGCAGGTCGCCGGGTACGGGCCGAAGGCGCTCGCAGTCGCCGGCCGGGTCGGGGACGGCGTGATCATCCAGCTCGCCGACCCTCAGATCATCCAGTGGATCATGGAAACGGCTCGAAAGTCCGCGGAAGAGGCGGGACGCGATCCGGACGCGCTCGAGTGCATCGTCTGCGCGCCGAGCCACATCTCTGACGACATCGCGTCCGCCCGCGACCAGGTGCGCTGGTTCCCGGCGATGGTCTCGAACCACGTCATGGACCTCGTCGAGCGCTACGGCTTCGACTCCGAGATCCCGCAAGCGCTGACCGACTTTGTCAAGACGCGCGAGTTCTACGACTACAAGGACCACAGCCGTGTCGGAGCGAAGCACGGCGAGTTCGTCACCGACGAGATCTGCGACCGCTTCACCGTGATCGGCACGGCTGATGACGCCGTCGCAAAGCTGAAGGAGCTCGAGTCGATCGGCGTCGACCAGTTCGACGTCTATCTCATGACCGAGGGCCAGCACCAGACCCTCGAGACCTACGGCAAAGAGATCATCCCCCGGTTCGCCGGGGTCGCCGCCTAAGTGGCTTCGGCCTCGTAGATCCCGCTCCCGGTCTCGGGGTCGAAGAAATGCAGCCGCTCGACGTCGACGACGAGCTCGACCTTCTCGCCCTCCCGCGCACGCGTGTTCCGGTCCAGCCTGGCGACGAACAGACTGCCTTTCTCCTTCGTCTGCTCCTGCGTCGCCTCGATCGCCTCTTTGCCGACCGCGGCCGCCACGTCGGCGCCGCGGACGGGACGCCCGCCCGAGCCGAAATGGACGTACACCTCGGAGCCCATGTCCTCGCGGATGTCGATCACCGCCGGAAGCGTCCTCCCGTTGGCGCTGCCCTCGACCAGGCTCGCGTCCTCGAGATCCTCCGGACGGATGCCGAGGATCAGCGGCTTCCCCTCGAAGGCCCGAAGCGCGGGGCGGGCGTCCAGGAGCACGTCGTCGACGGGGAGGCGGTGGTCGCCGAAGTCGACGGCCAGCGCTCCGTCCGCACGGACGAGGTCGGCGCCGACGAGATTCATCGCCGGCGAGCCGATGAACTCGGCGACGAAGAGGTTCCTCGGCCGGTCGTAGAGCGTCTGGGGGACGTCGAACTGCTGCAGGATCCCGTCGCGCATGACGGCGACGCGGTCGCCGAGCGTCATCGCCTCGACCTGGTCGTGCGTGACGTAGATCGTCGTCACCTCGAGGTCGCGCTGGATGCGCGCGATCTCGGCCCGCATCTCGACGCGCAGCTTCGCGTCCAGGTTCGACAGGGGCTCGTCCATCAGGAATGCCTGCGGCTCGCGCACAATCGCCCGGCCCATGGCTACGCGCTGGCGCTGGCCGCCCGAGAGCGTCCGCGGCCGCTTGCCCAGGACGTCCTCGAGGCCGAGAACTCTGGCCGCGTCCCGCACGCGGCGGTCGATCTCGGCTCGCTCGAACTTCCGGAGCTTCAGCCCGAACGCCATGTTCTTGTACGCGCTCATGTGCGGGTAGAGGGCGTAGTTCTGGAAGACCATCGCGATGTCGCGGTTCTTGGGCGGGAGACGGTTCACGACCTGGCCGCCGATCCGGACGAAGCCCTCGGTGATCGGCTCCAGGCCCGCGACCATGCGCAGCGCGGTCGTCTTGCCGCAGCCCGACGGGCCGACGAAGACGACGAGCTCGCCGTCACCCACCTCGAGATCGAGAGCTTTCACGGCCCGGGTGCCGTCCGGATAGACCTTGGTGAGCTTTTCCAGCGTGATCTCGGCCACTCGGGGCCGGATATTCCCATAGGATCGCGCGGCCGTGGAGGCCTCCGCTTCTCCCAGGCCTCGGGGGCGCTGGCGAGATGTCCTCGAGGAGCGCAGGTTCCTTGCGCCGGTCTTGATCAGCCCGGCGGTTCTCTACATCGGCCTGCTCATCGGCGCGCCGCTCGGGCTCGCGATCTACCTCAGCTTCACGGATGCGACCGCCGGGTCGCTCACGGGCGACTGGGTCGGCCTGCGCAACTACACCGAGGAGTGGGGAAGCGAGAACTTCCGTCGCGCGCTCCGCAACACGATCCTGTTCACGCTCGTCTCGCAGGCGATCGTCCTCGTCGGCGCGGCGATCCTCGCCCACTGGCTGGTCAAGGACTTCCGCGGAAAGTGGTTCCTCCGCTTCCTCATCCTGCTCCCGTGGGCGGCGCCGGTCTCACTGGGGACGATCGGCTGGCTCTGGATTTTCGAGCCGACGCTCTCGGTCGTGAACTGGACGGTCGTTCGTCTGCAGACAGGCCCGCTCGACGCCCTCGGCATCGACCTCATCGATCCCCTCGATCCGCCGCAATGGCTCGGCCGGCCGAACCTGGCGATGGCCTCGATCATCGCCGTGCACGCGTGGCGGATCCTGCCGTTCGCCACGGTCATCTTCATCGCGGGGCTCGCCTCGATCCCGGCCGAGGTCGACGACGCAGCGAAGATCGACGGGGCGACCGGCCTCAAGAAGCTCTTCTACGTCACGTTGCCTCTGCAGCTCCCGATCGCGCTCGTCGCGCTGCTCTTCGGGATCGTCTTCACGGCGACCGACATCACCGTCGTCTACATCCTCACGAACGGCGGCCCGTTCAACCAGACGCAGATGCTGACGATGTGGGCCTTCCAGACCGGCATCCGCGGTAGCTCGCTCGGCGCCGGCGCGGCCATTTCGCTCTACCTGCTGCCGATCCTCGTCTTCGTGTCGGTGGGGATGCTCTGGTTCGCACGCCGCACGGAGGTGACGTAGCCATGTGGTCCCGTTCCAAGCAGAACGTGTTCGCGTGGCTCGTCGTCGGGCCGTTCGCGATCGTCCTCGCGTTCCCCTTCTACTGGATGCTGATGACGTCGTTGAAGACGAACGGCGATCTCTACAACGTCGAGAACGTCCCCTTCGTCTTCAACGAGGCCGAGGCGAGCCCGACCGAGCGCCTTCCGCTGAAAGACCACGAGTGGCTGCCGCTCGGGGTCGAGAACGTCACGACGTCGAACTACGAGTTCATCTTCAGGGACACGAAGTACGTCGACTGGCTCCAGAACACCGCGCTCATCGGCCTGATCGTCGTTCTCATCACGCTCGCGCTCGCGTTGCCGGCCGGCTATGCGCTCGCGCGGCTCTCGGGCGGTTGGGGGCAGAGCGCCGGCGTGGGGATCTTCCTTACCTACCTCGTCCCGCCGACGCTGCTGTTCCTGCCGCTCTCACGGGTGGTGGCCGAGTTGGGCTTACAGGATCGGCTGTGGTCCCTGATCGTCGTCTACCCCTCCTTCACGGTCCCCTTCTCGACCTGGCTGCTGATGGGGTTCTTCAAGACGATCCCGCCCGAGCTCGAAGACGCGGCGATGATCGACGGCGCCTCGCGCCTGATGGCTCTGGTGCGTGTCGTCTTCCCGATCTCGTTGCCCGGAATCCTGACCGTCGTCATCTTCTCGTTCTCGCTCGTCGCCAACGAGTTCATCTACGCCGTGACGTTCATCTCGACCTCCGACGCGAGGACGGTCTCGAGCGGAGTACCGCTCGAGCTGATCCGCGGAGACGTCTACTTCTGGCAGTCGCTGATGGCCGCCGCCCTGATCCCCGCCATCCCGCTCGCCCTGCTCTACAACATGTTCCTGGATCGCTTCATCGCCGGGTTTACCGGAGGGGCGTTCAGGTAACGAAACGAACTATTAGGGTCCCCTCAGTAGCCCCCAGCGGAAAGGAGCGCCCATGGCCGAGGACGACAAAGAGCGCAAGGCATGGTTGAGCAGGCGGGAGCTCTTACGGCGCGCGGGTCTCGGGACCGCGGCCGTCATCTACAGCGGCGCGGCCCCGAAGACGTCCGTCGCCGGGCCGCTGAAGTACCACGGTCGCGAGGCTGCGAACCAGCTGAAGATCATCCAGTGGGTGCACTTCGTGCCGGCGTACGACAAGTGGTTCGACAACGTCTACACGAAGGTCTGGGGCCGCAAGAACGACTGTGAGGTGACGATCGACCACGTGAACCTCACCGATCTCCCGGCCCGCGCGGCCTCGGAGGTCGCAGCCCGGAGCGGACACGATCTCTTCCAGCATCTCTCGCCGCCCGCCGCGTTCGAGGACCAGGTCATCGGGCTGGGCGACATCATCCAGCAGGCGACGAAGAAGCACGGCCCGATGAAGGGCCTCGCCCGTCGCTCGGCCTACAACCCGAAGACCAAGAAATGGTTCGGCTGGCCGGACAACTACGTCCCCGACCCCGTCCACTACCGGCGCGACTGGTGGGGAGAGGTCGGTGAACGGCCGACGACGTGGGATGCGGTGAGCCGGGCCGCCCCGAAGCTGAAGGCGAACAACCATCCGATCGGGATCGGGATGTCGAACGAGCTCGACTCGAACATGGCCCTCATCGCCTGCATGCAGTGCTTCGGCGCGTACATCCAGAACGCCGACGCAAAGGTGACGCTGAACTCGAAGGCGACCCGCGACGCGGTCAACTTCATGGCCAGCCTCTACCGCCGGGGCATGGTCAGCGACATCTTCGCGTGGGTGCCGGCCTCGAACAACAACGCGATGCTCGCCGGCCGGATCTCCCTGGCCTTCAACGCGATCTCGATCATGCGCACCGCGGAGCTCCAGAACCCGTCACTGGCACGGAACCTCGCGATCGCACCGATCCCGAAGGCCAAGCAGCGCCTCGGTCTCGAACACGTGATGGGCGTCTACACGATCTGGAAGTTCGCGTCCAACAAGCGTCTGGCGAAGAAGTTCCTGCTGGACATGATGGTCCCGACCTACAACGGTCACTTCCTGAACTCGAAGTTCTACAACTTCCCCGGCTGGCCCGGGGCGGTCAAGAACATCAAGCAGAAGCTCAACGCGGACCCGAGCGGGAAGTACGGCGTCCTCGACACGATCTCCAGGACGGCCACGACGAACGTCGGCTACCCGGGGTTCTCCAACGCGGCCATCGACGAGGTGTTCAACACCTGGTTGATCCCGCAGATGTTCGCCGAGGTCGCCCAGGGCCGGAAGTCGGCGGCCGACTCCGTTGCGGACACGACCAAGGAGGTCCAGCGGATCTTCCGCAAGTGGCGGAACCGCGGCAAGATCTAGCGATCTAAGCCCTTCAGCAGTGCTCAGCGGGCCTCGGGATTCCCCGGGGCCCGTTCGCTATCCGGTCAGGAGCGTCTTCAGAGCCGTGTAGGACGGCCGCGGGCTGAGGTCGGCCTGCAGGAGCCCGTACCCCGCCTGGTGTGGGTCCTCGCCGCGGCGGGTCGCATCCTTGTACCAGTACGTCCGCTCGACGTACGGGTAGCGCGCCTTGATCAAGGCGAATGAGCGCACCAGGTAGCTCGCCTGCTCCGCGGCCGTGACGCCGCGGCTCCAGTTGGGCTCGTCAGGCGCGTTGTCGTGGACCGACCAGCCGTACTCGGTGAACCAGATCGGCTTGGCGCCGTCGCCGTGGCGGGCCATCAGGTTGTGCACTGCCTCGACGTGCGTCATCAGCCACCAGTCGGTGCCTTTGTCCGCGGTCTCCGGCGGGGAGTCGCCCATGCCTTGATACGGGTGCGTGGCCATCACGTCGAACGCGCCCTTGGCGCCGGCGCGGTAGGCGGCCGCCACGTAGCGGTCGTCGTTGTGGCTGACGCCGCCGAAGACGACCTTGGCCTTGCGGTCGCCGGCCTTGATCGCCGGGTATGCGGCCCGGAGCAGGCTCACGTAGCGACGCGTCGATCCCTTCCAGAACTGCTTGTTGCCCGGCTCGTTCCAGATCTCCCAGGCGCCCACCCGCCCGCGGAAGTGAGTTGCGGCCCAGCGGGCGAACCATGCGAACTCGCGGTTCCGGGTCGGCGGCACCGAGCGGTCGCGACCACCGTTTGCCCAGCCCGGCGTCCAGATGATCGTGAGCAGGACGTCCATGCCCTGTGCGCGCGCGAGGTTCACGCAGCGGTCCGCGAGACGGACGTGCCACCCGCTCACGCGCTTGCGACGGGTCGGCTGTAGCGACGACCAGCCCAGATCGATGCGCACCGTCTTCACTCCGGCGGCGCCGAGCTTCGCGGCCACCGTTTGCCGGTGTGCGTCGCTCTGGCCGCCCCAGTTGCAATGGAACTGGACGCCGGTTGCGGGGCCTGGCTGCAACGGGTCGACTTGCTGCCCCTGCGGTGCAGAGCCGACTGAAAAGGCGAGAGCGAGCGCGCCAACGAGCACGCTGCTGCGAATGGTCATCCCCCCGGAGGCCATGGGCGAAGCGCGAAAGCGTAGTCCATGCATCGGTATTCGTCATCGGCGGCCCTTTCCTAGGCCTGAAGTCCGTGCACCGCCGGGTGCGACTAGCCGGAGAGCATCCCGCTGACCAATGCGCGCCAGGTGATCGGGCCGACGATGCCGTCGGAAGCGGCTCCGACAGCGGTCTGGAAGCCGCGAATCCAGTTGTCGGTGATCGGGCCGAAAATGCCGTCGACGTGGATCGCCGGCCCTTCGCCGTCGGACTGGTCGTGGAACTTCATGACCTCCTGCACGCCGCGGACCGCGTCTCCGGAGTCGCCGTTTTTGACCTGCACGACCAGCTTGGGCCAGGTCTGCGGGCCGACGATGCCGTCGGCCGAGAGGTTCTTGCTCAGCTGGAAGGCCTTGACGGCAGCCTCGGTGTTGGGGCCGAAGATCCCGTCGACCGTGACGGGGTGGTTACGCGCGCGCAGGAGTTGCTGCAGCGAGCGCACGGGGAAGATCCTGCTAGGGCTCTGCTTGACCAGCGGCCAGGGCGAGATCGGATCAGAGGGCATGGGGTCTCTCCTCTCAGACGTTGACTGGGCGCCGCAGTCATGGTCTGCCGGCAAAAGGCCGCGTTCTGCAGGGAAACCGTTGGTGCAGAGGTTACCGCCACTGCGAGCGGGCGCAAGAGCGCGGCTAAGCTATGAGCGCCCCGCCGACGTAGCTCAGCTGGTAGAGCACTTCACTCGTAATGAAGGGGTCCGCGGTTCGAATCCGCGCGTCGGCTTCGTTCGATTTGCAGGGATTTCTTCTGCCCTGGCAACGCCGGAGCGCGGGTTCCGGGTACGAAACGGGTACGTATTCTGACCGTTCACGGTTAGTGAAGTGGTGATCTCCTCGCGAGGCGCTGGCCCCGTTTGCAGGTGTTTCGGCTCTTTCGCGTCGCAGCTAAGTGCTGGATGGTTTGCCCGCGAGTGCCCGCGAGATGACGCGCGTGCCCGCGCCTCCCTTGGGCCGGATCATGCGCCAGGCGACCGCCGAGCGGGCGGACGTGTCCCGAGGCTCGCGCAGGACGCGAGGGTCCCGGCCGGACCTCAGGGATTGCAGGGACCGGCTGGATCTCAGGGGCCAGCTGGATCTCAGGGACCGGCTGGATCTCAGGGGCCCGCCGGACCTCAGGGACCGCAGGGCCCCTCCAGCGCGTGTGAGGCGTTCCGCGACGGGGCACAGGCGCTCGCAACCACGAACACAACGGTGGCCACGATGACGAACGTGGACGCCGGCGCGTATGCGATCTCCGCCAAGACGATCGTCGATGCGGCAGGCGGCGGAGGAATCCCCTGGTCTGTGACGTGCACCCTGGACGCGGGCGGCACAAGCACCGATTCCGCAGTCTTCGCCTTCGACGGCTACGTCGACCACGAGACAACCTTCAGCATGGAGGTGACGCGAGTCTTCCCCGCAACGGGCTCGATCACCCTTCGGTGCCGGAGCTCCGAGGCAGCCAGCGCGCACACCTCGAAGATCGTTGCCATCAAAGTCGACAGCGTCACCCGCCAGGCAGTCTCGGGATAGCGATGTCGGCCGTTCGAAGCAAGAAGTCGCCCTCCACTGCCGAAGTGAGCCCGATGGAGAAGGCGGCAAAAACCGGTCAGCCGGGTAAACGCACGAAGTCTGCGTCGGCGGCTGGGGGAAAGCCGCGGACGAGGACCGCGCGACCGAAGGCCAAGCCGGAAACCCCGGCGGCTGCCGAGCGCACTGCAGAGAGCTCGCCTGCTCGCCGGCTGTCGCGAATCGTCGTCTGGGCTCTTCTGGCGGTCATCCCGGCGGTCGCCGTCGCCGCCTTCCTGCTGGTCCGAGACGATGAGTCGCGAGAGCCGATCAGCCCGGGAGCCCCGGCCGCAGTCTCCCCCGACGAGCTCGCTTCGTTCGCGAGCTCGCGCGAGGCGCCCATTTACTGGGCCGGTGGCGTTCCCGGACGCAAGCTCGAGCTCACCACGACCCGTGCCGGCACATTTGTCCGCTACCTGCTACCGAGCGCGTCGGCCGGCGGTTCCCGCAGGGCATTGACGATCGCCACTTACCCGCTCAGCAACGCGTATGCGACGGCGACTCGCCGGGCCGACGGCCCTCGGATGGCGAGGCGACGTCTCGCAGCCGGGGGCATCGCCGTCTGGAGCCGGGCGAAGCCGACGAGCATCTATCTGGCCTTCCAGGGCGTCCCCCACCTCGTAGAGGTCTATGCGCCGACGCACGCAGAGGCTCGTACGTTCGCGTTGTCGGGACGCGTCCGACCCGTCTCCTAGCGTCAGTCCTCCGACGCCTCGGCCATCGACCGCGGCGCGGGCACGTTCTCGAAGCGGACGTTTCCGGCGGGAACCATCCAGGTCATCACCTCGACCGCGAGCCTGCCTGCCCGCACCGCCGGGTCCTCGTTGCTGACCCGGCGCGCCGTCTCGGGGTCGCACGTCATGATCGAGATGCCGCGCAGGCGCTCGTCGTCCTGGTCGACGAGCGGCCCTCCGCCGATGAGATAGCCGCGGTCGCGCAGATCGGCTCGGAAGGCGAGATGCCGATCCTGGAGCTCGGCCGCCTCCTCGTCCGTGAGCTCCGGCGCATCGGGCCGACGCACGAGCAGCACGAGCGTGTGCCGGTCGAACTGCACCGCCTTGCTCACGCCGCGGCTTTGGCGCGCTCGAGCGCCTCTGCCACGCCCTTGGCGTCGGCCCCCGCCCCGACCTCGAGCACGAAGGGGACCCCTCTAATCGTGACGGTGACCGTCTTGCCGACAGCCAGGCGTTTCACCTCGATCGAGTCGACTTCGCTGACAGGCACCGCGCTCACGAGCTCCTGGACCTTCATTCCGATCCCGAGCCCGATCGGCGCTGTCACCTTGAGCGACAGGAGGCGGCGCGGCGTGACTGCGAGCGCCATCGGGCTCGCCAGCTCGAAGCCGGACTGCTTCGCAGCGTCAATGCTCTGCTGCTGCTTCTTGCCCCCGATCGCGCCGCCGACGGCTCCCGCAAGCGCTCCGCCGCCGGCGGAAGCCCCCGCCTGGGTCCAGCCTCGCGGGCGAGCGACGATCGCGGCCAGAACCTCCTCACCCTCCTCGAGGAAGCGCGCAGCGCCTTCTTTGATCTTCGCTTCAGATCGAGCCATCGTTACTTCGACGTCCCACCGTCCGGTCTGATGTTCTGGTTGAGCCTGAAGACGTTGTCCGGGTCCCACTCGCGCTTGAGAGCCACGAGCCGATCGTACTTCGCGTCGCCGTAGATCGTGCGCGCGACGTCGCCTCCGACTTCGGTGACGTCGTTGACGTAGCGCCCGACAGATGTGTACGGAGACGCGGTGTCGGCCGCAGCCCGCGCCCAGGAGCGGCAGGCATCGTCGAGCGCGGCGTCGTTCCAGACGATCTCGGCGGCTGCCCAGAAAGCAGCATCGCGGCCGGTGAAGGCAGTGTCTTCTTCGGACACGGCCGCGATCGCGCGACCCCAGGACCAGACCGAAAAGCCACCTTCGGCTCCGTCGGGCACCCGGGAGACCTGGTCTGCCCAGTCGCGCACCAGCGCCTCCGGGAGCGAGGCGAGGAACGAGCTCTTCATCGAGAAGCGCTGGCCCCACTCCATCGGCGCGTCGAAGAGGCGCTGCGAAGCCAGGTACGGCTTCGACTCGACAGAGTCTTCGAGCGGATCGTCGAGCGCGCGGAGCCCGGCGAGGTCCCGCTCCGCGTCGGCCGGCGACCCGCTGTGTAGCACGGACACCGACGCGACCGGCCCGCGAACATCCCCTCCGACGGCCATGCCGAAGGACGTCCAGAGCTCGTCGGGCCCGTCCTCCACGAGCTCGCGGTAGCGCCCGGCCAGCTCCTCGGCCCGCTCGATCGGATGGGTGACCGTGCCGTGCGTGACCACCCCCTCGAAAGGATGCAGCTGGAACTCGAACGACGTCACGATTCCGAAGTTCGCGCCGGCCCCGCGCAGGCCCCAGAAGAGCTCGGGATTCTCGTCCTCGCTCGCCCGCACGACCCGGCCGTCGGCGGTCACGAGCTCGACCGCAAGCAGGCTGTCGATCGTCAGACCGAGCTTGCGCTGCAGCCGGCCCATCCCGCCGCCGAGCGTGAGGCCGGCCACACCGGTGTGGGAGACGACGCCGACCGGGCAGACGAGCCGGTGCGCCTGCGCGGCGTCGTCGAGCTCGGCGAGCAGCGAGCCGCCGCGGACGCGTGCGGTGCGCTGCTCGGGATCGACGTCCGCGCCGCGCAGGCGCGAGAGGTCGATCACGATGCCGTCGTCGCACGTCGAGAAGCCGGGGATGCTGTGCCCGCCGCACCGCACGGCGATGATGAGCTCCTGCTCACGGGCGAAGCGGAGGGCCGCGACGACGTCGTCGGTGCCGGTTGGCCGCACGATCAGCGCAGGCCGACGGTCGATCATGCTGTTCCAGACCGCACGCGCAGCGTCGTAGCCGGAGTCGTCGGGGCGCACGATCTCGCCCGCGAATCCGTCGGTCAGCTCGCCCGGTCCCCCCGCCACTGCCTCTCTTTTACACCAGGCACCCACATCGACTGCGCCTAAAGTTCACTGCATGGAGCGCATCGAAGCCGCTCATCGTTACGACGTCGCTGTCGATCGTGGTTTCGCGTTCATCACGAACACCGCGAACTGGTCGAAGTTCTGGCCCAGTTTCGTCCGACTCGAGGAACGCTCGCGCTGGGCCGCCAGCGGTGACACAGCACGGCTCGTGATCAGGCTGCTTGGGCGCGAGCGCGAACTGGTGAGGACGATCAAGGTGTTCGATCCGAACCGGCTCGTGATCTACACGAGCACGCAGCCGGGCCTGCCCGACGCGTCGCACGAGCGCTACTTCGAGCCCGACGGTGACGGATTCGTCTACCGACTCGTCGTCGAGTACGAGCCGCGCGGTGGGCTCGCCGGCTTGTCTGATCGCATCCTGCTCCCCCGCGGGGTCCGGCGCGCGTTCCAGCAGACCATCGCGGCCCTGGAGCAGGAGCTCGCCGAGCCCGATCCCATGGTCACTCCCTTCTCGGACTAGCTTCCGACAGACTCGGGTCCGAGTCTTGCCAGCCTTGCCTGCCAAGTGCAAGGCCGGCCTGGAAGCGCGTCGTCACGCCAAGCCGGTCTAGGAGGGCGGCAATCCGTCGGCGGACCGTGTGCGTCGAGACGCCGAGTTGGCGGGCGATGGTCTCGTCCTTGAGACCGGCGGCGAGCAGGGTCAGCACGCTGTCCTCGTCTGCTGCTGATCGCTTCGCGGTCGTCTCGTCGTGAACCAGCCTTACGTCGGCACCGCGCTGCCAGTAGATGTCGAACAAGGCGATCAGAGCATCGAGCAACGCAGACTTGTGCACCAGCAAACCGGCGTCGACCGTGCTCTCGGGGTCGGAGTGGCTGACGGGGACGAGTGCAACCCGACGATCGAAGAGAGCCAACTTCAACGGCAGCTGACTGACTACGCGGGTCTGCTCCCCGAGCCCCATCATCTGCCGGATGTGGTCGAGCGCTCCCGGTGACCGAAGCGCGCCCTCGTCATAGATCGCGAACGTCATGACGCTGCGCTCGTGGAGCAGACGTTGCACCGCCTCGTCGTCCTCGACGCGCTCCTGGGCATAGGGCGGCCGGACGAAGACCTCGATCCGCTCACGGGTCACCCGCTGCATCTGGAGCCATCGTTCAGCGACGGCTTCTCGGGTCGAGAGGATCTCGATCAGGTCCGCAACCTGCGGCTGCTCGGGCGGTGTGTACAGAGAGGTCGTGAGCTGGAGGGCGTCGAGTCGGGCCTGGCTCAGCTCGTCCTCTCGGGCGCTGATGAGCGCCTCGACGACGATGTCGGGAGGTGCAGGCTGGAAGCGGGCCGGAACTCCGCTTCGCCGAGCGATCATCGCCCTGCGTTCGAGCTCGTCCAGAGCGCGCCTGATCCGGCGTTGGCTCAGGGCGGTGCGCTGGTGAATATCGGTGGTGCTTGCGCCCGGGGTCTTGAGGAGCACGCGATAGACATGCTCCGCATCGGCGCCGACTCCCAATGTCTCCAGCGCTCCCCGACCTGTCGTCACGGTCATCTCCCGATTGCGTAGTTGTGAGCAACGGTAGCAAGTGAGCTTGACGCGGTCTGCGGAAGGCGAAGATAATTCGCCGGATCCGGTCGGCCTACGCCCTCACGCCAGGGGAGTGAGCGCGACCTTCGCGAAACGAAGGGAGCCGCATGAGTAGAGAGTTCTTGGCATTTGTGAAGCTGCGTCCGTTCCCGCAGAGTCGCCGCACAACAGCCACGCTCGCTGTGGCGCTGCTCGCGCTTCTCGTGCCGGCTCTCCCAGCCGCGGCGACGCCGCCTGCGAGTGGTGACGACTTTTGGGCGGCGACGAACGGTCCTCAGGGCGGCGATGCCATGGCAATGGCGACGAATGCGAGCGGACACATCTTCGTAGGAACCCAAGGGGGCGGCGTTTTCCGCTCCACGGATAACGGGGAGAACTGGACGTCGGTCAACAGTGGACTGACAACCACCAATGTTCGCGCGCTGGCGATCAATTCCGCCGGACACGTTTTTGCCGGAACGTTCAACGGTGTCTTTCGATCGACGGACAGCGGAAACACGTGGACGGCGGTCAACGACGGCTTGGAGAATCCCTTCGTCAACTCGCTGGCAATCAACTCCAGCGGGCACATCTTCGCCGGCACGTTCGAAGGCGGCGGGGTTTTCCGCTCCACGGACAACGGCGAGAGCTGGACGCTGGTCGACAACGGCTTGACGAACACCTATGTCCCCGCGCTGGCAATCAATGCGAGCGGACATATCTTCGCGGGGACGTGGGGAGGGGGCATCTTCCGTTCGACCAACAACGGAGACACCTGGACCGAGGTGAATACCGGAATAACGGCGGAGCCCTACGTTCTCTCGTTGGCCATCAACGCAGGCGGGGATATTTTCGCAGGCTTCGATTTTGGTGGTCGTGTATTCCGCTCGACGAACAACGGAGACAGCTGGGCTGCGGTAAACAACGGCTTGACGACGTCGAACAACGTCAACGCACTTCTGGTCACGACAGGCGGAGCCCTGTACGCCGGCATCTACGGCGACGGTGTGTTCCGCTCGACGAACAATGGAGCTAGTTGGACCCAGGTCAACAATGGATTGACGGCCACTTTCGTCCTGTCGTTCACCATCGGTGCGAGTGGAGACATCTTTGCCGGGACCTATTTCGGCGGCGGCGTCTTTCGCTCGAGCGACAGCGGAGCGTCCTGGAGCGAGAAAAACGCCGGCCTGGTAGCGACCGACGTGCGAGCGATTGCTGTCAATTCGAACAATCACGTGTTCGCCGGGACATACGGAAGCGGCACGTTCCGCTCAACGGACAGTGGCCAGAGCTGGGCGAAGGTCAACAACGGTCTGCCTGCGCGCTACGTGAGAACGTTGGCGATCAACTCGAGCGGCCACGTTTTCGCCGGAGCTGATGTCGTCAACGGCGCCGGCGGCGTCTTCCGCTCGACGGACAACGGGCAAACCTGGGTCAACGTCGGCAACGGTGTGATCACGACGGACGTTCGGGCGCTGGCGATCGCCCCGAACGGTCACATCTTTGCCGGAACCTATCCCGGCAGCGGCGTCTATCGATCGACGGACAACGGCCAGACCTGGACCGCCGTGAACGATGGCCTGACGTGCGGATACGTCTGGTCGCTCGCGATCAATGCCGCCGGTCACATATTTGCCGGAACCGCGGGTTGCGGCGACGGCGTCTACCGGTCGACTGACGGTGGTGCCCATTGGACGCTGGTCGATACCGGCCTGACGACGACCGACATTGCGGCGCTGGCGATCGCCCCGAACGGTCACATCTTTGCCGGAACCTTTTCTATGTTCGGAGAGGGCGGCGGCATGTTCCGATCGACCGACAACGGCAACACCTGGACGGAGCAAAACACGGGCTTCACGGCGCGCGACGTGAACGCGTTGGCAGTCAACTCGTCCGGACATATTTTCGCAGGAGCCGCCGGGGGAGCCTTCCGTTCGACAACGGACGGCGACGATTGGAGCAACGTCAGCGGTGGGCTGATCCCGGTCGGTGGAAACGTTTGGGCACTGGCGATCGAATCTGGAGGGCATGCGCTCGCGGGGACCGCCGGCGCTGGAGTCTTCCGGAGCGCACAACCGACGACGCCACCTCCTCCACCTCCTCCTCCACCTCCGCCGCCTCCACCACCCCCACCGCCGCCTCCTCCACCTCCGCCGCCGCCTCCTCCTCCTCCTCCTCCTCCTCCTCCACCTCCGCCCCCACCGCCTGCGCCTCCACCACCCCCGCCACCCTCGCGCTGCGTGGTGCCGCGGGTGATCGGCCTGAGGCTCGACCAGGCAAAGCAGCGGATCCGCGCCCGGAACTGCTCGGTCGGACGCGTCCGGAGGGCCCGTGCGAGGCGAGCGGGCCGCGTCATCGCCCAGAACCCGAGGGGCGGAAAGATCAAGCGCCGCGGCTTCCCGGTCAAGCTCGTAGTCGGCCGCAGGTAAGCGAAACACGAAGGGCGGGCGGCGCAGGGCCGCCCGCCCTTCGAACAGGCTTACCTCAAAGAGACGTCGTCGATTCGGAAGCTGGTCGGGAGGCTGAAGTCGGTCGTGGCCCGGAACTGGACCCGTACCGTCTGGCCGCGCCAGCTCGCGAGGCTGAACGACTTCTGCGAATAGACACCAGCCGGGGCCGCGTTGACGTTGCTGTACGTGGCCAGCGTTGCCAGCAGCGTGCCGGAGGTGTTGCGCACCTCGGCGAAGAGCCGGTCGTACACGGTCGAGCCCGACTCGCTCGTCGTGATGTTGAGCCAGAAGCTGTAGTTCGCCGAATGGCCTGACGGGATGCTCACCGTCTGGTACTCGGTGCCGCTCGCGTAGTTGTAGGCCCCGAGGATGGAGTAACCGGTCCCCGAGTGCGGGTAGGCCCCCGTCGACCAGTAGGCATTCCCGGAGAGCGACCACGGCGAGGTCGAGCCCTCGAAGCCGCCGTTGATGATCAGCTCAGCGCCGGGCGGAGGCGGGGGAGGAGGTGCCGGTGGCGGTGGTGGCGGAGGTGCCGGCGGCGGTGGTGGTGGCGGCGGTGGCGGCGGCGGCGTGCCCCCGAAGAGCGAGTACAGCAGCCGGTTGGGAGACCCGGTGCCGGGGTTCGTGACCTTGTTCGGGGTCGAGTTCGCCACGAGCGCCTGGGTCACGGTCGCCCCCGAGGCGCCGGGGTTCGTCTGGAGGTACAGAGCGATCGCGCCGGCAACGTGTGGCGACGCCATCGAGGTCCCGCTGATGGTGTTCGTCGCAGTGTTGCTGGTGCTCCAGGCCGAGGTGATGCTCGAGCCCGGCGCGAAGATGTCCAGGCACGTCCCGAAGTTGGAGAAGGAGGAGCGTGCGTCGGTCGAGGTTGTTGCGCCCACCGTGTTGGCTGCGGCTGCGCGGGCGGGCGAGGAGTTGCACGCGTTGGCGTTCGAATTGCCCGCGGCGACCGCATAGCTGACGCCGGAGTTGACAGAGTTGGTGACGGCGTTGTCCAGCGTCGTGCTGATTCCGCCGCCCAGGCTCATGTTCGCTACGGCGGGTGAAGGGCTGTTGGCAGTGACCCAGTCGACGCCTGCGATCACGCCTGACGTGCTCCCGGAGCCCTGACAGTTGAGGACGCGCACGGCGTGGAGCGTGACCTGCTTGGCAACGCCATACGTCGTTCCGCCGGTCGTGCCGGCGACGTGCGTGCCGTGGCCGTTGCAGTCGTTCGTGCCCTGCCCGTCGCCGACGAAATCGGCGCCGTTGCCCATCCGGCCGGTGAATTCCTGATGGGTCGCGCGAACGCCCGTGTCGATGATGTAGGCGTGAACGCCCGCTCCCGTCTGGTTGTAGTTGTAGGTGTTGTTCAGCGGCAGATCGCGCTGGTCGATCCGATCGAGCCCCCACGTCGCGGGGGTCTGCGCTGGAAAGGCGTAGACGGCCTGGTCGGGCTCGACGTAGGCGACCCGCGGATTGCCGGCCAGTGCTTCGGCTCGATCCGCGGCCAACCGGACGGCGAAGCCCTTGAGCGCATGCTGGTAGACGAAGGTGACGTCGCCACCGTGTGCCCGTGCTAGCTCCCGGGCCGCGGTCGCGACGAGCGGTCGCTGCGACTGAGCATCGGTCGCGGCCCGAACTGCGTCGGCCTTGAACACGACGATGTACGAACCCGCGCTGGGTCCCTGGGCGACGCGGTCCGCACCTGCAAACGAAGGCGCGGCCGCGGCGAGGCAGACGCACAGCGCGACAAGAACAGGTCTCATCATTCCTGGCCTCCTGGCGGAAGAGGGTACTGGACGGCGTGAAAGTAAACGCCATCGGGGCGTTCGTGTCCACAAGTTTTTTTGCCATGTCTGGCAGGAGCGCTTAATCTCCCGCATGCGTGCTGAAGAGCGTGTTTGTCACGGGGTTGTTGGCTCTTGCTCTGTTGCTGGTGCCGCAGGGTCTGGCTTCTCAACGACACTCGAGCGGCCCGACCATCAAACGCTTTGTCGTCAACGGCGTGTACACGCGGGAGCAACGTTCCCAGCTAGTACGTGAGGGGTACGACATCGGCGAGGCGTACTGGGCCGATCACGTCGAGCTGTACGGGAGCGAGCGGCAGGCACAGGCGCTTTCCCTGCGTGGCTTCCGCGTCGCCCTCGCCATGACACCGGACGACTTCCCGCCGGCGGACTCGAACTACCACAACTACGCCGAGATGATCGCCGACATGCAGGCGGTCGCGGCCGCGCACCCGGCGACCGTGCGGATCTTCTCGCTCGGTGCCTCCTACGAGGGCCGGGACCTGATGGGCGTGCGCATCTCGAACGACGCCAGCGACAACCTTTCCGAACCAGGCGTGTTCTTCGTCGGCCAGCATCACGCCCGCGAGCACATGACCGTCGAGGTCGCCCTCTCGCTGATGCATCTGTTCGCCGAGTCGAGCTCGCCGTCGGTCACGAGGCTGGTCAACCAGCGGCAGATCTACATCGTCCCCAGCCTGAACCCTGACGGCTCCGAGTACGACATCGCCACCGGCTCCTACCGGAGTTGGCGCAAGAACCGCCAGCCGAACGCGCAGGCGATCGGAACCGATCAGAACCGCAACTACAGCTACCGGTGGGGCTGCTGCGGTGGGTCGAGCGGGAACGGGGGGAGCGACACCTACCGCGGCCCGACCCCGCTCTCGACGCCCGAGGACGCGCGGATGGCCGATTTCATGCTCGCGCACCCCAACGTCTTGACCGGGATCAGCTACCACTCCTACGGAAATTTGATCCTCTACCCGTACGGCTACACGTACGAGGATCTCCCACCGGACATGTCGCCGATCGACCGCCAGACCTTCGTGGCGATGGGCGCGGAGATGGAGCGCACCGCCGGCTACCACGCTCAGCAGTCGTCGGATCTCTACATCACCGACGGCGACTGGAACGACTGGATGTACGGCGCTCTGCACCGCTACCCGATCACGATCGAGCTCAGTGGCGGAACCTTCTATCCGCCCGACGAGATGATCCCGTCCGAGACCGCTCGGAATCACCAGGCCGCGATCTTCGTCGCTGCGATGGCGGACTGCCCGACCAGGCTTGCGGTCGCGAACCCCCCGCGAGATCGAAGTTGCCCGCCCGGATTCCGCCCAGAGTCGGACGGCATTTGGTCAGCTCGACCGCTCTGGTAAGCCGGACCGCGAACTGCCGCTAGCGCGGCCAGCGCCCAGGGCGCCGGAGGTAGGCGTAGAGGCCGATCGCAAACAGGAGCCCTCCGCCCAGCCAGGTCATGAGATCCAGGACAGTCGCTCCCGGGTCGTGCTGATTCTCGTCGGTCCAGTCAGGCACTTTGATCGCGTCCTCGGTCAACCGTAAGGAAGATCGCTGCACCGAGGAGGATGACCAGTCCCCACATCCACGTGAGCTCGGGGCGGATGACGTTCGGGATCGCCCAGTCTGTCCACCCGCGCTTGACGACCTGCTCGTACCACGCGTCGTTGGCGATGTTCCCGATCCCGTAGGCCAGCAGCAGCGACAGGTAGACGGCGAGGCTCGTCCGTAGGGGCGTGCGGCGCATCCGGACGAGCTCGCGCGAGAGCAGGAGTGCGGTCACGACCAGCAGCATCCCGGCCATCCCGTGGTGGTGGCCGAAATGAACCGAGGGCAGCGTCTCGCCCTCGGGGCTCGTCCAGATCTGCGCCGAGCGGTACACGTGCGCGAGTGGCGGGAGGTCCCCGATGAAGATGCCGAGGTCGGCAAACACCCACGGTAGAGAGACAACGAGCAGAACCGTGACCACGAGGACTCTGACTCGGTCGCCGCGACGCGGCGGGGTCGCGCCACCGGTGCCGGCCGTTCTGGCCGCCCAAATAGTGAGGGAGACGACGAGCGCGACACCGACCGCTGCCAGCGCGTTGACGGGCTTGGCGTCGAGGTCGGCCTGGTCGACGACACCGGGAATGACGATCGTCGCGCAGAGACCGAACGCGAGCAGCGCCAGCCCGATGGCAGTCCTCCGGTTCCGACCTGACCCGAGGATTCGGTCCAGGGCGATCGCGAGCACGGCGATCGCGGCCAGGGCAGTCGGCCAGCCGAGGAACACGAGCGTGCGGCTCGACCCTCCGCGCAATCCGGTCTCGCTCACGTTGTAGAGCTCGTTGGCCGGCACGCGCGAGTAGGTGATCAGGACGAGGAGCGCCCAGAGCCCGAACAGGCCCAGCACGGCGAAGCTTGCACGCATCTGAGAAGCGTATTCCGACCAGCTGGGATCCAAGTTGGGAGATTTTGGATCCGAAATACGGCGAATTTGGCTCTTGACGGCGTCCTGCGCCTCATTTAGGATCCAAAGATGGCTATACAGGTATCCGAACTGTTCGAGCGTGACTCGATCTCGGAACCGGAGCAGCATGCGGCGAATCGTGCGGTGAAGCGTGGCTGGGCACGGCCCACAGCCGAGACCGCCGAATGCACCTGCCCCGACTTCTGCGAGCGCGATCACGACAACGACTGAGGGAGGCGACGTGAACCTGAACGGCAACCGCTGGCGCGGCGTTGAGCGCCCCTACTCCGAGGCCGACGTCACCCGCCTGCGGGGTCGCTTCCAGATCGAGCACACGCTGGCCCGCCTTGGTGCAGAGCGCCTCTGGCAACTGCTGGCCAAGGAGGACTACGTCGCCGCTCTCGGCGCGCTCACCGGCGGCCAGGCCGTCCAGATGGTTCGGGCCGGGCTCAAGGCGATCTACGTCTCGGGGTGGCAGGTCGCGGCCGACGCCAACCTCTCCGGCCAGACGTACCCCGACCAGAGCCTCTATCCGGCCAACAGCGGTCCGGCGCTCGTCAAGCGGATCAACAACGCCCTGCTGCGCGCGGACCAGATCGACAACGCCGAGGGCAAGAACGGCACCCACTGGCTCGCGCCGATCCTGGCCGACGCCGAGGCCGGCTTCGGCGGCCCGCTGAACGCCTTCGAGCTGATGAAGGGGTACATCGAGGCCGGGGCTGCGGCCGTTCACTTCGAGGACCAGCTGTCCTCGGAGAAGAAGTGTGGCCACCTCGGCGGCAAGGTCCTCGTCCCGACGAGTCAATTCGTCCGCACACTCGTTGCGGCACGCCTTGCCGCCGACGTTTGTGGCGTCCCGACGCTGGTCGTCGCCCGCACGGACGCGCTCAGCGCGACGCTGCTCACGAGCGACATCGACGAGGTCGACCGCGAGTTCACGACCGGCGAGCGGACGCCCGAAGGCTTCTTCCGCGTCCAGCCGGGGATCGAGGCGCCGATCGCGCGGTCCCTCGCCTACGCGCCGTACGCCGACGTGCTCTGGTTCGAGACGGCCACGCCGGACATGGACGAGGCGCGACGCTTCGCAGAGGCGATCCACGAGCGCTTCCCGGGCAAGCTCCTCGCGTACAACTGCTCGCCGAGCTTCAACTGGCGCAAGCACCTGAGCGACCCCGAGATCGAGCGCTTCCAGCGTGAACTGGGCGAGCTCGGCTACGCGTACCAGTTCATCACGCTCGCCGGTTTTCACTCGCTGAACGCTGCGATGTTCGAGCTCGCCAAGGGCTACGCGGCCGAGGGCATGCCCGCGTACGTCCGCGTCCAGGAGCGCGAGTTCGAGCTCGAGGACGAGGGCTACACGGCCACGCGCCACCAGCGCGAGGTCGGAGCGGGATACTTCGACGCGGTGATGGAGGCCGTCTCGGGAGGACAGAGCTCGACCCTGGCGCTCAAGGGCTCCACGGAAGAGGATCAGTTCGAGATCGCCGCCAAGGGGTGACCCTCCCGGCGGCTCCGGAGGTCGTCGCCCCGGCCGACGCGGAGATCCTCAGCCCGGACGCCCTCGCGTTCGTGGCGCTGCTGCAGCGCGAGGTAGGCCCTCGGCGGCGCGAGCTGCTCGAGCTCCGCGCCGCGCGCCAGCAGGAGCTCGACGCCGGCGCCCTGCCCGACTTCCTGCCCGAGACGAAGGACGTCCGCGAGGGCGACTGGCAAGTCGCGCCTTCGCCCGCCGACCTGAGCGACAGGCGGGTCGAGATCACGGGCCCGGTCGACCGCAAGATGATGATCAACGCCCTCAACTCGGGCGCGCGCGTGTTCATGGCCGACTTCGAGGACGCGAGCTCGCCGACCTGGGAGAACTGCGTCGACGGCCAGCGGAACCTCCGCGATGCGGTTCGGAGGACGATCGAGCTCGACGCCGGCGAGAAGAGCTACCGGCTGAACGACGAGACGGCGACGCTCGTCGTGCGTCCGCGCGGGTGGCATCTACCGGAGAGCCACGTGCTGCTCGACGGCGCAGCCGGTGTCGGCGTCACTCTTCGACTTCGGGCTCGCGGTCTTCCACAACGCGCGGGAGCAGCTCGAGCGCGGGACGGGGCCCTACTTCTACCTGCCGAAGCTCGAGAGCCACCTCGAGGCGCGGCTCTGGAACGACGCCTTCGTGCTGGCACAGGACGAGCTCGGCATCCCGCAGGGCTCGATCAAGGCGACCGTCCTGATCGAGACCATCCTCGCCGCCTTCGAGATGGAGGAGATCCTCTACGAGCTGCGCGAGCACTCGGCGGGCCTGAACGCCGGCCGCTGGGACTACATCTTCAGCGTGATCAAGAAGTTCCGCGAGCGCGACGGCTTCGTGTTGCCGGACCGCGCGCAGGTGACGATGGCCGTGCCGTTCATGCGGGCCTACACCGACCTGCTCGTGCCGCACCTGCCACCGGCGCGGCGCGCACGCGATCGGCGGCATGGCTGCCTTCATCCCGTCCCGGCGCGATCCGGAGGTGAACGAGATCGCGCTTGGCCAAGGTGCGCGAGGACAAGGAGCGCGAGTCGCAGAACGGCTTCGACGGGACCTGGGTCGCGCACCCGGATCTCGTGCCGGTCGCCCACGAGATCTTCGACGGCGTGCTCGGCGCGCGCCCGAACCAGGTCGATCGGCTTCGTGAGGACGTCTCCGTCGGCGCTGCCGACCTGCTCGACTTCGAGATCCCGGGCGGCGAGGTCACCGAGGACGGGCTCCGCACGAACGTCTCCGTCGGGGTGCGCTACCTCCATTCCTGGCTGAACGGCGTGGGCGCTGCTGCGATCGACAACCTGATGGAGGATGCGGCCACCGCCGAGATCTCGCGTTCGCAGGTCTGGCAGTGGGTGCGGAACGGTCACTTCACGCGCGAGCGAGTGCGCGCCGAGATGGACGGCGTGCGCGAGGGCATGGAGGCTGCGGCCGAGCTGTTCGAGCGAGTCGCGCTCGACGACGAGTTCGTCGAATTCCTGACTTTGCCGGCATACGAGCTACTCGACTCGAAGGGCTAGGATTCACGCCGATGGGTGGCCTAGGGCTCTACATCGCGTTCCTCGTCCCGCCGCTCGTGTTCGGACTGGTCGTCCAGTGGTGGTTGAAGCGGACGTTTGCCAAGTACTCCGAGGTCCCCGTCTCAGCCGGGATGAGCGGCGCCCAGGTCGCGCGGGCGATCCTCGACCGCAACGGGCTCTCCGACGTGCCGGTCGAGATCTCGCCGGGGGGCGCCCTCTCGGATCACTATGACCCCCGTAAGAAGGCGCTGTTCCTGTCGGAGCCGGTCTACGGCCCGAGCACGGTCGCCGCGGCCGCCGTCGCCGCGCACGAGACGGGTCACGCCCTCCAGGACTCGCGGGGCTATGTCCCGCTGAAGATCCGGTCGGCCATGTTCCCCGCCGTCGCGTTCGCTTCGCAAACGTGGATCTGGCTCCTGATCATCGGAGCGCTGCTCAACCAGCTCAACCTGATCGGCCTCGCGCTCATCATCTACGCCGTCGCAGTGGCCTTCCACATCGTGACGCTGCCGGTGGAGTTCAACGCCTCCAGCCGCGCCGGCGGCCAGCTGCGCGAGCTTGGCCTCGTCGGCCCCGGCGGCGAACAGGCCGGAGTGAAGAGCGTGCTCAACGCTGCGGCCCTCACGTACGTGGCCGGTGCGCTCGCCGCGCTCACCCAGCTCCTGTACTACGCGCTCATCTTTTTCGGCAACCGCAACTGAGAAGGCCGGGCTACGGTGGAGTCCACCAAGGCCGACGAGATCGCATACGCCATCGAGGAGGCGATCATCTCCGGCGAGATCGAGCCGGGATCGATCCTCCGCCAGGAGTCTCTCTCCGAGCAGTACGACGTCTCGCGCACCCCGATCCGCGAGGCCCTGCGGCGCCTGGCGGCGCTCGGTCTCGTGCAGTTCGAGCCGAACCGGGGCGTCCGCGTCCGCACGCTGTCGCGCGAGGAGTTGCGCGAGGCCTTTCTCGTGCGGGCGGAGCTGGAGTCGCTCGCGACGGCGCTTGCCGTGCCGAACTTCGACCGGGAGGGGCTCGGCGAGCTGGAGGCGGCGGAGGAGCGTTTCAGCCGGCTCACCGAGACCCTGCGCGCGAACGCGCGCGAGAAGAGCGCGAGCGCTCGCCTGGTCGGCGAATGGGTGCGGGCGAACCACGCCTTCCACGACGTCATCTACGCGCGGTCGGGATCTCCCTACGTCGTGCGGCTAGCGAAGAGCGCACGACGAACCTTCTTCGGCCAGACCGTCTGGACGGTCGGCTCTGAGCTCGACGAGCTCTACGAGAAGAACGCCCACCAGCATTCCGCGATCCGGGGAGCGATCGCGGCGGAAAGCATCGAGGGCGCGCGCGAGCTCGCCCGCGAGCACGTGCTGGCCTCCGGGAACCTGCTCGAGGTGATCCTCGACCAGGTCGAGCGGCCGTCACGCAGTACGGCCGCCTAGAAAACCAGGTAGAGGACCTCGCCGACGAGGGCGGGCTTGTCGGCTCCCTGGATCTCGATCTCGACGCCTAGTCGATACAGGACGCCTTCGCCGCGCCGCTCGGCTGAGCGCACCGTTGCCTTCAGGCGCACCTGCGACCCGGACGGGACCGGCGCCGTGAAGCGGATCTTCTCGATGCCGTAGTTGAGCCCCATGCGCGCGTCTGGGACTCGCAGCACTTTCCCGGCGAGCATCGGCAGGAGCGAGAGGGAGAGGTAGCCGTGGGCCACCGTCGTTCCGAAGGGCCCCTGCGCCGCTCGCTCGGGGTCGACGTGAATCCAGTTGTGGTCGCCCGTCGCCTCGGCGAAGCTCTCGATCGCGCTCTGTTCGACCGTGAACCAGTCGCTCGGCTCCAGCTCGAGGTCGGTCGCGCGTTCGAGCTCCTCGAGGGTCAGCTCCGTGCTCATGTGCTCACCCGCATCGAGCGGCCGCCGGCCTGCTCCATTGCCGGGAGCATGCCGACCGGCGCGGCGCCTTCGGGGAAGCGCTCGCGCAGCGCGGTGAGCAGCTCGTCGGCGTCCCAGCGCTCCTCGGCGACGAAGGCTTCGCCGGCCTCCCACGACCGGAGCACATTCACCACGCCGCCCCAGATGAAGAAGCACTGGCCGGTGATGTCCTGCGCCTCGTCGGCGCAGAGCGCGACCACGAGCGGCGCCATGTTCGCCGGGTCGAGCGGGTCGAAGCCCTCGGGCTTGGCCAGCTCGCCGAAGGTGTCCTCGGTCATGCGCGTGCGCGCGTTCGGGGCGAGGCAGTTGACAGTGACGCCGTAGCGGCCGAGCTCCTGCGCGGCGATCAGCGTCAAGCCTGCAATCCCGGCCTTGGCCGCGCCGTAGTTGGCTCTGCCCCACGTTCCCGAAGACTCCCGACGGGCTCGACGTGTTGACCACCCGGCCGCGCACTTCTTCGCCGGCCTTCGAGCGCTCGCGCCAGTAGGCGCCCGCGTGGCGGAGGGGCGCGAAGTGGCCTTTCAGGTGCACTGCGATGACGGCATCCCACTCCTCCTCGGTCATGTTCACGAGCATGCGGTCGCGCAGGATCCCGGCGTTGTTGACGAGGATGTCGAGGCCGCCGAAGCGGTCGACCGCGCGGCTGACCATCTCCTCCGCCGCGCCGAAGTCGGACACGTCCGCATAGCTCGCCACCGCCTGGCCGCCGGCGGCCATGATCTCGTTCACGACCTCCTGGGCGGGAGTCGCGTCCTCGCCTTCGCCGGCGAGCGAGCCGCCGAGGTCGTTCACGACCACCCGGGCACCTGCGCGCGCCAGGGCGAGCGCATGCTCGCGGCCGATGCCGCGGCCGGCGCCGGTCACGATCGCCACCTTCCCCTCGAGCGACGGCATTGCGGAATGATCGCACGACCAAATGGGCTTCGAAGGCGGACCGATCCAGACCTCCATCTACGTCGCGGGCGAGTCGCCGTGGCCGATTGCGCCCGAGGAGTGGGAGGCGCGCGCGGCCGAGACGCTCGAGCCGGCGCCCTTCGACTACATCGCGGGCGGAGCCGGTTCCGAGTCGACGATCCGGGCGAACTCGGAGGCATTCGAGCGGCGGCGGCTCCGGCCGCGAATGCTCCGGGGCAACCGCGAGCGGGACCTCTCGGTGACGGTGCTCGGCACTTCGTCCCCCGCGCCGTTCCTGCTCGCCCCGGTCGGTGTCCTGTCGATCGCGCACGACGAGGGCGAGCTCGCGGTGGCGCGCGCTTCGGCCGCCACGGAGGTGCCGATGATCCTCTCGAGCGCGGCCTCGCACTCGATCGAGGACGTGGCCCAGGTGATGGGCGACGCCGCGCGCTGGTTCCAGCTGTACTGGGTCAACGACCGCGAGGTCGCGGCCAGCCTGGTCGCCCGCGCGGAGGCGTCGGGGTTCGGCGCAGTCGTCGTCACCGTCGACACGCCGATGCTCGGTTGGCGTGAGCGCGACCTGAGCAAGGCCTACCTGCCCTTCCTCTCCGGAGAGGGCTGCGCGCAGTTCTTCTCCGACCCGGTCTTTCGTAGCCGGCTGGAGCGGCCACCAGAGGAGGACGTTCTTGCCGCGGCGGCGGCGATGCTCGCGACGTTCCCCAACCTCGACCTCACCTGGGACGACCTCGACTGGCTTCGCGGCCAGACGGAGCTGCCGCTGCTCGTGAAGGGCGTGCTGGCCGGCGAGGACGCAGTGCTCGCATTCGAGCACGGCGCCGACGGTGTCGTCGTCTCGAACCACGGCGGCCGTCAGGTGGACGGCTCGATGGCCACGCTCGACGCGCTGGTGGAGGTACGCGCCGCGGTCGGTCGGGACGCAGTCGTCCTGATGGACGGAGGCATCCGGCGCGGCGCGGACGTCCTGAAGGCGCTGGCGCTCGGCGCCGACGCGGTGCTCCTCGGGCGGCCCTATGCGTATGGGCTGGCAGTGGGCGGGCAGGAAGGCGTCGAGGCCGTCATCCGGCACCTCATGGCCGACACGGATCTCACGCTCGCGCTCCTCGGCGCGGAGAGTGCCGGCGGACTGGACGAGTCGTGGATCGCGGCGCAGTCCTAACCGCGAACGGCCTCACGGTCGCCGAGCTCGAGCTCGACCCGCCCGGCCCCGGCGAGGTCGTCGTCCGGATCGCGGCGAGCGGCGTTTGCCACACAGACCTGCACATCGTCGAGACCGGCGGTTGGGGACATCAGCTGCCGGTCCTGATCGGCCACGAGGGCGCGGGTGTGGTCGAGGCGGTCGGACCAGGGGTCGTACGCGTCGCGGCCGGCGATCACGTCATCGTCGGCTGGCGCTCGCCTTGCGGTAAGTGCGCCTGGTGCCTGCGCGGGACGCGTCATCTCTGCCGGACTCCTCCGAGCCCCGGTCCGCGGATGCGGCTCGCCGACGGCGCTCAGGTGACCGGCGCCCTCCAGACCGGGACGCTCAGCACCCGGACGGTCGTGCACAGCGCGGCCCTCGTGCCGCTCACGACGCCGCTGCCTCCCGAGCAGGCCTGCCTGATCGGGTGCGCAGTCGCAACCGGTGTCTGCTCCGTGCTCAAGACCGCCGCCGTCTGGGAGGGGGCCCGCGTGGGCGTGATCGGCTGCGGCGCGGTTGGGCTCTCGGTAATTCAGGGCGCACGCATCGCGGGTGCCGCCGAGATCCACGCGTTCGACCTGGACGACCGCAAGCTCGAGGCTGCACGTCGCTTCGGTGCGACCCACCGCGGAGACGCCGAGACCGAACGTCTCGACTTCGTCTTCGACGTCGTCGGGCGGCGGGAGACGGTGGGTCAGGGCCTGCGCATGCTCGGGCACGCCGGCACGCTCGTCTACATCGGGCTGCCCCAGCCGGGCTCCGAGGCGATCGTTCCTTTGGAGCTTCTCTTTGCCCGGCGGCTACGCATCCTCGTGTCGCACGGCGGTGACCACGTCCCGGAGGAGGACTTCCCGCGGCTGATCGAGTTTGCCGCCGACGGCCGGCTCGACCTGGCCGGAATGGTGACCAAGACAATTGCGTTGGACGACGTGGAGCACGCCTTCGCGGAGATGAAGGCGGGTGAAGTCATCCGTTCAGTGGTGCTGCTGTGAAGATTCCGCCCCCCATCGCCGAGCTGCTGGGTATGGACCGCCTCACCTTCGGCGACGGCAAGTGCACGATGAAGCTGGAGGCCGGCGAGCAGCACTCGAACCCGATGGGGACGCTCCACGGCGGAGTGCTGTGCGACCTCGCCGACGCGGCGATGGGGATGGCGTTCTTCTCGACCTGCGCCGAGGGCGAGACGTTCACCACGCTCGAGCTCAAGATCAACTTCCTGCGCCCGTTCTGGACAGGCACGCTGCTCGCCCACGGCTGGGTCGTCCAGCGCGGCAAGACCGTCGGGATGACCGAGTGCGACGTCGTGGACGAGAACGAGCGCCTGATCGCGAAGGCGACGAGCACCTGCCTGGCCCTCCGCGGCGAAGCCGCCCAAGGACGCTAGTAACAGACTGTTACTCGCTCTGGGATCCGGCTCTGAAACCGAGGAACCGAACCAAGTAACAGACTGTTACTTGGGTTCGAAGGCGAGGACGCGGTCGATTAGGTCTGCGTAGTCAGGGTCGGCCTCGGGGTCGTAGCCCGGCGTGAGGTGGCGGCGCGCGTGCAGCTCCGCGGCGGGCTCGTTGCCCTCGGCGCGCAGGCACGCGACCTGGAGCGCGCGCACGAGCGTGTCCAGCTGACGGCGGATGTGCAGGGCGCCGAAGTCCGCGTCCGCGACCGAGCGACGCAGTCTCGGACCGAGCTCCGACGGCGCGTCTGCGCGGGCGAGCACGAGGTCGACGGCGTCCAGGCGCCGCCAAGTCGCGGAGCACCTGCGCGCACAGGACGTTGTGCGTGCCTTCCCAGCTCTCGAACACGATCGCGTCCCGATACAGCCTCGGCAGCGGCGAGAAGTCCTCGATCGTGCCGTTGCCGCCGAGCGCCTCGATCCCGCGCCTGCACATCTGCGTGGCGGCGAGCGACGTGACGAACTTGTTCGCGTTGACGAGGATGCGGTGCCAGGCCACGTCCTCCTCGTCGGCGGAGCCCTCGTCGATCCGGGCCACGAGCTCCGTCAGGTGCATCGACGACGCGAGCGCCGCCGCCGCCTCCGACCTCATCACCGCGAGGTTCTCGCGCACGAGCGGGAAGCGGGCGATCGGTCCGCCGAAAGCCTCGCGCTCCTGCGGCGAAGCTCGACGCCTCGAGATAGGCCCGGCGCATCAGCCCGGTCGAGCCGAGCGCGTTCAGCCAGCGAGAGGTGTTCAGGATGCTGACGGCGATCCGGAAGCCGTCCTCGACCGCGCCGAGCGCATACGCAGGTGCGCCGTCGAACTCGATCTCGCCGGTCGCCAGCGCCCGCGTCCCGAGCTTGTCCTTCAGCCGGCGGATCGTGAAGCCGCCTCCGGAGCGGGGAACCAGGAAGCAGCCGATCCCGCGCGTCCCGTCGGGGGCGCCCCTCGGCCGCGCCGTGACGACGAACTGGTCGGCGTCCGCGACCGAGCAGAACCACTTCTCGCCCGAGATCCGCCAGGCGTCGCCGTCCGGAACCGCTTCGACGCGATTCGCGCCGACGTCCGAGCCGCCGTGACGCTCGGTCAGGAACTGGGCGCCTCGCTGGGCGCGGTCGTAGTCCGGCTCGAGCAGCGGCGGCAGGAAGCGCTCGCGCAGCTCGTCGTCGGCGTGTGTCCGCAGCGCACGGACGAGGCCGGCGGTGCAGACGACGGGACAGGCATGGCCCGCCTCGCCCGCGTGCGCGAGCTGGTAGAGCAGCGCCGCCTGCTCGCGCGCGCCGGCGCCGACGATCCCTGCGGCCCACACGGCGCGGCCCGCGCGGTGGTGAGCGGGGTGAAACTCGACCCGCCCGTCGGCGCCGAGCCGAGGCGGCTGCTGCTCGGCCTCCGCAACGGCAGGGTCGATCACCTGCATCACGGTCTCGCCGAAGTTGCTGGTGACGGCCTCGATCACCGCTATAGGCTAAGCGTCGTGGACCTCAGGGACGGCCCCGACGAAGCGAGCTTCCGCGCCGAGGTCCGCGCGCTGGCTCGAGGAGAACCTGCCCGCCGACGACAGCCGCGAGTGGAGCCGGAAGATCTACGACGCGGGCTACGCGGGCCTGACCTGGCCCGAGGAGTACGGCGGCAAGGGCGCGCCCTACAGCCACCAGGCGATCGTGCTCGAGGAGTTCGCCCGCGCTGGGGCGCCGCAGCACATGGGCGTGATCGGGCTCGGCATGGCGGGCCCGACGATCATGGCGCACGGCAGCGAGGAGCAGAAGCGCCGCTACCTGAAGAAGATCCTCTCGGCCGAGGAGATCTGGTGCCAGGGCTTCTCGGAGCCGGGCGCGGGCTCCGACCTCTCGGCGGTGGGGACGCGCATCGAGGTCACCGACAGTCACTTCAACGTGACCGGCCAGAAGGTCTGGTCGTCGTTCGCGCACATCGCCGACCACTGCATCCTCGTCGGCCGCAGCGACCCGGATTCCGAGTCGCACGCCGGCCTCACGTACCTGATCGTGGACATGAAGTCGCCCGGGAGTCGAGGTGCGGCCGCTGCGGCAGATCACCGGCGAAGCGGAGTTCAACGAGATCTTCCTCACCGACGTGAAGGTCCCGCGCGGGAACCTGCTCGGCGAGATCGGCGGCGGCTGGCAGGTGGCGATGACGACGCTCCTGCACGAGCGCGGCACGCTCGGCTTCGCGCTCAGCGGCGTGCTGGAGTCGCAGGTGCAGAAGCTCGTCGCGCTGGTCGAAGGAGCGCGGCGCCGACGATCCGATCATCCGCGACCGCGTCGCGCAGGAGTGGATCGAGCTCCAGGCGCTCAAGTTCACGAACTACCGCTCGCTGACCGCGCTGATGAAGACCGGCATCCCCGGCCCGGAGGGCTCGGGCGCGAAGCTGCACTGGTCGGAGCAGAACCAGCGGCTGACGAAGCTCGCGATGGAGATCCTGGAGGGCGAGGACGACGGCTACTGGCGACACCAGCAGCTGCGCAGTCGCGGCAACACGATCGAGGCGGGGACCTCCGAGATCCTGCGCAACATCATCGCCGAGCGCGTGCTCGGCCTCCCGAGGTCGCGCTGATGCAATTCGCGTTCACCGAAGAGCAGGAGCTGCTGCGCCGCGAGGCGCGCGAGGCGCTCGGCAACGGCGGCTGGAGCCGCGAGGACATCGCCGCCGCCGAGCTCGGCTTCGTCGACCAGGCGATCCTCTACGAGGAGGCCGGCCGCGCGAACCTCGGCGAGTCGCTCTTCGACGAGGCGCGCCCCGAGGACGAGCGCCTGACCGCTCTGGCGCTCGAAGCGGTCGGCATCTCGCAGAAGGCGCTCGACCTCGGTGTCGAGTACGCGAAGGACCGCGAGCAGTTCGGCCGCAAGATCGGCGTCTACCAGGCTGTCTCGCACGCGCTCGCCGACACCTACGTCGAAACCGAGCTCGCGCGCTCGCTCGCCTACTGGGCAGCGTGGTCGGTGGCCGAGGACGACGAGCAGGCGCCGATCGCAGCTGCGGCCGCGAAGGCGTACGCGAGCGACGCGGCAGTGGTCGCCTGCGAGCGCTCGATCCAGGTCCACGGGGGCATCGGCTTCACCTGGGAGCACGTGCTGCACGAGTACTACAAGCGCGCGCTCTGGATCCAGGCGTACGACGGCTACCCGCGCAAGCAGCGGGCCAAGATCGCCGCCTGGCTGCTCGATTGACCCGGACGGCGCTGGTCACCGGCGCTTCCTCGGGAATCGGCGAGGCCTGTGCCGCCCGGCTCGCCCGTGCGGGCTGGCGTGTGCTCGCGGGCGTGCGCCGGCGGGGCGAGGCGCCCGCGGGCACCGAGGAGGTCGAGCTCGACGTGACGACGCCGCCCAGATCCAGGCGGCGGCCGAAGGTGTCGAGGAGCTCCACGCCCTCGTGAACAACGCGGGCATCGCGATCGCCATGCCGCTCGAATTCGTCCCGCTCGACGAGCTTCGGCACCAGCTCGAGGTGAACCTCGTCGGCCAGGTGGCGGTCACGCAGGCCTTCTTGCCCGCGCTCCGCCGCGCCCGCGGCCGGATCGTCTTCGTCGGCTCGATCGCCGGCAAGAGCGCGCTCCCCTTCCTCGGGCCCTACGCCGCGTCGAAGCACGCGCTCGAGGCGGTCGCCGACTCCCTTCGTCTCGAGCTTCGGCCCTGGGGGATCCACGTCGCGATCGTCGAGCCGGGCTCGATCAAGACCCCGATCTGGACGACGCGGCGCGGCGAAGGCCGACGAGTTGCTCGCGGCTGACGACCGCGGCGCGGCCGAGCTGTACGGCGATCGCGTCGCAGCGTTCAGGCGCGTGGCCGCCAAGCGCGGTGCCGGCGGCGCTCCGGCCGAGAAGGTGGCCGAGGTGGTCGAGAGTGCCCTCGACTGCCGAGCGGCCTCGCGCGCGGTACCTCGTGGGGAAAGACGCGCGGATCCGGGCGGGCGTCGAGCGCCTTCCGGCCCGCGCGCGCGACAGGGTCTACGAGCGGCTCTTGCTACGCGACTAGACGAGATGCGACGATTCCCAGGCGACCGACCCAGGAGGAACGAATGCAGGGCCTGATGATGGACGACTACCAGCTGACGCTCCCTCCGATCCTGAGGCGGGCGGAGACGTTCTTCGGCGACCAGGAGGTCGTCACCCGGCTCCCCGACAAGAGCTTCCACCGCTACACGTACGCGGACATGGCCCGGCGGGCCAAGCAGCTCGCCGTCGCCCTGAAGAAGCTCGGCCTCGAGCCCGGCGATCGGGTCGCCACGCTGTGCTGGAACCACTACCAGCACCTCGAGGCGTACTTCGGCATCCCCTGCGCCGGCATGGTCCTGCACACGCTCAACCTCCGCCTGCACCCGAGCGACCTCGCCTACGTCGCCGACCACGCGCACGACAAGGCCGTCATCGTCGACGAGGCCCTGCTGCCGCTGCTCGACCAGTTCAAGGACCAGACGAAGATCGAGCACGTGATCGTCGTCGAGGACGGCTACGAGGAGCTGCTCGACTCGGCGAGCGCCGACGAGTGGGAGGACCCGCAGCTGGACGAGCGCACAGCGGCCGCGATGTGCTTCACGAGCGGAACGACGGGCCGCTGCAAGGGCGTCGTCTACTCGCACCGCTCCACGGTCCTGCACGCGCTCGGCGTCGCGACCACCTCGCCGCTCGGCCTCCGCGTCTCCAACAGCGACACGCTGCTCCCGGTCGTCCCGATGTTCCACGCCAACGCGTGGGGCTACCCCTACCTCGCCGCGATGATCGGCACGAAGCTCGTCTTCCCCGGCCCGCACCTCGACCCCGAGAGCCTGCTCGAGGCTTTCGTCCAGGAGAAGGTCACGTGGACGGCCGGCGTTCCGACGATCTGGCTCGGGATGCTGCAGATGCTCGACGCCGACCCGGACAAGTGGGACCTCTCGCACATGCAGGGCATGCTGGTCGGCGGCTCCGCCGTGCCGCGCGCGATGATCGCCGGCTACAAGGAGCGGCATGGGCTCAACGTCGTGCAGGGCTGGGGCATGACCGAGACGTCGCCGGTCGCGTCGGTCAGCGACTTCATCGGCGACATCGCCCACGCCGACCAGGACACGAAGTACGACTACGTCGCGATGGCCGGCATCCCGCTGCCGTTCGTCGAGATCCGCGTGCGGGCCGGCGAGGAGGATGTGCCGTGGGACGGCGAGTCGATGGGCGAGCTCGAGGTGCGCGGCCCGTGGGTCGCCGCCGGCTACTACGAGGACGACACCCAGGCCGACCGCTGGACCGAGGACGGCTGGTTCAAGACCGGCGACATCGTCTCCATGCACCCGCGCGGCTTCATCCAGATCAAGGACCGCTCCAAGGACGTGATCAAGTCCGGCGGCGAGTGGATCTCGTCCGTCGACGTCGAGAACGCGCTGATGGCCCATCCCGCCGTGGCCGAGGCGGCCGTGATCGCGATCCCGGACGAGAAGTGGGCCGAGCGGCCGCTGGCCGTCGTCGTGCTGAAGGAGGGCCAGACCGCGACGGACGAGGAGCTGCGCGAGCACCTCGCGCCGAAGTTCGCGAAGTGGTGGCTCCCCGACCGCTTCGAGTTCGTCGAGGAGATCCCGAAGACCTCCGTCGGCAAGTTCAAGAAGACGGCGCTGCGGGAGCAGTTCGCGGAGGAGCCGGTCGAGGCCTAGGTCGTGCGGGCGGTCGTCCTCCGCGAGCCGGGCGGCCCGGACCAGCTCGAGCTCGTCGACCTGCCTGACCCCGAGCCCGGCGACGGGCAGGCGCTCGTGCGCGTCCGGGCGGCGGGTGTCAACTTCGCCGACGTGCTCATCCGGCAGGGGCGGTACCCGCAGGCGCCTCCGCTGCCGACGGTGCTCGGCGGCGAGGTCGCGGGCGAGGTGGACGGTCGCCGTGTGATGACGGCCTCGGGTGCGACCGGGTACGCGGAGCTCACGACCGTGGACGAGGCCTGGCTCGTGCCGCTGCCCGAGTCGGCCTCGTTCGAGGAGGGCGCGTCGTTTCTGGTCACGTTCCTGACGGCGTGGATCCCGTTGCGGCGGGCGCAGGTCGGCCCGGGCGCGACGGTGCTCGTCCACGCCGCGGCCGGCGGGGTCGGCTCGGCCGGCGTGCAGCTCGCGAAGCACCTGGGCGCGACGGTCGTCGCGACGGCGAGCTCCGAGGAGAAGCGGCAGGTGGCGCTCGATCTCGGCGCCGACGAGGCCTACGGCTACGACGAGTTCGCCGACCGCGTCCAGGCCGACGTCGTGCTGGACGCCGTCGGCGGCGACGTCTTCAAGCGGAGCATCGGCGCCCTCAACCCGCTCGGGACGATCGTCGGCGATCGGGTTCGCGGACGGCTGGTGGGATCCGTTCGACACTGCCCTGATGGTCGGCCGCAACCTCGCGCTGCCAGGGCTTCTACCTCGGGCGGCTGATGAAACTCCGGCCGGAGGTCGTGCGAGACGCGACTGCGGAGCTGATCTGCTCTGTGGGAGCAGGGCGTCGTGAAGCCGCTCGTCGGCGCGACCTTCCCGCTCGAGGACGCGCCTGCCGCGCATCGGCTGATCGAGGAGCGCAAGAGCATCGGCAAGGTCGTCCTTGTTCCCTGAGACGGCGCTCGTCACCGGCGGCGCCTCGGGAATCGGGCGCTGCGATCGTCGAGCGGCTCGCGGGCGGACGGCGCGGAGGTACACGATGCTCGACCTCGCCGACGGCTTCGACGTCTCCGACGCGTCGGCGTGGGAATCCGTCGGACGGCGTCGAGCTCGCGTGCCTGAACGCGGGCATCGTGACCGGGGAAGGCGACGTGCGCGAGGTCTCCGACGCGCACTACCGCCGCATCGTCGGCGCGAACGTCGACGGCGTCGTCTTCGGCGTCCGCCGGCTGGCGCGCGTGATGGCCGAGGGCGGCGCGATCGTCGTGACGGCCTCGCTCGCCGGCCTGACGACGATGGCCACCGACCCGATCTACGCCGGCACGAAGCACTTCGTCGTCGGCTTCGTCCGCTCGGTCGCGCCCGCAGCTGGCCGAGCGCGGGATCACGATCAACGCGGTCTGCCCTGGCGTCGTCGACACGCCGCTGCTCGATCCGCTGCGCGACAGGGTGCTCGCGCCGGAATCGAGCTGCTCCGACCGGAGGAGATCGCGGACGCCGTCCTGCTCGCGGCCCGAGACGGCTCGACCGGCCAGGCGTGGACGTGCCTGCCCGGTCGCGCGCCGGAGAAGCACGAGTTCCACCGCTTCTTCGACTCGGCGTGACAGACGGGCCGTGGGAGGATCTGCGGCCGGGCGGCCCGCACGTCTGGCGCACGCTGGGCTACCGGCGCACGGCCACCGAGCCGGGCCGCATGGAGATCGAATGGGACGCCACCGAGGACTACACGTTCCCGGACGGCGACGGCTCGATCGTCCACGGCGGGCTCGTCGCAACGATCCTCGACACGTCGATGGGCGGCGCGTGCGCGACGGTGCTCGAGGACGGCGAGTCGTTCCTGACGGCCGACCTGCGCGTCGAGTTCCTGCGAGCCGGCCGACCGGGCCTGCTGCGAGCCGAGGGCAGAGTCGTCCGCCGAACGAAGCGAGTCGTCTTCTGCGCCGCCGAGCTCTACGACGCCGACGGCGACCACATCGCGAGCGCCCGCTGCACCCAGGTGATCAGAGCCGCCCGATAGACCAAGTAACACAGTCTGTTACTTGCATTGAAAGTTGCAGGTTCCGGCACATCGATGGTGCGTGACGAAACGGCACGGTTCCGGGATGCCTGCCGCGGCCCCGCGGATCTCTCGCCAGCGTCCTCGAGGCGCTCGTCCGGCTCGACGATCGGCGTCGTCCGATAGCCGAGACCTATCGCCAGGTCGCGTCCGAGGCGGAGCGCCTCGGCTACACGCGGCCGAGCTACGAGCAGATCCGCGTTCTCGTACACCGGTCACGTCGACATCCGCAGAGGGCCGAGCACGGCCGTCGATCCTCTTCGACATCGCCACGCGGGTTCGACCTCCAGAGGCCTTGGTCGCCCACGTCTCCGGAGTCGGAGTCCCCGAACTGCGCCGGTGACGAGCCAAGTAACAGTCTGTTACTTGGGTTCTGAGGGGTCGGCGATTTTGACGAGCGCCTTGCCGCGGTTCTCGCCGTTCAGCATGCCGATGAAGGCGTTCGGCGTGTTCTCCAGGCCCTCGGTGACGTGCTCGCGTCCAGCGGATCTTGCCCTCGGCCACCCAGCGCGCCATGCGCACGCGCCGCCTCGTCGCACCGGTGTGCGTAGTCGGTGACGAGGAAGCCCTCCATCCGCGCTCGGTAGACGATCAGCGCCCCGGGATGGAAGCGTCGGCTCGGGCCGGTCGAGGTTGTACTGCGAGACCTGGCCGCAGACGACGATCCGCGCGCCGACGTTCAGGCGTGACACGACGGCCTGCGAGACCTCGCCGCCGAAGTTGTCGAAGTACACGTCGACGCCGTCCGGGCACGCCTCCTTCAGCGCCGCGCGCAGGTCGTCGCCCTTGTAGTCGATCCCGACGTCGTAGCCGTGGAGCTCGCACTCCTTGCACTTCTCCGGGCCGCCGGCGATCCCGACGGTGTGGCAGCCGCCGATCTTCGCGATCTGGCCGACGATCTGGCCCACCGCGCCCGCGGCGCCCGAGACGACGACCGTGTCGCCGGGCTTGGGCTGCCCCACGTCGAGCAGGCCGAAGTAGGCCGTGAGGCCGGTCGCGCCGACGGCGTGCGAGCGCGAGCGTCGGCGGATCGAGGAACCCGCGGGACGCGCCGCAGCGTCCCGCCGCGCTCGACGCGTACTCCTGCCAGCCGAGCTGGCCGACGACGAGGTCGCCCGGCGAGTAGCGGGAGTCCTCGCTCTCGACGACCTCGCCGAGCGTCTGCGCGGTGATCACGTCGCCGAGCTCGAGCGAGCTGCGCGTACGAGCGCGCCTCGCTCATGCGGCCGCGCTGGTACGGGTCGACCGACAGCCAGAGCGACCGCACGAGCACCTCGCCCGGCCCGGGCTCGCCGACCTCGACCTCGTCGAACGCGAAGTCGGCCTCGGTCGGAAAGCCGACCGGCCGCGACGCCAGCGTGACCCGACGGTTCTGCGTGCCTACCTGAACTGCCACGAGCCTCCTCCTTCGAACTCCTTCAGGATCCGCCGGCTCACGACCATGCGGTGCACCTCGTCGGGGCCGTCGTAGATGCGGGCGCCGCGCGCCTGCATGGCCATCGTCGCCAGCGGCGTCCGGTCGGTGAGGCCGAGCGCGCCGTGCACCTGGATCG
The DNA here is from genome assembly GCA_963771725.1 of uncultured Actinomycetes bacterium. GTDB lineage: Bacteria > Actinomycetota > Thermoleophilia > Gaiellales > Gaiellaceae > VAXT01. The sequence goes on along the minus strand of CAVYUO010000001.1, from coordinate 765,171 downwards.
CCCGGTCGATCACGTCGTTGAGGACGCGCGCGGCGAAGAACTTGATCAGCGAGATCTCGACGCGCGCCTCGTCGCCGGCGTCGATCTTGTGCGCCGCGTCGAGCGTCATCAGCCGGCAGGCCTGGATCTCGGCCGCCGAGTCCGCGATCCAGTTCTGCACCGTCTGCTTGTCCGCGAGCGGCCCGCCGAACGCCTCGCGCTCGAGCGCGCGGCGGCACAGCAGCTCGAACGCGCGCTGCATCTGGCCGAGCCAGCGCATGACGTGGTGGATGCGGCCCGGCCCGAGCCGCTTCTGCGCGATCCGGAAGCCGTCGCCGACCTCGCCGAGCGTGTTCTCGACCGGCACGCGCACGCCCGTCGTAGTCGACCTCGCAGTGCGTCGACCAGCCGCGGCCGCGTGGCCGAAGATCGGCACCGGGCGCGATCGTCGATCCCGGGCGCGTCGGCCGGGACGATGATCTGCGTCGCGCGCCGGTGCGGCTCGGCGTCCGGGTCGGTGACCGCCATCACGATCCCGAACGCCGCGCCCTCCGCGCCCGACGAGAACCACTTGCGCCCGTCGATCACCCACTCGTCGCCGTCGCGCACGGCGCGCGTCCGCAGCGCCGGTCGGATCGGAGCCGGACACGTCGGGCTCCGTCATCGAGAAGAACGAGCGCATCTCGCCGGCCACGAGCGGCCGCAGCCAGCGCTCCTTCTGCTCCGTCGGTGCCGAACAGGTGCAGGATCTCGCCGTTGCCGGCGTCCGGCGCCTGGCAGCCGAAGACGAGCTGGGCCCAGATCGCGCGCCCGATCTCCTCGTTCAGGTACGCGTAGGCGAGGAAGCCCCTGGCCGGTCCCGCCGGCCTCCGGCGGCAGGTGCGGCGCCCAGAGGCCCTGCGTCGCGCGCGCGGCGCGCAGCCCGGCGATCAGCCGATCGGCGGCGTCGTCCTCCCGCGTCGAGCGCGGCGCTCGTCGGGGTAGACGTGCTCCTCCATGAAGGCGCGGTAGCGCGTCGCGCAGCTCCTCGAGGCCCGGCGGTGGAGCGAGTTCGGTGACCGCCACCCGGTTAGCATCGCACGTCGTGCGCCTCGGCTTCTACATGGGCTACGCCCCGCCGGGCACGAACCCGCTCGAGCTGATCGCGCTCGCGCAGGAGGCCGAGCGGCTCGGCTACGACTCCGCCTGGGCCGCGGAGGCCTGGGGGACGGACGCCGTCACGTCCTCGCGTGGCTCGCGGCGACGACGACGACGCTCAAGATCGGCTCGGCGATCATGCAGATCCCCGCCCGCACGCCTGCGAACACGGCGATGACCGCGGCGACGCTCGACCTGATGTCCGGCGGCCGCTTCCTGCTCGGGCTCGGCACGTCCGGGCCGCAGGTCGTCGAGGGCTGGCACGGCGAGCCGTGGGGCAAGCCGCTCGCGAAGACGCGCGAGTACGTCGAGATCGTGCGCGCCGCGCTCCGCCGCGAGATCGCTCGAGCACGACGGCGAGCACTACGCAGATCCCGTATCGACGGCGCCGGACGCGACCGGGCTCGGCAAGCCGCTGAAGCTGATGGTGCGCCCGCTGCGCGCCGAGATCCCGATCTACCTCGCCGCGATCGGGCCGAAGAACGTCGAGCTCGCCGCCGAGATCGCCGACGGCTGGCTGCCGATCTTCTTCTCGCCCGAGCGCGCGCGCGAGACGTTCCCGGCTCCGTTCGCGCGCGAGACGGGCTCGACATCGCGCCGGCCGTGCCCGGCGTCGTCGTCGGACGACGTCCAGACCGGCGCGCGACGCGCTGCAAGCCGTACTACGCGCTGTACGTCGGCGGCATGGGCGCGCGCGGCAAGAACTTCTACAACGAGCTCGTCGTCGCGAGCTACGGCTACGAGGCCGAGGCGCAGCGAGATCCAGGATCTCTTCCTCGACGGCAAGCAGCGCGACGCGGCCGCCGCCGTGCCCGACGCGCTCGTCGACGAGGTCGCGCTCGTCGGGCCGCGCGAGCGGATCGCCGAGCGGCTCGACGCGTGGCGCGAGTCGGGCGCGACCACGCTGCTCGTCTCGACGCGCGACGCGGCGACGCTGCGCGTGCGTGGCGGAGGCTGCGCCTGTGAACGCACGAGCTCTTCGACCTGAGCGGCAAGGTCGCGATCGTCACCGGCGGCGGCAGCGGGATCGGCCGGCAGATGGCGCAGGCGCTCGCGGAGGCCGGCGCCGACCTCGTCCTCTGCGCGCGCAAGGCCGAGCGCTGCGAGCAGGCGGCGGCCGAGCTCTCGAGCAGCTCGGCGTGCGCGCGATCGGGCTCGCGCTGCGACGTCGCGCGATCAGGAGCGAGGTGCAGCGCGATCGTCGACCGCGGCGCGTCGACGAGCTCGGCCGGATCGACGTCCTCGTCAACAACGCGGGCACCGTCTGGGGCGCGCGCCCCGAGGACATGCCGCTCGAGGGCTGGCAGAAGGTCGTCGACGTCAACCTGACCGGCGTCTTCCTCTGCTCGCAGGCGGCGGGACGCGTGATGATCGAGCAGGGCGGCGGCACGATCGTGAACATCGCCTCGGTCGCGGGCCTGCACGGCGCGGCCGCCCGAGGTCATGAACACGATCGCCGTACAACGCGACGCAAGGGCGGCGTGATCGCGTTCACGCGCGACCTCGCGTGGAAGTGGGCGCGGCACGGGATCAGGGTCAACGCGATCGCGCCCGGGCTGGTTCCCGTCGGACATGTCCGAGCTTCGTGCTCGACGCCACGAGCGAGCGGCTGCACGCAGCACATCCCGCTCGGCCGCTTCGGCGGGCCGCGACGACCTGAAGGGCGCCGTCGTGTTCCTCGCCTCGCGACGCGTCGGCGCTACGTCACCGGCCACACGCTCGTCGTGGACGGCGGCCAATCGGCCTGGTACGCCGACGTCCCCTGGGCGGCCGAGCTCGAGGAGCGGCTCGGGCGCACGTCGAGTCGATGCAGTCTGCTCGCCGGCGGCGCGTCGAAGGAGGCGTGGGCGGTCGACGCGGACGGGCGGCGGCGCTGCTCGTCCGCCGCGCGTCGGCGGCGTCATCCACGCAGCGACGCTCTCGCTCGAGCAGGAGTTCCACGTGCTCGAGGCCGCCGCCGAGGCCGGCGTGCAGCGTGCCGCGGCCGGTCGCCTACCTGGGCGAGCTCGGCGGCCGCGAGGCGTTCGCGATGGAGCGCGTCGAGGGCGAGACGATCGGCCGGCGCATCGTCGCGCGACCCGCCGCCGCGGCCTGGACGCGCAGCTGGCGGAGGAGCTCGCGAAGATCCACGCGATCCCGCCGGACCGGCTCGCCCTTCCTCCGCGGGGCGACATCCTCGAGCGCTTCGACGACGAGCTCGACTCGGTCGGCGAGCCGCACCCGGCGATCGAGTACGGCCTCTGGTGGCTGCGCGAGCACCGGCCGGCGCCGCTCGCCGCGACGTCGTCACGCCACGGCGACTTCCGGATCGGCAACGTCGTCGTCGTCCGAGCACGGGCTCGAGTCCGTCCTCGACTGGGAGTTCGCGCACCTCGGCGACCCGCGTCGAGGACGTCGCGTGGCCGCTCGTCCGCGCATGGCGCTTCGGCGCCGACGACCGGCGGCTCGGCGGCGTCGGCGAGCGTCGAGCCGTACCTCGAGCGCTACGACGAGCTGCACCGGCCGCGACGTCGTCTCGAGGCGAGCTCTACTGGTGGGAGGTGCTCGGCAACGTCAAGTGGGCGACCGGCTGCCTCACGCAGTGCCGCCGCCACCTGACCGGCCTCGACCGCAGCGTCGAGTACGCCGTGCTCGGCCGGATGGCCGCCGAGATGGAGTACGAGCTGCTCGACCTGATCGAGCGCGCGCATGAGCGACCGGCCGACCGCGCCGAGCTCGTCGAGGCCGTCGAGGAGTTCCTCGCCGACGAGGTGCTCCCGACGCCTCGACGACCACCGGCTGAAGTTCCGCACGCTCGTGGCGATGAACGCGCTCGGGATCGCGCGCCGCGAGCTCGAGATCGGACGAGCCCGGACTCGGGCGAGGACGAGCTCGCGCGAGCTCGCCCGCCGGATCCGCGCCGGCGATGTCCCCGCCGACGCGCACGCGATCCTGAAGGAGCACGTCGCCGCCAAGCTCCGCATCTCCAACCCGCAGTACCTCGAGCGCTACGAGTGACCCGCCGCCGGATCTACCTGATGCGCCACGGCCAGGTCGCCTACTTCGAGGACGGCCGCCCGCTGAAGCCAGCATTCGCGTGCCGCTGACGGAGGAAGGGCGCGAGCAGGCCGCGGCCGCGGCGAAGCTGCTCGACGGCATCGCCTTCGACCGCGTCGTCACGAGCGGCCTGCCGCGGACGGTCGAAACCGCCCGCATCGTCGCGCCCGTCGCTCGAGCCCGAGTCGTGGCCCGATCTGCGCGAGATCGAATCCGGCCGCCTCGACGAGATCCCCGAGGACGAGCTCGAGGCCGCCTTCCTCGAAGCGTGGCGGGACGTCGTTCCCGAGGACGCGCGTTTTCTCGGCGGCGAGACGATCGGCTCGCTGTTCGATCGCGTCATCCCCGCAGTGGACCGGCTCATAGCCGACGCCGATTGGGACGTGCTCCTCGCGGTGCTGCACGGCGGCGTCAACCGCGCGATCCTCTCCTACGCGCTGACCGGCGGCCGCGACGCTGCTCGGCAACCTCGAGCAGTCGCCGGCGTGCATCAACGTCCTCGACGTCGGCGACGACTGGGTCGTCCGGGCTGTCAACCACACGCCGTACGACCCGGCACACGTCGGCAACCGTCTGCGGACGATGGAAGAGCTCTGGGGAGAGTTCAGACCCTGAGGCTCTCGAGGCGCTCGCGCACTGCACGGCGCGCCTCGGCGAAGACCTGCTCGTCACGGAACATCTGATACTGGGCGTTGGCCGCCTGCGCGAAAGAGTCGAGCTGGAACGCGATCTCGCGAGCGGTCAGGGACTGGTCGAGCTCGCCCGCCTGCTGCGCCTGCTCGACCGCGTGCTCGAGATACGAGAGCCAGGTTCCGACCATCTCCACGATCCGGTCACGCACCGGCCCGGGCCTGTTGTTGAACTCGGCCGAGGTGCAGGCGAAGAAACAGCCTCCGGGGAAGACCTGGCGCTCGGAGTAGTCGACCATGTGATCGCACAGCGCCCAGACGCGCGCCAACCCCTTCGGCGCTGCGCGGGCGGGAGCGATGACCTCTTCGCGAAAGAGGGCGGCGGCGTGATCGACGGTGGCGAGCTGCAGCTCCTCCTTGGAGCCGAAATGCGCGAAGAGGCCGCTCTTGCTCATCTCGGTCGCCTCTGCGAGGCGGCCGATCGACAACGGCTCGAGCCCTTCCTGCGTCGCGAGCTCGGCGGCCCGAGTCAGAATCGCGTGACGGGTGCGCTCACCCTTTGTTTTCAGCACGGTCATACGCTTTTATCCGGTTGCACAAGCTCATCTTAGCGCATCTGCTTGACAAAATAGTACGATCGTTCTATTATCTTGCCATGGAGCATGATCACCTCACCGTCTTCGTCCGGGACTACTCCGTGAGCAAGCCGTTCTACGAAGAGGTGCTGGCTCGTCTCGGCCTCGTCACCCTCCTCGACTGGCCGGACAACCGGCGTGCCTACTTCGGCAAGCCGGGGGAGCCGAGCTCGCTCTGGCTCGTCGAGTCCGGGCTCGCTGCCGGCCAAGAGATCGCACTCGAGGCCGAGGACGCCGGTGCTGTCCACGCGTTCTACGGCACGGCTGTTGCCGCCGGGGCCCGCGCCGATCGGGAACCCGATGCTCGCTCTGAGCACTACTCGGCTCGCGTCCTCGACTTCGACGGCAACACGCTCGAAGTCGCGTTCCGCGGCGAGGCCGCGCTTCAGGCACCCGCAGCAGCGTAATCTCCCGCCGCGTGGAGAACCTCGCGGACATCGTCCCGCTCGCGGGCACCCTCGGCATCGAGGTCTCGAAGGCCGAGCCCGACGAAGTGTCGGGCCGGATGGACTGGGCGCCCGAGCGCTGCACCGCCGCCGGGGTGCTGCACGGCGGCGCGTTGATGGCGTTCGCCGACACGCTGGGCGGGGTCTGCGCCTTCCTCAACCTTCCGGACGGCGGGACGACGACGGCGACTGTCGAGTCGAAGACGAACTTCTTCCGCGCGGTCCGCGAGGGTCACGTCGAGGGCGTGACGCGGCCGCTCCACGTCGGCCGCACGTTCATCGTCGTCCAGACCGACGTGCTGGACGCCGAGCAGCGTCGCGTCGCCCAGGTCACGCAGACACAGGCCGTGCTCAGCTAGCCGGCCAGCCAGCCGACGATTCGCGCCCCGAGCTCCTCGCCCTTGTCCTCCTGGAGGAAGTGCCCCGCGCCCGCGAGCGGCTCGCCGAGCTCCGCACCGGGGATCAGCTCCGCGAAGCGCTCCGCCACCCGCGGCGAGAAGATCGGATCGGAGTCGCTGAAGAGCACGAGCGCCGGCTTGTGCCAGCTACGGAGAGCCTCGCGAACCCGGAGCATCGTCTCCGCCGAGGGGTGCTCCGGCTCGGTGGGAACGAGCTCGGGAAACATGACCAGCGCTGTCTTCGCTTCGGGAACCGGGTAAGGCGCGTCGTAACCGGCGACGACGTCGTCGGCGAGCTCGGTCACGCACGTGATCTGCACGAGCTGACCCGGCCGTAGCTCCGTCCCCACCCTGCGGACGAAGGCCCGAAAGCGAAGCCACTCGTCCGAGGGCGGCCGCCCCGCATAGAGGCCGGTGTTCGTGATCACGAGCCGGGCCACGCGCTCGGGCTGCTCGGCCGCGAGGCGGAGGCCGATCGGCCCGCCCCAGTCGTGGACGACGACCGTTAGCTCCCGCAGGTCGAGCTTCTCCACGAAGCGTTCGATCGAGTCGTAGTGGCGGTCGTACGAGTACCAGTCGCGCTCGACCGGCTTGTCCGAGCGGCCGAAGCCGAAGTAGTCCGGCGCGACGCACACGGGCGACCGCGGCGATCGGCGAGATGGCCTTGCGGTAGAGGAACGACCAGGTCGGCTCGCCGTGCAGGAGCAGGACCGGGTCGCCCGCGCCCTCGTCCAGGTAGTGCATGCGGAGCCCGTCCTGCTCCAGGTAGTTCGGCTCGAACGCATACCCGGGCAAGGCGCGAAAGCACTCCTCGGGCGTGCGGTAGACGCTCATGTGTTCAGGAAGCGAAGGATCAGCGCGGCGAATGTCTGTGGGTCTTCCAGAGGGAGATTGTGACCGTGATCCGCGAGCTCGACGTACTCCGCATTCGGCAGGCGCTCCGCGAGCCGGCGCCCGTTCTCGACCGGGATGATCACGTCGTCGGCGCCGTGGATCACGAGCGCGGGCGCGTCGATGCGCTCCACGTCGCAACCTTGCGCGTAGAACGCGTAGCACGCATTCGCGTGCGCCTCGATCGTTGCGTAGGGCGAGGGGCTCTCCAGGCGCGCCGCGAGGATCTCCTCGAAGCGCTCCGGATTCGCGTCCGTCCACCCCGGCGAGAACGTGTACGGCATCGTGCGGCGTGCAAACGCCGCGTAGGGGAGGCCCAGCGCCGTGGTGAACGCAGCGGCCACATGTGCCGGGCGACGCACTCGGTCGGGCCCTCCCGCCCCGGTTCCGGTCAGGACGAGCGACTTCACGCGGGCGGGCTCGTTCAAGGCGAGCGTCAGCGCCACGTAACCGCCCATGGACAGGCCGAGGAGATCCGCAGGCTCGTCGATCTGCGCCAGCGCATCCTCGGCCAGCTCCGCGATCGAGGTGCGGGCAGGCCGGTCGTTCAGGAGACCGGTGCCGAGATTGTCGTAGGTGATCACCGTGCGCTCGCCGTCGAGCAGCGGCACGACGTCCCGCCACACCCAGCTGCCCTGGCCGAGGCCGGAGATCAGCAGCAGAGGCGCGTTCAGTTCAGGCGCTCGACGAGCATCGCCATCCCCTGGCCGCCGCCGACGCACATCGTCTCGAGCCCGATCGTCCCGTCGAGCGTCGTCGAGGTCGTTCAGCAGCGTGCACATGATCCGCGCGCCGGTCATCCCGTAGGGGTGGCCGAGCGCGATCGCGCCGCCGTGCGGGTTCAGCTTCTCGCCGAACGGGTCGACGCCGACCTCGCGGCAGACGGGGAGCACCTGCGCGGCGAACGCCTCGTTCAGCTCCATCACGTCGACGTCGTCGATCGTCATCCCCGCCTGGGCGAGCACCTTGCTGCACCGCCCCGATCGGGCCGACGCCCATGATCTCCGGCTCGACGCCCGAGACCGACGAGGCGATGATCCGCGCGCGCGGCTTCAGCCCGAGCTCGTCGCGCCCGCTCCTCGCTCATGACGACCACCGCGGCGGCGCCGTCGTTCAGCGGGCACGCGTTGCCGGCCGTGACCTTGCCGCCCGGCTTGAACGCCGGCTCCAGCGAGGCGAGCTTCTCGAGCGTCGAGCCCGCGGCGCGGCCCGTCGTCCGGCGTCGGCGCCGTTCCAGGGCGTGATCTCGCGCGCGAAGAAGCCCGAGTCCTGCGCGGCGACGGCGCGCTCCTGCGAGCGCTGCGCGAAGCGGTCCATGTCCTCGCGCGAGACGTTCCACCGCTCGGCGACGTTCTCGGCGGTCAGGCCCATCGGGATGTAGACGTTCGCGATCGGCGCGTCGTCGCCGAACAGCTTCGGGTGCAGCTCCTCGGTGTCCTTCGGGTAGCCGTCGACCTGCGTGATCGACTCGACGCCGGCCGCCACGAACGCGTCGCCCTCGCCGGCCCTGATCGCGTGAAAGGCCATCCGGATCGTCTGCAGCGAGGACGCGCAGAAGCGGTTGACGGTCGTGCCCGGGACGGTGTCCGGGCAGCCCGGCCAGCAGCGCCGCGCGGCGGCCGAGGTTCATGCCCTGCCGCTCCTGGGGGAAGCCGCAGCCGACCATGACGTCGGCGATCTCAGCGCGGTCGAGCTCGGGCACCTGCTTCAGCGCGGCGTCGATCGCGAAGGCGACGAGGTCGTCGGGGCGCGCGTCGACGAGCGACCCCTTGTTCGCCCGCCCGATCGGTGTGCGCGTGGCGGAAACGATCACTGCTTCAGACAAAGGCGCTCTCTCCTGTCAGGTGCCGGCCGATGATCAGCTTCTGGATCTGGCTCGTGCCTTCGTAGAGCGTCGTAACGCGCGCGTCGCGCAGGTACTTCCCGACCGGGTACTCGTCCACGTAGCCGTACCCGCCGTGCACCTGGACGGCCGCGTTGGCCGCGCGGACGGACACCTCGCTGGCGTAGTACTTCGCGACCGACGACTCGAGCGTGTGGCGCTCGCCGCGCGTCGGCGAGCGCAGCCGCCCGCCAGGTCAGCAGCCGCGCGGCGTCGGCCTCGACCGAGATGTCCGCGAGCAGCTCCTGCACGAGCTGGAAGCCGGCGATCGGCTTGCCGAACTGCGTCCGCTCCTGCGCGTAGGCGACGGAGGCGTCGAGGCAGCCCTGGGCGATGCCGACGCAGCCGGCCGCGAGCGAGATGCGACCGTTGTCGAGCGCCGACATCGCGACCTTGAAGCCCTCGCCCTCGTCGCCGAGCCGGGCCGAGTCCGGCACGCGCACCGCCTCGAGGAAGAGCTCGCCGGTGTCCTGAGCGCGCAGGCCGAGCTTGCCCTTGATCGGCCGCGCCGCGAAGCCCTCCGAGCCGGTCGGGACGAGGAAGCACGTGATCCCGCGGGCGCCTTCCTCGCCGCTGCGCGCGAACACGAGCGCGAGCTCGGCCCACGTGCCGAGCGTGATGAAGATCTTCGAGCCCGTGAGCACCCAGTCGTCGCCGTCGCGCTCGGCCCGCGTCGTCGAGGCTCGCCGGGTCGGAGCCCGAGCCCGGGCTCCGTCAGCGCGTAGCAGCCGAGCGCCTCGCCGGAGGCCAGCCGCGGCAGCCATTCGCTCACGCTGCTCGTCGGTGCCCCACTTGGCCATGGTCTTGCCGACGAGCCCGCTCTGCACCGAGACGATGCCCCGCACCGAGGAGTCCGCCCGGCCGAGCTCCTCCATCACCAGGCAGTACGAGATCGTGTCGAGGCCCATGCCGCCGTGCTCGGCGGGCAGCGAGGCGCCCAGGAAGCCGATCTCGGCGAGCTTGCCCGACGATCCCGCGGTCCATCGTCTCGCTGCGGTCCCAGTCGCGGGCGTGCGGGACGACCTCGCGCTCGAGAAACTCGCGGGCTGTGCTGCGGATCAGCTCCTGCTCGGGGGTCAGCGTGAAGTCCACTGCGCGTTTCTACTCGAAACGAGACGGGGCCGGCAGTGCCGGCCCCGTCGTCGATCGCCTGGTTCGAGCCTAGCGGCCCTTGAACAGGTTGCTGATCTCGCTCCAGGAGCCGTCGTTGTAGCGGACGAGCTTGATCTGGTCGAGCGGGAAGGCGTCGGTCGCTCGACGTCTTCGACTGCAACGCCCTTGATCAGGTACGGGTTGACCCAGTTCATCCTCTGCGTCGGCCTTCATGAGCGAATCGCGCGTCGGGTTCTTGCCCGCGCAGGTAGAGCAGCTTGACGAAGTCGTACGCCTTGGCGAACCCGTAGTAGTAGAACGTGTCCGCCCGGTTGGCTCCGGCGGCCCGTACTTCGTCATGAGCCTGGTTGTACTGCCGTACCGCACGCGTCCGTGCGCGTACTTCGGGTTCGGTCGGGTTCTTCAGGTACGCCGGTGCTGACGGCGCCGTTGACGTAGGCGGCGCCGGCGTTGTGCCTCGGCCGCCCTCATGACGCCGTCGGTTGCCGCGACGGAGTTGATCACGATCTGCTCCGGCTTCCAGTCGAGCGCCTTTGCCGTCCCGATCGCCCGCACCGTCGGCGTCGGGGTCGTCAGGAGCACCCAGGTGTCGGCGCCCGACGCCCTCTGGCGGACGATCTGCGAGGCGTAGCTCGCGTCGGTGACCTCGTAGCTCTGCTCGGACACGATCAGGCTCGTCCTGCTGCCGAGGCCCTGCTTGAAGCCGTTGAGGTAGTCCTTGCCGTAGTCGTCGTTCTGGTAGAAGATCGCGATCTTCGCGTTCGGCTTGTTCGCCACGATCCACCTGGCCGTAGACGCGTCCCTCGGAGATGTAGTCGGGCTGCCAGCCCGATCGTCCACGGGAACTGTGCTCGTCTGCGGTCCCCCAGTAGCTGGCGCCGGTCGAGACGAGGACGTGCGGGACCTTGCGGTAGTTGAGCAGCGGCCGGATGGCCTGGTTGTGCTCGGTGCCGAGCGAGCCGACGTTCGCGAAGATCTTGTCCTGGAGGATCAGCTTGTTGGTCAGCTGAACGGTCTGCGCCGGGTTGTACTGGTCGTCGTAGAACTTCCAGACGATCTGCCGACCGTAGACGCCCGCGCTTGCCGTCGACCTTGGACCGGCGCTTGTTGATGTAGCTGAAGTACGCCTTCATGCCCTTGGGGATCGGGGCGTAGAGCGACGCCGGGCCCGCTGAGCGGGAACGTCCCGCCGATGGTGATCGACCTGCTCGTCACTCCCGGGGTCGCGCTCGGAGCAGTGGTGATCTCCGGGGCCGCCGTCGCCGTCGAGAGTGCCGCAAGCATGGCGACAAGCGCACCAGCCAGAAGTAGCTTTCTCATCCGTTCCTCCTTGTCGAGGAGACCGGCGTTGGCCGACCCCCCTCAATTAGTCGCCGCAACACTCCATTAAACACGCCGCTGAGCTTTCGCAAAAGTCCGGCAAAGCCCCCGGGAAGCAAGAACATGATCAGGATCAGCACTGCGCCGAAGACGACGGAGGGCGCCTGGGTCGAGAAGTCGAACGGCAGCAAGGGCGGCTTCTGGGCGTACACAGGCAGGAACTCGAGAACGAGGGCGCCGAAGATCACGCCCGTCAGCGCGCCGAGACCGCCGATCACAGCGCTCGCGAGCAGCAGGATCGACAGCCCGACCGGGAACGTGTCCGGGTTGACGAAGGAGACCTCGATCACGAGCAGCGCACCCGCGACGCCCGCGTAGAAGGAGGAGACGCCGAACGCGAGCGTCTTGTAGAGCGCGGGGTTGACGCCGGACGAGACCGCCGCCACCTCGCCGTCGCGGATCGACCGCCATGCCCTCCCCAGCCGCCCGCGGACCATCACCCAGGCGGCGACGAACAGGATCCCCGCTGTGACCCAGGCCTCGTAGTAGAGCCAGTGGCGAGTGGAGATGTCCCATCCGAACGGCGTCGCCGGCAAGGTGAGGCTCAGGCCTCCGCCTCCTCCGGTGACAGAGTCGAAGCGCTTTGCCACCGTCGGCATGGAGACGGCCATCGCGAACGTCGCCAGCGCGAGCGAGACGCCGGCGAGCCGCAGTGCCGGGATGCCGAACAGGACGCCGACGATCCCGGTGACCAGCGCCGGCGATCGGGATCGTGAACAGCGGGGTCATCCCGTCGCCGAGCGGGAGCCAGCCCGGCGGGTCCAGCTTGTACAGCTCGAGGCCGGGGCGACCGAGGATCAGCAGTGCGCTGACGTAGGCGCCGATGCCCATGAACGCGCCGTGGCCGAGCGAGATCTGCCCGTTGTACCCGGTGAGGATGTTGAGCCCGATGCAGCGCGATGAAGTAGAGCGCCACGAACGTGAACTGCGACAGGCGGAACTCGCCCATGAAGCGGGGCAGCAGCGCGATCACGATCGACTCGCCGCGCCGAAGGTCGCGAACTTGAGGATCGTGGACAGCGCAGGCGCGCTCATACCCTCCGCACCACCTTGTGGCCGAACAGCCCCTGCGGGCGGATCAGCAGGACAGCGAGTAGGACGAGGAGCGCCGTCGGCAGCCTCAGCTCGCTCCCTACGAAGTCCACGTAGGCGCCGAGCAGGTTGATGAGCACGCCGAGCGTCAGCCCGCCCACGACGGCGCCGACCGGGCTGTCGATCCCGCCGAGCACCGCCGCGGCGAACGCGTAGATCAGGATGATCAGCATCATGGTCGGGTCGAGGAACAGGGTCGGCGCGGCCATCATCCCGGCGACCGCGCCCAGCACCGCGGCCAGGCCCCAGCCGAGCGCGAGCATCCAGCCCACCCGCACGCCCACCAGGCGGCTGGCGGTCGGGTTGTTGGCGACCGCGCGCATGACGAGGCCGAGCGTCGTGAAGCGGAAGAAGGCCCAGAGCGCGAGGACGGTCAGCAGGCAGACGCCGAGCGTCCCGATGTCCTGCGACCGAGAGGGCGACGCCACCCGACGTCCCACGTCTCGTTCGGGAACGGGCTGTCGAAGGCCTTCACCTCGGCTCCCCAGATCCAGCCGGTCAGCCCGTTCAGGAGGATCAGGAGCCCGATCGTGACGATCACGATCACGATCTCGGGCCGGTGCTCGACGGGGCGGATCACGACGCGTTCGATCGCTGCTCCTCCGACGAACGCGATCACGAGCGTCAGCGCGAACGCGGGCCAGTACGAGAGGCCGTGGTCCATCAGCGACCAGGCGATGTAGGTGGCGAACGTCGCCATCTCGCCCTGGGCGAAGTTGACGACGTCGGTGGCGCGGTAGATGAGGACGAGCGCCAGCGCGAGGCTCGCGAAGATCGCGCCCGTAGCGAGACCGCTGACGACCTGTTGGACGAAATCGGCCATCAGTAGCCCAGGTACGACTTTCTGACGCCCTCGTGCCGCTGGAGCTCGGCGCTCTCGCCCGACACGGCGACCTTGCCGACCTCGAGCACGTAGGCACGAGCGGCCGTCTCCAGCGCGATCGTTGCGTTCTGCTCGACGACGAGCACGGTCAGGCCCTCCTCCTGGTTCAAGCGCTGCACGATGGCGAACAGCTCCCGCACGATCGTGGGCGCCAGCCCGAGCGACGGCTCGTCCAGCAACAGGAGGCGTGGGCGGGACACGAGCCCCCGGACGAGAGCCAGCATCTGCTGCTCGCCGCCGCTCAGTGTTCCCGCCTGCTGGTCCCGCGGCGCCTCCATCCAGGGGAAGTAGCCGAGGACCCGCTTGGCGTCCTGACGGAGCCTCTTCTGTCCGCCACGGACGACCGCGCCCATGCGGAGGTTCTCCCAGACGCTCAGCTCGGTGAAGAGGCCGCGGCCCTCGGGGACGTGCGCGATGCCGAGGCGCGCGATGGCCTCGGGCTGCGGCGGATGATCGTGCGTCCCGCGAAGCTGATCTCGCCCGGCGGTGCGGACCATGCCGCAGATCGCGCGCAGGGTGGTCGTCTTGCCGGCGCCGTTGGCCCCGAGGATCGCGACGACCTCGCCCTCGTCGACGGTCAGCGAGACGCCGTGCAGGGCGCGGATCGGCCCGTAGCGCGCCAGCACGTCCTGCAGCTCAAGCAGCGGCACTCTCGCCCCCGAGATAAGCCTCGATCACGTCCGGGTCCGCCCGCACCTCGGCCGGCGTGCCCTCGGCGATCTTGCTGCCGAAGTTGAGCACGTGCACGCGATCGCACACCGACATCACGAGCGCCATGTGGTGCTCCACGAGCAGGATGGTCAGCGAGAAGTCCTTCTGCAGCTTCCCGATCAGGCCCTTGAGCTCTTCGACCTCCTCGTGGTTCAGGCCGCCGGCCGGCTCGTCGAGCAAGAGCAGGCGCGGCTTGGAGACGAGTGCACGGGCGAGCTCGATCCGCTTCAGAGTCCCGAAGGGCAAGCCGGCCGCGGGCCGAGCCGCGAGGCTCGTCAGTCCGAGGTACTCGAGCGTCTCGAGTGCGTCCGCCTCGTGCCCGGCGCTCGCCGAAGGGCCGCATGCGCGTGTGCGCACCGACGAGCACGTTCTCCGTCACCGTCATCGTCGGGAAGAGCACGACGTTCTGGAACGTGCGTGCCACCCCGCGCCGCACGATTCGGTACGGAGGAGTACGGAGCAGGTCGTGGCCGTCCAGCACCACTCGGCCCTCGTCTGGCTTATACAGGCGAGTGACGACGTTGAAGAGCGTCGTCTTGCCAGCGCCGTTCGGGCCGATGAGCCCGGTGATCGTCCCTTCGTCGGCTGCGAGCGACACCTTGTCGAGCGCGACGATCCCTCCGAAGCGGCGCGTCACGTCTTCGACGGAGAGCAAAGCCACGGGGCGGGGATCATAAGCCGCTTGAATAGGCGAATGCTCGAACTGGAGGGCGGCGTGCGCCGCGTGACGTTTCCGTTGCCGCTCGGAATCGACCACGTTCACTGCTACCTGCTGCCGGGCTCGGACGGCTGGACTGCGGTCGATACCGGCCTGGGCGCTGCCCGGTGCGCGCGAGAAGTGGGCCTCGATCGCTCGAGGAGCTGGACGGCCCGGTCCGGCGCATCGTGGTCACGCACTTCCACCCCGATCACGTCGGCGCGGCCGCCGATCTGGCCGAGCTGACCGGTGCGCGAGTGTTCCAGGGAGCGGAGGACTACGCACAGTGTGTGCGGACCTGGGGCGGGGACCGCGTTCTCGAGCGTGTGCCCGAGTACCTGCACGCGCACGGTGTGCCCGACGACGAGATCGCCACCTTCCGGCGGGAGTCGCAGGCGCTCGGCCGACTGGTTCGGTTCGTGCGGGATCCCGAGCCTCTCGCCGCCGGCGACGCCGTGGACGGCTGGGAGGTGCTGCACGTTCCCGGCCACGCGGACGGCCACCTGGCGCTCGTGCGCGACGGGGTCCTGATCGCGGGCGACGCGCTGCTCGCCTCGATCACGCCGAACGTCGGCCTCTATCCCGACTCGCGACCGGACCCGCTCGCCGACTACCTCTCGTCATTGGAGCTGATCGAGCGCCTCTCGCCGCGGGTCGCCTACGGAGGTCACGGCGTGGCCATCGAAGACCCCGCCGGACGCGCGCGCGAGCTGATCTCGCATCATCATGACCGGCTCGAGCAGACGGCCACCGCACTCGGCGACAAGCCCCAGACGGCGTACGCGGTGTCCTTTGCGCTCTGGCCCGAGGAGCTGTCGACGGCACTGCGGCGGTTCGCCCTGGCCGAGGCTCGGGCCCACATCGAGTATCTCGTGCACCGGGACCAGGCGGGTCGGAGCAACCGCGACGGCCTGGTCGAATACTCGGCCGCTTAGGCCAACAGCGCGAGCACCCCCGTGACGACGGAGGCCACGAGGACGAGGGCACCCGTGCCGAGAGCCAGCTGCGCCGGCCGGCGCTCGCGGATGGAGCCGGCGAGCGTGAAGAGCGCGCCGGCCATGGCCACGAGGAGAAGCCCCCGCGAAGCGCCGCCCGAGCGGCGCGCAAACCTGTCCGCCTCCGCGATCGCCGCGTTCTGACGCGCGACCGTTCCGTCCAGCTGCTCCTTCAGCGCCTCCAGTCCGGCAATGAGTGCAGGCCCGCTCTCGAGTCCGAGAGGCTTGCCGATCATCGTTGACCCCGCGCTCTTGAGGCGGGAAGCAGCCCGCTTGTCTGCCAGGGCCACAGCGCCGAGACCCGACTCGGAGCCATCTGCGGTGAGCAGCTCGACGGAATCCGCGTCGGTCTCGAGCTCGAACTGCTCACGGATGACGGACAACTCGAGGTTCAAGGCGAGACCCGCAGACGTCAGGTCCTCGAAGATCTCGACGGCGAGACGCGACCCTTCTGCTGCCGCTCGGTCCGACTTTCGGCTCGAATCGATCTGGAGCGTGCCCAGCAAAGCGGCGACGAGAGCGGCCAGGCCGCCGAGGACCGCAAGCAGGCGTCGGACGTCCGTCACCGGAACATCACCAGCTCGAGCGCGACGGCCGCCACGACCGACGTGCCGAGCGCTATGGCGCCCGCCCACCAGAGAGCCTTCCTGCCGCGCCCGAGCGCCTGAGCGATAGATCCGAGCAGGAACGCGAGCGCAGCCGGCAGCCCGGCGAGCGCTTCGGCGGCGGCGTGCGTCGAGAAATCGTCGCCGGCTCCGCGCACGTCCGCGGGATCCTCGAGCCCGCTTACATTCTCTCGTCGCTGATCCGCAAGCTTTCGTTGGAGGTCGAATTCCTCGAAGTCCTCGTCCTCGAAGTACTTCGCCTCCCTGGTGACAGAGCTACGCAGTGCCGCCGCCCTCGTGGTCTGTGACAAAGCGAGCACACGGAGCGCATCGAACTCGGCCGAGGTGAGCTCGTCGCCCCGTTCGAGCTCGCCGAGGAACTCCTTCGAACGGATCAGTGCCTTCTGGAAGCTGGTCACGTTCGGGATCGCGTCGCCGTGGACGAAGAGCTCTCCGGTCGTCCTGGCGGCGCTGCCTTTCACCTGCACCCGGACCGCCGACTCCCACTCCCCGCCGGCGGCGCTAGCGAGGTTTGCGGTGCGTGCTCCGATCAGCCCGGTGGCGACCGCGGCCGCTGCGAGCAGGACTGCAATCCGCGTCTGGTATCGACGCTCGGAGGCCGCAGTAGGCCGCTCGTCCGCCATCTCGATCCTTCGCTTGCGCGGGCTACCTCGGGCTCAGGATATAACCGGTCGGACGGCTATGGGCACGTCTGTCCGGGCAAGTCGACGCCGCCGCCGCCGAAGAATGCTCCCTGTGGCGCTCTGGCGACTACCCGGCCGGCCCGGTCCAGACCTACTGCCGCTTCGGCCTCGGCGCCGCACGGGGCTGCGACGAGGAAGTAGCGAACGCCGGAGAAGAAGAAGCTCGGAAGAGTCCTCGCCTGTCTGCTCAGGCCGCCGGAGAACTTGACCTTGACCGTGGCAACATCGCTCCGGGTCACCCCGTAGACCGATCCGGCCCAGTGAGCCCTCTGAGGATCCGTGAAGTAGCCGGTGAATCCGAGTCCTTCGAACGCCAGGAGGCGATCGGCAGGCGGTGGTTTGCGATCACAGGCGCCGTTCCCACCCGGGGCGAGGAGCTGCCGCACCTCCGCGTCCACGACCCAGGTCGCGAAGCACCAGCCGCCTCCGCGGACCGGAGCCTCCCACAGGCCGAAGAGCCCTCCGTCGACCCGGACGGCCGCGACGCCCCGTGCACGGCTCGCATCTGCTTGCGGCCAGGTCCAGCGCGCGCCCGGCGGGAGCTTGTCCAGGGACCGGAAGGAGAGCGTCTTCACGTCCTTCGGGGCAGGCTTGCCTCGGACGAGGTCGATCACGTCGTCCGCGAGCCCGAGCGCGACTCCGGTCGCGAGGAGGGTGACCACCGCGAACGCAACGGCCAGGACGAGCTTCCGACTCCGCCGCCGCGAGCCGGTGATGCGCGCGCGCAGCGCTTCCTGCGCCCGTTCGCGTGCCCCCGCATCGATGGGGAGCTCGGCGCGGAACTGCTTGATCAGCCGGAGCTCATCCATTGGTCACCTCAGAAGGTTCGTTCTCCGGCGCCAGTGCATCCCGCAGCTTCTGGCGGGCGCGACTGAGTCGCGAGCGCACCGTGCCGACTGGGAGGCTGAGCGCCTCGGCGATCTCCTCGTAGCCGAGGTCGGCCCAGACGAACAGGAGCAGGGCGTCTCGCTCCTCGGGGCGGAGCTCGGCGAGCGCGCCGGCGACCCGGCGGTCCCCGGACGGTTCCGGGGAATCGTGCGCGGGATCCACGCCGGTGCGCTGATAAGCGCGGAGCTGCCGCTCCTCGTCTCGATAGTGGTGGCGCATGAGGTTCGTCGCGATCCCAAGCAGCCAGGGCAGCGCGTTCGGCCGCTCGGCCCGGTAGCGCTTCCGGGTGTCGAAGGCCTCGACGAACGTCTGTGAGGCCAGGTCCTCGGCGGCGCTTGCGGCCACGCGCCGGCGGAGGAACCGGTGCACTGCGTCGAAGTGACGCTGAAAAACGGCCTCGAACGCGGGCGGGTCGGCGAGCGACGCTCGGATGGCCTCGGAATCGGTCATCTACCCAAGTTGTTGCCCGATCGGCGGTCCTGGGTTCCCGGCTACGTCAGCTGGGGGCGCCACCTATCGGCGGCGCCCCCAACTCGGCTACCAGGACGTTGGCTTTTCCGGCCGGTAGACCCAGACGTCGAAGAAGTGGTCCAGGTCCATGCCGCTGATCTGCTCGGAAAGCGCGATGAACTGCGCCGTCGTCACGTTGCCGTAGCGGTTCTGCGTCGCCCAGGTCCGCATGATCCCGAAGAAGGCGAAGTCGCCGACCTTCTCTCGCAGGGCCTGCAGCGTCATGCCGCCGCGGTAATAGATCGTGCCGTTGAAGAGAAACACCGGGCTACCGGGGTTCGCGGGCGGCGGTGTCCAGAAACCGGTGTCGTGAGCCGGCGTGTTGTAGAGCTGCTCGAACGACTGGTGCGCCGACTTGTTGCCGCTGTGCTCGCTCCAGATCCATTCGGACCAGGTGGCGAAGCCCTCGTGGAGCCAGATGTCCGGCCATTGCGTGAGGGTCACCGAGTCGCCGTACCACATGTGCGAGAGCTCGTGCGCGAGCGTGGCCTCGTCCGGCATGCGGTCGTAGACGGGCTTCGTCTGCGTCTCCAGCGAGTACCCAACCTCCCTGGCCGAGTCGACGACCGAGCCGACCGCGTTGAGCGGGTACGGGCCGTAGATCGAGCTGTAGAACTCGACGATCGCCGGCAGCTTGCGCAGCACGTTTCCACTCGCGAGCTGAGGGTCGACGGCCACGTACGAAGGAACCCCGGAGACGGTCGACACCGTCAGGTCGAAGCGCCCGAGCGTCGCCGTGGCGAGGTAGGGAGACATCGGATCCGTCTCGCGCCACACCCAGGTCGTCCTGCCGTTCTGCGTCACGTTCGAGATCGAGGACGCCGTTTGCCATCACCTTGAGTCCGGCGGGGACGGTCACGGCGAAGTCGTACGTCGCCTTGTCGCGCGGGTTGTCGTTCGCCGGATACCACCCCGGTGAGCCCTGCGGCTCGCCGACGACGAATGCCCCGTCGTCGGTCGGCACCCAGCCTTCGATCGACTGGTCGGGATCGGTGACGATCAACGGCGTTCCTGCATAGGCGATAGTCACCGTGAACGTGGTGCCCGTCCGGATTCCCGGTGGCCTGGGCGGCGTGATGATCAGCTCCTGACCGTCGCGCGCGAACGACGCGGCCCGTCCGTCGACGAGCAGCTGCGAGATCGTGAAGCCGCGCAGGTCGAGATTGAACCTCGAGAGATCCTGCGTCGCCCTTGCCCTGACGACCGCCGTTCCCGCCAGGTGATTGGTCGCGGGCTCGTAGGTGAGCGTGAGCGAGTAGTTCGTGACGTCGTAGCCCCCGTTGCCCGCGTTCGGGAAGAACGGGTCCCCGAGCCCGGCCGATCCGGGAGTGAACCCGTCGGCCTGGGCCGAGCCGGCGAAGGCTGCAGAAGCTAGAGAAAGCACGAGCGCGCCGAGCAGAAGCGCGACGTGCCGCGAGCGCAAGTGAATCACAACTCCCCCTTTACCTCGTATCCCCTCGAATGGCGGTGAAATCTACTGCGCGACCGGCTCGGATGCGTCCTGGCGGACGAGCTCGAGCAACCCGCCGGCGAGGAGCATCTGGCGCTCGCGCACCGAGAACGAGAGGCGCAGCGGGAGAGGTGTCCCGTCAGCCTCCGCGCTCAGCGACTCGACCCCTTGGGCGACCGCTTCGCGCGCCCCTGGGATCCGCCAAGTCTGCCCCATCATCACCCGCTCGTAGTCGGCCTCGTCGGCAAAGGTCAGCGGCAGGATCCCCTGGCAGATGAGATTGCGCCGGTGGATGCGCGCGAAGCCCTTCGCGACTACGGCACGGATCCCCAGGAAGAGCGGAGCGATCGCCGCCACCTCGCGCGAGGAGCCCTGCCCGTAGTTGTGGCCGCCGACGATCACCCCGCCGCCCCAGGCGACGGCTCGCTCCGGGAACTCCGGGTCCTGCCGCAGGAACATCCACGTCGCGCACTCGGCGATGTTCGACCAGAGGCTCATGCCGATCGCGCCGTCGGGTGCCATGTCTCCCGTCGAGACGTCGTCGCCGACGACGATTGCCACACGGCCCTCGATCGTGTCGGGCACGGGGCGTCCCCGCGGCGGGGCAACGATGCTTTCTCCGCGGACGACCTCCACCTCATGCGCCGCAGGGGGCGGCGGTGGTACGAGGATCTGGCGCTCGTCCAGGGCCGGGTCCGACGGGGCGTCGGCGATTTGCGGTGGGTGCCCGAGCGTGCGTGGGTCGGTGATCTCGCCGCGGAGAGCCGTTGCTGCGGCCGTTGCCGGGGAGCAGAGGTAGACCTCGTCACCTGGGGTCCCGCTGCGCCCGGGGAAGTTCCGGTTGAACGTCCGGACCGACGGAAGCCCGGAGGCCGGGGCCTGACCGACGCCGATGCAAGGGCCGCAGACGGGCTCGAGCAGGCGCGCTCCGGCGGCGACGAGATCGAGGTACACACCGCTGCGCACGATCGTGTCGAGGATCTGGCGCGAGCCGGGCGTCACGGTCAGCTGAATCTCCGGGGCGAGGGTTCCGTCCTTCAACACCGCCGCGACGATGGCCAGGTCCTCGTAGGACGAGTTGACCGAGGAGCCGACGCAGACCTGAACGGTCTTCGTCCCGGCCAGCTCCGCGACCGGCACGACGTTCCCGGGCGAGTGCGGCTTCGCTATCAGCGGCTCGAGGTCCGCGAGGTCGATCACCTCCAGCGCGTCGTATTCGGCGCCCGGATCCGCTGCCAGCTCGACGAAGTCATCCTCGCGATCCTGGGCGGACAGCCACTCGCGCACGCGGTCGTCGCTCGGGAACACGGCAGTCGTGGCTCCCGTCTCGACGATCATGTTGCAGATCGTCGCGCGCTCGGTCGCGGACAGCGCAGCGACCCCCTCGCCGGTGAACTCGAAGATCTTGCCGAGCCCCCCGCGCACGTCGAACCGCCTGAGCAGCTCGAGGATCACGTCCTTGGCCTGCACCCACTCGGGGAGCGCGCCGTCGAGGCGAACGCCCACGACCTCGGGGCAGGCGGTCGAGAACGGATAGCCGGCCATCGCGACGGCCACCTCGAGCCCGCCGGCGCCGATGGCGAGGCTGCCGACGGCGCCGGCCGCCGTGGTGTGCGAGTCGGCGCCGAGCAACAGCGCACCAGGTCTCGAGAACCGCTCGAGGTGCACGTAGTGCGAGATGCCGTTTCCGGGGCGTGAGTACAGGAGGCCGAAGCGCGCGGAAAACGACCTCAGGTAGCGGTGCGCCTCCATATCTTTCGAATCGAGCTGGAGGGTGTTGTGGTCGATGTACATGACCGCGAGCGGAACTTCGCAGCGATCGACCTCGAGCGCCTCGAACTGGAGGCAGCACATGGTTCCGGTGACATCCTCGATCAGGATCTGGTCGACGGCGAGGTCGATCTCCTCGCCAGGCGTGAGCGTTCCCCCGACGAGGTGCGCCTCGAGCAACTTGCGCGTCAGCGTGCGTCCGGTGCCATCCTTGGTCAATGGCCGATTCCCTTGGAGTCGAGGGGCGTCGACTCGCCCTTGCGGCCACGCTCAGGCGGCATGCAGGCCGCGTGGGGGAGATCCCTACCGACGAAGAGGGGCTGCTGGCTGCTGCCCGGGCGCTCGAAGGGATCGACAACACCCGCGTCCGATTCGAACCGCCCTATCCAGGCGTCACCGCCGGGCCGGAGCGCGCCGGTGAGCGGCTGCGGCTCGTGCTCGCGTGCCGGGCTCATGACGGAAACGGCGAGCTCGGCACCGTCTTCACGACTCTGATCGCGGGCCGGAAGCCGACAGTCTCCGTGGCTCCTCCGGGGGCGCCGATCGGCGACGACTGGCATTAGGAAACCGCGACCTGCGAGTCGTCTCTGAGCGGTAGCCGCTCGAGCGCGGTGTTCGCGAGGACGAGGCCGAAGCCGTGGGCGGCGACGATCTCACGGATGTCGTCGGCCGCGAGCGAGCCGTGCCGCTCGAGGATCAGCGCCAGCCCGTCGGCCAGCTTGTGGAACGCGAGGATCGAGGTCGACATGGGCAGATGCCGCGAGTAGGTCGCGCGCACGGCCGCCTCGTCGCGATGACCGATCATCACGACGCCGTCGCTGTCGGCAAAGTCGTCCTGCATCCCGCGCAGGTCGTAGTGCGCGGGCTCGACCCGGCCGGTGACGCCGCTGGACACGTTCGCCGACGTGATGAAGAGGAAGTCCTCGCCGGTGCGCTCGAGAATGTCGTCGAGCAGCTCGTTCGACGGGCAGCGGTAGCCGGGTGCGATCACCTGCGTCGTCCGGGTCTCGGCATCGAAGGAGGCGACCTGGTCGGGCACGCCCTGCGCCGCCGGCCCGCGGAAGCCCATCGGGCCGACCTCGTAGAGATCGTCCATCACCGCGAGCGCTTGCTCCTGTGAGATGCCTTCCGGGAGCAGGCTCCAGTCGAAGAGCTTCGTCACCCGGTCACGTGTCGTCGTCACGCTTCCGACCTGGTTCTCGGGTCGCCCCTTGACCAGATTGACGCGGACGACGGATCGACGATCCGGATGCGCGGCGATCGCGCAGAAGTTCCCGAAGCTGTAGAACAGCGCCGCACCGAGGGCCGTCGCCTGCGCGGCGAGCTCCCGATCGTCCGCATCCGCGAGGTCGAGCGTGGCCTCGCCCCAGGCGAACTCGTCGAGCGTCTGGAGGACGCGGCGATCCTCGTCGGTGAGCTCGGTGCGCAGGAGGGCTGCTAGCTCGGCGATCGGCATTGCCTCCACCTGCGGTCGAGCCTCGGCTGCAGAGCTCCCGACTCCGGCGCGGGTGAGAACGGCAAACTCGAGGCAGTCGGCCAGGGCCAGCCAGCTCGCGTGGAGGAGGTCCGGCGCGCTGCCGACGGTTGTCCAGGGCGGCCGTCCCTCGGCACTCCCTGTGATTCGGACACGCACGGCTCCGCGCTCGCCGTCACCCGCTCGCGCGATCTGCGACCGGAAGTCCGTCAGCGAGACGCCCGCCAGGTGCGGGAACGCCGGCAATAGCGCGCGGCGCATCGCCTTCTCCAGCGCATCGACCGGGCCGCCGCCCGTTGCCTCTCCGCGAAGCACCTCACCGCCGACTCCGACTTCCACGGTCGCCGTCGACCGGCACGCTTCCCGGTCAGCGTCCCTGCGCGCGTCGACGGCGTAGGCGAGTGGCTCGAAGGGCCGCGCGTAGCGGCCGAGAGTGCGGCGGACGAGGAGCTCGAATGACGCCTCGGCGTCCTCGAACCGGAAGCCTTCGCTCTCGAGCTCCTTGATCTTGCCGGCAACCTCGCGGGCGACCGGGCTCTCGGGATCGAGCTCGAGGCCGAGTTGTCGCGCTCGCTCGATCACGTTGTTGCGACCGCTCAGCTCGCTGACGAGGATGCGCCGCTCGTTGCCGACGACCGCGGGATCGACGTGTTCGTAGGTGCTCGGATCGAGCGCGACCGCCTGGACGTGGATGCCTCCCTTGTGCGCGAACGCCGCGTCCCCGACGAAGGGCAGCCGCGGATTCGAAGCCATGTCGGCGAGCTCGTCGAAGAAGTGGGAGACCTCGCTCAGGTCGGAGAGGCGATCCTGCGCCGTGCAGGAGTAGCCAAGCTTCAGCGCGAGGTTCGGGATCACCGAGCAGAGGTTCGCGTTGCCGATTCGCTCTCCGTAGCCGTTGATCGTCCCTTGCACCTGGCGCGCTCCGGCGGCGACCGCAGCGAGCGAGTTGGCGACTGCGAGCTCGCCGTCGTTGTGCGCGTGAATCCCGACGCCGGCGTCGAACCTCTCGACGACCTCGGCGACGGCCTCCTCGATCTGGCCGGGCAGCGACCCGCCGTTCGTGTCGCAGAGCGTCAGCCAGTCGGCGCCGGCATCTGCGGCGGCCCTCAGGACGGCAAGGGCATAGGCGGGGTTGGCCCGGTAGCCGTCGAAGAAGTGCTCGGCGTCGAGCACGACCTCTCGGCCGTGGTCTTTGAGGAACGCGACCGAGTCGGCGATCATCAGCAGGTTCTCGTCCAGTGATGTCCGGAGCACGCTCTCGACGTGGAAATCCCAGGCCTTGGCGACCAGGGCGACCGTCGGCGTCTCGGCCGCGACCAGCTGCTCGAGGTTGGGGTCGTCGGCCGCACGCGTGCCGGGCCGTCGCGTGCTTCCGAAGGCAGTCACCTTCGCGTGCCGGAACGGCTGCTCGCGCACCGCGGCGAAGAACTGCTCGTCCTTCGGGTTCGAGCCCGGCCAGCCGCCCTCGATGTAGTCGACGCCGAACTCGTCCAGGCGCCGTGCGACGTCCAGCTTGTCCTGCAGTGAGAGCGAGACCCCGGCGCCCTGGCACCCATCACGGAGGGTGCAGTCATAAATCGTGACGACGCTCAGGGCTCGACCTTACTCCGCCCGATGCGCTCCCTCCAAGCCCGGAACGAACAAGTAACAGACTGTTACTTAGCTTTCAGGCGCCGACGTTTCGAGCTCCAACGTTCAAGTAACAGACTGTTACTTGGGTTCGGGTGCCGGCCCCTGAGGCGCGGCGGGGGTAGCCTTGGCGGGGTCTTGCAGGTTTTCGAGACCGAGGTGAAGCCGCGGTTGCGCGGTGTTCTCCACGAGTACGCGTTCATCGTGGCGATCGGATTCGGGATCCTGCTCGTCCTGATTGCGTCGACGGCCCGCGAGCAGCTTGCCGCCGCAGTGTTCGCCGGCGCGATGACCGGGATGTTCGGCGTCAGCGCGCTCTACCACCGGCCGAACTGGAGCGCTCGTCCTCGTCGCTGGCTGCGGCGGCTCGACCACGCGATGATCTACCTGCTCATCGCCGGCACCTACACGCCGTTCGGGCTGCTCGTCCTTTCCGGCGCGTGGCAGGTGACGGTGCTCGCCATCGTCTGGAGTGGGGCTGCGGTCGCGATCCTGCTCAAGCTCGTCTGGATCGACTCGCCGAAATGGGTGGCCGCCGTCCTTGGCATCGCGCTCGGCTGGGTCGGTGTCGTCGCGTTCCCGCAGTTGACGTCGATGGGCGTGGGAGGGGTCACGCTGCTCCTGGCGGGCGGCGCGTTGTACACGGCAGGCGCGATCATCTACATGCGGAAGCGCCCGAACCCGGCCCCCGCCGTGTTCGGGTACCACGAGCTCTTCCACGCGCTCGTCATCGCCGCCGCCGCGTGCCAGTACGCCGCGGTCGCCTTCTTCATCCTCTAAGGCTCAGCGTCGCCAGAACGAGCGCCGCGCTTCCGGCTCTGCCGGCTCTTCCCCGATCGCGCGGGCGGCCGCCAGCAAGTCCTCCGAGCGGAGGACCATCAGCTCGTCGCGCTCGAGGTCGGCCAGCTGCGCGCCTTGCAGGTCGGCCAGCCGAAGAGCCTGCGTGTTCAGCGCCTGTTCGAAGATCGTCCGCGCGAACCGCGCGTTGCCGAAGCCCTCGCCGCGCTTCGGATTCGCCAGCACGCGACGCAATGTCTCCTCGGCGCCCTCGCCGAGCCGGTACTGGTTCTCGGCCAGGAACTTGCCGGTGATCGCAACCAGCTCGTCCGTCGAGTAGTCCGGAAAGGCGATCTCGCGCGCAAAGCGTGAGCGCAAACCGGGATTCGAGTCGAGGAACCGGTCCATCAGCCGCGGGTACCCCGCGACGATCACGACGAGGCGGTGCCGGTAGTCCTCCATCCGCTTGAGCAGCGTCTCGATCGCCTCGGCGCCGAAGTCCAGGCGCTCCTCTGGGCCGGCGAGCGCGTAGGCCTCGTCGATGAAGAGGACACCGTCGAGCGCACGACGGATCGCGCGATCCGTCTTGATCGCCGTCAGCCCGACGTACTGGCCGACCAGTCCCGCGCGGTCGACCTCGACGAGGTGACCCTTCCGCAGGAGCCCCATCGCGCGGTACATCTGTGCGAGCAGGCGCGCGACGGTCGTCTTGCCCGTGCCCGGGTTCCCGAGGAACACGAGGTGTTGCGAGGTCGCCACCTCGGGCAGGTCGTGCTCGGCGCGTGCGGCCTGTACCTGGAGGAAGGCGACGAGCGCGCGCACTTGCTCCTTGACGGTCTCCAGGCCGACGAGAGCGTCGAGCTCGGCCTGGAGCTCCTCCAGCGAGGGCCCCGGTTCGGGCTTGCGCAGGGAATCGATCTGGTCGGCCAGCCAGTCCGCGCCCTCGCCGCCGCTCGTGCCCACGCGTAAACGTTCGCCGAGGTGGCGCAGCCCGCGGGCGACATCGTCCAAGGGGTTCGCCATGGCGCCGCTACGGTAGCGGCGACAGGGATTCCTACAGGCGCGCTACGAGCAGGTGCGCGGATTGCTGCCGAGGTCGGTGATGCGTTCGATCCTCGTGCAGGTCGTTCCCGTGCTGTGCCGGCCGATCAGCGCGCGGTCGGGCCGCCCAGGCCCGCCGTCGAGCGCGTTGCCGGAGCTTCCGTCGAAGATCTCGATGCGGTCGACGCCGGAGGCGCTGTTGATGACGTTGTTGCTCCCGAGCCCGTAGATGCGATCTGCTCCGCTGCTCCCGTAGATCGTCGTGCCCGAGGTGTTCTCCAGGTTGACCTTGTCGGCACCCGAGCCCAAGCCGATCTCGGTGTTCCCGCTGCCGCCGGCGGTGAAGTCGACGAAGTCGTCACCCGAGCCCGCGTGCACATAGCCGGGATACCGCGTGGTCAAGATGTCCTTGCCGTTGCCGAGCAGGACCTGGCTCATGTACGAGGCCGTCACCCTGTCGTCGTGGTCGCCCATGCTGATCTTGCTGCCGTCGGCTCCGAGGCAGATCGCCTGGTTCGTGTAGTTGTCCCTGCCGCTCTCGCCGATGATCTCGTTCCGGCAGCCGGCCAGCGTGAAGACGTCGTTACCGCTGCCCCCGTTGACGAAGCTGTCCTGTGCCGCCCCGGTGACCCGGTCGTTGCCCACGTTCAGCTCGAGCCGGACACCGGTGACCGTGCCGGGGAGCAGCGTGACCACGTCGTTGCCCGAGCTCGCGAAGACGACGTCGCCGTCGCCCACGTCGCGGATCGAGTCGCTTCCGCTCTTCGCGTAGATCAGGTCCGGCCCCGGCGTCGCGTAGATGACGTTCGCGCGATCGTTGCCGTAGATGACGTTCACGGGATCGGCCTGAGCGGCTCCTCCCATGGCAGCCGCCACGCTCGCGATGAGCACAGCTGCCGCGAATTTAACCCCCATGTGTCTTTGCACCACCTCACGACAAGCATCGCAGCGGCCTGGTTGCCCGGCAATGGGCCGTGAGGCCCATCTTTGGGCCAAAAACCTGTGGACAAGTGTCCTTCCTTGCGTGCGTGGGACCGAAGGTCCTAGTGGGTAAAACCGTTGCTACCTTGAACGCAATGAGGCTGCTTCCGGCTTCGCCGCGCAAGCGGCGCCGTTTGGCCCGCATGGGCGTCGTTCTGGCCGCCGCTCTCGCGGTCCTGATCTCGACGCTCGTCCTTCACGGCCCCGCCGACAACGACCCGGAGGGAGTGGCCGGGTCGCAGGCCGACATCTGGGTGCCGCCCCCGACCATCCGCATGACCCCGAAGCTGCGCCGCGAGATCAACGCGACGCTTGATCGTTTCGTGCCGGCAGCGGTCCTCCGGGAAGCCCCGATGGAGGCGTACGCGCTGTCCACGCCCACCCTGCGGGACCTCGGCCACGCGTGCGCAGTGGAGGAACGGAGAGATCCCCGTCTACCCGTTCCACGTCAAGGAGGGCTCCGACCTACACGGGTGGCGTCTCAACTTCGCCGTGAAGAACAACGTGAACGTCGACCTCATGTTGCAGGCGAGCAAGGAGGAGAAACAGGTCAGCGGGATCGCCTACACCGTCGACCTGAAGCGGATCCGTGGCCGCTGGCTCGTCGAGTCGTTCTTCCCGACCGCGGAGTTCCGCCGCGCTCCGGCTGGCGAACGGGTCGCGCATCGTGGCCGCGCCCGACCTCGCGCCAACGCAGACCCGCGACGGAGTCACCCAGACGAGCGATGACGTCACGAACCGCATCTTCGCGCTCGCCCCGCTGCTCGTGGCCGTGCTCGGCATCGGCCTCGTGATCGGCGTCTTCCTCACGCAGTACGTCCGCGGCAAGCGCGCCGAGCGCGACTACCTCGCCGGTCGCCTTTAGTTCTTCTCAGGAGCGTTGAGGGACTTCCGCAGCGTCCCTCGAAATAGTGATGCGAGCCCGTAGCGCTAGACGCATGCTCCAAAAGCGGCTATTCGTTAGAGACGAGTTTTCTTTCCAGGGGGAGCAAGGTGACACGAGGGTCGGGTAAACGGCGCGCGGCGTTGGGGCTGATCACAGTCCTCGTTCTGGGCGTGGGCGTCTTCGCACAGGGGTCGAGCGGTTCCTCGACGCGGCGGGTGGAGTCGCTCACCGCTCCGCACGCGGTTTCCAAGAGCGCGAAGCTCGACTCTCGGCTGCTCGCACGCGCGCGCGCGCGTCAACCCGTACGGGTCGAGATCTCCGCGCGGAGGCCGGCGGCCGCCCGCGCTCTCGTGGCCCGGCTCGGCGGCCGCGTCGAAGCCTCGTACGGCCGCCTGATCGAGGCTGTCGTACCGCCTGCTGCGCTGCAGGTGCTCGGTCAGAGCCGCGCAGTTCAGTACGCGCGCGAGCCGATCCGCGCGGTGCCCGAGGCCGTGCGGGGCGAGGGCGTCGCTGCTACGGGCGCGTTGACGTGGCACCGGTCCGGCCTCCGTGGAGCAGGCGCGAAGGTGGCCGTCATCGACCTCGGCTTCCGCGGCTGGCGCGACAGTCGACGCAACGGTGATCTGCCGGCATCGACGGTCGCAGTCGACTTCTGCTCCGGCGGCCTGGACGGCCCGATCGCCGTCAACCACGGAACGGCTGTCGCCGAGATCGTCGCGGAGATGGCGCCGGCCGCCAGCCTCTACCTGATCTGCGCCCAGACGCGTCGCCGCGCTCGGTCAGGCAAAGGACTACGCGCGCGCTCAGGGCATCCACATCGTCAACCACTCGGCCAGCTGGTTCAACGTGGGCCGCGGCGACGACATCGGGCGGGCTGGACACCCCGACCGGCATCGTCGCCGACGCGCGCGCCGCGGGCATCCTCTGGGTGAACGCCGCCGGGAACCGGGCCCAGCAGCATTGGAGCGGGACTTTCTCGGACCTGGACGCGGACTCCTGGACGGAGTTCGCCCCAGGCGACGAGGGGAACACGATCTTGCTCGGCGCCAACCAGCAGACGTGCGTCGCCCTCAGGTGGGACAGCTGGCCGGTCACGGCGCTCGACTACGACCTCTATCTGACGCGCGCCGACGGCACCACGATCGCCGTCGTCGAACACCCAGCAGAGCGGCTCGCAGCCGCCGACCGAGCTCCTCTGCCACGTCAATACCACCGGTGTGGCCCAGCTCTACGCGATCGGGATTCGCCGGCACAACGCGCCCGACCCATCGCCTCGGTTCGACCTCTTCGTCTACCCGGGCCCCAATCTCGAGTACCAGGTCGGAGAGGGCAGCGTCACCGAGCCGGGCTCGTCCTCCTTCGCGCTCGCCGTCGGGGCCGTGTGCTGGAAGACCAGCGGCCTCGAGGCGTTCAGCTCGCGCGGCCCGACGATCGACGGGCGGATGAAGCCGGACCTTACGGCCCCCGACTGGGTGTCGTCATTCTCGTACGGCCCCTTCAGCGGCTGCGGCGCCGATACCGGATTCGCCGGGACTTCGGCAGCGGCGCCACACGTCGCGGCCGCGGCAGCGCTCGTCAAGGGAGCGAATCCGAGCTTCGGGCCGAACGAGTTGCAGGCCTACCTCGAGAGCCATGCGATCGATCTGGGTGTCCCCGGCCGGGATGGTTCGTACGGCGCGGGCAGGCTCGCGCTCGGCCCGTCGCCACGGCCGGCACTCCGCGTCTGTGTCGTTCCGAGGCTTCGGGGAGCGACACTTGCGGTCGCGCGCTCGCGAATCCGCCGTGCCGGCTGCTCCGTGGGCAGCGTGCGCCGGACGCGAAACCGGCTCAAGCGCGGACGGGTGGTCTCTCAGAAGCCGGCCGCCGGCCGCAGGGTCTCGCTCCGCGGTCGCGTCAACATGACGCTCAGCCGCGGCCGCTAGCTGACAGCTCCCGTGCCCGGCACGGCGCGGTGCGACTCCAAGACGCGCGTCGGGGCAGCAGGCCGGTGACTACGGTGCACTGTAGTCGACGAAAGTGCGAAGCACTTTCGTCGAGTCCCCGCCCGTCGGCGGGGACCAGCTAGCGATCTCGTTCGCCGCTGGTGGCGGTCTTCTGCTCCAGCTTGATGAACTCGAGGTCCTCTTTGGTGACGACGAGGTTCGGGCCGACCGTGCCGATGCCAGACGTCTTCAGCTGGGCCATCGCGTCCTCCAGAGCCGTCCGGGCCTCAGCCTCGGTCTCTGCGATGTCCGCGCGCGTCGTCGAACCGGACTTGAATCTGACGTAGGCCTGCCACATAGGGCGACGATCCTAGCCGACCGCACGGAGCGGCCGCTATGCCGCCTCTTCGTCGCCGTCGCCGTCGCGCCCGGTCTGTTTGGTCCACCACTCGGACTCGCGGCGCTGGAGCGCTCCCTGTGCCTGCGCGACATAGGCCGCGAGCTGGGTCTCCTTCGCGCCGAGCTTCTCCTCGAGCTCCTCGACGACCTTCTCCCGCCGTTCCATCTTCTCCAGGCGGATCTCGATGTCGGTCTCGTACCGCGCTTCCTTCCGGTCGAACTCGGCCTCGCGCTCGTCGAGCTCGCGTAGCCGCTCGCGGAGAGTCTTCTCGGTCTCGGTGAGCCGCTTGTCGCGTTTGTCGACACGCTCGCGCGCGGACACAGCCAGCTCGTTTTCTTCGGAGAGCGACGACTCCTGTTCGGCGAGCTGCTGCTCGCGCGTCTTGAGCCGCTCCTCCCACGCTTCCAAATCCCGAGTGAGGTTGGTGTCGCCTTCGACACGAGTGAGCTCCGCGTCGCGGCGGTTGAGCTCGGCCTCCCGGGCGATGAGCTCCGCCTCGCGGGCCTCGACCTCCGCGAGTCGCGTGTGCACCTGCTGGAACTCCTCGCTTGACGAAGCGAGTTGCTGCTCGAGCTGTTGCGTCTCGGCTCGAATTCCGGCGTTTCGCTCCTCGACCTCGGCCTCGCGACGACGGAGCGCGGCATCCTCGGCGGCGACGCGTGCAGCTTCCTTCGCGATGCGCTGCTCGCCGTCGCCCAGTCGCGACTCGCGGCCGGTGAGATCCTTCTCGCGCCGCTTGAGCTCGTTTTCGCGCGTGCGCCATTGGCCCTCGCGCATGGAGAACTCTTTCTCCGCCTTGGCCAGCTTGTCCTCGCGCGCCGTGATGGCGGCGTTCCGCTGCATGAACTCGGACGAGCCGCGCTTGAAAAGTCTTTCGTTCTCGGCGAGCTCGGCGGACCTTGCCAGCAGGTCCTCTTCCAGGTCCGAGGTCTTCGCCTGCGCGCTGGTGAGCTCGTCCTGCAGCGTGGAGACTCGGCGGCGCTCTTCGTTCAGCTCCCTGCGCTCGTCTGCGAGTCGTTGCTCCCGCTCGCGGATCTGAGACTCGGTCGCCGTGAGCTTGGTGCTCTTCTCGTCGAGCTTCGCCGCCTGCCGCGAAACGTCGAAATCCTCAGACATCTTGCGCTCGTACGCTTCGACCTGCTCGGCGAAGGCCGCGCGCAGTTCCCGCTCGCGCCTCTCCGCCTCGGACAGCCTGGTCTTCAGCCTCTCGACCTCCGGATCGGGGCCGTCCGCGACTTCTGCGGCTGCGACGGTTGTGAACTCGTCGATGTTGACACTCTCGGCCTGCGGCTGCGGGACCGGCGGAGCCGTCTCGTCCCGGCCCTCACGGCGGCGCTGAAGCTGCTCGCGGAGGCCGGTGCCGAATCCGCCCTCGGTGTGCTCCTGGTGCTCCTGGTTGTTGATCTCGTCAGACATGGCCGCTCCTGTCTCCTTTTAGAAGAGCTCCTGGATGTTGAGGATCGCCGGCCCGAGAATCACGAGGAACATGGCCGGGAAGATGAAGAGCACTGTCGGGAAGAGCATCTTGATCGGGGCCTTCATCGCTCGTTCCTCGGCAGCAGCCTGGCGCCGGAGGCGCGAGTCGGTTGCCTGCACGCGGAGGATTCGGCCCAGGGTGGTGCCAAGGGTGTCGGCCTGGATGATCGCCCGCACGAAGGCGGAGAGCTCCGGCGCATCGACCCGCTCCGCCATGCGCTTGAGTGCCTCCTGGCGACTCTCGCCGATTCGCATCTCGGAGAGCGTGAGACCAAACTCCTCGGCGAGCGGGCCTTCCATGTTCTCGTGGAGCTTGGCGACCGCCCCATCGAAGCCAAGGCCGGCCTCGACGCTGACGGCGAGCAAGTCGAGTGCGTCGGGCAGGTCGGCCTGGATCCGCTCGCGTCGGCTCCGGGCTTTCAGAGTCAGCGCGTAGTCGGGGACGAAGAAGCCGAAAGCCCCGAGGACGAGCGCGACCAGAAGTGCTGCGCCGACGCCGCTGAGGCGGCCGCCGACCAGCGTTCCGATGACGAGCCCGCCGAGCGCGGCCCCGCCCTTGAGGGCAAGAAACCCAGTCGGCGAGATCCTGCGACCGACCCCGGCTGCGAGCAGCTTCATCGAAATGGACTCCACGCTCAAGCGGGGGTTGGCCTTCAGCGCCCAGCCGGCCAGCCACTCGCGGAGTGGAGCAAGGAACCGCTCGTGGAAGCTCTCGCCCTGGGCTTCCGAGCGAACCTCCATGCGTCCGTACGTTGCGGCGCGGCGCACCGAGCTCCAGCGCTGGCGCGCAGGTGCGGTGACGATCTCCCCGATGAGGAAAGCGGCGCCGGCGAGACAGAAAACAGCGAAGACCAGAAGCATTGTCACTGGGCTACCCCTTGAAGGAGACGATTTTTTTCAGGACGGCACTACCGAACGCCATCGACCCGAGGCCGACGTAGATGAGCTTGTGGCCCGTGCTCGTGTTGTAGAGCGGATCCATGTACTCGGGGTTCATGAGCGTGATGATCGCGCCGATGAAGAACGGCAGTCCGACCAGCACATAGGCGCCGGCGCGGCCCATGGCGGTCAGTCCCTTGATCTTGCGGATGAACTGCTGCCGCTGGCGGACGGTGTCGGCGACCATGTCGATCAGGCCTGCGAGGCTGCCGCCGACCTGCTGCTGGATGCCCACGGCCGTGATGACGAAGTCGAAGTTCTTCGAGCCGAGGCGGATGGACATATCGGTCAGTGCGTCGTTCAGTGGGCGTCCAAGCCTCGCCTCGGTGAGCACGCGGTGGAACTCCTTGCTCGCGGGCACGTTGCCCTCGTCGACGATCGTCTGCAGGCCGGCCTTGAAGCTGTGCCCGGCCTTGAGCGCCGCAGCGAGGGTGATCAGCACGTCCGGGAGCTGGTCCTCGAACGCCTTGAGGCGCCGAGAGGCCTTGAACCAGACGAATCCGAGAGGGAGCGAGCCTCCCAATGCAAGGGCGGCGACGAGGAACAGCGTCCCGACACCGAGGATCGTGGCCATGAGCCCGCCGACCAGTGCGAACCCGACCATGAGGTATGCGACCTCGACGGTCCGCAACGCCAGGTCGCTCCGCTCGACCAGAGTTTCTAGTCGTGTCCAGAAACGCCAGTGGCCGAACGCCCCTTCGGTCGCGCGGAACAAGCCCGCGGCGATTGCCAGCCGCTCGCGCTCGACCTTCGCCTTGCGCACGTCGGCTGTCGTCGCGATGTGCGGCGCCAGGCGGCGGCGCAGGCGTGCGCCCTTCACCGTCGTCATGGCCAGGGTGGCGCCCAGCAGCACTATGAGGCCGGCCATGAGCGCGATCAGCTGCGTGCCGATCGGCGAGTAGAAGATCTCGGGCACCAAGCGAGAGGGCCCGCTGCCCTGAGAACTGGCTCGTCCCGGGAGCTTGATGCGGGCAAATGTGGAAGAGCCCTGTGCGTGTGCAGAGAGCTTCAGCATCTCGCCGGGCCTGCCCGCAGTTGCGTACTCGAGCCGCCACGTGCGTCCCAGCTCGGCTGCGATCGAGCGGTAGACGCCTGCGAGCGCCGCGCTGGATGCGGCTCCGTAGTAGGTGCCTCCGGTCTTGGTGGCGAGCTCCTTCAACGGACCGGGTGTGAACTTTGCGCTCTCGATCGCCACGACGTAGACGGCTGCGCCGGCTTGCTGGACGGCGGAGATCGCGTCCTTCAGCGACGCCCGGCTACGAGTCTCGTTGCCGTCGGTGACGACGATGATCACGCGCGCCGGAAAGCGCTCAACGGCGAGCTTTTGCGCGGACAGGACGAGCGCGTCGTACAGCGTCGTGCCCTGGACCTTGTCGACGGGAATCGACCTCAGCGCGATGTCCGCGTCGATCGTCGACGTGGAGAACCCGGTCTCCATGTGGGGCGTCGTCGCAAAGGTGGCGATCGCAATCCGGTCGCCCGGCGGCTTGGCCAGGATGAAGGAGCGGGCGGCCGCGGCGGCGTCGGCGAGCGGCTTGCCCTTCATCGACTGGGACCGGTCGACGGCGAGCACGACACTCTTCGCCCGGCCGAGGTTCTGCGCCGAGGTCAAGGTCACTCGACTGCCGTTCTCGAGCAGTAGTGGGGCCGTCGCCGTCCGTTTCGACGTGACGACGTTGACCTTGATCGACGGGTAGCCGCCGGTTTCGAGGCCTGAGACCTTGACGGCCGCGTTCGCCGCGGGGGCGAGCGTGACCAGCGCTGCAGTGAGGAACAGCGCCTTCATGAATGTGCCTCGCCTCACGAAAAACCGCCGAAGCTCGCAGCGGCCAGAGTCGACCGGTAGGCCTCCTCTTCCTCCTCGAAGAAGGCAGGCGGCAGAACGACACCGTGGGTGGCAAGCCTGTCGAGGAAATGCGGCTTCAGGCCGGTGCACTGCAGCGGGGTCATCAACCGCGTTGCGCCGTCAGCGAGAGCCTCCTCTTCGTTGGGCGGCCTGCCCAGGAAGACGTCCTGCAGCGTGATCACTTCGGACTCCATGCGGAGCACCTCGGTGATGTGGGAGATGCGGCGGGAGCCGTCGACGAGGCGCGTGATCTGCACGAGCAGGTCGAACGCACTCGAGATTTGCTCACGGATCGCGCGAAGCGGCAGATCGACGCCGGCGGTGAGGACGAGCGTCTCGAGTCGCGAGAGCCCGTCGCGAGGAGAGTTCGCGTGGATGGTCGTCAGGGAACCTTCGTGGCCAGTGTTCATCGCCTGGAGCATGTCCAGGGTCTCGGCGCCACGGACCTCCCCGACGATGATCCGGTCGGGGCGCATGCGGAGGGCGTTACGGACGAGCTCGCGGATGCGGATCTCACCCTGTCCCTCGATGTTCGGCGGGCGCGACTCGAGCGTGATCACGTGCTCCTGCTGGAGCTGGAGCTCGGCCGCATCCTCGATGGTGACGATTCGCTCGTCGCCGGGGATGAAGGCGGAGATCGCGTTCAGGGTCGTCGTCTTACCGGTACCTGTACCGCCCGAGATGAGGATGTTCAGCTTCCCGCGCGCGCATGCGGCGAGGAACTGAGCGGCCTTGGGCGTGATCGAGCCGAAACCGATCAGGTCGTCCATCGTGTACGGGTCACGCGAGAACTTTCGAATCGTGAGCGTCGGGCCCCGCAGCGAGAGCGGCGGGATGATTGCGTTCACACGGCTCCCGTCCGGGAGGCGGGCGTCGACCATCGGCGAGGACTCGTCGATTCGGCGGCCGATCTGGGAGACGATCTTGTCGATGATGCGCATCAGGTGCTGGTTGTCGGCAAAGGTCGTCTCGCTGCGCTCGATCTTTCCGTCCCGCTCGATGTAGATCTGGTCGAAGTTGTTGACCATGACCTCTGTGATCGAGTCGTCGTTGAGCAGAGGCTCGAGCGGGCCGTAGCCGAGGATGTCGTCCGTGATCTCGCGGACGATCCGGCGTCGCTCCTCACGCGTGAGCGGGGTGCGGTCGAGCGCGAGTTGCTCGGTCACCTCGCGCAGAACGCGCTCGGAGAGGTCTTCCGTGGTCTCGGTCGTGAAGAGCTGTGGTCCGAGCTTGGCGATGCACGCCGTATGGACTGCGGTCTTCAGCGCGCCGTAAGGGTCGCTCGTCGGTGGCGGCGGCTCCTCGGCGAGCGTCGGCCGCGTGAGCGCAGGCGTCGGCTGCTCGGGGTCGACCGGGCCTCCACCGTTGACGGGCTCGCCGCCTTTGATGCGGTCGTGGAGGCCCACTAGCTCTTACCTCCTCGGCCCCGAGCGCTTCTTCCCGTTCGTCGAGACCTGTGCGGGCAGGAGTGCCTTTGCCATCTCGCGCAACGCGCGCGAGAAGTCGGACTTCGGATCGGAGAGGACAGCGGGGTTCGAGCGGTTGACGGCCAGCGGCACGGCCCGGTCGCTCGGCACCTCGAAGCGGATCTTCGCCTCGAGCGCCGCCTCGACCTCGCCGCGCTTCATGCCGACGTTCGAGTTCGCCCTGTTCAGGACGACCCTGATCCGCTCGCTCGGGAACGAGAGGAGCTGGAGCGTCTGCAGGCTGAGCCGGACGTTCTTGATCGTCGGGACGTCGAGCCCGCAGACGAGGAGCAGATCGTCGGTGCGGTCTAGCGTCGCCAGCATCGGCCCGTGGAAGAACGGCGAGGTGTCGACGACGATCACGTCGTACGACTCCTTCGCCACCTCGAGCAGGCGTGAGAGCTTCTGCTCCGTGACGAGCTCTGCATCCTCCGGCCGGATCGGCGCGGGGAGGACGTCGAGGCCCGACGAGTGGCGCGTCGTGTAGCCGGCCAGTTTCTCTGGATCGAGCTCACCCGGGGCGACGACCAGGTCTTGAATCGTCTTCTCGGGCTCGATGCCGAGCATGATCGCGGCGTCCCCGAACTGCAGGTCGAGGTCGAGGAGCAGCGTTCGCTTGCCGGCGTACTTCGCGAACGACGTCGCGAGGTTGGTCGCCGTGACGGTCTTGCCCGTCCCGCCCTTGGGCGAGAAGACGGTGATGATTCGCCCGTCGCCGCGGCTCTTGCCCTGGCGGCGGCCTGCGTGGCCCGCCTTGCGGACTGCGAAGACGACGTTCTCGGTCAGCTGCGGAAGCAGCAGAACGTCGGCCACATCGGCATCGAGTGCGTCCTCGAGCAGTGCCGAGGACTCACCGGAGGCGAGCAGGACGATCGGTGCCCGCGTGTACTCGCGGATCGCCGCCAGCTCGTCGACCGGCAGTGCGGACGAGCGAGTGGCGTGAAGGATCACCTGCAGGTGGCCTCCCGAGAGGGGCCCCCCGCCTTCGCGGACGCTGTCGCTGCGACCGACGAGCTCGATCTCACCGTGGCGCTCGAGGGCCTCGAACAGCTCGTCCAGGCCTTCGCAACCGCCCGTGATGAAGACGCGGGACTTCTCGCGACTAGGTGCTTGTGTCTCGATGGTCATGTTTAGCGCCCTCCTCTGAGTGACCGACGCTGGCCAAGGCGGAGGCCGTCGCCCAGGACCGAATCGACCGTCTCGATCGACTCAGGGCTGTCGGTGGGATCAGTGACCGGCCGGAGCTGGAGCGTCCACTCGCCCTCTTCGACGACGAAGAAGAGCTTCTGTGCCTGAGCGTCCGTGAGGGCCAGCATGACCGAGAACGGAGACGACGGATCGCTTCCGATCTTGCTCTGGAGGCGGTTCGTGTCCGGTGCGCGTAGGACCAGGAGATCGCGCAGGACGACACGCGAGGCGGCGAGGCCACGCGCTTGACGCGTCGTGAATTCGACGTCCGCGACGACGTCCACACGATCGCCGTCAGTGAGCGTGCCGGCCAGGAGCTGATGCTCGCTGCCCGGGAGCTGGAAGGCGCGCATGTTGCCCTTGAGCTGGGCGCGGATGCCCTGCTCCTCGGCGGCGCGGAAGCGCCGAGTCGAGATCTGCTCGCCGGCGTAGATGGCCTCGACGGCCACCGACTTCTCGATCTGCTCCGGCTCTGAGATTGCACCCGGGACGACACTGCGGCGGGAGACGTGCTCGACTTTGAGCAGCTTCTGGCCGGAGAGCTCGGAACCGGAGGTGCCGATCTCGATGTTCTGCGCGGCGACGTACACGGGAACCATGTCCTCGCCCTGCTGGACGTTCCGCTTGTAATTCGTCACGTAGAACGTCGTCAGCAGCGCTGCGACAATGGCCAGCGCGATTGCAATTCCGATGTTTCGAACTCTGTAGGTCATTTGTTTAGCTGCTCCTTCTCTCTTTCGGGTTGGTTATTCGACGAGCGAGACGCTGCGGGCTCCGAAGTCGTCATCGGTCGCCGCTTCGCTGTAGATGCCCTCCCAGACCACGTGCGTGAACCACCCGTCGAGCTTGCCCGAGTTCCCCCGGGCGTCGTAGCCGGTCAGGTGGAAGCCCACCCAGCCGATGACTTCGTATTCGAAGTTGGCACCGCCCCCGCGAATGTCCGAGTAGACCGGGAACAGAAGATCGGAGCCGATTCGGTCGTCCGAGCGCGCCCTGGATGTGTGACGAGTTGAATTTCGCGCCGGGGTCCGAGAAGTACCAGTCGATCGGCATGTAGCCGTTGAAGCCATTGCGCATCCAGTCGGCGAGAATCTGTGGGCTCGTGCCCCCGTGCGAACCATCGATGTTGATCAGGCGGAAGGCGCCCGGCCCGGTCTTCTGGAGATCGAGCTGGGTCGCCTGGTTGAAGCACGGCAGGGGCTCGCACTGCAGCATCGGGTGCTTGACGTCCACTCCGATCGGCGCTGCGTAGCGTGCTGATCCGAGCACTCCGACCCGCGCCGCGGCGCTCGCGCTGGCCTTGAGGTCGCTGAAGCCGAAGAGTCGCGAGAGGAACGCGGGCGCGTCTTTCTTGGCCGTGACCTTGACGGTGTCGTTGGCCATGACCGCGGTGGAGAACTGACGACATCCTGGGCTCGTACGCCACCGTCGTTCCGGTCGCCGTAGTCGACGGCCATCGCCGTTGCGGTAGCGGTTGCTTCGGGAAGTTCCTGTGCAGCCGCGAGGGCTGCTGCGTCGGCGGTCGCCTGAGCATGGCGATGCGTTCGGTACCAAGAGCCGACGTCGAGCACTCCCGTGGCCACCGCCATCAAGGCGACCATGAAGAGCAGCGACAGGACCATAGTCTGGCCGCGCTGATTGTCGAGGCGATTCATTCCACTCGCTCCTTCGTCGTGCTGGTCAGTCGACCTGACTTCACTACGAGGCCGAGGAGACTGATCGAGTACGGATAAGACCCCGTGACAGTCACTTGCTCTCCCTGTTGCCAGGACGAGGCGACGGTCACGTTCAGGTCAGATTGCTTCAGGCCGTTCGAGGCGTCTCGGACGCTTTGCACGACCGCCGCACTGGGATTCGGCAGATGCCGGCCGACGGCGCCTTTGCGCGCACCTGCGCGAACGGCATCCGTCACCGTGATGTAGTTGTTGAAGACGATTCCGAACTGGATCACGCCGAAGAGCAAGAAGACCAGGATCGGCAAGACGAGAGCGAACTCCGTCATGGATTGGCCCTGCTGGTTTTTGAAGTTGAATCTTTGTGACATTCGGTTTTGGGTACTGCGTTGGTGGGCTGATGCGGGTACTGCGGTGGAGCGGTCTTGCGGAAGTGAGGGGGCGGGCCCTTCGGTGAAGAAGGGCCCGCCTTAGCCATGCTTGTCTTGGGGCCTACGTGATGTACGCGGCGACCCTGTTGATAGCGGTAACGATGTTTCCGGAGAGAAGGGCGAGCGCACCGAAGACGGCGATCGTGATCACTGCGAGCACGACTCCGTACTCCGCCATGGTCTGCCCCTCCTCGCGCTTGACGAAAAGGTCAAAAATATTCAGCACCTGTTTCACCTCCCCTGCGGCGAGAGGGAGGACAAGGAAGTGCCGAGCTGCGGATCTGAGCTAACAGGCGGTGCAAAGTGCTTGGTCACGCCGGAGAAACCTCCGTGCTACTGGGTTGGGCGTGGCCGCGCCGCCTTGTTGGCTTTGTCGCCAAGCAGCATCGCCCCACAGCGAGCGGCTCCGGATCCCTCGTTCTGAGGATTCCTTTACACGTTCCCTACATCGAGTGAGACCGAGGCTCACGCGCCCGCCGATACGGAGGGCGTATCCGTTGCGGCCGCGGATGTTCAGCTAGGAGATCCGCGCCAACGAGCGGCCCAGGCGCCCAACCCAACTGGAGCCAAGGAATGCCACAACGGAGACAACTCTTCAGAAGCACCACAGCGAGCCTTGTCCTGCTCGCGGCCGCCCTGGGCGTGCTCAACGTGATGCCCTCGAGGCGTCGCAAGATTCGCGTCGCCCCGCGCCGACTGGCCGCAAGTCTCGCGTTCGCAACACTCTTCTTCGCAGGCGCGGCCTTCTCGGCCGGTGCCGGCAACACGGTTGCCCAGCTTCTCGAGCCGGGCGACGAGAGTGCCCTCATGGCGCCCGAGTCGGCAACGACCTCGACCGACGAGGACCCAGCCGCAGACTCGGAAGCAGGTCGCCGCGTAGGTGGCCCGACGGACGACGCCGAAGAGGCACCCGCCTCAGAGGCCCCGCCCGCCGAGCAGCCTGACCCACCGGCCGAGGCAACGCCTGCCCCTTCGACCGACGACCCGGCCTCAGAGCCGGACAGTGACGGCAACGCGTGGCAGCCAGCAGTGGCTGCACCGGCTGCCTCGGACGACACGCATGCGTCGGTCGCTCCAAAGAGTGGAACCACGCTCCTCGCGCGGACGAAGCCCAGCAAGTGGGCAATCCGCCAGAACGCGTTCCGCCGCTCGGCGCCACCGGTCCTCGCACCACGGCCGCTGATGAGCGGCGAGCTCAACGACACCGATCCAGAGGTCGACGAGCCGGGCGTTTCCGCCACGGTGTGGCTCCACCGGAAGCTTCCCGACCCGACTCCACCCGCACGTCGGCTGAAGCCGTCGTTCGCGGATCAGCTCGCCCGCACCTCCACACGCGCGAAGGTCGACTGGGCACTCGTGCTCGGCGTGCTTCGGGCGAGTGGCAAGCGTGGTTCAGCCCCCGCGTCGCCCGGCGACCCTCCGCTCGCTCAGCAACAAGCTGGCGAAGCTGGGCGCACGGCGCAACCCGTGGTCGGCTGTGCTCGCACTAGAGGGCCAGACAGCGTTCGCAGATCGCGCGATCGCGCTGCAGCGCTACAACCGAGCGGTTGGGCTCCGGGCCCTCGTCAAGGGCCTCGAGTGGGCCAAGCCGTCGATCTCCAAGCGCATCCTCAGCGACAAGCGGGTCTCCATGTACTCCGGTGGCCGCGTCGACATCCAGGCCGGTCGCGTGAACATCCGCACGCTCGTGCTGATCGCCTACCTCGCCGAGGCTCATGGCCAGGTGAGCGTGTCCTGCCTGATCTCCGGACACCGGCTCTACTCCCGGCCCGGCGTGGTCTCGGCCCACATCTACGGGCTGGCCGCGGACATCTCCGTCCTCGGCGGACTGTCGATCCTGGGCAACTCACAGCCCGGCGGAATGACCGAAGCAGCCGTACGCAACGTCCTGCTGCTACCCGCGGAGCTCCAGCCGCGCCAGGTCATCTCGCTGCTCGGCATGGGTGGCCCTTCGTTCCCGATGGGCAACCACGACGATCACATCCACGTGGGGTACTAGACCTACCGTGGAGCAGCTTCTCATGCGGATGGACGGGGTTACTGTCTGCGAGCGCACTTGCGTCGCGGACACCCCGTTCACCCGCATGAAGGGGTTGCTTGGACGAGACGGGCTGGAGCAGGGCGAAGGGCTCTTGCTCCGGCCCGCCTCATCCGTCCACACCTGGTTCATGCGCTTCCCGATCGACGTGGTGTTTCTCGACCGCGAGCTCGTCGTCGTCGGGATCGCCAACGAGGTGGAGCCATGGCGCGCGGCAGGTCGCCGGGGTGCCAAGGCGGCTCTCGAGCTGCCGGCCGGTGAAGCGGCCCGCCGAGGGCTTTCCGTCGGCGACCAGCTCAAACTCGCCGCCTAGTACCTTCGTCGGCGTGTGCCGCTTCGCGGCTGGTAGCTTCGCTCAGACGTAGCTGCCGCTAACAACGAGGGAGACTTGGATTGAACGCACAGCCTGGAGGAAACGGGGCCGGACCGGTCGTGACCGCGCACGAGATCTCGCGGCGCTACGGCGAAGGTGACACGGCGGTTGACGCCCTCGCGGAGGTGTCACTGGAGATCGAGCCCGGCAAGCTCACCGCCGTCATGGGGCCGTCTGGCTCGGGCAAGTCGACCCTCATGCACATCCTCGCGGCACTGGACCGGCCGACGTCGGGCTACGTGACGATCGCCGGTACGAAGCTCGGGCAGCTGAACGACAAGGAGATCACGAAGATCCGCCGCCGGCACATCGGCTTCATCTTCCAGTTCTTCAACCTGTTGCCGATGCTGACGGCCGAGGAGAACATCGTGCTGCCGCTGTCGCTCGCCGGCGACAAGCCCGACCGCGCCTTCCTGACGGATCTCATCAAGCGGGTTGGCCTCGCCGACCGCTTGACCCACCGGCCCTCCGAGCTCTCGGGCGGGCAGCAGCAGCGCGTCGCCATCGCCCGGGCCCTCGTGTCGAGGCCGACCGTGGTCTTTGCCGACGAGCCGACGGGCAATCTGGACTCCAAGACGGGCGGAGAGATCCTCGAACTGCTCCACGAGTCGGTCGAGAACTTCGGGCAGACGATGGTGATGGTGACCCACGAAGCGCGTGCTGCTGCTGCCGCCGACCGGATCCTTTTCCTGGCGGACGGTCGGATCATCAAGGATCTCGGCAGGGCCGGCGAAGAGGAGATCCTCGACACGATCCGTGAAGTCACGCTGACGTGATCCGGGTCGCGCTCAAGGGTCTCGCGGGCCGAAAGTTCCGCGCCGCGCTGACCGCGCTCGCGATCGTGCTCGGCGTGGCGATGGTGAGCGGCACGTTCGTCCTGACCGACACGATCGACAAGGCCTTCGACACGATCTTCGTCGAGTCCTACGCCAACACCGATGCCGCCATCAGCGGCAAGGCGCCGGATATCTCGTTCGAGGGTGATACCGCGGAGACCCCGGGTGTGCCTGCCTCGCTGGTCCAGCGCGTGCGTGGGCTCGACGACGTCGAGTCCGCCACGGG
Organism: uncultured Actinomycetes bacterium; assembly: GCA_963771725.1. Taxonomy (GTDB): domain Bacteria; phylum Actinomycetota; class Thermoleophilia; order Gaiellales; family Gaiellaceae; genus VAXT01. The sequence continues at coordinate 721,738 of CAVYUO010000001.1, read as the reverse complement.
CACCGTGATCGACGAGACCTCGACGAAGATCCTCAAGCCGAACGGAAAGGCGATCGACACGAATGGCGCGCCTTCGTTCGGGTTCGGCCTCGATCCCTCGCAGTCACAGTTCAATCCACTGAAGCTCGTCGACGGAAACTGGCCTTCCGCCGCGGACGAGGTCGTCATTGACGCGGGCACGGCGGACGAGCAGAAGTACGGCGTTGGAGACACTGTGCGCATCGGCACACTCAAGCCGGTTCGTCCCTTCCGCGTCACCGGAGTCGCCCAGTACGGCAGCGTCAGCTCGCTCGGGTCCGCCACGTTCGTCGTCTTCACGATCCCGGTGGCGCAGGAGCTGCTCGAGCGCGAGGGTCAGTTCGACGCGATCTCGGTCGCGGCCAAGCAAGGAGTGACTCCGGAGCAGCTGGTCTCGGCCATCAAGCCAATTCTTCCGGCGACCGCACAGGTTCGCACCGGCCTGGAGCAGGCCGAAGACGACGCCGCCGAGATCTCCGAGTTCACGAGCTTCATCCGGTACTTCCTGCTCGCCTTCGGCGCAGTAGCCCTCTTCGTCGGCGCGTTCGTCATTTTCAACACGATGTCCATCACCGTCGCGCAGCGGACGCGTGAGCTCGCGACGCTGCGGACGATTGGCGCGTCGCGCGGGCAGATCCGCCGCGCCGTGCTGCTGGAAGCTCTCCTCATCGGCTTCATCGCGTCAGTGATCGGGTTTGGTCTCGGAGTCGGCCTCGCCTACGGGCTGGACTGGCTCTTCGGAGTGCTCAACCTCGACCTGCCGACCACGGACATGATCATCGCCACTCGCACCGTTGTCGTCGCCTTCCTGATCGGGATCGTCGTCACGGTCCTGGCCGCTTTCGTGCCCTCGATCCGGGCGACGCGTATCCCGCCGATCCTCGCCGTCCGGGAGGGTGCCGAGCTACCCCGAGGTCGGTTCTCCCGGTTCTCGCCGTATGTCGCCGGTGCACTGATCGTGATTGCTCTCCTCCTACTCGCCCGCTCGATGTTCACCGACGAGCTCGATATCGGCGACCGGCTGCTGACCATGGCCCTGGGCGTGCTGCTCCTCTTCGTCGGGGTCGCGATGATCTCGCCGAAGCTCGTTCGGCCTCTGGCCGCGATCGTCGGCGTGCCCGGCGAGAAGCTGGCCGGGGTGTCCGGCTTCCTCGCGCGACGCAACACGCTGCGGAACCCGGGGCGAACCGCTTCGACTGCTGCCGCGCTGATGATCGGCCTGGCGCTGGTGACCTTCGTGTCGGTGCTCTCGAACGGGATGAAAGAGTCGAACCGCGGTGCGATCGAGGATCAGGTCAGCGCCGACTTCGTCGTCACTTCTCAGGACGGCTACACGCCGTTCGTGGCGGGTGCCGGTGAGGCTGCTTCGGGCGCGGCCGGCGTCGAGCTCGCCACGAGTGTCCGCTCGGAGCTGGGCAAGGTCGATGGGACCGACAAGTACGTGACCGGGATCGAAACCGACAAGATCAGGTCGGTCTACAACTTCGAGTGGGCTGAAGGCTCGGACGACACCCTCACGAAGCTCGCCTCCGACGGAGCGATCATCGACAAGGGTTTCGCAGACGATCAGGAGCTCGGAGTGGGCGACCGGTTCGAGTTGCTCTCCGGCTCCGGCCGCAAGGCCACGCTCACGGTGACGGGCATCTACAAGCCGCCGCCGTTCTACCCGCTACTCGGGTCGGTCAGCATTCCCACGGAGAAGTTCGACACGCTCTACGACCGGCCGCGCAACCAATTCACCTTCATCAACGTGCCTGGTGCTCCCGACTCTGCAAAGGAGCAGCCGCTGGAGGCGGCGCTCGCGAGCTTCCCCGACGCGAAGGTACAGACGCGCGAGTCGTGGATCACGGAACAGGACCGGGAGTTCAACCAGTTCCTGATCATGCTCTACGTGCTCCTGGCCCTCTCGGTGATCATCAGCATCTTCGGGATGATCAACACGCTCGCGCTCGCGGTCTTCGAGCGGACGCGCGAGCTCGGCATGCTGCGGGCGGTCGGGATGACGCGCTGGCAGTCGCGGGTGATGATCGGCAGCGAGAGCGTGATCACCGCGTTGATCGGAGCGGCTCTCGGGCTCCCGCTCGGAATGTTCCTGGCTGCCATGGTTACGCGCGCTCTGGACCAGTACGAAGTTCGCTACGCGATCCCACTCGTCCCGCTTTTGCTCTTCGCGCTGGTCGCCGTACTCGTCGGCCTCGTCGCCGCGATCATGCCCGCCCAGCGGGCAGCCCGGCTAAACGTTCTGCAAGCACTGCAGTACGAGTAGCTGTGCGCTCGACGCGCAGTACTAGGTACTCGCGCGCGCGCCCCACCCTGGGTGGGGAAGAGGGACGTCCCCCCGCCACCCGCTGTGAGCGTAACGCCGTCGACCGCACGGCTTCGGGTCAATTCTCAGCCAAGATTGCCCCATGCTCTGGGCGATCTCAGGCGGTGCGGCTTCCTCGGGCTGCACCTGGCACGGCGGCCCCTGGCCGACGGCCACACGGTCCGAACGCTGGACCTGGCCCCGCTCGACGAACCGACCCTCGCGGCCTCATCCACCGCGTGCCCTGGGACCAGCGGGCTCTCGGTCTGATCAAGCGCCTATCCTGAGGCAGTGTTCCTGCCGGCGATGAGCCCATCGCTTCCGGCGGCCGCTAAGCGGCGCCAGGCGGTGTCCTCAGTCGCCCCAATGCTGAAAAGCATTGAGGCTCCCTGCGTCCTACCCTGGCTTGCTTATCGACCCCCGGAAGCGGGGGCGCATCACCGGCAGGGACACGGATGGAACTGACCGCCTACCGCGAGCGGTTTCCGATCCTCGCGGAGACGAACTACCTGATCAGCCACTCGCTCGGCCCGATGCCGGCCGAGGCCGAAAGCCGCCTCGCGGAGTACGCGCACGCCTGGAAAACGCGTGGCATCAGAGCGTGGGGCGAGGGCTGGTGGGACATGTCCACGACCGTCGGCGACCACGTCGGCCGCCTGATCGGCGCTCCGCCCGGTTCGACGGTTATGCACCAGAACGTGACGATCGCCGAGGCGGTCGTCCTCTCGTGCTTCGACTTTCGCGGCGAGCGGCGCAGGATCGTGTACGAGGAGGAGAACTTCCCCTCGGTCCGGTACCTGCAGCAGGGGCAGCGGGCTCGCGGCGCCGAGGTCGTCGTCTGCCCGAACGAAGAGGCGATCGTCGAGGCGATCGACGAGCGCACGCTGCTGGTCCCGATCAGCCACGTGATCTTCAAGACCGGCCGCATCCAGGACGTCGAGCCGATCATCGAGCGTGCGCACGAGGTCGGCGCGTACGTGGTGCTCGACGCCTACCAGTCCGTCGGCACCGTTCCGCTGGACGTGACTGCGCTGGGAGTCGACTTCGCCGTGGGCGGGAGCGTCAAGTGGCTCTGCGGCGGCCCCGGCGCCGCCTGGCTCTACGTCCGCCCCGATCTCCACGAGCGGCTCGAGCCGACGCTCGTCGGCTGGCAAGCCCACGCCCGTCCCTTCGACTTCGCGCCGGAGCTCGAGTACGCCGAGGGCGCCGGCCGTTTTCTGACCGGTACGCCGAACGTGCCGGCGCTCTACGCGGCGACGGCCGGCTACGAGATCGTCGAGGAGATCGGCGTCGAGCGAATCCGCGAGAACTCGATGCGCCAGACGGCGTATTTCATCGGGCTCCTCGACGAGGCCGGCTTCGAAGTCGTCAGCCCGCGCGAGCCGGAGCGCCGCGGCGGCTCGGTCGTCGTCCGCGTTCCGGACTTCCAGGCGGTGCACGCCGAGCTCGAGTCGCGCCAGATCCTGCTCGACGTCCGGCCCGACGTCGGCCTGCGCTTCGGGCCGCACTTCTTCAACACCGACGACGAGCTGGAGGGCGCCGCGGCCGCGCTCGTCGAAATCGTCGGGAAAGGTCCCCGCCCACGGGGCGGGGACTCGCCAAAAGTGCTCCGCACTTTCGGCGACTAAGCGCACACCCCCAGTGGGGCCTGCTGCAACGACCGTCGTGTTGCACTGGCAGGCCCCTCCCGGTGGGTGCGGCTTCCAATATGTCCTTACTCCTCTTTGTTCGGGTCCTCCTCGGCGGCGAGCTTCAGCGATCCCTGGCGCGCCGTCTCGAAATGGCGCTGCTGGATGGGCGTCGCCCACTGCACGAGCTCCTGAAGGTCGGGCTTGCCGGCCTTGTCGCCGAGCACGCCGAGCACCTCCCAGTGCCCGACCTCGCCCGCCTCGGCCATCGTCAGGAACTCGAAGCCGTCGAGCCCGTCCGCGTCCGCGCCGAGGTAGGTGCGCATCATCTCGGTCGCTTCCTGCTTCGTCTCGCGGGCTTTCTCGAGGATCGCTGTCTTCTTCCCGTCGAGGTTCTCGGCGAGCTCGGTTCCGCGCCGTTCCGTCTCCGCGGCTTCCTTCTGCATCCGGTCGAGCTCGCCTTTCAAGTCGCTGTCGTCGAGGAGACCAGAGATCTTCTCGCCCGTTCCCTGCGCGGCCTGCGCAAGGCCGATCACCTCGGCCAGCTTGGTTTCCAGAACTGTCAATTCCGCCATTAGACCCACTCCTCTCTCCAAAGGGTTGCAACCGGAGATACCCAGGCGTAGGTTCGCCCCAAACGTCCCTAGCAAGGAGGGCTACATGACCATGTACGCCGCACTCACCGTGCGCAAGCTCAAGGCCGGAAGCTACGACGAGTGGCGGAAGGCCTGGGAGGGCGATCCCGAGGACATGCCCGAAGGTGGCGAGGTCTACATCATCCGGAATCTCAAGGACCCGGACGAGATCATCGCCTTCGGCCTCATCGAGGGTGACATCGACGCGATCAAGGGCTCGTTCGACGAGGGCAAGGAGCAGGCACGCAAGGAGGCCATGGCTCCGTATATCGAGTCGACCGGCGCCGATGGCATCTATGAAGTGATCGAGTACATGGGCGCCAAGACCGGCGCTCCGAGCTAGTCGATCTCAGTCGGAGAGGAGCTCGAGCAGGCGCTCCGCGTACCGGGGCGCGCTCGGCTCCTCTTCATGCTTGAAGAAGACGTAGAGATCCACCTGCTCGGCGACGAGGGGCCGCAGTCGCTCGGCCCAACCTCGCAGCGCGCTCTCGTCGTACGGCGGCTCGCGGAGGCGCAGGTAGCGGAACGGCGCGTCGGCCGCGAGATCGTCGACCCGGACCGCATTGGGTGGAAGCTCGGTCTCGATCCCCTCCCAGGATCCGTGCCGGAAGTCGAAGGCGATGCGGAGCTCAGGGCTGAGGGAGCCGAGCAGCAACGAGAGCATGCCCTCGTCCCGGGCGTAGCCGATCAGGGCCCGAACCGGGCCCAGGCGATCGCCGAGTCGCCGCACGCGCTCCTCGAACGTGGCCACGTCCGTCGACCGGAACGCATTCAGCTTCGGGGCGAACTGGAACCCGGGCGGCGTCTGCGCGGCCCAGCGCTCGAACTGCGCTTCGGCCGGCACGCGGTAGCCGGTCGTGTTCAGCTCGACGGCACGCAGCCGCCCGGCGTAGTGCCCGAGGAACTCGGTCGGCTTGGCATCAGCAGGGTAGAAAGCGGGCTTCCACGACGGGTAGGACCAGCCGGAAGTGCCGACATACAGCCTCGCTACACTCGCCGACGTGGCCGTCACGCCTGAAGTCCTAACCGAGAACGTCGTTCCCGTGCTGGATCACGGCTTCGTCGCCCTCGACGGCGCGCTTGCCTCGGATCTCGCCGTAGTGAACGGCGCGCGGGTCTCGTTCAACCAGGCGTCGCAGGACATGGTCAGACCGCGACGCGGGCCTGATCCGCTTCCTGATGCGCGAACGCCACGGCTCGCCGTTCGAGCATGGCTATTTCCGCTTCATCGTCAAGGCGCCGCTGTTCGTCGTCCGCGAGCATCACCGCCACCGCGCGGGGCATTCATACAACGAGTGGAGCGGGCGCTATTCGAAGATGGACCCCGAGTTCTACGTGCCTGAAAACGTGCGCACGCAGGTTGGCAAGCCGGGCTCGTACTCGTTCGAGCCTGTCGACGACGATGTCCGCGAGAACGCACGGCGCGAGATCGAAGAGACGGCAACCCGTGCGTTCCAGGCCTACGAGCGGATGCTCGAGCAGGGAGTCGCGCAAGGAGGTCGCCCGAGCCGTGCTCCCGCTCTCGACGTACACGAAGTACTACTGGAGCTGCAACCCGCGCAGCCTGATGCACTTCTGCTCGCTTCGGAATCACGACGCCGCGCAATACGAGATCCGCCAGTTACGCCGCCGCGGCCGAAACGTTCCTCGAGCGGCATATGCCGTTGACCCACGCCGCGTTCGTCGACGCCGGCCGCGTCGCGCCCTAGATCCTGGTGCGCAGGACCGGGTGGTCCTTGTGATCCGCGACCCGGTACTCGGCGAGCAGTAACCCGTCGTACCTGTCGAAGTCGTACGCGACGGTGAAGCGCACGTTCTTACGCTCGGAGCCGCTGACCTTGAACGTTCCGCAGGTCACCACGGGCTTGCCTTTTCTCGTCATGAACAGCGTGTAGTAGTCACCCTGGGGTAGACGCCGAAGGCCTTCGACGGTGAGGAGCATCTGCCGGTTCCCGGCGCCGTCGGGCTTGCCCACGCGGACGACGACCGTCTGGCCCTGGTTCCCGAGGACGGCGGTCCGTTCGGGCTTGAACGCCGAAGCGTCCGAGTCGCGGCCCTTGCCGAGCAGGAAGCCGGCGGCGAACGCAGCGACCGCAAGCGCAGCGGCGAGCACGAGCGCGGCCCCGAGCCGTCGTCGGGGGAGCCACGAGACGCTGCCGCTCGCAGCCGGGGGATCCTGGAGCGCGGGAGATAGCTCAGGCGGGGCACCCGCCGCGACGAGCTGGTCATGGACCCGCTGGAGGCGCGCGCGCTCGTCGGCCGGAAGGTCGTCCCCGACGAGCTCGCGGAAGTCGGGCCCGCTCATGTGAGCTCCTCCTCCAGGAGGTCCGCCAGCCGCCCCAGAGCGGTTCGCGTCCGTGTCTTCACCGTGCCGAGGGGGATTTGCAGGTACTCCGCGATCTCGCTCTGCGACAGGCCGCTCCAGTAGGCGAGCTCCAGCACGACGCGCTCGTTGTCGGGGAGCTCACCGAGGGCGCTGTGGATGCGCCAGGCGGTCCAGTTCGACTCGGCGCGCTCGTCCGGCTCGGCGTCTGCAGACGGTGTATCGGGAATCTCCGAGGGGGACTCGACGCGTGCGCGCCGACGGTCGATGATCGCGTTACGCGCGACTGCGTAGAGCCACGGCGCGCCGGGGCCCCGCTCGACCCGGTAGCTGCCCGCCGAGCGCCACACGGAGGCAAACGTCTCCTGGACGGCGTCCTCCGCGCGCCCGCGGTCGCCAAGCCTGCGCAGCGCAAGCGCGAACACCGGCCGCGCGTAGCGTCGATACAGGAGCTCGAAAGCGCCCCGATCGCCCTCCCCGACCCGCGCGATCAGCTCCCCGTCCGTCATGCGATCGGGGGGCACGTCGGGCATAGTGGCGACTCGCGGCGCGGGCGGCAAGGCCGTCCGGAGGGCGAGTGTGCTGTCCATAGTTTCATGTGGTACTACGGCTTTCCGCCGCTGCCGGATTGTAGGAGCCGTCCTCCGTCGACCACCAGGCTCGTCCCCGTGGCGTACCGAGCGCCGGCCAGGTAGACGACCGCGTCGGCAACATCGTCGGGGCGCCCGACCCGGCCGAGCAGGGTCTCGGCCGCACGGCGTTCCTCCTGGCCGGGCTCGACCGCGACCGGGCCGGGGACGATTCCACAGACGCGTACGTCGGGCGCCAGCGCGCGTGCGAGCACGCGGGTGAGCATCGCCTGCGCCGCCTTGGCGGCGCTGTGCGCGGCAAACGACGGCCATGGCTGGTAGGCGGCGACATCCTCGATGAAGACGATGAGCCCACGACTCTCGCGCAGGTGCGGCGCGGCCGCCTGCGCCAGGAAGAAGCTTCCCTTGGCGGTCACCCCGAACGCTGCGTCCCAGTCTTTCTCGGTGACCTCCTCGACGGGCTTGGGCGTGAACCCGTCTCCTGCTGCGTGGACGACGAGGTCGAGCCCGCCCAGCTCGGCCGACCGAACGCTCGACGAGAGCGCGCACGTCGTCGGGCCGTGAGAGGTCGCCGTCCGCGCTACCCGCCTTGAAGGCCGCCCAGGCTTCCTGCTCGAGACGCTGCGCGATGGCTGCTCCCACGCGCCCGGTAGCGCCGGTGACGAGCGCACGCACAGGAGCCAGTCTAGGCGCAGCGAAAAGCAATGATGGCTGCGGCGCTTCCCGACGTACAGACCCTGATGAAGGAGTTTTCGATGAAGAAGACAGTCCTTCTGGTCATCACACTGATCGCCGTGACACTGGCGCCACCTTCATTTGCCGCGACGAAGACGGTCGACATCACACGCCTCGGCTTCGCGCCCGACCGCCTGACGATCGACCCGGGTGACACGGTCATGTGGACGAACAAGGATTCGACGCAACATCAGGTCGTCGCCGATCAAGCCACGTTCCCGACCTCGCCCGTTCTCCAGGCGAACCAGGCGTACTCCTACCGGTTCGTCAAGTCCGGGACGTTCTCGTACCGCGACGCCTTCGCTCGTAACGAGCGAGGGAGGATCACCGTGCGCGACGGAGTCTCGCTCGCTGCACTCCCACGCATCGTCCGTTTCGGCGGCTCGACGACGTTGTCCGGAGCGGTCTCGAGCGCGCAGGCCGGCGAGAACGTGACGATCGAGGCTCAGGAGTGCGGGAAGACGACCGCGACTCGCCTCGGGGCCGCGACGACGGTCGCGAACGGCGCCTGGAGCTTCATCGTCAAGCCGACGGTGAGCACGATCTATCAGGTGCGCTGGAAAACCACCGCCAGCGCCAAGTTCGAAGTGAAGGTTGCGCCACGGGTAGCTCTGGTTCGCCTTGGCGCCCGCCGCTTTTCTGCACGTGTGACCGCAACTCCGTCCTTCGTCGGCAAGTTCGTCGTGCTGCAGCGCTATAGCGCCGCGCGCCGGCGCTGGCTGACGGTCAAACGTGTCGTGCTGCGTACGGCAGGGGCTCCGGTCGGTGGCGCGATCACCTCCAAGGCAGGCGTGACCAGCAAAGTCCCGCGACGCACGAGGCTACGGCTCGTGTTCCCGCAGGCTCAGGCGGGCACCTGCTACGCGCCCGGCCAAAGCGCGACGATCAGAGCCTGACGAAGGGGCTGTACCAAGCGGCGCAGCCTCATCCGCACACAATCTTTACGCGGCTCCCCACACAATCCTTACGCGCCGGCAGCAACCTTTCCCCTGCTCAGGCCGTTCTATCTCATAGCCGTCTAGCTAAGGGGAACGCCAATGAAGAAAGCTCTTCTCGTATCCGCTGCAATATGCGTCCTAGGTTTCGGGGGGTTTGCGTTTGCCGCAGGCCTCGCGACCAAGACCGTCAATATCCGCGCGACGGGCTTTACGCCGAAGACTGTGACAGTCGTCGGTGGTGACACGGTGCGGTGGAAGAACCTCGACACCGTGAACCGCCAAGTCGTCGCGAACAGTGGCGCCTTCGCGTCACCGATCATCCGCCCGAACGGCGTCTATCTGCGCCGCATGGACACCCCGGGCACGTACCCGTACCACGATGCTCTGAAGCCGACGCTGAAGGGCACCGTCCGTGTGACCGGCGCGGCCCCGTCCGTCACTGCCGGCGTCACACCGCCGATTGTGACCGCGGGCAACGCCGTGCACATCAGTGGGGCGATCTCACCGGCCGCGGTTGGTGACGGAGTCATCATCTACGCCCAGCCCTACCCGCAGGCTTCGTTCGTCGAGATCGCACGTGTGCAGACCACGACGAACGGCGCGTACGACTTCGCCCACATCCCGACGATCCTCACCGCCTATAAGACGGAGTGGAAGGGCAAGTCGAGCGCCGTCGTCACCACCGCGGTCTCGCCTGCGCTCTCGCTCCAGAGGGTCGGTAGCTGGTTCGTCGTTCGTGCCCGCGCGGCCAAGTCGTTCTCCGGCCGCTGGGTGTACGCGCAGCGCCTGAACCAGTTCGGCCAGTGGATCAGCTTGCGGAAGGTGTTTCTCAACCGCCAGTCGACCCAGCGCTTCAAGCTCACAACCCTTCGTCCGGGCCTCTCACGGATTCGCGTCTACATGACGACGAATCAGGCCGGCGCGGGATACATCTTCAGCTCGAGCCAAGTCATTGCTGTTCGCCGTGGATAAGGCTCGCTAGCTGAGGTAGGCAGCGCCGCCCGGGATCGGGGTCCCCCGGGCGGCGCTCCTTATTTCTAGGAAGTCGCGGCGGTCATCTCGGCCAGCGCGCGGTCATAGCGCTCCGCGACGGCCGGCCAGCTCACGACGTTCCACCAGGTCTCGAGGTACTCGGGCCTGCGGTTCTGGTACTTCAGGTAGTACGCGTGCTCCCAGACGTCGATGCCGAGGATCGGGACGTCGTCCTGGATGAGCGGCGAATCCTGGTTCGCAGTCGAGTAGACCGCCAGCCCTGTCCCGTCGTGGACGAGCCAGGTCCAGCCCGAGCCGAAGCGCTTGACGCCGGTGTCGTTCACGAGCTGCTTCAACTCGTCGAGGCTGCCGAACACATCGTCGATCGCGGCCGCAAGGTCGCCCTCGGGCTCGCCGCCTCCGTCGGGGCTCATGATCTCCCAGAAGAGCGTGTGGTTCGCGTGACCGCCCGCGTTGTTCCGGACGGCAGTGCGCTTGTCCTCGGGAACGAGGTCGAGGACCCCCAGCACCTGATCGACGGGCCGGTCCGCCCACTCGGTGCCTTCGAGCGCCTTGTTCGCGTTGTCCACGTAGGCCTGGTGGTGCTTGTCGTGGTGGAGCCGCATGGTCTGCTCGTCGATGTGCGGCTCGAGCGCGTCGTAGTCGTACGGAAGAGGTGGCACCTCGTACGGCATCTCGTAGCTCCTTTCGTTGCTCCAGTGGCGAGGCTACACCCGCGCTATGCTCGCCGCGTTTCCCGTCTCTAGTAAAGGAGGCCGATGGCCACGCTTGTCTTCAACGCCGAGGAAATCGCACCGCGCGAGCTCAAGCCGGCGCTGCTCGAGCTCGACGGCATCTCGCGAGAGGCCGTTGAAGCGCACTACAAGCTGTACGAGGGGTACATAAACAAGCGCAACGAGATCCTCGGCAAGCTGGCCGACGTCGATCTCTCCGCCGGTAACCAGGTCTACTCCGAGCTGCGCGCGCTCAAGGTCGATCTCACGTTCGCCGTCGGCGGCGTCAAGAACCACGAGATCTACTTCGAGCACCTCGGGGGAACCGGCGGGGACCCGGACGGGCTCATCGGCAACCTCATCGAGCGCGACTTCGGCTCCGCAGCCGATTGGCGCGAGGACTTGAAGGCGACGGGCATGGCCGCGCGCGGCTGGGCCTGGACTGCGTACGACTGGGATGAGGGGCGCCTCTTCAACTACATCGGCGACGCGCAGAACACGTATCCGATCTGGAATGCGACGCCGCTCGTAGCCCTCGACGTCTACGAGCACGCCTACTTCCTCGACTACCGCACCGACCGGGCGTCGTACATCGACGCGTTCTTCAACAATCTGGACTGGGCGACGGTCAACGACTGGGCGTCGAAGTACCAGTTGCCGGCCAAATAGCGATCCTCGTCTACATCGTCGCCGGCTACCTGGCGGGCAGCCTCCCGTTCGGGTACTGGGTGGTCCGGGTCGTGCGCGGCGAGGACATCCGCCGGCACGGGAGCGGCAACATCGGCGCGACCAACGTCTGGAGGCTCTACGGGCGAGGGCTCGGGATCCTGGTCGCCTTGCTGGATGTGGCCAAGGGCTTCGTGCCGGTCCTCGTCGCGACCCTCATGCACGGCCACCTCGCGGGTGCCTTGACCGGCGGCGCAGCCATCCTCGGGCACTGGCGCCCCCTCTTCCTCGGCTTCCAGCGTGGCGGGAAGGTCGTGGCAACGTGCGGCGGCGCCTTCCTCGGGCTCGCGCCGTTCGTGGGGCTGGTGAGCGTCGCGATCTGGATCGCCATCTTCCTCGTCACGCGCTACGCATCGGTGTCCTCGATGATCGCGGCGTCGTCGCTCCCGGTCCTCTCGCTCGTCCTGGGCGAGCCCTGGCCCGTGGTTGCGTTCTCGTTTGGAGCGGCGCTCGCGGTGCTCTTGCTGCACCGGCCGAACCTCGCGCGTCTGCGTGCCGGAACGGAGAAGCGCGTGCAGCTGCGCCGGACGGCCCGCGCCTAATACGTCTTAGCCTGGCTGAAGTTTCCGACCCGCCACGAGTCGAGGTCCTTCTCCATCACGACCACCCAGGGCGCGCTCACCGGTTTTCCATTCCTGCGGCCTCGCAGCAGGTAGACGAACGCCGAGTCGCTTCGCCGCTTCGATTCCGCCACGCGGAACGCGTTCGTCTGCAGGCTGATCGAGAGCTGCGGAAGGTCGAATGCGAACCCGGCGTGAGCGGACGACAGCCGCTCGGCCGCGTCGTCGGGCCGGCCGTCGAGCATCTCGGCGACGAACGCGTCGGCCGGCTCTTTCGGTGCCTGGGTCGGGAGGGGCTTCGGCTCCTCGCCGCCGACTGAGCAGGCTGCTCGCTGCGAGCGCGAGGAAGAGCGCGAGTACGAGTGACGCTCTACGCACTGGCCGACAGCCACTCACGAAGCTCCGTGTGCCGCGCGGGCGGACCGCCGCGCTCGAGCTCCTGCCGCAGCTCGCCGACGGTTCCATAGCGCTCGGCGAGCACGTCGTGCGTGTGAATGGTCTCGAGGTTGACCTGGCGTGAGAAGAGGAAGTCGTCGGCGGCGAGCTGCGGATAAGCATCGAGCGCCCCTTGAGGGAGAGACGCACCGAGTCCTCGACGAACCGCGGCTGCAGATGGGCGTGCTCGACGACGAACAGCTCGTCAGGCCGCTTGAGCAGCTCGTAGACGGGCGCGCTCATCGAGCTCTCGACGATGTCGACCAGCTGCTCGGCGTTGACCTGGCCGTCGGTTCCGACGTAGAGCGTCCCGAGACCCCGCTGGTTGTGCGTGGCCAGCGGCACGAGCTCGAAGATCCGGTCGACGTCGCCCTCGTCGAACCCGGCTTCGAGCAGCCGCTCGGAGGCCTTGCCCTTGACGAGCCCCTGCGCGCAGGGGCAGGCGTTGATCCCCGGCTGCCTCGACTCCCACGACGCGCCGCACGCCTTGCTCGGAGGCGGCTGCGATCCCGAGGAGCCTGACCATCTCCTGGGTCGGGAGCTTCGTGACGGGTGTGGTGCGCTCGATCGGATAGCTCGCGGCGATTCGCACCTCGGCGCGGAGTGCGCTCTGCCGGCTGACGATGTGGCGGGCGATGTGCTCCGCCAGGACCTCGATCAGGAACGCTTCGCCGATGACGACCTCCTCGATCGACTCCTCGAAGAGCTCGGGGAAGCGCGACATGTGGACGCCCTTCTGGGCGCGGTCGAGGTCGACGGTGCACTCGATGTCGGCGGCGATCAGTTTCTCGACGTCGCCGTACCGGATGCGGATCGCCTTCTTGACGCCCGTGACCCCAGCGCGGGACAGGCCCAGCCGGACCTCGGGCAGGGAGGCCTGGAGATCTTGCTCGAGAAGGTGGGAGGGGTCTTTCATCGTGGCCGGAATACTGTCTTTCGCAAAGCTAGCAGGGGGTTTCTTGGCTATAGACGACAGGTTCGCCCGTTTGGTTTCCCTGGCCTGCCATGACCTGCGCACGCCGCTGGCCACGGTTTCGGGCTTCGCGCACACCCTGGAGCGCCTCGACGACCTCGGCCAGCCGGCCGACCGCTACGTCGAGATGATCCTCGCCGGAGCGGAGCAGCTGGCGGAGCTGCTCGAGGATCTCGCGCTCGTCGCGCGGATCGAGGACGGGCGGTACGAGCCTCAGCTCGTCGACGCGGACACGCGCGAGCTCGTCGACAAGGCGGCCGCGCTGGTCGGCGAGCGCGCCACCTCTGCCGGCGAGGGCGCCCCGCTGCGGACCGACCGTGCGCGGGTCGAGCGGGCGCTCGGAGCGCTTGCTCTCTGCGCGGCGAGGCACGGCGGCGTCGACAGCGTCGAGCTTCGCGCCGAGCAGGCCGAGGTCGTCATCTCGCCCGTGGTCAGTGACGCGGCACCGGTGGTCCTCGGCGAGGAGCTCAAGGACCTCGGAGCCCTCGTGCGCACGGCAGCTGATCGAGGCGCTCGGCGGATCGCTCACGCTCGAGGGCGAAGCCTTGCGCATACGCCTGGGGTAGCTGCCGCAGCCCCCAGCGCGAGCGTCAGCGCAAGAGCCGCGAGAGCCGCCGGTCCTTGAGGACTCGTCCGCCGGTTTGGCATTGAGGGCAGTAGAAGATCGTGTGCTGCTCGAAGTCGACCTGCGCGATCGGGGAGCCGCACCGGTAGCAGGGCTCGCCGAGTTTCCTGTGGACGCGGTAGGTCTTCTTGTCGTTCGCTCCCTGCTCACGTAGGTCGAGGCCGCGCGCCAGCTCGTCCTTGATCGCCGAGGTCAGCCGTTCGACCTCCTCGGAGCTCACATCCTTGGTCAGCGCGTACGGGGACAGCTGGGCCGCGTGCAGGATCTCGTTGGCCCAGGCGCGGCCGATGCCTGCGATCAGCCGCTGGTCGCGAAGGAGCGAGTGCAGGCGCCGCGAGTCCGACGCGAGGATCTGGGCGAGCTGCTCGGCGTCCACCTCGTTCGCCTCGGGGCCGATGTGCGCCAGCTCGGCGGACGGCCGCCTCGGGCGTCAAGAGCCAGACGCCGGCTCGCTTCTTCGACCCGGCCTCGGTCAGGACGAGCTCGGCGCCGCCCTGGAACCTGAGCCGGAACGCAGGGGTCTTCGGGCCCTTCTCGCCCGCCTGGAGGTAGCGCAGGCGGCCCGCCGTCATCAGGTGCACGAGCAGGACGAGCTCGCCGTCCTCGGTCGGGAAGAGAAGTCGTTTCGCGCGGCGCCGGGCGCCTGCCAGCTGTCGGCCCTCGAGCGCGGCGAGCGGAGGGTCGAAGGTCTTGAGCGTCGCGATGTGCGCCGGGCCGGCCTTCTCGATCGGAAAGGCGGAGACCGGGCCGTCGAGCGCGCGACGCCAGGCCTCCATCTCGGGTAGCTCAGGCACTTACGCTCCCACCCATGGCTGAGCCGATCAGGGTAGCCGCCCGCCGTGGCGGCACCGTCGAGTCCGTCCACCGGGTGCACGCGGTCGCCGTGCGGGACGGCGAGGTCGTGGACGCTGCGGGCGATCCCGCCTTCGTCACGTTCCTACGCTCTTCGGCCAAGCCGATCCAGGCCCTGCCCCTCGCCCGCGAGCGAGCTGACGTCGACGACCGCGACCTGGCGATCGCGTCCGCCTCGCACGTGGCCTCCGACGAGCAGCTGGCGGCTGTGCGCGCGCTGCTCGCCAAGGCCGAGGCGACCGAAGACGATCTCGAGTGCGGCCCGTACGAAGGGCTCGCGGCTCAAGCACAATTGCTCCGGCAAGCACGCGGGGATGCTCGCTCTCTGCCGCGCCAAGGGCTGGCCGACCGAGGGCTACCGACTGCCCGAGCATCCATGCCAGCAGGTGATGCTCGCCGAGATCGCCGGCGCGGCGGAGCTCGACGCCGCGGGCCTGAGCACCGCGATCGACGGCTGCGGCGTCGTCACCGTCGCCATGCCCCTGCGGACCATGGCGCACGCGTTCACCCGGATCGAGCGCATCGACGGCGGACGTGCGGTCGCCGACGCGATGCGCGCGCACCCGGAGCTGATGCTGGGGCCGGTGCCCCTGGACACCGAGCTGATGCAGGCGCAGCCCGGCTGGATCGCGAAGGGCGGGGCCGAGGCGCTCTTCTGCGCGGCGGGCCCAGACGGCCTCGGGGTCGCGCTCAAGGTCGAGGATGGAAACGCTCGCGCTCTTCGTCCGGCGCTCGGTGCTTTCCTCGAGCAACTCGGTCTCGAGCCGGGCCCGTTCGGCCCGGTCGAGCTTCGCAACAGTCGCGACGATGTTGTCGGAAGTATCGAAAGGATGTAGAAAAAAAGATCTACACAGCCCTGTGGATATGCGTTAACGTCCCGCGCGGCAAAGGGCCGGGGGAACAGCGAACCGGCTCTTCGCATTTCGGCAGTCCGTCCTCGCTCCCGGCGACCGAAGGAGGTCAATGCTCACCGTCGACATCTCCCTCCCCGACGTCGAAGAGCTTCACAAGCTGGTACAGGACGGACAAGAGAAAGGCTTCCTCACATACGACGAGATCGTCAGCGGCCTCGAAGAGGTCGAGCTCTCGAAGGAGCAGATCGAGGACTTCTACACGTACCTCATCGACCACTCGATCGAGCTGGTCGAGGGGGAGCAGCACAAGCACCCGCCGCACGAGCAGCCTGCGCTCGCCGAGGAGGAGAAGGGCCCCAAGCTCGATCTCTCGGTCGAGCCCTCACTCGACTCGCTGCGGCTCTACCTGCGTGAGATCGGCAAGGTTCCGCTCCTGACCGCGGATCAGGAGATCTACCTCGCCAAGCGCATCGAGCGCGGCGACATGTCCGCCAAGACGCACATGATCGAGGCCAATCTCCGGCTCGTGGTCTCGATTGCGAAGAGCTACCTCGGGCGGGGCCTCTCGTTCCTCGACCTGATTCAGGAGGGCTCGCTCGGGCTCATTCGCGCCGTCGAGAAGTTCGACTACCGCAAGGGCTTCAAGTTCTCCACGTACGCGACGTGGTGGATTCGCCAGGCCGTGACCAGGGCGATCGCCGACAAGGCGCGGACGATCCGCATCCCCGTGCACATGGTCGAGAAGCTGAACAAGGTCGTGCACATCGAGCGCCAGCTCGTCCAGCGGCTCGGGCGCGAGCCGCGGCCCGACGAGATCGCGACCGAGCTCGAGATGACGACCGAAGAGGTGCGCGAGATCCTGCGCATGTCGCAACTCCCGATCTCGCTCGAGAAGCCGATCGGCGAGGAAGAGGAGTCAGAGCTCGGTGACTTCGTGCAGGACGAGCAGGCCGAGTCGCCGTTCGACACCGCTTCGCTGACGCTGCGGCGTGCCGACATCCAGAAGGCTCTCGACTCGCTTCCCGAGCGCGAGCGGCTCGTGATCGAGCTTCGCTTCGGGCTCCGCGGTGAGCAGCCGTGCACCCTCGAGGAGGTCGGTCGCGCGTTCGGAGTCACGCGGGAGCGCATCCGTCAGATCGAGAACAACACGCTGAAGCGCTTGGAGACCCTGCCCGAGGCGCAAGGCCTCAAGGACTGCTAGCTGGTCCCGGCCCACGGGGCCGGGACTCGCGGAAAGTCTTGCGACTTTCCGCGACTAAGAGCACGCCTCGGTGAACGGCTGGCACCAGCGATAGGCGTCTAGTAGTGGCGCCTAGGTCGGACTAGTTCGCCTGGGCCTTGGGGGCTTCGCCGTTGGCGCGTTCGTACGGGACGAACAGCCTGCAGTGCGGGCACTTGAAGCCCCGGTAGGGCGCGGCTGAGCCGTCGATCAACTGCGCTTCGAACGGCTTCTTGCAGTGGGGGCACGTGACCTCGAAGGTCTCGATCGGAGTGCCCTGCTTCCACGAGGGCCAAGCTATCAGCGAGGGCAGCGCTTCTGTTGGTACGCCTGGACCGCGTCCGCGTTCAGGACCCAGCGCCACTTCTCGCCGACCTTGACCTCGTGGTTGACGAACGTGTCGGAGTCGCCCTCGAGCGAGTTCACCCGGACCCGGACGGCTTTTACCTCGCCATCCTGGATCCCGCGGGATGGTCGCCTTGTCGTCGAACACGTCGAGCACCTCGATCGACTCGAGGTCGCCGGTGGGTGCAACCTGGCCGAGCAGCGGACGAAGAGGCCGCGCGGCGCGATCTGCTGGTGCGTGGGGTGCAGGTCCTCCCACGCAAGGTCGTAGCGCCCACCGTAGAGGTTGTCGAGCACCTCGACCTGGGCCTCGCCTGCTCCGCTCGAAGCCAGATCCTTCTCGCCGCCACACGCCGCGCACGCGAGCGCGAGGATCCCCGCCGCGCAGATGGCCGCCAGTCGTCCCACAACGGGACGATATTCGCCGCCAGCCTGGGAGTGCCTACCCGACTAGGCGCATGCGGCGGGGCGGTTCCTCGGAGCCGCGCTTGCTGCAGCCACTCGGCGAGCACGACTCGTGGCAGGGGCCGGCTGATGAAGAAGCCCTGCGCCGTGTCGCACCCGAGCTGAGCCAGGCGGCTCCAGGTCTCCTGCGTCTCGACGCCCTCGGCTACGACGCGGAGGCCGAGGTTGTGGCCGAGATCGATCGTCGAGCGCACGATCACGTCGTCGTTCTCGTCGTGCTCCATGTTCATGACGAACGACCTGTCGATCTTCAGGACGTCGACCGGGAGCCGCTTCAACTGGCCGAGGGACGAGAAGCCGGTGCCGAAGTCGTCGATCGAGAGCGTCACGCCGAGGTCGCGCAGCCGCTCGAGGACGACTCGCGCCCGCTCGGGGTCGGTGAGGATCGTGTTCTCCGTGATCTCGACCTCGAGCAGCGTCGGATCGACGCCGTGCTTCGAGAGCAGCGACTCGACCTCGCGCGGAAGGTCGGCGTCGAGGAGGTCGCGCGCGGAGAGGTTGACCGAAACGCCGGGTCGGAGCCCCTCTCGCGACCAGCCGGCGCAGTCCGCGCAGCGCTGCGTCCAGCACGTAGCGGGTGAGGGGTCGGATCATCCCGGTGTGCTCGGCGAGCGGCAGGAACTCGCCGGGCGAGAGCAGGCCCCGCTCCGGGTGGTCCCAGCGGACGAGCGCCTCGACCGCGTGGACATCTCCGGTCGCGAGCTCGACTCGCGGCTGGTAGTGGATGACGAGCTCGCCGTTGGCGATCGCGCGCCGCAGCTCGCCGACGAGCGCGAGCCGGTCCGGCGAGTAGTGGTCGTCCTTCTGCGAGTAGAGCATCGGCCGGTGGGTCTTCTTGCCGTTGTACATGGCCACGTCTGCGTGCCGGATGAGGGCCTCGACGTCGTCGCCGTGGTCCGGGTAGAGCGCGATGCCGACGCTCGCCTCGACCTCGACGGTCAATCCGGCGAGCGCGAACGGCGCCTCGAGCCCCGTGCGGATTCGTTCGGCCAGCACCAAGGCGCCGGCCTCGTCCCCTGCGCCGGGCGAGACGATCGCGAACTCGTCTCCGCCCAGGCGCGCCACGGTGTCCGTGTCGCGAATGAGCGTCTCGAGCCGCTCGGCCAGGGCCTGGAGGAGCAGGTCGCCGCTCTGGTGGCCGAGCGTGTCGTTGATCTCCTTGAAGCGGTCGAGGTCGAGGAGCAGCACGGAGACACCCGGTCCGACGCTGCCGGGCTTCTGACGAGCGCCTCGTCGATCCGTCGCCGGAAGAGATCCCGGTTCGGGAGGCCGGTCAGCCCGTCGTGCAGGGCCTGGTGCTCGATCTCTCCGAGGTGGCCGTGCAGCCTCCGCGTGACTCGCCGGAGGAGCGGGAGGAGCGAGAGGTACAGCCCGAGCAGCGCCAGCTCGAGGACCCCTGCCACCGGGATGAAGGCCTTGCGGGCGGACGCGGCGATCGGGCCGTAGTCCTGATGCAGCGCGAACGATCCGGCCGTCGCCGCCGCCGACCCGGACGGGGACGTACACGTTGAGGGCCTTTGTTCCGCCCCACTCCTGGACCGACGTCTCCATGGTCGGGGTGGGGCGCCGGCTCGTGCGACCGATCAGCGCGTGGTCGGTGGAGTAGGTGATCCGGCCGTTGGGCCCGTACAGGGTCGCGCCGAGTGTGCTGCCCACGAGGACCTCGCTCCGGAAGAGTCTGGTCGAGGGCGGCACGTCGCTGCCCGCGCACGGGTTGCACGAAGTCGTTGGTCCGGAGCTGGTCGCTCAGAACGGAATCCGCCACGAAACGGGCGTGGAAGGCGACCGAGTGCTCGGCCTGCGCGATCCCGTGCTGGCGGACGAAGAGCAGGATGCCCGCCGCTGCCAGCGCGAGCCCGACCGCGGTGTAGAGCGCGAAGCGAAGGACGAGCCGTGGCGGGGCGAGCGACTCAGCACGACGCGGCGCGGGTGGGAACGGTGGACGCGCCGCCGCGCTCCACTGGGTTGAGACGGTGGCGCGCTCAATCGTCGTCGTCGTCATCGCAGTCGTCGTGGCCGTTCCCGTTCCCGTTCCCGTCCGTTGTCCGTTGTCCCACCCGTTGTGGTTGCCGTTGTTGCCGTTGTCGTCGCAGTCCTCCGGCGGTGGCGGAGGTGGCGGTGGTGGAGGTGGTGGCGGAGGTGGAGGAGGTGGTGGTGGAGGTGGAGGTGGTGGCGGATGGTCGGCCCCCTCGTCGCCCGTTGCGGTCGGATGGTGGTGGTTGTTGTGGTCCTTGTGGTCGCGCTGGTTCGTCGTTGGCGGTGCGCTCGGCGGATGGTGGCGGACGGTGGTGGAGGTGGTGGTGGTGGCGGCGGTGGTGGAGGTGCCGTGGCACGTCGCCGTGGCGGCGGATCGGCGCGTCGGTGGCGGCAAGTCTGGTGGTCCGTTGTCGGGTCGTCGTCCGTCGTCCGCGTTGTCCTTGTCCTCGTTGTCTTGTTGTCCGTCGTCTTGCCGTGGTCGTCGTTCGAGCCGTCGTCGTCCTCGCTCGGGCTCATCGCGCCGGCGGAGGCGGGGCTGCTCGACTGGAGGGGGCGGGGTGCACGTCGGTCTCCCGCCGACGCTCTCGTCTCCGTGGCGGTTCGGCTCTCCGCCGACCGCAGCGCCGGCCCCGTCCACGGGGCTCGCGGGACCGGCCTCATCGACCAGCTGCTCCGGCGGCGCCGTAGCCCTCAGGCGCTACCGGCGTCACCTCGCGAAGGTGCATCGGCGGGGAGTGGCTCAGTCGGCCGGTTCGTCCCCGGCCACGCGGCTCGACGAGACCGTCGGCCCCCTGGCGACCGACCTGGTCGCACCGCGGCTCTTGCGCAGCACCAGGCGCACTCGCTGCCGCGCGTGACGCGAAGCACCACCGGTGAGCTCGCGCGCGAAGTCGCTGACGCCGAAAACCTCTGTCTTCGCCTTCCAGACCGGCGAGGCGATGCGCTTGACCGCCGACGGCGGCACCGCGAGGACGGCAACAGCGGAAGCAGGCACGAGAACGGCGGCGGTCACGGTCGAGGCGATTCCGCCGATCTTGCCGCTGAGCAGGGCTCCAAGCCCGTGAATGCTCACGGCGAGGCTCTCTGGGATGAGGGCGCAGGTCTCAACATGTCGTTCTCCGTCGCCTTGGCGGCGAACGACGGTGTCTCACTCAAAGTAGGGAGACCGAATGTGACGAGCCTCCCCCCGAAGGGGGATGGACCTACGCCGAAACCGCTTACAAGCGGTATAACCAGGCAGGTGGAGGAGCGGCGAGAAGGTACGGCGGCGACGCTTGCCGACCAGCCGGGGCGCAGCCAGGACCGACGGCGCCCCGGTCGTTCGTGCGGAGCAGATCCACAAGAGCTTCGGCGACAACGTCGTCCTCGACGGCATCGACCTCGAGGTGGCCACGGGGAGACGCTGGTCGTCATCGGCCCGAGCGGAAGCGGCAAGAGCACGCTGCTCCGGACGATCAACCTGCTGGAGCCGATCCAGAGCGGGCGGATCTTCTTCGAGGGCGAGGAGATCACCAAGCGGGCGTCAAGGTCGACCAGGTCCGGCAGCGGATCGGCATCGTCTTCCAGCAGTTCAATCTCTTCCCGCACCTGCGCGTGATGGACAACCTGACGCTCGGAGCGCGCCGCGTGAAAAAGATCCCGCGCCGCGAGGCCGAGGAGCGGGCGCGCGAACTGCTCGACCGCGTGGGCCTCGCCGGAGAAGGAGCGGTCGTATCCTCACCAGCTCTCCGGCGGCCAGCAGCAGCGGGTCGCGATCGCCCGGGCGCTGGTCATGGAGCCGCACGTGATGTTGTTCGACGAGGTCACGTCGGCCCTCGACCCCGAGCTCGTCGGCGAGGTGCTCGTCGTTATGCGCGACCTTGCGCGGTCCGGCATGACGATGATCGTCGTCACCCACGAGATGCATTTCGCCCGCGAGGTGGGCGACCGCCTGATCTTCATGGACGAGGGGAAGATCGTCGAGCAGGGGATCCCGGCGGATGTCCTCGACCGGCCGAAGCAGGAGCGGACGAGGCAATTCCTTCGGCGCTCTCTGCAAATGGCGCATTCCCTGGAAGAATTGACAATCACCGACGAAGGAGAGGCTGAATGAAACGACTTATCAGCGATCACAGGGCTGGTTGTGCTCGTGGCGGCGATCCTCGCCGCCCTGAGCGTTGCCGCGCCCACGGGCAAGACCGGCCCGGAGGCCGCGCTAGCTCCCGGCGAAGCCGAGACTGCCCGCCCTGCCCGCCGAGGTGCGCAGCCGCGGCAAGTGGCAGATCGGCGTCAAGTGCGACACCCCGCCGTTCGGCTGGCAGGACACGAGTGGCCGGAACCGCGGCTACGACGTGGAGGTCGCCCGCCAGTTCGCGAGGTGGGCTTTCGGGTCGGCGACCCGGGTCGACTTCACCTGCACGACGACCGCGAGCCGTATTCCGACGCTCGAGTCCAAGCGCGTCGACATCATCATCTCGACGCTTACCTGGACCGCCGCGCGCGAGCAGCAGATCGACTACTCGCTCCCGTACTACGGTGCCGTCGGCCGACTGCTGGTCCGCAACAGCACGACGGTCGGGACCCTGAAGACGTGGATGAGCGGGAAGAAGGTCGCCTCGACGTCCGGCTCGATCTACGACCGCTGGATCAAGAACTGCTTCAAGGACACGACGTTCCAGCTCATCTCGAGCCCGAGCGCAGGAGTCCTCGCCCTGAAGAACGAGCAGGTCGACGCGTTCATGTATGACGACGCCTTCCTGGTCGGCGTGGCCGCCAACGATGCCGGCACGCGACTGACGGTCCACCGCTTCCTCGACGTGCCGTGGGGCATCGGCATCAGGAAAGGCGAGACGAGCATGAAGGCGTGGGTCGACGCGGCCATTCGGGGCATGAAAGCGCGCGACATGTTCTGGCCGATCATGCGCCGCACTGTCCCGCGTCGGTTCTATCCGACGTTCAGGAAGAACGTCCCCAGCCCGAAAGTGACACCGCGATACCCGCGGGCGAACCCGCCCGAGAACAACTGCCCTGCCTAGGGCACGGAAAACCCGACACGAGCGGCCGCCTCGAGCGCGGCCGCTCGTGTTTCATAGGCCCGTGGAAATCCTCGCGGCCTTCGACACGGCCTTCATCTGGGACTTCCGGGAGGAGCTCTGGGAGGGGTTCAAGGCCACGATGAAGGCCGCGGCGATCGGCGTCGCCGGCGCCTTCGTGATCGGCCTCCTCATGGGCGCGGCGCGGGCCCACCGGATCCCCGTCATCAGCCAGATCGGCTGGGCCTACGTCGAGCTGATCCGCAATACGCCGATCCTCGTCCAGATGTTCTTGCTTTACAACGGGCTCCCGGAGCTTGGCTACCGCGTCGATCTGTTCACGATCGCGTGGCTCTCGATCACGATCTGGGGCGGCGCGTTCAACACCGAGAACTTCCGCGCCGGGTTCGAGGCGGTGCCCGCGCGCCTCCGTGAGGCGGGCTAGGCGCTCGGCTTCTCGCCGCTGAAGACGTTCGTGAACGTGACGCTGCCGATCGGCGGCCGCATCGCGCTTCCGTCCTCGATCAACACGTACATCTCGGTCCTGAAGAACACGTCGCTGCTCTCCGTGATCGGCTACGCGGACCTGACGAACATCGCGAACAACATTCAGTCGAACACCTTCAAGACGTTCGAGATGTTCACGGTCCTCGCCCTGGTGTACCTGACCATCGTCTGGACGCTGTCTGCGCTGATTCGCCTGCTCGAGGCGCGTCTCGCGCTGCCGGAGAGGCTCTAGCTCATGCCTGACCTCCGACTGGTTCCGCCCCGTTGCCGAGTACATGCTCCGCGAGGGGCTGCCCCAGACGCTGAAGATCGCCGCGGTCGCCGTGACCGCGAGCGCACTGATCGGGATGGTGCTCGGGACCCTGATGACGATCAACTTCCTCCCGCTAAGGTCGCTGATCCGGTTCTACGTCGAGGTCTGGCGAGGGCTTCCGATCCTGGTCATCGTCCTCTTCATCTACTGGCTACCGGCCTTCGACGTCGGGACGTTTCACGTCCAGATGAATGCGTACACGTCGGCAGCCGTCGCGCTCACGTTGTGGGGCAGCGCCCAGGTGGCCGAGGCGACACGCGGCGCGGTGCGGTCGATTCCCAGCGAGCAGCACGAGGCTGCGGCCGCGCTCGGTCTCGGCTGGGTCGGCCGGCACGCGTTCGTGATCGTCCCCCAGGCGCTCCGCCGGCTGTTGCCGCCGATGGTCGGGCTGCTCGTGAACATCATCCAGAACACGACGATCGCCTACGCCATCGGCGTCAGCGAGCTCCTAGAGACCGGGAACCGCCAATTCGAGAACCTGACGCTCGCAGACCGGGAACGGCCACCCGTTCGTCATTTTCGGCTTCGTCCTCATGGTCTTCTTCATCATCTCGTTCCCGCTCACGCTGCTTGCCCGGTATCTCGAGCGGCGTCTCGTGTGATTCGACGCTAAGCTCAGCTCGGCTTGACTCCGGCGATCCCGATCGGCAATGCGATGAGCGTCCGCGTGGTGAGCGTGCGCCCGGACGACTCGGTGCAGCTTGCGATCCAGCGGATGATGGAGGAGTCGAATCGGCGCCGTCACCGTCTGCGAAGGGCCGAGGCTCGTCGGCATCTTCAGCGAGCGAGACGTGCTGCGCCTGGCAGCCGAGGGCCCGGACTTCACGACCGTGAAGGTGGGAGACGTGATGACGACGAGCGTCGTCACCGTGTCGGCGGACGTGGGCGTCCTCGAGGCTGCGCGCCTGATGGGCGAGCGCCGTGTCCGCCACCTGCCGGTGGTCGAGGGCGAGAACGTCCTCGGCATCGTCGGCATTCGCGACGTGCTCAGCAGTGCTCGGCGAGTGGGCCTGGCGCGAGCACGATGACGACGCGCGCGAGACGGCGCGCGAGCTTCTCGGCCGCTAGCTACTTCCCGACGATGACCGTGCCGCGCATCCCCGGGTGGAGGGCGCACAGGTACGTGTAGCGGCCGGCCTTGGTGAAGCGCTTGGCGTAACCCTTCCCCTTGGCGAGCTGCGGGGAGCTGAACGCGCTACCCGTTGCGGTGGCGGTGTGCGGGGCGGCGTCCTCGTTCGTCCAGCGGACGGTTGCGCCGACAGGGACTCGAAGAGCGTTGCGGGGCGAACGTGAAGTTCTTGATCGCCACGGTCCGGCCGCTGGGGCGCGGCGGGGTCACGAGCGGCGCATCCTCGCGGACGTCGAGGACCAGGCGCATTCCGCGTTCGTCGTGGTGGCTCACGAAGCACTCGATCACGTACTTGCCCGGGCGCGAGGTCGACCGTGACCCGGGTCGTCTTGCCGGGCTCGAGGCGGACGGTCTTGACCTCGTCGTCGCCGCTGATCGCGTCGTCCGACCCGAGGCTGCGGATCTCGAGACCGTGCCGCTGCTTGCCGCGGTTGGCGACGACGAAGGTGACACGGCCGGGGCGAATCGCCTTCGCCTCGGGGCCGATGGCCCATTCGCCGAGGTTGATCTGCAGGCCGCCGCTCCGCGGGTCGACGCCGCCCGAAGGGACGGCTGCCCAGGCCGCGGCCGCGGAGACGAGCAGGAGCCCGAGCGCTGAGAAGAGGAGTGTTTTTCGCATGCTTCTGACCGTAGCCCGCGGCATCCCAGCGCCTGGTCAAACCCGGGTTAGATCTTGGTAACGCTACAGGGCCCGAAGATCGGCTGGAGTGCCGATCGCGATCGTCGGCCGGCTCGACGGCCGCAGCCAGCGCAGAGCCCTGAGGAGCTGCGGGAGCGGAAGGCTCGACGCAGCCGAGCGTGGGCCGGCCGGTGCTCGCGTGGAGGAAGATTCCCGAGCCGCGGCCCGGCACGGTCGGATTGGTGTTGTAGCCGATCACTGCCAGGTGCCGGTAAGCCGTCGGCGAGCGGGACATGTCGTCGCTGACGACGGTGAACGGCGGTTTCGCGCCGCACGGCGCGTGGCGGAACTGGTTGTACCAGCGAGAGCGCGGATCCTCGACCCACCAGTCGCCGCAGACGACGCGGTGGTACCGGTAGCGCACGCCCGGATTCGGGGCCACCCCGTACATGGTGCGTCCGAACCCGAAGGCCCCCGCAGGCGTGCGGCGATCGCCTTCGCGCTTGTTCGGTGACACGCCGCGCCCGCCGACCCAGGCTGCCCAGGGCTCGGTGACGGCGACCCAGCACTCCCCGGACTTCCTCCAGAGGCGGAGCTCGCCCAGAATCGAGGTCCGCCGAGGCACGACGACGGTGACGAGCTGTGTCCCGTCGCCCGCCGAGATCTGGTTCGCAATCGTCGCCGGGCACGCGGCCGTCGCAGGAGCCGGCGCCCAGAGGGCGACGAAGATCGAGAGCAGAAGTGCCTTCCGCATCGACTCTGCAGACTACGCTCGATCAGCAATGAGACTCTTCTTGCTCGCCTTGCTCGTGACGGCACCGGCGCAGGCGCCGCCGTTCGACCACTCGGTCGCCCGCTTGACACCCGCTCAGTTGCCGCACTCCTGGCGCGCGGGCTGCCCCGTCGCCCCCGCGCAGCTGAGGCGCATACGGCTCACCTATTGGGGCTTCGACGGCAAGGCGCATTCCGGAGCCCTGGACGTGCACGCCGATGCCGTCCAGGAGATCGTCCAGGTCTTTCGCAAGCTGTACGGCGCGCGCTTCCCGATCCGGCGCCTGAGACCAGTCGACGCCTACGGCGCCGACGATCGCCGGTCGATGGCCGCCGACAACACCTCTGCGTTCAACTGCCGCTTCGTCTCCGGCACGCGACGCTGGTCGGCCGCACGCCTACGGCCGGGCGATCGACGTCAACCCGGTCGAGAACCCCTACGTGGCAGGCGGCCGAGTGCAGCCTCCCGCGGGTCGCGCCTACCTGGATCGAACGAAGGTGCGTCCCGGCATGGCGGTGAGCGGCGGAGTCCTGGTGCGAGCGTTTGCCTCGGCCGGCTGGCCGTGGGGCGGCCGGTGGCGAGGCACGCCGGACTACCAGCACTTTTCAGCCTCCGGCGGCTGAGCTGATCTAGGTGGACTCGGACTGCGAGACGAGCTTGTACGAGCGATCGCCAATGGCCAGCTCGGTTGAGCCGACGCCGTGCTCTTCCAGCCATCCCTGGACGGCGTTCACGACCGCGGCGACTCCGCGAGATTCCCACTCCGCATAGATCCGGATCTGATTCCGCGTCCCGTCGTAGGTCACGGACGAGGGATCGAAGAGGTTTCCGAGCCTCCGCATGAGTGAGTGAGCCTGAGTCGGGTTGTCGACTGCGACCGTGATCTCGACCATCTCGTCCCCTCCAACTCGGGTCGGTCGCCGATCACTCCTGTTGAAACCGGCCGGTCGTGCTCCAACCCGGTTGCCGTGGGCGGACTTTATCAACGCCGACAAGGCACTCGACATGCTCCCCGACCAATTCGCAGCACGACGGGGGAGAATGGCCGGCAGGTGAGCGGGAACGAACTGCACCGCGGCCGTGAGTCCTATGCGCAGGGGGCGTGGCTGGACGCCTACGAGTCCCTGTCGCGCGCCGACGAGGCGTCGCCGCTGGGGCCGGACGACCTCGAGCTGCTCTCGATCTCGGCCTCCATGGTCGGTCGGATGGGCGACTTCCTGGCGCTCCTGGAGCGTGCCCACCAGGTGTGCCTGGACGCCGGCGACGGGCCCCGCGCAGCGCGCTGCGCCTTCTGGATCGGTATGACCCTCGCGATCCGAGGAGAGACCGGGCCGGCGGGAGGATGGTTCGGCCGTGCGCAGCGCCTGGTCGACCTCGATGACCAGGACTGTGTCGAGCAGGGCTATCTGCTCATGCCCGTCGCGCTCCAGCACCAGGCGATGGGTGACTTCGAGGCCGCGTACGCGGCCCTCGTCGACGCCGTCGAGATCGGCGAGCGTTTCCGCGACGCGGACCTCATCGCCGCGGTGGTGCAGTTCCAGGGCCTGATCAGGATCAAACAAGGGCGGGTGAAAGAAGGTCTAGGGCTACTGGACGAGGCCATGGTCGCGGTCACGGCCGGAGATGTGTCGCCGGTCATGAGCGGCGTCGTCTATTGTGGCGTGATCGCCTGCTGTGAGGAGGCGTTCGAGCCACGCCGCGCCCGCGAGTGGACGGACGCTCTGACACGCTGGTGCGAGGGGCAGCCTCAGATGGTGTCCTTCACGGGCCGCTGCCTTGCGCACCGTGCCGGGATCATGCAGCTCCACGGGGCGTGGCGTGATGCGCTCGAAGAGGCGCGGCTGGCTCGCGAGCGCTGCGAGCAGGCGATGAATCAGGCGGCGACTGGCCAGGCGCTCTACCAGCAAGGGGAGCTCCTGCGGCTGCAAGGCGACTTCACTGCGGCCGAAGAGGCGTACCGGGACGCGAACCGCTACGGGCGGGAAGCGCAGCCGGGCCTGGCCCTGTTGCGGCTCGGCCAGGGAGACGTCGATCCTGCGGCTGCCGCAATCCGGCGCGTCCTGGGCGAGACGACCGAGCCGCTGCAGCGTGCCGTGCTCTTGCCCGCCTACGCGGAGATCATGCTCGCCGACGACGAGATCGAGGAGGCGCGCAGCGCCTGCCGAGAGCTCGGGGAGATCGCGGCGGGCAGCGGAAGCGCGATGCTGGACGCAATCGCCGCCCGCGTCCGAGGTGCGGTTGAGCTCGCCGAAGGCGACGCACCGGCAGCTCTAGCGTCGCTGCGTCACGCGTGGCAGGTGTGGCAGGAACTCGAGGCGCCCTACGAGGTTGCACTGGTGCGCGTCCTCGTGGGGCTTGCCTGCCGCGCGCTCGGTGACGAAGACTCCGCCGCGCTCGAGTTGGGTGCGGCCCGCGCCGTCTTCGAGCAACTAGGCGCGGTGCCTGACGTTGGCCGCGTCGACTCGCACATTCAGAGCGCGGCCCCCGAAACGCACGGGCTCAGCCCGCGTGAGCTGCAGGTGCTGCGCCTGGTCGCGACCGGGAAGACGAACCGTGAGATCGCCACGGAGCTGGTCGTGAGCGAGCACACCGTCGCCCGGCACGTGCAGAACATCTTCGGCAAGCTTGGCGTGTCTTCACGAACCGCGGCCACGGCGTTCGCGTTCGAGCGCGACCTGGTTTGACGCCCAGCGTGGTCAGAAATGACCACGCTCCTGCTCACTGAAGTTGGCGGATCCGCGCGATGCGGACCGGTACTCGCCTCCATAGCGTGCTCGTCAGTGGCAAACGAGCAAAAGGAGGCGAACATGGCCGTCGCAATGATGGTGGACAACCCCGAGGGGTCGCAGGAGGTCTACGAGCAGATCCGCGCGCACCTCGGCCTGGACAAGCCCGCAGGTGGCATCTTCCACGTCGCCGGGCCTAGCCCCATGGGGGGTTGGCGCGTGATCGAGGTGTGGGAGTCGGAAGAGGAGGCGAACCGGTTCTTCCAGGAGCGTTTCGTGCCGGCGCTCCGGGCCCTCGGAGTCTCAGGCCCGCCTCCGCCGCGTCAGTTCTGGCCTGTCCACAACGCAATGAAGTGAGCAGGAGAAGACAGACATGAACGAATCGGAGCACTTCGACACCCTGATCATCGGCGGCGGCCAGGCCGGCCTCACGGCCGGGTACTACCTCGCGAAGCAAGATCGCTCGTTCGTGATCCTCGACGCGAACGAGCGGATCGGCGACGCCTGGCGCAAGCGTTGGGACTCGCTTCGCCTTTTCACCCCCGCGTGCTTCAGCCGCCTGCCAGGCATGCCGATCCCGGCACCCGCCTGGTCGTACCCGACGAAGGACGAGCTGGCGGACTACCTGGAGTCGTACGCCGCGCGCTTCGACCTTCACGTGCGAACGGGCGTCAGCGTCGACGGCCTCGCCAGGGTCGACGGTCGCTTCGTCGTCTCTGCGGGCGAGCTCCGCTTTGAAGCGGAAAACGTGATCGTGGCAACTGGAGCCCATCGGATTCCAAAGGCCCCGGACTTCGCGTTCGAACTCGATCCGAGGATCAGGCAGCTGCACTCGTCCGAATACCTGAATCCGTCCCAGCTGCAGGAGCGGGACGTCCTCCTCGTGGGCGGCGGCAACTCGGGGGCCGAGATCGCCGCCGAGCTGTCACGAACGCATCGTTGCTTGCTGGCGGGCCCGAAGGTCGACGAGATCCCGGTGCGACACGGCACCCTGCCGGCCCGTCTCGGCTTTCGCGTCTTCCGGTTCTTCGGGCATCGCGTCCTGAGGGTCGACACGCGGGTCGGCCGGAAGCTGGGCCCGAAGCTGCTCGCCAAGGGCGACCCGCTGATCCGGACGAGAGCAAGAGACCTCGAGGCCGCCGGCGTCGAGCGCGTGCCGAGGGTCGTGGGCGTGCGGGACGGGCTGCCCGTGCTCGAGGACGACCGCGTCCTCGAGGTGGCGAACGTCATCTGGTGCACCGGGTTCCGGACGGACTTTCGGTGGATCGACCTTCCGGTGTTCGGCGACGACGGAGAACCGCTGCACTACCGTGGAGTCGTCGAATCCGAGCCTGGTCTGTACTTCCTCGGGCTTAGCTTCCAGTACTCCTTCTCGTCCGATGTGCTTCCCGGTCGCGGGCGCGACGCCGAGTACATCGCGAAGCACATCGCGGCGCGGAGACCGAGTTTCCAGCCAACGGAGCCTGCACTCGCCCAAGCGTCGGGAGGATTCGCCCGCCGCCCCGCGTAGCACCAAGGGGAGATGTGGGACTCCATCTTCGATCTCCAGCTCAGCGCGGGCGAGAAGGTCCTGCGCGCAGTTCTCATCTACGTCTTCCTGATCGTCGCGCTTCGGATCGTCGGCAAGCGCGAGCTCGGTCAGGCGAACACTCTCGACCTGGTCGTGCTCCTACTGGTCGCGAACGCCGTCCAGAACGGGATCATCGGCGACGACATCACCGTCACCGGGGCCGTCATCGGCGCCGTCACCTTGTTCGCCATCAACGAGCTGTTCAATCGAGCCGCCTACAGCTCCTCGTTCGTTTCGCGCCTGTTCGAGGGGAGTCCGTCGGTGCTGATCCAGAAGGGCAAACCGGTGGTGACGGCGCTCCGGCGGGCGAGCATCTCGCTGCCCGAGCTCCGCGCGATCGCGCGCCGTCAGGGCTTCGCCGACCTCGGTGAAGTCGACAGTGCGATCCTCGAGACGAACGGCATCGTGACGATGTTCCGCGAGGACGAGTCGGGCCTTTACCACCCGGCCGAGGCCGGCGGCCTGCGGATCGGGAAGCGCCGCCGCGCCCACTGATGCACGGGCCTGAGGTCGTCCTCGTGCGCCACGGCGAAACGCTCTGGAGCCGGAGCGGGAAGCACACCGGCCGCACGGACATCCCGCTGACCGAGACGGGCCAGAGCCAAAGTAGGCACGTGGGTGACACGCTAGCGCGGGCGCCGGTTCGCGCTCGTGCTCGCCAGCCCGCTGCAGCGCGCGGCCGAAACGTGCCGCCTTGCCGGCCTCGCCGATGTCGCCGTCCTCCGCGACGAGTTAATGGAGTGGGACTACGGCGCCTACGAGGGGCGGACTACAGCCGAGATCCGGGAGGAGGTGCCCGGCTGGTCGCTCTGGCGCGACGGGGTCCCCGGCGGCGAGACCGCTGCTGACGTCGGGCGCCGCGTCGACGCCGTAATCGTCGATGTTCGAGCTGTCGACGGCGACGTCGCCCTCTTCGCGCACGGCCACTTGCTCCGCGTGCTCGCCGCCCGCTGGGTCGGCCTGCCTCCGACGGAGGGCCGCCTGTTCGCGCTCGACCCGGCGACGATCTCGATCCTCGGCCATGAACGTGAGACGCCGGTGATCAGGGGCTGGAACGAGCCTACGCCGGCGCGTACGTGAGGATGGCCACCCCGTCGCCGACGGATTTCGAGTCGACCAGCTTCAGCGTCTTCTTGTCGCTCGTCTCGCCGAAGAGTCGCTTGCCGGTGCCCAAAACGACCGGGAAGACCATCAGCCGGAGCTCGTCGACGAGGTCGTGCTCGATCAGCGTTTGCACGAGCTGGGGGCTGCCGTGGACCACAATGTCGCCGTCCTGCTCCTGCCTCAGCTTCGTGACCTCCTCCACGAGGTCACCGTTCAGCACGGTCGAGTTGCTCCACTCGGGGCTCTCCAGCGTCGAGGAGACGACGTACTTGGGCATCGTGTTGAACTTGTCGGCGAACTCGCCGTCCCTGGACGGCCAGGCCTTGGCAAAGCCCTCGTAGGTCTTCCGCCCCAGCAGGAGGGCCTCGGACGACATGGTCTCGTCCAGCTTGAACTTGTCGCCCTCGTCCCCGCGGCTGAACTCGAAGCTCCAGCCTCCGTGCTTGAAGTCCTCGGCTCCGCCCGGGTCTTCGACGACGCCGTCCAGCGACACGAACTCGGTTACGACAATCCTGCCCATGATCCCCTTTCGTCGACAGCATCGCGCTACGCTCTGTCCTACCAAAAGCTCGGGGTCCAAGGAGGATCAAATGGCTTTGACGATCGGCGACACGGCTCCGGATTTCCAGGCCGAGACGAGTGAAGGAACGATTGAGTTCCACGACTGGATCGGGGACTCATGGGCGGTGCTGTTCTCGCACCCGAAGGACTTCACCCCGGTCTGCACGACCGAGCTCGGCTACATGGCCAAGATCAAGCCCGAGTTCGACCGCAGGAACGTCAAGATCATCGGCCTCTCGGTCGACCCGGCGGACAGCCATGAGCAGTGGGCCGCCGACATCGAGGAGACGCAAGGGCACGCGCCCAACTACCCGATCATCGGCGACGCCGACTTCAACGTGTCGAAGCTCTACGGGATGCTCCCTGCCGACACCTCGGGCGAGGCGAGCGACCGTACGCCGGCCGACAACCAGACGGTCCGCAACGTCTTCGTCATCGGACCCGGACAAGAAGATCAAGCTCGTGCTGGTCTATCCGATGACGACGGGGCGCAACTTCGACGAGGTCGTCCGGGTGATCGACTCGCTGCAGCTGACCGCGGAGCACAAGGTCGCGACGCCGGTGAACTGGCAGCAGGGCGACGACGTGATCATCGCCGGCTCGGTGTCCGACGACGAGGCGAAGGAGACGTACCCGGACGGCTGGCAGACGCCGAAGCCGTACATCAGGATCGTTCCGCAGCCTGGCGGCGATCGAGTGAGCGCCTAGTAGCCGCTGTAGCCCTCGGCCATCACATTCTCCTCCGGCACCCCCGCCGCCTCGAGCGCTGCCTGCGCTCCCTCCACCATCGGCGGCGGGCCGGCGACCAGATACGTGGATCGGTCGAGGTCTCCTCCCAGGTGGTCCTTGACGAACTGCGCGTCCACCTTCCGTGTCTCGCCTTCCCAGCCCGGTTCTTGCGTCATCGTGAGGATTAGCCGGAATCCGGGCAGTTCGCGCTCGGTTTCGCGTAGCTCGTCGAGGAACGCCGCCGAGTCGCGGTCGCGGTTCGAGTAGATGAGTGTCACGAGATAGGGGAGCCCCTCCTCTCGGATGTAGCGGAGCATGCTCCGAAACACGGTGATCCCGATCCCGCCCGCGATGAAGACCAGTGGGCGTGACGTGTCTTCCGGGAGGACAAAGCTGCCCTTCGGCTGCTCGACCTCCACCTTCGTGCCGACGGGCAGCTCCCGGAGCGTGCGCTTGAACGCGCTGTCTCTCATCCTGGTGGCGAGCCCGACGACGTCGTCGTTCGGTGACGTCACGACGCTGAAGTGCCTCCGCAGGCCCCGGTCGTCCTGATGGCCGGTGTCCGGAAGCGTGACGAAGAAGTACTGCCCGGGCTGGAAGTCGACCTCTTCGCCGAGAAGGTCGAAGGTCACGAAGAGCGTCCCCTCAGCGACCTCCTGCTTGTCCTTGATCCGAGCCTGCATCCGGATAGTTGGTGCTCTCATAGTGCTGGTTCTTACGTGCGCGCGTAAGACCCCGGCCGCCTGCGACACAAACATGGCATGGGTCAGGTCAGCTTCCATGGGATTCCCCTGCGCACCGCACCCGGTCGCGTGATGACACCGCGCCGGGCGACGGAGCAGCTCGTCGCGGTCGCGCTGGAGCGACTCTCGGGCCATCCGGCGCGCGTCGTCGATGTCGGCACCGGCTCCGGGGCGATCGCGATCGCACTCGCCGCCGCAGCGCCTGAGGCAGAGGTCTGGGCTACAGATACGAGCCCTTGCGCTGTCGCGCTGGCACGCGCCAACGTTCGCCGACAGCGGCTCTGCGGACGGGTCCATGTCCGGAACGGCGACCTGCTCGAGGACGTACCCGATGAAATCGACCTCGTCGTCGCCAACCTGCCCTACCTACCGGCGACCGATGCCGCTCTCTATCCCGACCTGGCTGACGAGCCCGCCGCGGCAGTCTTCGCCTCGGGCGACGGCCTGGAGCCGTACCGCCGCTTGCTGGCGGCCTGCGAAGAGCGCTTGCGGGCGACGGAGCGGTCGCGATCCAATTGCACCGCCGCGTGCTCTCGGCGACACGCAACGAGTTGCCTGCCCTTCGCGCCCGGCTCGAGCACGACACGCCCACGGCACTTGCGGCGTAAATCGCCCCTTGAAGCGGGCTCACCGTCGCGTATCGTCGCCGGCGTGAGCTAAGAGTTCTGAAAAGGAGGCCCAAATGAGGGGACGTCTACCCCTCATCTTTTCCCTAGTCGCGCTCGTTGTCGCCGTCACCGGCTTCACCGGGCTGGGCGAGGCCGCGCGTGACGCGCTGCCGAGAGCGAGCTTTGCCAACAACAGCCACAGGGTCGACGGCATCCACGCCTCGAGGCGGGCGAGAGCCGGCTACCTGTACCCCCTGGGGCGAAACCGGAAGTTCCCCGCGTCCGTCATCGGAACCGGGCC
Organism: uncultured Actinomycetes bacterium; assembly: GCA_963771725.1. Lineage (GTDB taxonomy): Bacteria > Actinomycetota > Thermoleophilia > Gaiellales > Gaiellaceae > VAXT01. The sequence goes on along the minus strand of CAVYUO010000001.1, from coordinate 687,136 downwards.
GGCCGGCCCACCAGGGGTCAGCGGGCTCGAGATCGTCACGCTTGCGACCGCCTCGGATTCCTCGAGCCCCAAGACGGCAACGGTCAGCTGCCCGGCCGGCAAGAGGGTGGTCGCCGGCGGGGCCCGGGCCACCGGGGCCGGTGCGGCGGCGAACGATGTCACGGTGAGCGAGTCCTACCCGGCCAGCATCACGCAGTGGACGGCGCTGGCGAGGGAGGGCGACGCCATCGGAACTCCCTGGACGCTGACGACGTACGCCCTCTGCGCGGTCGTGCGCTAGCCGGATTCCGACCGGAGCGGCGCCGCCGATCTGTGCGCGGCGCCGCTTCCCGGCCTATCCTCGGCGGTGCCATGCCCGAGGCCCCGGTCAGCCGCATCTGCCAGGCATACCCCGACCGGGTCGAGGTGAGGGGACGCGACCTCGCCCGCGACCTGATGGGCAGGTTGAGCTTCACCGAGTACTTCCACCTGCTGCTCACCGGCAAAGAGCCGACCGAAGACCAGCGCTACTTCCTCGACCTGCTCCTGATCGCCATCGCCGAGCACGGGATGATGCCGACCAACGTCGCCGCGCGGATGACGCTGGCTGCCGACCCCGGATCGCTGCAGGGCGCGGTCGCGGCGGGGATCCTCGGCGCCGGCCCAGTCATTCTCGGCACGTCCGAGTCGTGCGCGCGGCTGCTCGAGGAGGCCCAGGCGAAAGTGCTCGCCGGCGGCGACCCGGCCGCGGTCGCAGACGAGCTGGCGCGTGCGATCCACGCTTCCGGCGACAAGGCGCCCGGATTCGGCCATCCGGTTCACCGGCCGCTCGACCCTCGGGCCGAGCGCATCCTCGAGCTCGCGGATGCCCGCGGGGTCAGCGGTCCCCACGTCCTGCTCGCGCGTCACTTCCGCGACGCCGTCGCCAAGGCCTGGGGCAAGCCGCTCACGATGAACGTCGCGATGCCATCCGCGGCCGTGCTGCTCGACCTCGGCTTCTCGTCCGCGACCGTGAAGGCCATTCCGCTGCTTGCGCGCACCGCCGGCCTGCTGGCGCATCTGGCCGAGGAGCAACAGCACCCTGTCGGCTTGCTCATGGCGGGGAGGGCAGAGGAAGCGATCCAGTACGAGCGAGAGCCGAAAGACGGGTGAGCTTCTAGTGCTGGCGCCCGAGGTCGAAGCCCGTCCGTGGGCCGAGCAGGCGGCCGTCGACGACGCCTCCTACCGCACGCAACTCGAGTACCTCTTCGACCGCTCGACGTTCTATCGCGAGAAGCTGAACGAGGCAGGATTCGGCTCTGCCCCGGAGGCGGGCGGGCTCGCAGACATCGCGCAGCTGCCCCTCACGGACAAACGCGAGCTCAGGGCGACGTGCACGCCGGAGAACCCGATCGGAGCGCACCTCTGCGCACCGGCTTCCGAGATCGTTCGGATCTACTCGACGAGCGGCACGACCGGCGCGCCCAGCTACGTCCCGCTGACGGCAGGCGATCTCGAGAACTGGGTCACCGCGTCGGCACGGAGCTACGCAGCCTCAGGCATCGCCGCCGGCCAGAGCATCGTCAGCACCTACAACGCCGGGCCGTTCGTGGCAGGTGCGGCGCTCGCTGCGTTCGACCGGATCGGCCTCTGCCACATTCCGGTCGGCACCGGCAACACGGAGCGCCTGCTGCAGGCGGTCGAGTCGCTGAAACCCGAAGCCGTCGTGCTCACGCCTTCCTATGCGGCCCATCTGATCGAATGGGCGGCGGAGCGGAACGTCGATCTTGCTGGCTCGAGCGTCGAGCGCGTGCTCGTGGCGGGCGAGCCCGGTGGCGGCGAGCCGGCCTTCCGTGCGAAGCTCGAAGAGGGCTGGGGCGCCAAGGTCACCGAGGCGATGGGCATCGGCGACATCGGCGTGTCGCTCTGGGGGGAGTGCGAAGAGCAGGACGGCATGCATCTGGGCGCCCGCGGCTTCGTCCACGCCGAGCTGATCGACCCCGAGACCGGCGAAGTCGTCGAGCTGGACGATGCCGCCACGGGCGAGCTCGTGCTGACGCATCTTCAGCACCGCGCGGCGCCGCTCCTGCGGTTCCGCACGCGGGATCACGTCGAGGTCCGGACGACCCCTTGCGCATGTGGCCGAACAGGCCCGCGCGTGCGCTGCATCGGGCGAACCGGACGACATGCTCATCGTCCGGGGGGTGAACGTCTTTCCCTCGGCGGTCCGCGAGGTCGTGAGCGCGTTCGTTCCAGACGTGAGCGGTCACATCGTGGTCAGGCCGCAGGCGGCGGGCGTGAAACAGGAGCCGCCGCTGCCCGTGAGCGTCGAGCTGGCGCGGGATGCGGCCGCCGATCCCGCACTCGCGGAAGCGATCCGTGAGAGATTGCGCACCGTACTCGTCGTACAGACCCGCATCGACCTCGTGCCGTGGGGAAGCCTGCGGCGGAGCGAGTACAAGTCGAAGCTCGTCGAGCACTAGGAGGATCAGATGGCCACGAACACGCTCAACATCCTGAAGCCGAGCGTCAACAACCTGACTACTCGGATCTTCGTCCGGGCCGCCGGGCTCGATTTCGAGGAAGTGGACGTCTGGGGCCAGACGACCACTCCGGAGTACCTGGAGAAGTACCCAGCGCACCTGACGCCGATGCTCGAGGAGGAGAGCCTGCCGAAGGGCTACCTGGGCGAGAGCTGCGCGATCATGCAGTACCTCTGCAACAGGCACGGCCTCGACCAGTTCTATCCGACCGACCCGGGGAAACGGGCGATGGTCGACAACGCGATGTTCTACTTGATCGGCACGTTCTATCCGCTGCTCACGCGGGCCACCTACCCGGCGCTCGGCTTCCCGCAATACCCGGGCGAGGTCGCAACGTCCGGCGCGGACGACGACATGAAGGCGCAGGCGCAGAAGGACGCCGAGGCAGCCCTCGCCGAGCCTCTCGAGGTCTTCCAGACGTTCTTCATGGCCGGGAAGCCGTTCATCGGCGGCGACACACCGTCGATCGCCGACATTCGCCTGGCCGCGACGCTCGAGTTCCTCCGGGCGATCGACTACGAGTTTCCGGCCTGGGCCGAGCAATACATGACGGCGATGGAGACGACCCTCGGCGAGGCCTACTCAGAGCCGGTCGCAGATGTGCGTGGCTACGTCGCCTCCGTGAAGACGTAGACGGTTCTGGCTGAGAAGTCCCGCAAACGATGGCCGTTCTACGCCTCGCTCCCGGAGCGCACGGTCCGCGGGGGCGCTGCCGGGCTTGGCGGGGCGTTGCACGAAACCTTCGAGCTCACACTGCCTCGATTCGTGCGACGCTCGCGCCTGTACGAGGCGACGGCCAAGAACCTCCTCCGGGTAGCGATCGAGCTCGTCGGCGGGGTCGAGGGCTCGCCGACCGAGGATCCGCAGGCAGGTGCGTTCGAGATCGCCAAGCGGAAAGGCGCCGGCAACGTCGTCGAGCTCGGCTCGATCGCCGCGTTCGGCTTCTCGCCACTCTGGCTGCTCGCCGGTGCCTCGGACCTGACGCGAGGCTCGCGCGTGTATCTGAAGGCACTCGTCCAGGAACTGAAGGCTGCGGGAGTCATCGCCGAGGACGTGGACGCGGGCTCGGTCGACGAGCTGCTCGGCGTGCTGGAACGGACATCGGGCGGCACGGCGCGCCTGATCGACATTCCGCCGCTCGAGCTCGAGGGCATGCGCACCTCACTGGCTGAGCTCCGCTCGCACTCCGAGTCTCTGCCCTCGGCCGACGAGTTGGCGGGGCTCTACGCGGCGCTCCGTCGAACGGCTGCGGACGAGGACCGGTCGCTCCTCGAAGTGTCGTCCGGAGTGGGGCTGGCGTTCCTCAGCGCGGCTCAGAAGGTCTCAGGCGAGCACATCGCAGCGCCATATCGCGAGGACTGGCAGCCCGTGCGCGACGAAGGCTTTGCCGCCTATGCCCGCCGGGTCAGCGAGCCATACCGCGGCGCTATCGGGCGGCATTTCGCTGCGGAGCGGCCCTCTCAGACGGAGCGTCTTCTCGAACGCCTTGCGACGTGGCGGGCAAGACGTCGGGCGCGGAAGGCCTAGCACCCTCTTTCCGCACCGCGACGAAGACGGAGCCGACGATCAGCGCCGCGCCGAGCCCGGTGGCGAGTGACAGCTGCTCGTCCAGCAAAGCGGCGCCGAGGATGATCGCGACGAGCGGGTTCACGTACTGGTGCGTGACGACCTTCGAGATCGGCGCGTTCCGCAGCAGCCACGCGTAGGCCGTGAAGGCGATCAGCGAGCCGATGACGGCGAGGTAGAGCCACGCCGCGATCGACTCGAGGCTGAAGCCGGCCGGGTCGACGGTGCCGAGCTCGCCCCCGGCCACGCCCAGGACGAGCAGGAAAGCGCCGGCGCCCAGCATCTCCCACGTCGTCGCGACGAAGCCATCACGTGGGAGCGGCAGCCGGTGCCCGAAGAACGAGCCCAGCGACCACGAGATGCTCGCTCCGACGGCGAGCGCGAGGCCGACGGCGCTCCTCGAGCCCTCGCCGCCCGGCAGGACGACGAGCGCAAGGCCGGCCAGGCCGACGAAGACGCTGAGCCGCGTGGCGAGCACGACCCGCTCGCGCGCGAGTGTGCGAAGCGCAATGACCTGGAGCGGCACCGTGCCGGCGATCATCGCTGCGGTGCTCGAGTCGATCCGCGTCTCGGCGAGTGTGACCCCGCCGACTCCGAGGCCGAGCAGCGAGATCCCGAGGAGCGCGGAGGAGAGGAGCTCCCGGCGCGAGACCCGCAGGCTGCGGCCGGTCACGGCAACGATCAGAGCGAGGAGCGCGCCCGCGAGCAGGAAGCGCGTCCCGGCCGAGAGGAACGCGGGCAGCGTCCGCACCGAGATCTTGATCCCGAAGTAGGTCGAGCCCCAGACGAGGTAGATGGTCCAGAGGGCGGTGAGGAGCTTCCAGCGGGCAGGACCGGCCATACAGATTCCAACGCGGAGCGGCAGCGCGGGATTCCTGCAGGCGGGAAGCGGCTGCTAGAACAAGGACGTGGCGACGTTCCTCGTTCTGGAGCTCCACTCCGGCCCGCAATGGGACAAGTCGCGCCCGATGGAAGAGCAATCCGACTGGTCTGCGCACGCGTCGTTCATGGACGGCCTCGTGGACTCGGGCTTCGTCGTCCTCGGCGGGCCGCTCGACGACCATCGCGTCGTGCTCGTCGTCGAGGCCGAGTCGGAGGATGCGATCCGGGCCACGCTCGCAACCGATCCGTGGCACGAGACGCATCTTCGGGTCGACGCGATCGACCCGTGGACGATCCGGCTCGACGGGCGATGAGAGTCGACGAGGCGGAGCGCCGGGCCAGGCTGGCCCGTCGTCACCGCCTGGCGCCCGGTCAGCGGGCGGACGACGTCGTGGAGGCGGCGAGAAGCATGGTCTGCCTGCATGGGACCGACCCCGCCACCGTCTCCTGTCGGCGTGGGCACGCGTGGACGGAATGACGGTGGCCGATCTGGAGCGTTCGTTGTACGTCGATCGATCACTGGTCAAGCACCTGGCGATGCGCCGCACGCTGTTCGTCTTCCCGCGAGAGACGCTGGGCGTTGCCCAGGCGGGAGCCAGCAACCGCGTCGCCGAGGCCGAACGGCCCAGGCTGATCCGCGACGTCGAGAAGGCCGGGCTGCAGAAGAACGGCGAGCGCTGGCTGTCCGAGGCCTGGGAGCAGGTGCTTGCGGCGCTGTCCGATGGGCGGGAGGCCACCTCCTCGGAACTGCGAGACGAGCTTCCCGTGCTCGAGGGCTCGATCGCCTACGGCGAAGGGAAGAGCTGGGGTGGGCAGTTTCCCGTTGGCCCCCGAGTGTTGACCACGCTGTCCGCTGCGGGGCACGTCGTGCGGGCGACGAACAACGGCGCGTGGTTCAGCTCCCGGCCGCGCTGGACGTCCATGAAGTCCTGGCTGGGGGAGGAGCTCGCGCCGCTTCCGGAAGCCGAGGGCGTGGCGGGACTGGTCGAGCAGTGGCTGCGCGTCTTCGGCCCGGGTACGGCCGCGGACATCAAGTGGTGGCTCGGCTCGACCGTCGCAGCCGTGCGGAGGGCGCTGGCCGATCTCCAAGCCGTCGAGGTCGATCTCGACGGACAGATCGGATACCTGCTGCCCGACGACCTGGAGAGCCACCGATCCGGTCGAGTCCGTGGGCAGCGCTCCTGCCGCCGCTCGATCCGACCACGATGGGCTGGTTCGAGCGGGAGCTGGTACCTCGGCTCGTACAAGGCGCAGTTGTTCGACACCAGCGGCAACGCGGGACCCACCGTCGTGGTGGGACGGGCGGATCGTCGGCGGCTGGGCTCAGAGCGATACGCGGCGAAGTCGTCCTGCAGCTGCTCGAGGACGTCGGCGCGGAGGGACTGCGGCGCGATCGAGCACGAGGCGGCGCGCCTGACCGAGTGGCTCGGTGGGACCCGCGTGCTGCCGCGGTTCCCCTCACCGCTGTCGAAGGCGCTCGTGACCGCGAAGGCCACCGGGAGCGAGGCACCCGGTGGCCCTTGATGCGGCTACTGCTCAGCGCAGCGAGATTGCGGCTTCCTCCAGGAGGTCCAGCGCGTCCTGCAGTCCGGCCTCCATGCCCGAGTCGATGATCGCGTCGCGGGTCTCCTTGCTCGGGGCCTGCACGAGGATCGTGAGGGTCGTGCGCCCATCGGCCTCGGTGAACGTCGCGGTGTTCACCGTTGTCCCGTCCTCTTCGGAGACCCCTTCGGGCAGGCCCTCGTAGGTCTCGGTCGAGACGATCCGCTCGTTGGGGACGATCTCGCGGTACTCGCCGTGGAAGCCGACTTCGAAGCCGTCTTCCGTCACCGACACGTACCGCCACGTGCCGCCGACCCGCAGGTCGATCTCGGCGATCGTCACCTCGCCGCGGTTCGCGTGCCACCAGCGCTTGACCAGCTCGGGCGCGGTGAACGCCTTGTAGACCAGGTGCTTGGGCGCGTCGAACTCCCGGGTGATGAGGATCTGCTCATCCGTGGGGAGCGTCACCGCTGCTGACCCACTACTCGTCATTGCCTTCACGTCCTTCCTCCTTCAGTTTGAGTTCTTCCAACACGGCATCCATTTCGACGAACCGCTCCGACCACGTGCGCTCGTAGTCCTTCACCCAGTCATGGATGGGCTTGAGCGCGTGGCCGTTGAGCCGGTACAGCCGCTGCCGTCCTTCGTTACGCACGTCAACCACTCCCACTTCTCGAAGCACCCGGAGGTGCTTGGACACCTGTGGCTGAGCCAGCCCGAGCAGGCGCACCAGGTCGTTCACGGCGCGTTCCCCGCCGGCCAGGACGTCCAGGATCTGTCGCCGCCGGGGCTCGGCCACCGCGTTGAACGCATCTGCTGTCGTCGCCGCTCGTGCCATGTGCGGAATAATATTCCCATATGGGAATATGTCAAGTAACCAGTGGGACTCCGCCAGCCGCCGCCGACGTAGTGACTGAACGGCGACAATCGCGCTGTGAGCCTCACTCAGTACTACACGGCAACCACGCTCGACGGCTTCATCGCCGACCCGACAACTCGCTGGACTGGTTGTTCACACGCGCGCGCGAGGAGGACGGGCCGATGAACTACGGCGACTTCATCGCCGACGTCGGTGCGCTCGCGATGGGCTCGACGACGTACGAGTGGATCCTCGACCACGAGTTCAAGGACAAGGATCCGGCGGACTGGAAGTGGCCCTACGACATCCCGTGCTGGGTGTTCACGCACCGGCAGCTGCCGGTCGTCCCGGACGCGCAGATCGAGTTCACCAGCGCGGACGTCGCAGCCGTGCACGAGGAGATGGTCAGACGCCGCCGGCGACCGGAACATCTGGATCGTCGGCGGGGGAGACCTGGTCGGTCAGTTCGCCGACGTGGGCCTGCTGGACGAGGTCATCGTGTCGATCGCGCCGGTCACGCTCGGCGCGGGTGCGCCTCTCCTTCCGCGCCGGATCGAGCTGCATCTCGACGAGATGGGACGGAACGGGGACTTCGTCGCCGCCAGGTACTCCGTCGTACGCCAACCCGCCTGACGTCCGTCCACGATCGACCACAGGAGGTCGAAGTGTCTGCATCAGTGCTCTACATGTCGATGTCCCTCGACGGGTACATCGCGGGCCCGAACGACGAGCCGAGCAACCCCGGCGGCGACGGCTTCGACCGGCTGCACGAGTGGATCAGCACTCCGGACGGGGAGTACGGCCGGCCGGCCGGGCCGGCCGGGGAGTTGTTCGACGAGATGAACGAGTTTGGCGCGGTGCTCGCGGGTCGACGTACCGTGGAGCAGGTCGATCACTGGGGCGGTGACCGTCACGGTGTCCCGATCTTCGTGCCCAGTCACCGGCCGCCCAGCCCTCCGTTGCGAACTATCCGTTGGTGACGTATGTGACCGATGGGATCGAGAGCGCGATGGCACAGGCGAAGGCCGCGGCCGGGGATCGGTACGTGTTGGTGCACGGCGCGTACACGGCGCAACGGGCGCTCGAGGCCGGTGTGCTGGACGAGTTGGTGATTCACCAGATCCCGGTGCTGTTCGGTCGTGGCCGTCGGCAGTTCGACGTGTTGCCATCGCGCGTGGAGCTGGAGATCGTCCGGGTGATCGACACGCCGGAGGCCACACACATCCACTACCGCGTCCGTCACTAGGAGGAGGAACCATCCGTCGGCTCGTGGAGCGCCGCAGGCGCGATGAGATGATCGCGCCGTGAGCACGCGCGGCGCTCCCGACCGGCACCGTCACCTTCCTCTTCACGGACGTCGAGGGCTCGACGCGACTCCTTCAGGAGCACGGAGCGGCATACGCCGACCTTCTTGCCGAGCACCGGCGGCTGCTGCGGGATGCCTTCGCCGCACACTCGGGCGTCGAGGTCGATACCCAGGGCGACGCGTTCTTCGTGGCGTTCTCGCGCGCTGCCGACGCTGTCGCGGCGGCGCGACGAGGCCAGCCGAGCGCTCGCGGACGGGCCGATCCGCGTGCGCATGGGGATTCACACCGGCGAGCCCGTCGTCACCGACGAGGGCTACGTCGGGATGGACGTGCACCGCGCCGCGCGCATCGCCGCCGCCGCGCACGGGGGGCAGATCGTCCTCTCCGAGACGACGCAACGGCTCCTCGACGACGTCTCCGTCCGCGACCTCGGAGAGCACCGCGCTGAAGGACCTCGTCCGAGCCGAGCGGCTCTACCAGCTCGGCGAGGGGGAGTTCCCGCCGCTCCGCTCGCTCGACGCGACCAACCTGCCGGTCGCATCCAGTGCGCTCGTCGGCCGGGAGACGCGAGCTCGAGGAGCTCGTCGCCGCGCTGCTCGAACGGGACGCGCCTGCTCACGGTGACCGGCCCCGGAGGAACCGGGAAGACGCGCCTCGCGCTCCAGGTGGCGGCCGAGCTCGTCGGACGGCTGCGCGACGGAGTGTTCTGGGTTCCCCTCGGCGGGGTCTCGGACCCAGGGCTCCTGCGCGCCCGAGGTGGCGCAGTCGATCGGCGCGCCCGACGACCTCGCCGGCTTCCTGCGCGGGAAGGAACTGCTCCTTCTCCTCGACAACTTCGAGCACCTGCTCGACGCCGCCCCCGACATCGTCGCGTTCCTCGCCTCGTCGAGCGCGCTCCGTGTTCTCGTCACGAGCCGCGCGCCCCTGCGCGTTTCGGGCGAGCGAGAGTTTCGGCTCGAGCCGCTCCCGCCGCCGACGCCTCGGCACTGTTCGTCGAGCGCGCGCGAGCGGTCGGGAGGGAGCTCGCACCCGATTCGACCGTCGAGTCCATCTGCCGGCGGCTCGACGGGCTGCCCCTCGCGATCGAGCTGGCCGCGGCGCGAACGAAGCTCCTCGGCCCGGAAGCCCTCCTCGAGCGCCTGGACTCGGCCCTGCCGCTGCTGACGGGCGGCGCCCGCGACGCACCGGAGCGGCAGCGCACGCTTGCGCGCGACGATCGAGTGGAGCTACGACCTGCTCGACCCGGCGAGCCAGGAGCTCTTCGCCCGGCTCGCCGTCTTTGCGGGCAGCTTCCCGCTCGCCGCGGCGGAGGACGTCTGCGAGGCCGACCTCGATGTCGTCGCCTCCCTCGTCGACTCGAGCCTCCTGAAGCCGATCGGCGACGACCGCTTCCTGATGCTGGAGACGATCCGCGAGTACGCGCTCGAACGGTCGGCACTCGAGACGAGGCCGACGACCTGCGGCAGCGCCATGCGACGTTCTTCTCCGCGCTCGCGCGAGCAGGCTTACGAGACCGGTTCGACGCCGAGGCGGAGTGGTCGGCGCGAATCGAGCTCGACCACGACGATTTCCGGGCCGCTCTCGACTGGCTTGCGGCGAACGACCCTGATCGCGCGCTCGAGCTCGCCGGCGCGCTCGGCTGGTACTGGCTCTCGCGAGGACTGTTGGAGGAAGGGTGCACTCGGCTCCTGAGGCGCTCGCGGCATCGGGCAGCGGTGGACACTCGCGGGCCCGCGCGCTCACCGCATCGGGTCCCTCGTCGGCCGGCGCGGAGACGCCGAGAGCGGCCAAGAGCAGCTCGAGGAGGCGATCGGGCTCTGGCGGGAGCTAGGAGATCGGGCGGAGCTCGCCTCGGCCCTCGACTCACTCGGCTGGCCCCTCATCTACGACGCCGGCGACGAGGCCGGCGCGCTGGCGGCGTTCGAGGAAGCCCTCGAGATCCGCCGCGAGCTCGGAGACGCCGCCGGGGTGACCCGAGCGCTTGTCGGCGTCTGCCAGGTCCTCGTCGCGCTCGGGGACGTCGACCGTGCCGAGCCGATGTCTCGGGACCTCCTCGAGCATGCGGGTGACGACCTGCGCACCGAGCACTTCGCGTACCACTTCCTTGCCGACTGCGCGCTGATCCGCGGCGACACCGTGGAAGCCGAGAAGCGCTACCGCCAGAGCCTGCAAGCGGCGCTTCCGCTCGGCGACGTGATCGAGACGAGCTTCGAAGTGCAGGGCGTCGCGATGGCAGTCGCCGGCAACGGCGACCACGAGCGCGCGTTGCGCCTGGCTGCGTCGGTCGAGGCGCTGCTGGGAGTCGCTCGGCATCTCGATCTCCATCGCGTTCTGGGACGCGCTTCTCGAGCGGTACATCGGCCCGGCGCGCGCAGAGCTGGGCGAGAAGGCGGACGCGGTCTGGGCGGAGGGCCGGGCGCTCCCGTTCGACGACGCTGTTCAGCTCGCGAGCCAGGAGTAGGGTCTTTGCGCCGCTACGTCTAGATAATCCTCCGTCGCCTTAGTACGCTCGCGCTGGGGGGAGAAAGGGGGTTTCGACCAATGCTGAAGCGACTCCTCGCGTGCACCGTCGCTGCCCTTAGTGCTCTGCTGCTTGCCGCCGCTGCGTCCCCGGCGACCTTCGAAGGCGAGCACTCGGGAGCGAACTACAAGATCATCGTGCCGGACGCCGGCTGGAACGGGACGCTCGTGGTCCTCGCCCACGGATACCGCGACAAGGCGGACCACCCGGGCGAGGTGGACAACCGGTCCGCGATGGACGCGGGCTTTACGGCGATCGCGAACGCCCTCGCCGCACAGGGATACGCGGTTGCAGCCACCTCGTATCGCGACAACGGCTGGGCAGTCAAGGAATCGATCCATGACCTGACCCGCCTTCGCGCGCTGTTCAACGGGCTCGTGGGCCAGCCGGACACCGCGTTGCTCGCGGGTTTCTCGCTCGGCTCCCTGGCGACGGCCGAGTTGGCCGAGCAGGCCGGCGGGCTGTTCGACGGCTATCTGCCCGCCTGCGGCGTGCTGGCCGGCGCGCCGCGTGCGTGGGACATGGGTGCCGCGGGGCTGCTCGCGTACAAGCTCATCTACGGCCTTCCCGCTTCGTGGGGGACGCCGGCGGACGGGGACGACGACGTCGATTTCGAGACGGAGGTCTTCCCGACGCTGTTGACCCAGATCCTCGGTCCGACCGACTACGGCAAGTGGGAGTTCATCCGCCTGATCTCGGGGGTGAGGGGGCCGGTAGTTCCGCTGCCGCCAGTGCTCTATCCCTCGTGGCTGTTCACGAACTTCTTCTTCATCACGGAGGCGCGCGGGGAAGCCGAGCGCCGTGCCGGTGGCCCCTACGTCCAGAACATCACCCACACCTATTCGTTGACGGCGAGCGAGCAGGCCTACCTCGCGTCGCTGGGGTTCAACGCAGCTCCCGTGCTTGCGGCGATGAACGCATCGACGCGGTTCTCAGGCGAGCGGTCCGCTCGCAACTACATGTCGCACTACGCGACGTACACCGGGAATCTGCGTGACCCCGTGTTCACGCTGCACACCAAGTGGGACACGTTGGTGCCCTGGCCGCATGAGTCGGCCTACGCAGCGACTGTGGCTGCGGCAGGGAAGAGCGACCTGCTGGTCCAGGCGTCCACAAACGGCCTCGGCCACTGCAACTTCACGCCGAACGAGCTCGGCGCTTCCGTCTTCCTGCTCGAGCGTTGGGCCGAGACGGGCGTGAAGCCGACTGCGGCTGACCTGGCCGCGTTCGGGCTCGACGGCACTACGCCGCCTCCGGGGTGGCCGCAGCCCTAACGAAGACTCCGGTGTCAGGTCTTGCAGCGATGCGTCATTGCAAGGCCTGACACCGAGCCCTGATCCGTTCCTTACGTCACGCCGCGGCGGCCCTCGCCTGGTCGAGGTCGAGGAGCTCACCGTCCAGGCCGCCGTTCTGGTGGAGGTCGCCGCCCGGAACCTCGATTCGCCCCGCGTCGGCCACGCCGCCTGCCTTGAGCGGGTCGAAGCCGGCGGCGCTGATCAGCCGTTCGATCGCCGGCGCCGCAGCGTCGTCATCGGTGGCGTAGAAGAGCACTGCCCGCCGAGGTTCGCGGTTCGCGGCGCTTGCGAGTGAGTCGGCGCCGAGCGTGCCGAATGCCTTCACGTAGTGCGCACCGGCAGGAAGCATTGCGGCCACGACTGACCCCGCGGACTGGTCGTCGGGCAGCGTCCGCATCATCTGGCCGTTCTCGTCGACCCCGATCGGGTTCGAGGGATCGACGACCACCTTGCCCTCCAGGAGGTCTGCGTCCTTCGCGGCCAGCTCCTTGATCGTGTCGAGCCAGACGGCGAAGACGACGGCGTCGGCCTCCTTGATCGCCTCTTCGACCGAGGCGGCCGCGCGCGAGGTCACCCAGCTCTTGAGCGAGCGTTGCTGCGTTCGCTTCGTCCCTGGCCGCGAGGACGACGCGCTCGCCGCCGCGGACTAGATCCCTCGCCAGCGCTCCGCCGATGTTGCCGACTCCGATGATTGCCGTTGCCATGGGCGACTCCTCCTTTTTTACTTGACTCCGCAACTAACGAGGCGTACCCGCACAACATTCCCACCGCACGTCGGTAGCTTTCGATCCGACGATGGATTCGGCTCGCACGGGGACCGTTCGAGCCCGAGGAGGGAGACAAGAGATGCCTGAACACAAGGTCGGAACCCGCGAGGAATGGCAGGCGGCCCGCGACGAGCTCGCCAAGCTCGAGGCCGAGCAGGCGGAGCGAAACGAGGAGGTCAAGAGCAAGCGTCTCGATCTTCCCTGGGTCTCGGTCGAAAAGGAGTACGAGTTCGACACCGAGGACGGCAAGAAGACCCTCGCCGAGCTCTTCGACGGGCGCTCACAGCTGCTCGCCTACAACATCATGTTCGGCCCCGACTACACGCTCGGCGCCTGCCCCGGCTGCACGATGGTGGGCGACGAGCTCGACGGCTCGCTCGTCCACATGAACCACCGCGACGTGACGCTGCTCTGCTTCTCGCGGGCGCCGATCGAGCGGCTGTCCGCCTACAAGCGCCGGATGGGCTGGCAGTTCCCCTACGTCTCCACCCACAACACCGACTTCGCCTTCGACTTCGGCCTTGCGATGACCGAGGAGCAGGCGCTGCAAGTACCCGAGGTCAAGGAGATCATCGACAACCCGCCCGACTGGCTCCAGGAGTGGTCACAGCAGATCGGGGGCGAGCTCAAGGACGGGCTGCGCGAGAACCCGAGCTGGATCGCCTTCGCGCGCGAGAACGGAACCGTCTACCACACGTACACAGTGTCGGCGCCGGACCCGTTCGTCGCTCCGTACTCCAGCTTCCTGCTCGAGCGAACGCCGAAGGCCCAACCCGCCGAGCCCCGCACCTGGCGCAAGGACGAGTACCCGGACTGACGAATAGTTCAGATCGCCGGTCCGGGCTAGTCCCCTTCTTCAGAGCTCCACAACGGTTGCGCGGGTGCTGAGTCGAGCGCGCGGCGAAGCAGTGCCAGCAGCTCGCGGCGCTCTTCTGCGGTCAGCCCGGCCAGAACCTCGTCTTCCACCTGAGCAATCAGCCCCCGAGCCCGCTGGAGGAGCCGCCGGCCCTTGGGCGTGATTGCAATCTCCCTGGCCCGGCGGTCCGTGGCAGACGGCCGACGCCTGGCCAGCCCTGCGCCCTCGAGCTGGTCGATCAGCGAGACCATCGTGCTGCGATCGATGCCCAGCGCTGAGCCGAGCTCCTGCTGAATGGCGCCCTCGCGAGCGCCGATGACATTCAGGAGCGCGAACAGGGCCGGCGTCAGGCCGGCGGAGCCAAGCACCTCCGCGGTGCGCGTGTGCAATGCGCGCCAGAGCCTGAAGAAGAGTTGTCCGGCGAACTCGGTGACCGGGGGAGCGGCAGAAGGGTGCGTCGCCATCTCACTCGATTCTTGCACAAAGTCGTCAGTTGTGTTAATCATTTGTTTCACAAACTATCAGTTCAACAACATACACCGGAGGGAACGATGAGCGCAAAGAAGGCCAAGCAGAAATCTGCCAAGAGGACCACCGCGGGCAGCAAGGAGTCCAAGGGATTCACGCCCGAGGAACGAGCTGCGATGAAGGAGCGCGCCCAAGAGCTGAAGGCGGAAGCGCGCAAAGCGGACGGGGAGAGCGACCTGCTCGCGAAGATCGCCGAGATGCCGGCGTCGGATCGCACTATCGCCACGCGGCTCCACGCGATCGTCAAAGCCAGCGCGCCATCCCTCTCTCCGAAAACGTGGTACGGAATGCCCGCGTACGCGATGGACGGCAAGGTCGTGTGCTACTTCCAAAGCGCGGACAAGTTCAAATCGAGGTACGCGACGTTCGGCTTCAGCGACCAGGCGAACCTCGACGAAGGCGCCATGTGGCCGACCTCCTTCGCGCTGAAGAAGTTGACTGCCGACGAAGAGGCAACGATCGTCGCGCTCGTGAAGAAAGCGATGAACTGAGCCCAGCGTTAGTGTTGGTGCCGACCGCGCCCGTCGCGCCGCAGAACTTCAGAGACGGCTAACGCGAAAGAGGGGGAGATAATGCGACTCAGACTGCTGGTTCTGGGCGCCGCCGCACTCGCGGCCGCGCTCGGCGCCCCGACCGCGAGCGCCCAGGAGCCCGGAAGCGCCACGGTGGTGCCGATCCAAGTCACCGGCCCGCCGAGCGAGCGGCTCAACCTGGTGATCATGAGCGACGGCTACCAAGCCGACGAGATCGACGAGTTCCGCGCCGACGTCGACCGGAACCTGAACGTGCAATGGAGCATCGAGCCGTTCCGCAGCTACCGCCACTACTTCAACATCTACCGGCTGGAGATCGTCTCGCAGGACTCCGGCATCAGCTGCGACCCCGACGACGGCAACGTGCGCCGCAACACGCCGCTGCGACTCAACTTCGCCAACACCTGCCCGGCCGACCCGCTGGCGCGCGGCATCACCTACGGCCCGGCGCTGACGCCCGGGACTGGGTGTCCGGGCCTGAACGCCCCCGGCTGCACGGGCACGCAGCAGCACAACCTCTTCCTGTCCACCTACCTGGCCCCGCTCGGCGTCTCCGGGCAGAACGTCCAGACGCTCGCGCTCGCCAACACCTTCACGTACGGCGGCATCGGCGGCACGCAGGCGACCACGTCCGGCGGCAGCCCTCAGGGGCCCCTCATCTCCACGCACGAGCTCGGGCACTCGCTCGGCCAGCTGGCAGACGAGTACCCCTATTCGTCCCGTGACGTCGTCCGGCCCTGCTACACGGGCGGCGAGCCGGGCTCGTTCCACCACACGATCCGCACGAGCGTCGAGGACATGGTCGCGACGCAGCACAAGTGGTGGCGCTGGATTGGCGAGGAGAGCCTGTCAGGCGGCGTGATCGGGCTCTGGGAAGGCGGAAACACCTTCCCGTGCGGCGTCCGCCGCCCGAGCCAGCACTCGATGATGCGCTGGCTGGGCTTCTACTTCGACCAGGTCGGCCGCGAGAACATGACCTACCGCATCACAGGGCGGCGGAACGCGAACGCGATGGCGCTCACGAACACCCCGCTCGGCCAGGTCGGGCCCGATGACGTCGTCTGGGTCGAGACGCAGCATCCGAAGCGCCATGAGCTGACCGTCACCTGGCGGGTGAACGGCGCGGTCGTGCCCGGCACGAGCAACAGCCGGAACCTCGACCTGGCGACCCTGAACGTCGTCGCCGGCGACCTCGTCTCGGTCACGGTGCAGGACGAGACGGACTTCGTCCGGGACCCGGCCTTCAAGAACGGGCCCAGGCTGACGCAGACGCGTCAATGGACCGTGGGAGCGCCGCTCGCCGCGACTCCCGTGAGTGCGGCGTTCACGATCTCGACCCCGACCGACCGGCCCGTGGGCTACGACGAGGTCGTGTTCGTCGAGACGACTCACCCGGCCGACCGTGTACTGGACGTGACGTGGCGTCTCGACGGCGTCGTCGTCCCGAACGCGGCCAACAGCCGCAACTTCGACCTCGGCGCGCTGAGCCTCTCGCCCGGCACGCATACCCTCGCCGCGACGGTCACCGACCCCGCCGGCGGCACGACGGAGACGCGGACGTGGACCGTCGACAACGTGCTCCCGACCGCACCGCGCGAGCTCTCCGAGCCGCTCACCACGCTCTCGAGGGTGGCCACGCACAACGTGTACTTCGGCGAGTTCGACATGGGGCTCGACCCGACCGACGACCAGCCCGGGTTCGTCGTCGGCGAGTTCCGGCTGAACAACGACGGCTGGTTCAACTACTTCGGCTTCCCCGAGCAGCCCGAGGGGACGCCGTTCACGTTCTCGCACTCGGGCAGGAGCGTGAAGGCGCTCACGTACGGCAATCTCGGCACGGGCGGGCTGTCGAAGGCGACGTTCGAGCAGTCGTTCACGGACGCGCATCCAAGCGGTGGCTTCGAGCCGGGCTACGGCACGCACACCGTCGAGCACCGCGCGATCGACGCGGCCGGCAACATCGGCGTCGCGGAGCGGTTCAAGGCGACCGTGCTGCCCGGCGGCTCCCCCGCCTGCACGAGAACGCTCAGCGGTCAGACGAACGGGAGGGTCGTCGTCTCGAGCGGGGTGACGTGCCTGGCCGGCACCGTCAACGGCGGCATCACCGTCCGGCCCGGGGCCTCGCTCGTGGTCGCCGACGGGTCGAGGATCAACGGCGGGCTCAGGGCCGACGGCGCGGCAGTCGTGCACGTCTTCGGGGCCGGCGTGAACGGCGACTCCGTCGTCTCCGGGACGACCGGTGACCTGATCGTGGCGGGCTCGGTGTTCAGCGAGTCGCTCTCGGTCTCCGGCAACCAGTCGGCCGACGTGACCATTCCGAGCGGAGAGACGCGCGACTACGGCGTGGCGCTCGTCGGCAACACGATCGGCCAGAATCTCGCCTGTGCCGGCAACGTCCCCGGGGTCACCGACTTCGGCGCGGCGAACACCGTGGTCGGCGGGGCTTCCGGCCAGTGCGCAGGGTTCTGACACCCTCGTGAGAAACACGCGGTGGTGGGCGGCAAAACGCCGTCCACCGCCGCCGGGTTTCGCGGCGCTTAGGTGAGCTTCGCTAGCAGGGCGCGCATCCGGCCGATCTCAATCTCCTGGTCGGCCTGCACATGGCGGGCGAAGGCGTCGACGGCCGGCTCCACACCGCCGTTCGCCTCGTAGAGCTGCGCCACCATCGTCAGCGCGCCCTGGTGGTGGCGGATCATCGAGCGGACGAAGAGACCGTCGAACGCTGGGCCGTTCGCCGCCCGGAGCCGGGCGAGCTGGGGGACCGTGAGCATGCCCGGCATGAGGCGCCCGCCCGGCCCGTGAGCGTGCCCGTGCGGGATGGTCGCGCTGGGCGCGACCTCGTCGCGCTCCTCGAGCCAGTCCTGCATCAGCTCGATCTCGCTCCGCTGGGAGATGTCCATGCGCCTGGCGAGCAGGGCGACGTCCCGGCGGTTGCTTCGCTGCGGCACGTAGCCCGTCATCAGGAGCGCCTGCGCGTGGTGGTGGATCATGCCCTGCATGAACTCGACGTCCGCGACCGTGTGCGCGGGCGTCTTGAGCTCCCGGAGCTCGTCGGCCGACAGCGTCCGCGACGGCTGGCCGGGAGCGCCCGGCTGGACGATGTTCGGCGGGATTTCGCCCGTCGCCTCTGCGCCGCCGTTCCACGCCAGCCAGCCGGCGACAGCGACGATGACCGGCAACACGGCGAAGGCGGCCAGGATCCAGATGCGCTTGCGGCGAGCCGTGGTTGGCACGGGGTATAGGATCGCGTATTCCAGGCAAGTGCCGTCCACACCTGGAGGTGTGTAATGGGGAGATCTCTCGCCAAACCGGCACGGCGGCTCGTTGCCGTTGTCGGTGTCGCGATCGTGCTTGCCGGCGTCCTGGCGACGACGGCGGCCTCACAACTACCATCGACGACTGACCCGCGCGTCGGTCTGAGTCCGGGGCTTGACAACGCGGGCGTTGCCGCTACCGGCCTCGAGCTTCTCGCTCACCGCAACAAGCCGGCCGGATTCTTCGACCCGAACAATCCCGGGAACTTCGGCTTCGTCAACTCCGACCTCGCGTTCCAGGGGAGCTTCGCGTTCGTCGGAAACTTCAACGGGTTCCAGATCTACGACATCTCCGATCCCGCCAACCCGACGCTGCGCACCGCCGTCGTCTGCCCGGGCGGCCAGGGCGAGGTCTCGGTCTACGGGAACCTGCTGTTCATGTCCGTGGAGGAGTCTCGTGGCCGCGTCGACTGCGGCACGAATCCTGCGGTCGGGACGCGGTTCCAGGGAGTCCGGATCTTCGACATCTCGAACCTCGACTCCCCCGTGCAGGTCGCCGGGGTGCAGACCTGCCGCGGATCGCACACGCACACCCTGCTGAAGAGCCCGGCGGACGACGCGAACCTCTACGTCTACGTGTCGGGAACCGCCGGGGTCAGGCCCGCATCGACGCTGCCCGGCTGCCTGAACGCTCCGCCCACGAATCCGGACACGTCGCTCTGGCGCATCGAGGTGATCAGGGTGCCGCTCGCGGCGCCGCAGAATGCAGCAGTCGTCAACATGCCGCGGCTGTTCGCAGACCCCGTCACTGGTGCGATCAACGGGCTGCAGAACGCGCCGCCCACGCCGCAGCACCCGTCCGGGATGAACTGGGGGCCGACGCCGATCACCGACGCCTGCCACGACATCACGACCTATCCCGACATTGGGCTCGCGGCCGGGGCGTGTGAGGGCAACGGACTGCTGCTCGACATCAGCGACCCGGCAAACCCGGTCCGGATCGAGGCCGTCGCCGACCCGAACTACGCGTACTGGCACGGCGCGACCTTCTCGAACGACGGGACGAAGGTCGTCTTCACCGACGAGTGGGGCGGCGGTACGTCAGCGCGCTGCCGTCCGACCGACCAGCTCAACTGGGGCGCCAACGCGATCTTCGACATCGTCGACCGCCAGCTGGTGTTCCGGAGCTACTACAAGATGCCGGCGGTCCAGACGAACCAGGAGAACTGCGTCGCGCACCTGCCGTCGCTGATCCCGGTGCCCGGTCGCGACATCCTGGTCCAGGCCTGGTACCAGGCCGGGGCCTCGATGATGGACTTCACCGACTCGGCCAACCCGAAGGAGATCGCCTACTACGACCGCGGCCCGATCAGTGGGACGTCGCTCGTGCTCGGCGGTTTGTGGTCGACCTATTACTACGACGGCGCCGTGTACGGCTCCGAGATCGCCCGCGGCTTCGACGCCTGGAGGCTCATCCCGAACGCCGAGCTGTCGCAGAACGAGATCGATGCCGCGGCCGAGGTGGAGATGAACCGGCTGACGCCGCAGCACCAGCCCCTGCTGGTCAATCGGCCGAGCTTCGCCGTGGCGCGCTCGTACGTCGACCAGCTCGTGCGGGCCGACGACATCGACGTGCAGACCCGTGTGCAGGTCACGAATGCCATCGACCGGGCCGAGCGGTTCAGGACGGGCGCGCAGGGACAGGCGGCGAGGGACCGGCTGCGCTTCCTCGCGAACCGGCTCGACGGCGAACAGTACGAGGACCTGCGCGAAGCGCTAATCGCGCTCGCGGACGCCCTCGAGACGTAGGCGGTCGGGGAGGGGCGGGCTCGCTGGACGCCCCTCCCCGGTCTACTCGGCGGTGTCGGAGAGCTGTTCATCAGCCCCTGCCGGCATCCGACTGGCGCAGAGCTGCGGCAAATCGCAGGAAGCCCCTCTTCCGGACTCGAACCGGAGACCCCCTCCTTACCATTCAGGTTCCGGGGGGAAGCGCGGGTACGCGCGGGTCTCCGAGGGCACAAAAGCCCCGCAAGCCGAGGGGATCTCACGGCGAGACGTGACCCGCGCGTGGACGCGGGTGGTCGCGCTTGTGTTCGCACCACGTTCGCGAGCTGGCGCCTGCGAAAGCCAGCGTTCTCCCGTCGCACTGCTCCTTCGACTCTCCGTCCTATTCGGCCACCAGAGCGACGTGAGCCCGAGCCGGGCAGCATGCTTCGTATCGTCCCGACCCCCTTGCCCGCGCTGCTCGGGAGGACGCGAGCCCTCGCGTACAGGCTTCCTCCCATCGAGGACAGGCGACCGACGCCGCAGCCCAGGGCGTCCTCGCCACGCGAGGCGAGGAGCCAGGCGCTGTCCGCGTCGTCCTGGATGAGGTGGGCGAGCTCGTCCACTCGTAGACGTCGCCCTCACCGCGATCCATGATCGCCGCCCACTGCTCGAAGTGCGTCTGCGTAGACGGCGTCTTGAGCCGGACGGTCACCGAACCGTCGCCGCGAGCACGCCTCCACCGCCGTACTCGCTGATCCCGGATCCCACGTAGAGCCGTCTTCCGCTCGGATTGATGGCCAGCGTCGAGGCGAAGTTCGTAGACATTCCCGCGGAGATATTCGACCATGAGCGGGCACCGTCGACGGATCGGTAGACGCCGCCGGTAAGGCCGTCCCGGTCATAGCCGCACGTATAGAGCACCCTGGGATGCCTCGGGTCGATGGCGAGGCCTAGTGTCGTGTACGGGGCGCCGGTGTCCTTCATTTCCGTCCAGTTTGCGCCCCCGTCGCGGCTCCGATAGATGCCGGCGTTCTCCGCGGCCATGTACTGAATCCGCGGGTTCCTCGGATCGAGCACGAGAGCCTTGGCCGTTGGGAACTCCTTCGGGTGGTCGAGGTAGGTGACGCCTCCGTCGCGCGAGCGCAGGACGTGGCCGCCGACGGCGACCCAGACCGTCCGGGGCCGGCGGGGATGGACGGCGATCGCGGTCACCGTGTCGAGCTGTCGCAGGTCGGGCCGGGTCCACGTTCGGCCGGCGTTCGACGAGCGGTACAGGCCACGTTCGTACGTGCCCGCATACATGAACCGGCTGTTCGACGGCGCAATCGCGACCACGCTCACGCTTCGGTCCTTCAGCTTGAGCCGTCGCTTCCAGGTTCGGCCGTCGTTGCCGCTCCGATAGAGCCCGGTCGTCGTCGCGGCCCAGACGACGCGCCTCTTCACGGGGTCGACCGTGACGTCTGTGACGAAACGGCCGGTGAGCCCTCGTCGCGCCCAGTGCCGACCCCCGTCAGCGGATCGCCACACACCGTTCATGACGGTCGCGGCGTACAGCACGGAGGGGGCGCGCCGGCTGACCTCGACGGCCCAGACCCTCGTCGCCGTCAGTCCATGATTCGACTCGTGCCAGCGGTTGCCTCCGTTGTCAATCTTGTAAACACCGCGGTACTGGTGCGCCAGGTAGACCGGTGATCCGGCCGCGGGCGAGACCTCGATCTCGCGGATTCCTTCGTAGATGCGCTGGCGGACTTCGGGATAGGCGAGTTCGGCCAGCCCACTGGCTGCGTGTTCCCACGTCGCTCCGCCGTCCCGCGAGCGAAACACGCCGTCGTTCGACGTGCCCGCGTAGATCGTCGACGGCGTCCTCGGGTCGACCGCGAAGGTCTCGATACCCGGCGCCGGCGGCCACCCGGTCCGGATCTTCGAGGGGCTCGAGCCGCCGGATGTCGATTTCCAGAGGTCCCTGCTCGAGATGAAGTAGACGATGTCGGCGTTCCGCGGGTCGACGGCGATCAGGTCGATGCTCGAGAACGAGCCTGTCTTCTCCGTCCACGTCGCGCCGCCATCGTCACTTCGCCGGAGCCGGCCGTAGACCTCGGCGTACAGAACACTTGGGGCCGACGGCGCGATCGCGATCGGGCCGTCGGAGCTGAGGATCGGCTGGGACCACGTCTGGCCCGCGTCCGTGCTCTTGATCAGGCCAGGCTGGGTCGTCGCATAGAGCGTTCTGGGCTGGCTCGGGTCGACGACGAGCCGGCCGATCCCATGCTCGAAGCGGGGAAGCTGCCGCCAGCTCGCTCCGGCGTCGGTGCTCGTGAACAAGTAGTTGCCGGCGACCCCGGCGAAGAGCCGGGAGGGGTCGGACGGCGACAGCTCGAGCGGTCCCACCGCGGCGTTCGGTGGAAGCCCGTTGCTGCGACGCTCCCAGGTCCGGCCGCCGTTCGTGCTCCGGAAGACTCCGGCCTGCGTCGTCCCGACGTAGAGCGTCGACGGCGATCGCTGGTCGATCTCGATGGACGTCACCCCGCCGCCGTCGGGCCCATTCGTCGTCCAGGCGATTGCATCCGGAGCCGACGCGGCCGGCATGGCCCCGCTCGCCACGAGGGAGACGGCAAGCAAGGCGGGCCACCTCATCGGCGCTGCCAGTCGACCCGGGACACCAGCGCGTCGACCGGGGAGACCACGTGAGCTTTCTTCCCCGAGGCGGTCATCACCCAGGCCCTCCATTCGCGGACGTAGGCGATCTTGCGCCCGTCGGGTGAGTACGTCGCCTGGAAGGTCTCGTCCTCGAGCACCGGCGGCGTCACCTGCCTTCGCCTGCTGCCGTCGGGGGCCATGGTCAGGATGCTCAGCCGGTCGGTGAAGATGATCCGGCGGCCGTCGGGTGACCAGTCGGGCAGGCGAGCCTTCTCGGCGATCTTCCGGAGACGGGACCCGTTCGCGCCCACGGTCCAGATCGACTCCTGCCCGTTGTCGTAGACCGTGAATGCAATCGTCCGGCCGTCGGGCGACCACGACGGGCCGTAGATCTCGCTCAGGATCGGCGGGGTGATCCTGTGCAGCCCGCTGCCATCGAGCCGGACACTAAAGAGCGCGTCCGCCTGGCTCTCTTCGACCCGCTGGACGAAGACGATCCCGCGCCCGTTCGGCGCCCAAGCCGCCCAGGAGCCGACGTCGAGCACCGACCGTTTGCGCTTGCCGTCGGCTCCCAGCGTCCAGATGCCACGGAACGTGCTGTAAAGGATTCTCCGTCCGTTCGGCGACCATGTCGCCTGGTCGATCGAGCAGTTGTCCCACGACGACTCGGCCTCGAACCTGAGGATCGTCCGGAAGGCGGTCCCGTCGGGCCGCATCGTGCGCAGGTGCGACGCACCCTTCCTCGCCGGCGGCACCGGATCGCACGTGAGGAGAAGCAGCCGCCCGTTCCGCCCCGAAGGCGCGGCATGCGCGGCGCTCAGGCTCACAGTCAAGAGCGCGATACCAACCGCGGCGAAGACTCTCAGGGGTCAGAACCTCCCAGACCGGGACTCTGACACTTCCATTCCCACCGCGGCGGTCGGTAAACGCAACCTCTTGTAGCTTTCCCGCAGCCATGGGCTCACGCGGTACGTGCCTCCTGCTCGGCGTGCTGTTGGCGGCTGCTGCCCTTCTCGCTCCCGCCCGCGCTCCCGGCAGCGAGTCCTCGCTCGGGTTCGAGCCGGCTCAGGAGCTTCAGCCGGTCGACCTGGATCCCGAGTCGGTCGCGATCGCCGATGTGACTGGCGATCGGCGGAAAGACGTCGTCATGAGCACCGGGGCGCACTCGAGCCCGCGCTACGACTGGAAGGTCCTGCTCTACCGCCAGCTGCCGAACGGCACCCTGGCTGCACCGGAGCCGTTCGCGCCGGTCTGGAACGTTGCGGTGCGCGGGCTCGCCGTTGGCGACGTGGACGGCGACGACCGGAATGACGTCGTCGTCGCAACAGACCTCGGCGTCAACGTCTTCCACCAGCGCAACGGGACTCTCTCCCGGCCGTCCGTCATCGCAGTTCACGGTTGGTGGGTACGCGGTCGACATCGCCGACATCAATCGCGACGGCCGGAACGACATCGCGGTGCTCGGCGGTACGTGGATCCGGATTGCGAGGAACTCACGCCGCGGCTTCCGCGCCTCGATCGTGGCGCGAGGGCGGGCGCAGGACATGGAGGTTGGCGACGTCAACGGCGATCGGCTCCCCGACCTCGTCACCGCGAACGTCAAGGGCAGGCTGCAGATCTATCGGCAGCGGAGAAACCGGACCTTCGCGCGGGGCCGCATCCAGCCAACCCGGCGAGGGGCTGCGGGCGTTTCTGTGGCAGACCTGACGCGCGACGGCCGCCTGGACGTCGCCCTGGCCAGCGGCGGCTCGCTCGAGGTCCTCGCCCAGACCGGGAAGGGTCGGCTCCGCTCGGTGTCGGTGACGCCGGGAGTCGACTACCCGCGCGCGATCGAAACGCTCGATCTGAGCGGCGACGGCAGGGTCGACCTGATCGCCCGGGCGTCCGAGTCGGTCGGAGTCGTGCTCCAGCAGGGGCGCGGCACCTTCGGAAGCTTCGACGTCCTACTCGCCGGCCGGCCGCTCAGCTGGCACCCGAACGCGATCGCGGCCGGAGACTTCACGGGGGACGGACGCCCGGACATCGCAGCCGCAGGCGGCCTCGGACGCGGGCTCTTCGTGTTTCGACAGCTGCCGCAGGGCTGATCTGGGTTCGCTGGTCCGATGGCCGCGCCGGTCCGCCGAGACCAGGAGCAAGAGCTCAAGATCGAATCGCTCGCCGCTCTCGAAGGCCTAAGGGCGGATCTTCCTGGACTGTCCCGCCTTCAGGGTGAGCGTCCTCGGCATCTTTCTGAGGCACCCGAACGAGACCTGCCCTTTGCAGACCTTTTCGACCCAGTCGCCGAGGTTGAGGTAGGCGGCGAACCCGGCCTTCACGATCACTTTGCCCCGGAAGACGTGAACGCGCGTCACACGCCTCTGGTGCGAGACGCTGAAGTCCGTGCGCCCGAAGGTGGCGATCATCCCGTTCGGCGTCTGGACGTGGACGAGGAAGCTCCCGATCTTGGGGCCGAGCTTCAGCCGCATCGACCCGAACGCCGGCCAGTTGTGCACTTCACCGATCCCGAACCCCATGTCCGGGTTCGAGAGGCGGTTCGGGTAGTAACTGCTCCGCCCCGCGCTTCCGTACCCCGTCGAGATGAGCCGACTTCCGTCGTCCGCGCGGAGCTCGAGCGGTCCGTTGCGTAGGTGATTGCAGTGGTACGGCATCCCCGGCTCGGAGTGGCCGAATCGCTGCGAATCTCGAATCACCGTCCAGCGGCACTCGTCGAGGACCGTGAACGTCACGAAGTTCGAGAGCTCGCTCGTCGTCCGGGCGAAGGACTGGTAGCGGCCGGCCTCGCCGAACTCGTCGGTCCACGAATCGCCCATCGGCTGGCCGAAGACCGAGTCGTTGCTCGAGCACGGCGGCCAGCTCAGCCAGACCTGGTCGGGTCCGTAGCGCCCGTTGCGGCAGTGCCAGACCTCGACGCGCTGTCCAGCGCCGCCGCTGACCTGGAAGCGGACGGGGACGTAGGTGTGCAGGCGCCCGGTCGGGATGACGTACACCTGCTGCTCTACGGATAGGGTTAAAGCCGACGGAGCGGCCGAGCCAGGCCCCGCCCGCACGCCGTTCACTGTACTCGCGAGCCCGAGGAGCCCGAGTGCTACCGCAACGGCCCTCACGGCCCGACTGTACCCCGGATGCCTGCTCATAACACCGGCAGATCATGGGCCTGCCCCGTCGCCGCACTCGGACCGGAGCGACTTTCAAAGTTCGCAAGTGACACGCCAAGGTCCGCCCGCCTTCCGCGACCGCGGACCCTCTGTCCAACAGAGGGGTGTAAAGGCTTCCCGATCTCGTTGCTCAAGCCGAATTCGGCATGCGCGTGCGCACCATGTGCGAACGTCCGGAGTGCCCGCGCGTGCCCTCGCTGGACAAGCGTTTGCTAGCTCGACTAACGAACTGCGCGATTTGCAGGCATTTTGCGAAGCCCTCTTCCGGACTCGAACCGGAGACCCCCTCCTTACCATGGAGGTGCTCTACCAACTGAGCTAAGAGGGCGGGCGCGCCGATTGTAGCCAGCGATCCCCGGCTATCATGGCCGTCTCCCCGGGGGAGTTCCCGAGTGGCCAAAGGGGACGGGCTGTAAACCCGTTGGCTCAGCCTTCAGAGGTTCGAATCCTCTCTCCCCCACTTAGCCGCGCCCTAGGCGCTGGCGTCGGCGGCGGGGCGTAGCGGGACAACTGTCCCCTCGTCCCGCGAGAACGGCTCGCGCTGAGAGTCGCGCGCTCGCTGCAGGTTGAGCAGCGAGGCCAGCTCGGCCGGCGCGAGCGGCTTCGAGAAGAGGTAGCCCTGCCCGAACGGGCACTGGAGCTCGCGCAGCCGGTCGCGCTGAGCGTCGTACTCGATGCCCTCGGCGACCGTGGTCAGGCCGAGTGACTCGGCGATGCGGATGATCGCGTGGGCCAGCGCGGAGTCTCCGGAAGCCTGGTTCATCGCGTCGACGAAGGGCTTCGCGATCTTGAGGACGTCGATCGGGCAGCGTGCGAGGCGTCCGAGCGACGAGTACCCGGTGCCGAAATCGTCGATGGCGATCAGGACGCCGAGATTCTTCAACTCCCGGAGGCGGTCTCCCATCCCATCCTCGTCCTTCAGGAAGATGCTCTCGGTGATCTCGAGCGTCAGCCCTTGCGGCCGCAAGCCCGACTGGCGGAGCGCGTGTGAGACGTCGTCGACGAGCCCTGGCCGCTCGAGCTGCACGGCCGAGAGGTTGACTGTCACGCCGAGGCTTTCGCCGGGCGGCAGGGCGGCGTCCCAGACCGCTCCCTGGCGGAGCGCTTCGGTGAGAACCCACCGGCCGAGGGGAACGATCAACCCGGTCTCCTCGGCGAGTGGGATGAAGTCCAGCGGAGGTATCAGACCTCGCTCCGGGTGATTCCAGCGCAGAAGTGCCTCGACCGCCTCGATCCGCCCACTCTCGAGGTCGACGATCGGCTGGTAATGGAGGACGAACTCACCTCGCTCGAGCGCGCTCTGGAGGTCGGCCTTCAGCTCGAGCCGCTTCACCACCTCGGCGTGGAGGCTCTCCTCGAAGAAGTGATACCGGCCCTTCGTCTCCCCCTTGGCCTTGTACATGGCCAGGTCCGCGTTCCGGAGGAGCTCCCCGGCATCGAGCCGGCCGTCGGCCAGCGCGATGCCGAGGCTCGCCGTGATCGCCACCTCTTTGCCCTCCAGGAAGAACGGCGCCGCCATCGCCTCCGTGATCCGCTCGGCGAGCTCGGCGGCGCCCTCGGGGTCGTAGCCGTGGGCGAGCACCGCGAACTCGTCTCCACCTAGTCGAGCCGCGACATGCGGGCGCTCGAGAATCCGCCGCAGGCGCTCGGCGAGAGACACGAGCAGTTGATCCCCGGCGCCGTGCCCGAGGCTGTCGTTCACCGTTTTGAAGTCGTCGACGTCGAGCACGAGCACCACGATCGACTCGCCGGAGCCACGGGCGAGAGCGTCATCGAGCTCGGTTCGGAAGGACGCCCAGTTCGGGAGGCCCGTGAGGGGGTCGTGGAAGGCCTGATGCTTCAGCTGCTCCCCGAGCTCGATCAGCTCGAGGGAGAGACCCGCCTGGTTCGCGAAGGTCTCGAACAGCTGGAAGTCCCCCTGGTCGTACGCGCGGAGGTCACCGACCCGTTCGCCGACCAGAAGCGTCCCGAGGACACGCGCGTCGCCACGCAGCGGAGCCATCATGGCGTTGCCCGCCTCGGGAATCCCGAAGAGCTTCCGCAGCCCCGGGCCGCGCCGCGGGCGTCCGAGCAGGAGCGCCTCGCCCTGGCCGACAGCCCGCAGAACGGCGGGCTCGGCGAGCGTGCGCTCGACGGGCTGAAGCACTTCGGACACGTCGCCTGGCCCTAGCGTCGTGCGCAGGGCCTGGCCGTCGCTGTCGGGGGCGAACAGGACGATCTCGGCAACGTCTGCGCGAAAGACGTCGCGCGCCTGGCTGAGCAGGGTCACGAGCGCCTCGTCGACCTTCGCGGACGCGCTCACCTGTCGCGTCGTGTCGTAGAGAAACTCGAGGCTCTGGTGCTTCTTGCGCTCGCCGATGTACATCCGGTAGGCGAAGAACAGCGCTGCCGCCGGCAGGACGAGCAGCCAGCCGAGCGTCGCGTCCCGCCAGAGGAGGGCCACGCCGATCAGGGCAAGGCTCGTGTTCGCGACCGTGACCGTCAGCCCGAGCTGCAGGGAGGAGGGGAGGTGCTTGATCCGCAACTCGCCTTCGCTCAGCGAGATGGCCAGGAAGATCAACACCATGCTCGCGACCGAGGTCGCGCCCGTCGCGGCGAAGACGGCGGTCAGATCGCGCGTCGAGAGCCCGCCTTCCAGCCGGCCGAGCGCATGGAAGATGAGCACCGCGAGGCTCGTGTCGAGCAGGAACAGCGCTCCGTTGAAGACGAGCTTGACCGGCTGCTGTCGCCTGACGATGAAGAGGGCGGGTAGGGCGCCGAGCAAGCGCGCGCCGAAGAGCGCCGCCGGGCTGACGAAGAAGAGCCCGAGGACGAGCGGGATCTCGGCGAGCGTGAACGAGTGCGAGTCGCGCCTGAAGTGCAGGTGCACCATGCAGGCGTCCGTCACGAAGAACATCGCGACGAGCGCCCAGAACGGAATCTCGAACGGCGGGTGGGGAGCACCGAGCGGCGCGACGAACCCGGCGAACAGGACGATCGCGACCAGCCCGAGCGCGGCGTTCAGGTGCCAAACGCCCGGAAGTCTTCGCCGCGTCTCCGGGCCCGGGAGGACGCGATCGCTCACGTGGAGGCCGTTACCCGCCCCAGGCCTGAGTCGACCAGGCGTTGGCCGGCCAGGCGTTCCCTGACCACGCGTTGCCTGCCCACGCGTTTCCTGCCCACGCGTTCCCAACCCATGCGTTGCCGTTCCAGGCGTTCGCCGACCAGGCGTTCGCCGCCCAGGCGTTGCCGTACCACGCGTTCCCCGTCCAGGCGTTACCTGCCCACGCGTTTCCGGTCCAGGCGTTCCCCGTCCACGCGTTCCCGGTCCAGGCGTTGCCCATCCAGTTGCCGCCGTTCCAGGCGTTGCCCAGCGCGCTCAACGGGGCCCAGAGGGACCCGGTCAGGAACGTGCCGAAGATGTCCCGCTCGCCGCGCAGCTCGATGCCGTTCGCGGCGACGAGGTGCTGCGTGCCACGGGCCGCCTCCAGCGACCCCAGGCCGGTTCCGTGCGCGAAGCTCTGCGTGCCCAGAGGTGTCGGGATCCGCCCGGCGATCCTCGTCATGTTGGCGACACCCGCGCCCTGCAAGCGGGCGCTCACGTTCGGGATCGGGCTCGCGGTCGACTTGAGGAGCGCCTTGAGCTCGTCGGGCTTGATCGTGGGGCGCTGCTGGATGATCAGCGCGGCGAGCCCCGAGACGAAGGCCGCCGCCTGCGAGGTGCCGCTGCCGCGGAAGAAGCGGGACTTGCCGACACGCGCAGTCGCGCCGAAGGTGCGGTCGATGTGCGAGCCGGGGACGCGCAGGCTCACGAGAGACTTGCCGGGCGCGACGAGATCAGGGTTGCGCACTCCGTCGCCCGAGCTCGACCAGGACGGAACGACATCGTCCGCGGTCGTCGAGGTTCCGTTCCCGTCCACGGCGCCCACTGCGATCACGAACGGGTCGGACGCCGGATTGTTCAGCCGTCCCGCTGCCGCCCCGCCGTTCCCGGCGGCGACTACGACGGCGATGCCCTTCCTCCAGGCGACCTCGACCGCGAACGCCAGCGGGTCGAGGCGATAGTCCTGTGCGCCGTCCGTGCCGAACGCCAGGTTCAGCACGCGAATGTTCAGTCCATGGTCCTGCCGGTGCTCGACGACCCAGTCGATCGCGGCGAGCACCTGCGAAACGTCCGTCACTCCGTGCGCGTCGGCGACCTTGAGGCTCAGGATGCGAGCGTCCGGCGCCACGCCGGAGAAGTGATTCGCGTCATCGGCGCTGCGACCGCTCGTGTCGCGTCCGGCGATGATCCCGGCGAGGTGGGTGCCGTGCCCGAAGGTGTCGAGGTAGCGCAGGTTCGGCCTCTGCGATTCGAAGGAGAGGTCTGCGCCGGCAATGATCCTGCCGGGCTGTGCCAACCCGTGGACCGGCATGACTCCCGTGTCGATGAGCGCAACGTCCACGCCCTTTCCGGTGAAGCCCGCCTCGAGCATGTCGTCCGCGCTCGTGATGTCGCGGGCAACGAAGATCGAGCCTGGATCCTTGGCCTGGTCCCAGCCGTCGAGGAGGCCGTGCAGGCGAAGGCGCCGGTTGACGGTCACCGTGTGAACACCTCGTGACCGCTCGAGCGTGCTCACTCCCGCGCGCGGCACGGTCGCGACGAAGCCGTTGATGATCGGGATCCTGCGCCCGACTCGTCCACCCAGGCGCTGCACCATCCGCTCCGGGCCGTTGCCGGCCTCGGGTCCCTCGCGCACGATCACCGAGACACTTTCAGCGCGCTTCGGAGTGGCCGCCGAGCCGGCTGCGACCGGTACGACGATGAGCGCGAGGAGAGCGCCGCTGACGAGAGCGCGTCGGGAGAAGCTCATGGAAAGTCGGGGTCGCCGCATCGCCGCACGTTGTCGAACTGCCTAACGCAGCTTCGGCTTTTCGGCGCGCGGTGCATCCCCCCGACGGGTGAGCGGCGATAGCCTCCGGCCAGGATGAGACGGTTCGACGTCTTGATCGTCGGGGCCGGGCCGGCAGGCTCGACCGCCGCCTACCGGCTCAGCCGCGAGGGGGCGAGCGTCCTGCTCGTCGACCGCGCGAGCTTCCCCCGCGACAAGCCGTGCGGCGGCGGGCTGACGATGCGCGCCGTACGTCAGCTGCCCTTCTCCGTCGAGCCGGTGGTCGAGGACCGCGCGACCCGGTTCACGTTCGGTCTCGACTACGAGCACCACTTCGAGCGCACGACCGCCGAGCCGCTCGTCCTGCTGACACAGCGCAGCCGGCTCGACCACTTCCTCGCCGAACGTGCCGCCGAAGCGGGGGCCGACTTTCGTGACGGCGTGACGCTGGAGCTGATCAGCGATGCGGTCGAGGCCCGCGTCGGCGGCGAGAAAATCGCTGCAAATGCCCTGATTTGTGCTGACGGCGCCAACGGCCACACCGCCCGAGCAGCGGGGCTCGAGGACGATCGCGACTACGGCGTTGCGCTCGAGGGCAACGTGCCGCACGCTGCGATCGACCCGGAGCGCTTCCGCGGGCGGCTGTTCCTCGAGCTCGGCGTGCTGCCCGGGGGCTACGGCTGGGTCTTCCCGAAGGGCGACCACATCAACGTCGGCGTTGGTGGCTGGGCCAAGGAAGCCCCGACCCTCAGGGGAGAGCTGTCGCGATTCTGTCGCGAATACGAGCTCGACGAGTCCAAGCTCGAGAACGTGCGCGGTTACCGGCTGCCGCTCCTCAGGCCCACGACGACCCTCGCGCACGGGCGCGTGGCTCTTATCGGCGATGCCGCGGGCCTGGTCGACCCGCTCTCCGGAGACGGGATCTACGAGGCGCTGCTCAGCGCGAAGCTCGTCACCGGGGCGACTCTCGACCTGCTCGAGGGCCGAGCGCAGACACTCGATGGCTACGGTCGCGAAGTTCGCCGGACGATCTCATCGCAGCTCGCGTCGTCCTGGGGAGCAAAGGTCGCGCTCGACCGCTTCCCGCGTCTGACCTACACGGCCGTCCGCTCGCCGCTCGTCTGGAAGGCCGTCGTGTCGCTGATCGGGGGCGAGGTATCGGGCCCGAGCTCGATGCGCGGGCTGCGACGTGCCTCGCTCCGGGTGGTCGACGCCATTGCGCGCGCGTCAGGCGATCCGGGCCGCGCATACGCGCAGCACCGAGCCTGAAGAAACCTTACGAAGCCTAAAGAACCCTCAAAGGGCTGCCGATGGCGCCTGGTATGGACTTGCACGCACTCTTGCGCGCTGTCGTCGACTGCGGCGGCACGGACATCCACCTGAAGCTCGGCCTGCCGCCGATCGTCCGCCGCGACGGCTCGCTCACCGCGCTCGAAGGCTGGCCCCCGCTTGGCGAGGCCGAGCTCGAGACGGTGCTTCAGGAAGTCACTGCACGCGCGCCGCACCGCCTGGTGACCTTCCGCGAGACGGGCGAGCTCGACACCTCCTACATGGCGCCCGACCTCGCGCGCTTCCGTGTGAACGGCTTCAAGCAGCGCGGCGCCACGTCCTTCGCCTTCCGCGTCATTCCCAACGAGATCCCGAGGTTCGAGGATCTCCGTCTTCCACTGGGCGTCCGGAAGATGGCCGAGGAGCATCGCGGGCTCGTGCTCGTCACGGGGGCTACCGGCTCCGGTAAGTCGACGACGCTGGCCTCGCTGATCGGGCAGATCAACCGCACGCGCCGGCAGCACATCGTCACGATCGAGGACCCGATCGAGTTCCTGCACTCCGACCACGGCTGCATCGTCAACCAGCGCGAGGTCGGCCTCGACACCGATTCCTTCGGTCAGGCTCTGCGCCGAGCGCTTCGCCAGGATCCGGACGTGATCCTGATCGGCGAGCTCCGCGACGCCGAGTCGGCCGAGACTGCGATGCAGGCCGCCGAGTCGGGCCACCTCGTCTTCTCGACCATGCACACCGTCGACGCCTCCGAGACGCTCGGCCGGATGGTCGAGTTCTTCCCCGCTGTCAAGCAGCCGCAGATCCGCTCGATCCTGGCCGGCGTCCTCCGCGGCGTCGTCAGCCAGCGGCTCCTGCCGCGGAAGGACGGAGGCCGAGTTGCCGCGTTCGAGGTCATGGTCACCAACGCGCGCATCTCCGAGCTGATCCGCGAAAACCAGTCGGAGGACATCCATGATGCGATCGCCGAAGGCGCCTTCTTCAACATGCAGACGTTCGGCCAGTCGCTGATCCAGCTCGTCCTCTCCGGCGAGATCGACCGCGACGTTGCGGCTGATGCTTCCTCGAACAAGCACGACTTCCTCGTCTCGCTCGAGCACGCCCTGAAGCGCAAGGGCGCCACTGAGCGCGAGGAGGAAGAGCGCGTCGAGGCCGAGGAGAACCCCGAGCCCGAACTGCGCCTCATCGCCCCTGCAGACGGATGAAGCGGTGGGCCCTCTTCCTCGCCGCCGCGCTCCTGACTCTTGCAGTCGCGGCGGGGTCGGCAGGCGCCGAGACGCGCGTCTTCCGGATCGTTCCTGAGACGAGCCAGACGGCGCTTCCGAGCGCCGAGGTGCCCAACGCACCTGGCGCGGTTGCGCTGCCGCCGTCGATGCTTTTCCGCCGCGAGTCGCAGGGCCTGCCGTTCAGCACGCTGAGCGCACTGTGGAGCCAGGCCGGCGCCGCCTACGGGATTCCCTGGGAAGTGCTCGCCGCGATCAACAAGATCGAGTCGAACTTCGGCCGGAACATGGGCCCGAGCTCTGCGGGCGCGATCGGCTGGATGCAGTTCATGCCCTCGACCTGGGAGCGCTGGGGAACCGACGCGACCGGTGACGGCTTGGCCGATCCCTGGAACGCCGAGGATGCCATCTACTCGGCCGCGCGGTATCTCGCCGCTGCCGGTGGCCGGGACGACCTCTACCGAGGCGTCTATGCGTACAACCATGCGCACTGGTACGTCAAAGACGTGCTCGACCTGGCCCGGACGTACGGCAGCGGGTCGGAGATCGTGCACTCGCTCGACCGGGTACAGGTCGACATCGAGCAGGCCAGGCGCAACGTTGCCAAGACAAACCGGAAGCTAGTCGCCGCCGTGCGCCGCCAGCGCTCGCTCGCTCGGCAGGCCGCTGTCGCGCAGGCCCGTGTCGGCCAGGCGCAACTGCTCTCCACGAGGCTCGCGCTCGACAAGAGCTCCTACGCGGCCGACTCGCAGCACTTCGCAGCCGTGCGGCAGGTCCGGGCCCTGCGCAAGAGCCTCAGCGAGGCCGAGCAGGCGCTCAGCGATGCCCAGGACAACGCGTTTTCCAGCTCGTTCGCGCCCGGCGCGGCCAGCCTCGTCTCGGCGCCGATCTACAACGGCGACTACGTCTTCCCGGTCGGAGGAGGCACCGAGCACGTCTCGGTTGGCCACGACCATCACGACTATCCAGCCGCCGACATCGCGGCTCCCGCGGGCGCTCCCCTCTACGCCCTCGCCCTCGGCGTGGTCGTGAGCTCCTGGCACATGCCGGCCGGAAACTGCGGTATCGGCTTCACCCTGCGCACCGGGGACGGGCGCAGCTGGACGTATTGCCACCTTTCGTACCTCGAGCCGAGTGTCCAGCCCGGTGTGCTGCTCCCCGCGGGAGCTCCTGTCGGTCTCGTCGGCTCGACGGGTCATTCGACCGGCCCGCATCTTCATCTCCAGCTGCAGCCGGCGACGTCGTATCCGCAGGCGGAGGCCTGGTTCCAGGGCTTCGCCGGTAGGGCTTTCACCTGGCAAGGCGCACCGACACCGACCCTCACAACGGCCCCAGTGTTCACAGTCGTCGAAGATGAGCCGCCTGCGGGCGACGTGATCACGTTCACGCTCCGGAGCTAAACCTCGTGGCCGTTCCTGCCGAAGAACCACGCATGGGTATGCGGCCCCGCACTCTGTTGCCACGCCTTGCAATTGCAGGGTTCCTCCTCGTTCTGGCGACGGCGACGATCACCTTTGCCGCCGAAACTCGGCAGGAGCCCACTTCGAACACGCCCGCTGCGCAGGCTGCGCCCACGACGTTGCTCGTCCCCGACGTTCGCCGTCAGGCGTACGTCTTCGTCAAGAGCACGCTCGAGGAGTCCGGCTTTGCCTGGCGCGTCACGGGCAGCGTCGCCGGCTACTCGGCCAACCTCGTCGCCAGCCAGTCTCCGGCGCCGGGGACGATCGTGGTCGACACCGGTGCGCCGACGATTTCCCTCAGCCTGAGCAAGGGCCGTTACTCGCAGGAAGGGGCGCCCGAGAACGCATCGCCCTATCCCGGGACCGAGATCCGGCTTCCAGGCACGTTCACGAAGCCGAAGAAGCAGGCTGCGCCGAAGAAGAAGGCCGCGCCTCCAAGAAGGTCGTCCCGAGGAAGAAGGCCGTCCCCGCTCCCAAGGCGAAGCCTGCCCCGAAGCGCCCGCCCGCCTTCGTCGTTCCCGGCGCCAAGCACGAGCCGCTGAACGAGATCCCGCTGCCCGCGAGGGCGCGCGCTCTCGATGCCTGGCTGACGACTCATCGGGACGCGGACCGACACGAATGTGAAGTACTGGCTCTACCAGCACGCGTGGGTCGTCGCCGGCGCGAAGCTCGGCTGGTGGCGCGGGGAAGAGGCGCTCAGGCTGCTCCTGAAGGCCGACGATCGCGTGCAGCGCATCTGGGGCATCGGGTCACGCAGTGAGGCTGTCGCCCGCGCGGCGCTTGCCGACGTCAGCCGCAAGTCGCGATGACCCGGCTGCGAATCCTTCGGCGCCTCGGGCGCGAAGCGGGCTACACGCTCATCGAGCTCCTTCTCGTCTGCGCCATCCTGGGCACGGTCCTTGCCTCGCTCAGCGTTCTCTTCCTGTCGGCCTCGTCGTCGCAGATCGACATGAACCGCCGCTTCCGCGCGCAGCAGGACGCCCGAGTGGCCGTCGACAAGATGCGTCGCGAGATCCACTGCTCCGACCAGATCACGCCCTCCGGAGTCTCGACCGCGATCACCGTCCGGCTTCCCGCCCAATGCCCCTCGGCGGGTGGGGCCTTGACCAACGTCACCTACGACGTCATCGGCTCGGGCCAGCGCTTTCAGCTCCGTCGGAACACGGTCGTCCTCGCAGACTTCATCAGCGAGCAGACCGCGTTCTCCTACACGGCGCCTGTCGCGGCCACGAGCCTCGGCCGGCTTCGCGTGACGCTGCCGATCAACACCACGCCGACCAACACCCTCAAGGAATGGCGGCTGGTCGCGGACATCGTCCTACGCAACACGACCCGGTAGCCGATCCCCCCAAAAGGGGGTCGCGTCTCGTCCGGCTTTCAAATGAGGTGAGAACAGGTGTGCGGACCTACCTATCTTTGCGCTCCCAAAAAATGAAGCGGCTCTTCAAACAACAAGACGGCATCGCCTTGATCGTGGCACTGGGGACCCTCACAGTGCTCGCAATCGGCGGGACCACTGCGGCCGTCTACACGACCTCGAACGCGCGCACCGTCAACCGGAGCGCGAAGGACGAGTTCTCATTCTCGCTCTCGGAGGCCGCCCTCAACAACGCCATGGCCGTCCTGTCGAATCCGACGAACAATGCGCTCGATCCGGATGTCCTGCCAGCCAGCGAGGCGCTTGCATCGTCAGCGGCCTACGAAGGCGGCACCGCCAAGTGGTGGGGCACCCTTGACCGGGCCAACGCCGTCTGGACGGTCTCGGCCCTCGGGCTCTACAACAACCCGACCGGCGCTGGCGTGGCGCAGGTTCGGCGGAAGCTGACAGCGAAGGTGCCGGTGCAGCCGACGAACACGCAGCCCGCCAACACCCCGGCCTGGAACTACATCTATGCGCGCGCCACGGGAAGCACCTGTGACGTCACGCTTGCCAACAACCTCGCCGGCTCCTCGCAGTTCTACATCGCAGGAAACCTTTGCATGAGCAACAACGTCTCGATTTCGTCGGCAGCCCTGATCGTCCGCGGCAACCTCGATCTGGGGAACAACGCGAACGTCGGCGCCTCGACGAGCATGGCCACCCGCGTCGAGACCTTCGTCGGCGGCCAGTGCCGCTACGCCGGTGGCGCCTGGGCCAGCCCCTGCTCGGGAAACCAGGACGCCCGAAAGATCTTCTCGAAGACGAACGGTGTCGTCGGTGTCAACGGCACGGCGCCGCTGATTCCGGAGCCGACGGCCGATTTCGCCAAGTGGTACGAGAACGGGATCCCCGGACCGTCGCAGACCTGCACGACCGCGAGCGGGGCACCCCCCACCTTCGACAACAACTACCCGACGCGTGACAACAGCGTCTCGACGGACTTCGAGCTGACGCCTGCGAGCTCCTACACCTGCCGCGTTGGGCTGGCGGGCGACGCGAGCGGCGAGCTCTCGTGGAACGCCGCGACCAAGTTGCTGACCGTCAAAGGGACGATCTTCATCGACGGCGGGGCGAAGATCACGAACGGTTCCACCAACCAGTACAACGGCCAGGGGACGCTCTACCTCTCGGGCGCTTTCACGATGAACAACAGCTCCAAGCTGTGCGGGGGCGTCTCCGGCAGCGATTGCGACTTCGCCGCCTGGGACCCGAACAGCGAGATGCTGACGATCGTGGCCGGTGGTACCGGTGGCCAGGCCGGCGTCGGAAACAGCATCAAGATCGACAACAACGGCCAGTTCCAGGGCGGCCTCTTCGGAACCGATGCCGTCGAATTCGCGAACAACGCGCGCTCGGACGGCCCGATCGTGGGCAGCACGGTCAAGTTCAACAACAACGTGCAGAACGACCAGTTCCCGACGATCACGATCGTCCCGGTGGGGATGCCCGGCAACCCGATCGTCTATGCGCAGCCGAACCCGCCCGAAATGTTCGCCGGCTAGAAGGGTTTCCCGGCCACGGGCCGGGAAGTCGCCGAAAGTGCTTTGCACTTCCGGCGACGAAAAGCACGCCGCGGTTAAGTCCTGCTTCATCGACGTGCGTGTAGTAGGCCAGTTCAATCCCTGCGGTGCCGCGTTTAGAACCGGTTTGAGGGATCGCGGAGACGGCCCGTCGCGCCGTTATCAAACCCAGGTACCGTGGGTTTTCTCCTGCTCAGGAGACTGAAGCGCCGTCTCACTCGTGAGGGCGGCTTCGCGCTGCCGATCGTGATCGGGACGTCGGTGGTACTCGGGATCGCGGGCACGACGACGATGATCTCCGCGACGGCCAACCAGGGATCGGCCCAGCTCTCGAAGGCCGACCGGCGCGCCCTCTCGCTGGCCGAAGCCGGCCTCGCCTACGCCTACTCGACGCTCTACGGCTCGTCGGACCCGTCGCAGCCTGGAGCCGTCCCGTTGCGCACGGAGCCGCTCGAGGACGGGACCGCGACCTACTCGGGAACGCTCGACACGCAGACGAACACGTGGACGCTGACCGGCGTCGGACGCGTTTCGAACCCGGTGCGCGGCGCCGACGTCGCTCGGACCGTGCACGGGAGGGTCAGCCTGGGGACGGGTCAGGTCGGGAGCGCCAACAACGCGATCTGGAACTACATCTACGCCGAGGCGCCGACGAGCTGCATGACGCTCTCGAACTCGGTCAACATCTCCGTTCCCCTGTACGTGAAGGGCAACCTTTGCCTCCAGAACTCGGCTCAGATCAGCGGCTCGACGACCGTGCTCCAGGTGGGCGGGACGGTGACGCTGAACAACTCCTCGCACGTCGGCGAGGCCGGCACGCCGCTCGAGGGAGTACACGTCTCCGGCGGGTGCCGGCTCGGATCCGGGCCGCTGCACAACCCCTGTAGCTCGGCAGACAAGGTGTACGCCAACGTCATCTCCAACCAGGTCACTGGCCTGGAGAAGCCGGTGGTCGACCTCGCCTACTGGTACCAGAACGCCAAGCCCGGCCCCATGCAGGCCTGCACGACCCAGACGGGCTCGCCTCCTGCATTCGACAACGACCAGGTCATGAACCGCAGCCTCACCCAGTCCGTGAAGCTGACGCCGGCCTGGGCCTACGACTGCCAGGTGAAAGACGCGCAGGGCAACCTGGTTGGGCGCCTCGCGTGGGATCCGGCCACGAAGGCGCTGACCATCCACGGCACGATCTTCTTCGACGGCGACATCGAGTTCACGAACTCGAACGAGGCCTACTACACCGGCCGGGCCACCATCTACGCGTCGGGAAAGATCACGATGCGCAACTCGACGAAGCTCTGCGGCGCCGTCGGCTGCGGCTCGAGCTGGGCGCCCCTCCAGAATTTGCTCGCCTTCGTCGCCGGCTCCTCGACCGACGCCATCGGCTTCTCGATCGAGCAGTCGGGTGTCTTCCAGGGCGCGATCTACGCCGTCAACGACTACAACGAGGGAAACAGCGCCGTCGTCTGGGGCCCGATCATCGCCCGCCAGGTGTACCTGCAGAACTCGGCCGAGAACCACTACGTGCCTGTTGGAACGCTCCTCTCGGGGATGCCGGCCACATACCAGCAGGTACAAACGCTGACGAATCAGCCCGCTTCCTGGGGCTAGATGGTCCCGGCCCACGGGGCCGGGACTCGACGAAAGTGCTTCGCACTTTCGTCGACTAAGAGCACGCCTCGGTCTATGCCTGCTGCATCGACCCGCGTGTAGTAGGAACGCATTCAACTCTGCGTAGCCATGCGCCGATAGAAATTTCGTGAACTTCGCTCTCGCAGCAGTTGCATTCGCGCCCGGCCTCGCGCTGGGCAGCTTCCTCAACGTTCTCGCAGCGCGCGTGCCCCGGCACCGCTCGATCGTGCATCCCGGCTCGGCCTGCATGAGCTGCGCTGCGCCGATCGCCTGGTACGACAACCTGCCGGTCGTCTCGTACATCTT
This sequence comes from uncultured Actinomycetes bacterium, assembly GCA_963771725.1. Lineage (GTDB taxonomy): Bacteria > Actinomycetota > Thermoleophilia > Gaiellales > Gaiellaceae > VAXT01. Next base: position 647,474 of record CAVYUO010000001.1, on the reverse strand, counting down.
GCTGCGCGGCCGCTGCCGCTCGTGCCGCACGCCGATTGGCCTGCTGTATCCGGCTGTGGAGCTGACGGCCGCACTGCTCGTCGCCGCGTCGGTGCTGGCGTTCGGGCTCACCTTCGAGGCGGTCATCGCGTCGTTTTTCTGTTGCGTCCTGGTCGCGATCTCGGCCGTGGATCTCGAGCACCGGATCGTCCCGAACGTGATCGTGCTCCCAGCGACCGCAATCGCCCTCCCGGCGCAAACGCTGCTTCATCTCAGTCCCGAATACGCGCTCTCGGCGCTCGGGGCTTCGCTCTTCCTCTTTCTCGCCGTGCTCGCCTATCCGGCCGGCATGGGCATGGGCGATGTGAAGCTGGCCCTCTTCATGGGGGCCGTACTCGGCAAGGCCGTGGGGGTCGCCCTGATGATCGGGATGGTCGCCGCGTTGATCCCGGGGATCTACCTGCTCGCCCGCCACGGGTCGAAGGCACGCAAGATGGCGATCCCCTTTGCGCCGTTCCTGGCGCTCGGGTCGGTGATCGCGCTGTTCTGGGGAAATGAGCTCCTGAGCGCGTATCTCGACGTTCTCGGGCCGTAAGCCCCGAAACCTCAAGCCTGAGCCCCGTAGCGCCGATACCTCAATCGAGGTATGGACCCCGAGCGGTCAACCAAGCTACGCACAGTGGCGGAAAACGAGAGCGGCGCGGCGGCGGAAGCTGCGCAGCCGCTTCAGCCTGCCTTTCAGGTGAATCCCCTGGCAGAGCTCGTCGCTGACATCATCGAGGCGACCGGGCTCCTGCCTCCCGACCGGCTTGCCTTCGTCCGGGACCAGGCGCGAAACACCACCTTCGCGCAGGCCCTCGTCGACGAGGGGCTCGCCGACAGCGTGATGATCGCGAAGGCACTCGCAACACGTCACAACCTGCCGTTGATCGACGTCCATACGACCGGCGTCTCTGACGAAGCCTCCAGCACGATTCCGCTGCACGTGCTCGAGCGGCTTGGCGCCCTCCCGTACGCGCTCGACGGAGACACTCTGAAGGTCGCGGTCGCAGATCCTGCCAACGTCCATGCGCTCGACGAGCTCAAGCTCGCCTCCCGTCACCAGATCGAGCTCGCAATCGCGCCCCGCGAGGACATCGAGGGCGAGATCAAGCGGCTCGCGCGCGCAGCCGAGGCCTTTGGCGCTCGATCGGCGCTCGACGAGGACGAGGACGAGTTCGAGGAAGTTGAGGACGAGGACGACCTCGAAGCCGAGGACGGCATCTCCGACGCACCGCTCGTGCGCCTCGTCAACTCACTGATTTTCCAGGCTGCCGAGGACGGGGCGAGCGACATGCACTTCGAGCCGTCGAAAGACGGCCAGGTCGTCCGCTTCCGGATCGACGGCGTGATGCACGAGATCCAGCGGATCCCGAAGCGGATGGTCGCCGGCGTCACGACCCGCCTGAAGGTGCTCGCGAAGCTCGACATCGCCGAGCGCCGCAAGCCGCAGGACGGGCGCATCTCGTTGAACGCCCGCAGCGCAGGCCGCATGCTCGACATTCGCGTCGCGACGTTGCCGACCGTGGACGGCGAGAAAGTGACGATGCGACTGCTCGACAAGTCGAAGAAGGCACCGACCCTCGAGGAGCTGGGCCTTCCCGAGGCCATGCGCGTTCAACTCGGGGAGATCGTCCGCCGGCCGACCGGCGCGCTTCTCGTCACCGGCCCCACGGGCTCCGGTAAGTCGACGTCGCTCTACGCGGCGCTGTCCGAGATCAACCGGCCCGAGATCAACATCGTGACGATCGAGGATCCCGTCGAGTACCGCCTGGCGGGGATCACGCAGATGCAGATCAATGTGAAGGCGGGCTTCACGTTCGCGAACGCCCTCCGCGCGATCCTGCGTTCCGACCCCGACGTCGTGATGGTCGGGGAGATCCGTGATGCAGAGACGGCGAAGATCTCGATCGAAGCCGCCCTGACCGGCCACCTCGTCCTCTCCACCATGCATACGAACGACGCCCCCGGCGCGATCACGCGACTCGGCGAGATGGGCGTGGAGCCGTTCCTCATTGGCTCCGCCGTCTCGGCTGTGCTCGCCCAGCGACTCGCCCGCAAGCTTTGCTCGCACTGCTGCGAGATGTACAACCCTTCGTCCGACGAGCTCCTGAAGAACCGCGTTTCGCCGGACGTCGCCGCCGCTTCTGACGGGATGGCCTTCTATCGCAAGCGCGGCTGCCCACGCTGCGGCCAGACGGGCTACAAGGGCCGGATTGGCATCTACCAGCTCTTCGTCATGTCCGAGGAGCTCGAGGGCATGGCAGTCAGGCGCGCCAGCAGAGAAGAGATCGAGACGAAGGCCCTCGAGCAGGGCATGCACACGCTCTGGGACGACGGTCTCGCCAAGGTCATGTCCGGAGTAACGTCACTGGAGGAGTTGGGCCGTGTCCTCGTCTGACCTCACCCCTTTTGGGGAGGACGGCGGCCTCCGCCCTCCGGATGATGAGAGTACTGCGGCCCAGGGAACTCCTGAGGTCTCCCCCGAGATCGTCCTCGTCGACCCGACGATGGCGAACGAGCAACCGACCGATGGAAGTCCCGAGAAAGAGGTAATCGTGTCCTCGAATGCACCCTCCGAAGGAACGTTCTTCGTCGACCAGCAGCTTGCGGCTCCGGCCCCCGCTGCTCCTGCTCCTGCCGCGGCAGCGCCCCCCGCGGCGCCTGTCGCTCCTGCGGCGCCTGTTGCTCCGGCGACTCCCGTCGAGGAGCAGCCCCTGCCCGCTCCCATCGGTGGCGGAATGCGCGACGTCCCGCTCGGCACGCTGATCTTTCGCGCAGGCCTGCTCGCCGAGGAGCAGCTCGAAGACGCCCTCCAGGAGGGCATGCGGACCGGCAAGCGGCTCGGAGAGGTCCTCGCCGAGCGCGGCCTGATCAGAGACAGCGATCTCGGCCGCCTGCTCGCCGGCCAGCAGGGTCTCCCATACGTGGAGGTCGCGACCCTTGCAGTGGATCCCGAGGCGGTGCGGATGCTGCCCGACAACATTGCTCGGATGCAGAACGCCCTTGCGTTTGCCCTCGATGCCGGAGTTCCCGTCGTCGCGGTCGCGGACCCCACCAACGAGCTCGTCATCGAGAACGTGAGGCGAGCCCTCGGCACGGAGCCGGGGTTGGTCGTCGCCGCGCACGGTGAGCTCGCCAAGAAGATCAACGAGGTGTATTCGGGAGCCGCTCCGGCGGCGCAGCCTGTGGAGGCAGAGCCGCCACCCGCGGTTGCTCCTGCTCCCGCTCCCGAGCCAGTCCCAGCTACCAGTCCCGAGCCTCCCGCTCAGGTCGAACCGCCGGCGGCTCCGGCCCCGACGCCCATGCCGACCAGCATGCCTCCGGCCGAGGAGCGCGTCCCCGAGCCTCAGCCGCTCGCGGTTGAGCCGCTCGTGGCTCCTGCGCCCGCGGAAGTTCCCCCTCTGCACGCGGAGGCAGCTCAACAGCCTCCCCTCGCACCGGAGCCTGTCGCGGTTCCGGCGCCCGTGGTTGAACCGGCCGCCGAGCCGGCACAGCAGCAGCCGGCCGAGCCGGCCGTCGTCGTCGCGGAGCCCGTGGCCACGGTCGAGCCTGCAGCCACCCCAGAGCCTGAAGTCCCGACGGAGCCTGTGGCTCCGGCCGAGCCCGTTGCCATCGAGGAGCCTGCGGTTACGGCAGAGCCTCCCGTAACGGAAGAGCCCGCGGCTACGGTCGCGCCCGCTGAGGCCGGCCTGTTCACGCAGGCGGCCGAGGAGGCGCTGGCCCCGCCCGCCGAGCAACCCGCGGTGCCGGCTCCCGAGCCTGCACCGGCTCAGCCCGAGGCCCAGCACGAGCACCCAGCTCAGACCAATGGCACGGCACCAGACGTCGTCGCGACTCACTTCGTCGTGCTCAGACTCGCTCAGGAAGACCAGGTCGAGATCGGCGGTTTTGCGAGCAAGGAAGAGGCCGAGAACTTCGCCCGCACCGTCGTGGGCCGAATCGGCAGAGCCGAGGAGCAGGCCGAATGGCCGGTCTTCGAAGGCCGCTTCGTACGGCCGCAGACGATCGTCTCGGTCGACGTCGTCGAGGAAGCCCCGGCCGAGTGGGGCGGCTCGGCGATGCGCACGCGCTCGTTCGACCAGCCTGCCGGATAGCGGCTCGCGCTTACGAGGAGGGTTCGCACCCACTGTCAGAACTAGGATCGGGGAATGAGCGTTGCCTCTGACCTGATGCTGCCGGCGGGCACGGTCGTCCGCTCCCTCGTGGCCCACGCCGACGAGCGGGGCAGTTTCATGGAGATCTTCCGAGTGGAGTGGGGCGCAGGGATCGTGCCGATCCAGTGGAACGCCGTCCGCTCCGATGCCGGCGTCCTCCGCGGCGTCCACGTCCATCTTCGTCACGACGACTACTTGACGGTCCCTTTCGGTCGAGCCGCGGTTGGGGTGCGCGACCTGCGGCGAGGGTCACCGACGGAGGGGCTGGCCGCGGTCGTCGAGCTCGGGGCCGACCGCCCAGGGGCGCTCGTCATCCCGCACGGAGTCGCCCACGGCTTCTATTTCCACGAGCCCTCGCTACACGTCTACGCCGTCACCGAGTACTGGGACCCGAGCGATGAGCTCGCGTGTCACTGGGCCGATCCGGACCTCCAGATCCCGTGGCCGGCGCAGTCCGCCCGTCTGTCGGACCGGGATGCGAAGAGTCAATCGCTGCAGGATCTGTTGCGCGAGCTAGAGCCCTCGCAACCCATCTGAGCGCTGCGCCCAGCCCGGGCAGGCTCAAGGCACGCGCCCGTAGGCGCCAGGTCACGGAGGTCGCGAGGTACGCGAGCTCGCGCCCGCGCTCGCCGAGCTCGGCTTCGAGCGCACGAAGCCGGCCGTCGAGGCGATCGATCTGCTTCAGGAGCCGCGCGCGGTCGTCGTCCGCCTCGATGAGCAGCGAGCGCACCCGGTGAAGCTCCGAATGCGCCTTGCGAAGCTCTTCCTCCTTCGTGTGGAGTCGCTCCTCGAGGTGCGCGACATCCGGCGCGAGGACGTCGACCGCGTGCCGGGCGAGCTCCGCGGGAAACGCCGTGGCCGAAGAGCGCTCCAGCCAGCCGTCGAGCTCGACGACCCGCCGCTCCTCGCTCCAGTCCTTGCGCCCGGTGCTCGGGAAGTGCAGGACAGTTGGCCGGGTACCGCTCCTGGCGCGGCAGCCCGGAACGAGAAGGATCTGCTGCCACATGTACAGATCGGTGAAAGTCCTGGCAGGCGTAGTCCGCCAGCCGGCCGGCAGGCGTCGATAGAGCTCGAGCGTATGCGCGCCGCACGAGAGCGGGATTCGGTTCTCGCCGCGGAGCAGCAACTCGCGGTAGTGCTCGGCAGACAGGTCCACACGGAGGTGCTCGATTTGCCCGTCGGCGCCGATTCGGAGCGGCAGGGCGTGCGCGAAGTCGCTCTCGGCGAGCAGTCGCTGCATTTCCTCGACGTGATCGGGGAGCCACAGATCGTCATCGGCGAGGTAGCAGACGATTGCGCCTCGGGCCTCCTCGAGCGCTGCGTGGCGATGGACCTCTCCGTGGCGGGGCCCTTTTGGGTTGTCGAAGAACCTGACCCGGGGGTCCGAGCGGGCCAGTTCTTCCACGAGCTCGCGAGTCGACTCTGGAGCTCCGTCGCCGACCACGAGAACCTCGAGGCTCTCGACTGTCTGCGCCAGAGCGCTCCGCGCTGAGCGGAGGAGCGTCGCCCCGTGGTCGTGCGTCGGGATGAGGACGGTGGCGTCGAGAGTCAATGCGAGAGGCCCGCGAGCGCGCGCAGATCTGCGATCGCCCGCACCACTGCAGCGCCCTCGTGAGCGCTGCTACGTGGAGGCGGGCCACCGGCGAGGTGCTGGACGAAGGCACGGAGCTCGCGCAGGAGCGGAAGCTCGGTGGAGATCGCACGCCGCTCGGGCTGAGGCGTCATGTCGGCGGGGTCCTCGACGCGGGCGATCTGAATGTGGTCGCTGTAGCCGCCTCCCAGAATGGCAACCCCGTCCTCGCAGGCCAAGGTCACTTCTCGCCTGTGTTGGACAGCGCGGGCCGAGACCTCGAGAGCGAGCCATGGGTCATCGCCGAGCACTCCGATGAGGCCGGCCGCGTAGCCGTTCTGGCTCTCTGCAACAGCGCTTCTCGGAGTGGGCACTGACCCGAGGATCTCCAGGCCGATCGCGAGGTCGTGAGGGGCGAGCACCCACACCGGATCCACGTCGTGGGTGTTTCCCCAGCCGATGCGTGTCGTGCGCAGGCCGACGACGCCACCGAGCTCGCCGCTGCGCGCGATTTCCGCGAGTAGCTCGACGCCGGGGTGGTAGCGCCATTTGTCCATGACGAAGACGCGGTCGGGGGCGACGGCGGCCAGACGGTCCGCGGCGGCCGGGTCATCGGCCAGCGGCTTCTCGACGAAGACCGGAACGTCCCGTTCGAGCACCTCCTCGGTGATGGCCGCATGGGTCTTCGTCGGTGTGGCGACGACGACCCCGTGGACGGCTGGGAGATCGCTCACCTGCCGCACCACGCTCGTAGCGCCCCCTTCGTCTGCTGCAGCCGTACTGCGCTCCGACCGGGCGACGACGGTCACCTCGCAATCGAGAGCGATCAGGTCACGCAGAATGTGCGTGCCCCAGCTTCCGCAGCCGACGAGCCCGACCTGACGTCGCTCACCCACAAAGGCATGATCGCCTACTCGGGCTCGCACGTCGCCGCGGATGCGGGCTTTTGCCGGCTAGGCGATATCGCAGCCGAGGTACTCGAGCGCCAGCGTCGTCTGCTCGATGAAGGCATTCGCCTCTTCGCGCGTTCCGAAGACGTACGGGCCGGGGCGCATGGGCTCCACGCGCATCGTGCCGACCGGGTAGACGTCGCTCTCGACGATGAACTGCGAGCCGAGGGCCAGGCGGCGCAGAGTCGCGACCTGCCGACCCTCTTTCTTGGCCGTACGCGAGTACCCGTCGTCTACTGCTCGCGAGCCGCCCATCGGTGCGCTCTCGCTCATCAGTGCCGCGTTCCTCGCGGCCTGCGCGACCGTCTGCTGGTCGGCGTAGCCCGTGAGGCGCAGGAACACATCGCCAGGTCGCCGGAAGACCAGCACGCCCGGATCCTCGAGGACGCCGAGCAGCTTGGTCAGGGGCCTGGACTGGGATTCCTGGTGGACGTTCAGCGCTACGAAGCCGACACCGGCTGCGCCGGCGCCGGCACGCGCTTCTGCAACCGCCATCTGGTCGAGCGGCACATCTGGCGCGTACAGCGCGACGACCACGACCTTGCGGCCGTGAAACGCCGACGAGACGGAGCTCGGAAGCCCGCTGTTCAGCGTGTGGTCGACCTTCGGCTTCGGCTTGGGCTTGGGCTTGGGCGCGACGGAACGCTTGGCCGCCGGTTTAGCGGCCTTCTTGGTGGGGGCAGTCGCCTTGCGATTCGCTGCAGCACGCTGGACAAGCTGCTGCGCGGTCAGGCCGGTAGCGGCCTGCGAAGACTCTTGTCCGCGGGACATGAAGAAAAAACCGGCGCCGAGGGCCAGGACACAGAGCCCGGCCACAGGCGCCACGACGGTAAGACGTGGCGATGAGCTCATGTCCGTTCTATCGGCACGGATGGCCGGGGCCTTTACGCGTACGCGCGTGTAACAGGCGTGGGTGAGTGGCATCACCCACATATCCCTCAAATTGGGGTATGCCCGCCGACTGACCGGCCGATAGAGCCAGAGAGCCATCGATGTCTCTTACAAGGAGGAACTCCTCAATGCTTGCAAGGCTCAACCAAAGGATCAGCCGGAGTCGGAACGAGGGCGGTTTCACGCTCATCGAGCTCCTGGTCGTGATCATCATCATCGGGATCCTGCTCGCCATTGCGATCCCCTCGTACATGAAGTTCCGTGATCGTGCGAACAAGTCGGCCGCACAGGCCAACGTCCGTTCGTCGATCCCTGCGGTCGAGGCGTACTTCGCCGACAACAACAGCTACTCCGGCGCGACGCTTGCGTACCTGCAGACCACGTACGACCAGGGCATCAAGAACATCGTCATCCAGTCTGCGACCTCGACGACGTACTGCGTCGAGAGCACCGTGGGCGCGGAGACGTTCAAGAAGTCCGGCCCCGGCGCTGACATCGTTACGGGTACCTGTCCGTAATCGATAGCAACGATCGGTTCTTCGAAGGGGGCGCGAAAGCGCCCCCTTCTCTATTGGCGTTCGAGGGGTGCAGGTTTCTCTCCCGGAGGCCGATAGCCAGAGCAGCCACCGATTACCGAGAGAAGGAGACACATGCTTCAACGACTTTCTGCACGTGCGAACAAGGCGCGCGGCCAGGGCGGTTTCACCCTGATCGAGCTCCTCGTCGTGATCATCATCATCGGGATCCTGCTCGCCATTGCGATCCCCTCGTACATGAAGTTCCGTGATCGTGCGAACAAGTCGGCCGCACAGGCCAACGTCCGTTCGTCGATCCCTGCGGTCGAGGCGTACTTCGCCGACAACAACACGTATGCCGGCGCGACGCTTGCCTACCTGCAGACCACGTACGACCAGGGCATCAAGAACATCGTCATCCAGTCCGCGTCCTCGACGACGTACTGCGTCCAGAGCACCGTGGGCGCCGAGACGTTCAAGAAGTCCGGCCCCGGCGCTGACATCGTCACCGGTACCTGTCCGTAACGGACAGCTGCACGACGGTTCTCGAGAGGGGCGCTTCGGCGCCCCTCTCTCGTTCCTCCGGTCAAGAGGTCGGAGTTAGCGGCCGATAGGAGGCGAGATGGCAGTCGCGGTCCGGCCCGTCCGACGACCCCTGACGGCAGTCCCGGCACCGATCGAGCGTGCAGGGCTTGCCGCCTGGCCGCTGCTGGCTGCCCTCATCTCCGTCAACGTCGTCGTGCGCACCGCGCTCGGCTGGCTGCGCGAGACTCCGATCTACCTCGGCGACGAGTACCTCTACGCCGAGCTGGGGCGCTCGATCGCGGAGACCGGCAGGCCGCTCGTGCGCGGAGCGGCGTCTGACTTCCCGGCCCTCCTCCAGCCCATCGTCACCGCGCCCGCGTGGCTCTTCGGTGACGTAGGCACCTCGTATCACCTCGTGCAGGGGATGGGGGCCCTCGCGATGTCACTCGCGGCGCTTCCCGCCTTCTGGATCGCGCGCCGCCTCGGCCTCTCGAAAGGCATCGCGCTCGCCGTCGCAGCGCTCGCCCTCGCGCTGCCCGACCTGGTCTACGCCGGCTGGGTGATCGCAGAGCCGTTCGCGTACCCGCTCGTCCTCGGCGCGGTCGCCGCCGGAGTAGCGGCGCTGGCTCAGCCTTCACGCCGCTCCCAGCTCCTGTTCGTCGCGCTCGCATTCCTCGCGGCCTTCGCGCGGATCCAGTTCGTCGTCCTCCCCGCGGTGTTCGTGGGCGCCGTGCTGCTGGTCGGGTTGCGCGAGCAGCGACTGCGCGCCGCAGTGCGCGAGCAGCTGCTTCCGCTCGGGCTGCTGGCGGTCCCGATCGCGATCGCCCTCGTTCTCGGACCGTCGCGTGTGCTCGCTTTCTACGGAGGAGTGGTCGAACACCGACGTCGACCTCGGCGCTCTCCTCGGCAACTCGGCGCGGAACCTGTTCGTCCTCGTCTTCGCGTCGGGCTTCGTGCTGGTGCCCGGGGCGCTCCTCGGCCTGGGGCTCGCGCTCGCTCCGCCCGCGCTCGCGTGCCGAGCTCGCCTTCGCCGCGCTCACGCTTCTCTTGACGGCGTCACTGGTCGGCGAGGCGGGCTTGCTCGGAGCCGCCGACCTCGCACAGGAGCGCTACCTCTTCTACGTCCTGCCCCTCGTGGCTGTCGGCTTCGGCCTGTACGCGTCGCGTGGCTGGCCCTTCCGCCTCTATCACGCGCTCGTTGCGGCCGCGCTCGTCACCGCTGCCGCGGTCGTGCCGCTCTCCGGCTTCGCCGCCGCCAACGAGAAGATGCACTCGACGCTCCTCTTCGCAGTCTTCCGGGTCGAGCAATGGCTCGGATCACCGGGCAGCGGATCGCTCCTGGTCGCGTTGGCCGCGACCCTGGCGACGGCTGTGGTCGTCCTCTGCTCACGCGTCCCGCGCGTGGCGACGGTCGCCGCACTGGCTCTGGCGTTCGCCCTTTGCGCCGGCTTCTCCGCCGCAGCGACGATCTTCGATCTCGAGAACACGAGCGCCGCGCGGAAATCCTTCTTCGGCAGCGATCCCTCCTGGGTCGACAACGCCCGGCTCGGAGACGTGACGCTCCTGCGCAACGTCGGCGGGCAGCGAGGCCCTGCCTTCCAGCAGCTCTTCTGGAACCGCTCGGTGAACCGGGTCGTCCTCATGCCGGGCGCGACCATCATCGATCCCTTCCCGGCCGACGCGGTCGAGATCGCACGCGACGGCTCGCTGCGGGCCGGCGACGACCCACTCGACGGGCCGCTCCTCGTCGACCAGCACGTCGTCACTGTTCGGCTGAGCGGGGCGAAGGAGGTCGCGACGGCTCCCGGCTACTCCCTCTTCGAGCCGACCGGCGACGCCACGCCTGTCGATGCTCTTCGCCGGCCGCCACCACGACGGCTGGCTGGGCGGCCGGGGCGCGATCTCGCTCTGGCCCCGACTGGGCAGCGACCGCCTGGAAGGGACCTTCTTCATCGACCTCGTCGCTCCGAGGGGCTCCGAGAACGCGCCGATCCGCTTCCAGCTTCCGGACGGCCAGAACGTCGAGGTGCGCGTTCCGTCCCACGCCGCGCTTCGGCTTCGGCTGCCGGTCTGCTCGCGCGGGCCGTGGACTGCGGGCTTCTCCGCGCAGGTCACGGGCTACGTGGGGACCAGGCCGGTGAGCGTGCGCGGGCGAGTGTTCAAGTTCCTGCCGTGGCGGGGTGCCTGTGCGGCCAAGCCCGAGCACGGGCCGGCGCCCGTCCGAGCCCCTGACGCACAGACGATATGAGCTCAGCGCTCCGCGAGCGCGGTGGCTCGGAGCAGCAGGTACCGCGTCCTCAACTCTCGGTCGTGCCTCGGCCTCGCCGGCTTCCCGGGCCTAAAACCGTCCTCGCCGGGATCTACGTCCTCGCGTTCGCCTACCACTGGCTGCAGTCTCGTGCGCACGTGAGCCCGGCCGTGTTCGGCGACGAGCTCCTCTACTCGAAGCTCGCGCAGAGCCTGGCGGCGGGTGACGGCTTCAGCATTCGCGGCGAGACCGTGTTCTTCCCGGCGCCGCTGGCGATTCTCGCCCAGGCGCCTGCGTGGCTCCTCGATTCGACGGCGACCGCGTACGGAGTCGTGAAGGCGATGAACGCCGCGTTCATGGCTGCGGCCGCGCTGCCTGCCTACTTTCTGGCGCGGCGGCTCGTCCGTCCGTCGTACGCGCTGCTCGCGGCCGCCGCAGCCGTCGCCGGCCCGGCGATGCTCTACGCGCCGTACCTCATGTCCGAGGCACTGGCGTACCCGGTCTTCCTGCTCGCTCTGGCGACGATGCTGCGCGCGATCGAGCGCCCATCGCGACGGATGGAGCTCGCCGTGGTCGCCGTCTCCCTCGCGGCGGTGCTGACGCGACTGCAGTTCGTGGTGCTTCCCCTTGCGTATCTCCTGGCCGTGCCCGTGAGCGCGCGACTCTGTGGCGAATCGATCGGCGCAGCTCTTCGCCGCCATCGGCTTTCGCTGGGACTGCTCGTGTTGCTGGGCGCGCTGCCGCTCGTGACAGGTGGGGCCGTTCTCGGCACGTACAGCGGCGCGACGTTGCTCGAGTACGACCTCGGGTCCACGGTCGGCTGGAGTGCACGAACAGCCGCCTTGCTGCCCTTCGCTGCGGGGCTGCTCATCGTGCCTGGTGCGCTGCTCGGGCTCGGCCTGCGCCCCCGAGGGCGGGCGGAAGCCGCGTTCGCGACGCTTGCGATCGCGACGATCATGCTCGTCCTGCTCGAAGTCGGTCTGATCGCGGCCGCCGACGCCGGGCGCGAGCTCGAGCGCTACGCGATCTACCTCGTTCCGCTTTTCGCCATCGCCTTCTTCCTGTACGCCGAGCGCGGAGCGCCGAGGCGGCGGGCCTACGTCGGTCTCGCGCTCGCCGGTGCCGCGACTGCCTGGCTGATGCCCTTTCCGGCCAAGGCCGGGACGACCTTCACCTTCGACGCGCCAACCTTCTCCGTCTACGGCCAGCTCGCCGATTGGTGGGGTCACGCCAACGCCGCCACCGTGTTCGCGGGAGTGCCCCTCCTCGCCGGAGTCGCGCTCGCCTGTGTCTCGCTGCGCCGCTCCTTCGCGCCGGTCGCCGTGGGCGTCGCCACGATCGCCGTCCTGCTCCTCAGCGGCGTCGTGGCCTACGCCGGAGATCACAACACGGCCCGCGGCACTCTGCAGCACCGCGCGGGCAGCCCGCCCGACTGGCTCGACCGCAGCGGGCTGGGGCCTGCCGACTATCTGCAGCTGCCCGGCGGCTCGCCGTACTTCGGCTGGTTGCTCGAAGCCTGGAATCGAGACTTCCGCCGACCGGTTCATCTCGGTACCGGGGGCGACTGGTTCGCGTCCTCCACGGCGACCATCGGGAGCGACGGTCGCCTCCTCGTCGACGGCGCCGCTCCCTCCACGAGGATCCTCGTCGTCAACGACTACGCGACCGCGATCGAGCTCGACGGCGAAGTGGTGGCGAGGCCGCGCAACGGCTTGACCGCGTATCGCCTCCCAGCGGAGCCGCGGGTCCGTGGGCTCGCGGTCGGCGTGACGTTCGACCGGTGGGCCGAAACGCTCGTCAGCTACCGCGTCTGGCCCAAGCGACCGGCCAGCTCAGGCGCCTTCCACGTGACCGTGGCGCTGCCCGCCGGTTCGCGTGAGCGCAGGGTCACCTTCACCGTCGACGGAGGGGCGCCACGCACCTTGCTGCTCGCCGGCAACACCTCGAAAACGGTCGAAATCCCGGTTCGCGGCTACCCCGTTCCCATGCTGCGCATCAAGACCGATCAGGCCGATTCGCTCGAAGCGGGGACGCCGAACGCCCGTCTCGTCGCCATCCGCATCCCTGCCCTCTCCTACCGGACAAACCAGTGATTCAAGGAGCGCTCGCGGGCTGCCGATAGCTCGCATGAGGGATCACTGCCATGCCAGAAACCACGCTTTCAATCGACACGCTGCTCGAGCAGATGGTCGCGCACAACGCGTCCGACCTGCACATAACCGTTGGGACCCATCCGGCCCTGCGGGTCCGAGGCCAGCTCGAGCGCCTGGAAGGCTTCCCGGTGTTCACCGCCGATGACACCCGCCAGCTGCTGTACCGCATCATCTCCAGCGAGCAGCAGAAGCGACTCGAGCTCGACCGCCAGCTCGACCTCTCCTATTCGATCCCCGGGCTCGCACGCTTCCGAGTGAATATCTACTCGCAGCGCGAGAGCCTCGCCGGTGCGTTCCGCCTCATTCCCGCCGACTTGAAGAGCCTCGAGGAGCTCGGCCTCCCGCCGTCCCTCTACGAGCTCTGCAACAAGCCGCGCGGCCTCGTGCTCGTCACCGGGCCGACCGGCTCGGGTAAGTCGACGACGCTCGCCTCCCTGATCGACGAGATCAACCGAACGAAGGCCGAGCACATCATCACGATCGAGGACCCGATCGAGTTCCTCCACCGCCACAAGCGGTGCATCGTCAACCAGCGCGAGCTCGGCCCGGACGCGACGACCTTCGCCGACGCTCTGCGCGGCGCGCTCCGCCAGGACCCCGACGTGATCCTCCTCGGCGAGATGCGAGACCTCGAGACGATTTCGACGGCGCTGACGGCTGCCGAGACCGGCCACCTCGTCTTTGCGACTCTTCACACCCAGGACGCCGCCTCGACTGTCGACCGCGTGATCGACGTCTTTCCGGCCGCCCAGCAGGGCCAGATCCGCACCCAGCTCGCCGGCACGCTCGAGGGCATCGTCGCCCAGACGCTGCTCCCGACGGCAGACGGCCAGGGCCGTGTCTCCGCGATCGAAGTGCTCTTCCCCGACGACGCCGTTCGCAACCTGATCCGCCAGGCGAAGGCCGAGCAGATCTACTCGATCATGCAGACCGGCGGCAAGAAGGGCATGCAGACGATGGAGCAGGCTCTTGCCGAGCTCGTCCTGCGAGGCGTGGTCACCGAAGAAGTCGCGTTGCAGAGGTCTGCCAAGACCGAGCAGCTGATGGGGCTTCTCGGCCGCGGCGCCGTCGAGGGCGGCACCGTCTCCAGCGGCCTACGGGTGGCGGGAGCCTAGACATGGACATGAAGAAGGAGATCAAGCTCTCCGACCTCTTCGGCCGGAAGAAGAAGGACGCGCCGGCTGTGGAAGCAGCCGAGGCGACCGGCCCGCCGAAGAAGTCGCGCTTCTCGCGCAAGCCGAAAGATCAGAAGGCGCAGAAGCAGCCGAAGGCCGCGAAGGCGACGAAGGCCGCGAAGGCGAAGAAGCCGAAGCGCTCGCGCCGGCCGTCCGGGATGCAAAACGCTTCGCTCGGCCGTCGCGGCAAGAAGCTCGTCGGCCTCAAGATCGGAGCATCGAAGCTCGCCGCAGCGCGCGTCGTCAACAGCGGCGGTGTCGCCGAGCTCGTCCAGGTGGCCCAGGCAGACCTCGAGCCCGGGATCGTCGTCGGCGGTGAGCTGCGCGACCCCGATGCGCTCGCCGAGGCGCTCAAAGTGTTCTTCAAGAAGCACAAGCTGCCGCGCCAGGGCGTCCGACTCGGCATCGCCAGCAACCGCATCGGCGTCCGCACGTTCGACCTGCCCGGTGTCGACGACGAGAAGCAGCTGCACAACGCGGTTCGTTTTCGCGCCCAGGAAGCGCTGCCGATCCCGCTCGAGGAAGCGGTTGTCGACTATCACGTGCTGAGCGACATGGTCAACGATGAAGGCGTTCGCGTTCGACGCGTGCTGCTCGTCGTTGCGTATCGCGAGCTGGTCGACCGGTACGTCGCCGCCTGTCGCAAGGCCGGCATCAAGCTCGCCGGCATCGACCTCGAAGGTTTCGCCGCACTTCGCGCTCTCTCGGGAGGCGACGAGGCGCAGGCCAACGCCGCGCTCGTCGTGGCGAGTGTCGGCCACGACCGTTCAACCCTCGCCGTCTCGAACGGATCGATCTGCGAGTTCACTCGCGTTATCGAATGGGGCGGCCAGAACCTCAGCGTCGCCATCGCGCGAGTGCTCGACATGGCGCCGTCGGAAGCGGAGCCGATCAAGCACTCGGTCTCGCTGCTCGAGCCCGCCGAGGCCTGGGCAGCTCTGACGGGCGAGCAGGCCGTGAAGGTACGCGAGGCGATTGTGAACGAGCTCCAGGTGTTCTCCCGTGAGCTGATCTCCTCGCTCCAGTTCTACCAGGGCCAGCCCGGATCGCTCGGCATCGGCGAGATCGTCCTCTCGGGCGGCACCGCTCAGTTGCCGGGCATCGACGTCGAGCTCGGCCGCATGATCGGCGTGCAGGTCCGCGTGGGCGATCCTCTGAGTCGCGTTCGCCGGGGCAAGAAGCTTTCTGCCGACCAGCAATTCGGCTCGCTCGCAGTCGCGATCGGCCTCGGCATCGAGGAGGCCGCGTAATGCGAGCCGTCAACCTTCTTCCGCGAGACGACCCCCGCGGCAGCTCGCGGCAGAAAAACCCACTCGTCCTCATCGGCGTCGTCGGCGCTGTTGCGGCCACGGCCATCCTCGCCGCGTTCTTCCTGATGGTGAGCGCAGGCGTCGCCGACAAGCAGGCACAGCTCGATGCGGCGCAGTCAGAGCTCGACGCGACTCCCGTGCCGCCCCCGGCGGACACGTCGAACGCGACCCTCGAGCAGGAGAAGAGCGCCCGTGTGGTCGCCCTTTCGACAGCTCTGGTCACCCGGATCGCCTGGGATCGCGTCCTGCGCGAGATCTCGCTCGTCCTGCCGGAAGACGTCTGGCTGACGACCCTTGCGGCGAAGGCGCCTGGGCCCGCTGGAGTGGCCGCGCCGACCGCAGGCTTCACGATCACCGGCAAGACCTACTCGCATAACGGAGTCGCGCGCCTGCTTGCACGCCTCGCCGTCGTACCGCAGCTCTCCACCGTCCAGATGCAGCACAGCACACTCGGGACGAGCGAGTCGGGCCGCCCCATTGTCGAGTTCTCGATCCAGGCCGTCGTCAAGAGCCCGGGAGCAGCCTGATGAAGAAGAAGCCGACCCGTCCCGCAATCATCGTGTTCGTCGTCGTCGGGCTGGTCGCCTATCTGGCGCTCGGCTACTTCTTCGTGATCTCGCCACAGCGCTCCAAGGGCGCCGACCTCAGCAAGCAGGTCGCCGACACGGAAGCCCAGATCAACCAGTACCGGACTCTGAGCGCGCAGGCCAAGGCGGCTGCGCCGATCCGCGTCGCCGACCTCTTCCGCCTCGAGAAGGCAATGCCGAACGAGGTCGACATGGCCGGCATCGTGCTGGAGCTCTCGCGAATCGCAGGCGACACCGGAATCACCTTCGAGTCGATCACTCCCCAGGGAGTCGTCGCTGCGCCGGGCTACCAGGTGCTGCCCGTGTCGCTCATCTTCGACGGCAACTACTTCGAGCTGTCCGACTTCCTGTATCGCCTACGCAGCCTCGTGCGCGTGCGCACCGGTCGCCTGGCGTCGAGTGGCAGGCTCTTCATCGTCGACGCGATCAGCTTCTCGGAGAGCGAGAAGGCGTTCCCGCGGATTAAGGCGGCGCTCGTCGTGAACGCGTACGTCTACGGCGACGCACCGGTACCCGGCGCCGTGACCCCGCCCGCTGCGGCCCCCGGGACGACCACCGCCAGCACCTCGACTTTGGGTGAGACCCCGACTACGACCACGGCGACGACTCCCGACACGCCGCCGGCCGGCGCATCCGCGGCTCCCGGAGGAACTCCCTGATGGCTGCGAAGAAGGCTGACCTCAAAGCCAAGGCCAAGCGCCAGAAGATCATCCTCGCCGTCCTCGGCGTCGTGTTTCTCGGAGTGCTCGCCTGGCAGGTCCCGAGCGTGCTCAAGATGATGAACAAGAAGCCTCCGGTGGCTGCGACCACCCCGCCCGCGGCTGTTGTCCCCGGCACGGTGGTACCTCCTGTGGCCGGCACCCCCGTCTCCGCTATTCCGACGCCGGGCGCCGGTCTCACCGACTCGGACCCGGCAGCTCAGGCAGCCGGCGGCCAGCTCGTCACGTTCGACCGCTTTTCGAGCAAGGACCCGTTCCAGCAGCAGGCTCGTATACCCGCCTCGACGTCCTCCGCGCCTGCGGACCCGCCGGCCGACCCCAAGGTCGGTGTGACTTCGAGCGAAACGAAGCCACCCCCACCGGCGCCGGCGTCGGCCCCGACATCCGCGCAGATCTCGGTCAACGGCTCCTCCGAGACGGTGGCGAAGGGCGGCACGTTCCCGCAGTCCGACCCGATTTTCGTGCTCGTGTCGGTCTCCAAGACCACGGCCCAGGTTGCAATCTCCGGAGGCGCGCTCGACTCGGGCGGGGCCACCTTGACCCTGAGGAAGGGCAAGAAGCTGACCCTCGAGAACACCGTCGACAGCGCGCGCTACGTTCTGCTCCTCGTCTCAACCGGGTAACCGGATGCTTGAGGCGCGACGCCGAATTGCCGATACCTCCTGGGTGCGCAAACGTTTGCGGTCCGAAGGCGGCTTCGGCTTGGTCGAGCTGCTCATCGCGATGGTGATGCTGAACATCGGCCTCCTCGCGGTCGTTGCCTCGTTCTCGTCCGGAATCGTGTCCCTGAACCGTGCGAGCCGGATCACGACCGCCGCCGTCATCGCCGACCAGCAGATGGAGCTCTACCGCGCGCTGACACATTCCTCGATCCGGCTCGACACGTCCGCCGTCGGCACCACCGACGCCAAGTACGTGAACGACCCGGTCCTCGGTGGAAGCACTTCGGGCCTCGTCACCGCGAGCTGCGCGGGGCCGCCCGACGAGTGCAACCCGAGCCGAAAGGTCGTCGGCGCAGACCGCAAGGACTATCGCCTCGACACCTACATCACGCAGTACACCCCAACCGGCGGGCGCGCCGTCAAGAAGGTGACGATCGTCGTGCGCGACTGGAACAACCTCGCCGTCACCTTCGCCCGCCAGGCGTCGACCTTCGACATCTCCACCGGCTGACCCATGGCTGCTTTCGCTTATAGCGCCATCAACGTGGAAGGCTTCGAGCTCTCCGGCGAGATCCACGCGCCGGACCCGGATGCTGCGCGCGAGCAGCTGCGCATGCGCGGCTTGCTGGCCCAGTACCTGCACGAGCTTCCTGCGGAGGGCGAGGACGGCGCGCGCACGGTCTTCAAGAAGATCAAGCCGAAATCGCTGCAGATCTTCTCGCGACAGTTCGCGACGATGATCGACGCCGGCCTCTCGGTCGTCAGCGCGCTGGTCGTGCTCGAGGAGCAGACCGACGACAAGTACCTGTCCGCGATCATCTCCGAGCTCCGCGCCGACGTCGAGGGCGGCCTGCTGCTCTCGCAGGCGATGGCGCGCCATCCAAAGATCTTCAGCCGGCTCTACGTCGCCATGGTCGAGGCGGGCGAGGCTGCCGGAATCCTGGACACCGTGCTCGACCGCGTCGCCTTCCAGATCGAGAAGGAAACGCAGATCAAGCGGCGCGTCAAGGGCGCGATGATGTACCCGACGATGGTCCTGATCTTCGCGACCCTTGTCCTGATCGGGATGCTGCTCTTCCTCGTCCCGATCTTCGTCGACATCTTCGCCGACCTGAACGGCGAGCTGCCGGTGTTGACCCAGTACGTCGTCAACGCCTCGAACTTCCTCCGCAACGAGTGGATGTTCTTCTTCCCCGCCTGCGGGATTGCCTTCTTTGGCATTCGCAAGGCCAAGCGGACCGAGAAGGGGCGCAAGGTCTGGGATCGCATGAAGCTCAAGATCCCGATGAAGATCGGTGCCGTCGTCCTCAAGGTGACGATGGCCCGCTTCTCGCGAACCCTCTCGACGCTCGTTGCCGCCGGCGTCGACATCATCAAGGCCTTCGAGATCACGGGACAGACGGCCGGCAACTGGGTCGTCGAGGAAGCGCTGGGCGACGTCCGCGCGAAAGTGCAGGAAGGCATGCCGATCGCGCAGCCGCTCGTCGAGAACCCGATCTTCCCGCCGATGGTCGGCCACATGGTCAAGATCGGTGAGGAGACGGGAGAGCTCGAGAAGATGCTCGGAAAGATCGCCGACTTCTACGAGGACGAGGTCGACGCGTCGATCTCGTCTCTCACGTCGATCATCGAGCCGCTGATGATGATCGCCGTCGGCGTCGTCGTCGGGATCATCATCATCGCGATGTACCTCCCGATGTTCAAGATGCTCACGCTCGTCAAGTAGTCATTCCGCAAGCTCTGGAGTCGGATGATCCGTTGGCGCGTCGGCTGGCAGTGGCCGGTCGCGTGCAGGCTCGTCCCGGGTGTCATGAAGAAGAAGCGGGACGCCCGCCCTTGTAGACGGGCGCCCCGTTTTCATTCGTCTTGGTCGTTTCCTACCTTCGTCCTACCCGCAGGTTGACCCTGAAGTTGACGGCCCTGACTGCGCCGCCCCGTGGGCTCTGGCCGAGCACACGGCCCACACGCCTGGAGCGAACCCTGCGCACGGTGCCGACTCGGCAGCGCCGTGCCCGGATCCGTGCCTTCGCCGTGTTCAGCCTCAGGCCGATCACGTTCGGCACGCGACAGCGGGCCGGCGGTGGGGCCGGAGGCGGCGGCGGTGGTGGGGGAGGCGGCGGTGGCGGGGGAGGCGGCGGTGGTGGCGGAGGCGGTGGAGGCGGAGGCGGAGGCGGCGGAGGCGGCGGTGGTGGCGGAGGCGGTGGTGGCGGAGGCGGCCCGACGATCGCACGGTAGAGATGAGCGTTCAGGAACTGGAACGTGTTCCCGTTGATCCCGCCCGTCGACCAGATCTCGCCGCCGGCACGGCCGGTGGAATTGAAGCCGGCCTGGTTCCCCTGGCGCACCGGCGCCGTCAGGTTCGGCGGTGAGGCGACCCAGCTTCCGCCCGGCCAGCTCGCCGTGTCGAGCTCGTTGACGAGGTCGGTCGAGTTGAAGTAGCTGCCGCCGGTCAGGTCGCCGCCGATCGCATACAGCTTCGTCCCGAAGGAGGCGAGCGCGAAGTCCGCCCGCTGCGGGGTGAAGGCGGGACCGCTCGACCAGGTGCCGGTCGACATGTCCAGGCGCATGGTCGCGGTCGAGTTGGCGGCGGGGCTCGCCCCGAAGCCACCGACGATGTACAGGTAGTTGCCGACCGTCTGGTAGCCGGAAAGAAAGACGCCGGCGGGCGCCGGGTTCCCCGTCGACCAGGTGTTGGTCGCGATGTTGTAGACGGTCAGTTGCGTCTGCGGAGCGCCAGCGCCGCCGATCACGTACACGTTGTTGTTGAGCGCACCGGCGGCACAGCCGTAGCCGCTGGACACGGGCCGGGGCGCACCCAGCGTCCAGGTGTTGGTGGCGATGTCGTAGATCCGGAACGAGCTGCCCGTGTCGCCCTCGGCGACGTAGATCTTGCCGTTCCAGTGGGCTCCGCAGGGCTCCTCGCTGGCGACCGGGATCGGCGCCAGGGGGGTCCAGGCGTTGGTGGTCGCGTTGTAGCGGTTGACGTCGGGGATCCGCGTCCCGTCCGAGACGCCGCCGATCACGTACAGCATCTCGCCCAGGTCGGCGAACGCGTAGCGGACGTTCGTCCGCGGATAGGGAGCCGCCGGGACCCACGCGTCGCCGCCCGACGCCGTGATGTCCAGCGACCAGCTGGTGATCGAGCCCATGCTCGCAAGACTTGCAGCGAGCCCGCCATTGTTGCCGGGTGCCGCCGAGCTCGCCGTGCTGCCTGCGAGTGCGGCGATGGCAACTAAGGCGCTGATAACAGTTGCGATCAGAAGGCGCGTCCGCGTCGGCCGAACGAGTGGACGTTGAACTCTCACGAGCACTCCTCTCCCATGTCTGTAGGGCGTTCCCCTAACTAGTGTGTAGCGTTCTTATAACTTTGTGTAAGTAGTTGCAAGTTTTCGGCCTTTACTCGGCTGAGAAACGAGCTGCTCGCCCCGCGCCACTCGCCCGTTCTCGGCCTGTGCCCGAGCAGATCGACTGTCCTGCCTGCGGGAAGCCGATGGAGACCACGGACAGTCCGAACCATCGTCCGCCAATAGGCTGAGCTCCCGCCTGCCGGCCGCTGAACTTAGGTTGTGGGTGACAACTCGCCCGAGTCGAGTGACAGGTTCAGCGAGTCCCTGCATCATTCGCCATAGCGCTGCGACGCGGCGTATTCCTCGGCCACCCGCTTCGGCACACAGAACGCCCAGGCGTCCTCGACGAGGTCACGCATCTCGGCCGCGTCAATGGCGGCGAGGCGGACGTGGACCCAGTGGTAGCGAAGGTCGGAGTGGTTCGGCAGCGAGAACTTCTCGGGCTCCGAGTCGACGAGTGCTTCGCGCAACTCCTTGGGGAACGCGAAGCCCATGATCGTCCCGTCACGTGAGAAGGACAGGTAGACGATCCGGCCGATTCGGAACTTGACGCGGCCGCGTACGAACGCCTCGCTGCTGCGGGGGAGAGTGACCGCAAGAGCGCGAACCTCGTCCATCGTCACCACGGCTCAGTCGACGAGCCAGAGCTCGCGCTGGGGCGTGCTCAGCCACTCGAGGCCGTCGGCCGTGACGAGCACGTCCTCTTCGAGCCCGATGTAGCCGCGGCCGGGGACCGGTGCGCCGTACTCCAGCGTGTAGACGTTGCCCTCCTCGACCAGGCCGAGAGGGGCGTCGCCGTACCGGTCCCACAGCGGGGCGAGCAGAGTCCCGCCGTCGTGGGCGGCGCGGCCGAGCTGGTGACCGAGCGCGTACTTCGGCTCGTCGTAGCCGGCTGAGACGAGGCTCGCCCGAGCCGCGGCGTCGACCTCGTGACCGGCGACGCCCGGACGAAGCACGTCGGCGCCCGCGTCCATCGAGGCCCAGACCGCGCTCCACGCCTTGAGGACATCCTCAGGCGCCTCGCTCTCCCCGTCGTCGAGCAGGTACCAATTGCGCTGCAGGTCGCTGCAATACCCGCCCTTCTCGACCCCGAAATCCATGTGCAGGAGCTCGCCGCGCCGGGTTTCCAGCTCAGTCGGCCCGCTGTGACCGACGTCCTTCTCCGGACCGGCGTTCACGGCCGGGCAGTGGTCCGCCTCCCACGCGTACCCGAGACCGCGTCGCGAGACTTCGGCGTGCATGACCGCGGCGATCTCGGTCTCCTTCATGCCGGGCCCGATCCGCTCACCGATGTGAGCGAAGATCTCTTCCGTCTCCTCGACCGCGGCGCGGATCCGGGCGATCTCGAACGGCGACTTCCGCCCCCGCAGCGACGCGACGATGGGCATGGACGAGACGAGGCGATCGGCGTACGACGTGCCATCCAAGGTCTCGAGGAGCACGAGCCAGAGCCCATGCGTGAGCCCGTCCGCGGCCGGGTCGCTCGGCGAGTAGTTGACCGCGATCGTCTCGGGCGCGAGGCGCTCGATCGTCTCGCGCAGCCCTGGCCGGATGCTCTCGTCATACCCCTGGACCTCGGAGTACGCGCCGAGCTGCTCGACGCTCGGCGCGTCGTAGCGCCCCACGATCGCGATCCGCTCGCCCGAGCGCGACAGCAGGAACGCGCTTTGCCATGCGCAGTACGTGCCCGCAATCAAGTCGAGGCACGGGTCGCGAGTGAGGAGCGTCTCGCGGACGAGTGTGAGCCAGAGGTCGACGCCGTGCTCTTCGAGGATCGAGGGCGCCTGGTCGAGCTTCTCCCGGACGAGCGCCGCTTCGTCGGTCATGGCTTCAAGATCTCACGCTCGTGAAGTAGTCGTCCCCAGTAGGGTCCCGGCATGGCACCCGAACGACCGCAGATCGACAAGCCCGAGGGCGACATTCCGTTCGAGCTCGGGATCGACGACCTCGTCGTCGGCGACGGAGACGAGGCGACGAAGGGCACCAAGGTGTCGGTGCACTACGTCGGCGTCGCGTTCTCCACGGGCGAGGAGTTCGACGCCTCATGGAACCGCGGCCAGCCGTTCGAGTTCAAGCTCGGCCAGGGGCAGGTCATCCCCGGCTGGGATGCCGGCGTCGAGGGCATGAAGGTCGGCGGCCGCCGCCAGCTGACGATCCCCTCGGCCATGGCGTACGGCGCGCGCGGGGCGGGCGGCGCGATCAAGCCGCACGAGCCGCTCGTGTTCGTCGTCGACCTACTGTCCGTCGACTAGAGCAGCTGTTCGCCGCTGACGAGGGCGCGTAGGCTCTCGTGCTCCTCGCGGCAGGCTGGGCAGCCGTCGAGGTGGGCTCGCAGTCCGGGGAACGCAGCGTCGGCATCGGCGCCGGCGACTTCGAGCTCGACATAGCCGTCGAGTTGGTCGAAGCACTCGTCGCAGCCGACCTCGGGCCCGGTGGGGCCAAGGAGACGGCCGAGTGCCTGTTTCAGGTCCGGGCGCTTCGTCATGTGGTCTCCTCGAGTAGTGAGTCGGGCTGGAAGCCGCGGTTCTCCAGATGGCGGCGCAGCTTCTGCCGCGCGTCGTGCAGGGTCTTGTAGAGCGCCCCGCGCGTCGTGTCGAGCCGCTCGGCGAGCACGTCGATCGGCACTCCGTTCAAGGCCAGGGCGACGAGGACTCGGCGCTGATGGTCGGTCAGCACCTCGTTGATCGCCTGTTGCAAAGTCGCCAGGAGCTCGCTTTGCTCGGCCGCATCGTCAGGCTCCAGGCCCGCGCTCGAGAACAGGCTCCAGCTCTCGGGCTCGAGCGGCACCTCGCGGCCTTGCCAGGCGCGCTTTCTCAGCTTGACGGCCGCCTCGAGCAGCCCGAACTTGTAGGCCCACGTCGTGAAGCGGCTCGCTCCCCGGAAGTCGTCGAGGCGACGGAGCACGCTGACGACCGCGTCGTCTGCAGCCTCGTTGGCGATGTCGTCGAGATCGTCCCCCCGGAGGTGCGGCATCGTCGGCCGCCGCCGCGCGACCTCGAAGCGCGCTGCGCGGAGCAGGAGCGCATGGAGCCGCGCGACGGCCTCGTCGCGTACCGCCCCGTCGGTGCGCAGCGTGCGGAGCCACTCGCGCGACTCGTCGTCCACCGTCGGAGCCAGGGTCAATGGCGAGGCCACCCGAATCCACGATATGTGCTGCGGCCACGCTCATCAGTGGTGTACGTGAGCGTCGTGACCGCTCGAGAACCCCAGCGCGGCCAGGGCGCTGAACAACCCAACGAGCAGGGTCAGCATGAGCGGGATCGGGACCGAAGGAGCCCAACCTGGCCGTCGGCGCAGGAGCACGTCCGCCGCCGCGATCAGCCCGACCGCCTCGCAGGCCTTGGTGAACACCGCGAGTCCTGTCACGGGTTCGGACTCGGGATGCAAGAGCGGCAGTCCAATCGTCGCCGCCAGCATGTAGCTGCCGATCAGTCCGGCGAAGATCGTTCCGGCGCTGACGAGGAGAATGCTGTTTTCGGAGCGCCGGGTCAGCCCCGTCGCGACGACGGCGAGCAGCAGGGCCGCGGCGAGAAATCCCGTCCCCGCAGCCCTGCCTTCGCGGAAATGCTCCGGCGCGAGCGCGGCATGGATCCCTGCGCTGATCGCGCACATGACGATGACCAGGTCACGCTCGAGACCGGCTCGCGTGATCACTTGACGATCACCTCACCGTCCATGTCCTGACGGTGCAGCGTGCAGACGTAGTGGTAGGTGCCAGGCTCGTCGAACTCGATCGAGACGCTGTCGCCCCGGTCGACCTTGTGGTCTTCCTGCCCGTCGACCTCGACGGTGTGCGTGAAGTTGTCCTCGTTCTTCCAGGTGACCGTCTCACCCACCTCGATCTCGATCACCTTCGGGTCGAAGCGGTAGCTCTTCGCCATCGTCACCTCGGTGGTCGCGACCGGCGTGCTCGATTCGCCCGAGCCGCCGCAGCCCGCCGCCAGGGCGGCGAGCGCGGCGACCAGGAGGAGAGGTCGGGTCATCAGTTGGTTGCTTCCAAAGCGGGCCGGCGCGCGCCCGAAATCTGCAGGACGGCCGCCGCGAACACCAGCACGAACGCCACGAGGTCGAAGACCTCGGCAATCGTGTGCGCGAAGAGGAAGACGGTCCAGTCGAGGTGGTACGTCATGTAGGTGAGCTCGGCTACGGCGAACAGCGAGAACGCTGTGCCGAGCAGATTGAGCTCACGCTTGAACGCGGCCCACGCGAACGCGGCTCCGAGCGCGAACGCCGCGATGTGCACGACCATGAAGAACGCGGTCGGCAGGTCGTTGATCCAGCTACCCCAGGGCATCTCGCTCCTCCTGTGTCGAACTTCAGGTGTCGGAGCGATTGGTGTCGCGTTAGCGCAGCTTCTTACGTGTGACTCCAAAAGTTGATGTTCCTGCTAAGCGCAGGTCAAGGGAGTCGGACATTGCGAAGGTGTGCTCTTAGTCGCCGAAAGTGCGAAGCATTTTCGGCGAGTCCCCGCCCCGTGGGCGGGGACCACTCTCTACATCGTCTCGAGCGTCGCGCGCCGGCGGCCGTCCGCCTCGAAAAACGTCAGGAGCGCATAGGCGAGCAGCGCGTAGACGAGCCCGATCGATGCTTCAGTCCCAACGAGGCCGGACACGTCCGAAAAGGCCGCGCCGGCTGCGATTTCCCGCGCGGCCTCGATCCCGTGGGTCAGCGGCAAGCCGCTCGCCACGGTCTGCATCCATTCCGGGAGCGAATCGAGCGGCACGTTGGCCCCACAGAAGAGCAGTAGGACGAGCGTGACGAGGTTTGCCAGGAAAAACACGTCCCGCGCGCGCAGGCCGACCGCGCCCGTGACGAGGCCGAGCGCCGTGCAGGAGAAGGAGCAGATGACGACGACGAGCGCGATCCCCGGGATCTCGCTCGCGGCGAGCTCGAAGTCGAGCAACGCCCAGCCGACCGCGAAGCCGAACGCCGACACGAGGATCCCGTTCCCGATCAGGGGCAGCGCGCGGCCGAGAAAGAGCGCGATCCGGTTGGCCGGCGTCGCCAGCAGCGGGGACAGCGTCTGTGTCCAGCGCTCGCCGCCGATCGTCATCGCCATCCCGAAGATCCCGGCCAAGGCCGAGGCCTGCACCGCATTCCCGACGACGAAGAACTCGTCGTTCTTCAATCCCGCGTACCGTCCGATATAGGCGAAGAAGAGGATCTGGAAGATCGGGCCTCCGAGCATGGTCGGGATGTAGATCGCCGGCCGCAGCCAGTTGAAGAGCGCCCGGTAGGCGAGGTAGCCGCCGATGAAGAAGACGCGAATCGAATTCACGCCAGGGCCAGCGTTGCTTTCTCGCGCGCGAGTCGCTCGAAGTACTGCAGGCAGAAATGGCCGATGACGAGGTAGACGAGCCCGAGGCCGGCTGACATCAGGATCGCGAAGCCGGGGTCGCCGCCGATCGCCGACTCGCGGAGCGCCTTCACACCCCAGGTCGGCGCGAGCACCCACGAGAGGGGGCGTGACCAGCCGGGGAGCAGAGCCAGGCCGGTCAGGAGGCCCGTCACGAGCCAGATCGGATACTCGAGCAGGTTGCCGAGGGCATTGGCGTGCCGGTAGAGGACGAACGTGGCGGCGAGGACGAGGCCGAGCAACCCGAGCGAGAGCACGGCAATCGGGAGGGCGACGATGAACCATCCGGGGTGGACCACCTCGAATGGCACGTCGAAGAACAGCCAGCCCCACAGGAGAGTCGACGTGAGCGAGTACAGGCCGATCGTGGCCGTCGCGATCGTGAGCGGCAGGACGACCCAGATGAACGGCGGGGGCGCCGCGATCGAGTACTCGAGGGTCCCCTGCCAGCGCTGCCATTGGATCGCGCCGCCGGAGCCGAAGAGCGTCGACGACCAGATGCCCATCATCCCGGCGCCGATCGCGACGAAGAGGAGCGTTCCCGGCCGCGCACCGGCTCTGAACATCAGGAAGGCCATCGACGCGAAGATCACCGGCGAGATGACCGAGACGATGATGAAGAACCCCGAGAGCGTGAGGTTCTTCAGGTTGAAGAGCCAGCCGACGTAGAGGAGCCGGAGGAAGCTCATGAGCGCTCGAGGGTCGCGTACCGGCGGCTCTGCGCCTCCATGAACCGCACCAGCCCGTAGCCGACAGCCGCGAAGGCGATCCCGATCAGCAGCTCCGTGCCGACGAGCCCGGCGACCGAGCCGAGCGGCGCGCCGTCGGCCAGCTGCGCGCGCCGCCTCGATCGCGTGCGTGAAGGGCAGACCCTGCGCCATCGTGCTCATCCAACCGGGCAGGTCGTCGAGCGGAACGTTTGCGCCCGTGAAGATGAGCAGGAACCCGAAGAGGACGTTGGAGATCATGGCGTTCTCGCGAATCCGCAGGGAGAGGGCGGCGTTGATCAGGCCCGAGCCCCGTGCAAGAGAAGGCCGCGACGAAGATCACGAGCGCGAGCGCCGGGACGGCCGAGAGCGGGATGTCGATACCGAGGATCGCCGTGCCGGCGGCCAGCGAAAACGCTCCGACGAACGCGCCGTTCGCGACCACGGGGATCGCCCGCCCGAAGAAGAGCGGGATGCGGCGGGCGGGGCTGACGAGGATTGCGCTGAGCGTGTTCTGGTAGCGCTCGCCGCCGATCATCTGCGTCATCGCGAACAGGCAGGGCACCGCCGAGTACTGCAGCGCATTGCCGACGACGTAGAACTCGTCCGACTCCAGCCCGGCAGAGCGGCCGATGTACGCGAAGAGCAGGATCTGGAAGATCGGGGCGACGACCAGGCTCGGGATGTAGATCTGCGGAGTCAGCCAGTGGAAGAGCGCGCGATAGGTGATCTGCCCCCCGACGAAGAAGATCCGCGCCGAGTTCATGACAGGGAAAGGGCCGCACGCCGGCGAGCGGCGTGCAACACCCGGTTCGTGATCAAGATGCCGACGAGGACATACACCGCGCCCAGGCCCAAGCACAGCGCGAGGTCGTTCAGCGGTGAGCCACCCACGGCCGATTCCCGGATCGAGTTCATGCCCCAGGTGGGCGCGAGCACCCAGGAGATGGGGCGGACCCACTCCGGGCAGGAGGGCGAGCGGGACGAGGAAGCCGCCGATCAGCCAGACGGGGTACTCGAACATGTTGCCGAGCGCCCAGGCCGCTCGGAAGCGGACGAACGTCACGGCGAACGACCAAGCCGAGAGCGCCGAACGACGAGAACCGTGGCGACGATCGAGGCGCCGAACAAGAGCGGGTGCTCCACGACCAGCTCGATGCCGAACAGGAAATGCCCGTAGAGCAGCGTCGCGACCAGGCTGTAGATGCCGATCGTCGCCATTGCCAGTGTCACGGGCAACAGGACGAGCGCGAAGTGGGGCGGAGCCGCGACGAGCAACTCGAGCGTCCCGTGCCAGCGCTCACGCTGCATGGCGCCGCCCGCGGTCGTGCTCGTCGCCGACCACATGCCCATCACCGCCGCGCCGAGCGAGGCGTAGACGCAGGCCTCGTGGGCTGTCGCCGGCGCGAAAGACGAAGAAGGCGACCGTCGCGAAGAAGAGCGGGTAAATCACCTGCCCGAACCCCTCGAAGGGCGAACGGGTGATCATCTTCAGGTGGTACAGCCACCCGACGCGAGGAGCCGGATAACTCTCATTCGCCGGTACGAGCGCGACGTACGCGTCTTCGAGCGTCGGCTCGCGCTGCGAGACCCGGCCGACGTTCGCGCCGTCCAGGTGGCCCAGGATCGCGTGTGTCAGCTGGACGTCCGCGTCCGTCTGCACGGTCAGCACCTGAACCTGGTCGCGGTCCTCGATCGCCACGGCACGCACCCCGTTCAGCGCCTTCAGGCGGGTCACCGTCTCCTCGGCGACGCCGAACACCTCGACCTCGACGACGCTCCCCGTCGCGACGCGGCTCTTCAGGTGCGCGGGAGTGCCCTCGGCGACGATCTTGCCGCGGTTGATGACCGCGATCCGGTCGCAGAGCGAGTCGGCCTCGAACATGTAGTGCGTCGTGAGCAGGATCGTCTTCCCTGCGTCGGCGAGTGCCGAGATCGTCGCTCGCAGCTCGCGCGCGCCGACCGGATCGAGCCCGATCGTGGGCTCGTCCAGGAACATCACCGGCGGGTCGTGCAACAGGCCGCGGGCGATGTGCAGGCGCTGCTTCATCCCGCGCGAGTAGCCCTCGGTGCGCTCGTGCTCGCGCCCCTTGAGGCCGACGAGCTGGAGCAGCTCCTCGATCCGCGCCTTCTGTTCACGCGCGGGGACCCCGTAGAGCTCGGCGAAGTAGCGCAGGTTGTCGTAGCCCGAGAGCCGCTCGTAGACCCCGCGCTCGCCGCCGAAGACGTAGCCGATCCGCTTCCGCACCTCCCGCGCCTGCTTGACGACGTCGTAGCCGAGGACGCGGGCCTCTCCCGCGGTCGGGATCAGGAGCGTGATCAGCATCTTGATCGTCGTCGTCTTGCCGGCACCGTTCGGGCCGAGCAGGCCGAAGAGCTCGCCCTTGGCGATCTCGAACGAGACGCCGCGCACGGCTTCGATCTCCTTCACGCGGCGCCGGATCGTGCCGGTGTGAGTGCGGTAGGTCCGCTTCAGGTCATGAGCCTCGACGACGGCCATATGTCGAGAGACTACAAGCGGGATGAGAAGGCTTTCGCGCTACATCCGCGGGCTCGATCCACGCCTGCCGCGCTCCGTCTGGACGATGGAGATCGGCGGCTTCGCGAATGCCTTCGGCAATGGGCTCGCCTTCCCGTTCCTCCTGATCTACCTGCACAACGTGCGCGGGTTCTCGCTGCCGATGGTCGGGCTCATCGCGGCGACGAGTGCGGCGGCTGGGATCGTCACCGTCCCCATCGCGGGCATCGTGGTCGACCGCTTCGGCGGCAAGCGCACCCTGATCGTCTCGCTCCTGGTGCTCGCGGCCGGCTTCGGCGGTTACGCGCTCGTGCGCGAGCCCTGGCACGCCTTCCTGTTCGCAGCCGTGGGCGGAATCGGAAACGGGGCCTTCTGGCCGAGCCAGTCGGCTCTGATCACCGGCCTCGCCCCGCAGGCTCGCCGGCATGCGGCCTTTGCGCTCCAGCGCGTGATGCGCAATCTGGGAGTCGGGCTCGGCGGGGTCGCGGGCGGCCTGATCGCGACCACCGAGAACGCGACGAGCTACACGGTGCTCTTCACTCTCGACGCGCTGACCTTCCTCGCGTTCATCGTCGCGCTCGCGTTCGTCCCGGATCCCGGACTGTCGCGCTCCGAGAGCGAGGAGCCGGGGCGCTACCGCGAGGTCCTGCGCGACCGAGTCTTCCTCGGCGTGGTCGGGCCTGAACCTCCTCTACGTCGCGGCGGGCTACGCCCAGCTCGAGGTGTTCCCGGTTTACGCCAAGAACGAGGCAGGCATCTCCGAGCGGCAGATCGGGTTGATCTTCTTCGCCAACACGCTGGCGATCGTCGTCGCGCAGTTGCCGTTCGTGAAGGTGCTGGAGGGCAGGCGACGTATGCCGGCTCTGGCGCTGATGACCTTCCTGTGGGCGGTTGCCTGGGTGATCGTCTTCGGCGGCGGGCTCTGGGTCGAAGGGGTCTCCGCGGCGCTCGTGTTCGTGCATCGCGTTCGTGATCTTCGGGCTCGGCGAGTGCATGCACGGCCCCACACAGGGCGCGCTCGTCGCCGATCTCGCGCCGCCTCGCCTGCGCGGCCGCTACATGGCGCTCTCGACGCTCTCGTGGGAGGTGGGCTTCGTGATCGGGCCCGCCACGGCCGGTTTCGTCCTGGACTGGCGGCCGCATGCGCTCTGGCCGCTGGCCGCGGTTGTGTGCCTCGCGGCGGGGGCCGGTGCGCTGTTGCTCGAGCGGAAGCTGCCGCCGGCCCTCCGGCTCACGCCGCGCTAACCGAAGCCCCCTCCGCCGGGCGTCTCGATCCGGACGACGTCGCCGGCGGCCAGGTCCCGAGTCACCTTGGCGGGCAGCTCCTCGCCGTTCAGCAGATTGCGCCCGGGTGCGCCCGGCTGTCCGCCGCGGGTGCCCCGCGGCGGGTGGGCCCGCCGCTCAGAGATCACCGAGAGCCGGCAGGGCTCGAGGATGCGGAGCTCGCGGACGACCCCGTCGCCGCCGCGGTGTCGCCCCGCTCCGCCCGACTCGATGCGCAGCCCGTGGCGCTCCACGCGCAGCGGGTAGGCGAGCTCGAGCGCCTCGGTCGGCGTCGTCAGCGTGTTCGACATCGTCACGTGCACGGCCGAGGGCCCATCTGCCTGGTCGCAGGCGCCCTGGCCGCCGCCGATCGTCTCGTAGTACGTGAAGCGATCGTTCCCGAGGGTGACGTTGTTCATCGTGCCTTGGCCCTGCGCGGGGACCGGGAGCGCCTGACCGAGCGCCCGGAAGCAGACGTCGACGATGCGGCAGGAAGTCTCGACGTTGCCGGCGGCGACCGCGGCCGGCGGCTGCGCGTTGACCAGCGAGCCGAGCGGGGCGTTGGACGGTCACGGGAGCGAAGGCGCCGCCTGACGCGGACAGGTCCGGGTCGGTGAGGCAGCGGACGACGAAGTAGCAGGCCGACTTGGTGACGGAGAGTGGGCAGTTGAGGTTCCCCTCGTGCTGGGCGGCCGTGCCCTCGAAGTCGAAGGCGATCTCGTCATCGGCCACGGTGACCGCGACACGAAGCTCGAGATCTCCTTCTCGGGCCTCGAGCACGTCGGTCGCGTCGAAGCGTCCGTCCGGCAAGCGGGCGAGCGCGGTCCGGACGGCGCGTTCCGAGTGGCCGAACAGCTCGTCCATCGCCGCGGCGATGCGCTCCCGTCCGCGGCGGGCGCAGAGCTCGGTGATGCGCCGCTCCGCCAGCCCGTGGGCGGCCAGTTGCGCGCGGAGGTCTCCTCGCCGTTCCTCGGGGTTTCGCATGCGGGAGACGAGGTCGTCCACGACGGCGTCGTCGAGGCGGGTCGGCGGGATCACGACTCCTTCCTCGGCGAGCGTGCGCGACTCGGCCGGCATGCTCCCCGGCTCGCGCCCGCCGACGTCGGAGTGGTGCGCGCGTGTGACGGCGAAGCCGAGCTCCGTCCGGGAGACGAGCGTCACGTCGGGCAGATGGGTGCCGCCGGTGTACGGGTCGTTGAGGATGAAGACGTCGTCCCGTGACGGCCGGCTGCGCCATCACTGCCGCCACGGCGTCCGGCATGGCGCCGAGGTGGACGGGAATGTGCTCGGCCTGGGCGATCATGCGCCCGCGCTCGTCGAAGAGGGCGGCGGAGCAGTCGCGCCGCTCCTTGATGTTCGCCGAGAAGGCGGAGCGGACGAGCACCGCGCCCATCTCTTCCGCCACGGACCGCAGAGCGCTGCCGAGAACTTGGAGCTCAATGTTCACGTTCTCGTGAGCCTCCACCCGTCACCATCCCTAACCCCCACCCACCCAAGGGGCAGCCAGCAGGTCGACCCGTCCAGTTCCAGCACGGCTGGCCCCGACACCTGTTGACGGGTCGACCTGCTCGGCTCGAGCCTGGGGGCCGGGCGTCACG
The DNA here is from genome assembly GCA_963771725.1 of uncultured Actinomycetes bacterium. Lineage (GTDB taxonomy): Bacteria > Actinomycetota > Thermoleophilia > Gaiellales > Gaiellaceae > VAXT01. The sequence continues at coordinate 615,205 of CAVYUO010000001.1, read as the reverse complement.
TCTGCCGTGCGGACGGCTACGAGCTCCACCGTCCGGCTCCGGTCGGCGTACCCGTAGCGCTCTTCGTGCGCCCGGTGAAACGCCTCGGCCACATCGCGGCCCAGAGGCACGGTGAGCTCGAACGACTGCCCCGCGTACCGGAGATCGGCCTCGCCGTCCGCCGGCAACTCTCCGGCCTCGGCGAGCGGGACGACGTAAGAGCGCACGTCGTCTCTCCGCTCGTCGCTGACTGCGAGCCCGAGAGCAGACAGCACGCCCGCGGCCTCCGGGACGAGGACGGTCTCGACGCCGAGCTCGTCGGCGAGCTCGCACGCATGGAGCGGGCCAGCGCCGCCGAACGCGATGAGCGCGAACTCCCGTGGATCGTGACCCCGCTCGACAGAGACGACCCGGAGCGCGCGGAGCATCTCGGCGTTCACGACCGCGACGACGTCGGCCGGGTCGAGGTCGCCGAGCGCCTGTTCGGCGGCCTCGCGGTCGAGCTCGAGGCCTCCGGAGATCCGCTCGGGCAGGCGGCCGAGAAGGAGATTTGCGTCCGTCACCGTCGGCTCGGTCCCGCCGCGGCCGTAGCAGGCGGGCCCCGGATCGGCGCCCGCACTTCGCGGGCCGACTCGCAGCGCGCCGCCCTCGTCGACCCAGGCGATCGACCCTCCGCCGGCACCCACCGTGTGCAGGTCGATCGTGGGCAGCCGGATCGGGAGGCCTGCGACGGCGCGCTCCGTCGACCGCGCGGCCTCGCCCGTCGGCAATGAGACAGACGTCCGTCGACGTGCCGCCCATGTCGAGCGAGATCGCGTTCTCGACGCCGGCGAGCTGCGCGGCGCGCGCAGCGCCGACGACTCCTGCGGCCGGCCCAGAGACGAGCGCCCACGAGGGGTGCGCGGCGGCCTCTTCGATCGTGGCCACGCCGCCCGACGAGCGCATCACGAGCGGCACGGGAAGGCCGGCCGCCGAAGCCCGCTCGCCGAGTGCGGTCAGGTACCTCGAGACGACAGGTCCCAGATACGCGTCGACGGCAGTTGTCGACGCCCGTTCGTACTCGCGGAACTCGGGCGCGACTTCGTGCGAGGCGACGACGCGTACACCGGGGAGCCGGCGGCGCAGCTCGTCTGCCAACGCCCGCTCGTGGCTCGAGTCCCGGAAAGCGAAGAGCAGGCAGACTGCGATCGCTTCGACGTCGACGCCGAAGGCCGGGAGCGAAGCGAGTTCGAGCGGCTCGAGCACCCCGTCCGGCCCGATCCGCTCGCGCACGCCGAAGGAGCGGTCGAGTGGCACGACGGGCTCGGGGTGGTCGTCGCAGAGCCGGTACAGGTGCGGCCTATTCTGCCGCCGCACGTGCAAGAGGTGCTCGAAGCCCGCAGTCGTGACGAGCGCAGTCCGTGCTCCCTTGCGCTCGAGCAGGGCGTTCGTCGCCGCGGTCGTACCGTGCGCGAACCGATCGACCCGATCCGCCCCGACCGCGCGGGCGGCAGCGAGGACGGACTCCTCCTGCCGCGTGGCGGTCGGCACCTTGGCCGTCGTGACGCGCTCCGTCCGCGACGAGGACGGCGTCCGTGAAGGTGCCGCCGACGTCGACGCCCAGGATCGCCACGCGGCGACTCTAGTACGCGAATGCGAGGAGGCTCGGATGCGTTCTACTGGGCAGGTGGCGGGATCCTCGACAGTGGCGGAGCTACCCCTGGTCGGAGCCGGCGGCGAGCCCGTCGACCTGTGGCGCACGATCAGCTCGCACGGCGTCGCCGACCTGCCGCCGAACCGGATCGACGACGAGCAGCGCACCCTCGAGGTGACGGTGGCCGTGGCTCGGGGGAAGCCGAAGACGGCCGTTGTCTCACAGAAGAAGCCGGGCTACGCGCGGGTCGAGCTGCGTGCGGGCAAGGCCGACGCCGTGCTCGACACCATCCGCCACATGCTCGGGCTGGACGCCGATCTCTCACCGTTCTACGAGCTCGTGGCGGACGACCCGGATCTGGCCTGGGTGGCCAAGGGCGCGGGGCGGATGCTGCGGAGCCCGACGGTTTTCGAAGAGGTCGTCAAGACGATCTGCACGACGAACTGCGCGTGGTCCGGGACCGTGCGCATGGTCAGCTCCATCGTCGAGCATCTCGGCACTCCTTCTGCCGGCGCCTCGCCCGGGCCTTACGGTCGCGCGTTCCCGACTCCCGAGGCGATGGCGGAGGCCGGTGTGGACTTCTACCGTGACATTGCCCGTGCCGGCTACCGAGGGGCCTACCTCCGCGAGCTCGCGACGTCGGTCGCCGACGGTGAGCTGGACATCGAGTCGTTCGCCGCGGGCCCGGACGAGCTCCCCGACGAAGAGCTCGCCGAGCGCCTGCTGGAGCTCCCCGGGGTCGGCCCCTACGCCACGGCCCACATCATGATGCTGCTCGGCCGCTACTCGCGCCTCGTGCTCGACTCCTGGACGCGTCCTACGTACCTGAGCGTGTCCGGCGCGAAGAGCGCCAGGGACTCGACCATCGAGCGCCGCTTCCGCCGGTACGGGCCCTACGCCGGCCTCGCCTTCTGGCTCTACCTCACCCGTGACTGGGTCGACGACGCGTAGCTACCGCGACGGTGCGCGCTCGGTGGCGCCGCTCGCCGTTGCCGCCGCCAGCTTCGGCGCGGCGTTCGGTGTGCTCGCCCAGGCAGCCGGCATGGGCGTCCTGGCTCCGATCGTCATGTCGGCGACGACGTTTGCGGGCGCAGCCCAATTTGCGGCAGCCTCGGTGCTCGACGAAGGCGGAGGCGTCGTCGCAGCGGTGGCCGCGGCCGTCCTCCTCAATGCGCGTTACGCGGCGATCGGCATCGCGGTCGCGCCTGATTTCAAGGGATCGTCGCTGCGCCGAGTGGTCGAGTCGCAGCTGATCGTCGACGAGTCCTGGGCGGTCGCTCAGGTCGGCCACGGCCGCATCAATCAGCGCGTTCTCGTGGGCGCCGGGCTCGTGCTCTTTCCGTTCTGGGTCGGCGGCACCGCACTCGGCGTCATCTTCGGCGACGTCCTGGGAGATCCCGAGCGGTTCGGCCTCGACGCAGCCTTCCCGGCCCTCTTTCTCGCACTCCTGGCCACGCAGCTCGTCAACCGTCGCACCGTGCTCGCCGCAGTCGCCGGAGGGCTGATCGCGTTCGTGCTCATTCCGGTCGCTCCCCCCGGGGTGCCCGTGATCGCGGCGAGCGCCGTCTGCCTCGCGGGGCTGATGCGGCGATGAGCGACACCTGGCTGGTGGTCCTGCTCGTCGGAGCCTTCACGGTCGCGCTCAAGGCGGCCGGCCCGCTCCTGCTCGGCGGGCAAGAGCTCCCGCAGCGGCTCGCGTCCGCCTTTGAGCTGCTGGCGCCGTCGGTCCTCGCCGCCCTGGTCGTCACGCAGGCTTTCGCCGAGGACGGGGAGATCGTCGTGGACGAAAAGCTCGTCGGAGTGGGCGTCGCGGCGTTCGCCGTGCGCCTGCGCGCGCCCCTGATCGCAGTCATGGTTCTGGCGGCCGTCTCGACGGCGCTGGTGCGCTGGGCGTTCTGAAGCCCGCGGGTCGTGCCCTCAGGGGCTCTTCGGAAGCAGGCGGTGACCGTCGACGACGGCCGCGGCGACGTCGACGAGCTTCCGGTTGCTCGTTCGCGAGTGCTCGCGGAGCAAGTCGAAGGCGGCCGCCTCGTCGACCGAATGGCGTTCCATCAAGATCCCCTTCGCGCGCTCGGTGAGCGAGCGGCGGCCGAAGGCCCCTTCGAGGTCGTGGTACTCGGCGAACCGTCTCAGCACGATGTCGATCGAGCTCTGCCAGTCCTTGGCCTCGGCATCGGTGATGTAGGCGAAGATGCCGCGCTTCGAGGCCTCCTTGACGAACTCCTGGTCGGGGGCATGCAGGAGCAGGATCACGGGGCAGGCCGCTTCCTGGACGATCTTCTCGATCAGGCCCAGGGCGTGAGCCGAGCTCTCGCCGAGGCCGACGAGTGCCACGTCCGGGCGCTCCCTCGCGGTGACGGTCCCGACATCGTCGACGTCGATCTCGCGCGCGATCACTTCGTGCCCGAGCGCGGCCACGATCGGCGCAACCAGGGCCAGGCGGTCCTTCCGCTCGTTCGCAATCAGGACGCGGAGATGTTCGGTCTCGCGGTAACTCATTTCGCCCAACCGCAGTCGCCCCATTTTGGCACACGATTCGTTCGCGCTCCAGCCCCCGGCGGGTAGGTCGCTTTCGGCTGCGGCCCTTCGCCGGCGTCTCAAAAACGCAGCCGTTAGGAGCCGCACATGTCTCATTCGTTTACGGCCGTACAGCGCCAGCACGATTCAGAAACCGGCTGAGGATCGCTGCTAATCTTGGGTCGGCTCGGCGGCGTAGCTCAGTTGGTTAGAGCAGCGGAATCATAATCCGCGTGTCGGAGGTTCGAGTCCTCCCGCCGCTACTCCCACCTAGACTGAGGAACTCGAATGGCAACTGGAGTACGCAACACGATCACGCTCGCCTGCAACGACTGCAAGCGCCGCAACTACCAAACTTCGAAATCGAAGCGGAACACGCCTGACCGCATCGAGATGCAGAAGTACTGCCGCTGGTGTGGGCGGCACACGGGCCATAAGGAGACGCGCTAGTGGCGCGGAACACCCGTCAGAAGCGTGCGCAGAAGCGCCGCGAGCGGACCAAGGCCGCCGACGGCGAGCAGCCGAAGGTCGCCTCGCGCGCGCGCGCGCGTCAACAGCAGGTACGCCCCGCCGCGCAGGCCGTCAAGCCGCAGACCGGCTCGCGCCGTGTCCCCGGCGGCGGCACGAAGCGGTTCATCGGAGAAGCGACCGCCGAGCTGAAGAAGGTCGAGTGGCCGAGCCGCGCCCAGGTGATGCAGGGGACGATCGTCGTGATCATCGCCTGCGCGATCGTCGGGGCCTACCTCTGGATCGCCGACTTCGCGTTCGAGCCGTTGGTCAAGAACGTCCTGTTGGGTACCTAGCCATGTTCCAGTGGTATGTGATCAACACCTACTCGGGCCATGAGAACAAGGTCAAGGCCAATCTCGAGCACCGCATCATCTCGATGAACCAGGGGCCGCGGTTCCGCCGCGTCGTCGTGCCCACCGAGCAGGTCATCGAGACGAAGGACGGCCAGAAGGTGCAGTCCGAGAAACGCGTCCTGCCGGGCTACGTGCTCGTGAACATGGATCTCAACGACGACGCCTGGACGGTGGTCAAGAACACGCCTGGGGTGACCGGGTTCGTCGGCGCCGGGAACAACCCGGTCCCTCTGTCCCAGCCCGAGGTCGACCGCATCCTCAAGACCGGCGCGGCGATGGGCGACCGGCCGCGGGCCCAGGTCGAGTACTCGCTCGGCGAGTCGGTGAAGGTAACCTCCGGCCCGCTGTCCGACTTCGACGGCGAGATCGTCGACGTCAACGCCGACGCGCAGAAGCTGAAGGTGCTCGTTGACATCTTCGAGCGCCAGGTTCCAGTGGAGCTCCAGTTCGACCAGGTGAAGAAACTCGACTAATGGCCAAGAAAGTCCTGACACTCATCAAGCTGCAGATCCCCGGTGGGCAGGCCAACCCTGCCCCCCCGGTCGGCCCTGCGCTCGGCCAGCACGGCGTCAACATCATGGAGTTCTGCAAGGCGTTCAACGCGCAGACACAGCAGGACAACGGTCGCATCATCCCCGTCGAGATCACCGTCTTCGAGGACCGCTCGTTCGACTTCATCACGAAGACCCCCCCGGCGGCGGTGCTGATCAAGGAGGCGCTGCGGATCGAGAAGGGCTCGGGTGAGCCGAACCGCGAGAAGGTCGGCCGCCTCACGCGCGACCAGGTCCGCTCGATCGCCGAGGCGAAGATGCCCGACCTGAACGCCCGCGACGTCGACCAAGCGATGAAGGTGATCGCCGGAACCGCACGGTCGATGGGCGTGGAGACAGATCTGTGACCCGGCACGGCAAGAACTACCGCAACTCGAAGGCGACCTTCGACCGCGAGGAGGTCTACTCGCCTGCAGAAGCCGTCCGGCTCCTGAAGGGCTTCCCGGATGCGAAGTTCGACCAGTCGGTGGAGATCCACTTCAACCTCGGCCTCAACGTCCGCCACGCGGAGCAGCAGCTGCGAGGGACGCTGATGCTCCCGCACGGGACCGGCCGCGAGGCCCGCGTCGCCGTCTTCGCCGAGGGCGACAAGGCGAAGGAGGCGCAGGAGGCCGGCGCCGACGTCGTGGGGACGGCAGACCTCGGCAAGCAGATCGAGGAAGGCTTCGACGACTTCGACGTCGCCATCGCCACGCCCGACCAGATGGGCATCGTCGGCAAGCTCGGGCGCATCCTCGGCCCGCGCGGAAAGATGCCGAACCCGAAGACCGGAACGGTGACGATGGACGTCGGCAAGGCGGTCCGCGAGGCCAAGGCCGGCAAACTCGAGTATCGAACCGACCGCGGCGCGAACGTCCACGTCACGATCGGCAAGAAGAGCTTCGACGAGCGCCAGCTGCTGGAGAATTACGCGACGCTGATCGACGAGATCATGCGCGCGAAGCCGGCGGCCGCCAAGGGACGCTACGTCCGAACCATTACCCTGACGACCACGATGGGGCCCGGCATCCGGCTGGATCCCGGTCGCACCAGAGGAATCGTCGAAGAGCTGGAGGAGCAGGCAGAAGCAGTACCCGCGTAGGAAACGCCCGTCGCCGAAGACAGCCGGCAGCCCCTTGTCAGGGGCAGAAGTCCAGCCGAGGTGGCCCTAGCGAGAGAGACAAGCCCTTCTCGCAGGCCCGCCTTGTGGCGGGCCTGATTCGTTTTGGAGGAGGTGCATGGATGGACAGATCTGAAAAGGAGCGCCTGGTCGCCGAGCTCACCGAGCGGCTGAAGGCGAGTGAGACGATGATCGTCGCCGACTACCGAGGCCTGACGGTCACCGAGCTCGACGAGCTCCGCACGAAGCTGATCGAGCACGGGGCCCGCTTCTCGGTCGTCAAGAACACGCTTACGAAACGTGCCGCCGAGTCGGCCGGGGTCGATGCGCTGCTGGCGATGCTCGAGGGCCCGACCGCGATCGCGTTCCTCGAGTCCGACGGGGACCCGGTCGCGGTTGCAAAGGCACTCGACGATGCGGCCAAGGCCGAGGTGCTCGTGATCAAAGGCGGTCTCCTGGACGGTGCCGAGATCGCCGCCGACGACGTCAAGCGGCTCGCCAAGCTGCCGCCGACCGACACGCTGCGCGCACAGCTCGTGGGTGCGCTGGCCGGGTCGCTGACCACGGTCGTCGGGCTCTTCGCCGCACCGATGCGCGACATCGTGGGCGTGCTGGACTCGCGGATCCGCCAGCTCGAGGAACAGGGCGAGACCGTCGAGGAGCCGGTGGCCGAAGCAGAGCCGGCCGCGGACGAGGCTCCTGCCGAAGTGCCGGTGCCAGACACCGAGGAGCCGGCGTCAGACACCCCGGAGAACGACGAGCCGGTGCCAGACACCGCGGAAGCGGGGTCTGACACCTCCAATGAAGAACCACCCGTTGAGGAAACCCAGGAAGGAGAGGAGCAATAGTGGCCAAGACAGACACCGACAAGCTCGTCGAGTCGCTGGGCGGCATGACCGTCCTCGAGCTCGTCGAGCTGAAGAACAAGCTCGAGGAGGAGTGGGGGGTGACTGCCGCCGCTCCGATGGCGGTCGCCGCAGGCCCCGCCGCGGGCGGAGGCGACGGCGCTGCGGCGGCGGAGGAGAAGTCGTCGTTCGACGTCGTCCTCACCGGAGCGGGCGACAAGAAGATCCAGGTGATCAAGGTCGTCCGCGCGCTGACCGGGCTCGGCCTCAAAGAGGCCAAGGACCTGGTCGACGGAGCGCCGAACCCGGTCAAGGAAGGCGTCCCGCAGGACGAGGCCGATCAGGTCAAGGCGCAGCTCGAGGAAGCAGGCGCCGCGGTCGAGGTCAAGTAGCGCCTACAACAGGACGAACTGGAGAGGGGCCGCCGCCGCAAAGCGGCCCTCTCCGTCCGCAGGCTCTGTCGGCAGCTCCGCGCTAGCCGCCGACGCCGAGCGCGAGAAGCGCAACGGCGGAAACACAGGCGCAGATGAAAGAGAGAGCGAGTAGTGACCGCATCGCCCACTGACCGTTACACGGCAAGCGAGTCAGTTCAATGGGCCTTACGGCCTATTTGCCTCGTCCGAGGGTCACAGTGAAGGCGCAGAACGCCGAAGACCCTGGTATGCGATTGAGAATCCTCATGCTCGTCGTCGTGACCGCCTTCCTGTCCGCGTCCGTCGCGGTCGCGAAGGAGGGCCCGAGGCCCGGAGTCCCGGAAGACGGCGCCACCAGCGCTTGCAAGCCGCTGCGTCCGCTGATCCTGAAGGGCACGTTCCTCTCGGGCGGCCCCGATTCGTTCCAGATGGAAGTCCGCAAGGCGAACCGGCACGGCCGGGCGCTGCGCGGCACCCGCGAGATCAAGGTCAACGCGCAGACGAAGTTCCGGCGCGCCGGCAACGCCGCGACGCTGGCTTCACTCCAGCTGAACGACCGCCTGCACGTGAAGGTGCGTGCTTGCAAGCGCGCACAGGTGCTGAACATGGAGCTGATGGCGCGTCGCGTCGTCGCTCACACGCCCAAGTCCAGCTAGGCCCAGCACGGAATCCGCAGTTGCGAAGGGCGCCGGAAGGCGCCTTTTGCGTTCCAACGCGGTATAGTTCGGGCACTTCGCGCTTGCCGCCCGCCGCCGCTTGCGCAGCCACCGCCGTATTCGGTACTCTTATCCGTTCCGGCCGAAGTTCCGCTCGCATCTGCTTGCAGTAATTAAGGGAGGCTTCAACACTTGGTGACCAGGGTCGCTGCGCCGCGTGCGCGCAAAAGTTTTTCGCGTCTCAAGCACGTCCTCGACCTTCCCAACCTGATCGACATCCAAAAGGCGTCCTTCAGGTGGTTCTTGGAGGAGGGCCTGAGAGAGACGATCGACGACATCTCGCCGATCGAGGATTACACCGGCACGCTCGCCGTCGAGTTTGCCGAATACAAGTTCGGCGACCCACCGGTCGCCATCCAGGAGTGCCGCGAGAAGGATCTCACCTATCAGGCACCCCTCTCGATGACGGTCCGGTTCGTCAACAAGGAGACGGGCGAGATTCGGGAGCAGACCGTCTTCATGGGCGACTTCCCGATGATGACGGAGTGGGGGACGTTCATCATCAACGGAACCGAGCGCGTCATCGTGACGCAGCTCGTCCGCAGCCCGGGCGCCTACCTGATGGAGCCGAAGGACGCGACGAAGCAGGTCTTCACCGCGAACCTGATGCCGTCGCGTGGCTCGTGGCTCGAGCTCGAGATCGACAAGAAGGGCATCGTCTACGCCCGGATCGACCGGAAGCGCAAGCTTCCCATCACCACGCTGCTCCGCGCGCTCCCGTCCGAGGACCCCTCGACGGGCTTCAAGCTGGCCAAGGACACGAACGAGGAGCTGCTCAAGCTCTTCGACAACTCGATCTTCATCATGAACACGCTCGAGAAGGACCCTTCTACACGCGAGGACGAAGCCCTCATCGAGGTGTTCAAGAAGCAGCGTCCGGGCGAGCCGCCGACGGTCGAGAACGCGCGGAACCTCCTGAACTCGCTCTTCTTCGACCCGAAGCGCTACGACCTGACCAAGGTCGGCCGGTACAAGCTGAACCAGCGCCTCGGCGTCGACGTGCCCGAGGGCACGCGCGTCCTGACGACGCAGGACATCATCGCCCTCGTCCAGAGGCTCGTCCAGCTGCCGAAGACCCTCGGCGTCCCCGAGGACTCGAAGGATTACGCGGCCGATTCGATCGCGCTGTCGCGTGACCCGATCCGCGGCGAGCTCGACGAGTACGAGCACTTCGGCAACCGCCGGCTGCGCACCGTCGGGGAGCTGATCCAGGAGGCATTCCGGGTCGGCCTCTACCGCATGGAGCGCGTTGTCCGCGAGCGGATGACCACCGAGGACGTCGACACGATCACGCCGCAGACGATCATCAACATCAGGCCGGTCGTGGCGGCGCTGAAGGAGTTCTTCGGCTCCTCGCAGCTCTCGCAGTTCATGGACCAGACGAACTCGCTGGCCGGGCTCACGCACCGGCGGCGCCTCTCGGCGCTCGGCGCCGGTGGCCTCACGCGCGAGCGCGCACCGATCGAGGTCCGCGACGTGCATCCGACCCACTACGGCCGCATGTGCCCGATCGAGACCCCGGAAGGCCCGAACATCGGCCTCATCGGGTCTCTGGCCTCGATGGCGACCGTCTCGGAGTTCGGCTTCATCCAGACGCCCTACCGCGTGGTCAAGGGCGGCAAGGTGACCGACGAGATCATCTACCTCGATGCCGCAGAGGAAGCGCAGTACACGATTGCGCAGGCCTCGGAGCGCGTCGACGACAAGACCGGCAAGTTCCTGCACGACCACGTCCTCTGCCGCTCGCGCGAGGGCGAGGCCGTCACGGCCGATCCGAAGGACATCGACTACATGGACGTGGCGCCCGCGCAGATCGTCTCCGTCGGGACGGCGCTGATCCCGTTCCTCGAGCACAACGACGCCAACCGCGCGCTGATGGGCGCGAACATGCAGCGCCAGGCGGTGCCGCTGATGATCACGCAGGCCCCGCTCGTCGGCACCGGGCTCGAGTACCGCGCGGCCGTCGACACGGGCGACGTCGTGCTCGCGGACAACGCGGGCCAGGTCGTCGACGTCGACGCCGAGAAGGTCGTGGTCGAGGGCAAGGACGGCAAGGAGACCTACGACCTCACGAAGTTCATGCGCTCGAACCAGGGCACGCTGATCCACCAGAAGCCGATCGTCGAGCTCGGCGACCGCGTCAAGGCGCAGGACGTCCTCGCCGACGGCTCGTCGACCGACCAGGGCGAGCTCGCGCTCGGCGCGAACCTGCTCGTCGCCTTCATGCCGTTCGAGGGCTACAACTTCGAGGACGCGATCGTCATCTCGGAGCGGCTCGTCAAGGAGGACGTCCTCTCCTCGATCCACATCCACGAGTACGAGATCGACGCGCGCACGACGAAGCTCGGCGACGAGGAGATCACGCGCGACATCCCGAACCGCTCGGAGGAGTCCCTCTCGGACCTCGACGAGCGCGGCATCGTGCGCATCGGGGCCGAAGTCGGCTCCGGCGACCTGCTCGTCGGCAAGGTGACGCCCAAGGGCGAGACCGAGCTCACGGCCGAGGAGAAGCTGATCCGCGCCATCTTCAAGGAGAAGGCGCGCGAGGTGCGCGACACGTCGCTGAAGGTTCCTCACGGCGAGGGCGGCAAGGTGATCGACGTCAAGACGTTCTCCCGCGAGGCGGGGGACGACCTCTCGCCCGGCGTCAACGAGCTCGTCCGCGTCTACGTCGCGAAGAAGCGCAAGATCGCCGAGGGCGACAAGCTCGCCGGCCGGCACGGCAACAAGGGCGTCATCGCCAAGATCGTGCCCGACGAGGACATGCCGTTCCTCGAGGACGGCCGGAACGTGGACGTGATCCTGAACCCGCTCGGCGTCCCGAGCCGGATGAACATCGGCCAGATCCTCGAGACCCACCTCGGGTGGGCTGCGGCCCACGGCGTCTTCGCCGAGAACGGCGAGGTCAACTCCGGCACGAACGGGGCCGGTGCCAGCGGCGAGTTCAACCCGACCCCGGTGGCGACCCCGGTGTTCGACGGCGCTACCGAGAAGGACGTCGACGAGGCCCTGATCAAGTGGACCGAGATGAACCCGGAGACGCCGATCCACCTCTCCGTCAACAAGGAGCGGCGGCGCACCTCCGGCAAGGTCAAGCTGTACAACGGCAAGACCGGCGAGGAGTACGCCAACAAGATCACCGTCGGTTACATGTACATCCTCAAGCTGCTCCACCTGGTCGACGACAAGATCCACGCGCGCTCGACCGGCCCGTACTCGCTCGTCACGCAGCAGCCGCTGGGCGGAAAGGCCCAGTTCGGAGGCCAGCGCTTCGGCGAGATGGAGGTGTGGGCGCTCGAGGCCTACGGCGCCGCGTACACGCTGCAGGAGATGCTCACGATCAAGTCCGACGACACGGTCGGGCGTGTGAAGGCCTACGAGGCGATCGTCAAGGGCGAGAACATCGCCGAGCCGTCGATCCCCGAGTCCTTCAAGGTGCTGCTGAAGGAGATGCAGTCACTCGCGCTGGACGTCGACGTGCTCTCCGAGGAGGGCGCCGAGGTCGAGGTGCGCGAGGAGGACGACGAGCTGCTTCGCGCCGCGGAGGAGCTCGGCATCGACCTCTCGCCGGGCTCGCTGCGGGCGGCGGCGCGCGAACCAACCGCCGAGGAGGCGGAGGAGGGCCAGGAGCGGGTCGACCAGGACGGCGAGCTTGCCGTGCCGGCCGACGAGGCTCTCACGGAGGCGGAAGTGCCGACCGCCGAGGCCACAGATTTGGCAGATGTCGAAGTTGAGGAATAGGGAGCGCTAAGTGATTGACATCAATGAGTTCGACGCGATCCGAATCGGTCTTGCGTCGTCGAAGCAGATCCGCGACTGGTCTTCGGGCGAGGTCACCAAGCCCGAGACGATCAACTACCGCACGCTGAAGCCCGAGCGCGACGGCCTCTTCTGCGAGCGCATCTTCGGTCCGACCAAGGACTGGGAGTGCTACTGCGGCAAGTACAAGCGCGTCCGCTACAAGGGCATCATCTGTGAGCGCTGCGGCGTCGAGGTCACGCGCCAGAAGGTGCGTCGCGAGCGCATGGGTCACATCGACCTGGCCGCGCCGGTCTCGCACATCTGGTTCTTCAAGGGCGTTCCCAGCCGGATCGGGTACCTGCTCGACATCGCGCCGCGCGAGCTCGAGAAGGTCCTCTACTTCGCCGCTTCGATCGTCACGTCGGTCGACAACGACAAGCGCCAGAAGGATCTCAACGATCTCGAAGACAAGGTGCAGGCCGAGTCGGAGCGCATCGACGTCGACCGCGACGAGGCGCTTGCCGCCCTCGAGGACCGGCTGAAGCGCCGCCGTGAGTACTTCACGAAGGGCAAGGAGCGGAACTTCGACGAGGACGACGAGTTCTGGGTGCGCGGGCTCTCGAACTGGGCCGAGGAGCAGGTGCTCCCACCCCTAGAGGAAGCGCGGCAGCTCGTCAGCGGCCTCTTCCTGGAGGTCGCGCCCAAGATCACCACCGAGGACTCGAAGAAGATTCGCGAGGCGGTCCGCAACGCGGCCATCCGCGACGACCGGCGCCTGACGCCGAAGGAGCTGGAGACGGTGGCCGGCTCGGCCATCCAGATCCGCGAGGCGCTGGCCGGGCTCTACAAGGAGCTGTCGAAGGCGACCGGCTCGAAGAAGGGCGCCGTCACCAAGCACATCAACCGCGTCATCGACGGCCTCATCGACAAGAAGGCCAAGGTGCACGAGGACGACGAGGAGCTCGTCGCCAAGGTCGACGTCAAGCAGGTCGAGAAGGCACGCGACCTCGGCAAGGGCCTGCTGCGCGAAGTGCTCGAGCAGGCCGACCCGTCGGCCGACGGCGACGCCGTCCGCGAGCTGACGAACGACCTCTGCCTCCGCACCGACGGCAAGATCCAGAAGGAGGACCTCGACGCGATCGTCCAGTGGTCGCTGAAGGTCCGCGAGATGTACCTGGACATCGAGTCGCGGCGCGCCGACGCACGCGAGGCCTCCGAGGAGTCCAAGAACCGCCTGGCCGAGACGTGGGAGCTCTTCAAGGAGCTCGAGCCGAAGCAGATCATCGGCGACGAGCAGCTCTTCCGCGAGCTCAAGGACCGCTTCGGCTCGCCGTACGGCTTCGACGTCTACTTCACGGGCGGCATGGGCGCGGAGGCGATCCGCGAGCTGCTGAAGGAGCTCGACCTCGATGCCGAGGCGCTCTTCCTCCGCGAGACGATCAAGACGTCGAAGGGCCAGAAGCAGCAGCGCGCGATCAAGCGGCTGAAGGTGGTCAACGCCTTCATCAAGTCCGAGAACAAGCCCGAGTGGATGGTCCTCGAAGCGATCCCCGTGATCCCGCCGGAGCTCCGCCCGATGGTGCAGCTCGACGGTGGCCGCTTCGCGACGAGCGACCTGAACGACCTCTACCGGCGCGTGATCAACCGGAACAACCGGCTGAAGCGCCTGCTCGACCTGGGCGCGCCCGAGATCATCGTCAACAACGAGAAGCGAATGCTGCAGGAAGCCGTCGACGCGCTCTTCGACAACGGACGGCGCGGGCGCGCGGTCACCGGCCCGGGCAACCGGCCGCTGAAGTCGCTCTCAGACATGCTCAAGGGCAAGCAGGGCCGGTTCCGCCAGAACCTGCTCGGCAAGCGCGTGGACTACTCGGGCCGCTCGGTGATCGTCTCCGGGCCGTACCTCAAGCTCCACCAGTGCGGGCTGCCGAAGATCATGGCCCTCGAGCTCTTCAAGCCCTTCATCATGAGCCGGCTCGTCGACCGCAAGAGCGTCCAGAACATCAAGGCGGCGAAGAAGTACGTCGACTCGATGACGCCCGAGGTCTGGGACGTCCTCGAGGAGGTCATCGCCGAGCACCCCGTCCTCCTGAACCGCGCGCCGACGCTTCACCGCCTGGGGATCCAGGCCTTCGAGCCGGTGCTCGTCGAGGGCAAGGCGATCCAGGTGCACCCGCTCGTCTGCCACGCTTTCAACGCGGACTTCGACGGCGACCAGATGGCCGTCCACCTCCCGCTGTCGGCAGAAGCGCAGGCCGAGGCTCGGCTGCTGATGCTCTCGTCGAACAACATCCTCTCGCCGGCCCATGGGCGCCCGCTGACCACTCCGGGCCAGGACATGGTGCTCGGTTGCTACTACCTGACCTACGCCGAGGACGACCTCGCGTCGATGACGGTCGACAAGTTCAAGCAGCATCCACCGCGCTTCGACTCCGAGGAGGGGGTCGAGCTCGCGATCGATGCCAAGCAGATCGACCTCAAGCAGCCGATCGAGTACCGCCGGAGTGAGGACGAGCTGATCCTGACGACGCCGGGCCGCGTGATTCTCAACGAGGAGGTCGAGCGCTCGCTGCGCGAAGCCTTCGTGGGCGAGAAGTTCGAGCGGCCGCCGTTCATGAACCAGACGCTCTCCAAGCGCGAGACCGACGACTTCATCTCGTCGCTCGCGAACCAGTACGGCTCGCACGCCATCGCCGGAGTGCTCGACAAGATCAAGTCACTCGGCTTCAAGTACGCAACCGAGGGCGGGATCACGATCTCGAAGAACGACATCGTCGTCCCGGACAACAAGCAGGAGATCCTCGCCAAGTACGAGGAGCAGGTCGCGCGCGTCGAGGAGCAGTACGAGCGCGGTCTCATCACCGAAGAGGAGCGCCACGAGCGCATCGTCGAGATCTGGACCGAGGCCACCGACGCCGTCGCCGACGCCATGGAGAAGAACCTCAAGAAGCTGAACCCGATCTACATGATGGCCAACTCGGGCGCCCGCGGATCCTTCAAGCAGATCCGCCAGCTCGCCGGGATGCGCGGCCTGATGGCCAACCCGAAGGGCGAGATCATCGAGCGCCCGATCCAGGCCAACTTCATGGAGGGCCTGTCCGTGCTCGAGTACTTCATCTCGACCCACGGTGCGCGCAAGGGCCTCGCCGACACCGCGCTCCGCACGGCCGACTCGGGCTACCTGACGCGGCGTCTCGTCGACGTCGCCCAGGACGTGATCATCCGCGACGAAGACTGCAAGACGAAGGACTACATCGAGCTTCCGATCTTCGTCCCCGAGGGGCCGAACAAGAGCGTCATGGCGAGGGTGCTCGCCGACGACGTAATGAAGCCGCTCTCGTCGGGCAAGCCCGGCAAGACGAAGGTCGCCTCCAAGGGTGATCTGGTCACGGCGCCGCTCCTCGACGAGATCATCGAGGGCCTCGGCGAAGACGTTGCCCGCGAGACGAAGCTGCCCGTCCGCTCGGTGCTCAAGTGCCGCAGCGACTACGGCGTGTGCCGTACCTGTTACAGCACCTTCCTCGCCACGGGCGAGAAGTGCGAGATCGGCGACGCGGTCGGCATCATCGCCGCACAGTCGATCGGCGAGCCTGGAACTCAGCTGACGATGCGCACGTTCCACACCGGTGGTGTGGCCGGCGCCGACATCACGCACGGCCTCCCACGCGTCGTCGAGATCTTCGAGGCGCGGAACCCGAAGGGTGCCGGGACGCTCGCCGAGATCGCCGGACGCGTGGAGATCGAGCAGACCGAGCGTGGCCCGAAGGTCTCGATCGTCCCTGACGGCGTCAACGCCGACGGCGAGCCTCTCGAGCCGGTCGAGTACCAGTTGCCGCGTCGTACGCGCCTGCTCGTCGAGAAGGGGCAGATCGTCGAGCCGGGTGACGCCCTGCACGAGGGCTCACGCTCGCCCGCCGAGCTCCTCCAGCTTCACTTCGAGGCCGGCAAGGGCTCGACCCCGACGGAGCTCTACCTCGTGACCGAGGTGCAGCGCGTCTACAAGTCACAGGGCGTCGACATCCACGACAAGCACATCGAGCTGATCGTTCGCCAGATGCTGAAGAAGGTGCGCGTCGAGAACGCCGGCGACACCGAGCTCCTGCCGGGCCAGCTCGTCGACAAGGTCGCGCTCGAGAAGGAGAACGCGCGCGTCAAGAAGGAGAAGAAAGAGCAGGCGACTGTCGAGCCGCTGATCCTCGGGATCACCAAGGCCTCGCTGGCCACCGAGTCCTTCCTCTCGGCCGCATCCTTCCAGGAGACGACCAAGGTGCTCACCGACGCCTCGATCGAGGGCAAGGTCGACCACCTGCTCGGGCTCAAGGAGAACGTGATCATCGGCAAGCTGATCCCGGCCGCGACCGGCCTCAAGCGCTATCGCGGCATCGAGATCGGCCCCTCCGAGAAGGTGCCGAAGGAGACCTACGAGCGCGCGGCTCTGCTGGCCGCGCTCGAGGAGATCGGGTCCGACGGCGGCGACGGAATGTCGCTCAAGGATCTCGGCATCGACTTCGGCGGCGCGCCCGAGGTCAACGGTGGCGACGGGAAGGCGTCGACCGAGGCGGAAGAAGTGCCCGAGGTCGACTCCCCGCTCGACGACAAGTAACTCGGTTACGTAGCGGTGTCAGACACGTGTCTGACACCGTGGCTAGAACGCCTGGCGTAGCGCGCTTGCGGCGGCTTGCAGTCGCGCGCTGACCTCGGCCAACTCCCGTGCCGCGATGTCGATGCGCTCTTGCTGGGCGTTCGAGCGCTCTTGCTGGTTGACCGCGCTCTTCTGGAGAGTGTGGAGCTCGTTGGCCATCTCCTCCACGGTCTTGGTGAGGCCGGCGAGTTGGCCCGCGACGCTGGCGATGTCCTCCCGTGTCGTCATGCGCTCCACGATTTTACGCAGCAATTTCCGATTGTAAAAATAGGGTCGCCAATCGTCTAGCCGCCCACGCGGACGACCTAGCTCCGGTACGCCGTCAGCCCGCTAGGTTCGAGCCCGGCGTCTCTTCCGGCGGCGGAACGGCCGTCGGCGGCATGCGGGTCGGCGTGCTCGGTTGCGGCTGGATCATCGACGCCGCCACGACCTGCCCTTTGCCCGCTTCCTTCGCGCCGTAGAGCGCATTGTCGGCCCGCTGGAAGAACGAGATCGAGTCGTCGTCGGGCCTGAGCTCCGCCACACCTGCGGAGATGTTCAGCGCGCCCGCCTCGCCGAGTGGCCGCGACGCGACCGCCTTCTGCAGACGCCGGTACAGCTGATCGGCGTCGCCGAGCTGTGACTCTGGGAGGATGACCGCGAACTCGTCGCCGCCCACCCGGCAGGCGATGTCCGCCGAGCGAACGACATCGCGGACGCGCTCCGCCGCCTCGGCGAGGACGCCGTCGCCCGCGAGGTGCCCGATGCGGTCGTTGACCGCCTTGAAATCGTCGAGGTCGAAGATCACGAGCGCCAGGTTCCGCTGGTAGCGGTGCGCGCGGGCAACTTCGCGCGCGAGGGTCTCGTGGAAGTAGCGCCGGTTGTGGAGGCCGGTGAGCGCGTCGAGGTCGGCGAGCTGGCGAGCTTCGCGGAAGCGACGCGCATTCTCGATCGCCGGACCGGCGCGCATCGCGAGCTCCTCGAGCTCGCGGGTCTCCTCCTCACCGAAGCGGTGCCCGTGCTCGCGCGTGAAGATCGTGATCAAGCCGAGCGCCATCGTCTCGCCCGGCAGCGGGACGGCGACCCCAGATCGGATCGCGTCTTCGGTCGCCTGTTCCTCCTCCGGCCCGTACTCGTAAGAGATCGAGATCGCCCGCGCTTCACGGCCGTCTGGAGGGCCGTTCACCGACTGGCGCTCGGCCTCCTCGGCGGAGAGCCCCAGCGTGGCGACGATCGGTTGTCCGCCGGGCGACGGGGTCAGCGTCACGAGCGCGGCGTCGGCGCCGGGAATCGCCCCGGCCGTTTCGAGCACACGCGTGAGAACCTCGTCGAGGTCGATCGTGCCGGCGAGCTCTCCGAGTTGGCGGTTGCGCCGACCCTCGACCTGGGCTTCCTCGAGCGCGCCCGTGAGCTCGCGCACCATTTCGTCCATGCGGGCCTCGAGCTCCTTGACGACCGCGGTCACCCGCTCGTCGGCGTCCCCCGAGGAGCGACGCACGATCCACTGGATGAGCAGCATGAGGAGGATCGCGGCCAACGCCGCGCCAACCGCAACGAGCGCGACAGTCACCGCCCTCCCCTCTCAGTTTTGATCTTCAGGTACATCGAAAGCCCCGGCTGCCGCAGATGCCTGGGGTATTGGCCGGGCCTAACTGCTCACTGTAAACGCGTTTTCCCAAATTAGCCATGGGTCAAACCGTGTTTTTTGCCCCGTTTTGCCGTGTTTGACGCTCGCGTCGCGCGTTCGCTACCATTCCCTGCTCGGTTGGTAGGCCACCGCCTGCCGACCTTTGTTGTGTCGGGACCCCAAACAAGGGAGCCCATGCCCACCGTCAACCAGCTGGTCAGAAAAGGCCGGCGCGCGCCAAAAGAAAAGACGAAGACGCCCGCCCTCGGCGGCGCCCCGCAGAAGCGTGGGGTGTGCACGCGCGTCTTCACTCACACGCCGAAGAAGCCGAACTCGGCTCTTCGCAAGGTCGCGCGCGTCCGCCTCACCAACCAGATGGAAGTCACCACGTACATCCCGGGCGAGGGGCACAACCTCCAGGAGCACTCGGTCGTGCTCGTCCGCGGCGGTCGCGTCAAGGACTTGCCGGGCGTTCGCTACAAGGTGATCCGCGCTGCGCTCGACGCAGCCGGGGTGTCCGATCGCAAGCAAGGCCGTTCGAAGTACGGAGCAAAGAAGACCTAGCCAGATGCCACGCAGAGCAGAGATTCAGAAACGAGAGCCGATTCCGGACTCCGTGTACAGCTCCCCACTGGTCACGCAGATGATCAACCGGGTGATGTCGCACGGGAAGAAGGCGACCGCGGAGCGGATCGTCTACGGCGCGCTGGACCGAGTCGGCGCGAAGACGAACAAGCCGCCCGTCGAAGTCCTGGAACAGGCGATCAAGACCGTCACGCCCGTCCTCGAGGTGCGCTCCCGCCGTGTCGGCGGTGCGAACTACCAGGTGCCAGTCGAGGTGCCGCAGCGCCGAGCCCGCACGCTCGCCGTGCGCTGGATCGTCCAGTTCGCAACCGAGCGACGCGAGAAGCGGATGGAGGAGAAGCTCGCCGGCGAGATCCTCGACGCCCTCGAGCAGCAGGGTGGAGCTTTCAAGAAGAAGGACGACATCTACCGAATGGCACAGGCCAACAAGGCCTTCGCGCACTACAGGTGGTAACGGTGGCCGAGGCGACAAAGGCGAAGGCACCGGCAGGGCTCGAGAACGTCCGGAACATCGGGATCATGGCCCACATCGACGCGGGCAAGACCACGACGACCGAGCGGATCCTCTACTACACCGGCCGCACCCACAAGATGGGCGAGGTCCACGAGGGTGCCGCGACGATGGACTGGATGGAGCAGGAGCAGGAACGTGGCATCACGATCACGTCTGCTGCCACAACGGCGTTCTGGCGCGATTTTCGCGTGAACATCATCGATACGCCCGGGCACGTGGACTTTACGGTCGAGGTTGAGCGCAGCCTGCGCGTGCTCGACGGCGCGATCGCGGTCTTCGACTCCGTCGCCGGCGTCGAGCCGCAGTCCGAGACCGTCTGGCGCCAGGCCGACCGGTACAAGGTGCCCCGCATCGCGTTCATGAACAAGATGGACCGCACGGGCGCAGACTTCTTCGCCTCCGTGCAGTCGATGGTCGACCGCCTGGGCGCCAACCCGGTTCCAGTGCAGCTGCCGATCGGAATCGAGGAGCACTTCCGCGGTGTCGTCGACCTCGTCGAGATGAGGGCCATCACCTGGGGGGACGACCTCGGCGTGGACATGGAGATCGGCGACATCCCGCCCGAGCTCAACGAGCAAGCGCAGGAGTACCACCACCAGCTGGTCGACGCGATCGCCAACCACGACGACGAGCTCATGGAGGCCTACCTCCAGGACGAGTCCTCGGTCACGCCCGAGATGCTGAGGCGCGCCCTCCGCGCGGCAACGCTCGACGCCACGGTCACACCGGTTCTTCTGGGCAGCGCGTTCAAGAACAAGGGCGTGCAGCCGCTGCTCGACGCGGTCATCGAGTACCTGCCGAGCCCGCTCGACGTCCCACCGATCCACGGCATCGACCCGCGGACGGAGCACGAGCTCTCGCGCCGCCCGGCGCTCGACGAGCCGTTCAGCGCGCTCGCCTTCAAGGTCATGTCCGACCCCTTCGTCGGCAAGCTGACGTACTTCCGCGTCTACTCCGGCACGATCAAGGCCGGCGACCGCGTGCTCAACACCTCGACCGGCAAGACGGAGCGCATCGGGCGCATCCTCCAGATGCATGCGAACCACCGCGAGGAGCGGCCCGAGATCGGCGCGGGGGAGATCGCAGCCGCCGTCGGCCTCAAGGCCACCAGCACGGGTGACACGCTCGCCATAGATACTGCTCCGATCCGTCTCGAGTCGATGGACTTCCCGGAGCCCGTGATCTCGGTCGCGATCGAGCCGAAGACCAAGGGCGACCAGGACAAGCTCGGCGCAGGCCTACAGCGCCTGAGCGAGGAGGACCCGACC
Organism: uncultured Actinomycetes bacterium; assembly: GCA_963771725.1. Lineage (GTDB taxonomy): Bacteria > Actinomycetota > Thermoleophilia > Gaiellales > Gaiellaceae > VAXT01. The sequence continues at coordinate 594,233 of CAVYUO010000001.1, read as the reverse complement.
TTCCGCGTACGCACGGACGACGAGACCGGCCAGACGCTCATCGCAGGGATGGGCGAGCTGCACCTGGAGATCATCGTCGACCGCCTGTTCCGCGAGTTCAACGTCGACGCCAATGTCGGCCGGCCTCAGGTCGCCTATCGGGAGACGATCTCGAAGCCGGTCGAGAAGATCGTCGGCAAGTTCGTCCGCCAGACGGGTGGCCGTGGGCAGTTCGGCCATGTCGTGATCAACCTCGAGCCCACCGAGCCCGGCGAGGGCTACGAATTCCTGGACAAGATCGTCGGCGGCAAGATCCCGCGGGAGTACATCCCGTCTGTCGACCTCGGCATCCAGGAGGCGATGGATTCGGGGATCCTCGCCGGGTATCCGGTCGTCGACATCCGCGTCTATCTCGTGGACGGCTCGTACCACGAGGTCGACTCGAGCGAGATGGCCTTCAAGATCGCGGGCTCCATGGCCTTCAAGAGCGCCATGCAGCGCGCAAAGCCCAAGTTGCTCGAGCCGGTGATGGCCGTCGAGGTCGTCACTCCCGAGGACTACCTGGGCGACGTGATGGGGGACCTCAACTCGCGGCGGGGGCACATCGAGCACCTCGAGCCGCGCGGCAACGCCCAGGCGATCACCGCGCGCGTCCCGCTCGCCACGATGTTCGGTTATGCAACCGACCTGCGCTCGACGACGCAGGGCCGCGCCACATTCAGCATGCAATTCGACCGTTACGAACAAGTCCCTCAGTCGATCGCGAGCGAGCTCGTCGACGACGACACAGCTAGCGCTCAAAGCTAGACGAGAGGAGAAAAATGGGTAAGGAGAAGTTCGAGCGAACCAAGCCGCACCTGAACGTCGGCACCATCGGTCACATCGACCACGGCAAGACCACGCTGACCGCGGCGATCACCGCTGTTCTCGCTGAGAAGGGCGGCACGACCGCCCGCACGTTCGAGTCGATCGACAACGCGCCGGAGGAGAAGGCGCGCGGCATCACGATCAACACGTCGCACGTCGAGTACGAGACGGACAACCGTCACTACGCGCACGTCGACTGCCCCGGCCACGCCGACTACATCAAGAACATGATCACGGGCGCCGCGCAGATGGACGGCGCGATCCTCGTGGTCTCGGCCGCCGACGGCCCGATGCCGCAGACGCGCGAGCACATCCTGCTCGCCCGCCAGGTCGAGGTGCCGTACATCGTCGTGTTCCTGAACAAGGCCGACATGGTCGACGACCCCGAGCTGCTCGAGCTCGTCGAGATGGAAGTCCGCGAGCTGCTCTCGAAGTACGAGTTCCCGGGCGACGACATTCCGATCGTCACCGGCTCGGCGCTCAAGGCGCTCGAGGGCGACGAAGAGGCCAAGGCCAAGATCGTCGAGCTCATGGAGGCCGTGGATTCGTACATCCCCGAGCCGGAGCGCGACGTCGACAAGCCGTTCCTGATGCCGATCGAGGACGTCTTCACGATCACCGGCCGCGGCACCGTCGTGACCGGCCGCATCGAGCAGGGCAAGATCGAGTCGGGCAACGAGGTCGAGATCGTGGGCATCCACGAGAAGATCGAGAAGACCGTCGTCACGAGCATGGAGATGTTCAACAAGACGCTCGACTACGCCCAGGCCGGCGACAATGCCGGTGCTCTCCTCCGAGGCACCAAGCGCGAGGAGATCGAGCGCGGCCAGGTGCTCGCCAAGCCGGGCTCGATCACGCCGCACACGCAGTTCAAGGCCGAGGTCTACGTTCTCTCGAAGGACGAGGGCGGGCGCCACACGCCGTTCTTCAACGGCTACCGGCCCCAGTTCTACTTCCGCACGACGGACGTGACCGGCGCGATCAAGCTCCCGGAGGGTCAGGAGATGGTCATGCCCGGCGACAACACGAACATGGACATCGAGCTGATCCAGCCGATCGCCATGGACCAGGGCCTGCGCTTCGCCGTCCGTGAGGGTGGCCGCACCGTGGGCGCCGGCGTCGTAACCGAGATCCAGAAGTAACGAGGAGATCAGCCGACTTGGCGCAACAGAAAATCCGCATCCGTCTCAAGGGATACGACCACCAGCAGCTCGACCGGTCGGCCCAGTCGATCGTCGACACCGCTCAGCGCAGCGGCGCGACGATCACTGGTCCCGTGCCCTTGCCGACGGAGCGGAACATCTACTGCGTGATCCGCAGTCCGTTCAAGGACAAGGACTCGCGCGAGCACTTCGAGGTGCGGACGCACAAGCGGCTGATCGACATCCACAGTCCCACGCCGAAGACGATCGACCAGCTGATGAGGCTCGATCTTCCGGCCGGCGTCGACATCGAGATCAAGCTCTGACGCGCTATGCGCCAAAGGAACATTCGAATGCCAGATGACATTGGGACGATTCTCGAGGGAACAACGTGAAAGGGATCGTGGGCAGAAAACTCGGGATGACGCAGCTCTTCGACGAGGAGAGCGGCGAGGTGACGGCCGTGACGGTGATCGCGGCCGGTCCCTGTCCCGTGGTCCGGGTCAAGACCGAGGACACCGACGGCTACGAGGCCGTGGAGCTCGCCTTCGACGAGGTTCCGGAGCGCAAGGCGACCAAGCCGCGCATCGGGCACCTCAAGAAGAACGGCGTCGGGCCGCACCGCCATCTCGTCGAGTTCCGTGGCCAGTCCGAGCTCGTGCCGGGCGACTCCGTGACCGTCGAGGCCTTCGAGCCCGGCGACCCGATCAAGGTCTCGGGGACCTCGATCGGCAAGGGCTTCGCCGGCACGATCAAGCGCCACAACTTCAGCCGCGGCCCGGTGAGCCACGGCTCGCACAACGTGCGCAAGCCCGGTTCGATCGGCTCCTCGGCGACGCCCTCGCGCGTCTTCAAGGGCATGAAGATGGCCGGCCGGCTCGGCGGCAAGCGCGCGACCCAGGTCGGCCTGACCGTGCACTCCGTCGATCCGGAGCTGAACCTGCTGATGGTCAAGGGCGCAGTGCCCGGGTCCAAGAACAGCGTGGTCGAGGTCCGGGAGGAGAAGAAGCGTGGCTAGCCCCAAGGCCTCTCTCCTCGACGGCGCGGGCAAGAGCTCGAAGCAAGTGACCCTCGAAGAGGGCGTCTTCGGCGCCGACGTGAAGCCGCACCTCGTGCACGAGGCGGTCCGGGCCGAGCTGAACGCTCGCCGCGCAGGCACGCGAGGCGCGAAGAGCCGCGGGCTCGTCGCCGGCGGCCGCGGGAAGCCCTGGCGGCAGAAGGGCACCGGCCGCGCACGCGCGGGCACCATCCGCGCGCCGCAGTTCACGGGCGGCGGCGTCGCCTTTCCTCCGACTGCGCGCAGCTTCGAGGTCAAGGTGAACAAGAAGGCCTACCGCTCCGCATTGCGGGGGGTGCTGAGCGCGCATGCCGGCGCAGACACGCTTGGAGTGATCGATGGATCCGCTTTCGCGGATCCATCCACGAAGAGCGCTGCCGCCTTTCTCGACACCTGGGGCAAGGAGCGGCCGATCCTGCTCGTCGCGAACGACGACGAAACGGGCCTCGTGAAGTCGTTCCGCAATCTCGAGCGCGTGGTCGTCGTCCAACCGTCGGAGATCGAAGTGGCCGCCATCGTGTGGGCGCGCTCGCTGCTCGTCAGCGAGGCCGCGCTCGAGACCGTCCAGAAGAAGGCGGCTGCCTCATGAGCCTCCATCCGAACGAAGTGCTGCTCGCACCCGTGGTCTCCGAGAAGAGCTACAGCCTGATCGAAGATCGCAAGTACTCGTTCCGCGTGCACTCGAATGCGCACAAGACTCAGATCCGGCAAGCGGTCGAGCAGCTCTTCGGCGTCAAGGTCATCGCCGTGAACATCGTCATCGTCAAGCCGAAGCCGAAGAAGCGCAATTTCATCCAGGGGAAGCGATCCGGCTGGAAGAAGGCGATCGTCCAGCTCAAAGAGGCGACACCATCGACATCTTCGAGGGGGCTCAGGTTAGTGGCTCCGGCGACACTCACTGGCGCCTGGCCCGCTATCACGCTGCGCCATGCGGCGTCCTCAGTCGCGTCCGGGCTGAAGCCGCACGCTCCTTGCGTCCTTGCCTGGCTTGTGCTAGCGACCCAGGCATCCAGCACTGCCACCGGGAGACCACTAATGGCACTTCGCAATACAAGCCAACGACTCCGGCCGGCGCTTCATGACGGTCTCCTCGTTCGAGGAGATCACGAAGTCGAAGCCCGAGAAGAGCCTCACCGAGTCGGTGAAGAAGAAGGGCGGCCGCAACAACGCGGGTCGCATCACCACGCGCCACAAGGGCGGCGGCCACAAGCGCCGCTACCGCGTCATCGACTTCAAGCGCACCAAGGACGGCGTGCCCGCGAAGGTGGCCGGGATCGAGTACGACCCGAACCGCTCGGCGTACATCGCCTTGCTCCACTACGCCGACGGAGCGAAGGCGTACATCCTCGCCCCGGCACGCCTGAGCGTCGGCTCGACCGTCGAGTCGGGCCCGACGGCCGACATCAAGCCGGGCAACGCGCTCCCGCTCGCGAACATCCCGACCGGCACGCTCGTCCACAACGTCGAGCTCAAGCCCGGCCGCGGTGGCCAGATGGCCCGCAGCGCAGGCGCCGGGGTCCAGCTCGTGGCGAAGGACGACGGGTACGGCGTGCTCCGCCTGCCCTCCGGCGAGGTGCGGCGCGTCGCGCTGACCTGCCGGGCCACGATCGGCCAGGTCGGCAACGTCGACCACGAGAACATCACGTGGGGGAAGGCAGGCCGCAGCCGCTGGCGCGGAAAGCGCCCGACCGTGCGCGGCTCTGCCATGAACCCGGTCGACCATCCGCACGGCGGCGGCGAGGGCAAGTCCAAGGGCGGCCGCCACCCGGTGACTCCGTGGGGCGTGCCGACGCTCGGCAAGCGCACCCGCTCGAAGCACAAGGAATCCGACCGCCTGATCGTCCGCGGCCGTCGGCGTGGGAAGGAGAAGCGTTGAGTAGGTCTTCGAAGAAGGGGCCGTGGGTGGAAGAGCGCCTCATGAAGCGCATCGAGGCCATGAACACCTCGGGCTCCAAGAACATGATTCGCACCTGGTCGCGGACCTCGACGATCTTCCCGGAGATGGTCGGGCACACGATCGCCGTCCACGACGGCCGTAAGCACGTACCTGTTTTCGTCACGGAGCAGATGGTCGGGCACAAGCTCGGCGAGTTCGCGCCGACACGGACCTTCCGCGCGCACTCCGGCGATCGCAAGGCGGAGGTCAAGAGGACCTAGTGGCCGCTTCGACCGCAACCCGGCCCGAGGTGAAGGCCTCGTCCAAGTACGTGCGAACCTCGCCTCGCAAGGCGCAGGCTCGTCGTCGAGCACATCCGCGGGCGCAGCGTGCCCGAGGCTCGGACCGTGCTCGCCTTCACCCAGCGCGCCGTTGCCCGCGACATCGAAAAGCTGCTGAAGGCCGCCGTCGCGAACGCGGAGGCGAACCACGGCCTGATCGGCGACGACCTGCTCGTCAGCGCCGCCTACGTGGACGAGGGCCCGGTGTTCAAGCGCTGGCGCGCCCGTGCGCGCGGCCGTGCGGCTCGCATTCGCAAGCGGACCTGCCACATCACGCTCAAGCTCTCGCCGACCGAGGAAGTCGCCGTCTCGCGCGCCAAGCCCGAGGCCAAGGCCGCGGAGAAGCCGAAGCGCTCGCCGCGCCGCAAGGCGGCGCAGCCGAAGGCGGAGAAGAAGGCCGACGAGCCGAAGGCCGAGGCCAAGGCCAAGCCGAAGCGCCGCACGCCTGCCAAGAAACCATCGACGACGCGCAAGAAGAAGGAGACCTAATGGGCCAAAAAGTTCATCCCGGCGGGATGCGCGTCGGCGTCATCCACGACTGGAAGTCCAACTGGTACACGGGCAACAAGGAGTTCGCGGCCGCGATCCTCGAGGACGTGAAGATCCGCGAGCACATCTACGGCAAGCTCGCGCATGCGGGCCTGTCCGACATCCTGATCCGCAAGGACAAGCAGCGGATCACGATCGACATCTACACGGCTCGGCCGGGGATCGTCATCGGGAAGTCGGGCTCCGAGGTGGACGCGCTCCGCAAAGAGATCCACGGCATGACCAGCAAGAACGTCCACATCAACATCAACGAGATCAAGCGGCCCGAGCTGGACGCGAAGCTCGTCGCGCAGTCGATCGCCGAGCAGCTCCAGAACCGCGTCAGCTTCCGGCGCGCGATGAAGCGCTCGCTCGCTTCCGCTATCCGCTCGGGCGCGCACGGCGTCAAGGTGCAGTGCGGTGGCCGTCTGGGCGGCACGGAGATGAGTCGCTCCGAGAGCTACTCCGAGGGCCGTGTGCCGCTGCACACGATCCGCGCCGACATCGACTACGGCTTCGTCGAGGCCAAGACGACGTACGGCCGCATCGGCGTGAAGGTCTGGATCAACAAGGGCGAGATCATGCCCGAGGGCTACGAGAGCGTCGCCACGCAGAAGGAGACGCGGCTCGGCGACCAGGACACGGCGCGACGGCGCGGCGGGCGCAAGGAAGGCCTGTCGGCGTCTCGCGAGAGCGGTCGCCGCGGCGGTGCAGCAGATCGCGAGGGCCTCGGGCCCGTCCAGAAGCGACGGCCGCGGCGCGGAGCGCAGCCGCGCAAGGGCGCGAAGCGCGACAGCGTCGAGCCGCGCGCCGACGAGCAGCCCGAGGTGAAGCCCGAGGTCGAGGAGACCACGGCTCCGGTGGCCGAGGTGGCAGTCGAGGAGACCGCGGCGCCGGTAGCCGAGGCACCCGACACGACGAGCACCAGTGCCGAGAAGCAGGCGAGGCCGAAGCGACCGCGGAGACCACAGCCAAGCCGAAGAAGGCGGCCAGTGGCCGTGGCCGCAGAACGAGGACGACCCCGCCGAGAGTCCGACGAAGCCGACGCGACGACCGAGACAAGCCGAAGAAGAAGGGCAAGGAGAAGAGCTAAGTGCTGCTTCCAAAGAAAACGAAGTACCGCAAGCAGCAGCGCGGCCGCCGCCAGGGCGTCTCGAAGGGACAGACGACGGTGCAGTTCGGCGACTACGGGATCAAGGCGATGGAGGCAGCCTGGGTCACGAACCGCCAGCTCGAGGCCGCCCGTATCGCCATGACGCGAAAGATCAAGCGCGGTGGGAAGGTCTGGATCAACGTCTTCCCCGACAAGCCCGTCAGCCAGAAGCCGGCGGAGACGCGCATGGGCTCGGGCAAGGGCGCTCCGGAGCACTGGGTCGCCGTCATCAAGCCCGGCCGCGTCATGTTCGAGCTCTCCGGCGTGCCGGAGCAGCTCGCCAAGGATGCGCTTCGGCTCGCAGGGTCGAAGCTGCCGATCAAGACCAAGTTCGTGAAGCGGGAGGCGGATCTCTTTGAGAGCTAGAGACCTGAGAGGGATGAGCGACGACCAGTTGCAGGAGGCGCTCGCGGAGCGGCGGCAGGAGCTCTTCAACCTGCGGTTCCAGTCGGCGACCGGGGCGCTCGAAAACCCCGCGCGCCTCAAGCTGGCGAAGCGCGAGATCGCACGGATTCTGACGGTACGAAGCGAGCGCGAGTTCGCGAAGGAAGGGACCTAATCATGAGAACTGAGACGAACTCCATATGGCAACTCACACACACATGGACGCATAGCGTGGCAGACGAAGAGAAGAACGAAGAGACGAACGAAGAGGGACGAGTCGGTAGCCGAGGCCGAGGCCCCGGCAGAGTGAGCCTGCCGGCCTGAAGCCGAGGCGCCTGCCGAAGAGGCCGTGGCCGAGGCCGAGCCGCCGGCCGAGGAGGCTCCCCCCGAGGAGCAGCCCGCCGAGGAGGCCGCCCGCCGAGGAACCGGCGGAGGAAGCCCCTGCCGAGGAACCGGCGGCGGAGGAAGCCCCTGCCGCGGAAGCGGAGGGCGAGGAGCCTGCCGCTGCAGCCGAAGCCGCCCCGAGGCTCCGTCCACGGCGATGCCGGAGCGCAAGGCCAAGCCGAGGCGCAAGCCGCGCAGCGAGCGGCGCCAGCGCTCGAAGCCCAAGCACGAGCGCCCCGAGACCCGCAAGGCGATCACGCGGCTGCCGAAGCCCGAGCACGTGCGAGGCCGCCGCCAGGAGCGCCGCGGCATCGTCGTCTCGAGCGCGATGGAGAAGACGATCGTGGTCAAGGTCGAGACCGTGAAGGCCCACTCCCGGTACAAGAAGGTCATCCGCCGCTCGCGCAAGTTCCACGCGCACGACGAGCAGAACGTGGCCAACGTGGGCGACGTGGTCCTCATCGTCGAGACGCGGCCGCTGTCCGCCACGAAGAACTGGCGCCTCGTCGAGGTCCTGGAGGCCGCCAAGTGATCCAGCAGGAGTCCCGTCTACGGGTCGCCGACAACACGGGCGCCCGCGAGCTCCTCTGCATCCGCGTCCTCGGCGGCTCCAAGCGCCGCTACGCTCGGGTCGGCGACGTGATCGTCGGTACCGTGAAGACGGCCACGCCGCAGGGCACGATCAAGAAGGGCGAGGTCGTGCAGGCGGTCGTCGTGCGGACGAAGAAGCCATACGGCCGCAACGACGGCACGCAGATCGCGTTCGACGAGAACGCGGCCGTGATCATCGACGCCGCGCGCAACCCGCGCGGAACGCGCATCTTCGGGCCCGTCGCCCGCGAGCTGCGCGAGAAGAACTTCATGAAAATCGTCAGCCTGGCTCCAGAGGTGCTCTAGACATGAAGACCATGAAAATCAAGAAGGGCGACACGGTTCACGTCCTGTCGGGCAAGGACCGCGGCAAGCAAGGCCGCGTCATCGAAGCGCGCCCGAAAGAGAGGCGCGTTCTCGTCGAGAACCTGAACGTGATCAAGCGCCACACGCGTCCGCGGCCGATGGCCAACCCGAGCCGGATGGGCCAGCAGCAGCTCCAGCCGGGCGGCGTGATCGAGAAGCCGGCTCCGATCCAGCTCTCGAACGTGATGCTCGTCTGCCCCGTGTGCAACCGGCCGACGCGCGTCGGGATCGAGGTCCGGGAAGCGAAGAGCGGCGAGGGGAGCCGACGCGTGCGCGTGTGCAAGCGCATCGACTGCAAAGAGGCGATCGACAAATGAGCTCGAACGGCCACACCCCTCGTCTCAAGGACCGCTACGACGCCGAGCTGCGCGAGCAGCTCAAGGAGCAGCTGGGCTACTCCTCGATCATGCGCGTCCCGCGCGTCTCGAAGATCACGCTCAACATGGGCGTCGGCGAGGCGAAGACCGAGACCAAGCTGCTCGACAGCGCGATCGAGGAGCTGACGACGATCGCCGGCCAACGAGCGCAGGTTCGGAAGGCTCGGAAGTCGATCGCCAGCTTCAAGATCCGCGACGGCATGCCGATCGGCGCGCGCGTCACGCTGCGCGGCGACCGCATGTGGGAGTTCCTCGACCGGCTCGTTTCGATCGCGCTGCCACGGATTCGTGACTTCCGCGGCCTGGCGCCCGAGTCGTTCGACGGGCGCGGCAACTACTCGCTCGGGATCCACGAGCAGATCATCTTCCCGGAGATCAACTACGACGACGTGCAGACGATCCGCGGTCTCGACGTCGCCATCACGACCACCGCCGAGGACGACGAGGCCGGTCTCGCGCTGCTGCGCGGGCTCGGCATGCCGTTCGCGGAAGAAGGAGCACAACGTGGCTAAGAAGTCCTTGATCGCCAAGGCCAAGCGCGAGCCGCGCTACAGCGTGCGGCGCTACACCCGCTGCAACCGCTGCGGGCGGCCACGCGCGGTCTACAAGAAATTCGGCCTCTGCCGGATCTGCCTGCGCGAGCTCGCGCACGAAGGCGTGATCCCCGGCATGACCAAATCAAGTTGGTGAACTAGATGCATACCGATCCGATCGCCGACATGCTCACGCGCATCCGCAACGCCAACAAGGCGATGCACGACTCGACGACGATGCCGACCTCGCGCATCAAGGAGGAGATCGCCCGGCTCCTGAAGGAGGAGGGCTACATCACCGACTTCCGCGTCGAGAAGGGCGAGGCCTTCGACAACCTGACCGTCGAGCTCAAGTTCGGCCGCAACCGGGAGCGCATCCTCACCGACCTGAAGCGCGTCTCGAAGCCGGGTCGTCGCGTGTACGCTCGGAAGGACCGGCTGCCGCGCGTGCTCGGTGGTATGGGCACCGCGATCCTCTCCACGTCGGGCGGTCTCATCACGAGCAAGACGGCGGAGGAACGAGGCGTCGGCGGCGAGGTCGTCTGCTTCATCTGGTGAGTCAATGAGTCGAATCGGCAAACAGCCCATCGAGATCCCGGACGGCGTCAACGTCGCGGTCGACCCTGGCCGCGTGACGGTCAACGGGCCGCTCGGCGAGCTGACCCAGAACGTTCCCGTGCGGATGAAGATCGACAAGGCCGACGGGACGCTCGTCGTCACGCGCCCCACCGACCGCGGCGACGACCGTGCGCTTGCACGGGCTGACGCGCTCGCTCGTCGCGAACATGGTCGAGGGTGTCACGCGCGGGTTCGAGAAGCGGCTCCAGATCCAGGGCGTCGGCTATCGCGCCGCGCTGCGCGGCACAGCCCTCGAGCTGAACGTCGGCTTCTCGCACACGGTCGTCGTCGACCCGCCCGCCGGGATCACGTTCGACGTTCCCGTGCCCACAGAGGTCATCGTCAAGGGAATCGACAAGCAGCAGGTGGGAGAGATCGCCGCCGAGATCCGGGCCGTCCGGCCCCCCGAGCCCTACAAGGGCAAGGGCATCCGCTACGAGGGCGAGTACGTGCGCCGCAAGGTCGGGAAGCGCGCCTAATGGCCGTGCTGACGCAACCCAAAGCCCGCGCGCGCCGCCACAAGCGTGTGCGCAAGAAGGTCTCCGGCACCGCCGAGCGCCCGCGCCTCGTCGTCTTCCGCTCCAACCGCGGCATCACCGCGCAGCTCGTCGACGACCTCGAGGGCAAGACCCTCGCAGCCGCGAGCTGGCTGCAGCTCAAGAAGTCGTTCAAGGGCAACAAGACCGCCCAGGCGGCCGAGGTGGGCAAGCTGGTCGCAGAGGCCGCGAAGAAGGCAGAGATCGAGGCCGTGGTCTTCGACCGCGGCGGCTACCTGTACCACGGGCGCGTCAAGGCGCTCGCCGAAGCAGCGCGTGAGGGAGGCCTGAAGTTCGTGTCCTTCCCGGCAGCCCATGCCGGTCTGGCCCGCGATCACGCGGCGCCAGAGCCCACCCTCGCCCTTGCCAAGGCTTTTCAGCCTTGGCCGCGGTCGAGTGCGACCTCTGGCTTGGTGCTCGCGACCCAGAGCCTTGGCAGGACCACCGGAAAGGACACTATGAGCACCGTCGAAGAGAAGTGATGGCACGAGAGGAGAGCCGCGAGCTCAAGGAGCGCGTGGTCGAGATCAACCGCGTCGCCAAGGTCGTCAAGGGCGGCCGGCGGTTCTCGTTCACGGCGCTCGTCGTGATCGGCGACGAGGTCGATCGTGTCGGCCTCGGCTACGGGAAGGCCCGCGAGGTTCCGCTCGCCATCTCGAAGGCCGTCGACGACGCGAAGAAGAACATCTTCACGGTGCCGAAGCACGGCACCACGATCACGCACGGGATCGTCGGCCGCTTCGGCGCAGCGCGCGTCATGCTGCGGCCGGCCAGCGAGGGAACGGGCGTGATCGCCGGCGGCGGCGTCCGCGCCGTGCTCGAGCTCGGCGGGATCCGCGACATCCTCGCCAAGAGCCTCGGGACGACGAACCCGATCAACATGCTCAAGGCGACGATCAACGGCCTGCAGTCCCTGCGGCGCCCCGAGGAGGTCGCTGCGAGCCGCGGGCTGACGATCAGCCAGGTGCTGCCGACCAAGAAGGTCGAAGAGGAGCAGGTGCCTGACACCGGCACGGTGTCTGACACCGTCGCTGCCGAGCCGGCACCAGCCGCCGAGGCGGAGCCGACGGAAGTGAACGAGGAGACCGAGAGTGGCGAAGGTCAAGATCCGGCAAGTTCGTAGCGCGATCGGCCAGAGCGCCAGGCACCGCGGAACCCTGCGGGCGCTCGGCCTGGGCAAGATCGGGCGCACCGCCGAGCACTCGGAAGGCCCGGAGCTCGCCGGTATGCTCAGAAAGGTTCGCCACCTCGTCGAGATCGAGGACGGCAAGTAGCAATGGCCGAGAAACTCTCTCTGAACACGCTCAAGCCCGCCGCGCCCCGCCGCGATCGCAAGCGCGTCGGCCGCGGCCCCGGCTCCGGCAAGGGCCGCTACTCGGGCCGCGGCATCAAGGGGCAGAAAGCCCGCTCCGGCCACCGCAAGATGCGGCCCGGCTTCGAGGGCGGCCAGAACCCGATCTACATGCGGCTCGGCAAGCTGCGAGGCCAGTACTCGAAGGACGCGATGCCGATCGGGCCGCACCGCACCAAGGTGCAGTCGGTCAACGTGCGCGACCTCGAGCGCTTCGACGGTGAGGTCACCCCGGAGGGCCTGAAGGAGGCCGGGTTGATCCGCAACACGCGGATCGACCTGAAGATCCTCGGCTACGGCGAGCTGACCAAGAAGCTGACCGTCTCCGCACACCTCTTCTCCAAGAGCGCCCGCGAGAAGATCGAGGCCGCGGGCGGCTCGGTCAACTGGCTACGCGGCGAGCCGAAGCCGAAGCCGAAGAAAGGTTCGCAAGAAGCCGGAGCCCGCCGCTAAGCAGGAGGCCGAGCCTGCTGAGAGCTCCCGAGGAGGAGACCGAAGCCGCCGAGGAGCCGCCCTCCGAAACCGGAGCGGAAGCGGAGGTTTCGGAGGGTTAATGTTCTCCTGGCTCGCCAACGCCTGGCGCGTCCCCGAGCTGCGCCGCCGCGTCCTCTTCACGGCGCTGATCCTCGCGATCTACCGGCTCGGCTCGTGGATCCCTGCGCCGGGAGTGAACGCCTCGGCGATCGAGGACTACTTCCGCGGCCAGAGCGGCACCGTCCTCAGCCTGCTGAACCTCTTCTCCGGCGGCGCGCTCTCCCAGTTCGCGATCTTCGCGCTCGGGATCATGCCGTACGTCACGGCCTCGATCATCCTCCAGCTGATGACGGTCGTCGTGCCGCGGCTCGAGCAGCTGCAGAAGGAGGGCGAGGCCGGCTACGCCAAGATCAACCAGTACACGCGCTACCTGACCGTCGCCCTCGCGGCGGCGCAGTCGACCGGCTACGCGTTCCTCTTCGAGCGGCAGGGCGCTCTCGAGGCGAGCCTCGGGCGCATGGTGCTGATCATCATGACCCTGACCGCCGGGACGACCCTGCTCATGTGGATGGGCGAGCTGATCACCAAGCGCGGCGTCGGCAACGGGATCTCGCTGCTCATCTTCGCGTCGATCCTCACGGGCCTTCCGCTCGGGATCAACGCCTGGATCAACGGCGGGGTGATGGAGCGCCTGTTCTTCCCGCTGATCGCGATCTCGATCATCGTCGCCATCGTCTTCATCCAGGAGGGGCAGCGCCGAATCCCGATCCAGTACGCGAAGCGGATGGTGGGCCGACGGATGACCGCGGGCGGCTCGACCTACATGCCGCTGCGTGTGAACATGGCCGGCGTCATCCCGATCATCTTCGCCGCCGCCGTCATGGCCTTCCCGCCGACCGTCGGCCAGTACTTCCCGCAGACACAGGGCTTCGTCAACCAGCACTTCCAGGCCACCTCGGCGACCTTCCTCCTGCTCGAGGGGTTCCTGATCGTGATCTTCACGTACTTCTACACGGCGGTCCAGTTCAACCCCGTCGACCAGGCCGACAACCTGCGCAAGCACGGTGGCTACATCCCGGGAATCCGGCCGGGCCCGCCGACCGCGCAGTACCTGGACCGCGTGCTGACTCGCCTCACGCTTCCCGGCGCGCTCTACCTGGCGATCGTCGCCGTCTTGCCGAGCCTCTTCATTCGCTACGGCGGCTTCTCTCAGGCCACCGCAGGCGCTCTGGGCGGCACCTCCGTTCTGATCGCCGTCGGTGTCGCGCTCGACACCATGCGCCAGATGGAGTCGCAGATGATGATGCGCTCCTACGAGGGCTTCCTCAAATAGCGTGAACATCTTGTTGCTGGGCCCCCAGGGGTCTGGGAAGGGAACGCAGGCCAAGCGGATCTCCGAGGAGTACGGCCTGCCGCACATCGCGACGGGCGACATGCTCCGGGCGACGATCGAGGCGGACACGCCGCTCGGCCGCCAGCTCAAGCCGATCCTCGACGACGGCCAACTGGTCTCCGACGAGCTGATGATCCAGCTGATCCGCAACCGGCTCGAGGAGTCGGACGCCGCGAATGGCTTCGTCCTCGACGGCTTCCCGCGAACGTGGCCGCAGGCACTGGCCCTGGACGCCTTGCTGCGCGAGATCAGCCGAGACCTGGACGTCGTCTTCGAGCTGCAGAACTCGGACGACGTCTCCACGCAGAGGCTGCTCAAGCGCGCACAGGCGGAAGGTCGCGCCGACGACACGCCCGAGGTGATCGCCGAGCGGCTGCGCACCTACCACCGTGAGACCGAACCGCTGGTCGAGCACTACCGCACGAGCGGCAACGTCGTGCACATCCACGCCGACCGCCCGATCAACGAGGTCTTCTCGGAGATCCAGGAAGCCCTGGAACAGGCGGCGGTCCGATGATCGTCCGCAAGTCGCAGGAGGAGATCGAGAAGATGGCCGCGGCCGGCCGTGTCGTGGTCGACACGATCGCCTTGATCGGCGAGCACATCAGGCCGGGCGTGACCACTGGTGAGCTCGACCGCCTCGCAGCCGACTACATCGCGTCGCAGGGCGGTACGTCGCCGTTCATGGGCTACCGGGGGTACCCGGCCTCGATCTGCACGTCGCCGAACTCCATGGTCGTCCACGGGATTCCGGGCTCGCTCGCACTCGACGAGGGCGACATCCTCTCGGTCGACGTCGGAGTGACTCTCGACGGCTTCGTGGCCGACTCCGCCTTCACGTTCCCCGTCGGCGAGATCTCCACCGAGGCACAGCGCCTGCTCGAAGGCTGCCAGGCTGCGCTCGAGGCCGGCATCGAGCAATGCCGCCCCGGCAACCGCCTTTCGGACATCTCGCACGCAGTTCAGACCGCGACCGAGGAGGCGGGCTACTCGGTCGTCCGCAGCCTCGTCGGGCATGGAATCGGCCGCTCCATGCACGAGGATCCGCAGCTCCCGAACTACGGCTCGCCGGGGCGTGGCCCGGAGCTGGCGCCGGGCATGACGTTCGCGGTCGAGCCGATGATCACAGCCGGCTCCCCGGAGGTCGTCGTGCACGACGACCAGTGGTCGATTTCCACAGTAGACGAGTCACTTTCCGCCCATTTCGAGCACACCGTGGCCGTGACCGAGGAGGGGCCGCGCATCCTGACTGCGGCTTCGAGGCCGGAAACGCGGGCGGAGCCCGCATTTCCTATGCGGCGCCGCCGAGTCGGCGCCTAAGTCCGGTGGGAGCGGGTTTGCTACCATAATTCGGCTTCGCGCAGCCTGGCTGCGCGTGTTTTCGTGTCCTGGCAACCGCGCTCACGAGGCGCGGTTTCGACGAAGGAAGAGATGAAAGTTCGAGCATCAGTCAAGCCCATGTGCGAGCGGTGCCGCGTGATCCGCCGGCACGGACGGACCATGGTCATCTGCACGAATCCACGACACAAGCAGAGGCAGGGCTAATGGCCAGGATCGCAGGCGTCAACCTGCCGCGCGAGAAGCGCCTCGAGATCGGCCTGACCTACATCTTCGGGATCGGTCGCTCCACGGCGCAGAAGGTCTCCACCGCCGTCGGGATCGGGATCGACACCAAGGTCCGCGACCTCACCGACGAGGAGATCACGAAGCTCCGCGACTACATCGACACGAACCTCCAGGTCGAAGGTGATCTCCGCCGCGAGCGCTCGCAGGCGATCAAGCGGCTCGGCGAGATCGGCGCGTACCGCGGCGTTCGCCACCGGCGCGGCCTGCCCGTGAGGGGCCAGCGCACGAAGACGAACGCGCGCACGCGCAAGGGCCCGAAGAAGACGGTCGGGCGCGGCAAGAAAGCGGCGACGAAAACCTAGTGCCCCTCCCAGCAACACTCGTCGGCTTCTGGCCCGCGATCACGCTGCGCCAGAACCCACCCTCGCCCTTGCCAAGGCTTGAAGCCTTGGCCGCGGTCGAGTGCGGCCTCTGGCTTGGTGCTCGCGACCCAGAAACTCGACAGCGTCACTGGAAGGGGCACTAATGGCGCCTCCTCGCAAAGCGACCCGCGGGCGCAGTCGCCGCCGGGTCAAGAAGAACATCGCCATCGGCCAGGCGCACATCAAGACGTCGTTCAACAACACGATCGTCACGCTCACCGACAACGAGGGCAACGTCATCGTCTGGGAGTCGGCCGGCTCGGCCGGCTTCAAGGGCTCGCGCAAGTCGACTCCGTTCGCTGCGCAGGTCACCGCCGACTCGTGCGCTCGGAAGGGCATGGAGCACGGCCTGCAGAAGGTCGAGGTCTTCGTCAAGGGCCCGGGGTCGGGCCGCGAGACGGCGATCCGCTCGCTCCAGGCCGCCGGCCTCGAGATTCTCGGCGTCAAGGACGTCACCCCGCAGGCGCACAACGGCGTGCGGCCACGAAAGCGGAGGCGCGTCTAGTGGCCAGAGACCGCTCCCCGAAGTGCAAGCAGTGCCGCCGCGAGGGCCTGAAGCTCTTCCTGAAGGGCGAGCGCTGCCTGACCGAGAAGTGCGCCATCGAGCGTCGCTCGTATCCACCGGGTGAGCACGGCCGCGGCCGGATCAAGCAGTCCGAGTACCTCATGCAGTTGCGCGAGAAGCAGAAGGCGCGCCGGTACTACGGCCTGCTCGAGAAGCAGTTCCGCAACTACTACGCGAAGGCGGCGCGCGGCTCCGGCATCACCGGCGAGAACCTGCTGCAGATGCTCGAGACGCGTCTCGACAACGTCGTCTACCGGCTCGGCTTCGCCGCCTCGCGCGCGCAAGCCCGGCAACTCGTGCGGCACGGCCACTTCCACGTCAACGGCCGCCGCGTGAACATCCCCAGCTACCAGGTGCGTCCCGACGACATCGTCACGATGGCACCCGGCTCCTCGGCCGAGCAGGTGATTCGCGACGCGACCGACCTCACCGCCTCGGTCGCTCCCTGGCTCCAGGCCGACCACGAGGGCCTCACCGGGAAGGTGCTGAAGGTTCCCGAGCGCACCGAGATCGACACTCCAGTCCAAGAATCGCTCATCGTCGAGCTCTACTCGAAGTAGGAAGAAAGGAACGGTATGGCTACACGCACGAGCCTGATGGAATTCCAGATCCCGAAGATCGTCCACGAGGAGGTCACCGAGCAGCGGGGCCGCTTCACGATCGAGCCGCTCGACCGCGGCTTCGGGTACACGTTCGGCAACTCGCTGCGCCGCGTGCTGCTCTCGTCTCTCGAGGGCGCCGCTGTGACCTCGGTCAAGATCGAGGGCGTCGCGCACGAGTTCACCACGCTCACCGGCGTGAAGGAGGACGTGACCGACATCATCCTCCGCCTGAAGAACATGATCGTCCGGCTGCACGGCGAGTCGCCCGAGATCGAGGTGCGGCTGAACCACAAGGGGCCGGGCAAGGTCACCGCCGGCGACATCGAGGCGCCTGCCGACCTCGAGATCCTCAACCCGGAGCTCGAGATCGCGAACCTCTCGGACAAGGGCAGGCTCGAGCTGACCATGACGATCGGCCGCGGCCGCGGCTACGTACCGGCCGAGCTCAACCGCGGGCCCGAGCACACGATCGGCGTCATTCCGATCGACTCGATCTTCTCGCCCGTCCGCCGCGTCTCCTACGACGTCGAAGCGGCGCGCGTGGGCCAGCGCACCGACTACGACAAGCTCAACCTCGACGTGTCGACCGACGGGTCGATCGACCCCAAGGAGGCCATCGGCCAGGCTGCTGAGATCCTCATCCGCCAGCTCGCGATCTTCACCGACATCGAGCGCATGGAGGGCTTCGGCGAGGCTGCACAGGCCGAGCTGGCCGCCACCGAGGCTCCACTCGCGCACGGGATGGAGAACTTCCCGATCGAGGAGCTCGAGCTCGGCGTGCGGTCCTACAACTGTCTCAAGCGGGTCGGCATCGAGACGATCGGCGACCTCGTCGTGAAGAGCGAGAACGAGCTCGCGGCGATCCCGAACTTCGGGAAGAAGTCGATCGAGGAGGTCAAGGAGACCCTCGCGACGCACGGCCTCAACCTCCGCGGCGAGGAGTAATTCTCAGTGCGGCATCACAAGGCCGGTAAGAAGCTCGGGCGCGACTCGGCGCATCGGAAGGCTCTGTACTCGAACCTCACCGGTGCGCTGATCGAGCACGGGCGGATCAAGACGACCGTCGCCAAGGCGAAGGCCGTCAAGCCCGTCGCCGAGAAGATGATCACACTCGGCCGGCGCGGCGATCTCGCGGCCAGGCGCCAGGCACTCGCGTTCCTGCACTCGAACGACGTCGTGCACCTGCTCTTCGCCGAGGTCGCCCCGCGGTTCAGCGACCGCCCGGGGGGATACACACGGATCGTCAAGCTCGGGCCTCGCTACGGCGACGCGGCCGAGATGGTGTACCTCGAGTTCGTCGACTACGTGCCGCCCGCTCCGACGGCCCCGCGTCCCCGCCGCGAGGAAGAGGACGTCGAGGCCGAGGTTCCGGCCGGCGCCGCAGCACCGGGCGTCAGCGGCTAGTACATCCTCGGGTCGAAAAGGGCGGCGGTCGGCGACCGCGCGTCGTCGAGGTTTCCTTCCAGCCAGATCTCCGCGTCCGTCGGCAAGGCCCCCTGGAGCGATGACATCAGCTCGTTGCCGATCTCTTCCGTGAGCACGTCGACGGTCACCCAGCGCCAGATTCGGTGCACCGGATGCCCGGCCTCGTCCAGCGTTTCTGCGATTCGCTCCGCTTCGGCCGCGCCGGGCAAGTTGATCTTGACCAGCCAGTCGTAGGAGCCCTCCTCTTCCACTTCGTCGCGCTCGGCCTCCTCCTTGCGCTCGAGCTCCTGACGGACCTCGGTTTCCGTCTCAGGAAGGGGGATCGAGGCGTCCTTCCACTCTTGCTCGACCGGATGCCACCTCGTGACGCCTGCGAAGTCGGCACTCAGGTCGTCGGCCACGACGAGGCCCCGAACCACCAACTCGGCCTCTCTGGCCTGTTCCTCGCTGCCCGCGTACAGGAACAGCTGGGGCCCGTTGCGCGAGACGTAGACGCGCTTGCCCAGGCGCTCACGCGCATCGTCGGCGAGATCCTGCGACCGGAGCCTCTCGCCGAAGTCGTATCCCTCGTGCTTGTCGTCGAGGTTGATCTCGACGCGCCAATCCTCGTTCCTCACGGCGCGTGATGATACGCGGCTGTGGGGGGAACCCGGTTTGCTGCTGCGGACATGAACCGGGTGATGGAGACCGATCGCCAACTCCTGCGGCAAGCCGACCCGGCCGCCTTCAGCACGCTCTTCGAGCGGCACGGGCGCGCGATCTACAACTACTGCTTTCACCGCACCGCTGACTGGGCCGCGGCCGAAGACTTGACCTCGGTCGTCTTCCTCGAGGCGTGGCGCAAGCGCAAGGACGTCCGGATCCACGGCGACAGCCTGCTTCCGTGGCTTTACGGAGTGGCCGGAAATGTCCTCCGCAACCGCAACCGGACGGTGCGGCGTTATCGGGCTGCGCTCGAGCGGATGCCCGCCGAGCATGAGGCGGACTTTGCCGAAGATGCAGCGGCGAGGGTCGACGACGAGCGCCGGATGCGCGACGTGCTCGAGTCGTTCCGGCTCCTGCCGAAGCGCGACCAGGAGGTCTTGGCGCTCTGCGTTTGGTCCAGCCTCAGCTATGAGGAAGCGGCCGTCGCGCTCGACCTTCCCGTGGGAACGGTTCGCTCCCGGCTATCGCGAGCACGGCGACGGCTTGACGAAGGCGCCGCGATCTGTGCGCAAAGGAGGGCACTGGCGAAATGAACGACTTCGAGATTCCGAACGAGCGCGACTTCCCACCTGGGCAGCTCGAGCGTCGGCGCAGCCATCTCGTGCGCGAGCTCGAGATGCGGCGCCGCCGGCGCCGCCTCGTGCTCTCACTCGTGCCAGCCGTAGCCATTCTGCTCATCGCCGCAACAGGGTTCACCGCCTACGTGCTGCGGACTGAGCCGAGCCACTTGGACAGCATCGGCTGCTACGACCGCGCCGATCTCTCGGCAAACGTCTCGGTTGTGGGCCCGGACCCGCGCGGGCCGCTTGCTCTGTGCCGGGAGCTCTGGGAGCAGGGAAAGGTGGGGAGCCCCGTGCCGGAACGCTTGGCGGCCTGCGTCCTGAGCACCGGCCCCGTGGGAGTCTTTCCTAGCTCGGATGCGCAGACCTGCGAGCGCATGGGGCTCGCAGACCTCAGCGAGGAGGGCGAGGCCGAGAGCAAGCGGTTCGTCCGGCTGCGAGACGCAATCTTCGCCCGGATCGGAGAGCCTCCGTCCGGAAGCTCTCGCGGCTCGTCGCTCTGCGTCGGCGTGAGACAAGCTCGTGCGCTCGTTCGACGTGAGCTCGATGAGCACGGCTATGCCGATTGGAGGATCGTGACCGCTCGCGACGGCTTCACGCCGGACCGGCCCTGCGCCGAGCCCTCGTTCGACGGCGGTAGCAAGTCGGTCATCCTCCTCGCTGGTGCTCGCAACTGACGTAGCCTCCGCGCGTGCCGAGGCTACGGCTCACGCTCGAATACGAGGGAACCAGGTTCCGGGGCTGGGCAGCTCAGCCGAACCTCCGCACCGTCGAGGGGGTCATGCGTGACGCGCTCGGGTGGGTCTACACCTCCTGGGAGCGACTCGCCGTCGCCGGTCGAACGGACACCGGCGTCCACGCCGTCGGACAGGTGGCGAGCGTCGACGTGGAAGGTGGCCCGCCGATCGAGCGGGCACACGAGGCGCTGAACACCGCGCTTCCGGATGACGTGTCGGTGCTCACGGCAGAAGAGGCGGCTCCCGATTTCCATGCCCGCCACTCGGCGACGGGACGAAGCTACCGCTATCGCATCTGGCGGCGACGGACGCCTTCACCCTTCGAGCAGCACCGCAGCTACTGGTACCCGTATCCCGTCGATTTGCAGGGACTTGCCGACTCTGCCGACCTCCTGCGCGGCAAGCACGACTTCCGCGCTTTTACCAAGACCGAGACCGACCGCGAGGTCTTCACCAGGACGATTCGCAGCGCGGCGTGGTTCGAGCGCGGAGACGCGCTCGAGCTCGAGATCACGGCCGACTCCTTCCTTCGCCACATGGTGCGGACCCTCGTCGGCACGATGCTCGAGCGCTCCCCGGACGAGTTCGCCCGGCTACTCGAGGGCCGTCCGCGTACCGAGGGGGGCACGACCGCGCCGGCGGCGGGCCTCTACCTGGAGCGCGTCGAGTACGACTAGAAGCGGAGGACCGCTGCCGGCTGAGGAAGAAGCCGTTCTTCGTCCGGTTCGTGCAACGCAGACCCACCCTGCGGACGGTGCAGATGAACCCATTGCGTCGCCAGGTCGTGCCGTACGGAAAACGCTTCGCCGTCGGGCTGAACACCGAGTCGCTGGCGCACACGATCCGCGCCCGTCCGCGGTTTTGCATCTGGATCCCCACGCCCCAGTCGAACCCGCAGCTTCTCGGCTTGGGGGGCAACGGCTTGACGCCGCCCCCGATGTCGCAGCGCAGGTTCGCGGACAGCCTCGACGGAACGTAGACGCACGAGATGTTCCCTGAGGGAGTGTTGAAGAAAAGGGCCGAGTCCTGCGTTGCTGATTCCGTCACCATGGGGACGGCAAGTCCAGCGGCAACCGCGGTTACTAGCGCCCATTTCCACCTCATGGCCCGATCGTAGGCGCTCGCTAGCATCAACTCAATGGCGACCACCGACCTCGCGTCACGGGCCGACGAGCTCCGCAAGCAGCTCGAGTACCACCTGTACCGGTACCACGTGCTCGACGAACCCGAGGTCTCCGACGCGGAATACGACCGGCTCTACGACGAGCTCGAGGCCATCGAGGAAGAGAACCCGGATCTGATCACCCCCGATTCGCCGACGCAGCGGGTGGGTGCTCCAGCCAGCGGCCGCTTCCAGAAGGTCGAGCACATCGTCCCGATGGGCTCGCTCGAGAAGGTGAGCGAGGACTCGGGGCTCTTCAAGTGGGCGGAAGACGTGCGCAAGCGCCTGGGCACCGACGAACCGATTGCGTACGTGACGGAGCCGAAGATCGATGGGCTCGCGATCAACCTCACGTACCAGGACGGGGTGCTGACGCGAGGCGCGACCCGCGGCGACGGCATACAAGGAGAGGACGTCACGGCCAACCTCCGCACGATCACTTCGGTGCCGCTCAAGATGCGCGGCGACGACCCCCCGGCGGTCGCCGAGGTTCGGGGCGAGGTCTACATGCCGCTCTCCGGCTTCAACGAGCTGAACACCCGAGTCGCCGAGCTCGGACAGAAGCTCGCGCCGAACCCGAGGAACGCCGCCGCTGGGTCGCTGCGCCAGAAGGACTCGTCGATCACCGCCTCGCGGCCGCTCGCCGTCTGGATGTACGGGCTTGGTGCAGCTGAGGGAGTCGAGCTCGACACGCACTGGGAGACCCTCGAGTGGCTGCGAGAGCACGGCTTCCGGACGAACCCGTTCGCTGAGCGGCACGAATCGGTCGAGGGTGTCGGCGAGGTCTGCCGCCTCTGGGAGACGAAGCGGCTCGAGCTCGATTACGAGATCGACGGCTTCGTGGTCAAGGTCGACTCGTTCGACCAGCAGCGGCGCCTCGGCGCGCTCCATGGCCGGCCCCGCTGGGCCCGCGCCTACAAGTGGGCGCCGATGACCGCGCAGACGAAGCTGAACGCGATCCGCATCCGGGTCGGCCGGACAGGAGCGCTCAACCCTTGGGCCGCGCTCGAGCCGGTCGAGGTGGGTGGTGTGACGATCTCGAACGCGACGCTGCACAACGAGGAGGACATCAACCGCAAGGACATCCGCGAGGGCGACACTGTGATCGTCCAACGAGCAGGCGACGTGATCCCGCAAGTCGTCGGCCCGGTCCTCCCGCACAAGCGCGGCACGAAGCCGTTCAAGATGCCGGAAAAGTGCCCGCTTTGCGGGACAAAGATCGTCAAGCCCGAGGGCGAGGCGATGCACCGCTGCCCGAATCCGAAGTGCGTGTCGCGCGGTCTCGAGACGCTGATCAACTGGGTCTGGGACATCGACGGCGTCGGCGAGCAGGCGATCCGCAGGCTGTGGCGCGAGGGGATCGTCACGTCGCTGCCCGACCTCTACCGGCTGACGAAGGAGCAGCTGATTGAACTCGAGGGCTACGGCGAGATCTCGGCAGGGAACGCCGTCGCGGCGATCGAGCAGTCGAAGAAGAACTTCACGTTCCACCGGATCCTGGCCGGCTTGAACATCCCGCAGACCGGCTGGGTCACGGCACGCAGCCTCGCGGCACACTTCGGCGCGATCGACCGGCTCGCCGAGGCGACCCAGGAGGAGATTCAGGAAGTCGAAGGCATCGGGCCGGACCGTGCTGAGGCGATCGCTGAATGGTTCGCCGATGTGGAGAATCGCAAGCTCGTTGCCGATCTGCGCGAGCTCGGCCTGCGCTTCGAGACCGGCGAGGAGCTGAAGCCGGTCGAGGGGCCGCTCTCGGGCCAGACCTATGTGATCACGGGCACGCTGGAGTCGTTCACGCGGGACGAGGCGGCGGCTGCACTAGAGGCGAAGGGCGCGAAGGTCGGCAACTCGGTCTCCAAGAAGACCGCCGGGTTGATCGTCGGCGAGGAGCCCGGGTCGAAGCTGAAGAAGGCCCAGCAGGCCGGCGTGCCGGTCCTGTCCGAGCAGGATCTGAAGAAGCTAATTCGTGGCTAGGACCGCGGCGAAGCGGTCCTGAGCCCGGCGCGCCCAGTACGTCGAGACGGGCGAGCCGTTCTGCAGGATGGCGAAGACGTAGCGCCGCTTGACGTAGCCCGACAGCGCCGACGCCTCTCGCGTCGTCCCGGTCTTCGCCCTCACGCGCCCCGCCGCCGGCGAGCCGCGCATGCGCCGCCGGAGCGTCCCGGTACGCCCGGCCAGCGGGAGCGTCGACAGCAGGACCTCTCGCACGAGCGGGTCGGCGTAGCCCTTCTGGAGCATGGCCACGAGCATGGCCGGCGTCAGGCGGTTGAGACGCGAGAGCCCCGAGCCGTCCACGATCCGCACCCCGCCGACCGGGATCTGCTGCTCGGTCAGGATCTGACGGACGACAGCCGCCCCGGCGAACGTCGTCCCCTGGTCGGTGAGCTGCGTTCCAAGATGCTTGAGCAGCACCTCGGCTGTGAAGTTGTCGCTCTCCCGGTTCATGAAGCGCAGGACGTGCAAGAGCGGCAACGACGTCGAGGAGGCGAGTGGGAGCGAGCCCTCGGTGGCCTTCCCGACGACCGTACGCCCCGTGATCGACACTCCGGCTGCGAGCAGCGCCTCGCGGAAGAGCTCCGCCGCGGCCTGCGCAGGGTTCCGGCTCGTCCGCCCGCGGTAGCGGCCGCGGTCTGCGGTCAGCGCCGAGAGCGGCGGCGACTCGTTGATGAAGAACCACGACTTCCAACCCGGGGCCGTTCGCTTCGAGTCGAAGTACGACTCGTCGCCCACCAGGCGTCCGCTGACGCGTGTGATCCCGTATGCACGCACCTGGGCGGCGAGCGCGTTCAGCCGCAGCGAGGACAGCGTCGGGTCGCCGTAGCCCTTGAGGATCAGGTCGCCCCGCCACAGCGCACCTTCCTGCTGACCTTCGCCGATCACCTCCGTCTCGAACTGGTGGGCGGGGCCGAACGCATGCAGCGCCGCGTACGTGATGGCGAGCTTCTCGTTGGAAGCGGGGATCAAGGGCAGTGTCAAGTTGTGGGAGTAGACGGGGAGGCCGGTCGCGAGATCGACCGCGAGGGCCCCCGTCCGGGACGATGCGACATGCGGAGCTTGCAGGGCTTTTGCCAGTTTCTTGGCGAGGGGTGTAGGGGTCTGCCCGGCCGTCGCCGCCTGCGGCGAGGCGAGGCCGGAGACGACGACGAGAAGGACCAGTGCGAGGCGCCGCGACATCTGGGCATGTCTAGCTACGCGAGTGATCCTCGTCAAGAACAGGTAGGTCCGGTGGCCGTAAAGATGGGCCGAACGACCCATAGGAACGATCGTGCGAGCAACCCATAATCGCAGGAGCCATGGGCGGCCGACTCGACATAGTCATCGAGCGCATTGGCGATCTCCTTGCGCTCCCTGACCAGGGGCGAGGAGCTCCCTCGCGCGAGCGGATCGAGTCCGTCCTCACCGAGGGCTACGCCGAAGCGCTCGCCCTCGACGGGCAGCGGCTTCGCCTGGAGCGAAAGATCGACCAGGTGACTGCGCACCTCGCGCGTGGCGGGGACACGCGGGCCGAGGATCTCCAGAAGGTACTGGGCCGGATCGAAGAGACCGAAGAGGAGCTCGCGCAGCTCCGCAAGCTGCTCGGCGCCCTGCGCAGCCGCGTCGCCGCGGCCGCTCTAGACGATCCCGGACCGAACGGCGTAGACCGCCGCCTGGATCCGGTTCTCGATCTGGAGCTTCATGAGGATGTTCGAGATGTGGTTCTTGACCGTCTTCGGGCTGATGTGCAGCGCGTCGGCGATCTCCGAGTTGTCCTTGCCGTTTGCGATCAGCCGGAGAACGTCGAGCTCGCGATCGGAGAGCTCGGCCCGGATCGTCTCGGCTCCCTGATCGAGCGTGACCGCACGCATCCGCTGCAGGACCTTGGATGCGATCGGCGGTGAGATCAGCGACTCGCCGATGGCCGCCGCGTTGATGCCCCGCATCAGCTCCTCGATCGAGGAGTCCTTGACCAGGTAGCCGCACGCGCCGGCGACGATGGCGTCCATGACGTCGTCGTCCTGATCGGAGATGGTGAGGACGACCACGCGGGTGAGTGGGGCGATGGCCGTGATCTCCCGCGTCGCTTCGACGCCGCTCATCCCGGGCATGTTCAGGTCCATCACGACCACGTCGGGAGCGATCTCGCGCACGATGCGCAGCGCATCGGAGCCGCCCGCGGCCTCCCCGACCACCTGGACTCCCTGCTCTTCGAGCAGGTTCCGGAGCCCGGTCCGGAAGAGATCGTGGTCGTCGACCAGAAGCACCCTCAACCTGTCACCGTCTCCTCTCGGGCTCATCGACGCCCTCCTACTGCCGTTCGCTGCTCTGCGTACTGATTCAGTGCAACGTGATTGTGACGGTTCGCGTGCCCCACGCAAGCGCTTCTGCGCGGGTCGGGAACCAGAGGTCGATGTGCGCACCGACGACTGCGCCTCCCGTGTCCGCCGCCACGCCCTCACCATAGCCCGGAATCGTCATGCTGGTGCCGAGCGGGATGAAGCCCGGATCGACGGCGACGACGCCCCAGCCGACAGGAACTCCGGTGGCCGTCGTTCCCGGCAGCGAGTAGCCGGTCGCCAGGACCGAGATCACCGTTCCTCCTGCGACGGGCGCCGCAGGTAGCGAGGGTCGCGTGGAGGCGGCCAGCGACCGGGCCTGCGAGTCGAGCGACGAGGCCCGGGCCGAGTTCGACTGCTGCTCTGCTCGCAGCCGGGCCAGCGAGGCCGCTCGTTCGCCGCGGGCCTGGGCCAGCGCGGCTGCCGTCGCGGCCGTCGCCTCCTCTGCACGGCGAGCCTCTGCCTCGCGTCCGGCGAGCGCGCGCGTCAGGCCGACGAGGTTCTTGCGCGCTGTCTTCGCCTTCTGCACGAATTCCTTGTCCTGTCCGGCGGCGCGATCGAGGCTCTCCAGGCCTTCGATCGCCTCGCTGATCGACCCGGCGCCGAGGACGACGGTGAGCGGATCGGTGTCACCCTCCTGATAGAGCGCACGAAGCCGCAGGGCGAGCCTCTGCTCGGAGATGCGAAGTGCTTCCCTGGCGATCCGCAGTCGGAGGTTGGCCTCCGCGCGCTCGCGCGCGATGGCTTGGGTCCGGGCCCTGAGCCGGACGAGGGCGGCCTGTGACTGCTCGAGGCGCGTGTCCAGCGAGAGGACGCTCAGCCACGTGGCCTGCTCCTGCGAGCTCAGCGACCCATTCTCGGCACGCAGCGACTCAGCCTGCTCCTGCAGGCGACTGGGTGACTCGGCGCCGCTCGCCGCCGGCAGTTGAATGGCTGCCAGAGCCGCAAGCAACACAAGGACGAGCCCCCCGCTTAGGGCGATGTGGCGCTCTCCCACGCCGCGGAAACGTACCACAGTCGAGGCCAGACTTTGTAACAGGGGCGACGGAATAAGATTTGTACAGTTTTTGGCCTTCGAATGCGGTTTGCGGTCGTCCGTACCCCCTGTTAGGGTGCTGTGCTCGTGACGTACCGGTCCCCCTCCGGTGCGCCTGCAATGCGAGTCGGCAGCAAGAATCGCCCGATCTTGCGAAGGCGTCAGGCGCTCGTACTCCTCGTCGGGCTCGTTTCGGCTTTCGCCGCAGCCCCCGTTGCGCATGCGGAACCGGCGAGCGTGACCGCGAAGCGCGCGGAGGCGCAGTCCGTGCTGAATCAGATCCAGGGGCTCGACGCGAACCTGTCCCACGCGATCGAGGCGTACAACCTCGCGAACGAGAAGCTCGCGAAGATCCAGAGCGATCTCCAAGAGAATCGCCGGGAGCTCAAGCTGGCGCAGCGCAACCTGGGTCGCGCGCAGACCGCTCTGAGCTCCGCCTCGTCCAGCTGTACACAGCGGGGGGCGACGGCACCGGCCTCGAGGTGCTGATCGGCGCGACGAGCATCGAAGATTTGATCGCGCGGCTCGATACCTCCACTCGCGTCTCCGACCAGAGCGCCCAGGTGCTCCGAGAGGTGAAGGCGTTCCGTGTCGCCGTTCGCACGAGGCGCGCTCGCCTGAAGGACGCGCACGTCGAGCAGGCGCGCCTTGTGGCCGAGCGTGCGTCTCAGAAGGCCTCCATCGAGGGCCAGCTGGCCGAGCGCCAGCGTCTGCTGGGGTCGATCCGCAGCGAGATCGGCCGCCTCCAGGCCGCCGAGCGTGCGCAGCAGGCCCGGCTCGCCGCCGAGGCCCGGGCGCGGCTCAACTCGCCGCAGACGGGCATCGAGGTGCTCGCCGCCAGCACCGGATCGCTCGGCACCGGCGTCACCGATCCGATCGGGGTCGCACCGCCTTCGCGGTACGGCGGAGTCGTCGGCATCGCAATGCAGTACCTGGGCGTGCCGTACGTCTACGGCGGGTCCTCGCCGTCAGGCTTCGACTGCTCCGGGTTCATCATGTACGTCTACGCGAAGATCGGTGTCTCGCTGCCGCACAACGCTGCGGCGCAGTACGGCTACGGCACGCCGGTCTCGCGCGACCAGCTGCAGCCGGGAGACCTCGTCTTCTTCAACGGCCTCGGCCACGCCGGGATCTACGTCGGAGGCGGGTCGTTCATCCACGCGCCGCACACCGGCGACGTCGTGAAGATCTCGAGCATGTCGGGCTGGTATTCGTCGACGTACGTCGGCGCGCGGCGGCTTTAGACCCTCCTAGGTCGTCTTTGCGAAACGCCTGACTGCTTCCAGGAGCTCGCGGCTCTTCTCGTCTGCCTCGCCCTTCTCGCCTGAGGCGAGCGCATCGGCCACGCAGTGGTTGACGTGGTCGTTCAGCACCTGAAAGGCGAGGCTCTCGAGAGCCGTCTTCACGGCTCCCACCTGCGTGAGGATGTCGATGCAGTAGCGGTCGTCCTCGACCATGCGCTCGATCCCACGCACCTGGCCCTCGATGCGGTGCAGGCGCTTGCTCAGCGCGTCCTTGTCGTAGCCGTGGCCCTGGGTCATGTCGCGCTCCTTTCTCGAACGCTCGAAAAGCGGCGCAGCCGCAGCGAATTGGAAACGACGAAGAGACTGGAGAACGCCATCGCCGCGGCTGCCACGATCGGATTCAGCAGGCCGGCTACGGCCATCGGAATCGCTGCCACGTTGTAGGCGAACGCCCAGAAGAGATTGCCCTTGATCGTGCCGAGCGTTCGCCGGGCGAGGCGAATTGCGTCCGCCGCGGCCCGGAGATCGCCCGAGACGAGCGTCAGGTCGCTGGCCTCGATCGCGACATCCGTGCCGGTGCCGATGGCGATGCCAAGGTCGGCCTGGGCCAGCGCGGGTGAGTCGTTGATGCCGTCGCCGATCATCGCAACCACCTCTCCTTCACCCTGGAGTCGGCGGATCTCGGCGACTTTCTCGTCGGGATAGAGCTCGGCGAGGACGCGGTCGATGCCGACTTCGGCGGCGATTGCCTCGGTCGGGTCGGCGCGGTCCCCGCTCAACAGCACCGGTGTCAAGCCGAGCTCGCGCAGCGCGCGCACCCCCTTCGCGCTCGTGGGCTTGACGGTGTCGCGAACGACGATCGTCGCCACGTCGTCGCCGTCGACGCGGACTTCGATTCCGTCTCGCCCGCGGCCGACCTCGACCGCATGCCCTTCGACGACCCCCCCGACACCGAAGCCTGGCTGGTTACGGAACTCGCGCACCGGCGGCAGCGGGCCGAGCTCGGCCACCGCGGCCGATGCGATCGCCTGGGCGATCGGATGCTCCGAAGCGGCCTCGAGCGCGCCCGCAAGACGCAGGACTTCGGCGCGGTTGAGACCAGCTCGCGCCACCACGTCGACGATTTTCATGCGCCCCTCCGTGACCGTGCCGGTCTTGTCGAGCACGACGGTGGTGATTCGCCGGGTCTGCTCCAGGACCTCGGGGCCCTTGACGACGATGCCGAGCTGGGCGCCTCGTCCGGTGCCGACCAACAGCGCGGTCGGCGTGGCGAGGCCCAGGGCACAGGGACAGGAGATGATGAGGACGGCAACGGCAGCGGTGAAGGCGGCGCCGGCCTCGCCGGTGAGGAGCAACCAGCCGGCGAGCGTTGCGAGTGCCAGGCCGATCACGGCCGGGACGAAAATCGCGGAGACGCGGTCGACGAGTCGCTGGATCGGCGCCTTGCCCGCCTGCGCCTCGGCCACCAGGCGGGCGATCTGAGCCAGGGCGGTGTCGGCTCCCACGTGCGTCGCGCGCACGATGAGCCGTCCGTTGGTATTGATCGTCCCACCCGCGATCTCGGAGCCGGGCGCGACTTCGACCGGGACCGATTCGCCGGTCAGCATGGACTGGTCGAGAGCGGATTCGCCCTCCAGCACGACCCCGTCTGCCGGTGCCTTCTCACCCGGCCGGAGCACGAAGAGATCCCCGACCTCGACCTCGGTCGCCGGGACGAGGACCTCCTCGTCTTCTCGCAGGAGCCGCGCTTCCTTCGCCCCCAGCTCGAGCAGGGCGCGAATCGCAGCGCTGGAGCTCCGGCGCGCCCGCGCCTCGAGGGAGCGGCCGACCAGGATCAGAGTCGTGACCACGGCGGCGACCTCGAAGTACATGTGTTCGTCGAGCCCGGCGAGGAGCACGACCGCCGACCAGGAGAGTGCGGCAAGCGTGCCGATCGAGATCAGCGTGTCCATCGTGGCCGCGCCGTGGCGGAGATTCAGCGCAGCCGTTCGGTGAAAGGGCCAGCCGGCGAACAGGACGACCGGTGCCGCGAGCGCCAACGCGAGCCATTCCCAGCCCGAGAACTGCAAGGGCGGCACCATCGCGAGAACCGTCAGCGGGGCGCTGAGCACTGCAGCGACGAGCAATCGCCGCCGCAACCAGCGGGCCGCGTTCTCGGCAGCGTCGTCCTGCACGACGTCCGTCGCCGCCCGCGGCAGCGCGGCGCCGTAACCGATCGCCTCCACGGCCGCGATCACCTTCTCGACGCCGATGCGCCCGGGATCGAAGCGAACGGCAGCGCCCTCGGTCGCGTAGTTGACAGTGGCCTCGACGCCGTCGAGCTTGTTCAACGTGCGCTCGATACGCGTGGCGCAACCCGCGCAGGTCATGCCGGCGAGCTCGAGGTCGACGCGCTCGGCGAGTGCAGAGGCCATCAGGGCTAGAATACCCTGCCGGGGTACCCGATGAGCTCACACGACACGCATGGCGCGCAATCGCTGAACCGCCTGGCGGCGTCGGCGACGACCCACTGCCTGACCGGGTGCGCGATCGGCGAGGTGCTCGGCGTGGCGATCGGCACGGCGCTCGGCTGGGGCAACTTCGAGACCATCGTGCTTGCGATCGTGCTCGCCTTCTTCTTCGGCTACTCGCTGACCGCCCTTCCGCTGCTTCGTGCCCGGCTGGCGCTCGGGACCGTCGCCGGGCTCGCATTTGCCGCCGACACCTTCAGCATCACGGTCATGGAGATCACCGACAACGCGGTGCTACTCGTGGTCCCCGGTGCGATGGAGGCCGGCCTCGACGACCCGCTCTTCTGGGGCAGCCTCGCATTCGCACTGGCGGTGGCGTGGGTCGCCGCCTTCCCGTTCAACCGCTGGCTGATCGCAAAGGGCCGCGGGCACGCGGTCGTGCACGCGTACCACGGGCACTAAGCCGAGTACAGCGCTTCGATCTCCGTCGGCGAAGTGCTCCGCGCAGATCTTGCGGCGGAGCTTCATCGTCGGCGTCACCTCGTCCTCCTCGGCCAGGAAGTCACGCGGCAAGACGGCGAACGCGCGCACCTGCTCGAAGCGGGCGAGATCCGAGTTGACGCCGTCGACGATCCTCTGGACGAGCTCTCGAACCTCGTCGCGTGCAGCCAGTCCAGCCATGTCGCCGTCGAATCCCTTGGCCTGCGACCACTTTTCGGCCTCCTCCGGATCGAGGGTGATGAGCGCGCTGACGAAGGGCCGGCGGTCGCCGATGACGAGCGCCTGGGAGACGTACTGCGAGCTCTTGAGCTTGTTCTCGATGTTCTGCCGGCGAAAGGTTCTTCCCGCCCGCGGTGATGATGATGTCGCGCTTGCGGTCTGTGATCGTCAGGAACCCGTCGTCGTCGAGCTCGCCGACGTCGCCGGTGCGCAGCCAGCCGTCCTCGCCGAGCACCTCGCGCGTCGCTTCCTCGTTGCCGAAATAGCCGGCGAAGACCGTCGGCCCCCGGAGGAGGATCTCGCCGTCGTCGGCGACTCGGACCTCGACGTTCGGCAGCGCGGGCCCGACCGTGCCGAACCGGAAGCGGTCCGGCAGGTTGCAGGTCGCGGCCGTCGTCCACTCCGTCTGGCCGTAGCCCTCGAGAATCAGCACGTCGATGGCCAGGAAGAACTCGGCGATCTCCTTGGCGAGCGGCGCGGCGCCTGAGATCACGGCGCGCATCCGCCCGCCGAGCCTGCGCCTTCACCTTCGAGTAGACGAGCTTGTCGGCGATCCGGTGCTGCGCGGCGAGACCGGCCGGGATCGGCTTGCCGGCCTGGCGGAGCTCGCTGACCCTGTCGGCCGACGCGGAGCGCCCAATCGATCAGCCGCCGCTTGACGCCCGTCGCCTGCCGTGAAGTTGGCTGTCACGCCCGTGTGCACCTTCTCGAGCACGCGCGGGACGGTCGGCATGATCGTCGGTCGGACCGCCGGCATCACCTCGGCGAGCCGGCGCGGGTCGGGGCAGAAGGCGATCGTGAAGCCGATGTGTGCCCCCAGGAGATGCATGTAGCGCCCGAAGTTGTGCGCCAGCGGGAGGTAGAGGAGGAGGAGGTCCGTCGGCAGGAAGAACTGGTCGACGAGGGTCGACGAGCGCACCATCTCGAAGTAGTTGCTGTTCCGGATCATGCAGCCCTTCGGGGGGCCGGTCGTTCCCGAGGTGTAGATGTAGGTGAAGAGGTCGTCCTCGGCGATCTGTGCGGCCGCCTCGGCCAGGCGTCCGGATGCGTCGCGGCGTGCTCGCGCCCCTGGGCTCGCAGTTCGTCCAGGTCGGCGAAGGTCAGCACGTGCTTCAGCCGGGGAGGGCGCGCGCCTCCTCGATCATCGGTACGTCATCCTCGCCCTCGACGAGGACGCCTACCGCCTCGGAGTGCTCGAGGATGTAGCCGCGACTCGCTCGGGGTCGATCGACGGGTAGATTGGGCGCCCGATCGCGCCCGACGTGGGCGAGTGCGAAGTCGAAGAGCGACCACTCGAGGCGCGTGCGGGCGAGGATGCCGAAGCGCGTCGCCCTTGCCGACGCCGAGCGCGAGCAGCCCGTTGGCGATCTCGTCGACCGCCTGGGCCGGCCTCGGCCCAGGACACCTCGCGCCAGCCGCTCTCCTCCTCGACGAGGTAGGCCGGCGTCGGTCCGGTTCTCGGCGATCGCGTCGCCCAGAGTGCCGGCGATCGTGCGCTTCATTCGCTCACGGCCACAGCTTAAGGAGGAACGCCGTTTGCAGGAAGAACGACCCGGGTCCGACTACAATTCGGAGGCCCCATGCGCACGATCTGGAACGGCTCGATCAGCTTCGGCCTGGTCAACATCCCGGTCGGACTGGCCCTGGCGACGAAACCGGCCGCGAGGCAGTCCGACGTCTCGTTCCGCACGCTGCACCGCGAGTGCCTGACGCCGATCAAGCAGAAGCGCTGGTGCCCGGTGCACGAGCGCGAGGTCGAGCGCGACGAGCTCGTCAAGGGCTGGGAGGTCGCGAAGGGCGAGTTCGTGGTCGTCGAGGACGCCGATCTCGAGGCGATCGAGCAGATGCGACGACTCGCACGTCGATCGAGATCACGCGCTTCGTCGACGCCGACGGAAGTCGATCCGGTCTTCTTCGACCGCACCTACTACCTCGCGCCGGCCAGCGAGCCGGCTGCGCGCCGGCCGTACGTTCTGCTCCTGCGCGCGATGCAGGAGACGGGCAAGGCCGCGTTCGGGCGTTTCGTCCTGCGCGGAACACGGAGCACCTGTGCCTGATCCGGCCCAAGGGCGACGCCCTCGCGCTCGAGACGATGTTCCTCGCCGAGGACGTCAACTCGCAGGCCGAGATCGAGGAGGCCGTCGCCGAGAGCGAGGTCAAGGAGCGCCGAGCTCGACCTCGCGCGCCAGGTGATCGCCAGCCTCGCCGGCGAGTTCGACGCCGACCGAGCTCGACGAGCGAGTACCGCACGCGACCTCCGGCAGATGCTGGAGGCGAAGCTCGCCGGCCAGGAGATCACGCGGCCGGCGGAAGCCGCCGACCGGAGACGCCGGTCGTCGATCTGATGGAGGCGCTCAAGCGCAGCGTCGACGAGGTCTAGGGCGAAGCAGCCCGCCAAGCGCGCGAGAGCCGCCCCGAAGAGCGGCTCTCGAGAAACGCGTACCGGCGCGGAAGAGCGCCTGGACGCTCTCCGGAACTTCTACGAGGCGAGCGCTTCTGGTGGGCGGCGAGCCCAACGCCTGGAGCTGTGCCTGGAACAGGGTCTTGTCGATCTTGCCCTGGTAGATCGGGACGCCTTCTTCCATGCAGACCCGGATCACTTCCTGCGATCGATGCCGAGCTCCTTCGACAGCTCCTCGGGCGTCAGGTGGTTCGCCATGAATCCTCCTTCTGAGCAACAAAAAAGCCCGACAGCGCGTAGGCGCCCGGGCCTGCTCGATCCTTGGTTTGTCACCGCGGCGCTCAGCGGCACCGCGTTCGCAGAACATTCATCAACTCCAACGATAGTGCGAGTGGACGACGACCGCAACGGCTTAGGCGTTGGTGCCCTTCGGGCACTCGCGGAAAATGCTTCGCACTTTCCGCGACTTGAATCACACCGACCGGAAGCCGACGTCCCTGACCTCCGTGTTGTTGGAGCAACATCGATGAGTGTCCGACCCGCCCCTGCGAGAGGGTCGCTGCTACACGCCGGTCGATGGAGCGTGCCCTTGTGAGCGGCGCTTCTCGTCGCCGTGAGCGCGAAGCGCTCACGGCGAGTCCCGCCCCGTGGGCGGGGACCTAGGCGTTCTCGAGGAGCGCACCGCCGAGATCAAAGACGTCCGGATGCGCTACTACGTCGGCGGCGAGGGGCCGCCGGTGATCCTCGTCCACGGCCTCGGGGGCGCTGCGGCGAACTGGGCGGGGGTCGTCGCCGCGGCTCGTCGGCCGGCACCGCTTGCTCGTGCCTGATCTGCCGGGGCACGCCGGCTCGACGCCGTTCCCCGCGGCAGCGACGCTCGACCCGTATGCCGACCGGCTCGACCGCCTGGCCGAGCTGGAGGCGATGGAGCACGCCGGCGTCGTCGGACATTCGCTGGGCGGGCTCGTCGCGCTCCGCCTGGCCGTGAACTTCCCGCAGCGGGTCAGCGCTCTCGTGCTGACCGCGTCGGCCGGTATCCGCTCCTCGACCCGCGAGGCGGAGCGCTACCTGAACCTGGCCGCCATTCTGCGGCCCACGCGGCGTTACGCGCGCAACCGCGAGAAGATCGCGCGAAGCCCCTTCCTGCGCACGGTCGTTTTCGGCTACTTCGGCGCCTCCGATCCGCACGCCATGCCGGACGGCGGAGTAGACGGATTCCTGTCTGCGATGGACATGCACACGGACACCGCGACGGCGCGACGGGCTCTCGTGCGGGACGATCCTCGCCTCGACCTCGAGCGCGTCGCGTGCCCGGTCTTCCTCCTCTGGGGGGCGCGGGACAATCAGATCACGGCCGAAGACGCCTTCGAGTACGCGCGGCGGCTGCGGGCTCCGCTGCGGATGATCGCGGACTGCGGGCACCTGCTGATCGGCGAGCGCCCCGACGCATGCGCCGATGCGATCGAGACGTTCTCTAGACCGGGTTCGGTAGCTCGACGAACTGCCACTCGAGCTCGAAGCGCTCCGCGAGCAGCGTTGCGAGCGCCTTGATCCCGATCCGCTCCGTCGCGTAGTGCCCGCCCGCCACGAAGTGGATGCCCAGCTCCTTCGAGGCCTGGAGGCTCCCTTCCTCGGCCTCGCCGGTGAGGAAGAGGTCGTAGCGCTCGCGCGCCGCGTCGGCGATGTAGCGCCCGCCTCCGCCCGTGACGACGGCGGCGGTCTCGATCAGCTCCGGTCCATGGTCGAAGACCAGCGGCTCGGCTTCGAGGACTTCTGTCGCACGGGCGGTGAACGCGCCGATATCGACCGGCTCCGCGAGTGGCCCGCCAAAACCGATCCCCGCGAACTTTCGCTCCGGCTCCACTCCGAGCTCTCGGGCAAGCAGCGCGTTGTTTCCGACCTCGGGGTGCGCGTCCAGTGCGAGGTGGTAGGCGGCGAGCGTCATGTCCGCGTCGAAGAGCGCTTTCAGCCGGCGCTTGAGCGCCTCGTCGATCGCGCGCGGGTCACGCTCCCAGAAAAGACCGTGGTGAACGAGGATCAGGTCCGCCTTCGCCTCGGCGGCCTGCTCGAAGAGCTCGAGGGACGCTGATACCCCGGCGACGAAGCGCTGCACCTCGCGTGCTCCGGGCACCTGCATGCCCATCGGCGCGTAGTCGGGGTAGGCGTCGACATCGAGCAGCTCGTTCGCGTAGGCGAGGATCTCGTCCCGGTCGGCCACGCGCCGATTCTAGGAGGGTTTGGCGGAGGGGCGGCACAGATCCATTTCGTCAAACCCTCCTGGGAGCTATGCGGTAGCGGCCTCGAACGGCACCTCCGGCGCCGAGCCCTCGCTTCCCTGCGGCGGCGAGAGGAACTCGACGTGGTGGGCGACGACCTCGACCGCGCTGCGCTTGTTGCCGTCACCGTCCTCCCACGAGCTGCTCCGCAGGCGTCCGTCGACGCCGATGCGCCTGCCCTTCGCGAGGTAGCGACCGCAGAGCTCGGCCTGCTTGTTCCACGCCGCCACGCGGAAGAAATCGGCTTCCTCGCTGCCGAACCGGTCGACCGCGAGCAGGAAGTTGGCGACTTGGCGGTCGTCGCCGAGCTCCTTGACCTCCACGTCGGTGGCGAGATTTCCCGTCAGCACGACACTGTTCACGCATCCTCCTTCGTTTGCTATGGAGGCAACGTACCCGCGTAGATGCAACTGATCTGTGCCAGCTCGGTCGCAGAAGCCGACCTGAGCTAATCTGTGGCTTCTCGGGGTGTGGCGCAGCCTGGTAGCGCGCTCCGTTCGGGTCGGAGAGGTCCCCAGTTCAAATCTGGGCACCCCGATGCGCGTCAGTGAACGGGCCCGGGATCTCCCGGGCCCGCGACTATTCTCAGGTCATGAGCGACAAGATCAGACTCGCCTGTGTTCAGCTGACGAGCGGCACCGACAAGGCGGCGAACCTGGAGAAGGCCGAGCGGCTCGTGGCCCGCGCGGCTGCGACCGGGGCCGACGTGGTCGCGCTGCCCGAGAAGTGGAACGCGATCGGCGATCCCGGCGTCCTGCACGATGCCGCCGAGCCGATCGAGGGCGGCGCGTCGGTCGAGGCGATGCGCGGCTGGGCGAAGCAGCACGGCATCACGCTCGTCGGCGGCTCGATCACCGAGCGGCGCGAGGGGCGCGAGAAGCTGTCGAACACGAGCCTCGTCTTCGATCCCGCCGGAGAGCTGGTCGCGACCTATCGCAAGATCCACCTCTTCGACGTCGACGTCGGCGGCCAGGCCTATCGCGAGTCCGAGGCCGAAGAGCCTGGGGACGAGGCCGTCGTGGCCGAGGTGGAGGGCTGGCCCGTGGGACTGACTATCTGTTACGACGTGCGCTTCCCCGAGCTCTACCGCATCCTGGCGCTCGAGGGCGCCCTCCTCGCGACGGTGCCCGCGCATTTCACGATGCACACGGGCAAAGACCACTGGCACCTGCTCCTGCGTGCCCGCGCGGTGGAGAACACGTTCTACGTCGCGGCGCCGGCGCAGGTCGGCGTGACCGGCATCGGCCGTCCTAGCTACGGACGCTCGCTGATCGTCGACCCCTGGGGGACGGTCGTCGCGCAGGCGCCGGACGAAGAGACGGTGATCTCGGCGGAGCTCGACCGCGCCCGTGTAGAGGAGGTGCGGAGCCAGCTGCCGTCTCTGGCCAACAGGCAGCCCGAGGCCTACCGATGGCCGGCCAAGCTCTGATCCTGCGCGCCGTCCTCTTCGACGTCGACTTCACGCTCGCCAAGCCGGGCCCCGACCTCGGGCCCGACGGGTATCAGCTCCTGGGCCGCCGGTACGGGCTCGAGCTCGACCCGTCGAAACATGCCGAGGCCCGCGCGGCCGCGATCGAAACGCTCGAGAGGCATCCCGAGCTCGAGCACGACGAGGAGGTCTGGGTGCTCTTCACCGAGCGGATCATCCGCGGCATGGGGGGCGACTCCGATCGGGCCTACGAGGCCGCGGTCGAGATGACTCGAGGCTGGGAGCACGCGCACAACTTCGAGCTCTTCGACGACACGTTGCCGGTGCTGGAAGAGCTGCGCCGCCACGACCTGAAGATCGGGCTGGTGTCGAACACGGGCCGCGATCTCGACGCGTTCATGTCGCATCACTCGCTCGTGGTCGACGCGGCGGTCTCCTCGGGCGCCTTCGGCAAGGTGAAGCCCGATCCGAGCATCTTTCGCGCCACGCTCCACAAACTGGGCGTGCGTCCCCGCCAGGCCGCGATGGTCGGCGATTCGCCGGAGGACGACATCGCCGGCGCACGCGCCATCGGGATGCGTGCGTTCCTCGTCGACCGCGAGGATCGCTACCCGGATTACCTCGGTCGGCTGACCGATCTCCGCCAGCTACCGGCAGCCCTGGGCCTCTCCGTCACCGAGAGTTAGCGCGCTACGATCCGGACCGTGCCGGCCTGGGTCCTCTGGGTGATCGCCGCGGTCGCACTTGCGGCGGGAGAGGTCTTGACGTTCAGTTTCTTCCTCGGGCCGCTCGCGATGGCCGCGGTGCTGGCGGCGTTCGTCGCACTGGTCGGAGGCGGGCTCGGCTTTCAGCTCTTCGCCTTCATCGCGGGGGCGCTGGCATCGCTTCTGCTGCTCCGCCCGCTGGCCATGCGCCACCTGCGAACCCCGGTTCGGTTGCGCACCGGCACGGCGGCGCTGGTCGGCACGCGCGCGCTCGTCCTCGAGCGTGTGGACGCCGATCGCGGGCGCGTCAAGCTCGGCGGCGAAGAGTGGAGCGCACGCTCGTTCTTCGACGACCAGGTGATCGAGCCGGGTGCCCGGGTCGAGGTGGCCAAGATCGAGGGCGCAACGGCGCTCGTCCACGAAATAGGCGAAATAGGAGGCTCTCCATGACCGCCGGACTGATCGTTCTGCTCGTCGTCGCCGCGCTCGTCCTGCTGGTTCTCGCGCGGACGATCCGCATCGTTCCGCAGGCACGGGCGGGAGTCGTCGAGCGCCTGGGCCGCTACCAGCGAACGCTCGAGCCCGGCCTCGCGATCGTCATCCCCTTCGTCGACCGGCTGCGTCCGTTGATCGACCTCCGCGAGCAGGTCATCACATTCGCTCCGCAATCGGTCATCACCGAGGACAGTCTCGTGGTGCACATCGACTCGGTCATCTACTCCCAGGTCACGGACCCCAAGGCGGCGTCCTACGAGATCGCCGACTACATCCAGGCCATCGAGCAGCTGACCGTGACGACGCTCCGCAACGTGATCGGCGGCATCACCCTCGAGGACACGCTCACGTCGCGTGACCAGATCAATGCGCAGCTACGCGGCGTGCTCGACGAGGCGACCGGCAAGTGGGGTGTCCGCGTCAACCGGGTCGAGCTGAAGGCGATCGACCCGCCGGGCTCGATTCAGGAAGCGATGGAGAAGCAGATGCGCGCCGAGCGCGACCGCCGGGCCGCGATCCTCACCGCCGAAGGCGTCAAGCAGTCGCAGATCCTCACGGCCGAGGGCGAGAAGCAGAGCGCGATCCTGAAGGCGGAAGGCCACAAGACCGCGCAGATCCTCGAGGCCGAGGGTCAGTCGCAGGCGATCGAGACGGTCTTCAAGGCGATCCACGAGGGAGACGCCGACCAGAAGCTACTCGCGTATCAGTACCTGCAGATGCTTCCGCAGATCGCGCAGGGCGAGTCCAACAAGCTCTGGATCATTCCCAGCGAGTTCAACCAGGCGCTCGGCCGGCTCGGCGCGTCCCTCGGGGTCACGGACGGCACGACTAGCGACACACGGGCTCGCGAGGGCGGCTGAGGCCGAAGCCCCAGACCTTCTCGTCGTGGACGTAGATCGAAGTGACGGCGTTCGCGTGGTTCAGCGTCAATGCGTAGTACGTCCCGCACGTGATTCGGACGAGGCCCCGGTAGAGCGTCGTCGCGCGTGAGGCGTCGTCGCCGATCTTCAGCCCTCGGTCCGTGCGCCAGCCCTTCGGCGCCCAGATCGTGAAGAGTGCGACAGCCCGACCAGCGCGAAACGTGACGCCGGCGCCCTCGGGGTAGAAGCGCCTGAAGTTGAAGTACCAGGTCGGCGCCCGACAGCCTCTACACGTGCCGTGGCGCGGGCCCCAGGCCGCACGTACCTGAGCAGGGGGCGCGCCGAGCGCAAGGCCGCCGAGGCGATCGCCGGGTACCAGGACACCGGCGCGCGGCGCCGCCGCAGTTGGCTGTACCGCGACCGCGCCGAGAGCGAGCGCGGCGATGACCAGACTCTTCGTCGACCGCGGGCGCATGGGAGTATTCGAGCACGAAATGGACGCTGTACTAGAGCGTTACCGGCCGGGGCGCGACACCTGGCTCACGGGAGGGGCCCTGGCCGGCGTCGCCATCGTCGCGTGGGTCTGGCTCCTACAAAGCGGAGAGGCCGGGATGGGCGCGCCCGCGTTCCTCGGCGCTTGGCTCGTGATGATGGCTGCGATGATGCTGCCGTCGGCGGCCCCGCTCGTCCTCATCTACCGGCGCGGGGCCTCCGCCACGGCGACGGGGGCGTTGACCGCCGGCTATCTCGCGCTGTGGGCCGCGGTCGGCATCGCTGCGTATGCGGCGGACAGCTCGCTCGAGGGATCGCGCGCCGCCGCGCTCGTGCTCGTCGGCGCGGGTCTCTACGAGTTGACGCCGCTCAAGGCGCGGTTCCTACGGCAATGCCGTGACCCCGCCGGCTTCCTGATGACTCGCTGGCGCGGAGGCCCGGTAGGCGCATTCCGCCTCGGGCTCGAGCATGGTCTGTTCTGCCTCGGCTGCTGCTGGGCGCTGATGGCCGTGCTCGTGGTCTCAGCGGCCATGGGCCTCGCTTGGGCTGCTGTGATCGCCCTGGCGGTCTTCGCAGAAAAGGTCCTCCCGGGTGAGCGGATCTGGCGCCTGGCGATCGCCGGTGCGCTCCTCGGGCTGGGGATCGGGTCGTTCCTACGATGAGACAGAGGTAAAGATGGCCCAGATGGAGCTCAAAGGAACCGTTCTCATCGCCTGCAATTGCGACTACGGCTGCCCGTGCAACTTCAACGCGCTCCCGACCCAGGGGAAGTGCGAGGGGCACTGGACGTGGCACGTGGAGCAGGGGAAGGTCGACGACGTTGCGCTCGACGGCCTGACTTTCTCGTTGTGCGTCGACTGGCCGGGCGCCATCCACGAGGGCGGAGGGACAGGCGTTGCGCTCGTCGACGAGCGGGCCGACGAGGATCAGCGACAGGCCGTGTCCCGCCTGATCTCAGGGGAGCTCGGTGGCCCCTGGGGCATCCTGGCGTGGACCTGGCCGACGCTCGAAGGTCCCTTAGCGGTGCCGTACGAGGTCGAGCTCGATGGACTGAACAGCCATGTCAAAGCCGGTGACAAGCTCGAGCTCGAGCTGGAGCCGATCCGGAACCCGGTCACGGGTGCCGAGGTGACTCCAGGCGTGGTCCTGCCGCAAGGGCTGATCTTCAAGCAGGGCGACTTCGGCTCGTCGAAGACCTTCTACGTTCGCGGCGGGGTTGCTGCCTTCGAGCACCCGGGCAAGTACACGGCGATCGGTCCCTACGACTACAGCGGGCCGTGAAGGTCGTCAACGTCTTCAGCAAGGAATGGGACCCGGGCCAGTGGCCGGAGCACGAGAACTACGAGAAGCGCCGGCTTCGCGTCGGCGATCGGTTGGGAGGCGAGATGCTCGGCGGGTCGCTCTACGAGCTGCCGCCCGGAATGAAGAGCTTCCCGTTTCACTGGCACCAGGGGACCGAGGAGCTCCTCGTCGTCCTCGAAGGAGAGCCGACTCTGCGGACGCCGGACGGCGAGCAGCGGCTGAAGCGCGGCGACTCCGTCTCGTTCGTCCGCGGAGCCGACGGCGCACATCAGGTGCGAAACGAGACCGACGCCCCCGCCCGCTACCTGATGATCTCGACGATGGTCGACTACGAAGTCGCGCACTACCCGGACAGCGGCAAGGTCGGAATCCTGAGCAAGGACTTGCGCCTGCTGGTGCGTCCGGAGTCGGGGGTCGACTACATGGACGGCGAGGACTAACTAAGCCGGACAGCGCTCGGTCGCCGGGCAGCGCGCCAGCACGCGGACGGCCGGCCGCTTCGACCTGCCCTGCGGCCACCTGAGCCGGATGCGCAGCGAGGCGGCGTTGTTCTCGTAGCGGAGCTCCCGGATCAGCAGGTTCGGGCTCGCCCGGTGCACGAGCACGTAGATACCCGCCGGCACACGGGTCACGTCGATGTTCTGGCCGTGAAAGTGCGCCGGATACACGTCGCTGTATCCGACCGAGGTGCCCTGCAGGACCGCTTGAGCCTTGGTGTTCCCGCGCGCGCAGTAGTCCGTGTAGACGGGTCTCTTCCGCCGACCCGTGAATCCCGCGGCGGCGTTGCCCCAGCGGTCGGTAAGACAGAACCCGGACTTGCGGTCTCGCACGAGGAGCGAGTGATCGTCTGCGCGCCGGAGCTCGTAGCGCTGGAAGCCCATCAGGTGCCAGTGGTCGTGAGAGGCCGAGTACGTGTAGCGCAGGAAGCCGACTCGCCGGTAGAGGCGGGAACCACCGCCTGCGAGGCGCAGGCGCTGCACCGTCTGCATGGTGGGTAGCGCTCCAGGGCGGAACGCCTCGATCTCCATGGCGCCCTC
The DNA here is from genome assembly GCA_963771725.1 of uncultured Actinomycetes bacterium. GTDB lineage: Bacteria > Actinomycetota > Thermoleophilia > Gaiellales > Gaiellaceae > VAXT01. Next base: position 551,780 of record CAVYUO010000001.1, on the reverse strand, counting down.
ACCCACGTTGTCGGTCGCCGAGCGGAAGCCGAGCCGGAACCGGCCGCCGCTCTTGATGACCGAGAGCTCCGACGGCGGCTGCTGATCGAGGTCGGGTCGAAGCTCGTTCGAAACGAGTGGGCGCCAGCGCAGCTCGGCAATCCGGGTGACTCCCGCCAGCATCGTCGCGACCCCGCCCGTCGCCGCGACCGTCCACGGCGCCTCCACCCCCGTGCGGTTGCTGACGAACGCGATCGTCCGTCCGTCGGGTGACCAAGCGGGCGAGCCTTCGGCGAAGGGATCCGCGGTGAGCTGCGTGACTAGACCGCTTGCGACGTCGAGCACGTAGATGTCGAACACGACGCGCTCGGTGGAGACGAATGCGAGTCGACGTCCATCCGGCGACCAGGCCGGAGCGCTCTCAAACGTCGGGGACGTGGTCAACCGCTGCAGGCCACGTCCGGTCGGGTCGATGACGTAGAGCTCGCCGTCGCGCACGAACGCGATCCGCCCCTTCGACGACCAGGCGGGCTCCGCGCCGGTGGTCAGCACGCGCTCGCCTGCTCCGTCGGCCCTGACGACGAGGAGCGTCCCCTCGCGCTCGACGACCAGGTTGCGACCGTCCGCTGCCCAGTCCGCCGAGGTCGCACCACTCGCCAGCCGGGCACGGTGCGAGCCGTCGGCGTCCACGACCCAGAGCTCCGAGTCACGCACGTACGCCAGGCGCCTGCCGTCCGGAGACCAGCTGGGCGAGTGGCCCCCGCTCGCGAGCAGTCGCACCAAACCGCTTCTCTCCCAAACGAAGACGCCGCCGCCGTCCACCTCGGGCTTGGCGAACGCGATCGCACCCGGCAACGTCGCCGCGGCACGCGGCGCGGCGCCGCCCACCATGAAGACGAGCAGCGAGGCAGCGGCAACCGTCCCTAAGCGCGCCTTCACGCCCGCGAAGCTACCAACAGGGCGAGATGCCCTAACCGACGGGGAGCTTCTGCGCGAGCGTCGGTGCCCAGGCGGCAATCGGCGAGACTTCTCCGTTCCGCCCGTTCAGAGCGCGGAGCCCCAGCGCGTGCTCCGCCTGCATCATCTTGTGGATCTGAGTCGTGCCTTCGTAGATGATCGGCGCCCGCGCGTTCCGGAAGTAGCGCTCGATCCCATACTCGGCCGAGTAGCCGTAGGCGCCGTGCACCTGGATCGCGAGGTGGGCGGCGCGGAAGGCGGACTCCGTCGCGTGCCACTTGGCGAGTGACGTCTCGCGCGTGTTGCGTCTGCCCTCGTTCTTCATCCAGGCGGCCTGCATGACGAGGAGCTTCGACGTCTCGTAGCCGAGCACCATCTCGGCGATCATGTCCTGGACGAACTGGTACTTGCCGATCGGCTGGCCGAACGTCTCGCGCTCGCGTGCGTACTCAGCCGAGCGCTCGAGACAGGCGCGGATCACGCCGCATGCGCCGGCCGCGACCGTGAAGCGGCCCTGGTCGAGCCCGTACATCGCGATCTCGAAGCCCTGGCCCTCCTCGCCGACGAGGTTCTCGGCGGGGACCTCGACGTTCTCGAAGAAGAGTTCGCCCGTCGAGCCGGCCCAGATCCCGAGCTTGTGCTCCGTCTCGGCCGAGGTGAAGCCCGGCATCCCTTTCTCGAGGACGAACGCCGAGATGCCCTTGTGCTTCGCGCCGGGGTCGGTCTTCGCGAAGACGATGGCGTGGTCGGCGACGGTCGCGTACGAGATCCAGTTCTTCGAGCCGTTCAAGACGTACGAGTCGCCTTCACGGCGTGCCGTCGACTTCATCGCAGCCACATCCGATCCAGCCGCCGGCTCCGTCAGCCCGAAGCACGCGAGCTTCTCGCCGCGCGCCTGCGGGACGAGCCAGCGCTGCTTCTGCTCCTCGGAGCCGTACCGCAGCAGCGCGAGCGAGTTCAGTCCCACGTGGACGGAGATCAACGTCCGGAAAGCGGCCTCGCCGCGCTCGATCTCCTCGCAGGCGAGCGCCTCCGAGACGTAGTCCATGCCCGCGCCGCCGTACTCCTCCGGCACGACGATCCCGAGCAGGCCCAGCTCGGCCATGCCCTCGATGACGGACATGTCCAGGTGGTGGTTGATGTCGTTCTCGATCGCGTTCGGGAGCACGCGTTCGTCCACGAAGGCGCGAACGGTGTCCTGAATCAGCCGCTGCTCGTCGTTCAGCTCGAAATCCATGTCGGCAGCCTAACGGCCGGTAGCATCTCGCCTTATCGCGGGCTTCACGATCAAGAATCTCAAGGAAGACGTCGAGGACTCGGCCGTCAAGTTCGGCTTCGCCCCGACCCTCGAGGCGCGGTTCGCACGAAACGACCTCGAAGCCCAGGAGCTCGGCATCAGCTACCAGCGCGTTGCCCCCAACGAGGATTCGCCGTTCGCGCACAAGCACAAGGAGCAGCCCGAGGAGATCTACCTGATCGTCGGTGGCAACGGGCAGATCAACGTCGACGGAGAGCTGCACGACGTTGGCCCCTGGGATGCGATCCGGGTCGCGGGCGACGTCGTGCGCTTCTGGGTCGCGGGCCCCGACGGGCTCGAGCTGATCGCGTTCGGCACCAGCGACGGCGGGATGGACGCCGAGCTGGTGCAGCCCGACGCGGACTAGTTAAGCGGCCAATCGCCGCCCGGCGTCATGCTCTGACGTTACGTGTACCGGGTAGCGAACCTCACGGAGCTTCTCCGGCTGCGCGGGCGCAAGATCCGCGTCGGGCGGAACGTCGTGCTCCTCGGCCTGGTCAGCTTCTTCACCGACATCTCGTCGGAGATGGTGGCGGCGATCCTGCCGCTCTACCTCGTCTACACCCTCGGGTTCTCGCCGCTCCAATTCGGGGTCGTCGACGGCGTGCAGCAGGGCGCAGCTGCGATCGTCCGCGTCCTCGGCGGCTTCCTCGCCGACCGGACACGCAGGCACAAGGAGGTCGCGGCTCTCGGCTACGGCATCTCTGCCGCCTCACGCCTCGGTCTGCTCCTCGCGAACAGCGTGCAGGCGCTCGGAGCGATCGTCTTCCTCGACCGAACCGGAAAGGGCATCCGGACGGCGCCGCGAGACGCGCTGATCTCGCTCTCGACCGAGCGGGACCAGCTGGCGACCGCGTTCGGCGTCCACCGCTCCCTCGATACGGCGGGCGCGATGCTCGGCCCGTTGATCGCGTTCTCGCTCCTTACGCTCACGCCCGGCGAGTTCGACGTGATCTTCGTGGTCAGCTTCTGCGCGGCGCTCGTCGGCCTCGGCTTGCTCGTGCTCTTCGTCGAGAACCGGCCGGTGCTCGCCCCGGAAGACTCGCCCGTGTCGGTCGTGGCTGCCGCACGGCTGCTCGGGACGCGACGGCTTCCGCGTGCTCGTCGCGGTCGCAGGCGCGCTCGGGCTCGTGACCATCAGCGACGGCTTCCTCTTTATCGCCTTGCAGCGTCGCGTCGACTTCGAGCCGCGGCTCCTGCCGCTGCTCTTCGTCGGCACCGCGCTCGCATACATGCTCCTCGCGATCCCGGTGGGTCGTGTGGCCGACCGGTTCGGCCGGGGCCGGACCTTCGTCGCCGGCTACTTGCCGCTTCTCGCTGCGTACGCGCTCCTGCTCCTGCCCGCAGGCCCCTCGGCGGAGATCCCCGTGTACCTGGTGCTCCTCGGCCTCTACTACGCGGCCACCGACGGCGTCCTGATGGCGCTCGCGAGCGCGACCCTGCCGCCGCCGCTTCGCGGCAGCGGGCTGGCCTTGCTCGTGACCTCGACGAGCCTCGGACGCCTGCTGGCCTCCATCTTCTTCGGCATGATCTGGACGTGGTACGACGTCGAGACGGCGATTGCGGTCTTCGCGATCGCCCTGTGCACCGCAATAGTTCTCGCGGGGGCGGCGCTCCGGCTGACACCGGAGGCCAGTCCCGCTGAGTAGGCGCTCCCGGATAATCGCGTTCATCGTTCTGTCCGCCGGCGCAATCGCGGTTGCGTCGGGGTATGTCGCCCTGGCGGCGCTAAAAGACGATTCGAGCTCCGCGAGAACGCCGCCGCCTCGCGCCGAGCTCCTGCGCGCAATGGCTCAGAAGCCGTTCCTCGTCTACCAGCACGTCGCGCGTGACGAGCACTACGCCGAGATCGCCATCGCGGGCGTCGACGCCGCTCGCTCGAGGCCCACGTTCACGGGGCTCGTTTGCTCGCGCGTCTACTTTGCAGGCGGGCAGGGCCTTTGCCTGACTACGAAGCAGGAGACCCTGGCCCAGGCCGTCAACGCGCGCATCTTCGGAACCGACTTCAGGCCGCTACGCACCGTACGGCTGGACGGGCTCAGGAGCCGCGCTCGCGTCTCGCCGCGCGGAAGCTATGGCGCCGCGACGACCTTCGTCGCCGGGCACTCGTACCTGGACGAGGGGTTTTCGACGTTCACGGCGCTGATCGACATGGACAAGGGCGAGGTGCTCGCGGATCTGGAGAAGTTCGAGGTGACGCGCGACGGGAAGCGCTTCGACGAGATCGACTTCAACTTCTGGGGTGTCACGTTCGCCCGAGATGAGCGGCGCTTCTACGCCACCCTCTCGACGGGTGGCAAGTTCTATCTCGTCGAAGGCGACGTCCAGACGCGTCGCGCGCGGGTCGTCGCCGACGGCGTGGAGTGCCCCTCGCTGTCGCCCGACGAGACACGGGTCGCGTTCAAGCGCCGCCGGGGGGACAAATGGCGCCTGCACGTGCTCGAGCTGGCGACCGGTCGCGAGACTCCGCTCGCCGAAACGCGCAGCGTCGACGACCAGGTCGAGTGGCTCGACGACGACCGGATTCTCTACGGCCTGATCAAAGACGTCTGGGTCGTCCGGGCCGACGGCCGGGGAGAGCCTCGGATCTACGTGCATGACGCTCTCTCGCCCGCCGTCGTTCGATCCTAGGCTCGCTTCGGGGTAAGCGGCTAAGATTGACTGACTAGTCAGTCAATCTTCAGATGGCGATCATCGAGCAAAACCTTGCGGCCGGCCCCTCCTTCGCGCTGACGGAGGAGCAGAAGGCGCTGCGCGACCTCGCGCGCGACTTCGCCGAGAAGGAGATCCGCCCCAAGGCGGCCGAGTACGACGAGCACTCGACGCACCCGGTGGACATCATCGAGAAGGCCCACGACGTCGGCCTCATGAATCCCCACGTGCCCGAGGAGTACGGCGGCGCCGGGCTGTCGAGCTTCGACGGCATGTTGATGGGCGAGGAGCTGTCCTGGGGTTGCGCTGGGATCGCCGTCTCGATCGTCGCCAACTCGCTGGGCGCGGGCCCCGTGATTCTCGCCGGCACCGACGATCAGAAGGCCGAGTGGCTCCCGCCGCTACTCGAGTCTCCGATCCTGTGCTCGTTCGGCCTGACCGAGCCCAACGCGGGGTCGGACGTCTCCGGGATCCAGACGACGGCCGTCCGTGAGGGCGACGAGTACGTGATCAACGGTTCCAAGATGTTCATCACGAACGCGGGGCATGCCGCGTGGATCGTCGTCTTCGCCTCGACGGACAAGAGCCAGGGACACAGAGGCCTCTCCGCGTTCGTCGTGCCCACCGACCTCGAGGGCGTGACCGTCGAGAAGCACCTGGACAAGATGGGACAGCGAGCGACGGACACCTCGGCGATCGCCTTCCAGGACGTGAGGGTGCCGGCAAAGAACCTGCTCGGCGAGGAGGGGGAGGGCTTCAAGATCGCGATGCGCACCCTCGACCACACGCGGCCGGGCACAGCCGCGGGGGCAGTCGGCGTCGCGCGTGCCGCCTACGAGTACGCAGTCGAGTACTCGCGGACGCGCGTCCAGTTCGGGCAGCCGATCGCGATGAACCAGGGGGTCAACTTCCTGATCGCGGACATGGCGACGGAGATCGAGGCTTCCCGCCTGCTCACGTGGAAGGCAGCATGGCTCTTCGACCAGGGCGAGCGTGCGACGCTGCAGTCGTCGTTCGCGAAGCGCTTCGCATCCGACACGGCGATGAAGGTCACGACCGACGCCGTCCAGATCTTCGGCGGGTACGGCTATATCAAGGAGTATCCGGTCGAGAAGCTGATGCGCGACGCGAAGCTCTTCCAGATCTACGAGGGCACGTCGCAGATCCAGCGCCTCGTCATCGCGCGGGAGATCTTCTTCCCCAAGGACTAGGCTCGGCAGATGGGCGCGACTGTGACCGCGGTCAGCCGCAGCGGGACGCACACGATGTCGAAGCCGAACGCGGACAGCCTGCTCCTGGTGGCAGGGCTCGGCGTCGACGGCGACGCGCACAACGGCAAGACGGTCAAGCACCGCTCCCGTGTGAGGCGTGACCCGTCCCAGCCGAACCTGCGCCAGGTGCACCTGATCCATGCCGAGCTCCACGACGAGTTGCGCGCCGCCGGTTTCGACGTGTCGCCGGGGCAGATGGGCGAGAACGTGACGACGCGGGGGCTCGATCTACTCGCCCTCCCGACGGGTACTCGGCTCCACCTTGGCGACGGAGCGGTGCTCGAGATCACGGGCCTGCGGAACCCGTGCGCGCAGCTCGACGGACTCGCCGAGGGACTGATGGCGGCGACTCTCGACCGCGATGAGCAGGGAAATCTCGTCCGCAAGGCGGGGGTGATGAGCGTCGTTCTGGCCGGCGGCGACGTGCGCCCCGGGGACCCGATCCGGGTCACGCTTCCACCCGCGCCGCACCGTCCGCTGGCGCCCGTTTAGAGCGACCTACGCCCCGGGTAACATGGATCCCGTGCCCGAACGGGTCTATAAACCTGCGCGCCTGCGCCCTCGCCCTCGCCGGCGCAAGCGCTCGCGAGTACGCATCCTCGTGCAATGGGGGCTGCTCGTAGCTGCGCTGCTCGTCCTGAGCAGCGCCGTCCTCGGCATCGCGTTCGCCGGATCTCCGGAGACACTGCCGGCGGGAACCAGCATCTCCGGCGTCGACGTGGCCGGGATGACTCCCGGAGACGCGCGCACAATGCTGGAACGGCGCTCCGACAAGCTCGACCGCGTTCCGGTCACGTTCGTCTCCAGCGGCAAGGAGTGGGAGGTCAAGCCGACCTCGCTCCTCATCGAGACCGACTGGGCCGCGGCCGTCGAGGCGGCGCGGCAGCAAGGAGAGGGCTTCGGGCCGTTCCGCGGCATTCGCAGGCTCGGCGTTCGAGTGTTTGGAACCGACATCGTCCCGCGCACCCACGTGTCCGAGGAGGCGCTCGAGTTCACGATCGCCCGCTTCGCGCGACAGGTCGATCGACCGCGGGCCGAGCCGACGCTCCGTCTGCGCGGGCTCGAGCCGGTGATCACGCCCGGCCGGACGGGACGGGTCCTGGATCGCGACGCAGCTGCGGGCGTCGTCGTCCGTTCCCTGGCCGGGTTCGTCAGGAGCCCGGTGCAGCTCCCGGTCCGCATCGACCGGCCGCAGCTGACCGCCCAGGAGCTCGCCCAGCCTCAGGCCCGGGTCAGGACGATTCTCTCCGCCCCGGTCAACCTCGCCTACGGCCCCGGCGGCTGGAAGCTTCCCCGCTGGCGCCTCGCCCAGATGCTCGAGCTCCCGAAGGACGGCTCCACGGCAATTCGGATCGCAGGCCCTGCCGCGACGAAGTTCTTCGCCGCCATCCAGGACACGGTCGATCAGCCCGCCAAGGACGCGAGCTTCGCGATCCTGAGCGGCAACCGCGTGCGAGTCGTCCCGTCAGGGCCGGGGTCGGTGCTCGACGCTGCTCCGACGGCGAGGGGCATCCTCGCAGCGGCGCTGCGCCCGACGAATCGCGTCGCGCGGGTGCGGGTGCGCTCAGAGGCGCCGGAGGTGACGACCAAAGAGGCGAAGGGCATGGGCATCAACGGCCTCGTCGGCGCCTACGAGACGATCTACGGCGGAGAGGCGAACCGCCTGCACAACGTACGCCTGGTTGCGCGTCTGATCGACGGGAAGCTGATCGCTCCCGGCTCCACCTTCTCGTTCAACGAGACGACCGGGGAGCGCTCCGAGGACAAGGGCTTCCTGGAGGCTCCGGTGATCATCAACGGCGAGCTCCAAACGGGTCTCGGCGGGGGCGTCTGCCAGGTCTCGACCACTGTCTTCAACGCCGCGTACGAGGCCGGGCTGCCGATCACCTCGCGCACCAACCACGCCCTCTACATCAGCCACTACCCGCTCGCGCGCGACGCGACGGTCAACTACCCCGACACAGATCTCAAGTTCAAGAACGACACGGATAGCTGGTTGCTCGTCAAGACGTTCGTCGGCTCGTCGTCGCTGACCGTAGCGCTGTACGGAGAACCGCAGAACCGCAGAGTCGAGAGCGAGGTCGCTCCGCTCGTCGTCAGGGGCCCCGCTCCGGTCAAGCAGATTTCCGACCCGAGCATCTTTGTCGGCTCCCGGGTCACGGAAGAGTCGGGCTCACCTGCGCGCTCGACGAGCGTGCGGCGGAAGGTCTACAGCGCCTCCGGGGACCTCCTCTACAACGACTCGTGGTCGTCCTTTTATCGCGGCGAGCACCAGGTCATTCGCGTCGGCACCAAGCCCAAGCCGAAGGCTCCGCCGCCGCCGCCGAAGAAGAAGCCGCCGCCGCCTCCGCCGCCTTCGCCCCCGCCCGGTTCTCCTCCGCCCCCGCCTTTTTAGAAGGGTTTGGCGAAACCCTCCTAGGCGGACTCCGCCTCGGCGATGGCCTCTGCAAGCCAGGCCGGCACCCGCGTGGGCCGGTGGTCTCCGACGGAGACGCACGCGTGCGTCGTCCAGCCGTCGGCGACGATCTCGCCGTCGTCGCGCTCGACCTCGTAGTCGAACCGGAAGCGCGCGCCGCGGACGTCGCTGCAGCGAGCGTGGATCTTCAGGTGGTCGTCGAATCGGGCCGCCGCGCGATAACGCGCGTACGCCTCGAGCGTGAGGGCGTCGACTCCCTCCTCGCGCAGGACCTTGTAGCCGCCTCGGAACCGCCGGAGGTACTCGATGCGGGCGACCTCGAACCAGACGAGGTACCCCGCGTTGTTCGCGATGCCTTGCGCGTCGGTCTCCGCGAAGCGAACGACGATCTCTGTCGAGAAGTTGAAGGGCACGCGCCTACGATGCTCGCATGAGCGCGGCACAGCTGGCGACACTGATCAAAGAGCGGCAACCGTGCGTCGCCCTCACAGGCGCCGGCGTCTCGACCGAGAGCGGGATCCCGGACTTCCGTTCGCCGACCGGAATCTGGGCGGACGTCGATCCCCTCGAGTACGGGTCGCTCGAAGCTTTTCGTCGTGACCCTGCCAAGGTCTGGACCTTCTACGCACCCAGGTTCGCGATGCTGGCCGACGCGGAGCCGAACGCTGGGCACAGCGCGCTCGCCGAGCTGGAGCGGCGAGGGCTGGTGCGCGCCGTCGTCACGCAGAACATCGACGTGCTCCACGAGCGCGCAGGCAGCCGCGAGGTGCTCGAGGTCCACGGGTCGATCAAGACCTCGAGCTGCCTGGACTGCGGAGCGAGCTACGCGCTGGCAGCGGTCGAGCAGCAACTCGAGACTCGTGACGCGCCGCGTCTGCTCGTGCGGGGCGATTCTCAAGCCTGACGTCGTGTTCTTCGGTGAGGTCCTGCCCGCGGGAACCATCGACCGGGCCTATGCGCTCGCCGCCGAGGCAGCGCTGCTGCTCGTCGTCGGGTCCACGCTCGAGGTCTGGCCGGTCGGAGAGCTTCCGCTCGTCACGCGCCGTGCCGGCGGCGCGGTGGCGATCGTCAACCTCGGCCCGACCGCCAGGGACGACGATGCGGAGCTGAAGATCGACGGATCGGCAGGAGAGACGCTCGAGAGCGTCGTCGCCGCGTTGGACGCCGCTTAAGCTGCGGCTCGGCGCTGAGGCATCGCTTGCGATGCCGACCATGAGGCCATGCCGGCTTTGCCGGCGTGGCCGTCTTCGCGGTTCGACGACCGGCGGCTCTAAGCCGCCGCGCGGCGAAGCGGGCGCTCGTCGAGCACGCGCTGACAGAACTTGCACACCTTCTGCTCGACCTCGAACGGCACTCCCGAGCGTTGCCGCAGCAGGTGGGTGACGACCGCGCTGTGGCGGTGTCCTGGCGTTTTGGGGGTCTTGCTGGTCATTGCCTTCTCTCAGAGTAAGTCGGGTCTCGGACTGCAACATCGTCCGTTTGGGTGAGGACTCCTTCTTGTCTACGTGACGAAGGAACTAATCGGTTGTTAGCAGCGGAAGGATTAGCGGGCGCGCTGTGGCGGTATGTTCAGGTACGACAAGGAGGCACGAGAGCAAATGGCACAGCGAAAACCGGATCTACTCACCAGGCTCGCGGACCGAGGGGAACAGGTGGTCGGACGGATCACTGATCTACCGGGCGCGAAGCAGCTCGTCGACCGTGTGGCGGGACTGGCGAAAGGACTGGACGACGTCCAGAAGCAGCTGCGGGGGCTCGACAAGCTCGAGAAGCGCATGACGCAGATCGAGAAGCGCCTCGACAAGGTCGAGGGCAAGAGCACGACTCGGAAGACGACATCCCGGGCGAAGAGCTCGTCGGCCTCGAAGTCGTCGTCGGCCAAGCGCCCCGCCGCGCGTCGCCGCACCTCCTAGGCGGGGACGCGAACACGTAACGCGCGCGGGACGAGCTCGAAGCGGACGGGCGTCGTCCCGGGCTGCTCGCCGTCGAGCTCGACGGGTAGCGGCTCGGGCGAGTCGATGAGCACTTCGCGGCCGCGCAGGAGCTCCGCCTTCGGGTGGGGGAGGTGCGTGCCGCGGTAGATCTTCGGCAACGTGGTCACGAGCTCGCGCTTGGTCACGTCGCCGATCAGGAGCACGTCGAAGAGGCCGTCGTCGGGCTCGGCTTCGGGGCAGATCATCATCCCTCCGGCGAGGTAGCGCCCGTTGGCGACGATGACGTCGTACATCGGGCCGCTCCTCTCCTCGCCGTCGACCGTGACGGTGACCTGTGCGTTTCGCCAGCGGGCGAACACGGCCAACGTGCTCCACGCGTAGGCGATCGTGCCGCCGAGGGCCTTGCCGGTCTCGTTGACACGCTTCGCGACGGCGCCGCTCATGCCGGCGCTCCCGATGTTCGCGAACCACGTGCTCCCCTCGCGGCCGGCCCAGGTTCGCAGCGTCGCTCGGCCGAGGTCGATCTCGCGCGTCGCTCCGTCGTGCGCGATTGCCAGCGCTTCGTCGATGTCGTGCGAGATTCCGAACGTGCGGACGAAATCGCCGCCGGTCCCGCGGTGGACGACGGCCAGCTCCACGTCGTCCGCGCCCGCCAGCCCGTTGACCACCTCGTTCACCGTGCCGTCGCCGCCGACCGCGACGAGGAGCTTGGCGCCGCCCTCGGCCGCTTCCCGGGCGAGATCCGTGAGGTGTCCTGGTCGCTCCGACAGGAACGTGTCTCCCCGCAGGCCTCGCTCTGCCGCCAAGCGCGCGATCTCGGGCCACCGCTTGCCCGTGCCCCCGTTGTCGGAGGCGGGGTTGACGAGGAAGACGGTCTCGGAGCTAATGCTTGTGCTCGGCGGTCACGGTCTTCAGCGCGACGCGGGTCATGCGGTCGACCGCCGCCTTCAGGTCCTCGTCGGAGATGCGCTTGAACTCGCCGCCGACGATGATGTCGCTGACCGTCAGCAGGCACCCGGCCTGCACCTTGCGGAGAGCGCCGATCGTGAAGAGGACCGCCGCTTCCATCTCCACCCCGAGCACACCGCGGGACGACCAGCGTCCATGCCGGCCCTCGTCGGGGTCGTAGAACGTGTCCGAGCTGGCGATGGGGCCGACGCGCATCGGCTGGTCGAGCTCCTTCGCAGCGTGCACGGCGCCGTGGATGAGCTCCCAGTCCGCCGTCGGGCAATGCGGCTCCTGGTTGGTGTAGTGGCGCGCCGTCCCGTCCGCCGGGACTGCGGTCAGCGCGACGATCAGGTCGCCGAGCTCGAGATCCGTCTGGAGCCCGCCGCAGGTGCCGACGCGAAGGAAGCGCTTCACGCCGAGCTGAACGAGCTCCTCCATCACGATCGCGGCCGTCGGGCAGCCCATGCCGGTGGCCTGCACCGAGATCGGCCGGCCCTCGAACTCGCCGGTGAAGCCCCAGAGCCCGCGCTCTTCGTTCTTCTGCACGGGGTTGTCGAAATAGGTGTCGGCGATGTACTTCGCCCGTATCGGGTCGCCGGGAAGCAGGCAGGCCTCGGCGTAGTCGCCTGGGTCGGCTCGGACGTGAATCGGCATCGGCGGAGCCTAACGCGCGATCATTGAGCAGGTGCGTCGTCACCCCGACTCTCGACCAGGTACTCGAGTTCTGCGCGCGCGATCCGGTGGAGCGCGTGTTCCTCGAGGACGTGGCCAGGCGCGGCTTCGCGCGCTTCCGGGCGCTCGAGGAAGGCGATCGGCTTTTGGCGCTCTGCTACTTCGGCGCGAACGTCGTCCCGTCCGGGGAGGGTTGCGGCGCCTTTGCCGGGGCGACGGCCCAGCCCTCGACGCGGATGATCATCGGCGACGAACAGGCCGTGACCGAGCTCTGGGGGCCTGCCGAGGCTCGAATGTCGGCTCCGCGCGAGGACCGGCCGGGACAACCCGTCTACGTGCTCGATCGGCCGCCTGACGGTGAGGACACCGGACTGCGCCGGGCCCGGCCGACGACATCGACCTGCTGCTGCCCGCCTGCGCGGCGACGCATCGTGAGGAGCTCGGCGTGGATCCGCTCGAGCGTGACCCCGGCGGGTTCCGGCGACGGACGCTGAGCCAGATCCACGAGCGCCGGTCGTGGCTCTGGACCGAGGACGGGACGATTCTCTTCAAGGCCGAGGCCTCGGCGTGGACGCCCAGCGCGGTTCAGCTCCAGCAGGTCTGGGTCGACCCTGCCGCGCGCAACCAGGGACATGCCCAGCTCGGGCTGCGCCACCTCTGCCGGATGCTCCTCGAGAGCACTCCGACGGTCTGCCTGTTCGTCCGGCCGGAGAACGCGCCCGCGATTCGCGTGTACGAAGCCGTCGGCATGAGCCGCCGGGGGTCGTACCGGAGCATCCTGTTTTGATCAGGCGGCTCCTCCTGGGAGGGCTCGCGCTGTGGGTCGCGCGCTGGGCGGCGCTGGAGATCGCGATGCAGATCGCGCGCCGCCGGTCACGGCCCGAGGCGGCGCCGAAAGACTCGCCCTGGCCGCCGGGGCGAATGCCGGGCCCGTTCGACTGTTGAAAGAACGTCACACTTCCGTGTAGGGGACTGTCCCCCTGGCGTGTCTGGCTTGGGCATGTGTTCTGCGACTAGGCAGACTTCTGGCATGGATTCGCAACGTTTTCGTGAGCTCGTCGAGGCTGACATCCGCGAGCACGAGTTGATCCCGCCGGGCGGTGCCGTGACTTGCCTCGTCTCCGGCGGAGCGGACTCCACGTGTCTCTGGCACGCGCTCCGCGAGCTTGGCTGCGAGGTCTCCGCGCTGCACGTCGACCACGGCCTGCGCGGCCGCGAATCGGACGAGGACGCCGCGTTCTGCCGCGACGTGCTCGGCGCCGAGGTCGTCGACGGTCGCAGCGGCAAGACGGAGAACGAGCTCCGCGAGCTTCGCTACTCGTTCGCCACCGACCGCCTGCGCGCCACGGGCCACACCGTTTCCGACCAGGTCGAAACAGTCCTCTACCGGCTCGTCTCGAGTGGCGCGCCCGGCTGGATCAAGTGGCAGCGCGAGGACGGAGTCGTGCGCCCGCTGCTCGGCCGCACCCGCGAGGAGACCGAGGCCTACTGCCGCGCCGAGAGCCTGGAGTACCGCTCGGACTCCTCCAACCCCGACACGAAGCGCGGCCTGATCCGCGAGCAGATCCTCCCGCTGCTCCGGCAGCTGCACCCCGCCGCCGAGGAGAACCTGCTTCGCCTGACGCGCGAGCCGTCGCCGCTCGCCGAGCTGCTGGATGCACCGGTCGGCTCGAAACGGCTCGACCTCGGCGGCGGCCTCACCGCAGTTCGCGAGTACGACAACGTCTGGCTCGAGCAGACGCCCGTGGCGCTGGACGGCGAGGTCCGCTGGGGTCGGTGGCGGATCTCCGCGCGCGAGCGTGGCCTTAAGGTACGAGGGTGGCGTGCCGGCGACCGACTTGCCGGGCGCACGAGGAAGATCCAGGATGTGTTCGTCGACGCCAAGGTCCCCCGTTCCGAGCGCGAGTCATGGCCGCTCGTGGTGCGGGGGGACGAGGTCGTCGCAGTACCGGGCATCGTCGAAGCCGAGGGAGTGAGTGCAGAGCGTGACGCAGACTGAGCTCGAGGGTGCGGTAGGGGAAGTGCTGATCGACGAGCCGACGCTGCAGTCGCGGATCATCGAGATGGGCGAGGAGATCTCGAACGACTACGCGGGCAAGGACCTGCTGCTGGTGGGCGTTCTCAAGGGCGCCGTCTTCTTCATGGCCGACCTCATGCGCTCGCTCAGCGTCCCGTGCGAGGTCGACTTCATGGCCATCTCGAGCTACGGGGCGGAGACCGACTCCTCGGGAGTCGTTCGCATCCTCAAGGACCTCGACATTCCGCTCCAGGGACGGGACGTCCTGATCGTCGAGGACATCATCGACTCCGGATTGACCCTCTCGTACCTGCTGCGGAACCTGCGGGCGCGCGACCCCGCTTCCCTGGAGGTCTGCGCCTTGCTGACGAAGCCGGGACGGCGCGAGATCGAGGTTCCCGTGAAGTACGTCGGCTTCGAGATCCCGAACCGGTTCGTGATCGGCTACGGGCTCGATTACGCGGAGCGGTACCGCAACCTTCGTTACGTAGGCGTCCTGAACGAGGATCTCACGCCCTCGTAGAACCGCCGTACGGGGGAGGCGCGGACGACCGGCGCTTCCTACGGTCGGCAGGAGGCCGTGACTCTCCGAAACGCACTCTTCCCGCTGATCGTGATCGGCTTGCTCGTCTACCTGGCGAGCCAGACGCTCATGGGCGAGGATGAGACAAGGCTCCCGTATTCGGAGGTGAAGCTGCTCGTAACGAGCCATCCTGAACGAGTCGACGAGCTCACATTCAGGCCGAACGAGCGGGAAGTCGTGCTGAAGCTGACGGATGGGCAAAGAATCAAGGCGGAGTACCCGAGCGCCTCGACGCCTCCGGTGTTCGAGCCTCCAATGGCGGAGGGCGCAGTCCACGAGGACACCGGCTCGTTCTGGTCCCGGTGGGCGTTCAGCCCGCTGCTCCTCTTCCTGCCCTTCGTGTTGGTCGCCTTTTGGGCGAACCGGCGGCAGAGCCGCATCTCGAACGAGGACTTAAGAGCCTCGTAAGGAACCGCCGATAGCGGAGGTACGAATAACTACCGGTGCTACCCTGGGCCAGGAGGCCTGCACTTGAACCGTTTCTTCCGCTCAGCACTCTTCCCCTTGATCGTGATCGTCCTGCTCGTCTACCTGGCGAGCCAGACGCTCATGGGCGGGGACAAGAACGAGAAGAAGTACACGTACTCCGAGGTTCAGGGGCTGGTGCGGGACAACCCCGGCACCATCGAGAAGGTCACCTTCAATCCGAACAAGCGCCTGATCACGGCGGACATGAGGGGCGACGCGCCGACCGCGAAGGCGAACTACCCGAGCGACGAGTCGCAGCTGGCCTTCGAGCGCCTCCTCAAGGAGAAGCAGGTCAACTACGACTCGAAAGGCACCGGCGGCTTCTCGCTCACGTCACTCCTGATCTCGTTCCTGCCGTTCCTCCTGCTGATCGGCTTCTGGATCTTCCTGATGAACCAGATGCAGGGCGGCGGCTCGAAGGTGATGAGCTTCGGCAAGAGCCGCGCCAAGCGGATGACGCCCGATGCCCCGAAGATCGGCTTCAAGGACGTGGCCGGAGTCGAGGAGGCCGTTGAGGAGCTGCACGAGATCAAGGAGTTCCTCGAGAACCCGAAGAAGTTCCAGGCCCTCGGCGCGCGCATTCCCAAGGGCGTGCTGCTCTACGGCCCGCCGGGCACCGGTAAGACGCTGCTGGCCCGAGCGGTCGCCGGCGAGGCCGGTGTGCCGTTCTTCTCGATCTCGGGCTCGGACTTCGTCGAGATGTTCGTCGGCGTAGGCGCCAGCCGCGTCCGTGACCTCTTCGAGCAGGCCAAGCAGGCCTCGCCGTGCATCATCTTCATGGACGAGATCGACGCGGTCGGCCGCCATCGCGGCGCCGGGTTGGGCGGCGGTCATGACGAGCGCGAGCAGACCTTGAACCAGCTCCTCGTCGAGATGGACGGGTTCGAGCTGAAGGACAACATCATTTTGATCGCGGCCACGAACCGACCAGACATCCTCGACCCGGCGCTGCTCCGCCCTGGGCGATTCGACCGGCAGATCGTCGTCGACCGGCCGGACCGGAACGGCCGCAAGAAGATTCTCGAGGTGCACGCGAAGGGCAAGCCTCTGGCCAGCGAGATCGAGCTCGACACGCTCGCCGCCGGAACGCCCGGCTTTACGGGGGCCGACCTGGCGAACCTCGTCAACGAGGCAGCGCTCCTCGCGGCACGCCGCGGCCACAAGACGATCGGCCAGGACGAGCTCGAGGAAGGGATCATGCGCGTAATCGCCGGCCCCGAGAAGAAGACCCGGCTCTTCTCCGAGGAGGAGCGCAAGGTCACGGCGTACCACGAGATGGGCCATGCCCTCGTCGGCCATTACCTCGACCAGGACGCCGAGGTGCACAAGATCTCGATCATCAGCCGCGGCCAGGCGCTCGGCTACACGATCTCGCTCCCGCGGGAGGATCGCTACCTGACCACGAAGTCGTCGCTCATGGACCAGCTGGCGATGACGCTCGGCGGTCGCGCCGCGGAGGAGCTCGTCTTCAACGAGGTGACCACGGGCGCAGCGAACGACCTCGAGAAGGTCACGCACACCGCGAAGCAGATGATCATGCGCTTCGGGATGAGCGAGAAGCTGGGGCCGCGCGTGCTCGGGCGCAACCAGGACATGCCGTTCCTGGGCCGCGAGATGGGCTCCGAGCCCGACTACTCCGAGGACATGGCGCGCGACATCGACGAGGAGATCCACCTCGTGATCGAGGACGGTCACCGGCGCGCGCGCAACGTGCTCGAGGAGCACATCGAGGAGCTGCACAAGCTGTCGGCGATCCTCATCGAGCGCGAGACGATCGACAAGGATCAGTTCCAGCGACTGCTGGCCGGCGAGAACGAGGAGGCCGTGTTCCCACCGGAGCCCGAGCCGACCACGCCGGAGGGCAAGGAAGCGGCCGCCGACAAGCGCAAGCGCCTGCCGCGGCCGAAGCCGTTCCCGCTCCCGGGCCAGGCGATGCAGCCGCCGCCTCCCGAAGGCGCACAGCCCTAGCGGTCCCCGGCCACGGGCCGGGGACTCGCCGAAAATGCTTCGCACTTTCGGCGACTCAAAGCTCGCCGCGGCTGATGCCTTCCGCCTCGACCTTCGCGCTGTAGGGGCTTTATTTCATGCGGCTTTGCGCGTCGGCTTTACAGACTGATTAGGAATTACACGCGAAATGAAGAGCGCGTACGGATGCTCTCAATTTTCGTCGAAAAACCTTGATCTGAATTTCGTCTGTCCGCACGATCGATCGGCTTGGTCCCCCGATCGAAAGGCAGAACGATGCGCCTCCTCTCTCGCGTCGTCTGCGTTGCGGCTCTCGCAACGCTGACGCTTCTCTCCGGAGCAACAGCGGGCGTGAACACGCCTCACTCCGGCTGGTACTCCGGTAATCCTCTCCTCGGCCCGAACACGCTGACCGACCTCGCGTGCTCCGGCTCCACCTGCTACGCCTCCGGCGAGTTCGGCACGCTCCTCAAGAGCACCGACGGAGGCACGACCTGGGCCGGCATCGTGACCGGCCTCACGCTCAACCTCTCGAAGGTTCGTCTCGCCGGCGGCTCGCCGGACAGAGTCCTCGTCGGCGGCGGGTGCGCCGTTCGCCGTTCCGACGACGGTGGCGACACCTTCTTCCGGCTTCCGTTCTCGGCTCGCGACACCGGCTGTCCTGCCGGCGTCGCGTCCTTCTCGTTCCCGACCGACAGGACGGGGTATTTGCTCCTGGCGGACTCCCGCGTCCTCTCCACTGCGGACGGCGGGCGCAGCTTCTCGCGCCGGACCGCCGTGCCGGGCGGGGCCGCTGACATCCTCTGCACCGCTGAGCGGACCTGCTTCACAGTCGGCCCGTCCGGCGCCATCCAGCGGACCGGAGACGGCGGCGTTTCCTGGACACAGGTTGGGAGCGCCGGCCAGGCGCTCTTCGGGCTCGAGCGAGCCGATGCACTGACGCTCTACGCCGTCGGCATGAACAGAACCGTCGTCAAGAGCATCGACGGTGGGGCCACCTGGATGCGGAAGACTGTGGGCAGCAACGTCCCGGTCGCACACTTCCGCACGATCCGCTGCGGCAGCCCACTCCAGTGCCTCATCACTACTGAAGGCATCAACCAGCTCGTACGGACAACCGACGGCGGCGAGACCTTCGCGTCCGTCGTCCCGTCGAACGATCCGACACACGCGGTTGCGTTCGCCGGAGCCGCGCGGGCAGTCGCTGCGGGGCTCTTCGGTAGCGCTGAGATCTCTAGTGACGGCGGGGCTACCTGGTCATCGGTGGGCAGCCGTATCGCCGGTGATTTCATAGTGCTCGCGGCCGTGTCCGACACCGTTGGCTATGCAGGCGGCCGGCAGGGCGTCCTCGCCAGGACGACCGACCGTGGCCAGAGCTGGGCGAACGTCAGCCCGCCGACCGACACGGCGATCACCGCGCTCGCAGGGTTCGGCGACCGGCTGTTCGTCCTCGCCGCCGACCAGACACTTCAGCGCTCGGACAACGGCGGTCAGAGCTACAGCCTGCTCAACTCAGGACGGGGCCCGTTTGCCTCGCTGCACGCGGTCGATCCGGATCGCCTCCTGCTCGTCGGGTTCCGAGGCATGACTCGCACGGCCGACGGTGGTGAGACCTTCCGGCAGGTCACCGACGCGGACGTCCGTGGAGCGCTCCTGACCGCGGCCGACCGGGCCGGCAGGGCCGTCGTGGTCTTCGGAGCTCGTCGCGCCGCGGTCTCCCTCGACGGTGGAGTCGCGTGGACCAAGATCGCCCTGCCGCAGAAGCGACGCGTTCGCGATCTCGACTTCGTCACCGCCCGCGCGGGGTTCGTGCTCGACACCCAGGGCCGGCTCTGGAAGACGTCGAACGGCGGGCGCAAGTGGGTGGAACTCTCTTCGCTCGGCACCAACGCTGCTTACTCGCTCGAGTTCGTGGACGCGTCCACGGGCTACGTCGCGATCCCGGCCTTCGGCTTGCTTCGCAACCGCGGCCTCGTGCTGCGGACCGCGGACGGCGGGCGGAGCTGGCATCCGCAGCTCGTCGGCAAGGTCCTCGTGTCGGCGATCAGGACGGGCGGTGCGACCGACTACGCGCTGCTCAGCGCCGAAGCCAACCTCATCGCCACCACGACGCGGGGTGACGTCGGCGCCCGGTCAGTGCTCTCGCTGTCGGCCAGCCCTCGCAGCTTGAAGAAACCGGGCGCCATCGCCGTCCGCGGCAAGCTGACCCCCGCGGACGGCGGCGAGGAGATTCTGGTGGCCCGGTTGTCCGCCGGCCACTGGAACACCCAGACGGCCGTCGCCGCCTCGAACGGCGCCTTCACCACCCGTTGGCGCATGACGCGTGACGCGCACTTCGTCGCGCAGGTGCTCGGCGACGCCGACCATGTCGGCGCCGGCACGCAGGCTCTCAAGGTCGGCGTGCGTCCTCCGAAGAAGCGGCGCTAGCCGCGTACAGGCAGGGGCCGGGCCGGTGGGCGGGCCGGCCCCTGTTCCTGTCGTAACCTCTCCGCGGTGGATCGCCCCGTCGAACTATTTCGCAGGAGCTTGAGGCTTTCTTGGGCCATCATCGCTGCGTTCAGCGCTTTCTTCAGTGGCCTCTTCGTGATTCTCGTCTTCAGCAGCCGGGATGGCCGGAATTCCGAGAGCTCGATTCTCGAAGCAACCTTGTTCCTTTCCCTGCCCATTGCGATCGTGTTCCCGCTCCTCGGGCTGGCCTGGTCGCTGCGCGTCCGCAGAAGCGGCCCGTTCTGGCTAGGGATGGGTGCGTGGGCAGCGCTTCTGCTGTTTCAGTTCTTCGCGTTCAGAGAGATCGTGCCGTGAGCCGGCCACCGATTTCAGAGCGCTTCCCGCGGCCTTCCGTGATGGGCGTCGTAAATGTGACGCCGGACTCGTTCTCGGACGGCGGTGTCAACCTCGATTCCGGCGCGGCAGTGGCCTCGGCACGCCGGATGGTGGAGGAAGGGGCTGCAATCGTCGACGTGGGGGGCGAGTCGACCCGACCCGGCGCGGCTCCTGTCTCGCTCGACGACGAGTTGCAGCGCGTCGTGCCCGTGTTGGAGGTGCTTCAGGGTGAGGTGCCCGTCTCGATCGACACGGCGAAAGCCGAGGTCGCCCGGCGTGCGCTGGCCCTCGGGGCCGAGCTCGTCAACGACGTGACCGCCCTGCGCGGCGACCCCGAGCTAGCCGGCGTGGTCGCCGAGTCCGGCGCCTACCTGTGCCTGATGCACATGCTGGGGGAGCCGCGGACGATGCAGGTCGGCCCTCGGTACGACGACGTCGTGTCCGAGGTGGTGGCGTTTCTCCACGAGCGTCTGCAGTTCGCCGTCGAGGCCGGCGTGGCCGAAGATCGCATCTGTCTCGACCCCGGCTTCGGGTTCGGCAAGTCCAGCGAGCACAACTTCGAGCTGCTGAGGCGGCTCGACGAGATCGTTGCCCTCGGGCGGCCGGTTCTCGTCGGCATCTCCCGCAAGCGCTCGCTCGGTCGTATCCTCGGCGATCCCGAGGCGACGACCGGCCCCCTGTCGGCGAGCCTCGCGGCCGCCGTCATGGCCTACGACAGAGGAGCGACGATCCTGCGCGTCCACGACGTCCGCGAGACCGTCGAGGCGCTGACCGTCGCCGAGGCCGCGTCGTGATCGTCGAGCTGGAAGGCCTCGAGATCTTCGGCCGCCACGGCGTTCTCGAGGACGAGCGCCGCGATGGGCGCACCTTCTTCTACGACATCTCGCTCGAGGTCTCCGAGGCCGCTCTGTCCGACCGGCTGGAAGACACGGTCGACTATCGCGACGTGGCGGCCTGCGTGCAGGAGGTCTCGGACGGCAGGCAGTTCCAGCTCATCGAGGCGCTCGCCGGCGCAGTCGCCGACGCGATCGCCGAGCGGTTCCCGGTCGAGCACGTGCGCGTTCGCGTTCGCAAGCCGAATCCGAAGCCGGCAGGCCTCGAGGTCGAGTACTCGGCGGCTATCGCCGAGCGCGGGAGGTCTTGATCGCCGCGGTCGAGACCGTGAGCTTGTAGCTGACCGCTCCGACCCGACGAACGGGCGGCGACGAGCCCAGATAGGCCTCGATGTAGTAGTACGCGCCTCGCCTCGCCGTGTTACGCACGCGGACGGTCTCCCGGCGCGTGCCGGGCTTCTCCGAAAGCGCCTTCAGGTCGCGCCGCCGCAGGCCACCGCTCTCGAACACGTTTGTGGTTCGCGGCCCCCAGAGCGCGAGGTCGACGTCTGCGGTCGGCGAGATCGTGATCGCCGTCACCCGGCGGCCGGCGACCCAGATCCTGTAGACGTCGCGTTGGTCCTCGCCGAAGTCGAGGCGCGCGCGCAGTGTCACGCGGAGCCGCCGGGGAGAGTTCAGCGGCGCGTCGCCCTCGCGGAAGAGCCGTTTCGGCTTGATGTGGTCGACGTCGTCGTTCGGCTCGTTCGGGTCGGGCGGGAGGGGCGTGGCGGTGAGCGCGCGGGGAATGTCGAGCCGCCCGAACCCCGTAAAGGGATCGAAGCCGGGGGTCTCGATGTCCTGTGCGCTCGAGCGCATGAGATCGAAGAGCTGCGTGACGCCGAGCGTCGGCCGTGCGGTCCACACCCACGCGGCGGCGCCCGCTGTGAGCGGCGTGGCGAAGCTCGTCCCGCTGTACGACGAGTAGGCCGCGGGCGGCACTGCCACCGGGATCGCCTGGCCGGGCGCGGTGAGATCGACGTAGGGTGATCCGCTCGAGAACGAGGCCGGGCGACCGGTCTGGTCGATGGCCCCGACGGTGAGCACGTGCGGAAGGCTGGCCGGGTACTCGAGCGGGCTGCCGTGGGAACGGTCGTTCCCCGAGGCGGCGACGACCAGTGAGCCGGTGCCGAACGCGATGTTCACGATCGCCTCCAGCAGCGGATCGCGGGAGTTCGACCCCAGGCTGAGGTTGATGACACCGGTTCCGCGACGGAGGGCGGTGTCGATGCCGGCGACGACGCCCGACACCGAGATGCCCGGCCCGGTGGGGCTCGCGTCCCAGATCTGCAGTGCGGCCTGGGGATAGACGCCCACGATTCCCTGGGCGTTCGGCGGAGCGGCGATCGTGGACGCGACCGCCGTCCCGTGATCCTCGCTCTGCCCCACGACCGACTGGCCGTTCAACGCGATCGTCGACGGCCGCCCCGCGAACTCCGGATGGGTCAGGTCGACCCCCGTGTCGACGACGGTCACGGGCTTGCCGGGCCCGGGGGGCTCCACGGTTCCCGCGCCGATCGGAGCGACCCACCACTGGGTCGGCACGAGTGGGTCGCCGGAGCTGAAGTGCGTGGCGGTCTGGATGAAGCGGTCCGGCTCGACGAGCTCTGCGAGCGGGGCCACGCGCAGCGCCGATCGGCTCGGCAGGCGCCAGACCGGAAGGCTGTGCGCGATGCGGATGCCACCGGCGCGACGGAGCTCGGTTACGGCTCGCGCGTCATGGGCGAGCACCAGCGCGTGCGAGTGAGCGAGCAGCTCTTCGCGCTCGGTGGACGTGAGCGTCGCGGACGCGGCGGACCCCGACCACACGAGCGCAGCCGCTAGACCAGCGATGAGGGTCACCCCGGAACCTCTCAAGCAAGACAACATAGCCACAACATGCACACGGCCTACATCGGCGTTGGCTCGAACCTGGGCGAGCGCGAACTGACGATCCGCGACGCGATCGAGCTCCTCGCTGCCGAGCCCGAGCTCGAGGTCGAGGCCGTTTCCTCGATTCGCGAGACCGATCCGGTCGGCGTGGTCGACCAGCCGCGGTTCCTCAACGCAGCGCTCCGGCTGGCGACCGATCTCGCTCCATTTCCGCTCCTGGAGCGCCTGCTGGCCGTGGAGCAGCAACTTGGACGCGTGCGGAACGAGCGCTACGGCCCGCGGACGATCGACCTGGACCTCCTGCTCTACGGCGACGAGATCGTCGACGAACCGGGCCTGCGCGTCCCGCACCCGCGACTCGCAGAGCGCCGCTTCGTCCTCGAGCCGCTCGCCGACCTCGATCCCGGGCTCGTCGTCCCCGGTCTCGGGCCGATTCAGACCTTGCTCTCAGAGCTAGAATGATCAGGGCTATGTCGCACATCGACGAGCTCGACGAATTCGAGGCCGAGCTCGAGCTTCGGCTCAAGCGCGAGTACTCCGACGTCTTCGGCCTCTTCCGGTTCTGCGTGCTCACGCAGGACGCGACGTACCTCTGCAACAAGCTCGACCTGAACTACGCGCCCCAGCCGAGCTATCCCTTCTACCACCTGAAAATGGAAGACGTCTGGGTCTGGGACAAGAACCGCCCCACGCGGATCGTCCCCAAGGCGGAGATCTACACCTCGAGCGATGTCACGGTGGAAGAGCTGACCCGCGAGGGCGAAGAGCCGAAGCTGACCGCCGAGGCGCTCGCCGAGCGGATCGGCGAGTCGCTGCGCACGGACGACGACATCTAGTTGCTGCTCGCCGTCGACTGCGGCAACACGCAGACGGTCTTCGGGCTCTACGACGGCGATCGTCTGACCGAGCAGTGGCGCGTGGCCACCGAGCCGACGCGCACCGGGGACGAGCTCGGGACGCTGATCGGTGACTTGGTCGATCTCGACACGGTCACAGGTGTCTGCCTCTCCTCGACCGTGCCGTCGTTGGTCCGAGAGTACGAGCACTTCGCGGAGCGGTGGGCCAAGACGCCCCTGCTGATCGTCGGCCCCGGCGCGAAGACGGGGATTGCCATCCGGTACGACGACCCTCGTGAGGTGGGCCCGGATCGGATCGCCAACTCCTTGGCCGCACGAGACCGCTACGGATCGCCGTGCATCGTGGTCGACTTCGGCACGTCGACGAACTTCGACGTCGTCTCGGCCGAAGGCGAGTACGTGGGCGGCGTGCTCGCGCCGGGGATCGAGATCTCCATGGAGGCGCTCTTCGCCCGCGCCGCGCGTCTGACGAAGGTCGACTTCGTCGAGCCACCGGTCGTGATCGGCAAGACCACGACGCAGGCACTCCAGTCAGGCGTCGTCTACGGCTTCGCCGGCCAGGTGGACGGGATCGTGGATCGCATTCGCGCCGAGGTGGGGAGCGAGGCCCGCGTCATCGCCACAGGCGGGCTCGCAGACCTCATCGCGCCGCACTCCAGGACGATCGAGAAGGTCGACCCGGATCTGACGCTCGAGGGCCTGCGCCTCGTCTGGGCGCTGAACGCCTGAGGGCCCGGCGGCACAGATCCGTTTCGCCAAGCCCTCAGTTAGCCGCCGCCGTAGATCGAAATCGGGAGGTCCAGCGTGACCTCGTCGCCCTGCGGCAGCTCTTCTTCGAGCCGGGCCAGTACGAAGCGAGCGCCGGGCGCGGCTGCGAGGAGCCTCTGCTCGACCTCCTCGAAGGTCTTCAGCTCGACGAGCTCCTGCTTGAACGGACGGGGGAACCGCCCGCGTCCGAGGTACCAGCTGTAGAACTTCTTCAGGAACCCGGTCGCGCGGTGCTCGCCGAGCTCCCGGACCGTCTCGCGCATGAAGAGGATGAGCTCGGCGACGACCTCTTCCTGCGTTGGCTCCGACTCGTCGCCCATGATCTCGCGCAGCACCCACGGGTTGCCCTGGGCGGCGCGCCCGACCATGACTGCTGCGGCGCCGGTCGTGGCGAGCACCGCCTGCGCCTTCGCCCTCGACGTGATGTCGCCCGATGCGATCACAGGCACGTCGACGTGTTCGACGAACTCGGCAGTGAGCAAGTGATCGGCCTCACCCGTGTACATCTGCTTGGCGGAGCGTGGGTGCAGTGTCAGCGTCGCCGCGCCTACGTCGACGAGACGGGGGCCGACGCTCGAGACAGGCGCGCGAACCGTTGTCGAGCCCTCGCCTCATCTTCACGGACACGGGGACGTCGACCGCCTCGGCGACTGCGGACACGATCCGGCAGGCGCGATCGGGATCCTCGAGGAGCGTCGCGCCCGCTCCGGTCTTCGTGACCTTTCGGACCGGGCAGCCGAAGTTGATGTCGACCAGGTCGGCCCCGGCGGCCTCGACCATGCGCGCCGCCTCGGCCATCACGGGAGGATCCGAGCCGAAGATCTGGACAGCGAGCGGATGCTCGTCGGTAGCGATACGCAAATAGCCCAGTGTGCGCTCGTTCTTGTGATGCAGCCCGGCGCAGCTGACCATCTCCGAGCAGACGAGCCCGGCGCCGTAGCGGCGCCCCTGGCGGCGAAACGCCTGCACGCTCACGCCGGCCATCGGCGCCAGCACCAGCCGGCTCGGAATCTCGACCGGGCCGATGCTCCAGGATTGGTGCAGATCTACCTGCATATGGCGGGAAATCGTAGCGGGGAGGGAGGTTTGACGGTTCGCACGATCACAGGTACTATGCCGTGCCGCGACGGCGCCCTTGCGCCGCGCGTCTTTTTTCGAGGAGGCACCTGTGAAGGAAGTGATCCTCACTCCGGAGGGTTACAAGAAGCTCAAGCAAGAGATCGAGCATCTTTCGACCATCAAGCGTCGTGAAGTTGCGGACCGGATCCGCACCGCGCGCGAGTTCGGCGACATCGCCGAGAACTCCGAGTACGACGACGCCAAGAACGAGCAGGCCCTGCTCGAGCACCGAATCGCGATGCTCGAGGAGCGGCTCCTGTCCGCGCGCGTGATCACGAAGAAGGAGATCGCGAAGGACGTCGTCTCGGTCGGGTCGCACGTGAAGCTGCGCGATGTCTCCGCCAAGGAGACCGTCGAGTACCACATCGTCGGCTCGGCAGAGGCGAACCCGGACGCGAACAAGCTCTCGAACGAGTCGCCGGTCGGCAAGGCGATCCTTGGGAAGAAGAAGGGCGAGACCGTCGAGGTCACCACGCCCAAGGGCAAAGCCTTCAAGTACAAGATCCTGGAGATCAAAGCGGCCTAGCGGCCGCTTTGATTCGGAGAAAGTCTTACGACTTTCTCCGACGGGCCATGGCCCGCCGGTCGGCGATCCCGGCTTGTGCGGAGACGGGCAAAGCCCGCCTCCGCGGCGATCTGATGTTTGACCAGCTCCGGAGAATATTCGACAGATGGAGGCTGACCTTGGTCGGCGTTCCACTTCTGGGTTTAGGTGCCGCGATCGTGGGCGGTCCGATATGTCCTCTTTCTGGTGCCCTTGAGCTTGATCGCGCTTGGGCTGGCCGACACGGGAATTCACCAAGCGCGAGACGTTCGTAAGATCGACTGAAGCTGCACGCCGGGTCGTCGCGAACGGCACGCTTAGACTCGCCCGCCTATGTCGATGCTCACTCCTCTGCCCGCCCGCGTGGACGTCGTTGTCGTCGGAGCGGGGATCCTCGGGCTGGCAACCGCCGTCGAGCTCGGTCGGAGGCTGCCCGACCGGCGCGTCATCGTCGTCGAGAAGGAGCACGCGATCGCGCTGCACCAGACCGGCCGCAACAGCTGCGTCGTGCACTCGGGCGTCTACTACCCGCCAGGATCGCTCAAGGCGCAGCTCTGCACCGCCGGCCGGCTTCGCCTGAGGGAGTACTGCGAGGAGAAGGGGATCCCGTACGACGAGTGCGGGAAGCTGATCGTGGCTGCCGATGCGAGCGAGGTGCCGGCACTCGACGAGCTGGAGCGGCGCGCGGAGGCGAACGGGGTCCCCGGTCTGCGTCGTCTCGCAGCGGAGGAGATCCGCGAGGTCGAGCCGCACTGCGTAGGCGTGGCCGGGCTGCACGTCCCGACGACGGCGCTGGTCGACTACCGGCTCGTCGCGGCGGCGCTCGCGGAGGACCTGCGGAGACTGGGGGGCGACGTCTACACCGATGCCGGGGTCCGCACGATCGCCGACGGCGGAGAGAGCGCTCGCGTCGAGACCTCCCGCGGCACCGTCGAGGCGCTCGGGGTCGTGTCGTGCGCCGGGCTCCAGTCCGACCGTCTCGTCGAGGCGAGCGGCCTCGACGACGAGGACCGCACGGCCATCATCCCGTTCCGCGGCGACTACTACGCGCTGCGGCCCGAGGCCCGAAAGCTCTGCCGTGCGCTGATCTACCCCGTGCCCGATCCCCGATTCCCCTTTCTCGGCGTGCACGCGAACCGCCGGCCGGACGGGGAGGTCTGGCTTGGGCCGAACGCCGTCCTGGCGCTGGCGAGAGACCGCTACGGCAAAGCGTCGTTCGACGCCCGGGACGCGTGGGGGACGCTTCGCTCCGGCTCGTTCTGGCGCCTCGCACGCCGGCACTGGCGCACCGGGATCGGCGAGGTGTACCGCGACGCCGTGCCGCGGGCATTCGTCGGCGCGGCGCGGCGCTACCTGCCCGAACTGTCCCGAAAAGACGTGGTGCCCGCTCCGGCGGGAATCCGGGCGCAGGCGGTGCGGATGGACGGCACGCTCGTCGACGACTTCCTCTTCGCCCGCTCCAAGCGCGTCCTGCACGTGAAGAACGCACCGTCCCCGGGCGCGACCGCCTCGCTCGCGATCGGCGCGACCATCGCGGACCAGGCGCTCGACCTCTTCCGCGCCCTAGACTCGCCCGCCATGGGGATGCCGAAGCGGTTTCCGGATCGGGACGAGATCGCCTCGGTCCGCGCCGACGCCGAGAAGCTCGAGCCGGGGAGCGAGGGCGGCGAGCGCCGGCGGCTGGCCGGGCGGGTCATGGCCCGGCGGGACATGGGGAAGCTCGTCTTCCTCGACCTCGTCGACCGCTCCGGGCGGATCCAGCTGCTCTGGGAGGAGGAACGGGCCGGGCCCGTCGACCTCGACCTCGGCGACCTCGTCGGCGTCGCGGGGATCCCGGCGCGCACGAGGCGCGGCGAGCCTTCCCTCGCGGTCGAGGAGGCCCAGCTCCTCGCCAAGATCAAGCGGCCGCTGCCCGACACCTTCCACGGCGTGACCGACACGGAGACGCGCTACCGCCAGCGCTACCTCGACCTGCTGATGAACGACGAGACGCGGGCCGACTTCGAGCTTCGCACCCGCATGGTCGCGTGCGATCCGCCGCTACCTCGACTCGCAAGGCTTCCTCGAGGTCGAGACGCCGATCCTCCAGCCGCGCTACGGCGGGGCGTTCGCCGAGCCGTTCGTCACGCACTCGAACGAGCTCGACGCCGACGTCTACCTGCGCATCGCCACCGAGCTCTACCTCAAGCGGCTGATCGTCGGCGGGCTCGAGCGCGTCTACGAGCTCGGCAAGGACTTCCGCAACGAGAGCGTGTCCTACAAGCACGCGCCCGAGTTCACGCATGGTCGAGTGGTACGAGGCCTACGCGGACTACGAGGACACCATGCGGCGCATCGAGGAGCTGGTCGAGACGGTGGCCCGCGAGACGATCGGCGACGACGAAGGTCACCTTCCGCGGCCACGAAGTCGACCTGGCCGCGCCCTGGAAGCGCGCTCAAGCTCATCGACGCGCTCGAGGAGCGCGAGCTCTGGACGCGCGACGAGGCCGAGCTGCGCAAGCGGCTGGACGAGCGGGGCGTCGACACCTCCGCCGACAAGGACTGGGCCCAGCTCGTCGACCACGCGCTCTCCAACTTCGTCGAGCCCGAGCTGATCGAGCCGACGATCCTCCACGACTACCCGATCGAGCTCTCGCCGTTCGCGCGGGCGACCGACGACGATCCGGAGATCGTCGAGCGGTTCGAGTACTTCGTCGGCGGGATGGAGCTGGGGAACGCCTTCACGCGAGATCAACGACCCCGACGAGCAGGCCGAGCGGTTTGCGGCGCAGGCGGCGGGGGGGAGCCTGGCGACCCGGACTACGTCGAGGCCCTCTCCTACGGGATGCCGCCGACCGGAGGGCTCGGCCTCGGCGATCGACCGCTTGGCCATGGTGCTCGCGGGCCGGGACAACATCCGTGACGTCGTCCTGTTCCCGCAGCTACGCGAGCGTGGCTAACCTGCGACGTGCAGGCGCGAGTCTCACTCTCTGGGGTCTGACTGATGCGCCGGTTCGCCATTCTCGCCTTGCTCGCCTTCCTGGCCGGAGGGAGCCAGGCCCTGTCCGCGCCCGGCAAAGCCGCGGCGCCGCAGGCGACCTTCGGGGCCACGGCCGACGCTTATGTGTCCTCGGCGGCGCGCCGCACGAACTTCGGCCGTGCTCGCTCGCTGCGTGTCTCTCCGCGTCCGGTCATGCGCACGTACCTCCGCTTCCAGGTCAGTGGCCTGAGCGGCGCCCGTCGCCCGGGCGACGCTGCGGGTGCACTCGAAGACGCGCAGGACGGGGATTCCAGGTTCGCGCGACCGGCGGGCGCTGGACCGAGCGGAGGCTGACCTTCCGCAACGCCCCCCGCATGGGTCGAGTCGTCGGCTCATCGGGTCGGCTGCGAAGGAACTGGATCACCGCGTACGTCACCCGCGCGCCGTCAGTCGGCAACGGGACGTTCAATTTCGTCCTGACGGGACGCGGTGCAACGCTGACGAGCCGCGAGGGCGGTCGCCGCCCGCAGCTGATCGTCGAGACCGGGCCGCCGGTGCCGCAGACACTGATCGCGGCCGGCGACATCGCCGACGGCACGAACGGCGACGATCAGACAGCGGCGCTGGTGGACACCATTCCCGGGATGGTCGCCGCGCTCGGTGACCTCGCGTACGAGCAAGGGTTAGCGAGCGAGTTCGCCCAGTATTACGAGCCGACCTGGGGGCGTTTCAAGGCCCGCACGAGGCCTGCAGCCGGGAACCACGAGTACGGCTCGGGCAACGCGAACGGCTATTTCGGCTACTGGGGCGCCGTCGCCGGCCCGCCGACGCAGGGCTGGTACAGCTACGAGCTCGGCGACTGGCACGTGATCGTGCTCAACTCGAACTGCACCTTCATCGGGGGCTGCCAGGCTGGTTCCCCTCAAGAAACCTGGCTGCGAGCCGATCTCGCGGCACATCCGACCCGGTGCACGCTCGCGTACTGGCATCACCCCCGGTTCAGCACGGGTGTCGTCGGTGACTCGCCTGACATCAGGCCGTTGTTCCAGGCTCTGTACGACGGGAATGCCGATGTCCTGCTCGTCGCGCACGCGCACAACTACCAGCGCTGGTCGCCGCTCAATCCCACCGGCGCGGCCGACGCGGCCCGGGGGATCCGGCAATTCGTCGTCGGCACCGGCGGCCGCGCCTTCCACGAGGTCTCGCCGCCCGATCCCCGCCAGGAGATCGCAAACGACGACACGCTTTGGCGTCCTGCGCCTCCTCCTCAGCCCAGGCGGGTACACGTGGCAGTTCATGCCGGTCGCCGGTCGGACCTTCACCGACTCGGGCTCCCAGACCTGCCACTAGAGAAGATGCGCGCTCAATGCGCGCACTGATCGTCGAAGACGGCTGGCAGCGCGGGGCGCTTGCTGCGACCCGCTCGCTGGGCCGAGCGGGTTGGCACGTAGGGATCGGCTCGCCACGACCCGGGTTCGCGGCCGCATCGCGGTTCGCCGCCGCGTGGCACGAGGTTCCGCCGCCGGAAGAGGATCCGGACGCGTTCCTGGCTGCGATCCGGCGGGCCGGCGACTACGACCTGGTCTTCGGAGCCGGCGACGGGGAAGTCCTCGTCCTGTCCGAGCGCCGTGACGAGCTGGACTCCGCCGTCCCGTACGGCCCGCACCAGGGCGTCGCCCGCGCGTTCGACAAGGTCGCGCTCGCCGAGGCGGCCCAACGGGTTGGGTTGGAGATCCCCCATGCCGGCGAAGCGCCGCTCGTGGTCAAGCCCCGCCACACGACGGTTCGCGCGCGCGACGGCTCGCCCCTTCGACTGCGGGCGGAAATAGCCGCGACGAGCGAAGAGGCGGCAGCCCGCGTCGAGTACCTCGAATCGGTCGGCGCCGAGGCTGTCACGCAGGGCTACGTCGAAGGTGACCTCGTTGCCTACGTGGCGCTCGCCGACCGCGAGAGGCGGGTCGTGGCCGGCTTCCAGCAGCGCGCCTCGGTCGTCTCTCCCGGCGGAGGCAGCGTGCGCGCCGAGACGGTGCCGATCGATCTGGCGCTCGAGGAGAAGGTCACCGCGCTCCTCACGGATCTCGACTGGTTCGGCATCGCCCAGGTCCAGTTCCAGCAGCCGCCTCGAGGCGAGCCCGTCCTGATCGACCTCAATGGACGGTTCTACGGCTCGATGGCGCTGGGCATCGCCGCCGGCGTCGACCTTCCGGCCATGTGGGCCGATCTCGCGCTCGGCCGGCCCGTACACCCGGTACCGGCCAGGATCGGAGTGCGCTACCACTCGCTCGAGCCAGACCTTCGGCGTCGAAGCATGGGATCGTTTCCTTACGCGGTCGGCGCCGCGCACGGACTCTGGGATCTGAACGATCCGCGCCCCGCGCTCCAGCACGTCGGCCGCCTGGCGCGTCGCCTAGCCCGATAGGCGTCGCCGGGCCGACCGCATCGTCAGCGCGGCCCGGCCCATGACGCCGCGGGGCGCCGCGATCGTCTCCAGTCCAGGGTCAGAGGTGGCGAACCGGTACTTGAACGACTCGTCGCCGCGAAGGAACCGATATTCCTCGATCCCGTCCGCGATCGCCTCCCGAACGGTGTGGATAGTGAGGACGAGACCGAGCCGCTCGCGAGTCAGGGTCGGATCGCGGCCACCCTGGTAGTACGAGTCGATCCCCTGGAAGCGGAAGCCGTACCACGCCGCCGCGGGCCGGCCCTCGAGCTCGAGGATCCACAGGCGGAGCCAGCCACGTTCGAGGGCGAGAGCCGCGAAGTCGCGGTGAAAGGCCTCCGCGGCCACGAACCAATGGCTGCTCGGCCACCGCGCACGATGCAGCGCGAAGAGCGCGTCGAGAGCGCTCCCTAGCCGATCAGGGTCGTCGACCAGCCGGACCTGAGCGTCGTGCTCGCGGGAGAGCCT
Organism: uncultured Actinomycetes bacterium; assembly: GCA_963771725.1. Taxonomy (GTDB): domain Bacteria; phylum Actinomycetota; class Thermoleophilia; order Gaiellales; family Gaiellaceae; genus VAXT01. The sequence goes on along the minus strand of CAVYUO010000001.1, from coordinate 519,902 downwards.
GCGCTCGTATTTCCGCATCTGCCCCCGGAAGTTCGAGCTGCGGGCCGCAAGGAACTCGTCCCAGCTCGGCTCGGCCAGCTCGAGCACGGGGCTGCTCGTCCGCTCGACGACCTTCGCGGGAAGCAGATCGCCCCATCCGGCTGGGAGATCCTCGCCGAGAAAGAGGTGATGCCCGTCGTCTGCCAGCGCCTCCCGCAGAGCGCCCGCCGCCGCCTCCCGGTCTTCCCGCCCCGCGACGGGGCCGAGCTCGTCCGCGTGGCCGTGCCCGATGAAGCGCAACACCCTGAACGGCCCCGTGCGCCCGACGTACAGCGGCAGGATCGCCTTGTTCGGCACGAGCCTCGTGCGCAGCTCCCCGTCTTCGCCGAAGTGCCGCCACCACGTGTCGGCCCACTCCCAGGTGCCGAACACATTCCGGCTCCGCTCTGCGAGCTCGCGCCACTCGCTCTCGTGCGGGAGGGTCATGCGGCTCCACGTCCGGGCAGCAGGTCGAGCACTGCGCGTGCATCTTCCGGGAAGAGCCGTCGCTCGAAAACGAACAGCACGGTGAGGTACACGACGGCGCCCACGGCGACCGCGGCAGCAAGGTTGTCGCGAAGCGCGAGCATCGCCACCGCGGCTGCGACGGTCGCGATGACCGGGCCGGCGGCGACGCGTGTCCACTCGACGCGGCCCGCAGCCTGTCGCGCGACCGCGAGCAGAGCCACGGTTACGAGCACCTGCGAGCTCGACGTCGCAAGCGCCGCGCCCTCGAGTGACAGCCAGGGGATGAGCACCAGGTTCGCCAGGATGTTCTCGGCGGCGACGAGCCCGTAGACGGCCAGCATCGCCAGCTGGCGGTGCTGCGAGACGAGCAACGAGCCGGCCACGTAGCACACCGGGTAGAGCGCGATCGCGGGCGCGAGGATCCGCAACGCGTCGGCCGCCTCGGCGTAGTCCGAGCCGTAGAGCGTGCGGACGACCGGGTCGGCGAGCACGACAGCGCCAGCCGCGAGCGGCAGGGTGAGGGCCACGCCCAACTTCACGCCGCGCTCGAAGACGTACCCGACCGAGGGCACGCTCGTCAGAGACAGTCGCGAGAACACCGGGAACACGGCGGAGCTCACGCTCCACGACACGAACAGCGTCGCCTCCAGGAGCCGATAGGCAGCGCCGTAGTCGCCGACGATGTCGTCCGGCTCGAACGCAGCCAGCATCGTCATGTCCACGCGGAAGAGGACGACCGCGAACACGCTCGTCAGGCCGATCGCCGCCGCGGCGCGCATCAACGTCCACCAACGGCCTGGCTGGATCTCGAAGGCGGGCCGCGCGACCCGGCCCAGGAACAGCGCGAGCGCCAAAACGAATCCGATCAGCGCGCCCGCGAGGTAGACGGCCGAGACCGCGACGACGCCCGCGCCAGCGACGAGCGCGCCGATTCCGACGACTGCCGTGAGCGTTCGCTGGGAGATCAGCGCGATAGGGACGAACTCCATGCGCTCGTAGGCCTGGAAGGCCGCGAAGCAGGTCGTCATCAGCAGCTCCAGCGCCGCCGCGGGCCCGAGCAGCAGGAGCACGTTCCGCGTCTGCTCGTCCACGCCGAGGGCGACCGCGGCGCCGATTGCGAACGCCAGCGACACGGTGCAGAGCACGACCTTCAGTGCGAGCGTGTTGACGAAGTAGCCGTCGAGCAGGGACCGGTCGCGCGCGACCTCTCGCGTCAGGATGCTGTCCTGGCCGAAGCTGCCGAGCGTCGTGGCGAGAATGACGAAGGAGAGGGCGAACGTGAAGACGCCGAAGCTCGCCGACCCGAGCTCTCGGGCCATGACCACGAAGAAGGCGACTGACGCGATCTTCGAGCCGGCGTCCGCGAGCAGGCGGTAGCCGGTGTTGTGCAGGATGCGCCGCGCGCCTTCGCTCATCGGCCGGGCCGCAGCTTCTTCCTCAGCTGCCCGGCGAGCAGACGCACGTGCATCCGGCCGCGGTTGAGCTCCGCCCGCCGCAGCACGTCACGAGGGAGCGGGCGCCGCTCGCCGCGGACCTGGTCGCGCTGGCGCCAGGCGTCGCGCACGGCTCGCGCCCACGTTCCCGGCACGCCGCGGTAGGTGGACTCGATCAGGTCGAACGTGAGGTAGCCCGCGGTCCGGCGGACGGCCAGTGGGGCGGGAAACCGGAGCCAGATGTACCAGAGGTGATTGCGGATCCGGTAGTAGAGGTTGACGTCCGCCGTCTGCCGCTCCGACTCGGCCTTCATGTGGTCGAAGGGCGCGCCAGGGAAGTAGCGCACGTCCCAGCCCCGCTCGAGCATGCGCGCGGCGAGGTCGATCTCGGACGACGTCAGGAAGTACGGCTCGAAGAAACCACCGACCTCGAGGTAGGCGCCGCGGCGGATCATGCAGGCACCCTCCGGAAACGAGAACGCGGGGAACCCCTCCGCCGGCTCTCCCTTGCGGCCGGCGCGGAGCAGCCAGTCGAATGTCCCGAGCTCGGTGGCCCGGAGGGTGTTGCCCTCGGGATCGATGTCCCGGACGAAGCCGCCGGCGACCCCGAGCTTCGGGTCGGAGCGGAAGGCCTCGACGAGAGTCTCGATCGCGCCCGGAAGGGGATAGGCGTCGTCGTCCAGCATCAACAGCAGCTCGCCGGTCGCCTGGTTCGCAGCCAGGTTGCGTCCGGCGAGCGCGAGGTTCTCGCCGGGCTCGAGCAGGCGGACCGAATCTCCCAGCCCCCGTACGCAGTCGGCCGTTCCGTCGTTCGAGTCGTTGTCGACCACGAGGACCTCTTCGACAGGCAGGTCGCGAAGCCGCTCGAGGACGATCGCGAGAGCGTCCCGGCGATTGCGCGTGATGATGACGGCGCTGACAACGGCCATGCGTACGATTTTCCCATGAGCCACGGCTCCCTCCCTCCGCTCGCCCTCGCCTACCACGCCGTCGGTGACGTCCCGTTGAAGGACGACCCGCACGGCCTGTTCGTTCGCGTGGAGGACCTGAAACGCCACATCGCGAAGCTGCGCGAGTGGGGGTACCGTCTCGTCTCCTTCGGAGAGCTGGCCCGGCTCGCAGCGGCAGGCCAGGCTGGCGGGCACGCAGCGCTCACCTTCGACGACGGCTTCGCCGACAACCACGAGACCCTGGCCCCTCTACTCGCAGAACTGGATGCCCCGGCGACGGTGTTCGTCGTTTCCGGCTGGCTCGGGAAGCCGCATCGCTCGGCGCCGTCGGCACGGGTCGTGAGCGCGGACGAGCTGCGCGCGCTCCACGGAGCGGGCATCGAGATCGGCGCCCATTCGGTGACCCACCCCGATCTCAGCACCCTCACCTACGAGGAGGCCAGGTCCGAGCTCGAGCAGAGCAAGGGGGATCTCGAACGTGAGCTGGACGCGCCCGTCGAGGTCGCTGCGTACCCGTACGGGCGCGCGAGCGCAGACGCCGTGCGCGCCGCCCGCGACGCGGGCTTTCGGGCGGCGTGCGCTGCGATGGGTCTCGGCTCCTGGGACACGCCGCACCACCTTCCGCGCCAGGACATGACCAACCGCTGCACGCTCTTCGGCCTGCGGCTGAAGCGCGACGACCGCTACGAGCCGCTGATGCGATTCGCGCCGGCCCGCGCCGCGCGCCGCCTGGCCCGGGCCCTCCGATGAAGCCACGCGTGCTCGTCTACCACGGCGTTGCCGAGCCGAACGGCGGTGACACCTCGCGTCTTCTGACTGCACCCCGACACGTCGAGGCTCACATCCGCTTTCTTCAGGGCCGCGGGTATCGGTTCCTGACCGCCGAGGAGCTGCTCGAGGGCACGCCGCCAAAGCGGACGGCGGTGCTCACGTTCGACGACGGTTTCCGCAACTGGGTGACGACTGCCCAGCCTCTGCTCGAACGGCTCGGGGTCCGGGGAACGTTCTACGTCTGCCCGGGCCGCTACCGCATGCAGCATCCGGAGGTGGCCGGCGAGAACGGCCGCCTCCTCGACGAGGCCGAGGCCCGTTCCCTCGCCGCCTCGGGGATGGAGCTCGGCTCGCACTCGCTGACGCACCCGGACCTGCGAGGACTCGATGACCGCACGCTCGAGCGTGAGGTGCGAGAGTCCAAAGCCGCCGTCGAGAAGCTCACGGGCCGGCCCTGTCGCACCTTTGCCTACCCGTACGGCCTCCACGATGAGCGCGTGACCCAGGCCGTCGAGGCGGCGGGCTACGAGCTCGCCTTCACCTGGCTACCCGGCCCCTGGCTACCGCTACAGGCGCCACGGTTGCCCGCGCCGCCGCGCAACGGGGCCGTCCGCCTCGCGGTCAAGCTGCTCGGTGTGCGGAGGCCCGGTCGCTGATGCGGTTCTCGGTCGTCATCCCGACGATGCGCCGCGAGGAGATCCTCGACACGACCCTCGAGAGCCTCCGGCTCTGCGATCCGTGCCCGGACGAGGTGATCGTCATCGACGCCGACCCGGAAGGCTCATCGGAGCCGGTCGTCACCGCGTTCGACCAGCAGGTCGAGCCCGTCGTGCGCTACCTGCGCTCGGTGCCCAGCCTCACCCGGCAGCGGAACTACGGGATCGACGACGCCTCCGGCGAAGTGATCGTCTTCCTGGACGACGACGTGACCATCCAGCCTGATCTCTTCGCGCGGCTGGCCGAGGTCTACGACGACTCGAGCATCGTCGGAGCAACCGGTCGGGTGATCGAGCCCGATTCGGGCCGGGTGGGCGGCCCGGCCTCCTGGGTACGCCGCCTCCTCCTCGGCAGCGGTCGCGAAGGCACGTTCACCCGCTATGGCTACCCGCGCTACCTGCGCAACCTCGACCAGCCGACAGACGTCGAGTTCATGCAGGGCTGCTTCATGAGCGCGCGTTACGCCGCTGCAGCACGGGTGCGCTTCGACGAGCACCTCGGCGGTTATGCGCTCGCTGAGGACGAGGACTTCTCGTACCGGCTCTCGCAGCTCGGGCGGATCCGCTACGTGCCGGAGATCCACGTCGAGCACCGCAAGCTCGGCTTCGGCTCGCAGGACGCACGCCCGTTCGGCCGTCGCGTGATCGTCAACCGTGCCTATCTGTTCCGCAAGAACTTTCCGCAGACCGTGCTCGCGCGCCTGCAGTTCGTGCTGCTCGTGCTCACGCTGATCGGACATCGCCTCGTGAACCGAGAGTGGCGGGGCGCGCGCGGGCTCCTGGACGGCGCGCTGGCTGTCTGGCTGAAGCGGTGAGCGAAGCGGTTCGGGTCACCTTCGTCTCGTCGCACGCTCACCTGGGCGGAGAGGAGGGCTATCTGGCCACACTCCTCGAGGAGCTGGGGCCGGACTGGATCCAGGAGGTGATCGTCCTCGAGGACGGGCCGTTCGTCGAGCGGCTCGCGGACTATCCCGTCCATGTGATCCCAACCTCGCGCCGGGCGGGAATGTCGGTTTCAGCCTGGAAGCTTCGACGCCACCTGCGTCGTACGCGGCCGGTGCTCGTGCACGCGAACGGGATCAAAGCCGCGCTCGTCTGCGCCCTCGCGGGAGCTCCAATGCTCTGGCTCAAGCACGACTTCAGCCGGGACGGGCGGCTCGCGCGCTTCATCGGGCGGCGCGCCAGGCTCGTCGTGGGCGTAAGCGGGGCGGTGCTGGAGACCTTTGCCGGCACCGGAGTCCAGACCGAGGTCGTGCACACGGGCATCAGGGAGATCCATGCCGATCCGGTCGAGGGGCGGCGGAGGCTTCTCGAGGCTCTCGGCCCGCCGGAGCCGACGGCCGTCGCCGCGATCGCGGCGCGCATCGATCCGCCGAAGGGTCACATGGAGGCTCTCGCGGTGCTTCCCGAGCTACTCGTTCGCGTGCCGGGCCTTCGCCTTGCCTTCATGGGCTCCGAGCATGTGCCTCACCTCGAGTATGCAGCCGAGCTCCGACGGCTGGTCGTAGAGCGGGGCCTCGAGGATTCGGTCACGTTTCTCGGCTATCGCGACGACGCCGTCGAGCTGATGAGCGGGTGCGATGCGGTCCTGATTCCCAGCACCATCGATGACAGCGGCCTGGGGCGAGAGGGCTTCCCCCTGACGGCGCTCGAGGCGATGGCTGTCGGCACCCCGGTCGTCGGCTACGACCACGGCGGCGTGCCTGAGCTCGTCGGAGATTGTGGGGTGCTCGTCCCGCCAGGGGACCGAGCAGCGCTTCGGGATGCAATCCTGGAGGTCGTGGGGGACGAAGGCTTGCGTTCGCGACTTGCCAGTTGCGGCCCGGAACGGGTGGCGACGCGGTTTGCGCTGCCGCGATTCGTCGAGGAGATGAAGGAGCGCTATCGAGAGGCGGCGAACCGAGCCGCCATGCCGGGAGGATCCGATGTCGGCCGCGGTTAGCCACGCGCTCGGGCTGTCGCGCAACCAGCGCGAACGCCTTATGTCGATCACGATGGGCACGGGCCTCGCCCTCGTCTCGATCTTCCTCGGGCTGACGCTCGCCGCGGTGGCCACGCTCTTCCAGGCGAGCGTGGCGGTCTATATTGCCCTTCCCCTGGCGCCGCTCCTGGCGCTCGCAGTGCTCGCGGCGCCGATCGTGGCGCCGCTCGGCGTGTTTGCGACCTTCCCCGTGGGCTCGACCGGCGCTCCGGTCGGCGCGGCCACCCTGCAGTCCGCCGAGGCGGCAATCGTGCTGGTCGCGCTGATGGTCATCGTCCGCCGGCTGGCGGTGGGCCAGACGCCGCTCGCCTGGTCGCCGGTGCTCTTCTGGCCCCTGGGCTTGATGGCCTGGATGCTCATCTCGATGTTCTCGGCGCTCGACGAGACCCTGGCGATCAAGCAGCTGGTCTCGATCGCGGGCGGGGTGACTTTCGCCTCCGTGATTCTCGCGTCGTGCCGCGGGATGCGGGATCTGCGCGTGCTGCTCGGCGGCTTCGTTCTTTCGACCACGGTCCTCGCCGTGATCGCGCTGTCGAGCCGATCCGACTTCCAAGAGTCGTCCTATTCGGGCTCGGCTGTCCTGAAGGGCCGCCTCCAGGGCGCCTTCGACCACCCGAACCAGCTGGGCGCGCTGGCTGCGATGGCGGCCCCGGTGGCAGCGGGGTTCCTGTTCGGCGGTCGGACCCGCCGGGGACGAATGATCGCGGGGGGCATGCTGGCGCTGATCCTCGCCGCCCTCGCCCTGTCACTGGCCCGCGGCGCGTGGCTCGGAGCCGGCATGGCCGCGCTCTTCATGCTCGTCACGCTGCGTGAAGCGCGCCAGAAGCTCCTGATCATCGGCCTGCCGGTTGTCCTCGTCTTCGTCGGCCTCTGGAGCTATTTCCCGAAGACCGAGAGCGTCCAGGTCGTCACCGAGCGCGCGGAAGCGTTCACGACGCTGAGCCCCTACGACGATCGCGACTCGATCTGGCGCGAGGCGCGCCGGGAGATCAGGGCCGACCCCTGGACAGGGCAGGGCCCGGGGAACTTCATCCTCTCGAGCGCGCGCGCAGGCTCGGAGGCCAGCACGGTCGCGGCGTTCCACGCGCACAACCTCTTACTCAACTGGGCGGCCGAATCAGGGCTGCCGGCGGCGGCCATCATCCTCCTCTTCGCGTTCGCCCTCGTCAACGCGGGACGCGTCGCGTCGCGTAGATCCCTGGCGCGCGGGGACCCGGGCGACCGGGCGATCGTGATCGGCATCGGCGGCGCGCTCCTGACGGTCTTCTTCCAGGGCTTCGTCGACTACACGCTGGGCAACTCGGTCGTGCACATCGCTCTCTGGGGAATGGTCGGGGCGATGCTCGTCGCCAGCCGTGACGCAGGCCTGTCGCCCAGAGGGCGCGCGGTTACCCGCCGGTGAGGTAGTTCTTCAGGGCGGTGTAGACGGGGCGCGGGGACGTGTCGGCGTTAAGGAGGCCGTAGCCGCTCTGGATGACGTCCGTCGAGCCCGGCGCAGCGCGCTCCTTGTACCAGAACATGACCGGGACGTAGGTGTAGTTCGTCTGGGTGTACTGGATCGCCCGGATCAGGAAGTCAGCTTGCTGCGCCTGCGTGACGCCGCGCTCCCAGTTCTGGATCCCGGGCCAGTTCGCGTGGGCGGACCAGCCGAACTCCGTGAACCAGATCGGCTTGGCAGCGTCGCCGTTCTGGATCATCACCTGGCGGACGACAGGGAGGTGCGTGAACCACCAGCGGTAGGTCCCGCCGTCTGCCTCACGGTATTCGGGCGGGTAATCGCCCATGCCCTGGTACGGGTGGGTGGCGAGGACGTCGAATGAGTTCCTGCCGCCGAGGGCGTAAATCTGGCGCATCCAGTTGTCGTCGTTCGAGGACGGGCCCGCGAGGACGACCTCGGCGCTGGGGTCCCCGGCCTTGAAGCCGGGATACGCGGCGTTCAGGAGCTGGACGTATTGCGCCTGCGTGCCGGTGAAGAAGTTCTGCTGGTCAGGCTCGTTCCAGACTTCCCAGGCATCGACCCGGCCGCGCCAGTGGTCGGCTGCCCAGCGGGCGAAGTCGGCGAAGTCCTGTGGGTTGGTGGGGGGAACCTTGTCGGACTGGCCGCCGTTGGCCCAGCTGGGCGTGAGCCACAGCGTCAGCAGCACCTTCATGCCGCGCGCTCGGGCCTGGTTCACGCAGAAGTCGACCATGCCGATGTGCCAGACGTTTCGCTCGCCCTTGTACGCACCCTCGATGCCGTTCCAGGCCGTGTCGATGCGAACCCAGGTCACGCCGGCCGCCTGCAACCTGTTGAGCACGGCGATCCGGTCGGCGTCGTTGTAGACGGCCCAGTTGCAATGGAACTGGGCGCCGACCGCGGGACCGGCCGGTGCCGGAGGGGGAGGCGGAGGCGGGGGAGGTGGTGGAGGCGGCGGCGGCGGAGGGGGAGGTGGCGGCGGCGGCGGTGGTGGAGGTGGTGGCGGCGGTGGTGGCGGAGGAGGAGGAGGAGGGGGAGGCGGAGGCGGAGGCGGAGGCGGAGGTGGTGGAGGTGGTGGCGGCGGCGGAGGCGGAGGAGGAGGACGCTTGCGTTTATCGGGGCTAGGCCGTGACGCGGACGGCACGAGCTGGACGTCGTCGACGCGGAACTGGGCTCCCCGAAGCGAAAGCGGCTTGGAGATCGAGAGCGCGAGACTGCCGCCGGCGCTCTTCGTCTGGTAGACGAGGGCCCCTAGGCGTTGCCAGCGGCCCGTCGAGCGGGAGCACCGCCTGGTGTCTCCAACGATCGTGGCTCCGACCCTCTCGGTGACCCCGAGGCAGAGGCGGAAGCCGCGCCCGGTTCCGCGAACGGCTGCGGCGGCTGTGTAGAAGGTTCCTGCCGCGACCGTGGTCAGCGGGCGGGAGTGATAGACCGAGAAGGTCGTCGGACGCCGCTTCTGGGCCGTGACGAGCGCAGCGCGGCCCTGCGGCCCGCGGTTGACGAGACGTAGTCGCGCGCCGTCCGCGCGCCAGCCCGACAGGCCTTGCTCGAAACTGGACGCGAGCGCGCGAGGCGCGGTCGTGGGCGTCTGAGCGCCCGCGGCGGCCGGCGTCAGCGCGACGACGCCGAGCAGGCAGAGAAACACACGAAATGTGCGGCGGCGCGGCTCCATGCCAATTGTCTCGGAAGCGAGCGCGGCTCCGGCCATCGCCAGTTCGGGTGTCCCTCGTCCGAGGTACATTGGCGCGGTTCCTCCCTCGCCGCTCGTAACCGTCGTCATTCCCACGCGCAACCGTTGGGAGCTCCTCTCCAAGCACGGTCTCGCGAGCGCGCTCGGTCAGGAGGACGTCGAGTTCGAAGTGGTCGTCGTGGACGACGCGTCCACCGACGAGACCGGCGAGCGGCTTGCGGCGCTAGGTGACGATCGCGTGCAAGTCGTCAGGCACCCGGAGCAGCGCGGCCTCGCACACGGACGAAACACGGGCCTCGCCGAAGCGCAAGGCGAGTGGGTCGCGTTCCTGGACGACGACGACGTGTGGTCGCCGCGCAAGCTGCGAAGCCAGCTCGACGCCGCCGAGGCGCGGCATGCGGTCTGGGCGTACACGACGATGCTGGTTCTCGATCACCATGCGAACGTGATCGAGACATTGAGTGCGCCGGACCCCGACGAGATCGGCAGCCTGCTCCGCATGCGGAACGCGCTTCCGGCCGGAGGGTCGGCGGTCATCGCGAAGACGGAGGTGGCACGGAAAGCCGGCGGCTTCGACACGGAGCTGAACGAGCTCGCGGACTGGGACTTCTGGCTCCGGCTGGCCGCCGCCGGCTCCGCAGCCGCCGCGACCGAGCCGCTGGTCGGCTACTTCCGGCATCCTCAGCAGATGCGTCTCACGGAGGAGTCGAACGTGGAGGCCGAGTTCGCCCATCTCGCTGCGAAGCACGGCTTCGAGGGTCAGGACCTGCATTTCTCGCGTTGGGTGGCGATGGGGCACCTGCGGGCCGGCCGCGCGGCCAAGGCGGCCGGGATCTACCTGCGCGCCGGAATCGTGCATCGCAGCCCCGGAAACATCGCCCGCGCGGCGGCCGCCCTGCTCGGCGAGCGTGCTTTCGCGTTCAGGCGACGGCTCGTAGCCGAACGCGTCGAGCCCACGTGGCTGGAGCTCTACCGATAAGAGTCGTCGGCGTGATTCCGGCGGCCGGGCACGCGACGCGCCTGCAGCCGCTGCCCTGCTCCAAGGAGGTGCTGCCCGTCGGGGGTAGGCCCGTCATCGACTATCTCGTCGACCGCATGCGCGCCGCGCCGTGCGGCGAGCTGCGCGTCGTGACCCGGCCCGAGAAGCTGGACGTCGTGGAACGGGCCGAGCAGCTCGGCGCGATGGTCATAGAGGGGCATCCGCAGTCGGTCGCAGCTTCGCTGTCGCTGGGCATGGACGGGCTCGAGCCGGACGACATCGTGCTGTTCGGGTTCCCGGACTCCATCTGGGAGCCGGCCGACGGCTTCTCTCAGCTCATGGCGATGCTCGGTGAGATTGCGCTCGGCCTCTTCCGTTGCCAAGAGCTGACGCGCTCTGATGTCGTCACCGTCGCGGACGGACTCGTGACGGGTGTGCACGTGAAGCCGGAGCAACCGCCGTCGCAGCTGGTCTGGGGCTGCTTCGCCGCACGTGTGGGCGTTCTCGGCGACCTCGGAGACCACGATGAGCCGGGCGTGTACATCCACGGCCTGGCGCTGGAGGGACGCGTTCGCGGCGTGGACTTCGGAACCGAGTTCATCGATATCGGCACGCCGGAATCTCTCGAGGCCGCGCAGTGAAGATCCTGGTCACCGGTCACCACGGCTACATCGGCTCCGTCACCGCACCACTCCTCGCAGCAGCGGGACACGACGTCACCGGCCTGGACACGCTCTTCTACCGCGGCTGCGATCTAACTCCGGGCGCCGAGATTCCGACCCTTCTGCGCGACGTGCGCGACGTGACGGCCGAGGACCTGCGCGGCTACGACGCGATCGTCCACCTGGCCGCGCTCTCCAACGACCCGCTCGGCGACATCGACCCGGAGCTGACCTACGAGATCAACTTCCACGCGACGGTCTCGCTGGCCCGGGCAGCCAAAGAGGCCGGCGTCAAGCGGTTCGTCTTCGCGTCGTCCTGCAGCATGTACGGGGCGTCCGAGGACGAGCACGTGACCGAGGACGCGCCCCTCCAGCCGCTGACGGCGTACGCGGAGTCGAAGGTGCGCTCGGAGGAGGCGCTCGCCGAGCTGGCGGACGGCGACTTCTCCCCGGTCTCCATGCGCAACGCGACTGCCTACGGCGCGTCACCGAGGCTCCGGCTCGACATCGTCCTCAACAACCTCGTCGGCTGGGCCTTCACGACCGGCGCGGTCCGGATCCTGAGCGACGGCACGCCCTGGCGCCCGCTCGTCCACATCGAGGACATCTCCCGCGCGACGGCCGCACTCCTGGAGGCGCCCCGCGAGACGATTCACGGCGAGGCGTTCAACGTGGGCGACGCGGAAGAGAACTACCAGGTGCGCGAGCTGGCCGAGATCGTGCGGGACGTCGTCCCGGGCAGCACGGTCGAGTTCGGCGGCTCGAGCGATCCCGACCCGCGCTCGTACCGGGTCGACTTCGGCAAGCTGCGGCGCGCGCTGCCGAGCTTCGAGACGGTACGCAGAGCGCGCGACGGCGCCGAGGAGCTCCACGCCGCCTATCGCGACGCTGGGCTCACGTTCGACGAGTTCGAAGGATCGCGCTTCACCCGGCTCAAGCGGCTGCAGGAGCTGCGCGGCGAGGGGAAGCTCGGCCCCGACCTACGGTGGCGCGAATGATCTTCACGGAGCTGGAGCTGCCGGGCGCGTATGTCGTGGACGTCGAGACCCACGAGGACGAGCGCGGGCACTTCGCACGGATCTTCGACGACACGGAGTTCGGCGCATTGGATCTCCAGACGTACTGGCCTCAGATCAGCGTCGCCTTCAACGAGGAGTCGGGGACGTTGCGCGGGCTCCACTACCAGGAGAAGCCGCATGCCGAGGCCAAGCTTGTCCGCTGCGTGCGCGGCTCGTTGCACGACGTCATCGTCGACCTGCGGGCGGACTCGCCGACCTTCAAGCGCTGGGCCGGCGTCCCGCTCTCGGCAGCGAGCGGTCGCATGCTCTACGTCCCGGAAGGCCTCGCCCACGGCTATCTCACGCTCGAGGACGAGACCGAGGCGCTCTACCTGATTTCGGCGCCCTACGTCGCCGAGGCAGGGCGCGGTGTCCGCTGGGACGACCCGGCGTTCGGCATCGAGTGGCCGGCAGATCCGCGGGTGATGTCCGACAAGGACAAGGCCTGGCCGGACTTCACTCGCTGAGCAGCTGGTCGATGTCGTCCCGCACGTGGATGAACCGCCCGCTCAGTGCATCGAGCTCCCCCGAGGCCAGCCGCAGCACGAGCTCGCCGGCGCGCTCCGGCTCGTTCGGGTTCGGCGAGCCGAACCCGGGGAACCAGGGTGAGTCGCGCAAACGCTCGGTCATCTCCGTCCAGACGAACCCCGGGCTGATCGCGAAGACCGCGATCCCGTGCTCGGCCGTCTCGGCGGCGAGCGACTGTGTGAAGCTGCGGAGGGCCGCCTTCGCCGCCGCGTAGGCCGAGGCGTGCGGATAAGCGCGCGTCGCCACGCCGCTCGAGACGTTGACGATCCGTCCCCCGCCGTGCTCGACCATTCCAGGAAGGACAGCCCGTGAGCAGTTGAACGCGCCGAACAGGCTCGTCTCGATGTCGCGCCGCCAGTCGTCCGGATCGACCTGCCACGCAGGCCCGATCGCGTCCATGGTGCCCGCGTTGTTGACGAGGAGATCGACCGGCCCGAGCTCGGCGAAAGCAGTCTCGACCGCATTGCGCTCCGTGACGTCGACTCCGTGAGAACGGTCGAGGGTGGTGACGGCGGCACCCGATTCCCGCAGGGCGCCCGCGATCGCGTTGCCGATCCCGCGGCTCCCACCCGTGACGACCGCGATCATGGTCGCCTCCGCAGGAAGTCGCGGATCGCCTTCGCGTCGTCGGGGTACGCCGTGCGCTCGAACAAAGCGAGCGCAAGGACGTAGACCGCTCCTCCGGCCGCGATCGCCGGCAACAGGTCGTCGCGCAAGACAAGCATCGCGATCGCTGAGAGCACGCTCGCCAGCAGCGGGCCGGCGAAGACCCGGCCGGGATCGAGGCCGCCCGCCGACCGAGTCGCGTAGACGAGGAAGACCAGCGTCAAGAGCACCTGCGAGCCGAGCGCCGACAGAGCGGCGCCTTCGAGGGAGAGCAACGGGATGAGCGCGAAGTTCGCCGCGACGTTGAGTGCGGCCACCACTCCCTGTACGACGGCGAGCACCACCTGTCGATTCTGCGAGACCAGCAGGAGGGCGGCCACGTGCGCGAGCCCGTGGAACGCGATCGCCGGCGACAGGATGAGAAGCGCCTCGTCCGCCCGGTCGTAATCCGCACCGTAGATCAGTTCGACCAGCGGTCGTCCGAGAATCACCCCGCCGACGGCCAACGGGAGCATGAGCGCCAGCACGAGCTTCAGCCCGCGGTCGAACACCACCCGCACCGGGGGGTCGCTCGTCGGCGACAGCCGCGAGAAGACCGGGTACACGGCTGTGCCCACCGCCCAGCTCAGAAAGAAGGCAGCCTCGAACAGGCGGTAGGCCGCCCCGTAGTTGCCGACCACATCCGGGGTCTCGAACCACGCGAGGATCGCCGTGTCCACGCGAAAGAGAACCGTGCCGAAGACCCCTGCAAGACCGACCGGCGCGGCCATCCGCATCAGCGGTACCCAGAACCCGACGTTCACCTCGAGGCGCGGGCGTACGACCCTGCGGAAAACGAGCGCGAGCGCAAGCCCGAGCGCGAGCAGCGCACCGCCGAGGTAGACCGCGGAGACGACGACGACATCGGCCCCGAGCAGAAGCGCCGCGATCCCGGCGACGGCGATGACGATCCGCTGCGTGATCAGCACGACCGGCAGGTACACGAGCCGCTCGTACGCCTGGTAGACGGCGAAGCACGTCGTGATGAGGAGCTCCGCGATGATCGCAATCGCCAGGAGCCCGATCACCGTTCGCGTGTCGCGCGCGACTCCCGCCACGGACGCCGCGGCCAGGGCGAGCACGAGCGCCGGCAGCGCAAGCACGAGCTTCAGCGTGAGCGTGTTGGCGAAGTAGTGGTCGATCCGCTTGTGGTCCCGGGCAACCTCGCGCACGAGGATCGCGTCCTGCCCGAAGCCGCCGAGCGCGGTGACGAGGGTTGCGACGGCCAGCCCGAACGTGAAGATCCCGAACTGGCTTTCGCCGAGCTCGCGCGCCATGACGACGTAGAGCGCAAGCGATGCGACCTTCGAGCCGAGGTCGGCAACGGCCCGGTAGACCGCGTTGGCGAGGATGCGCTGGGCGCCCTCGCTCATCGCGGCGAATCCGCCGACCGCCCGGGTAGCGAATATCTTGTTGTTGTCGATATAGGGGTCGACCCCATGAGCGTGGCGACCTTCTACACGATCTCCAGCGCCGGATACTTCCCGGGTACGGTCGCGCTGCTCAATTCCCTGCGCCTGACGGGAAACGCCGGCGAGCTCGTCGTCCTCGACCGGGGGCTGTTGCCTGACCAGCGCGCCCGCCTCGAGCCGCATGCCCGCGTGGTCGACCTACCGGCCGACGTCGAGGGCCATCCGACCCTCACCAAGGCCTTCCCCCGGGCGTTCGAGCCCCGAGGCGTGGTCGTCCTCGTGGACAGCGACATGGTCGTCGCCCGGACAATCGACGATCTGGTCCGGCGCGCTTCCGAGGGGAAGATCCTGCTGTTCGCCGACCACCGGTCGCACAGAGGACGCTGGTTCGCCGAGTGGGCCGACGTGTTCGAGCTTCGCGCCCCGCTCCGCCGGCAGCCGTATGTGAACGCGGGCTTTGTCGTCTTCGACGTCGAACACCGGCCGCAACTGCTCGAGCGCTTCTGGGACGCCTGCAGGCTGATCCCGGCGGCGAAAGTCTTCGCCGAGTTCGACCAGCCCTTCTGGGCCGGCGACCAGGATGCGCTCAACGCGCTCCTCCAGAGCGAGCTCCCCGAGGACGCGACCGAGGTGCTGCCCGATCACGGCGAGGCGTACCCGGACGATCTCCTCCGCGTGCAGATCGCCGACCAGAGCTCGCTCGCATGCACTCTGGACGGGCAGCCCGTCACGATCCTCCATTACTCGCTCGGCCCGAAAGCCTGGAATCCGAGAGCGTGGGCCCGCGTGCGCGACGACGCCTACACCCGGCTGCTGCCGCGCCTGCTGTTCGGAGAGGACTGCGTTCTGCAGCTCGACCGTCGCGAGGTCCCCTTCTGGCTGCGGCCCGGCCTGATACCACGCGCGACTCTCACCGGCCTGGACCGCTGGCACGGCGCGACCAGGCGCGCCGTCTGGGCAATGCCCGAGCCCGTGAGGCGTCGCGCGATCACCGCGCGCGCAGCGCTGTTCACCTGGCTGACGAAGAGTTGACCTCGGCGAGCAGGCCGTGCTCTACGAGCGAGTCTGCTGCGGCACGGATCTCGTCGAAGGTGAGGCCCGAGCGCTCGGCGATCGCGACCAGGTCGTGCTCGCCGTCCGAGAGGTTGAGGACCCAGAGGAGCGGGCCCTCCGCGAACGACCCGCCGCCGATCGCGCGGTAGAGGCCGCGCTTGCCGAGCTGTGGCTCGCCCTTCGGGCTCGTGTTCAGGTAGGTCGCGTTTCCCGCCGGCAACCCGCTCTCCAGGATTTCGAGCACCTCGAGGTAGGCCTCCAGCGAGTCCTGTAGGTGCTCGGGCCGAACGAGCGTGAGGTCGTCGGCGGAGGAGTGGTAGCCGGGGAACTCGTCCTGCGGGGTTCGCGAGAGCACACCGACCGGGAGGTCGAACCCGGGCGAGCCGAACTGTCGCTCGTCGCCTCCGAGCGGAGACCAGTCGCGGACCCGTCCGCCGCGCGCCCGCACCACGTGCCCGGCGGCGCGGTCGATCTCCCGGTCGCCGCTGCGACTGCGCTTGTACGTCAGCGGCCCCGGGTCTCCGACGCAGCACGCCACGAGACCGTGCTTGACGCGATCGAGACGCTCCTCGTTTCGCGAGAGCCAGGTCAGCGGGCCCAGGGTCGCCGGGCTGAACAGGAAGCGGTACGTGTAGCGCCGGCCCGAGCCCTCGAGCCGCTTGGCGAGCTCGGTGAGCAGCACGATGCCCGAGAGGTTGTCGTTGGCCAGCGAGGGGTGGCAGACATAGGTCGACAGCAGCACTTCGTCCTCGCTCTCGCCGGGCACGACGTGCTCCGCGTAGGTCAGGCTCCCGTCCTCGAGGGTCGATGCGATCACCACCTCGTACTCGCCGTCGGGAAGCCGTTCGAGCACCTCGTGCGGGAGGCAGAAGCCCCAGTTCTCGTTGTGGTACGAGGTGCGGTAGGGGATGACCTGTGGCCGCTCGGGGTCGGAGAAGAGGTGGGGGCGAACCTCGTCGAGGCTCATCCGCTCCTCGATCGGCATGCTGTAACCGAGGACGTGCAGGTTCGAGTCGGCGAAGTCGCAGATGCGCCCCTCGGGCCCGTCGAGCCAGGCGCCGCGGATGTTCCATTCCCGCGGCACCGTCCAGTCGTACACCTGAGTGCCGGTAGGCACCTCGGTGCGCTCCAGGGATATCTGCTCGCCGACGATGTCGAGCGTCTGCCGGACGCCGTCCCCGGTCAAGCTCCGGCAGATCGGAAACAGGCGCTCCAGCAGCTCAGTCATGGACTGCCACCTCGGGGACCGGCGTCACGAACCTGCAACCCCACTCGCGCACGTGCGCCATCTGCTCGACGATCTCGTCCTTCAGGTTCCAGGCGAGGAGCAGCAGGTAGTCGGGCTTCGTCTCGGTCACGCGCTCGGGCGCCCGGATCGGAAGCCGAACCCCGGGGAGGTAGAGGCCCTGCTTGTGGGGGCTGCGGTCGACCACGTACTCGACGAGATCCGGCCCGACGCCGCAGTAGTTGAGCAGCGTGACGCCCTTCGCGGCCGCGCCGTAGGCGATCACAGACCGGCCCTCGTCACGGGTGCGCTCGAGGAACTCGCGCAGCGAGCGCTTCGTCTGGTCGACGCGGTCGCCGAACCGCGCATACGTGGCCGGATCGTCCAAACCGGCACCGCGCTCTCGCTGCCTGAGCTCCTCGACAGCCGGCTCCGGCTCCGCGCCGTTCGCGTGCCGCGCATAGATGCGGAGCGAGCCGCCGTGGGTCGGGAGCTCCTCGACGTCGAAGATCTGCAGGCCGTGCGCGGCGAAGACGCGTTCGACGGTGAGCAGCGAGAAGTACGAGAAGTGCTCGTGGTAGATCGTGTCGAACTCGGTCTCCTCGATCAGCCGCAGCAGGTGCGGGAACTCGAGCGTCGCCACTCCGTCGCGCGCGAGCAGCACCTGGAGGCCGCCCACGAAGTCGTTCAGATCGGGGACGTGCGCGAGGACGTTGTTCGCCACCACGAGGTCTCCACGGTGACCGTCGCCGACCAGCTCCTCGGCGGTTTCGCGCCCGAAGAAGCGAACGACGGTCGGAATGCCCTTCTCCTCGGCGACGACGGCGACGTTCTGCGCTGGCTCCACACCGAGCACCGGGACGCCGAGCTCCTTGAACCACTGGAGCAGGTAGCCGTCGTTCGAGGCGATCTCGACGACCTTGCTGCCTCCGTCGACGTCGAAGCGCTCGACCATCCGCTCCACGTAGCGCTTCGCGTGCGCGACCCAGCTGTCCGAGTAGGACGAGAAGTAGACGTACTCCTCGAAGATGTCCTCGGGCGTGGCGAACTCGCCGAGCTGGACGAGAAAGCACTCGCCGCAGACGTAGACATGCAGCGGGTAGCGAGGCTCGGTGGAGTCGAGGTCCTGCTCGTCGAGCAGCGAGTTTGCGAGCGGCGAGAAGCCGAGGTCGACGAATGTCTGCGTGAGCGGCTCGGCGCAGAAGCGGCAAGCCTGGTCGCTCACCACACCTTCCACGGCGGCTGCCCCGAGGCCCACTGCTCCTCCAGCACCATCTTGTCGCGCAGGGAGTCCATGTTCTGCCAGTAGCCGAAGTGGCGGTAGGCGGCGAGCTTCCCGTCGTCGGAGAGGCGCTCCATCGGCTCACGCTCCCAGATCGTCTCGTCGCCCTCGATGTAGTTCATGACCTCCGGCTCCAGGACGAAGAAGCCGCCGTTGACCCAGCCGCCGTCTCCATCCGGCTTCTCGCGGAAGCTGGTGATCGTGGTGGCGTCGAGGCCGAGCGTGAGCGCGCCGAAGCGGCCGGGTGGGCGGATCGCGGTCAGGGTCGCGCTTGCGCCCTCCGAGCGATGGAACTCGATCAGCTTGGTCACGTCGAGATCCGTGACGCAGTCGCCGTACGCGAAGCAGAACGTCTCGTCGCCGATGTGCTCGGCCACTCGCTTCAGCCGCCCGCCGGTCATCGTGTCTGGCCCCGTGTCGACGAGGGTCACCCGCCACGGCTCGACGTCGCGCGGGGTCAGCTGCACGTCGTTCTTCGCCAGGTCGACCGTCATGTCGGACGAGCGGAGGTAGTAGTTCGCGAAGTAGTCCTTGATCACCTCGGCCCGGTAGCCGAGGCAGATGACGAAGTCGTCGATCCCGTGTGCGGAGTACAGCTTCATGATGTGCCAGAGGATCGGTCGCTCGCCGATCTCGACCATCGGCTTCGGGCGCACGGTCGTCTCCTCGGAGAGTCGCGTGCCGAAACCGCCGGCGAGGATCACGGCCTTCATCGACGGGCGTCCAGCATGTCGAAGATCTTCATGTCGTAGCGGGGGTCGAACTTGCGGGCGAAGAGCTTCCCGGACTCGACGATCTTGTCGTAGTCCTCGGTGCCGAGAACTTTCGGGTGCGCTCCTCCGTGGCTCCAGTCGATGTAGTGGACGTCGTCGCCGACGACGGTGTCGCGGAGCGGCGAGTTCAGGAGCACGGTCTGCACGAAGATCTCGTCGGGGATCTTGACGTGCTCGAAGAAGCGGACGACCTCGGGTCGCTGCTCTACGAAGGACGAGATGTAACGCACCGCGTCGTGTGAGAGCGCGCACCAGGCCCCGCCCCCGTACGGCTGCAACCCGTCGGGGAATCGCCGGCGCAGGATCGGGAGGCGAAGCGTCCGGGTCTTGTAGTTGACCCGCTCGTAGTACCGGTACCGGATCCGGTCGAGTCCACCGTGCTCGCCGGGCCACTTGTCGGCCGCCGGCAGCGCGAAGTGCTCGACGAAGCTCTTGCCCTGATTCTGCTCGAAGAACTTCTCGATCTCCGTCGTCGGACGCGTCGGATAGTCCTGGCCCGAAAGGATCACCGTGTGACTCGTGGGCTCGGCGGCGGCGATCGCGCGCAGTCCGGCGATCGTCGACTGCGTGAGGCTGAAGCCGGCGTAGTAGGTCGCCACGCGCTCCACCCACTGGACGTTCGGCCGCTCGCCGACGGCCTCCTGCATCTTCGTGAGGGTGCCGCCCGAGGTCCGGGCGCTGATGTGGAGGAAGAATGCTGCCTGCGGGCTGTCCAGCCGGTCGAGGAGGCGCCCGAGCTGTGCGGGCGCGTAGTGGGCGCGGATGAGGTACGCGATCTTCACGGCCTGCTCTCGACCTTAGAACACGCACCGCTACCATGGGAGGGCGGGGCCGTTCGCCGCCGAAGTCTCTTCCCACGGAGCCCATGAGCACCAATCTCGACTTAGAGCGCACGCCCTCGCCCAGAGAAAGCAGGCGTACCATCGGCCAGGAAGGCGGGCTCCCCGAGCTGCTCGACGCCCTGCGCTGGCGCTGGCGCCCGACCCTCATCATCGCGCTGCTCTTCGCGGTCGGATCGACGATCTACGTCGAGTCGCTCCCGTCGCAGTACGACGGCCACGCGCTGCTCTCGATCGCACCGCGCCCCGCCGTCTCGGACGTGAGCGGGAACGTGGTCCGGATCGTCGGCCCGAAGTACTCCGAGTACGCGAAGGCGAGGGCCACGATTCGTGAGGTTGCCCCCACGCTCGGCGAGAATCCCAAGAAGCTCGAGCGGGCGACCGTGGCGAACATCGTCACCGACACGGGCAACGTGACGATCCGTGTCCGGCTCCCGTCGCCCGACCGCGCGGCGGACGCTGCAAACGCAATTGCTCGCAAGACGGTCCAGTTCTCGCGGACCGATCCGCTGCTGAGCGCCCAGATCGTCGCGCCCGCCCTGCCGGACAGCGAGGTCGCCGCCCCGCCGAGGCGCATCCTCGAGGCGGCCGCGATCTTCATCGGGATCCTGATCGGCATCGTCGCCTCGCTGCTGCTCGAGCGTGGACGGCCGCGGCTCCGCAACTGGCGCGACCTGGCGCGGACCTCCGGCTACCCGGTCCTCGGCCGCATCCCGCCGCTCCGTTCGCTCAAGAACCGCCCGACCGGCGCGTTCGTCGACGGCGAGGCGTCGTCGGCAGCACGCATCCTGCGAGCGAACCTCGAGCCACAGATCCGCGAGGGTGCGATCGACTTCATCGTCGTCACCTCTGCGTCGCCCGGCGACGGCAAGACGACGATCGCGGCGATGCTGGCGGAGTCGTTCAGCCGGCTCGGGATGAAGGTGCTCGTAGTCGACGCCGACCTCCGCCGGCCGGGCCTCTCCCGCATTACGGGCGTCGATGCCGTCCCTGGTCTCTCGACCGTGCTCCGCGAGGAGGCAAGTCTCGACCAGGCCATCCGCGAAGGCTGGACCGAAGGTGTCTGGCTCCTGCCGACGGAGCACGACGTCGAGGCCGGCGACCTCCTTTCGCGCAACTTCGCGGAAATCGTCGAGCAGGCGCGTGAGCGGTTCGACCTGATTCTCGTCGACACGCCGCCGCTGCTCTCGACCGACGACCCGCGCACCCTGGCGACGATGGCCAAGGGCATCTTGCTCGTCGTCTCCGCGGGCGCGACGAACAGCTCCGTGAACGAGGCGATCCTGGCCGTCGAGGCGCTGAACGCACCCCTCATGGGCATCGTCGGGAACCGCTTCAAGGAATCCGGGACTCCTTACTACTACTAGCTGTTCCCGCCCTGGCAGGCGGGAACTCGCCGAAAGTGCTCTGCACTTTCGGCGACTAAGGGCACGCCATCCTGTGTGCCGGCGATTTGGACTCGCGTGTGGTAATGGCAAAAGCCCACTAGCACGCGCCTCAGCCTCTCCGCAGTGAGCCTCCCGCCGGGCAAAGCCCGGCTCCGGCGGCCTTTCGTTGTGGATCCTGTGGGTCGTATGATCGTTCCTCGTGCGGGGCAGATCCGCGTTTTGGCCACTGATCGGCTCTGGGACCGTCCTCGAAGCCACTGCCGCTGCGCTCCTTGCGCTCGCGCTCGTCAATCCCGTTGAGTCGGAGTTCTCGGAGTCATTCAAAGGCGACCTTGCGAACTGCCCAGCTGCTGTCGCCGCCTTGTTCGGCGAGGGCTTTCGCTATGACCCGTTCGACCGCGGCGATTGGGTCATGGTCCTACTCGCCAGCGGCTCAGCCCTCGTGGGCCTGCTGCTATTCCGGTTTGCAGCGAAGCGCCGCTAGGCACTCGCCGAAAGCTCGGCGTAGAGCTCTGCGATTGCTGCGGTTGACCTCTTGAGGTCGTAGTCGCGCTCGGCCCTGGCTCGTGCCGCGTGGCCTTCGGCGGCGGCCAGCTCCGAACTCTGCAGTCGAGCTGCGATCGCGTCGGCGAGCGCGAGCGTGTCGCCGATCGCCACCACGGCTCCGGCGTCTTCGCCGATCGCTTCCGACGAGCCCGCGACGTCCGTTGCGACCACGCTGCGGCCGCGGGCCAGAGCCTCGAGCAGCCCGATCGACATGCCTTCCCAGCGTGAGGGCACCACGACGACGTCCGCCGCTGCCAGCCAGTCGCGCACGTCGTCGCGCTCGCCCGCGAACTGCACGCCCTTCGGCGCACGACTCCGGAGCGGCGCTTCCTCCGGCCCGCTTCCGACGAGCGCGAGGTGCGCGCCTTCGACCTGGTCGACGACCGAGGGCCACGCCTCGAGCAGGACGTCCTGCCCTTTCTGGTGGCTGAGGCGCCCCACGCAGACGGCAACCGGGCTGGTCGGCAGCTCGAGCCGCTCTCGGGCTCGGGCCCGCTCTTCGGGCGAGGCTTCCGAGAACGCGTCCAGGTCGACGCCGTTCGGCACGACTCGCCACTCCGCCGAGATGCCGTGCTCCACGCCGTGCTGCCGCTCGGCGTGGCTGACACACACGATCGCGTGAGACCAGCGTGCGCCCAGGCGCTCCCAGGCGACGGCGCCCTTGCGCACGGCACCGGTGGCCGCGTCGAACGACCAGGCGTGCGGCTGGAAGATGGTCAGGAGTCGCCCCCGGAGAGCAAGGCGGCCCGCAAGGCCGGCCTTGGACGAGTGCAGGTGGACGACATCGGGCGCGACGGAATCCAGGATTCGCCGCAGCCGCCGCATCTCGCCGAAGACCCGCGGCCCCGGTGGCCGCCAGGCGAGCCAGTGGATGTGCCTCGCGCCCAGCTTCTCGATCTCGTCGTGCAGCCAGCCGTCGCTCGGGCACGCGACGGTGACCTCCCAGCCGCGGGCGACCTGGTCGGCCACGAGGTCGGCGACGCAGCGGGCGACGCCTGCGTCAACGGGTTGGGCAACGTGGAGGACCGCAATTCTCACGAGACGCGTGTTCTATCGTCCGACGCGTGATCGACCTTCACTCGCACATCCTTCCCGGACTGGACGACGGGACGCGCTCGATCGAGGAAGCGCGCGAGCTGGCCCGGCAAGCAGCCTCCGACGGGATCACCGCGATCGCTGCCACGCCGCACGTGCGGCCCGACTACCCGACGACACCCGATGAGATGGAGTGGGGGGTCGACCAGCTCCGGGTGGACTTCGAAGAGGAGGGCATCCCGGTGCAGGTGCTCTACGGAGCCGAGATCGATCTCGGCCTCCTCTGGCAGATCCCGCGCGAAGAGCTCACCCGGCTGACGATTGCGCAAACGGGCCGGTACCTGCTTCTCGAGTTCCCGTACCGCAGCTGGCCGATGGCCCTGAGCAGCACGGTCAGCGCGCTCGTCCACTCCGGAATCATCCCGGTGCTCGCGCATCCCGAGCGAAATCCCGAGGTGCAAGACCGTCCCGCTCGAATCCAGGAGCTCGTCGAGCTCGGCGCCCTGCTCCAGATCACCGCGGGCTCGCTTGCCGGAGGGCTCGACCGGGCCGCGCAGTACGCCGCCGAACGACTGATCGAGCTGGGCGTGGTGCACATGCTCGCCAGCGACTCGCACGGCCCGCACATCGAGCGTGGCGGCATGCCGGCCGCCGTCGAAGCGCTCGGCGACGACGAACTGGCCCGCTACCTCACGGTCGACGTCCCCACCGCGGTCGTCGCGGGCGAGGACGCGCCGAGCCCGCCTCAGGTCCGGCTCTCCGCCTCCTGAGCCTGGCGCACCGACGCGATCACGTCGTCGAGGATCCCGTCCAGGTCGAAGCTCGGCTTCCAGCCGACCACGTCCGCGATCTTGTCGATCGAGGGCGCGCGGTGGAACATCTCCTCCTCGATGCCGCGTTCGAAGACTTCCTCGTAGGGCACGAAGACGATCTCCGAGCTCGAGCCCGTCTTCTCGATCACGCGCGTTGCCAGGTCGACGATGCGGACGCGCTCGGTCGAGCCGACGTTGAAGATCCCGCCTGCCGTCGCGGGCTCGGCAACCAGCGCCTGGAGCGCGCGGACCGTGTCCGAGACGTGGCAGAAGCAACGTGTCTGCGTGCCGTCCCCGTAGACCTCCAGCGGCTGGCCGGCGAGCGCTGCTTCCACGAAGCGCGGGATGACCATCCCGTACTGGCCGCTTTGCCGGGGGCCGACGGTGTTGAAGAGGCGGGCGATCACGCACTGCAGCCCCTCCTCGTCGAAGCGCGCCAGCGCGAGGAACTCGTCGATCGCCTTGGTGTCGGCGTAGGCCCACCGGCGCGCAGTCGTCGGGCCGTAGATGCGCCGCGCATCCTCATGGAGGGCCGACTCCTCGGGATGGTCGCCGTAGACCTCGGAGCTCGAGGCGATCAGGACGCGCTTGCCGAACCGGCTGCGCGTACTCGAGGACGCTCTCGGTTCCCTGGACGTTCGTCAGCAACGTGTGCCCTGGCCGCTCGACGATCAGGCGCACGCCGACGACTGCGGCGAGGTGGTAGACGACGTCGCAGCGGTGCACGAGCTCGCTGACGACCGAGGGCGAAAGCACCGAATCGACGACGAGATGGAACCCCGGCCGCTCGGCCAGATGGAAGATATTGCGCTCCGCGCCCGTCGAGAGATCGTCGAGGGCGTACACCTCTGCCCCGGAGTCGAGCAAGAGCTCTGAGAGGTGCGAGCCGATAAACCCTGCGCCGCCGGTTACAAGAACCTTCATCGAGGGAAAGCTATCGCTCATCTAGACAAGTGTGAGCAGGTCCGGTAAAGCCGTACCGAAAAGGGTTGCGGATTTCGTTGTACTACAGCCAAGATGAGTTGCAATGGCCGGGCGAAGCCGGTCAGGGGGAAGGAGAGCATGCGGCATGTGCCGAGGGCATTGTCCGCGACACTGGCGTCAGGGCTCGGCGCCTTGTTGTTGGCAGCTAGCGCGGGAGCAGCAACCCCGCAGCAGATCTATCGCGACCTCGCCGACAACGGGCGGCTAGACCAGACGTACTCGCGGGCGGACATCGAGCGAGCGTTCGGCAGCAATCCTTCGATCCCGGCCTACGTCAAGCCCGAGCGCGCACCCGCCAGGTGCGCAGCGCCCCCCGTGCAACCCGCCGCCCCGACGGCCTCTGCCGACGACGGCCGCTCGCTGCCCTTCACCGGCCTCGACGCTGCGCTCTTCGGCGCCGTCGGCGGCCCGCTGCTGCTGCTCGGCGCCGGCATGCGGCGCTACGCACGCGGAACACCGGAGCTCGGCTAGCGCATGGCGGACCGAGCCCTCCAGACGACCTGAACGAGGCCCCCCGGCCCTCGGCACGCTCGGCAACCTTCGTCGCCGCGCCTCTCTGCGTCCGAGCACGACCTGGGCCCTCGCGCGCCTGACCCTCGACGCGGCGATGCTCGTCACGGCCGGCGTCGCGGCGACCATGGGCGCTTCATCGGCCGGCGTCTCGGCGCCTCCCGGAGCAATGGATCGTGCTCTTCAGCCTCTTCGTCGCCGGGCCTCTTCGCCGCCCGCGGCATGTACGGCTCACGTCTTCGCTTCGAGATGCTCGAGGACGTGCGCGTCGTCCTCATGTCCACCTCGCTGGCCGCGATGGGCGTGCTCTCGGCCCGGGAGATCGTCGGCGACCCGCCCGACCTCGCGGCGCAGACGATCCGCATGTGGGCGTTCGCGGCGGCCTATCTCGCGGCCGGCCGGATCGCTCTCCACTGGTCTCGGGCGAAGGCACACCGGCACGGTGAGGGGCTGCGGCCGACGCTCATCATCGGCGCCGGCAGGGTCGGGCGACTCACAGCGAAGCGCCTGCTCGACCATCCGGAGATCGGCCTCAAGCCGATCGGCTTCCTCGACAAGGACCCGATGGCCGCGGAAGCCGACTCGCTGCCGATGCCGGTCCTCGGAGCCAGCTGGGACCTCGACCGGATCGCGGCCCAGCACGACGTCCAGCAGGTGATCATCACGTTCTCGCGCGCGCCGCACGAGGTGCTCCTCCGACTCGTCAAGCGCTGCGAGGAGCTCGGGCTCCAGGTCGCATTCGTCCCGCGGCTCTACGAGAAGATCACCAGCAAGCTCACGGTCGAGCACCTCGGCGGAATTCCATTCATCTCGGCGCGCCCGTCCAACCCCAAGGGCGCCCAGTTCGTGATCAAGTACGCCGTCGACCGGCTCGTCGCCACGTTCTTCCTGATCGCCACCCTGCCGCTCACGCTGCCGGCGGCGCTCGGGATCCTGCTGACGCTCGGCCGACCGCTCTTCTTCCGGCAGGTGCGCGTCGGCCGTGACGGCCGCACCTTCGAGATGCTCAAGTTCCGGACGATGAAGCCGGCCACCGAGGGACCGCTCGAGGCGGATGTGCTGGAGCTGCCGCCCGACACGGCTCCCGGCGGCGTCGAGGGTGACGACCGTCGCACGCGGCTCGGGACGATTCTCAGGCGAGCGTCGATCGACGAGCTGCCGCAGCTGCTCAACGTCCTGAAGGGCGAGATGAGCCTGATCGGCCCGCGGCCCGAGCGCCCGGAGTTCGTCGGCCTCTTCGAGCAGAGCGTCTACCGCTACACGCGACCGACACCGCGTCAAGTCCGGCATCACCGGCTGGGCCCAGGTGCACGGCCTGCGCGGCAAGACGTCGCTGTCCGACCGCGTCGAGTGGGACAACTACTACATCGAGAACTGGTCGCTCTGGCTCGACCTCAAGGTGCTCCTGCTCACGTTCCTGGCAGTGGTTCGCTCACCGCGCCACGTCGAGTAGAGCACCGCCCGGCTGCAACTCCTCAGCCCTGTTCCGGACCAGCAGCACGCTGCCGACCGCGAACGTCACGAGCGCGGGCACGAGCGCGATCCCAAGGGACAGCGCAGCCAGCGCCATCTGGCCGAGCACGAATAGACCGAGTGCAGCGAACCGGCTCCCCATTCCCCTCTCCCTCTAACGTTCTCGCACGATACGCCGATACGGGTAAAAGTGCTACCCAAGCAACTCGTGTTAGGTCTTCGTTATGACCCGGCCAGGGTCCCGGTAGCCCGAGGTCACTCGGCTACTATGGCCTCCGTCTTCCCCTCTCCTGATAATCGCCCACTAGAGAGAAGAGATGTTCGAACGATTCACTGAAAGAGCTCGCCAGGTTGTCGTCCTCGCACAGGACGAAGCCCGGGCGCTCAAGCACAACTACATCGGGACCGAGCACATCCTGCTCGGCCTCCTCCGCGAAGAGGAAGGCCTCGCCGCGCGCGTCCTCGAGTCGCTCGACATCACCGTCGAGGAGGTTCGCGCGCAGATCGCGCGCATCGTCGGTCAGGGCGACGAGGTGACGACCGGTCAGATCCCGTTCACGCCGCGCGCCAAGAAGGTCCTCGAGCTCGCGCTGCGCGAGGCGCTCTCGCTCGGCCACAACTACATCGGCACGGAGCACATCCTGCTCGGCCTCGTTCGCGAGAACGAAGGCGTCGCCGCGCGCATCCTGCTCGACTTCGACGCCGACGCCGAGAAGATCCGCAACGAGATCATCCGCATGCTCTCCGGCCCGGGCCGCCGCCAGCAGGGCGGGGGCGGGGCGCCGGGCGAGAAGGCCAAGACTTCGAAGCTGCTCGACCAGTTCGGCCGCAACCTGACCAAGCTGGCCGCCGAGGGCAAGCTCGACCCCGTCGTCGGCCGCCAGACCGAGATCGAGCGCGTGATGCAGATCCTCTCGCGCCGCACGAAGAACAACCCGGTGCTGATCGGCGAGCCTGGCGTCGGCAAGACCGCCGTCGTCGAAGGCCTCGCCTCGCGCATCTCCGGGAACCAGGTCCCCGAGCTCCTGAAGGGCAAGCAGATCTACACGCTCGACCTCGCGGCGCTCGTGGCCGGCTCGAAGTACCGCGGAGAGTTCGAGGAGCGCCTCAAGAAGGTGATGAAGGAGATCACCCAGCGCGGCGACATCATCCTCTTCATCGACGAGCTTCATAACCTCGTCGGCGCCGGCGCGGCCGAGGGCGCGATCGACGCGGCCTCGATCCTGAAGCCGGCTCTCGCCCGCGGCGAGCTGCAGACGATCGGCGCGACCACGCTCGACGAGTACCGCAAGTACCTCGAGCGCGACGCAGCGCTCGAGCGGCGCTTCCAGCAGATCCGCGTCGAGGAGCCGTCCGTCGACGACACCGTCGAGATCCTCCGCGGCCTTCGCGACCGCTACGAGGCGCACCACCGCTGCAAGATCTCCGACCTCGCGCTGCACGCCGCTGCGGTCCTGGCCGACCGCTACATCCAGGACCGTCACCTCCCCGACAAGGCCATCGACCTGATCGACGAGGCCGCGTCGCGCATGCGCATCAAGACCATGACCGCGCCTCCGCGCTACCGCGAGCTCGAAGACGAGATCGACAAGGTGCGCAAGGACAAGGAAGACTCGATCGAGGCGCAGGAGTTCGAGAAGGCCGCATCGCTCCGCGACAAGGAGCGCAAGCTCACGCAGAAGAAGCGCGAGCTCGAGGAGAGCTGGCAGACCGACGAGAACGCCGAGCAGCCCGAGATCGGCGAGGACGAGATCGCCGACATCGTCTCGATGTGGACGGGCATCCCGGTCTTCAAGCTCACCGAGGCCGAGTCGCAGAAGCTGATCCGCATGGAGGACGAGCTCCACAAGCGCGTCGTCGGCCAGGAGGAGGCGATCGTCGCCGTCTCCAAGTCGATCCGTCGCGCGCGCGCGGGCATCAAGGACCCGAAGCGCCCGACCGGCTCGTTCATCTTCCTCGGCCCCTCGGGCGTCGGCAAGACCGAGCTGGCGCGCACGCTCGCCGAGTTCCTGTTCGGCGACGAGGACGCGATGATCCAGGTCGACATGTCGGAGTACATGGAGAAGCACTCCGTGTCCCGGCTCGTCGGCTCCCCGCCCGGCTACATCGGGTACGACGAAGGCGGCCAGCTCACCGAGGCCGTGCGTCGCAAGCCCTACTCGGTCGTCCTCCTCGACGAGATCGAGAAGGCGCACCCGGACGTCTTCAACATCCTGCTCCAGATCCTGGAGGACGGGAAGCTGACCGACGCTCAGGGGCGCAAGGTCGACTTCCGCAACACGATCGTGATCATGACGTCGAACATCGGCGCGGCGCAGATCTCCAAGAACCAGACGCTCGGCTTCTCGATCGGCGACGAGCAGGGTCTCTCGTACGAGGAGATGAAGGAGCGGGTCATGGGCGAGCTGAAGAAGGTCTTCCGCCCGGAGCTCCTGAACCGCATCGACGAGGTCATCGTCTTCCACAAGCTGGCGAAGGACGAGATCAAGGTCATCGTCGAGCTGATGCTCAAGCGGCTGCGCGACCAGATGGGCGAGCACTCCGCGGAGATCTCGCTCACCGACGAGGCGAAGGACCTGCTCGTCGACAAGGGCTACGACCCGACGATGGGCGCCCGGCCGCTGCGCCGCGCGATCCAGCGCTTCATCGAGGATCCGCTCGCCGACTTCGTGCTCGGCCGCGAGATCACGGCCGGGCTCGACGATCCTCGTCGACAAGAAGCGCGATTCCGAGGACGAGGTCGAGATCACCATCATCCCGGGCGCGCCGCCCGAGGAGATGGAGAAGGTCACCGTTCCGCCCGAGGAGCCGAAGAACGAGGGCGGCGACGAAGACTCCGAAGAGCACGCGGCCGAATAGTTAACGCGTTCACGGGTACTAGCTGCCCGGTGAGCGAGTTCGACCCCCTACCCTCGAGCCGCTTCGGAGCGGGAGGAAGCTGCTGCCGCTGAAGCGGAAGCCGGCATCCGCTACGCCGGCTGGTGGCGGCGCGCCGGGGCGCTCGTGCATCGACACGATCCTGGTGTCGGGCAGTCGTCGGCGGCGGTGCTCGGCATTGCCCTCGGCATCGCAGCTCGGTCGACGACCTCGCAGGCGGCATTCGTCCTCGTCCTCGCGATCGTGTTCCTGATCGCAGCGGCCGATCTTCTACACGATCTACTGGACCGGAAAGGAGCCGGGCCAGACCCTGGGCAAGAGAGCGCTCGGCATCCGGGTTCGCCACGTCGAGCAAGACCGGGCGATTGGCTACGGCCGTCAGCCGGGCGCTACTTCATCACCTTCCGGCTTCGGGATCTTCTACGTCCCGCTGCTCCTGGACTACCTCTGCCGCTCTGGGACGGGCGGAACCAGACCTTGCACGACAAGGTCGCGAACAGCATCGTCGTCCGCGTCTAGCCTGACGGCGTGAAGGCCGCGCTCGTCCGCCACCCCGCGCTCGGCGTGCTCATCGGCGCCTTCGCGATCTGCTTCTCGGGGATCCTCTACCGGTTCTCGCGAGGTCGTCGCCGACGACGGGGGCGTTCTTCCGCTGCTTCTGGGCGCTGCCGTTCCTCTGGCCGCTCGCGATCTGGGAAGACCGCCGTCTGGGCCCGCGGCCGCCGGGCTGCGCCGGCGCCGCCTGGGTCGCCGGCGCGTTCTTCGCCGCCGACCTCGTCCTCTGGCACTACGCGATCGAGGAGGTCGGCGCCGGGCTCGCCACGGTGCTCGGGAACATGCAGGTCGTCATCGTCGGCCTGCTCGCCTGGGCGCTCTTCCGCGAGCGCCTGTCGCGCAGCGCGCTGCTGGCGATCCCGGTCGCCATGCTCGGGATCGTCCTCATCTCGGGCGCCTTCGAGAACGGCGCGTACGGGGACAACCCGGCCCTCGGCGCGCTCTACGGCGTCCTCACCGGGCTGGCCTACTCGGGGTTTCTCCTGGCGCTGCGGCGGTCGAGCGACCCGCGACGCGTCGCGGGGCCGCTCTTCGAGGCGACCCTGGCGAGCATGGTCTTCGTCGTCCCGATCGGGCTCGTCCTCGGAAACCTCGACTGCGGTGCCGCCGCTCGAGGCGACCCTCTGGCTGATCGTGCTCGCGCTGACCTCCCAGGTGGTCGGCTGGCTGCTGATCTCGATCTCGCTGGCGCGGCTCCCCGACGGCGCTCACGTCCGTCCTGTTGACCTTCCAGCCGCTGCTCTCGGTGCTGTTCGCGCGCGTGGCTGGTCGACGAGCGGCCTTCGCCGCTCCAGCTGGTCGGCGCCGCGGCGATCCTGGCCGGCCTGATCATCGCGTCCGCCGGTCGGAGCCGGGAGCGGCCGGCGCCGATGGAGGCCGTACCGGAGCACTAGTTGTCACTTTCGGCACAGTCGCCGTCGGACCGCGCTCCTAGACTCGGCGGCATGGCGAAAGCGGCGGTCCTCCACTACTCCTGCTCCGAGTGCGGCTACTCGACCGGCCGCTGGCTCGGGCGCTGCCCGAGTTGCGGCGAGCTTCGGGACGCTCGTCGAGGAGGCCGCCGCCGGCGCGAGCAACGGCCATCCGCCGCCCGCGCCCGCTGCTCCGGCTCGTCGGAGGTCGAGGCGAACGAGGCCGAGCGCATCCCGACCGGCGTCGCCGAGCTCGACCGCGTGCTCGGCGGCGGCCTCGTCCCGGCCTCGCTCGTGCTCGTCGGCGGCGAGCCGGGAGTCGGCAAGTCGACGCTGCTCCTGAGCGCGCTCGGCCTCGATCTCGCAGGAGCGCCGCGCGCTGCTCGTCACGGGCGAGGAGTCCCCGGCCCAGGTCAAGCTCCGCGCGGCCCGGCTCGGCGGCTGCGGAGCAGGTCGAGATCCTCGCCGAGACGGATCTCGACGCGGTCTGCGCCACGCTCGAGACGCGAGCGGCCCGACGTCTGCGTGATCGACTCGATGCAGACGCTCTACTCGGCCGACGTCGGCTCCGCGCCCGGCTCGGTCGCACAGGTTCGCGAGGCGGCGGCGCGGCTCCTGCGCGTCGGCAAGGAGGCCGGGCGTGGCCCTCTTCCTCGTCGGCCACGTGACGAAGGACGGCTCGGTCGCCGGCCCGCGCGTGCTCGAGCACCTCGTCGACTGCGTCCTCCAGTTC
The DNA here is from genome assembly GCA_963771725.1 of uncultured Actinomycetes bacterium. GTDB lineage: Bacteria > Actinomycetota > Thermoleophilia > Gaiellales > Gaiellaceae > VAXT01. The sequence goes on along the minus strand of CAVYUO010000001.1, from coordinate 488,139 downwards.
GAGGGCGACCGCTACCACGCGCACCGCATCCTGCGCGCGGTCAAGAACCGCTTCGGCTCGACGAACGAGCTCGGCGTCTTCGAGATGACCGGGACCGGGCTCGAGGGCGTTCCCGACCCGTCGGAGCTCTTCGGCCGCAGCGACCGGCGAGGTCGGCTCCGCGGTCGGCTGCGCGCTCGAGGGGACGAGGCCGCTCCTGCTCGAGATCCAGGCGCTCGTCGCGCCGACCGACCTCGCCATGCCGCGCCGAGTCGGCACCGGCGTCGACCCGAAGCGGCTCGCGATGATCGTCGCCGTGCTCTCCCGGCACGCGGGACTCGCGCTCGGGCAGGCAGATGTCTTCGTCAACGTCGCCGGCGGCGTCCGGATCGACGAGCCCGGGCGCCGACCTGGCGGTCGCGCTCGCGATCGCCTCGGCCGCGCGAGGCGCGCCCGTCCGCGAGGGCACGGCCGCGTTCGGCGAGATCGGGCTGACGGGGCGGCTGCGGCCGGCGGCCCAGGCCGAGCGGCGGCTCGAGGAGTGCGCGAAGCTCGGCGTCGGCGCCGTCGTCGCTCCCGCGGGGACCGACGGGCCGAGGCATGATTCGCTGCTCGAGGCCGAAACTCTCGAGCAGGCACTGACGGCCGTTCTGAGCAAGGCTCGCGCGCGACGCGGCCTAGCCCTGAGCAGGGATTTTTCGCGACGAAAACCCTGGAAAAGCTGGCCTTTTTCGATCAGCTTTTGCTATACTGAGTCTCTTCGCCGGCGGTTCTCCTACCCGCCGGCGGTTTGGCGAGAGCACACGGATACCTGGGGAGGTCTGGGCTTGTACAAGGTCGGCGACAAGGTCGTGTATCCGCACCACGGGGCCGGAACCGTGGTCAAGAAAGAGAAGCGGAAGGTGCTCGGCGAGGAGCGCGAGTACCTGACGATCCAGATCCTGCACAACGACATGACCGTCAACGTCCCGGCCGAGAACGCCGAGCGCGTCGGCCTCCGCAAGGTCATCGACGAGACGCACCGTCGAGCAGGTGCTGAAGGCTCTGACGGGCGGCGGCACGGCGATGCCCAAGAACTGGAATCGCCGCTTCAAGCACAACCGCGACAAGATGAAGACCGGCGACATCTTCGAGCTCGCCGAGGTCGTTCGGAACCTCTCGCTGCGCGATCACGAGAAGGGTCTCTCGACCGGCGAGAAGCAGATGTTCGTCAAGGCGAAGAAGATCCTCGTCTCCGAGCTCATGTACGCGAAGAGCATGGACGAGGAAGAGGCCGCCGAGTGGCTCGACGACATCCTCGCGGGCGTCGGCAACCGCCGGCCAAGGCTCGACCAGCAAAGGCGAAGGTCGCCGCCAAGCCTAGTACTGTCGTCCGCCCGTGAGCGTCTGGGCGATCCTGGCTGCAGCAGGGCGTGGTGACCGTCTCGGGCTGGACCGGCCCAAGGCGTTCGCGCCGCTCAACGAGCGGCCGCTGATCGCGGAGAGCCTCGAGCGGCTCGACGCGTCGGACTGGATCGACGGGATCGTCGTCGCGGCGCCGCCCGACTGGGAGGAGCCGTGCATCCTGGTCGCGGAGGAGATCGCCGCCGGCAAGGTTGCCGAGACCGTGACCGGGCGGTCGAGACGCGCAGCGATCGGTGCGGACGGCGCTCGCGCAGGTGCCCGAGGAGGCCGCGGTCGATCCTCGTGCACGACGCGGCGCGTCCGCTCGTCACGGACGAGGTGATCGAGCGCGTGGTCACCGGCGCTCGACGAGGGCTGGGACGGCGCCGTGCCGGCGCTTCCGGTGTCGGACACCGTCAAGCGGGTCGAGGGCGAGGCGGTGGCCGAGACGCTCGACCGCGACGGGCTCGTCGCCGTGCAGACGCCGCAGGCCTTCGTCGCCGACGTCCTGCGCCGCGCGGTCGAGAGCGAGGGCGAGGCGAGCGACTGCGCCTCGCTCGTCGAGGCCGCGCGGCGGCCGGGTCCGAGCCGTGCAGGGCGACCCGCGGCTGCTGAAGGTCACGGAGCCCGCAGACCTCGAGCTCGTCGAGAGCTGGCTCGTGATCGTCGACTACCACATGCACCTCCGGGCTCCGGACGAGTCGATCGACCACACGGTCGAGGCGGTCGAGCGCTTCGTGGAGGCGGCCGCCGAGCGGGGCGTCGACGAGATCGGCTTCACCGAGCACGTCTACTACTTCGAGCAGACGCGGTCGCTCTGGTCGCTGCCGTACCAGCTCGACCGCTGCCACCACGACCTCGAGCCGTACGTCGACGCCGTCGTCGAGGCCAAGCGGCGCGGCTATCCGGTCAAGCTCGGGCTCGAGGTCGACCACCAGCCGGACCTCGCAGACGAGACTGGCCGAGATCCTCGCGCCGTATCCGTGGGACTACCTGATCGGCTCGGTCCACTTCCTCGACGGGCTCGCATCGACAGGAGCCGAGCCTCGTCGACCGAGCTGGGCCTGAAGAAGCCTGGCGCCCGCTACTACGACTGGCGTCGCGATGCGGCCGGCGCGGCTGTCGACGTGCTCGCGCACCCCGACCTGGTGAAGTTCTTCGGCCCCGAGCTCGACTGGGACTGGCCGGCGCTCGCCGGCTCGCTCGACGGCGTCTGTCATCGAGATCTCGAGCGCGGGTCTGCACAAGCCGCACGGCAAGCTGTATCCGAACCCGGCCCTGCTCGCGGCCGCCAGGGACGCGGGACATCCCGATCACGCTCGCGTCCGATGCCCATGCGCCGCAGAACGCTCGGCCGCGACCTCGACCAGGCGATCGATGCACGCGCGCGCGGCCGGCTACGAGACCGTCACGGTCTTCGACCAGCGGCGAGCGCACGCCAGGAGCCGCTCGGATGAGCGACCTGCGAATCGGCATCGGCATCGACGCGCACCGCTTCCAGGAGGGCATCCCGCTCGTGCTCGCGGGTGTCGACTTCCCGGGCGAGCCCGGTCTCGCCGGCCACTCGGACGGTGACGTGATCGCGCACGCGCTGATCGACGCGATCCTCGGCGCCGCGGGCAAGGGCGACATCGGCGAGCTCTTCCCGTCGGCGGACCCGCAGTGGCTCGACGTCTCCTCGATCCGGCTGCTCCAGCGGACGTACGAGGTCGTCCGCATGGCCGGCTTCGAGCTCGTGAACGCCGATTGCGTCCTGATCGGCGAGCGGCCGCGGATCGCGGAGCTCCGCGTGGCGATGGGCGCGCGGCTCGCGGGCGCGATGGGCGTCGACCTCGGACGCGTCACCGTGCGCGCGACGACGACCGACGAGCTGGGGTTCACGGGCCGCGGCGAGGGCCTCGCCGCTCAGGCCGTCGCGCTGCTGCGCACGTCCTGAGCCACCAGCGGCAACGTGAACGAAACGCGCGCCCCGCCCTCGAGCGGGATCTCGGCCCAGATCCGGCCGCCGTGCGCTTCGACCAGCCCACGCGCGATCGCGAGCCCGAGGCCGGCGCCATCGGTGGAGCGAGCCCGGTCGCCGCGCCAGAAGCGCTCGAACATGCGCTCTGCAGTCTCTGGTGGTGAGGCCGTCGCCCGTGTCCTCGACCGAGACGCGCACCTCCCGAAGCATTGGGCTGGACGCGCACCGCGACCGATCCGTCCGAGGGCGTGTGCCGCAGCGCGTTGGTCAACAGGTTGTAGAGCACGCGCTCGACCTTGTCGGGCTGGCAGCGAACGCAGCGCACCCCCAGCCGGGTCCGCGTGCGACCGGACCCCCGCTCAGCTGCGCCTCTGCTTCGACCCCGCGAACGCACGACTGCACGAGCCCGTCGAGCTCGGCTTCGCGAAGCTCGAGGCTCAGGGACCCGGCGTCGATCCTCGCCAGCTCGAACAGGTCCTCGACGAGCCGCGCAAGCGTTCGCACCTGTTCGTGCATCACGGGGTAGATAGTCGCTCGGGCGGTGAGAGCCCGTCCTCCATCGCCTCGATCATCGCCTGGAGCGACGAAATCGGCGTGCGCAGGTCATGGCTGGCCCACGCGACCAGCTCGTGCCTGGCGTCGAAGAGCAGAGCGAGGTTTGATGCCATCTCGTTGAAGGAGTGTGACGAGCTCGGCGAGCTCGGCCGGGCCGCCCTCTTCTGCGCGGGCCGTGAGATCGCCGGCGGCGAGTGCCGCGGACGAGCTGCGCAGGTGGTCCAGCCGCTGGACGATGCCGTGGGCGAGGAAGAGGCCGGCGAGCACCGCGGCCGACGCCGACGCGCTCGCCACGGCCAGGATCTTGACGTCGTCGCCCATATGGAACATGACCCAGCCGGAGAGGAGCACCGCGCCGAGCGGCAACACGACGGCGAGCAGCGCGAGCCCCGCGAGCTGCAGGCGGACGGTGGGGAGAAGCTTGAGGAGCAGGGCCACGACCAGGCCGATCCCGAGCGTGGCCGCAGCGACGATGAGCGCGAGCTCGATCATGGCGAGAACCGGTAGCCGATCCCCCAGACCGTCTCCAGGAGCTCCGGCTGGGACGGGTCGGCTTCGAGCTTCTCTCGTAGGCGGCGAACGTGGACGGTGAGCGTGCCGGTGTCGAGCGCTGCCGAATAGCCCCAGACGCGCCGCATCAGATCCTCGCGTGAGAAGACCCGCCGCGGGTGGCTGGCCAGGAACCAGAGGAGGTCGAACTCCTTCGCCGTCAGCCGGACGCCCTCACCCTTGCGCGTGACCTCGCGCGTCCATGCGTCCAGCACGAGGCCGTCGTACTCCAGCCGCTCCTCGGCGGGAGTCGCAGGCTCGGCGCGGCGCAGCACGGTGCGGACGCGCGCCGCGAGCTCACGCGGAGAGAACGGCTTCGTCACGTAGTCGTCGGCCCCGAGCTCGAGCCCGACGATCCGGTCGGACTCCTCGCCGCGCGCGGTGAGCATGATCACGGGCAGCTGCGACCGAGAGCGGATCCAGCGGCAGAGCTCGAGCCCGTCGGTGCCGGGGAGCATGACGTCCAGGAGGACGATGCTCGGCGGGTCGCTCTCGAGAATCTCCTTCGCGCGGTTCCCGTCGGCCGCCTCCTGGGTTCGGAAGCCTTCTCGCTCGAGGTAGCCGACGACCACCTCGCGCACGATTGGCTCGTCGTCGACGACGAGAACGGTGGTCGTCATGGTCATATCTTGCGTTTTCCAGGGTTAAGAGGGGCTGAATTCCAACAGGGGCGGGGGAGGCCGCCCCTGTTGGCTGCGTGCGAACCGGCGCTATCCGCGGGCGACGCGAATGCGCGCGACGGGGTTGCTCCAGCCGTAGACGGCCGGATTGAGGTCGCCGACCCCGGTGATGCCGCCGTGCATGCGGATCAGAGCGCCTTCGGGAGCCCGCACGAAGGGGCTGTTGCAGCACGGGCCCGGGATGTGCGTGGCCCGCTCGTTGTTGATTTCGCTGCCTGCGTCGTACGCACGAGTTCGAACAGTGATTCCGCGCCCACGCAGGTGCAGTGCGTCAAGCCCGGTGAACGCGTCGTTCGTGTTGACCAGCATCGTCAGGACCGAGAGCCGGTCGGCACGGTCGTTGGACTCGACGCTGAACGTGCGCGACGCACCCGGCGGAATCGGCCCGCCCGGAATGGTTCGAACGCTGCGTACTCCTCGCACCATCGGTAGCGCCGACTCGAGGACCAGTTGTCGGCGTCCTCGGCGATCGCGGCCACGCCGTGGTTCGCGATCTGGCCGAGGCTCCAGACGTCGGCGCGCCTCGAATGGACGACGACGAGCGGCGGCGACAGCGGTTGCGAGCCCGCCGGCGTGAGGTTCGTGATCGTCACGTTCCACGACCGAGACTGTCTGGTCGACGAGCCGTTGGCCGGGACTGAGAAGGCGACCGCGCTCGCGAGAACGAGAACGGCCAGGACTAGGCGTTTCATTCGTGACCCCCTTCGGTTGACCGCCGAGACGCTAGGTGCGAAACCTTGCGCCGCGGTTACGCGCCTCTGAACGTCCGCTTAATTCGCGAGCTCGACGCGGTCGCCCTCGAGGACGAGGAATCCGTCCTTCCGCAGGGCCTCGACCGCATCACGGTCGAGCTGGGCGATCTGGCGTTGTCCTTCCGTGACGAGGCGCAGGGTCTGTGCGCGGCGCTGCCTGAACGACCCTTCGAAGCGGCTCTGTTTCCGGAGTGCCGCGTAGGTCTTGCCTCGTGAGGGACAGCGCTGGGCGAGCGGGCAGGCCGCGCAGCGCGGGATGCGCGCCAGGCAGATCGTCGCGCCGAGATCCATGAGGGCGTGGGCCGCATCGGGTCCGAACGGCCCGCCCGTGCGGTCGAGCACGCGACGCACGTTCGTGTCCACCGGGAGCACGTCGAGGTCGTGGCAAAGCGTGCGACCGCGTCAGCGGTGTAGCGCCCGACTCCCGGGAGCTCGGTCAGGTCGTCTGGCCAGCCGTTCGCGGCCACCAGTCGCGCGGCCCTGTGCAAGTTGAGTGCACGCCGGTTGTAACCGAGCCCCTGCCACGCTCGGATGACGTCCGCGGCCGACGCGTCCGCGAGGGCCTCGACCGTGGGCCAGCGCACCAGCCAGGTTTCGTAGCGCGGCACGACGCGGGCGACCTGCGTCTGCTGGAGCATGACCTCGGAGACGAGGATCGCGTACGGGTCGCGCGTCCTTCGCCACGGGAGGTCACGCGCGTGCTCGCCGTACCAGGCGAGCAGGGCTTGCTCCACTAGCGGACGACTTTGATGTTGAAGTTCGCGCTTTCCTCCCGGGCCATGAGGCGCAGCCAGAGGGGCAGGTACATCTCCATGCCGCGCGCTCCCTCGATGTCGCCGAGGTCGATGATGTGCTCGTCCGGCCAGCCGAAGGTGTGAATCAGTTCCCGCACCTCGCGTTTGGCGCCTTCATCGTTGCCGCAGATGAACACGTCGTGCTCGCCGGGCAGCAGCGCCGGGTCGACCATCACGCTGCAATTCACCGTGTTCAGCGCTTTCACGACCTTCGAGCGTGGGAAAAGGCGCTGGATGTCCTCGCCCAGGCTGTCCGCGTTGCAGACGGCCAGGATCGGCGGCATGCCTCGCGAGAAGTCGAGCGGGTTCGCGACGTCGACGAGGATCTTGTCGGCGAGGTTGTCGGCCTCGGCCATGCGCAGCGCCTCGAGCGACTTGTCGCCGGCGGTGCAGTTGAAGACCAGCTCGCCGTGGGCGGCGGCGTCCGCGAAGGTGACCGCGTCGTCCTTCGCCGTTCGCGAGCCGACCTGCACGTCGTGGCCGAGTTCGAAGAGCTTCGCCGCGATCGTCCGTCCGACATTTCCGGTTCCGAGGACGCCGATGTCCACAGGGGCGAGTGTAGATTCAACGCGAGATGAAACGTGTTCGCTTTGCTCCCAGTCCGACGGGGTCGCTGCACGTCGGGAACGCGCTGAGCGCGGTCGCGAACCGGCAGCTCGGCGACTGGATGCTGCTGCGGATCGACGACACCGACGCGGCTCGCAACGTCCCCGGCGGCGAGGACGAGCTCATCCGGGACCTGGAGTGGCTCGGCCTGGATTGGGACGAAGGCCCGGTTCGTCAGAGCGAGCGGCAGGATGCGTACCGCGCCGCGGCGGAGCGGCTCGGCGGCGAGCGCTTCGGTCGCATCACGCTCCTTCGGGAGGACGGGACGGCGACCTACCACCTGGCGAGCGTCGTCGACGACATCGAGTTCGGGATCACGCACGTCGTCCGCGGCAACGACCACCGCGCCAACGAGCCGCTCCATCGCGAGCTGACCGAGGCTCTGGGCGCGAAGCCTCCGGAGTACGTGCACCACGGGCTGATCCTCGGGGAGCACGGCGGCAAGCTCTCGAAGCGCGAGGAAGGCGCGACCGTGGGGCAGCTGCGTGAGGCGGGCATCCCGGCTGAAGCCGTTCGTCGCTACCTCGAAGAGCTCGGGATCCCGAAGCACGATGTGCATTACGACCTTCCACGGATCCGGCGGCTCGCGGTCGAGGCCATTGCGGCCATGTCCGACGAGGAGCTGGCCGAGATCGTCGGCGCCCCTCCGGAGTTGGTGCCCGCCCTGCGCGGCGCACGTGACCTGAGCGAGGCGCGGGAGTTCGCGAAACTCGTCCTGGAGCCTGAGCCGGTGTCGCTGGACGAGGACGCTCGGCCAACGCTCGAGCGCTTCAAGGAGCTACGCGCGAACGGCGCCGGCGCGAAGGAGATCGTCCGCGAGCTGAAAGCGGTCGGCGGGAACCTCAAGGCGCTCCGTCTCGCGCTGACCGGCCGGCCGCGAGGGCCCGAGCTCTGGACCGTCATCGCTGCTCTTCCACGGGACGAGGCGGTCCGCCGTGTCGATGCAGCTCTATAGCACCGCCAGCCGGCAGCTCGAGGAGCTGCCGCCGCCTCCCGGGCCGATCGGCATGTACGTCTGCGGCCCGACGGTCTACCAGCGCATTCACGTAGGCAACGCGCGGCCGTTCGTCATCTCGATGTGGCTTCGCCGCTGGCTGCGAGAACGCGGGTACGACGTCACGCTCGTCGAGAACATCACGGACATCAACGACAAGATCTACGACGCAGCGCCGGGGGCAAGCGCCAAGCTGGCCGAGGACGCGAGCCGCTGGTACGTCGAGGACACGACCGATCTGGGCCTCGGCCGGCCCGACCACGAGCCGAAGGCAACCGAGACGATTCCGGAGATCGTCAGCTTGATCGAGGAGCTGGTCGAGCTCGATTTGGCCTACGAGGCCGAGGGAGACGTGTATTTCCGCGTCGCCCGGTTTCCGGATTACGGGCGCCTCTCGGGCCAGCGGCCGGATCAGGTCGAAGAGCAGGAGCCGAACCCGCGCAAGGAAGACCCGCGCGATTTCGCGCTCTGGAAGGCGACAAAGGAGGGTGAGGACACCTCGTGGGACTCGCCGTGGGGCCGTGGGCGGCCGGGATGGCACATCGAGTGCTCGGCGATGGCCGAGAAGTATCTCGGCCCGGTCTTCGAGATCCACGGAGGGGGTCTCGACCTCGTCTTCCCGCACCATGAGAACGAGATCGCGCAGTCCCGCGGCGCGGGTCGTGAGTTTGCGCGCCTCTGGATGCACAACGGGATGCTCGAGTTCACGGGCGCGAAGATGTCGAAGTCGCTGGGGAACGTCGTGTCTCTGCGCGAGGCGATCGACGATTGGGGTCGCGAGACGCTGCTGATCCTGTTCCTGGGCGCGCACTGGCGGAAGCCGATGGACTTCTCGAACGAGACGCTCGAAGCTGCGAAGGCGCGGGCGGACGGCTTCCGCGAGGTGTTTCGGAACCCCTCGGAGGAGGGCGGCTCCTGGGAGCACTTAGCCGAGGCGCTCGACGACGACTTCAACACGCCACAAGCGCTGGCCGTCATGCACGAGTGGCGGGATCACGACCTGCTGCGGCGCGCGCTCGATCTCTTCGGCCTCGGCTCCCTGGCGGAGAGCGACGAGGCGCCCGCCGAGTTGCACGACCTGGCGGTTCGGCGGGCGGCGGCCCGCGGGGGTGGGGACTTCGACTCGGCCGATCGGATTCGCACGGAGATCGAGGAAGCAGGCTGGGACGTGCGCGACGTGGCCGGGGAGCCCGGGTACCAGCTCGTCCCGCGGCGGTGACGACCGAGCAGATCTACGGCCGGCGGGCGGTGCGCGAGGCGCTGCGAGGCCCGCGCGAGGTGCGCGAGCTCTGGGTGAGCGAGCGCGCGCTGAAGGCCGAGCCGTGGCTCAACGAGCCAGGGCTCGGTGCCAGGCACCGGGTCATGGCGGAGCGGGACTTGTCGGAGCTGGCTGGCACGCGTGACCATCAGGGCGTCGTCGCCGCAGTGGAGCCGTATCGCTACGCCGACGGGTACGAGCTCGCCGCTGTGGATAACCCGTTACTCGTTTGTCTCGACCAGGTGACGGATCCGCACAACCTCGGTGCAGTGATCCGCAGCGCCGAGGGAGCGGGGGCCACGGGTGTGATCGTCCCGGCGCACGGTTCTGCGAGGGTTACCGCTGCCGTTTGCCGCGCCTCGGCCGGCGCAGTGGAGCACATGCAGCTCGCGGTCGTGCCCAATCTCGCGCGCTATCTCGGCGACGTGAAGGGGGCCGATCTCTGGGTCTACGGCGCGGCCGGGGAAGACGGGACGCCCATGTGGTCTGCCGACCTGAGCGGCGGTGCCGCGTTCGTCTTCGGCGCCGAGGGGCGTGGCCTGCGCCCGCTCGTGCGTAAGACGTGCGACGCCCTAGTCTCGATTCCGCTCGCGGGCAAGGTCGAGTCGCTGAACGTCAGCGTTGCGGCGGGCATCCTGCTCTACGAGGCCAGGAGGCAACGAGGTGCCTGAACCGACCCTCTACCTGTTCGACGGGTTCAACCTCCTGCACGCCAGTGGCTTCGAGGATCCGCGCGAGCTGACGGACAAGCTGGCGAGCTTCGTGGCGGAGCGCGGAGCCCGCGGGGTGCTGGTCTTCGACGGGAGCGGGGAGGACCTGAGCTACGGGCCGCTGGAGGTTCGTTTCGCCGAGCACGCAGATTCGCTGCTCGAGCGCCTCGCCGCCGAGAACCGTAATCTGGAGCGCGTCTGTCTCGTCTCCTCGGACTCGGCGGTACGAGGCACATCCGGCCAGGAAGTGGCGAAATTGAGCTCGGCGACCTTCGTCAAGGACTTCTCGCTCGAGCAGCACACAGGCGAATCTCCGATGCGTCTGGAGGACAAATTCGACCCGAAAACGCGTGAGCGGCTAGAAAAGCTGCGCCGCGGGCAAGGTCCATAACGGATGGGTCCAATGCAATTAGCTTGTAATTCCTTGCGGACCTTGCTACTTTGGACACTGACTAAAGGGTGAGAGTGCAACAAGGCACCCCGCACAGCTCCCAAAAATGGCCGCCGCCCGTCCAGCCCCCGTCGCCCGCCCAGCCCACAGGGTTCAGCGGGAGCTCGAGGATCTGCAGCTCGTCGTCAAGGCACGAAACGGCGACAGCCAGGCACTCGACCAGCTGATCCGCCGCTACACCGGCTTCGTCCGCCTCAAGGCCAGCTCGTACTTCCTGGCCGGCGGCGACTCCGAGGATCTCATCCAGGAGGGGCTGATCGGACTCTACAAAGCGGTCCGGGACTTCCGACACGACAAGGAGACCTCGTTCCGCTCGTTCGCCGAGCTGTGCGTGACTCGCCAGATCATCACGGCGATCAAGACGGCCACGCGCTTCAAGCATTCGCCGCTGAACACGTACGTCTCGTTCAGCCACACTCCGGCGGGCCAGGACCAGGACGGGGAGTGCAGCCTCGGCGACGCGCTGCCGGGGCCGAGCGTCAACGACCCGTCAGTGTGCGTGATCTCGACGGAGGAGTTGCAGAGCCTCGTCTTCGCGCTCGGATCAGGGCTGTCGAAGCTCGAGGCGGATGCGCTCAAGCTGTACCTCGAGGGCTCGTCCTACGAGGAGATGGCCGAAGACCTAGGTTGCGACACGAAGACGATCGACAACGCATTGCAGCGTGTGAAGCGGAAGATCCTCACGCACCAGAAGTCGCGCCAGGTTCTCTCTTAGCCTCCGACTACCATTCGGGTCACGCCGGAGTAGCTCAGTTGGCTAGAGCAGCTGATTTGTAATCAGCAGGCCGTCGGTTCGAGTCCGACCTCCGGCTCTGCGGTTTCAGTTAGGCGAGCGCTTGCTCCAGGTCTGCCCAAAGCTCCTCGACGTCTTCGAGGCCGACGCTCAGGCGGAGCAGGTTCACCGGCACGCGGTCGCCTTCCCAGCGGTGGCGCGACTCCATCGTGCTGTCAGCGCCTCCAAGGCTGGTGGCGTTGACGATCAGTCGGGTCGATGTCTCGACCTTCTTCGCGTCGCCCGTTACGTCGAAGCTCATGAGGCCGCCGAAGCCGGCGTAGCGCACCGTCTCGACCCTGGGATGCCCCTCCAGCCGCGCCGCCAGCTCCTTCGCCGTTTCCGTCTGCCGCCGAACTCGCAGCTCTAGGGTTTTCAAGCCCCTCAGCAAAAGCCAGGCAGCGTCGGGGGCGGCGACGATCCCTGAGCGACTACGAAACTCGCGAAGGCGGGCGACCTTCTCCTCGTCGTGCGAGACGACGGCGCCGAGCAGGACGTCCGAGTGGCCGCTGAGGTACTTCGTCGCGCTGTGCAGGACGAGGTCGGCGCCTTGCTCCAGCGGCCGCAGGTGCACCGGCGTGGCTGCGGTCGCGTCGACGAGGACCGGCGCCGGGTGGGCGGCTGCGGCATCGAAGTCCGGCATCGTCAGGAACGGATTCGACGGCGCTTCGAGCCAGACGAGCTGCACGCCTTCAGGAGGCGCCTGGGTCTGATCGAACTCCACGTGCTTCAGGCCCCAGCGCTCGAGCTCGCGAAACAGGGTCGTGGTGCCGTAGTAACAGCCTTCCGCGACGGCGATCGTGTCGCCGGGCCCCAGGAGCGCCATGACGACCGCAGTCGATGCACCCGCCCCGGAGGAGAAGAGAAGCGCTTCGCCCCCGTCGAGCTCCCCGAGCGCGCTCTCGGCGGCGACGCCCGTCGGGTGGGCGTAGCGCTGGTAGTAGAACTCGCCGGGCTCGCCGCCCTCGAACGGCCAGAGCGTGGAACGATCGAGCGGCGGAAGGCCCACTCCGCGACTGTACTAGTCTCCTTCGCCGTGGCAGCGACGGACGAATCGACCCAGAAGAAGCTCGAGGAGCTCCAGCGGATCCGCGACGAGACACTCCACGCGGGCAGCGAGAAGGCTGTAGAGCGCCAGCGCGCGCAAGGGAAGCTGCTCGCGCGCGAGCGCGTGGAGAAACTGCTCGACCCGGGGTCATTCGTCGAGCTCGACCGCTACGTGCGCCACCGCAACCCGTACTTCGGGATGATGGATCGTCGTCCCTACGGCGACGCGGTCGTCACCGGGTACGGCACGATCTTCGGCCGCAAGGTCTTCGTCTTCTCGCAGGACTTCACGACCTTTGGCGGGAGCCTCTCGGAGGCGTTCGCGGAGAAGATCTGCAAGGTGATGGACCTGGCGGCGAAGTTCGGCTGCCCGGTGATCGGGATCAACGACTCGGGCGGAGCGCGGATCCAGGAGGGCGTGGTCTCGCTGGCCGGGTACGCCGAGATCTTCTGGCGCAACGTCCAGTCGTCGGGCGTGATTCCCCAGATCAGCCTGGTGATGGGCCCATGTGCGGGTGGGGCCGTGTACTCACCGGCCATGACCGACTTCGTCCTGATGGTCGAGGAGACCTCCTACATGTTCATCACGGGGCCCGACGTGGTGAAGACCGTGACGGGGGAGGAGGTCACGTTCGAGGAGCTCGGCGGCGCCGCGACCCACGCATCGAAGTCGGGGGTCGCCCACTTCATGTCGCCGGACGAGGAGGCGTGCCTCGAGGACGCGCGCTACCTGCTCTCGTTCCTGCCGCAGAACAACCTCGACCCGCCGCCTTTCCACGAGCCCTCGGATCCGGCCGGCCGCGAGGATGCCGAGCTCGACACCCTGATCCCGGACAACCCGAACAAGCCGTACGACATCAAGGACGTCGTGCGGCGGGTGGTCGACGAGGGCGAGTTCCTGGAGGTGCACGAGCGCTTCGCCGAGAACATCGTCTGCGGCTTCGCTCGGCTCGGAGGCCACCCGATCGGCGTCGTCGGCAACCAGCCGCATGCGCTGGCCGGCGTGCTCGACATCAACTCGTCGGTGAAGGCTGCGCGATTCGTTCGAACCTGTGACGCGTTCAACATCCCGCTCGTCACGTTCGTCGACGTCCCGGGCTTCCTGCCGGGCACGGCCCAGGAGTGGGGCGGGATCATCCGCCACGGGGCGAAGCTGCTGTACGCGTACAGCGAGGCCACGGTGCCCAAGCTCGCGGTCATCACGCGCAAGGCCTACGGCGGTGCGTACGACGTCATGAGCTCGAAGCACATCCGAGCCGACTTCAACTTCGCGTGGCCGACCGCCGAGGTGGCGGTGATGGGGCCCGAGGGCGCGGTGAACATCGTGTTCCGCAAGGAGCTCGAGGAGGCTTCGAATCCCGACGACCGCCGGGAGGAGCTCGTGGCCGACTACCGGGAGCAGTTTGCGAACCCGTACGTTGCGGCCGAGCGGGGCTATGTCGACGAGGTGATCGAGCCGCGCCGGACGCGACCCGTGCTGATCGATGCGCTCGAGACGGCGCTCACGAAGCGCGAGCCGCGCCCACGCCGCAAGCACGGCAACATCCCGCTCTAGCTTGCCCTCTTAGAGGTACCCCCAACCTCCTCCCCAAGGCGAGCGTAATTTGAAAAACCGCACGCGTGGGTGCCGAAATCGGGTCGAAAGGCGCGCGACGGCGGGCGCGAGTGGCCGCGCCGTCAGGGGAGGGGCGAGAGAAGACTAGGAGGCCAGCGCGGTCGTCTGAGCGTGCTCGGGGATCCCGGCCAGCTGCAACTCTTCGGCCAGCGCGACGACGACGTCGGGGTCGAACTGCGTCCCGGCGCAGCGCTCGAGCTCCTCGAGCGCCTCGCCCGGGCTCAGCGAGCCGCGATAGACGCGGTCCGAGGTCATTGCGTCGTACGCGTCGACGACGAAGATGATTCGCGCTCCCAGCGGGATCTGAGGGCCCCGGCAGGCGATCCGGATAGCCGTTTCCGTCCCAGCGCTCGTGGTGGTGCAGGATCCAGTCGGCGACAGGCTCGATGCCAAGGCTGTCGAGCATGCGGAAGCCGATTTGCGGATGCCGCTCCAGAACGAGCCGCTCGGGGTCGGTTAGCGGGCCGGGCTTCCGCAGGATCTCCTCCGGAATAGCGAGCTTGCCCAGGTCGTGGAGGCTGCCTGCCAGGCGTGCGAGCTCGATCAGCTCCTGGTCGAGGCCGAGACGTGCTGCGACTTTCGCGGCCAGTTCGGCTACTCGCGCCGAATGGCTGCCTGTGTACGTGTCGCGGAGGTCGACGGCCTTCGCCAGGCTCTCGGCTGCGCGGAAGCGCGCTGCGCGGTCCGGCCCGTGCGCCAGGCGACGCAGCTCGGCCAGCTCGACCACGTCGGGCCGGTAGACGTGCGCGCGGTTCTTGCCGTGCTCCTTCGCCCAGTAGAGAGCGCTGTCGGCCAGACGGACGAGCTCGAGGCGACTCGGCGCCTGGGTCGGGAAGGTCGCCACGCCGGCGCTGACTGTGACCGAGCCGATGTGGTCGAGCGCGAGCGCGGAGACACGGTCGACGATGGCCGACGCTGCCGCGACCGCCTCAGCCTCATCCGACTGCGGAAGCAAGACCGCGAACTCGTCGCCGCCGAGGCGGAAGGCCTCGCCGTTCTGACGAAGGTTGGCAGCGATCTGGGCGAGCACGGTGTCCCCGGCCGGGTGTCCGTAGAGATCGTTGACGCGCTTGAAGTCGTCGACGTCGACCAGGCAGAGGCTGAAGTCTTTTCCGCGCTGATCCGCTTCGGACAGCTCGCGCTCGACTCGATCGTGGAAGTGGCGGTGATTGCCGAGTCCGGTCAGGGGATCGGTGAGCGCGAGGCGCATGGCCCGCAGCGCGCGGTAGGTGGAGCGCTGGTAGAGCGCGATCGCCAGCAGCGGCCCGAAGAGCGCGACCGACAGGAGCGGCGAACGCTGCCAGAGGACGACCAGGACGAGTGCGGCCGACCCCATCAGCGCGAAGACCATGATCGTCCAGCGAACGCTGGCCTGGATCAGCTCGAGGAATGGCGTCCGGGAGGTAACCGCGACGACCATTGAGATCAGGACGAGGTTGATCGCGTACTGCGCCGTGGCCGCAATCGCGACCTTGGCGATCAACGCGTCGGTGCCCGAGCCCTCGATGAGCCCGACGAGCAACCCGGAAACGAGCGCCGCGACCGCGAACACCGAGCCGTTGTAGGCGATGCGGATCGGAGGCCGGTGCTCGAGCGTCTGGATCAGGACGGGAGCAGCGAAGGCGACGAGCACGCCGGCGTCCCAGCCGAAGAGCACGATCGCGCTTGCTGCGAAGACGAACGAGAGCGAGACACCGCCTGCGTTCGGGCCCTCGATGGGGACCGGGAAGTGGCTCGCCAACGTGGACGCGGTCAGCAGGGCCAGGACGCCGAGCAGTGTCGACGCCGGGTGGCCCTGTGTTGCGAACGAAAAGGCCGCGGCTGCAACGGATCCAATCCCGAGCAGGCAGACCGGTGCGACGATCGGCAACAGACGTTTCATTGTCCCCTCGCTCCCCGTTCCAGGCCCTACTGGCCTACCACTCCCAGTTGTCGTTGAACGGAATTCCGTATCCGCTCGCAAGCGCAACGGCAAGCAGGACGGTCAGTGCGACGAGTGCGATGAGGCGCGGGCGCCATTCCAACATGATTTCGATCCTCCCAATGCGGTGGACTGCGACTTCGGCGATTGTCACCGTTCGCCGGACCCGAGCCATCACCCTTTCGGGTGAACCTTCATTTGCCCCGAAATGCGGGGGCTTTACTAGGAGAGACCGGCTTCGAGGATCGGTCGGCGGCCCCAGGCCAGGCGGCGTGCATACCAGCCGTCCAGGGGCGCGAGCGCCACGCCGAAGCGTGACGAGTGGATCATCCAGCCGTTGCCGATGTTGATCCCCATGTGGTCGACAGCGGCCGGCTTGGCGCGCGGCCCGCCGTTGGCGAAGAACAGGAGGTCGGCCGGCGCCAGGTTCGCAAAGCGGATTCTGCGCCGCGGCCCGACTTCGCCGGCCATCGCTGCTGCGGTGCGGCCGCCGAGCGTGAGCGCGAGCTGCGCACCGCCCGGGGCGGTCTGACGCTTGAAGACGCGCCACGCGAACCCGGAGCAGTCGAACCCGCCGCTCGCCTGGAGACCGTAGAAGGACACGCGTGTGTCGCTCTCGCCACCCCAGACATACGGAAAGCCGATTCGCCCGAAGGCTGTCGTCAGGATCCGCCGTTGCCAGGGAGTGAGCTCGGGGAGCTCGAAAGCGGCTGCACTGTCTTCGACCTGGTGCAGCTCCCAGCCGGAGAAGCGGAGGATCTGCGCGGCGGAATACGCCGCCTCAGCGCGAGTTGCGGGATCGGACGGAAGGCGTTCGAGGGCGTCCTGCGACGCCTCGTGGTTCTTGCGCAGCCCGAGCAGCCGTGCCACGACTTCTGTGCCGAAGCGGGCGGGTGGCCGTGTTCCGGCCGCTGCTGCAGCGCGATAGAAGCTCGACGCCTCGTCGCCGAGCCCCAGCGCTCGAACGAGCTGGGCATCGAGCTGCGCAATCGTTACCTGCGCCGTCTGATTGCTGCCCGCGTGGCTCGGGCTCGTCCTCGGTCAGGCCGGCGACGAGGTCGCTGAGCGCCGTCTGCGTCAACGGTGCGTTGGGCTTGAAGGTGGCGACGCTGTCCGCCATCAGCCCTCGGCTGACCACGAGCTTGATCTCGGGCTGTGCCCAGGAGCGGGCAGGCTTTGCCGCTTCCGCCGTCGCCGGCGCGAGCAGTGTGAGAACAGCCGTGAGCAGGACAAAACGCCGCATCGAGTCCTGTCATCGTCTGATTCAGCAGGCTGCTTTAGGCTCAGGCAGTGGAATTCGACGTGACGCCTGAGCCTTCGCCGCAGGAACTGCAGGCTCTCCAGGCCGCACTCGGCCGCTTCGACGGCGGCCCGCACCCAGGCGCTGCGCCCTACGAGAGCGTTTGGCGGCTCGCCGGCTTGCTCGAGAACGTCGATTCGGCGCCTGCCTCGGCGCCCGTTGCAGGCGCCGGTTCGCGTAGCAGCGATGGCGCCAGACGCGCGTAGTCGAGCCCAGACACCCAGGTCAGCACGAGGGCGACGAGCAGCGCCCACCACGCCACGGACTGGTCGACCACATCGGCCGCCGCGAGCCCCCCGAGCAGAGCCGCGAGAGCCTGCGCCCAGGTCTTGAGCTTCCCGAGGTCGCGCGCCTGCAGCACCGTCCCACGCTCGAGAGCTGCGAGCCTGAGCCCCGAGACGAGCAGCTCCCGGGCGACGATCGCCGCGACGATCCAGCCGTCGAAGATGCCCCGGTCGACAAGAACGACCAGGACGGACAGGACCAGCAACTTGTCCGCCACGGGATCGAGCAGTGAGCCCAGGGCGGACGCGCGACCGCTACGGCGAGCGAGCTTCCCGTCGAACCAGTCGGTGGCCATCGCCACTGCAAACAGGGCTGTGGCCCAGTAGTCGTGGTTGTGGAAGTCCCACTCGAAGAGGAGGACGACGAATGGGGCAGCGGCAGCCCGTGCCACCGTGAACCAGTCGGCGACGGCCATGGGCGGAGAGAATACGCGGGTCATGGCGCCCTTCTCGAAGGTTCTCGTCGCAAACCGGGGCGAGATCGCAATCCGGATCTTCCGCACGCTGCGGGAGCTCGAGATCGAGCCGGTTGCGGTCTACTCGGAGCCCGACCGCGACGCGCTGCACGTTCAGGTCGCCTCTGAGGCTTACCTGCTCGGGCCCGGCACACCGTCGGAGAGTTACCTGAACCAGGATCGGATCCTCGAGGCAGCGCGGCGCGCCGGCGCGGAGGCCGTCCATCCCGGCTACGGGTTCCTGGCCGAGAACGCGGGCTTTGCACGGGCATGCGCAGGGGCCGGCCTGACGTGGATCGGGCCGTCGCCCGAGGCGATCGAGGCGATGGGCTCCAAGGTGGCCGCCCGCGAGACCATGCGCGCCGCGGGAGTCCCGATCGTCCCTGGCACCACCGAGGCCGTGACCTCTGCAGCAGACGTCGTGAAGCTGGGCGACGAGCTCGGCTGGCCGCTCGCGATCAAGGCCTCGGCCGGAGGGGGAGGGAAGGGCCTCAAGGTCGTCCGTAGCGCCGAGGAGGCGGAGCGCGCCTTCGAAGCCGCCCGGCGCGAGGGCGAGGCGTACTTCTCGGACCCGGCGGTCTACGTCGAGCGTTATCTCGAGGATCCTCGGCACGTCGAGGTGCAGGTGCTTGCCGACGCTCACGGCAACGTCATCCATCTCGGCGAGCGCGACTGCACGATCCAGCGCCGTCACCAGAAGCTGGTCGAGGAGACGCCTTCGCCTGCGGTCGACCCTGCTCTCCGTGAGCGCATAGGCCAGATTGCCGTCGACGCCGCCCGCGCCGTGGGCTACCGCAATGCCGGGACGATCGAAGGGCTGCTCGACCAAGAGGGCAACTACTACTTCCTCGAGATGAACACCCGGATCCAGGTCGAGCACACTGTGACCGAGCTCGTCACGGGGCTCGACCTCGTCCGCGAGCAGGTGCTGATCGCGGCCGGAGAGCCGCTATCGCTGAGCCAGGATCAGGTCCACCTGCAAGGGCATGCCATCGAATGCCGCATCAACGTGGAGGACGTGAGCACCGGCTTCCTCCCGACCCCGGGGCGGATCACGGCCTATCGGGAACCGGGTGGGCCTGGTGTGCGGGTCGACTCCGGAGTGACCGCGGGCAGCGAGGTCGTCGGCCTCTACGACCCGCTCGTCGCCAAGCTGTGCGTGCACGGAGTCGACCGCGAGCACGCGAGACACAGGATGCTGCGCGCGCTCGGCGAGTACGAGATCGACGGTGTGACGACGCTGATCGGGTTCCATCGGGCCCTGCTCGAGCACGACTGCTTCGCTCGTGGAGCGACCTGCCACGGCGTGGTGGAGTCGGAAGAGCTTGCGGAGCGGGCGCATCAGTTGTCTCATCAGGCAACAAGTGTAAGACCCTCATCGGACGGAGCCGCCGGAGTGCGCAGCCGGGAGAGGATCGTCCAGGCCGAGGTCGACGGGCGCCGGTTCGAGGTGAAGCTCCTCACACCGGAGCCGCCGCATGCAGATCTGGCCAGGCGGCGACGCGAGCGCGATACGAGTCGTCAGCACCATGGTGCGGCACGGGACGCGATCGTGAGCCCGATGCAAGGAACGGTGCTCGCGGTCGAGGTGTCGGACGGCGACGAGGTGGTACCCGGCCAGGTGGTCTGCGTCGTCGAAGCCATGAAGATGGAGAACGAGGTCGCCGCTCCGCGGGCCGGCGTCGTCACCGAGCTCTCGGTTGCCGCCGGCGAGTCGATCACCACCGGCCAGGTGATCTGCGTGATCAAGCAGGAGGCGGATGACGGAGCGTAGGCCGTTCTGCGCCGACCTCTCGCGCGAGAACGGCGAGCCGCTCGGGCGCAACCGCGAGCCGGATCGACCACTGGCTCCTGATCGAGTACCGAGGGCTCTGGACTCACGACGCCGTGGCCGGCAGCGGGCTCTCGGACCAGGTCAAGGAGCGGCTCCGAGAGCAGGTCCGAGCGGTTCCGAACGGGCGCCTGCTCTTCGTCCGCCGCCCGGACCGCCGGCGAGCGGAGACCCTCGCCGCCTTCACGGCGGACTCGCGTGCGGGGAACGAGCGACTCCGGCGCTTCGATCTCGAGAGCCACGAGAGCCTGCGGGAGGTGGACCTCCTGGACGAGGACGGCGGAGCGCGCGTCGAGCATCCGCTCTTCCTCATCTGCACGCACGGCAAGCACGACCCCTGCTGCGCGCGGTATGGGCGGCCGCTCTACGAAGGCCTGCGCGACGAGGCCGAGGAGGACTGGGTCTGGCAGACGACCCACATCGGCGGCGACCGCTTCGCCGGCAACCTCGTGTGCCTGCCCGAGGGGGTCTACTACGGTCGCGCGAGCCGGGTCGACGCGGCCGGCATCCTCGACGAGCATCTCGGAGGGCGCGTCTCGCTCGACCTCTATCGCGGCCGCTCGATCTATCCGTTCGCCGTCCAGGCTGCCGAGCGAGCGGTCCGCGAGGAGACGGGCCTGACCGGCATCAACGACGTCGTCCTGCGGCTGGCGGAACGGGACGGCGAGACTTGGCGGGTCACCTTTCTCGCCGGCGGGGCAGAGCTCGAGGTCGATGTCCACGCCGAGCTCGGCGACCTGACGTTTCTGACTTGCACCGCGCAGGCCGTCAAGCGGCCGCTTCGCTACGTAGCGACTACTCGTCGAGGCTGATGCGCAGGAAACCCTCGCGGACGAGCCGCCGAACGAGCACGAGCCGGCCCTCCTCGTCGAGGTTTCCGGGCAGGTCGGCGGCCCGGAAAGACTCTTCTGACCTCGCTGCCGCCTCGAGCGCCTCGCGTGCGTGGGCGGGAAACGTGACGCGCCGCCCTTCGAATGCGAGTGCGACCTCCGAATCGCCGGCCTCGAAGTCGAAGACGACGCTCTCGCGACGCTCGAGCACGGTGTCGACATCGAGCTCGCGCAGCCCGCGGAGCTGATCGAAACGGTCAGCACGGATCGGCCTGCGAGAGGACACGAACTTCTCGCGACGGCGGCGTGCGACCGCCTCGCCGCCGAGGCGCTCCTGCAGAAGCCCCAGCAGCTCGACCGGAAGCTCCTCACCGTCGGCAACGCTACGCCGATAGCCATCCTCCTCTCGCGCCGCCTCCTCGAGGGCGGCGCGCACCGCGTCGACCCACGTGTAGACCTTGACGCCGACAGTGATGTGAAGCGAGTCCGCGTCCGAAGTCAGCGCCTCGTGGAGCCAGCCGCGCGGAAGGTAGAGCGTGTCCCCGGGCGTGAGCGTGACGTCGAGCACCGGCTCGCCGGGCTCGCCGAGCTCCTCGGAGTAGCGCTGATCCTGCAAGGGCAGCTCGAGCGCCGGCTCGTAGACGAGCCAGCGCTTCTCGCCCGCGACCTGGAGGCAGAAGACGTCGTGCGTGTCGTGATGGACCGGCAAGCCCTGCGCCGAACGCGGCGTGTAGTACGCGTTCGCCTGCACGGGATGCCCCAGATCCGCTTCGAGAGCGCGGCAGAACTCCGCAACGGGGAGGTGGTGAACGTGAAGAGCCTGGATGACGACGGTCGCGCCGCGCTCGAACTCGGCCGCGATGCGCTCGACGTCCGCGGTGGCTGTGAACCCGGTCGGGCGCCAGGAAACCGTCTCCGTGTAGCCAGAGACGGGGATCTTCTCGCCCTCCTTTACGAGGCGGACAGCCGGGTAGCGCAGGCCCGTCGACGAGACGAGCCGCTCGGCCTCGGCCTGCGACAGCAGGTCGTCGAATCGACCCTCCTCGTTCCGCGGAACGAGAAGCGGCCTGCGCTCCCAGTAGTCCTCGAGGAACCGGCCGGGCTCGACCGGCTCGACCGTGCGGCCGAGTGCCCTAAGCGTCCGTGTCGTCGGAGTCCGAGTCGGTGCCGTCCGAGTCAGAGTCGGTCCCATCCGTGTCGGATTCAGTCTCGGTCGAGTCGTCGCCGTCGACGTCCGCCACCTCGGCGCGCGCGCCGACCAGGCTCTCCTCGCTGCTGATGTCCTCTTCGCGGAGCGTCGTGTCGCCTTCGCTCATGAGTCCTCCTTTGGTCGATGAACCGCGACTCTAAGGCACGGCCCACTAGTAGAGTCGCCCGCCGGTGGATCTGTACGAGTATCAGGGCAAAGAGCTCTTCCGGCGCTTCGGCATCCCCGTTTCCGACGGACGGCTCGCGACGACGCCGGAAGAGGCGCGCGCGGCTGCCGAAGAGCTCGGCGGCCAGGTCGTCGTCAAGGCCCAGGTGCTGGCGGGCGGCCGCGGCAAGGCGGGCGGGATCAAGCTTGCCGAAGGGCCCGACGAGGCAGCGGCCCACGCCGACGCGATTCTCGGCATGGACATCCGCGGGCACGTCGTCCGGCGGGTCTGGATCGAGCAGGCCTCGGACATCGCCACGGAGTACTACCTCTCGGTGACCTTCGACCGGGGCGAGAAGAAGCCGCTCTTCATGTTCACGAAGGAGGGCGGCATCGACATCGAGGAGGTCGCCGCGGAGCGGCCCGACGCGCTCGTACGACTGCACATCGACCCCCTCGAGGGATTCCAGCCCTATCAGGCCCGGCGGCTCATCTACGGCGCGGGGATCGACGATCCCGGCCAGCAGAAGCAGATCCTGGCGATCATCCAGCGCCTCTACGACGCCTTCGTCGGAGCAGACTCGATGCTCTGCGAGATCAACCCGCTGATCGTCACTCCGGACGGTGAGGTGAAGGCGCTCGACTCGAAGTTCACGGTCGACGACAACGCGCTCTACAAGCATCCCGACATCGCCGAGATGCGCGACCTCGAGGCGTATCCACCCGAGGAACGCGCAGCGCGCGAGAAGGACGTCACCTACGTCAAGTTCGACGGCGAGGTCGGGATCCTGGGGAACGGCGCCGGCCTCGTCATGTCGACGCTCGACGTGATCGCGCTCGCCGGCGGCAAGCCCGCGAACTTCTGTGACCTCGGCGGGGGCGGCGACGCGGAGGGTGTCGTCGACGCGCTCGAGATCATCAGCGCCGACCCGCAGGTGAAGTCGATCCTGTTCAACATCTTCGGCGGGATCACGCGCTGCGACGAGGTGGCGCGCGGGATCCTCCAGGCCCTCGACCGAATCGACATCGACGAGCCGATCGTCGTCCGGCTCGACGGGACGAATGCCGAGGAGGGGCGCGCGCCTGCTGGCGGAAGCGGCGCCCGAGAACCTGTACGTCGAGCCGACGATGCTCGACGCCGCGAAGCGCGCTGTGGAGTTGGCCGCGTGACCGACACCTGGTCGGAGCGCGCGGACCTGTATCGCGAGAGCGAAGCTCATCGCGAGGGCGAGGATCTCGACCTGATCGTCGAGTGGGCCGAGGGCAAGAACGCCCTCGACGTGGCTACCGGAGGCGGCCATGTCGCCCGGCGGCTGAGCGAGGCAGGCTTCGACGTCACCACGCTCGACCCCGCGCCCGGCATGGGCGCGACCGTGGTGGCGCCGGCGGAGGACATCCCCTTCGCCGCCGCGAGCTTCGACGTCGTCGCCTGCAGGGTCGCCGCGCATCATTTCGAGGACATTGCGAAGGCTGTCAGCGAGATGGCTCGGGTCAGCCGAGGCCTCGTCCTCGTGGCCGACAACCTCTTTCTCGGCGAGACCGTCGAAGAGGCCGAGAAGCTCCGGATCCGACGCACGTCCGCTGTTACACCGAGGACGAATGGCGCGAGCTCTTCGCGAGCGCCGGCCTCACGGTCGAAGATCTCCGCAGCTTCGAGAAGCGGATCGAGCTCGAGTCGTGGCTCGCGCGAGCCGGCTGCGCTGGTGAGGAAGCCAGGCGCGTGCGGGAGCTCCTGGCCGACCGGATCGATGACGATCACGTCGTGCTGACACGCGTCGCTCTCAAAGGCAGGAAGGTCTGATGGCGATCATCGTCGATCAGGACACGCTCCTCGTCGTGCAGGGGCTGACCGGTAGCGAAGGGTCCTTCCACGGCGTTCGGAACCGGGATTACGGCACGAAGGTCGTCGCGGGGGTGACGCCCGGGAAGGGTGGACAGGACGTCCAGGGCATCCCGATCTTCGACACGATGGCCGACGCGGTCGCGGAGACGGGGGCAAACACGTCGATGGTCTTCGTCCCTGCGCGCTTTGCGACCGACGCCATCTACGAGGCCGTCGACGCCGGAGTCGGCACCGTGATCTGCATCGCCGAAGGGCTGCCGGCCCACGAGATGCTCCGCGTTTACAACTACATCCGTCCGCGCGGCGTCACGCTGCTCGGGCCCAACTGTCCAGGGGCTCTCTCGCCGGGCAAGGCGAACGTCGGGATCATCCCGGGGAGATTTTCAAGGAAGGTGCGATTGGTCTCGTCAGCCGCTCGGGCACGCTCACGTACCAGATCGGGCACGAGCTGGCCCAGCGCGGGCTTGGCAACTCGACCATCGTCGGCATCGGCGGCGACCCGGTAGTCGGGTCGTCGTTCATCGACGTGCTGCGTCGCTTCGAGGCCGACGACGAGACCGAGGTGGTCGTCATGGTGGGTGAGATCGGCGGTGACGAGGAGGAGAAGGCAGCCCGCTTCATCGAGGCGGAGATGACGAAGCCGGTGCTGGCCTACATCGCCGGTTTCACCGCGCCACCCGGCAAGACCATGGGGCACGCGGGCGCGATCATCTCCGGCTCGTCTGGAACGGCCACGGCCAAAAAGGACGCGCTGGAGGCCGCAGGCGTCCGGGTCGGCACGACGCCGACCGAAGTCGCCGAGCTCGCGGCCGAGACCGCGGGCGCCCGCGCCTAGCGGGTCGTCGTCTCCACGCGGGTCCTTGCCGGCTCGTCCTCGTTGGTTGCGACGATCGCCAGCACGGCGCCGAGTGTGGAGAAGACGATCAACGCGGCCAGTACTGCGAAAAAGACGCGCGTCGTCGTCACGGGCCGATTCTCCCATTGGAGCCGTAGAGCGTGATGTAGCGGTCGTCGTCGAAATAGCTCGTCCAGCCGCCGAAGTTGAACGAGAAGCGCGCCTGGGCATGGAACCGGATTCCGGCGCAGCCGATGCAGCCGCCGACCTGCCACCGGCTGACGCCGTTGGGGCCGTACAAGCCGCTCGTCGTCTGGTAATGCCAGGACGGGTCCGCGTACGTTACGACGGAGCCGTTCCCGCACCAATGCGGGTTGAAGTAGTGGTGCCACGTCGATCCTGTCCAGTGACTGTTCCAGGCCTCGACGAAGGCGCGCCAGCAGCCCGGGTAACCGCCTCCGTCCTCGATGGGCGGCTCGCGGTCGGCCAGTCCACCCTGCTCGCGGGTCAGCGGTTCAACCGTGACCGTAGCCGCCGCCGCCGGCCCGGCAGCGACCAGGGTGAGCGCCGCGAGCGCAGCGCCGATCAGGTGTCGTGTCTTCATCGCCAGAGACCTCCTTCTTCGAGTCCTCTGTTTTCTATCAAGACAACAACCACAGGATTGCGCCATCCCCGTGACGACTCCATCCGGCTTCGTTCCTAGAGTCGGGTCGGATGGACACCATCTCGTTCGCCCGCGGGATCCCGGCCCCCGAATGCCTGCCGAGCGCCGACCTCGCCGACTGCGCGCGCGCGGCCATCGAGCGTGACGGCTCGACGGTGTTGAACTACGGCCCCGGCGGGGGCTACGAGCCGCTGCGCGGGTGGCTCGCCGAGCGGTATCGAGTCGAGCCGGAGCGGATCGTCCTCACGAACGGCTCGCTCCAGGGCTTCCTCTTTCTCGCCCACTGTCTGGCCAGGCGCGGTCCCGTTCTCGTCGAGGCGCCCACGTACGACCGGCCGCTGAAACTGCTGGAAGCGATGGGCGCGGAGGTCGTCGCAGTCCCGCTCAACGACGAGGGGGTGGATGTCGATTCGCTCGAGTTGATCCTCCGCGGAGGGCTGCGGCCGTCGTTTCTGTACACGATCCCGACCTTTCAGAACCCGAGTGGGAGGACGCTGTCGAAAGCGCGGCGGCGCCGGCTCGTCCGGCTGGCGCGCCAACACGACCTGCTGCTCGTCGAAGACGATCCATATGGCCTTGTCCGCTTCGAAGGGCAGGCGCTGCCAACACTTTTCGAGCTGGACGGCGGTGCGAACGTCGTCTACGGCTCATCCTTCTCCAAGACGGTCGCTCCCGGCTTACGGGTCGGGTATCTCGTTCTGCCACCCGGCCTCGCGTCGGAGGTCGAGGCAGAAGCGACGTCGACGTACATCACGCCCGCGCTTGCTCCCGCAGGCGACAACGCACGAGTATCTGGAGCGCGGCCTGTTCGAAGGAAATCTCGCGCGCACGCGCGACGCCCTGCACCTGAGGCGTGACGCGATGCTGGGCGCGCTCGCGCGCGAGCTCCCCGATGCTCGTTGGACAACGCCCGAGGGTGGCTACTTCCTGTGGCTCGAGCTACCGGACGGCATCTCGACCGAACACGTGGCTGCCCGCGCACCGGCGGCCGGAGTCACATTCGTGCCGGGCTCGGACTTCTTCCTGGGCGGGGGCGGCGAAGGCGCGCTGCGTCTCGCCTACAGCCTGGCTTCGCCGGCCGAAATCGACGAAGGCGTCACGCGCCTGGCGTCGGCGATCGGCTGCAGCCTGCGCTCGGCTGCCTAGCGAGCTGTCTCAGGCGGCCGTGGCCGGCTCGTAGGGCTGCGGGATGGGAACCAGACGGGCCTGACGCGGGGGAGAGAGCGCACCGCGGCCAACCGGACGATAGGTCGGACAGGGGGCTTCGGGGAGAGCGCACAGACCCGCCTGACGGAAGTAGCAATTATCGCAGGATGCTTTGTTCTTTTTGCTCATGTTTCTAGATGCTACTCCCGACGCGGTTCCCTGACCGACGCGATACTGGGGGCCAGAGGACGCAAACGCAAGAGTTGCCGGAAAGGAAAACTGAGCAATTTCCGGCAGGTTCGAATTTACCGAAAGTTCACGTTTCCTACGGGCTGCTCTCCAGTGTTGCCAGGGAGCGCAACGCCTGTCGAAAACTGTTCACAGCGATCACCCGCAAGCCGCCTGCATGGCGTCGGGCCTCGCGCTCGTTATCCCCAGGCACGAGAAAGACATCCGCGCCGGCACGCCTGGCGCCGATCGTTTTCTGCTTGATTCCGCCCACAGCGCCCACGGAGCCGTCGAGGCGGAGCTCCCCGCTCGCGACGACCTTCCGCCCGCGGTCGACGTCTCGGCCCAATTCATTGATGACGTCGAGCGCGAACGCGAGCCCGGCCGACGGTCCTCCGACGTCTCCGGTGTTGATGCGAACCTGAATCGGCAACTTCACGTCCGGCTCGTGGATGAGGACGCCGATGAAAGGACGGTCGGCTAGGTCCGGGTTCCTCGTCGTGCGGACGGCGATGGTGCGCGTTCGTTTCCCCCGCTTCACGCGCAGGCGGACGATCTCGCCCGGTCGCTTGCGGCCGATGAACGCACGGAACTCGTCGGGACTTCGCACCTGGTGTCCGTCGACTCCCACGACGAGATCCTTCGGGCGTAGCTTTCCTGACGCGGGGAAGCCTCTTGAGCGTCGACTCGATCAGCGCTCCGCGTGGCACGATCTGGATCCGGTACCCGAGCGAGCGAAGCGCGACCGCGGCCGCGTACTCCTGGGACTGTCTTCATCGAGGCAAGCTCCGCGCGTCGGTGCTGCTCCTCGTTCTCACCCGGTGCGCGCACCTGGGAGACGTCGACCAGGGTCGCGCCCTCGCGCAGCCCAGGAATCAGCTCCTCGAAGATCGTTGCCTGGCGAACGTCTACGGCGACGTAGTAGATGCCCCCGCCGTTCGGGTCGGGTCGCTCGCCCTGCACGTTGACGAGTGGGGCCACGGCGCGCGCCCTGTCAGGCAGGAAGATGTACTTGTCCGACGGCGCGAAGTAGAGGATGGCGACGACTGCCAGCAGGATGAGCCCCGCGGCAACTAGTCGCGCGGGGGTGAGGAAGCGCGCCACCGTCTCAGGATACGGAGAACGCTGCGCTCTGGTTCGCCGTTGCGCTAGTCAGACCCTCCTACAGCAGTCCGCGCGTGAGGCCGCCGTCCACAGAGACCACCGAGCCGGTGACGTAGCCTCCCCGGTCGGAGACGAGGAAGCACACGATGTCGGCAACTTCGCGAGGCCGGCCGAACCGGCGGAGCGGGATGGCTGCGAGGTCCTCGGGTCCGGGCCCGTCGGGGTAGACCTCGGCGAGCCTGGCGGTGTCGATGCGGCCCGGCGCGATCGAGTTGACCGTGATCCCGTCGGGGCCGACCTCGCGCGAGAGGGTCTTCGCCCAGCCGACGACTCCTGGGCGCACGGCGTTCGAGAGCGCGAGGTTGTCGATCGGCTCGCGCACCGAGCTGGAGGTGATGTTCACGACTCGTCCGTGCCCGCTGCGGCGCAGCTCGGGAAGGCAGAGGTTCGTGAGTCGCACAGCGGAGACGAGCAGGAGCGCGACCGCACCCTCCAGCAGCTCGTCGTCGATGGCCTCCGCGCTCGTGCGGGGAGGGCCGCCGCCGTTGTTGACGAGGATGTCGATGCCGCCGAACGCCGTGAGGGTGCGATCGACGAGGCGCTGGAGGTCGGCCGGGTTCGTCAGGTCGCCTCGGACGGCGAGCGCTCCGAGCCGCTCGGCTTCGCGCTCGAGGATCTCCCGGCGCCGGGCGAACATCGACACGTTCGCACCTTCCTCGGCGAGCGCCTCCGCGATCGCGAGCCCGATCCCGGAGGAAGCTCCGCAGACGATCGCCGTTCTTCCCTTGAGTCCTAGATCCATCCGAGCAGAATAGAAGGCCGTCGCCGGCGCGGCGCGGGCTCAACGGGCGGCCTTGTTATAGGCACAGCCCACCTCCTCCCCGTCGCGATCGTACTGAGGAAGTCCGCGCGCCGCTGTGACCGGACTGCGCCGGAAGCGACGACAGCCACGAGAGCTACGAGCTGAGAACGCTGACGACCTCGCGCACGGCGCTCGCCGAGGCCTCGAGAGCCGCTCGCTCGTCGTCTGTGAGGTCGAGCTCGATGATCGCCTCGATGCCCTGCGCGCCCAGCTTCGCCGGCACGCCCATGTAGAGCCCGTCGATGCCGTACTCGCCCTCGAGGTACGCCGTGCACGGGAGCACCCGCTTCTCGTCGAGCATGATCGCGTCGACCATCTGCGCGGAGGCCGCGCCGGGCGCGTACCACGCCGACGTGCCGAGGAGCTCTACGACCTCGCCGCCGCCCTTCGCCGTTCGCTCGACCATCTCCGCGATGCGCTCTGCGGAGACGAGCTTCGTCAAGGGCACGCCGCCGACGGTCGTCGCGGAGACGACGGACACCATCTGGTCTCCGTGCCCGCCCAGGACGACCGCCTGTCACGTCCTTGACCGACGCTCCCGTCTCCCAGGCGATGAACGCCGCGGAAGCGCGCGGAGTCGAGAATCCCAGCTTGCCCGAAGACGCGCTCCTTGGGGAACCCGGACACGCTCTTGGCCACGTGGCACATCGCGTCGAGTGGATTGGAGACGACGATCAGGACGGCGTCCGGCGACTGCGCGACCACCTGCTCGGTGACGGAGCCGACGATCTCCTCGTTCTTTGTGACCAGGTCGTCGCGCGACATCCCGGGCCCGCGCGGAAGGCCCGCTGTGATCACGACGACCTCTGAGCCCGCTGTCGGCTCGTAGGAGGTCGAGCCCGTCACGTTCGGCTCGTAGCCGAGGACGGCGCCGGCCTGGTTGATGTCGAGCGCCTTGCCCTCGGGGAGACCCTCCTTGATGTCGACGACGACCACGTCGGCGTAGTCGCGGCGCGCAAGCTCTTGCACGCACGTGGCGCCGACGTTCCCGGCTCCGACGACGGTGACCTTCCGCCGTTCGCTCATCAGACTCGCACCCCCAGCTTCTCGATGATCGCGTCCGCGACGTCACTCGTTCCGACAGCGCTGGGGTCGTCCCGCGAGGGCTTCATGTCGTACGTGACGCTCTTGCCCTCGGCGATCACGTCCGCGATCGCGCCCTCGAGCCGGTCGGCGGCGTCGCCTTCGTCCAGATGGCGGAGCATCAGCACTCCGGAGAGCATCATCGCCATCGGGTTGACCTTGTTCTGGCCGGCGTACTTCGGCGCCGACCCGTGCGTGGGCTCGAAGACCGCAGCCTCCGTACCGAAATTCCCGCCCGGCGCGAGCCCGAGGCCGCCGATGAGCCCGGCGGCGAGGTCGGAGACGATGTCGCCGTAGAGGTTCGGCAGCACGAGGACGTCGTACTCCTCGGGGCGCTGGACGAGCTGCATGCACAGGTTGTCCACGATGCGGTCCTCGAACTCGATGTCGGAGTTCTGCTCCGCAACCTCTCGGGAGATCTGGAGCCAGAGCCCGTCGGTGAACTTCATGATGTTCGCCTTGTGGACGACGTCACCTTGCGGCGGCCGAGCCGGCGCGCGTAGTCGAACGCGAACTGCAAGATTCGAATCGTGCCCTCGACCGAGATCGGCTTGATCGAGATGCCGGCCTCGTCGCGCAGCACGCCGCCGCGGGCTCGGATCCACTCGGTGAGCTCGCGAGCGTCCTCGGAGCCGACCTCGTACTCGATCCCGGCGTACAGATCCTCGGTCGCCTCGCGAACGATCACGAGATCGACGTCCTCGTACCGTGAGCGCACGCCCTGGTAGCTCTTGCACGGGCGCACTTGGCCGTAGAGATCGAGCCCTTTGCGCAGCGCGACGTTCACCGACCGGAACCCGACGCCCACCGGGGTCGTGATCGGCCCCTTGATCGCGACGCCGCTCTCTCTGATCGCGTCCAAAACGTGGTCGGGGAGCGGGTTCCCGCCGTACTGGTCCATGACGTCGCTGCCCGCGTGCTGCACGTCCCAGTCGAACTCGACGCCCGTAGCCTCGAGCACGCGCCGGGTCGCCTCGGCCAGCTCTGGACCGGTTCCATCACCGGGGATCAGCGTCACTCTGTGCGCCATGCCGCGGCGACTCTACCTATAGATTTCCGGGCAGATGAACGACTTCAAACCAGGGCTCGAGGGCGTTGTCGCGTTCCAGACCGAGATCGCCGAGCCCGACAGAGAGGGCGGGGCTCTTCGGTATCGCGGCGTCGACATCGAGGAGATCGTCGGCCAGGTCCCGTACGAGAAGGTCTGGGGCCTGCTCGTCGACGAGAGCCTCGAGCCGGGCATGCCCGATCCCGAGCCGTACGAGCCGGCGAGCCTGACGGGCAACGCGCCGTCCGACCTTCAGGCCGAGACGGCGCGGCTCTCGAGCGTCTGGAACCTCCAGAAGCTCGTCGACATCGACGACCAGCAGGCCCAAGACGACCTTGCCCGGCTGTCGGCGCAGATGATGTCGATCGTCGCCAAGTCGGCCGCCGTGCACGACGGCCGGGAGCCCGCGCCGGATGACGTCGTCGCGCAAGGCGACACCGCCGCCGAGAAGTTCCTCCTCCGTTGGCGCGGTGAGGCCGACCCGGATCACGTCAAGGCGCTCGACACGTACTGGATCTGCACCGCCGAGCACGGCCTGAACGCTTCGACCTTCACGGCGCGCGTCACGGCTTCCACCGGCGCGGACGCCGGCGCTGCCATGTCAGCAGCGGTCGGCGCTCTGAGCGGGCCGCTCCACGGCGGGGCCCCGGCTCGGGTGCTGCCCATGCTCGACGAGGTCGCCAAGACGGGCGACCCGGCGAGCTACGTCAAGGATCTCCTCGACAAGAAGGGCAAGATCATGGGCTTCGGCCATCGCGTCTACCGGGCCGAGGACCCGCGCTCGCGCATCCTCAAGCGCGCTGCCAAAGAGATCGGGTCTCCGCGCTTCGAGGTCGCGGAGGCGCTCGAGGAAGCTGCGCTCGCGGAACTGCACAACCGCAAGCCCGACTACGTGATCGCGACCAACGTCGAGTTCTACTCGGCCGTCCTGCTCGACGCGGCGGACGTTCCCCCCGATCTGACCCCGGCAATGTTCGCGTGCTCGCGCGTCGCCGGCTGGTCGGCCCACATCCTCGAGGAGAAGAGGACGGGCCGCCTCGTCCGGCCCTCGGCTCAGTACGTCGGCCCCGACAGCCGTCCGTTGTCGGAGCTCGGCGGCGCACCGGTCCCGAGTTGACCCTGGCCGAGGCGGCAGCCGAAGCCGCCTCGCTCGCCGAGCGCGGTGAGGAGCGCGAGCTCGCCGAGCTCCGCACGAAATGGCAGGACGAGGTCGAGGGCGCGGCGCGTGCCGCGGACTATCGGGAGCGGGCGGTCGCCTACCGCGCGATCGGCCAGTTCCGCTACCGCCAGAAGATCGAGCTGCTGGGCCGGGGGCTCCAGGATGAGAGCCCGGCGTGCCGCGGGTCGGCGCTGATCTCGCTGGAGCTTCTGTCCCGCGAGGCGCCCGGGGTCGTCAACGGCGTGCGCCCGACTCTGCACGAGCTGGCGAGCCACGACGACAACCAGGCCGTACGCCGGCTTGCCATCCTCTGCCTGAGCCACGGCTCGCCTCAGCGGGAGACGATCTTGCTGCTGAACGCGCTCGCAGACGACGACGAGCAGGACCGCGAGCTACGGGCCGCGGCGCGGAAGATCGCCGAGCAGCTCAGAAAGAAGGGCGCGACGCGCTAGGAACTAGTCGGAGCAGGAGCAGGGCTGGCGGCCGCACGACGGGCATCTGGTTCGCCGCTTCCAGACGAGCATGCCCTTGCCGACTCCGCTCATCATCATCAGGTAGCCGGCGCCTGTCGTCAGCGCGAAGAGGAGCACCATCTGGGGGTCGAGAGGAGTCATCTACCCTGGTTTTTGCCATCGGCGCCCCAGGGGAAACCTTGAACTCGTCCGAGCGATTACTTCCGGCGCTGCCTGCGGGCGTGGGGATGCGCAGCGAAGTAGGCGTCTTTGCGCCGGCGATCGCTCACGTGCGTGTACAGCTCGGTCGTGGCGAGGTCGGCATGGCCAAGCATCTCCTGGACGCTCCTGAGGTCGGCGCCGCCCTCGAGCAGATGCGTTGCGAAGGAGTGGCGCAGGAGGTGCGGATGCACGCGACCCGGCTCGAGGCCAGCCTTCTCCGCCAGCCGGCGAAGGATCAGGAAGGCGCCCGCGCGAGTGAGCGCCCCGCCCTGCGCGTTCAGGAAGAGCTCGGGCCGGTGGCGACGATCGAGAAACGGCCGGCCGCGCGCGAGGTAACGACGAAGTGCGTCGACCGCCTGGCGCCCGAGGGGCACGATCCGCTCCTTGTCGCCCTTGCCCGTGGCGCGGACGAGGCGTCCTTCGAGGTCGACGCCGCCACGCTCGAGCCCGACCGCCTCGCTCACCCGCAGGCCCGCGCCGTACAGGAGCTCGACGAGGGCCCGGTCGCGCAGGGCTCGCGGAGTGGTTCCCTGCGCCGCTTCCACGAGCCGCTCCGCCTCACCGGGCGAGAGCGTGCGCGGGAGCGCGCCGCGTCCTTTTCGGAAGCCCGACCTCGGCAGCCGGGTTGTCGGGGCGCGCACCGATCAGGACCTGGTGCCGGAGAAAGGAGCGCAGCGCTGCCGCCCGGCGCGCGATCGTCGTGGACGCGAGGCCCTGTGCGCGTAGATCGGCGAGGTAGCGCTCGACGTCTTCGCGCTGCACGTCCGCCATGGGCTTGCCGAACCAGTTGCCGAACGCGACCAGGTCGCGCCGGTAGGCCTCGATCGTGCGAGGCGCGAGGCGGGCCGCGGACACCGCCAGGTACCGCGTGACTTCAGGATCGAGGGTGCGAGCGGTCATACACGCGGCGCAGGCGCCGTCCGTCGACATGGCTGTAGACCTGGGTGGTCGAGAGCGAGCTGTGGCCGAGGAGCTCCTGGATCACGCGGAGGTCGGCGCCACCCTCGAGGAGGTGTGTCGCGAAGGCGTGTCGCAGGCGATGGGGGTGGGGGAGGAGCCGGCGAAGCGTGCTCGTGTCGAGCCGCCGCCCGCGGATCGAGAGGAAGACGGCGTCGTTGGCGCCGCTCGCGAGCTGCGGGCGGCCGTCTTCGAGATACCGGCGCACCCGGTAGGCGGCCTCCTCGCCGAGTGGCACGACGCGTTCCTTGTCGCCCTTGCCGCGCACTCGCACGGCCTCCTGCTCGAAGTCGACGTCGCCGAGGTCGAGGCCGACGGCTTCAGCGCTGCGCAGCCCGGCGGAGTAGACGAGCTCGACGAGCGCGCGGTTGCGAAGCGCGAGCGGATCGTCGCCCTCTAGGGCCTCGAGCACCGCGTTGATCTCGGCCGCTTTCGGGGCATCGGGCAGCCTGCGCCCTTTGCGCGGGGCGAACGAGCCCTCGGGCACGCGCCCCGGCCCGAGGGCGAAGCGAAGCAGAGCGCGAACCGCGGCCAGTTTCCGCGCGATCGTGGCCGGCGCGAGCTTGCGAGGCTCCCGTCCGGGGCGTGCAGCGGCCAGCGTGGCGGCATAGGTGGCGAGAGTCGAGGTCTCGACATCGTCGAGCTCGAGCCCCTCGGCGTGGAGCCAGGAGTTGAACTCGGCGACGTCGGATCGGTATGCGCGGCGGGTCGCCTCGGAGAGCGAGGCGTCGCCAAGGAAGCGGTCGATGACCGTGCGATCCGACACACGGGCCACTTCGCTTCGCCCCGGCCTTCGCCTGCTTCGACAGTTGTAACTGCTGTAACCTGATGCTGAGTCCATTAGTAAATGCAGTTGACAGAAGGAGAGCCTTGGCCCCCCTCGGACGAATCCTCGTCAGCACCACGCTTGTCCTCGTCTTCGTCGCGCTCGCCGCCGGCACCGCATCGGCGAAGCGAGGCGGCGGAGCGCCTGCCGCGACCACGACGCTGCAGGGTGAGAACCTCGTCGCACCCTTCCCCGGTTTGACCGTGACGTCGAACTGCGACCAGGTCGGTAACTCGACCGTCAGCTATCACGCCGAAGGCGTCGCCACCGGGCCCTATCCCGGCACGTTCGTCGCCGACGGGACGATCACCATCGGCCCGCAGACGGCTCCGGCCCGGCCGCCAACCATCGACAGCGAAGGAACGTTCATGGGGCCGATCGTGACCCTCACAGAGACGTTCACGATCCTCTCCGGCACGACGACGATCACCGGCTCCAAGCAGCTGACCGCGCCGGTCACAGGCGAGCAGGAACGGGCGACATGCCAGAACCTCACCTTCTTCGGCGGCATAACGGGTACCGGCCGAATCGTCGAGGTCGAGGCTGCGACCACCTACGCGGCCACGATCACCGGTCCGCTGGGCACCTCCACCGACAGCGGCCGCGCAACTCCCGTGCTGACCCTGGTCGAAATCACGGGCTCGTGTCCAGCCGGGCCGTTCTGCAGCTCGAGCAGCGGCAACTTCGACCAGCTCTTCACGCTCTCGGACCAGGTGGCAGCACCCTGTGACGAGGACGACCAGGGCGACGACGAGTGCTGAGGACGAGGACGACGACGACCAGTGAGCTAGTGCACTGACTCGACGATTTCCTCGGAGAGGCTTGGGAACCCCCCGAGGAACTCGGCCCGCGCGTCCTTCAACCGCTCGATCCCGGCGTCGAGCTCATCCGTCCGGCCCGTCGCCTCGTACAGGCGGCGAGGCTGGAGGATGTCGATGTCCTCCGCGTCGATCCCGGGGACGTGACCGGCGACCAGGTAGCCGAAGTCGGGGTCACGCTCCCACTCGATCGTGCCCTCGGCGATGCCCTTGACGATCGCCGAGGAGTGCTTGATCTTCACCTTCTTCGAGCGCTCGTCGCTCTCGGGGCCGCCGACTCGGCCCGGTGTTCATGAGGTAGACCTCGAGCGGGTGCTCCTCGAGCAGCTCGAGGAAGCGGTTGCCCTGGAGGTCGTGCGGCATCGGGAAGAACGGGTTCGTCCCCGGCACGCGGAGGAACTTGCCGGCCTCGTCCGCGCCGCCGGCGCTCGTCCCCTGCGTCTCGCCGAGCATGAAGAAGGCTGCGGCCTGCGGGCCCTCGAGCTTGGCGACCGCCGGGATGACGTTCTCGTTCTTGTTCAGGATCAGCAGGAAGTGCGCTTCCTCGATCTCGTCGGTCGCGGCCGACTCGATGACGCGGAACGGGAAGGTCGCGCGCCCGTTCTGCGTGTAGCTCGTGTCGTAGAAGTCGACCTCGTCACCGTGCTGCGAGACGTTCTCGAGGTACGAGTCGGGCTGCGTGACCGCGCCGTGAATCGTCGGCTCGTCGTCGGGGTTGAGGCCGAAGGTCTTGGCGAAGCAGCCGTTCTCGGTGGCGGAGACGCGCCCGTCGGGCATCCAGGCGACGAAGTCGTCCTGCACCGGGAAGCGATCCGTTCTGCCGGGTGAAGGTCGTCGTCGTCTTGCCCGTCCCGGAGAGGCCGACGATCAGGCCGACCCGGCGGCCCGATCGGGTCGGGATGATCTTGCAGCCGGCGTGGAGCGGGAGGCCGCCCTGGTCGTAGACGAGCTTGTTCCACATGCGCAGGCCGCCCTTCTTCGACTCGCCGAAGTAGTCCGAGTTGAAGACCCGCGTCACGCCCTGCTCGAGGTCGACCATGATCAGCCGGTCGTCGGGGTAGCCCTCGGCCTTCAGGTTCGGCGTGTAGACGACGGTCAGCTCGGGCTCGTGCTCCTCTGACTCATCGCGCTCGAAGTAGAGCTGCTGCTGCATCCCGGCGATGTTCGCGTTCGCGGCCTCGACGAAGAGCCGCGCCGGTGTCCTGAACTCAGGATCGTGGCCGATGAAGCCGTCGATCTGGACCATCTCCTGGCCGGCGATGTAGGCGTCCTGCGCCTCCGCCCAGCGCTGCGCCTCCTCGCGTCGTGATCGACTGGTTCTGCCCGTCGGGCTCGTCGGTGACGATGAACGTCGAGCGCTTCGAGCGCGAGGCGACCTCGGTCTGTCACGTTGAGGTTCCCGTACGCCGTCGGGCGCGCGTTGGGCATCTTGGCAGCGAGCTCCTTGACTTCCTCGGGGCTCGGGTTGTCGATCACCCGCGCCGCCTTGGGCAGGCGGAACAGCATTTTCGCCACACGGTTGCTCCTTCTTCGCCGGGACGGAAGGATGTTACCCCGCTCGCAACGATTCAATTCGTCACGAGCGCCGGCCGACCTCGTTCGATAGCGTCCTTGTCAGTGGAGGCGACGCACGACGTGCTCGTCGTCGGGGCCGGCTGCGCGGGCATGCGCGCGGCCATCGAGGCGCACGATGCAGGGCGCCGATGTCGCTCTCCTGTCGAAGATCCACCCGGTGCGCAGCCACTCCGGCGCGGCCGAGGGCGGGATCAACGCTGCGCTCGGAAACGCGTCCGAGGACGACCCCGAGAAGCACGCCTACGACACGGTCAAGGGGTCGGACTACCTCGGCGACCAGGACGCGATCGAGATCCTTTGCAACGAGGCGCCCGACGACGTCTACCAACTCGAGCACTGGGGCGCGGTCTTCTCGCGCACCGAGGACGGGCGGATCGCGCAGCGCCCGTTCGGCGCCGCCGGCGAGCCGCGCACCGCCTACGCAGCGGACATCACGGGCCACGTGCTCATCCACGTCCTCTACGAGCAGGTGATGAAGCGCGACATCTTCGGCCTACGAGGAGTTCTTCGCCTGGAAGCTCGTCGTCGACGACGACCGCTGCCAGGGCGTGATCGCCTGGGACCTCCTGAACGGCGGCCTGAAGACGATCGGCGCGAAGACCGTGATCCTCGCCACCGGCGGTGCGGGCCGGCTCTACATGGGGACGACGAACGCGTACGCGTGCACGGGCGACGGCATGGCGCTGGCACTCCGGGTCGGCGTTCCTCTCAAGGACATGGAGATGATGCAGTTCCACCCGACGACGCTCTCGCCGACGGGGATCCTGATCACCGAAGGCTGCCGCGGAGAGGGCGCCTACCTGATCAACTCCGAGGGCGAGCGCTTCCTCAAGGACTACGCGCCGAACGCGATGGAGCTGGCGAGCCGAGACGTCATCTCGCGCGCCGAGCAGACCGAGATCGACGAGGGCCGCGGCATCGACGGCAAGCGTTCTGCTCGACCTGCGCCACCTGGGCGCCGAGAAGATCGTCGAGCGCCTGCACGGCACGCGCGAGCTGGCGATGACATACGCGCTCATCGACCCGATCTACGAGCCGATCCCGGTTCGGCCCGGCGCCCACTACCACATGGGTGGCGTCGACACGGACGTCGACGGCAAGACGGAGCTCGAGGCGCTCTACGCCGCCGGCGAGTGCGCGTGCGTCTCGGTGCACGGCGCCAACCGTCTCGGCGGCAACGCGCTGATGGAGACGATCACGTACGGCAAGCGCGCCGGCCGGGCCGCAGCGGACTGGGCCCTGACGCACACGACCGTGACCGTCCCGCCCGGAGTCGAGTCCGACGCCGAGCGTGAGCTCAAGACGCTGCTCGATCGCGACAGACGGCGAGCGACCCTGGAAGATCCGCGACGAGCTCGCAGCGACGATGCACGAGAACTTCGGCGTCTTCCGCCGCGAGCGGCAGATGCAGGAGCAGGGCCGCATCGTCGGCTACCTCCGTGAGCGCTACGAGAGCGTCGTCGTCGAGGACAAGGGCGAGGTCTTCAACAACGACCTGACGCAGGCGCTCGAGCTCGGCTTCCTGCTCGAGCTCGCCGAATGCATGCTCGTTGCCGGCGTCGAGCGCAAGGAGAGCCGCGGCGCCCATGCGCGGCCCGACGACTATCCGGAGCGGGACGACGAGAAGTTCATGAAGCACACGATCGTGCGCTGGATCGGCGACCAGCCGGTGCTCGACTGGAAGCCGGTGACGGTTACGAAATGGCAGCCGCAGGAACGGACGTACTGATGCGACTCTTGCCGATCCTCGTAGTCGTTCTGGCCCTCGTCGGCTGCGGCAGCGCCCCTTCCCCCGATGAAGCGGTGTCTGACACCGGCACCAAGACTGCCGATGCGGGCACGGCTCGGATCGCCGTTGGCTTCGACGGGGTCGTGGAGACGAACGGCGCCTTCAACCTCGAGGACGGAACCGGCGTCCTCGGCG
The DNA here is from genome assembly GCA_963771725.1 of uncultured Actinomycetes bacterium. Taxonomy (GTDB): domain Bacteria; phylum Actinomycetota; class Thermoleophilia; order Gaiellales; family Gaiellaceae; genus VAXT01. The sequence continues at coordinate 449,313 of CAVYUO010000001.1, read as the reverse complement.
GGGATCGTCCGCACACGATCATCGCGGCGGATGCCGCGTACGAGCGGCTGTCGGACGAGCGGGCGATGACCCCGATCACGAGCTCGAAGCGCTGGCTCAAGTGGGAGAAGGGAGCGTTCGTGGCGTTGGTGCTTCATCCGGTCGTGGAGAGCCCGGGCGACCTCCTCGCGTTTCTGGGCTCCGTCGGCGAAGTCCACGAAGTCGGAACCGGCGAGGAACGCGGCGAGCCGGTGACCCGGTATTCGGCGGTGCTCGACTTCGAGCGGTTCCTCGCAGGGATTCCGCGGGCCGAGCGTGCCGACGTTCGCGACGTGCTCAACGAAATCTGGCCCGGCTGGGCGGCGGCCGCCCCGTCGGCGCAACTCGCACTCGACGCGGAGGGCCGACTTCGCCGAGCGGATCTCGTGCTCGGTGACGGCAGCGGAGAACTGGCGTTCGACTTCTTTGACTACGGCGTCAAAGTCGATGCGACCCCTCCACCCAAAGAGGAGGTCCTAACCTGGGCCGAGTACGAGCAGCTGCTCCGGAAGGAGTGCGAGTCCCTGAAGAAGAAGGGCCTCGAGAAAACGATGCCGCACTGCGTTGGCGGCTGCAGCGCAGGCGAGGGGGAAGCGTGACCGAAGCAGCAACGCACACCTGGGAAGGCCCGACGATGCAGGTCGCGCTCAAGATCTGGCGCGTCACCGGCGACGGCGAGCGCGCGCTTAAGACCTACGAGGTCGAGGCGCCCGAATGGGCCTGCCTGCTCGACGTCCTCGACATCATCAAGGACCGCCAGGACGGGTCGCTCGCGTACCGCAAGAGCTGCCGGATGATGATCTGCGGCTCCTGCGGGATGCGCATGGACGGCCGCGCGGTGCTCGCCTGCAAGGAGCGGATGAAGCCGATCGTCGACGCCGGCCACGTCCCGGTCATCTCGGCCATGGGCAACCTGCCGATCGTCAAGGACCTCGTCGTCTCCATGGAGCCGTTCTGGAGCAAGATCCGCGCCGTCAAGCCCTGGCTCGACCCCGGCTACGACGAGGCCGACGAGCGCGAGCGAGTCGCTCGCAGCAGCAGATGAACGTCATCGCCAAGGAGTCGCTCTGCATCATGTGCGGCTGCTGCGTCTCCGAGTGCAACTCGATGGAGTCCGACACGGAGTTCCTCGGGCCCGCAGCGCTGGCGAAGGGCATGCGCTTCGTCGGCGACCCGCGCGACCAGGCCGACGTCGAGCGCCTCAACGACTAAACGACGAGCACGGGATCTGGGACTGCACGCGGTGCTACATGTGCAACGAGCGCTGCCCCAAGGGCGTCGACCCGCGCGACGCGATCGCCAAGCTCGGCGCCGAATCGATCAAGCAGGGCATCGACCACGACATGGGCGCGAAGCATGCGAAATGGTTCGTCACCTCGGCGAAGACGACGGGCTGGCTACGCGAGACCGATCTCGTGCCGAAGACGCAGGGGATCGTCGGCGCTCTCAAGGAGACGAAGTTCGCGCTGAAGCTGGCCGTCCGCGGGAAGGTGCCGCCGCCCGGCCCGATCCACGTCGCCGCCGAGGTCGACGAGGCGCGCGCGCTCTACGACCTCGTCAAGCAACAGGGCCGCGACGGCGCACTCGGCATCGTCCAGGGCGAAAAGGCGCTCCAGCGCGCTCGAGTTCGAGCACACCGTGCACCAGGACGAGCCCGAGGAGGAGCAGTGAAAGGTCGCGTACTACAAGGGCTGCCTGGCCTCGCTCTCCGCGAAGGAGCTCGACTCCTCGACCCAGGCGCTCGCGCCGAAGCTCGGCATCGAGCTCGACGAGCTGGACGCGGTCACCTGCTGCGGCGCCGGCGACATCCACGAGGCCGAGCCCGACTACTACCTGCACCTGAACGCGCGCATCCTCGCGTACGCCGAGCAGACCGGCGCCGAGACGCTGATGACGATCTGCAACGTCTGCACGCTCAACCTCCGGCAGGCCGACTTCCAGCTCAAGAAGGACGACGAGCTGCGCGCGCGGGTGAACACGAACCTCGAGACCGTCGGAGTGCCGCCGCTACAACGGCACGATCGAGGTCAAGCACCTGCTCTGGCTGATCGCGGACGGAGACGGCTACGAGCAGCTGAAGCAGGTCGCGCACAAGGGGCTCAAGGGCCTGAAGGTGGCGCCGTTCTACGGGTGCCAGATCCTGCGTCCTTCGAAGCTCCTCGGCTTCGAGGATCCGGACCGGCCGTGGTCGCTCGAGGCGATCATCCAGGCCTGCGGTGGCGACCCGATCGATTACCCGGCGAAGATCAAGTGCTGCGGGTTCCCGATCATCCAGGCGCGCGAGGAGACGGCGCTCGGGGAGCTCGTGCAGCCGATCGAGCAGGCGATCGAGGCGGGCGCCGACGTGATGGTCACCCCGTGCCCGCTCTGCCATCTGTCGCTCGACGCCTGGCAGTCGAAGCTGAACGCCGACCGTAAGAAGCGCGGACGAGCCGAGCTGCCGCCGATGCCGATCCTGCACCTGTCGCAACTGATCGGCGTCGCCGCCGGCCTCTCCGACTCCGAGCTCAAGTTCAGGCGGCACGTCGTCCCGGTCAAGCCGGTCATCGAGAAGCTGCAGGTCTGACCGCGCTCTGGCTGGTACCTCTCACGGCCGCGGCCGGCGCGGCAGCGTGGGGGCATTTCGAGGCCGGCTGGGTGCGGCTGGCCGCGCGCGAGGTCGCACTGCCGGGCTTGCCGGAGGAGCTCGAGGGCCTGAGGATCGCCCACCTCTCGGACTTCCATCTCGGCTTTCCCTCTCGCGGGACGAAGGCCGTCGAGCGAGCCGTCGAGTGGGTCGCCGGACGGAAGCCCGATCTCGTCTTCATCACCGGGGATCTCCTCTCGCGCCCACGGGCCGAGCAGAGGCTCCGCGACCTTCTGGAGCAGCTGCCGGGCTCGTTCGCTGTGCTCGGGAACCACGACTTCGCCCTTAGTCGCGACCCTTTCTCGAAACCGGCCGCGCTCGACGACCTCGGAGAGACCGTGTTGCTGGAGGACGACTCGCGGACAGTCGAGCTTCGCGGCCGCCGCGTGCAGATCGTCGGCGTCGATCCGCGCTCGTATCGCCGTAGGCGCTCACATCCGGAGCGACTTGCGGATCCTGACGCCGACCTGCGGATCCTCCTCTGCCACTACCCCAACGTGATCGACAAAGTGCCGCCGGGCGTGTTCGATCTCGTGCTTGCCGGCCACCTCCACGGCGGGCAGATCTGTATCCCGTACGGCTTCGGCAAGCTGCGCCTCGCCCATCTGCGCTGGACGTACGCCGAGGGCCTGTACCGGCGGCCCGGCGGCGTCCTGCACGTCTCGCCGTGGCCTGGGCACGACATTCGTCCCGTTTCGTTTCTTCGCCCGGCCCGAGGCTACGGAGCTAGTCCTCAAACCCTCCTAAACTCCAAGACGTGACCACCCGCGTCGGAGGACTCACCGGCGCGACCATCGAGCAGGCCCCCGTGGTCTGCCACGGTTGCGTCTGGTGGCAGTCGAGCGGCGGGCGCCGGCCGAGCAAGCGCGCCTGGATCGACGATGCCGAGGACGAGTGGGGCGCCTGGGGCGCGATCTACTACGACGATGACGGGCGGACGCTCGGATCGATCCAGTACGGGCCGGCTGTCCTCTTTCCGCGGGCCTGGGAGCTGCCCGCCGGACCACCGTCGGAGGACGCCGCTCTGATCACGTGCGCCTATCTCGTCGACCGGGCGACGCCGTGGGTCCTGCAGTCGCTCTTCCTGGCCGCGATCGGCGACGCCAAGGACAAGCGCGCAAAGGCGCTCGAGACTTTTGCCTACCGGTACGCAGAGGGCGAGTCGGCGTACGAGCGGTTCCTCGTGCACCGCACCGTGTTCCCGCGGAACTTTCTCTCCGACTTCGGCTTCGAGACCGTGCGCCAGGCGGGACAGATCGAGCTCGTGCGGCTCGACCTCGGTGGGCTGCAGCCGGTGGTCGAGGGCAGTCGTGCCAAGGTGCTGCGGGTCGTCAAAGAGGCGTTCGCGCCGGAGCCGGCGCCCGTGCCTCGCGGGCCCTAGCTAGTAGGGGCTGCCGCCTCCTCCACCACCCTCGCCGGAGAGGGTCAGGGACGCCAAGTAGACGAGAGCGATCACGCCGATGATGACGGCGGCTACGACCCACAGCCAGGCTTTGCGGCTCATGCCGCGAGCGCCTGTCGGGCGAGGAGGAGCTCGGCGATCTGAATCGCGTTCAGCGCCGCTCCCTTCCTGAGGTTGTCGCAGACTCCCCAGAGCACGATCCCCTCGCCGGTCGTGTCACGTCGAATGCGGCCGACGAGAACGTCGTCGCCGCCGACGGCATCCCCGGCGGTCGGGCGGTCCAGGACTCGTACCGATGGCGCGGCGGCCAGCGCCTCCCGCGCCTCGTCAGGCTCGAGTGGCCGCTCCGTCTCGACCCAGATCGCCTGGGAGTGGCCGACGAGCACCGGCACCCGTGCGCAGGTCGCGCTCAGCGGGAGCTCGGGCAACTCGAGGATCTTCCGCGTCTCCGCTCGCAGCTTGGACTCCTCGTCGGACTCGTCTCCCTCGAAGTCCCAGTCCATGACGACGTTTCCGTCCACGCTCTGTTGGGCCCGGAGCCGATCCATCGAGGCTCGGCCCGCTCCGGAGGCCGACTGGTACGTCGAGACGCGGACGCTCTTGAGGACGGCTGCTTCGTGCAAGGGCTTCAACAGGCATACGAGCTGGATCGTCGAGCAGTTTGGGTTGGCCACGATGCCCTGGTGGTCGAGCGCGCGCTCCCCGTTCGCCTCGGGGACGACCAGCGGGATGCCTTCGGTCAGCCGGTACGCCGACGACTTGTCGACGCAGACGGCTCCTCCTGCCGCGGCGTGCGGCACGAGCTCGCGACTGGCCGACGTGCCGACCGAGAAGAAGCAGACGTCGAGGCCGCTGCCCAGTGCCTCGGGCGTTGCCTCTTCGACCGGCAACTCGGCCGCGCCGTAGGAAACGCTCGTTCCCGCAGAACGCGCCGACGCAAATGCGCGCACGTTCTCGAATCCCCGCTCCGCCAGTAGTGCGAGCGTGATCTCGCCGACCGCCCCGGTTGCGCCGACGACGCCGACGCGAACGTCAGGCATGCTGGCGCTCCGCCTGCTCGGTGTCGAGCTCGAAGGCCGAGTGCAGCGCCTGTACGGCCCGCTCGACGTCGCCTCGCGGCACGAAGCAGGCGATCTTGATCGGCGACGTCGTCACGATCTGGGGCTCGATCCCGAGCTCCTCGAGCGTGGCGAAGGCTCTTGCGGCCACGCCTGGGTGGCTCCTCATCCCGGCGCCGACGATGCTCACCTTGCCGAGATCGTCACGTGCCGACCACGTGACGCCGAGTTTCTCGAGCGCTGCGTCCGCACCCGCGCCTTCAGCGTCGGCCGCGGAGAAGACGATCTCGCTCCCGGTCTGCACGACCGTGTCGACGTTGACCGCGGCGTCGGCGAGCGCCTGGAAGAGCTTTGCGGCCGAGATGTCCGCGACCCGGTAGACGCGCTCTTCGATCGTGTGCGTGACGCCGGAGATCAGAGCTTTCTCGAGCATCCGTTCGTCCTCCTCCCGAATCCACGTGCCGCTTGCGTCCGAGAAGCTCGAGCGCACGTGGAGCTTGACGGCATGACCGCGTGCCAGCTCGACCGAGCGCAGCTGCAGCACCCTGGCGCCGCCGGCCGCGAGCTCGAGCATTTCGTCGTAGCTGACGGCATGCAGCTTGCGCGCGTTTGGCACGACCCGCGGGTCGGCGGTGTGCACGCCGTCCACGTCGGTGTAGATCTCGCAAGCCTCGGCGCCCAGGGCGGCTGCGAGGGCGACGGCCGTCGTGTCCGAGCCGCCGCGGCCGAGCGTCGTGATGTCGTAGTCGGTCGAGACGCCCTGGAAGCCCGCGACGAGCACGATCTTCTCTGCGTCCAGCGCCTCGTGGATGCGGCGCGCCCGGATGTCCACGATCTTGGCCTGACCGTGAACCGTGTCGGTGACGATGCCGGCCTGCGAACCGGTCAGCGAGATCGCCTCGTGCCCGAGGTCGTGGATCGCGATCGCACAGAGCGAGCACGAGATCCGCTCGCCGACCGAGATCAACATGTCGACCTCACGCGGCCTGGGCTGGGGCGACATCTCGTGCGCGAGCCGCACCCACTCGTCGGTCATGTCTCCCATCGCGGACAGGACGGCGACGACACGGTTCCCGGCCTCGCGGGCGGCGACGATGCGCTTCGCGACGGCGCGCAGGCGTTCAACCCCGGCGACCGAGGTGCCGCCGAACTTCATGACGACGGTTCCGGGCCTGTCCTGAGTCTCCTCGGCAGAGATCTCTGGAACGACCTCGTATTCAGTCGTGACCATGGCGGAATACTATGAATCCGGTGCCAGACTGAAGTCTGGCTCCGGCGTTCCCCTTTCTGCGGCCCCTACATTTCCCTTCTACCGGACAGGGCGCGGCCGAGGGTGACTTCGTCGGCGTATTCGAGGTCTCCTCCCACCGGCAGCCCGCTGGCGAGCCTCGTCACGCGCACGCGACCGCGCAGGCGGTCTGCGAGGTAGGCGGCGGTGGCTTCCCCCGTCATGTTCGGATTGGTCGCGAGCACGACTTCCTGGATGCCGTTGCGCTCCACGCGCTGCAGCAACTCGCCGATCCGCAGGTGTTCGGGCTCGATGCCGTCGATGGGCGAGAGGGCGCCGCCGAGCACGTGGTAGAGGCCCCGGTACTCGTGCGTGCGCTCGACCGAGATGAGGTCGGCGGGCTGTTCCACGACGCAGACCACTGCCCGGTCGCGCCTCGCGTCTCGGCAGATGTCGCACACCTCCTCCTCGGTGAGATTCCCGCACTCCGAGCAAAAGCGGACGCGCTCCTTGACCTCGGCGATCGCGCCGGCCAGAGCCGCGGCCTCGTCCTTCGGGACGCGCAGGAGGTGGAAGGCGAGCCGCTGGGCCGTCCGGCTGCCAACGCCGGGCAGACGCGTCAGTTGCGAGACGAGGTTCTCGACGGCAGGCGAATACACCGACCCATTGTGCCTAGGCCGGTCGGATCATCCCTCCGCGGCTACGACGCGCCGGGCTGCTGCGGGACGACGAGCTCGAAGCGGGCGCCGCGTGGTGCGGCGTCCTCGTAGACGAGATCGCCTCCGTGCGCCCGGGCGTAGGAGCGCGCGATCGAGAGGCCCAGCCCGGAGCCGAGACCGCGTGCCCGCGCCTCGTCGCTCCGACTGAAGCGTTCGAAGAGGTCGTCCACGAACTCGGCAGGCACCCCGTTGCCGCAGTCCTGCACGGCGATACGGAAGTGCCGGTCCTGGTGGGCGGCAGTCACGAGGACCGGCGAGTCGCCGTGCCGAAGCGCGTTCGTCAGCAGATTCGAGACGACGCGCTCGAGGACGGTCTGGTCGATCCTCACCGTGAGCTCGTTCGGGATCCTGATCTCCACTTCGTTCGACCGTTCTCCCGCCGAAGCGGCAACGATCTCCTCCACGTGCTCGCGCACCGCGATCGGCAAGGGGTGGATCGGCACGGAGTCGGCGTCCAGGCGAGAGAGGTCGAGGAGCTGGTCGACGAGACGGCGAAGCCGCTCCGACTGGGTGAGCAAGGCGTCCCTCAGCTCGGCGCGATCTCTCTCACTCAGCCGGTCGCCAAGGCGGTCGAGCGTGTTGACGACGCCGTGGACACTCGTCACCGGAGTGCGGAGCTCGTGCGCTGCGAGGGCGATGAAGTTCGTTTTCAGCTCGTCGGCGCGCTCTAGCGCCAGGCGCGCTTCGCGCTCGCGCACGAACAGGCTGGAACGGTCGAGCGCCAGGCTGGTCAGAGCACCGAGCGATCTGAGGAGGTCCATCTCCTCGCTTCCGAAAAACGGCGAGTACGGCCCCGCCCAGACGACGAGGCTTCCGCTTGGAGTCTCCAGCTCGACGACACCCGGGTCGGTTTCGTCCAGTGACGGGAGCGCGTCCGGGAGCGCGCCGTGACTCGCCAGCACGACGCCGCCCTTGTCGAGCAGGAAGACGGCCCGGGCACCGACCAGCTCAGCCATCGCGGGCAGGACATCGCTCGTCACCTGCTCCGGCGTGGTCGCTGCAATGAGCCCGCCCGTAGCCTTGCGCGTCTTCTCCAACTCGGGCCGGCGCCACTGGAGCCGAAGGATCGCCGGTGGGGCCAGGCCGAGGCCGAACGTGATTGCGCTCGCGATGCCGACGATCGAAGTGATCAGGGCGAGCCCGGACGTACCCTCGGGATTCCCCACCGCCAGGAGAATGGCCACCGTCAGCAATGCCGCCGCGAAGCTCAGAAGACGCATCCGTCGCCGCGCGACGCTGGGCTGGTGGCGGCCGGCGCGCCAGAGCTTGACTGCTACGAAGAGCGACAGCGCGCCCCAGTAGAGGGCGAGCGCGCCGAGGTAGAGGTCGAACCCGGTGGAGCGAGGCTCACCTTCCTGGGGGAAGTCGGGCAGCGCGAAGGTCCAAGCCGAAAGTGCGACGGCCGCGGCGCCGATGAGCCACTCGGCCTTTCTGGACGCGGACTCGAATGCGGCTGCGAACCGGAAGAGCAGGTAGGGGAACATGAGCAGCACGACGACGAGCACACGCAGCTCGACTTCCTCGGGGCCAGAGTTCGGGTTCTCCGGGATCACGTACCCCGCGAGGACGACGGCGGTCAGGGTCCCGAAGCAGAGCGCTGCCCACAGGCTCGGACGATCGCGGCGCTGGAGCCAGAAGCGCAGCGAGAGGAGTCCAAGGGCGGTGAATGCCCCCGTACTGACATGGCCGAGGATGTCGTTGACAGTCTGGGCGTTCACGCTTTGTCCTTGACCACTCGCACTGTAATGTCAGCCGCCCTGAGCCGCACAGTTCTTACCCCGGCCCGACGGCCACGACGTCGCCGCCCTCGGCTCGGGGAGCGGGAGCGAGGTCCCGACCGGCCTGGGCTCGGCGACTCCGACGTCTGGTCGCATGCGCAGCCCGCCGCCGCCGAGGAGGCAGTCAGGCAAAGCGACGAACGCGGCGGCACGCGTGGCGCTGCACAGGGGCGTGTGCTCATCGTCGACGACGAGCAGGCGATCAGGCTCATTTGTCGGGTCAATCTCCGCAGCGCCGGATTCGACACCCTCGAGGCGTCGGACGGCGAGGAGGCACTCGCTCTTGCCCGCGCGGAGCTGCCGGATCTCATCCTGCTCGACGTCATGCTGCCCGCAGTGGACGGCTGGCGCGTGGCAGAGGAGTTAGGCGCGAGCGAGGACACCCGTGAGATCCCGATCGTCTTCCTGAGCGCCCGCTCTGAGCCGGCCGACGAGCATCGCGGGCACGAGCTCGGCGGCGTGGGCTACATCACGAAGCCCTTCGACGCCGCAGCGCTGCCGGATGTCGTCGCCCACACGATCGACCGGCTGCGGCGCGGCGAGCGTGACGCCGTTCGCCGCGAGTGGCTCGAAGAACTCGGCGACGAATAGGTCCGGCGCCACGGGCGCCGGACTCGCGGAAAGTGCTGCGCACTTTCCGCGACTAAGATCACAGCTCGGCGAATGTCCGGCGCCTCGACCTGCGTGTTGTTGGGACTGGGGCGTTCTGGCGGTTCGCGGTTAGGAGAGAGCGCCAACGAGTGTGTCGACGACCGCGTCGACTTCCTCGTCGCCCATGTGCCCGTAGAGCGGCAGCGTGACCAGTCGCCCGGCAACGCCCTCGGTGCGCGGGAGCGGCCGCCTCGCGCCCAGCTCCGCGTACAGCGAGAACCGGTGGATCGGCGGGTAGTGGACGCTCGTCTGGATCCGCGCCTCCTGTAGCGCGGTTCGCACCTCGTCGCGAGGGGCGCCTTCAGGAAGAAGGACGACGGCGAGGTGGTGGGACGAGGAGCTCTGGGCCTCTTCGTCGTCGAAGGGCATCGTGAGCCCGTGCTGTTCGTGCAGGCGCTCGCGGTAGGCGGCAGAGATCTTCCGCCTGCCGGCGTTCTCGTCGGGCAGGCGGCTCAGCTGGACGATTCCCATCGCCGCCCGCAGCTCGTCGAGGCGGTAGTTGAACCCCTGGGCGACGACGTCGTAGCTGTGCGCGTGGCCCCGGTGGCGATCCCAGGTCAGCGTGGTCATCCCGTGCGAGCGCAACAGCCGGAGCTGCGCCGCAAGCTCGTCGTCGTTCGTGACGATCATCCCGCCCTCGCCGACGGGCAGGTTCTTGTTCGAGAAGAAGCTGAAGCACCCGATCTCGCCCAGGGTGCCGCACGCGGCTCCGTGATAGGTGCCGCCGGGAGCGTGCGCCGCATCCTCGACGACCCGCAGGCCGTGTTTCGTAGCGAGCCCGTTCACCGCGTCCATGTCGCACGCGAAGCCGCCGTAGTGCAGTGCGAGGATCGCCTTCGTCGCAGGCGTCACCGCTGCTTCGACGTCCGCGGGGTCGAGATTGAGGTCGGCGTCGCCGAGGATGTCGCAGAAGACGGGCTTGGCTCCGGTGTGGAGAATCGCGTTCGCGGCGGCCACGAAGTTGAGCGCCGGAAGAACGACCTCGTCTCCGGGGCCGCACTCGATCGCAAGCAGCGCCAGGTGCAGAGCGGCCGTCCCGTTTGCGACGGCGATCGCGTGCCCGGCGCCGGTGAGCTCGGCGAATGCCTCCTCGAAAGCGTTGACACGCGGGCCCATCGACCACCAGCCCGAGGCCACGGCGTCGCGCGCCGCCTCCACGAGCTCGTCGTCGACCACCGGGTCCGCCAACGGGACCCTCCAGCGAGATTCGGTCATCTCTCTTCTCTCCGTTGAAACAGGCGATTTGTCAAGAACGAAATCTAAGCAATTCATTGAGAGCTTGACGAAACTTCACTTTCGTGGAATAACCCAATACGAAGCAGTTCGGAGATGCGGCGCTCAGGGGAGCGTTGCTGGGAGAGGAGAGGGGATCGTATGCGGCGCGATCTACACGACGACCCAGGCTCCGGGAGCGTGAGCCTTCCCGGTGCCATGACCGGGCGCAGTTTCATCGGGGTCCTGGACGAGACGGTCAAGCGGGGGCTCGACATTCTCGCTGCCGGAACACTTCTCGTCCTGCTCGCCCTTCCCATTGCCTTGATCGTCGTCCTGATCAGGATCGACAGCCCCGGCCCCGGTTTCTACCGCTGCCGGCGCATCGGATTCCGCGGCCGCGAGTTCAAGATGCTCAAGTTCCGGAAGATGCACGACGACGCCGAAGGGCCGGCGCTCACCACGAAGGGTGACGCGCGGTTCACGCGCTTCGGCCGGTTCCTCGCGAGCTCGAAGCTCGACGAGGTGCCTCAGCTCTGGAACGTGGTCAAAGGCCAGATGAGCCTGGTCGGCCCCCGTCCGGAGGACCCGAGTTTTGTCGAGGAATGGGCCGACGCGTACGACACGATCCTCGAGGTGCGTCCCGGCGTCACGGGGCTCTCTCAGATCGCGTTCGCGAAGGAGGGCGAGATCCTCGACCCAGAGGATTCCGTCGGCCACTACCTGACGAGCATCCTTCCTCAGAAGGTCCGCATGGATCAGCTCTACGCTCGGCGCCGGACGTTGCTGATGGACGGCCGGATCCTCTTTTGGACGGTGGCCGCGGTCGTGTTGCGGCGCGACGTTGCCGTCCACCGCGAGACCGGAAGGCTCAACGTGCGCCGGCGACGTATGAGTGCCCAGCCGGTCGGCAGCCTGCAGCCGGCCGTCGCCCGCCAGAGGGTGGAAAGCCCGTAGCAATGGCCAGTCGAACTGCGGCGAACGGCAACGGCTCCAGGTCGGGGCGCAGCGCGAAGACGAAGGCTGTCGTGCTCGCGGGCGGCCGCGGCACGCGACTTGCCCCGTACACCTCGGTGCTTCCGAAGCCGCTGATGCCGGTCGGCGAGCGAGCGATCCTCGAGCTCGTGGTCGACCAGCTCGAATCCTGCGGGATCAAGGACATCACGTTCTGCGTCGGCTACCTCGCGCATCTCATCCAGTCGGTCTTCGACAACCGTGAGAACGGGCCCGTCTCGATCGACTACGTCCACGAGCAAGAAGCGCTCGGCACCGCGGCGCCGCTCAAGCTCGTCGACGGCCTCGACAGCACGTTCCTCGTGATGAACGGCGATGTGCTGACGGAGCTCGACTACCGCGACCTGATCCGCTACCACCAGGAGCACGGCAACATGCTCACGATCGCGACGCGCTCGCGGGCGATCAAGGTCGACTACGGGATCCTTCACCTCGACGTGACTCAACGAGTCCGCGACTTCGAGGAGAAGCCGGAGATCACGACTCCGGTGAGCATGGGGATCTACGTCATGGAGCCCGAGGTGCTCGAGCACATCCCCGAGAACCAGTACTTCGACTTTCCTCACCTCGTGGAGAAGATGCTCGAGGAGGGCTTGCCGATCGGCTCGTACCGCTACGACGGCCTCTGGTTCGACATCGGCCGCCAGGAGGACTACGAGGAAGCCGTGTCGGCCTGGGCGGCATCGGACGGCGACATCGTGGGCCACCTGACGAACGGGATCGGCGCGAAGGCCAACGGTGCGAACAGCACCGGCGTCAAGCTCCGGTCGAACCGTTCGCTGCGGAGCCTCTCGCGCACCTACTCGAGGCCGAACAGCAACGGTGCGCGGCTGCACTCGGTCGACGGCGGAAACGGCAAGGCGAACGGAAACGGCAACGGCCTCGGCGAGTCCCTGGAGTGGAACGGGCCGGACGCTTCGTCCGCGGGCGTCGTCGCCGACGACTTCCGCGACACGCTCGCCGGAGTACCCGCTCCCGTCACGATCGTCACGACTTCGAGCCCCGAAGGGCCGCACGGCACGACGGTCAGCGCCTTCAGCTCTCTCTCCGCAGATCCGCCGCTCGTCCTGGTCGCGCTCGACCGCAAGTCCGACCTGCTGAACCTGCTGCCGCAGACCGGGAAGTTCGCGGTGAACCTGCTCGCCGGCGATCAGGAAGATCTCGGGCTGACGTGCGCGAAGAAGGGCGCCGAGAAGTTCGACAAGGTCCCGTGGCACGAGGATCGGGGACTGCCGCGCATCGACGGCGCCGCGGCGTGGCTCGCCTGTGACATCCAGGAGTTCCTGCCCGGCGGCGACCACGTCATCGTCGTCGGCCTGGTCACTGCGTGTGAAAGCGCTAAGGACGAGGCGCTCGTGTACCACCGGCGCCGGTTCCTCCAGCTTGCCTGAACGCGGCCGCGCGCCGCAGCTTCTAGATTTAAGGGGTGAATGACATGACCGGCAATGACAACACTGCCGTCGAGGTCTTCTCGACGTGCCCGCAGTCCAAGGACGTCGACCAGCGCGGAGTACCTGAAGCGGATCGCAGAGGTCGCCCGGTGGAGCGACGAGGCCGGCTACCGCGGCATCCTCGTCTACACCGACAACGGGCTCGTCGACCCCTGGCTCGTGTCGCAGCTCATCCTGCAGAGCACCGAGCAGCTCTGCCCGCTCGTCGCGATCCAGCCGATCTACATGCACCCGTACACCGCCGCGAAGATGGTCGCCTCGCTCGCCTTCCTGCACGAGCGCCGGATCTACCTGAACATGCTCGCCGGCGGGTTCAAGAACGACCTCATCGCGCTCGAACGACGACACGCCGCACGACGACCGCTACGAGCGCACCGTCGAGTACACGCAGATCATGACCGGGCTCCTGCTCGCAGCGCGAGCCCGTCACGTTCGAGGGCCGCTACTACAAGGTCACGAACCTCAAGCTGACGCCGCCGCTGCCACCCGAGCTCTACCCCGGGATCCTGATCTCCGGCTCGTCCGACGCCGGGCTCGCCGCCGCCCGGACGATCGAGCGCGACTGCGGTCAAGTACCCGAAGCCGCCCGGCGAGGAGGTCGACCAGCGCGGCGACACCGTCGACTCCGGTGTCCGGGTCGGGATCATCGCGCGCGAGGACGCCGACGAGGCCTGGCGCGTCGCGCTCGAGCGCTTCCCCGAGGATCGCAAGGGCCAGATCACGCACAAGCTCGCGATGAAGGTCTCCGACTCGCAGTGGCACAAGCAGCTCTCCGAGCTCGGGGGCGACCGGCCGGTCGACGAGGAGAACCCGTACTGGCTGGGCCCGTTCCAGAACTACAAGACGTTCTGCCCCTATCTCGTCGGCAGCTACGACGCGGTGTCGGCCGAGCTCGGCGCGCTACATCGGCCTCGGCTTCAAGACGTTCATCCTCGACATCCCCCCGTCGGACGAGGAGCTCGAGCACACGGCGGTCGTCTTCGAGCGCGGCCGGAGCTCGCGTCGCAGGTGACGACCTGCTCCAGGACTACGTGACGCGTCAGGCGGAGGCGCGGCCCGACGCGGTCGCGCTCGTCATGGGCGACGAGCGGCTGACGTACGGAGAGCTCGAGGAGGCAGAGCAACCGGCTCGCGCGTCTCCTGCGCGAGGCGGGCTGCGAGCGGGGCGACCGCGTCTGCCTGTTCGTGCCGAAGTGCCCGGCGGCGATCGTCGCCGATGCTCGGCGATGCTCAAGGCCGACTGCGCGTACGTGCCGATCGACATCGCCAGCCCGGCTCCGCGCGTCGAGATGATCGTCGAGTCGGCCGAGCCCGCCGTTGATCCTGGCGACGCGCGCCGGCCGCGAAGCTGCTCGACGACGTGCTCGGCGCTGCGGCGCCGGCACGAGCGTCGCCGTCGGCACCCTCGACGACGCCGCTGATCGAGGACGAGCACTTCGAGACTCGCCGTTCTCCGGGGCCGACCTCGATTCGCAGTCCGCCGAGCCGACTCCCGCCGAGAACTCGGCCGACGACGCGGCGCACATCCTCTTCACCTCCGGCTCGACCGGAACGCCGAAGGGCGTCGTGATCACAGCACGAGAACGTGGTCACGTTCGTCGACTGGGCGACCGGCTACTTCGGAGACGAAGCGAGGACCGACCGGATCTCGGGGCACCCGCCGCTCCACTTCGACCTCTCGACGTTCGACATCTACGGGACGTTCTCTCGCCGGCGCGGAGCTGCACCTCGTGCCCGCCGCCGCCAACCTGATGCCGCAGCAAGCTCGCGGAGCTGATCCGCGACTCGCGAGCTCGACGCAGTGGTTCTCGGTTCCCTCGACCTTCACGTTCATGGCGAAGTTCGAGGCCTTCGAGCACGGCGACTTCCCCTCGCTGCGAGCGGGTGCTCTGGTGCGGCGAGGTCCTGCCGACCCCGATCCTGATGCACTGGATGGAGCGCCTGCCGCACGCCACGCTTCACGAACCTCTACGGGCCGACCGAGGCCACGATCGCGAGCAGCTACTACACGTGCCCGCGCTCCCGGCGAGCGAGACCGAGCCGATCCCGATCGGCGTCGCCTGCGCGGGCGAGGAGCTGCTCGTGCTCGACGAGGAGCTGCAGCCGGTGCCGCCGGGCGAGATCGGCGACCTCTACATCGCCGGCGTCGGGCCTCAGCCCCGGCTACTGGCGCGACGAGGAGAAGACGGCCGCCGCGTTCCTGCCGGACCCGCGCAACCCCGGCGAGCGCATCTACCGCACGGGCGACCTCGCGCAGCGTGCGCGAGGACGGGCTCGTCGACTTCCTCGGGCGCGCCGACTCGCAGATCAAGAGCGCGGGGCTACCGGATCGAGCTCGGCGAGATCGAGACGGCGCTGAACGCGCTCGACGACATCCGGGAGTGCGCGGTCGTGGGTGTCGAGACCGGCGGCTTCGAGGGCACGGCCATCTGCTGCGCGTACGCGCCCGCCAAGGGCGAGAGCGTCGCCCCGCCGGCGATCCGCGAGCAGATCGCGAAGACGCTCCCCTCCTACATGCTCCCCGCCCGCTGGGTCGTGATGGACGAGCTCCCGAAGAACGTGAACGGCAAGATCGACCGGCGTTCGATCAGGGAGCACTTCGAGGCCGAGGCGTCCGCCGAGCCTTCAAGGCAAGCGGCTGCCGATACGGCCGGCCGCTAGGGTCAGAGGCGATCGATGGCCGGCGATCCAGGCGTCAGCGAGCGCGTGCAGCAGCTCTTTCTCGAGACGCTGAACGTCCAGGTGCCGTCGCAGGAGGCAGACCTGATCGAGTCCGGGCTGATCGACTCGCTCGCGCTCGTCGAGCTGCTGTTCGCGATCGAGCGCGAGTTCTCCGTGAGCCTCCCGCTCGATGACCTGGAGATCGAGAACTTCCGCAGCGTCGACCGCATCAGCGAGGTGATCGTCGGGGCGCAGGCATGAGCGCGATCCGCCCGCTCGAGCGCGCCGACCTCCCGCAGGTCGTCAGCCTCTACGAGCACGTCGCGCGCTCGGGGTCGAGGACTCCTCCGCCGGGGCTGGCCGCCTACTTCGAACGGACACTTCCTCGACCACCCGTGGGCCGATGCGGAGATCCCGTCGCTCGTCTACGCGAGACGGCGACAAGATCCTCGGCTTCCTCGGGTCGAGCGTGCGGCGGCTCGAGCTCGAAGGGCGGCCCGTGCGCATGGGGATCAGCGGCCAGCTCGTGACCGAGCCTGAGGTTCGAAAGCGCGCGGCCGGCGCGTTCCTGATGCGCGAGTACATGTCCGGCGCGCAGGATCTGACGATCACCGACACGGCGTCCGACATGGTGCGCCGGATCTGGGAAGGGGTCGGCGGCGAAACGAGCCAGCTCGCGTGCATCGGCTGGGTGCGCATCTTCCGGCCGGCGCAGTTCGCTTCCGCCTATCGCGGCCGGCAGCAGGTCGAGCCCGTGCGACGGGCGAGGATCTCGCAGGTTCTGGACACCGTGGCCTCTCCGTTGGCCTCGCGGGCACTCCGCCCAGATCGCGTGGGCGACCTTCGGTCCGAGGAGCTGACGGCTGCCGAGCTCGTCGGCCAGGTCCGTGAGGTCAAGGTCCGCCTTCGTCCCGCCTACGACGAGGGATTCGCCGACTGGCTCCTGCGAGAGGTGGCTGCGGTTCGCAGCCGGGGCACGCTGGTCAAGCACCTCGTCCGGGGCGCCGACGGGCGGGCGCGCGGGTGGTACGTCTACTACCTCGTTCCCGGGGGAATCTCACAGGTGCTCCAGATCGGTGCCGAAGAGCGAAACGCAGGGGACGTGCTCGACCACCTCCTGCGGCACGCCTACGACGCCGGCAGCGCAGCGATCCAAGGGCGCCTGGAGGCGCATGTCAGGGAGCCGCTCGCTCAACGCCGGGCGCTCTTCCACCAGAGCGGGTTCCTCGTCCTGATCCACGCCAAGGATCGCGAGATCTCGCACGCCATCCAGGCCGGGCACGCCCTCCTCACGCGCCTCGACGGCGAGTTCTGGATGGGGCATCACCTCGAGCCGTTCCAGTGAACGTGCTGCTCGTGGCCGAGGAATCGGCCGGCATCCAGGTGCTGCGCATGGTCTCAGGCTCGGAGCACGACCTCATCGCGGTTCTGACCGAGCCGCCGACCCGAGGGGGAGGTGCGACCGTCGCGAGCGTCGCGGAGACGCTCGGCGTGCCGGTCCTGCCCTCGACGAGCGTGCGCGATCCGGAGTTCGCCGAGTGGATGCGCAGCAAGGAGATCGACCTCCTGCTCAACGTGCACTCGCTCTACGTCATCCACGCGGACCTCGTGGCCGCCCCGCGCATCGGCAGCTTCAACCTGCATCCCGGGCCGCTCCCTGCGTACGCGGGCCTGAACGCGCCGAGCTGGGCGATCTACCAGGGCGAGAGCAGTCACGCCGTGACGGTGCACTGGATGGAGCCCGGCATCGACACGGGTGCGATCGCCTACGAGACCTCGTTCGAAATCGCCGACGACGACACCGGGCTCTCGCTGAGCGCGCGTTGTGTCCGCGAAGGATTGCCCCTGTTCCAGCAACTGCTCGACGCAGCCGCGCAGGGTCGCGACGCGATCCCGGCTACGGCACAGGATCCTTCGGACCGCAGGTACTTCGGCGCCGACGTGCCGAATGGCGGCCGCATCGCCTGGAGCCGACCAGCTCGCGAGGTGGTCGACTTCGTTCGGGCCTGTGACTACTTCCCGTTCCCCTCACCGTGGGGGCAAGCTCAGGCCAGGCTGAACGGCGAGACGGTCGCGGTCACGAAGGCTTCTCGAACGGGCGAGGCTGTCGACGCCGAACCGGGCAGCGTCGGCCCGTCGGGCGAGGAGGGCGTGCGCGTAGCGGCCGGCGACGAGTGGATCGTCGTGCACAGGCTGCACGTGGACGGCCAAGCTCGGCCCGCCGCGGATGTGCTCGAACCGGGCATGCGACTCGAAGATGGCTGAGTCAGCGACGTGTTGCGGCGCGCACAAGGGCCGCAGCCCGGTAGGCGGGCCTGGCCACGAACGACGTCTTCAGGGTCGCCCGCAGCAGCGAATCACCGCGATAGACGTGTGCCCGCCTGATCGAGTAGCGGCTCGGCCGCTCTCGCGTGCCGTGCAGGGTGAACGCTGCGTCGTAGCCGGCGCGCTCGGCCAGGGCCTTGACGCGGGCGTCGTGCTCGCCGTAGGGATAGGCCAGGTAGCGGCACGGCCGTCCGAGCTGGTCCTCGCAGCGCGCCCGCGACTCGCGGAGCTCGCGGTCGATCTCGGCTTCGGTGAGGCGGGGGAGATGCGGGTGGCTGACGGTGTGCGAGCCGATCTCGAAGCCTCGGTCCGCGAGCGTGCGGAGCTCGTCCCAGCCCATCGTCTGGAGCTCGTCGGGCTGAGCGATCGCGTCCGCCGCGAGCTCGGGCACGTCGAGCGGCCGGCCCTCGTCGGCAAAGGCGGTCGAAGCAAAGATCGTGGCCGGCACCCCCAGGCGCTCGAGCAGGTCCAGGGCCCCCGAGATGCTCGTGTACGCGTCGTCGAAGGTCACGTGCAGGAGACGGCCGTTGCCGTCGATCGCCTCGCTCGCGCCGACCGGGCGGAACCCGCGGTCGAGCAGGCTCTGCACCTGACGCTCGAAAGCCGCCGGCCGGAGAGCGAGGCCATGGTCCCAGCCGTCGGAGACGGCGTGGTAGCAGAGGACGAGCGGCCGTGACATCAGCTGCCTTCGACCACGGCTGGCTGGCCGCTGTGCTTCCTGCCGACGCGACTCGCTTCCGCGCCGTCGACGAAGGGCTGGCGGCCGTGCTCGCCGACGCGGGCGCGGACCTGGTCGAGTCCGGGGCGGACGTCGACATCGCGCCCGCCTCCGAGCTCAGAGGAGAGGCCGACCTCGCCGTGGTCAGCTTTGCTGCGCGCCCGCACGACAGCACGCACCTCGCCGTTCGGGTCGGCCGTCGGCTCGCGAGTGCAGCCGAGGTGCGCGTGCGGGCGCTGCGTGCCCGGCCAATGGTTCGCAGACGGGGGTACCCGCGGACGGACGTCGTGTTCTGGGACGTGAGGCAGCAGTTCCGGGCCCAGGGCGCCCGTACCGCGCGAAGGAAGCTCGTGGAGTACCTGCCGCAGCGTGCGCTCGTGCTGGGCCGGCGCTCGGCCGGGGCCCCGACCTTGCTCGACGCGTCGCTCTCGGCAGCGGATTCGACGCTCCTCGGCCCGCCGTCGATCCGGTCCGGGCTCGTCGCCGCCATGACCGACAAAGGCCTGGTCCGGATCGCAGTCGGGCCCTCCAGGCGCCAGCTCGAAGGACAATCGCGGGCGCTTGAGCTCCTGCGCGCTACGGGCCCCGATGCGCCTGTAGCCGAGCGTGCTCCGTGGATCCTCGCTTCCGGCAAGTCGGGCCTCGCCGAATGGTCGCTCGAGCGCCGGCTCGCCGGCTCGAGACCGGCCACCCTCACCGATCCGTTGCGTGCCCAATGCCTGGACTTCCTCGTCGCGCTCCACGCCGCCGGCGGGTCCGACACGGCCCTCCTGCCCAGTAAGGATGCGGAAAGCATCGCCGCCTTTCGGCCTGAGCGAGGAGCGGCGCTCGCTTCTGTCGGCAGCCGGCTGGACTCTGCCCTCGCGGACGTGCCGCGCGGTTTCGGACACGGTGACTTCTTTCTCGGGAACCTGTTGGCCGAAGGGGATCACCTGAGCGGAGTGGTCGACTGGGACGCGGGCGGGCCGGGCCGCCTGCCGTTGCTGGATCTGATCCACCTTCAGCATCTGGCGCAGTATTCCCTCGCCGACGAGGACTGGGGCCCCTCGCTCGTTCGACACCTATTCCCGTGGGCGCAGTCCGGCGGGGACGAGGTGGCCCGCGCGTACTGCAGCCGGATCGGCCTGGAACCGCGGCCCGGCCTGTTCGAGAGCCTCGCAGTCGCCTACTGGCTGGACCGTGCTGCCTACACCTTGCGCACGCACCGGCAGCGGCGCACGGAGCCCAGATGGCTGGCGCGAAACGTGGATCACGTCCTCGAGGCGGTCGCGTGATGCCCGGATTGGCCAAAAGGCCTCGCAACGCCCATGATCTGATGGTGGCGTCCTACCCCGCGCTCAAAGCGGCCCTTCCCGGCCGTCTCAAGCTCGCCCTCAGGCGCAGCTTCTTGCGGGTCTCATCGATCCTGAACGCGGGCTCGAGCGTCTCGTGTCCGTGCTGTGGCAGCAGCTTCCGCAAGTTCGCGCGCTTCCACGGGCTCAACGACCAATGCCCGCGGTGCGGGTCGCTGATGCGGCAGCGCGCCGTGACGCTGTACCTCCGGGACGTCCTGCGGGTGCCCGAAAGAGGCGGAGACATCCTTCATGTCGGCCCTGCATCCTCGGTTCGCGGATGGCTCGTCTCGTTCCCGGCGGTGCACTATGTGTCGCTCGACCTGGACTCGCCGCTGGCCGACATCAAGGGGGACATCACCGATCTGCCGTTCCCCGACAGCTCCTACGATCTGATCGTCTGCCTGCACGTTCTCGAGCACGTGCAGGAAGACCGCAAGGCGATCAGCGAGCTCTTTCGAGTGCTGAGGCCCAAAGGCACAGCAGTGATCCAGGTCCCGCCGAGTCCCTTCGAGGAGACGCTCGAGGACCCGACGGTGACCGATCCAGCCGAGCGTGAGCGCCGGTACGGGCAGTACGACCACGTGCGCCTCTGCGGCTCGGACTATCTCGGGCGGCTCGAGGAGCCCGGCTTCGCAGTGACTCGAGAGGACTACGCGGAGCGGCTCAACCTGGCGACCCGCTCGCTGTACGAGATTCACGCCGGAGAGCCGTTCTACGTGTGCGTGAAGCCGCCAGCGTGAAGCGCGTCTCGGTCATTGCGCCGATGTGGAACGAGGCGGCGCACATCGAGGGCTTCGTCGCCGACATCGCGGCTCAGGACTTCGACGGAGAGCTCGAGCTGCTCGTCGCCGACGGAGCCTCGACCGACGGGTCTGTGGAGCGCCTGCGCGGCGCGGCCGAGCGCGAGGGGATCGAGGTCACGGTTCTCGACAACCCGGCACGGTGGGTATCGGCCGGCCTCAACTCGTGCATCCGCGCGGCCACCGGTGACCTGATCGTCCGCGTCGACTGCCATAGCCGGTACCCGGCGGACTACGTGCGTAGGTGCGCGGTCGCGGCCGAGGAGACCGGCGCCGCGAACGTCGGCGGCATCTTCATTCCGATCGGCCGTACCGGAACCGAGCGCGCGGTGGCCTGCGCCATGAACAGTCCGTTCGGCGGGATCCACTGGACCCGCCACGGCGAGGGCGAGCGCGTCGAGGTCGACACCGTGCCTTACGGGGCGTTCACGCCCGATGCGTTCGAGCGCGCGGGGCTCTTCGACGAGACGCTCGTCCGCAACCAGGACGACGAGTTCAACCTCCGGCTGCGCCTCGCCGGCGGGAAGATCGTGCTCGACCCTGCGATCCGGATCTTCTACACGCCGCGCGGCAGCTTCAGGCGCGTCTTTCGGCAGTACTACGAGTACGGCCTCTGGAAGCCGGCGGTCATGAGCAAGCACGGCCGGATCGTCAGCGCACGCAGCCTGGCGCCGATTGCCTTCGTCGGCTCGCTTGCCGTCCTAATCGCGCTCGCCGCTTTCAGCGGGACCGCGCGCATCCTGCTCGCGCTCGAGCTCGCCCTCTACCTCGCCGGCGCCCTCGTCTTCGGCGTGCGCGCCATCCGTGCGGCCGGAGAGAGGTGGCTTCTGTTGCCGCGCGTGATCGCGGCCTTCGTGGTCTTCCACGTCGCGTATGGGATCGGGATGGCCGCGGGCTGGATTCGAGTCGGGTTGCGTCGCCGTAACGCTGCGGCCACCGGCGCCGAAGCGCTGCCGTAGGCGGCGAACGAACCAGGCGACGTCGCTCGGCCGCGGCACGAGATCGGACGCTCGCGCGCCCAGCGTGCGGATGAAGATCGACGCGACGACGAAGCCGGCCGCCGTATGGGCCAGCGCAGCCGCGACGCGCTGCGCCCGTGCCGCCGAAGGGCGGAATCAGGACGATGTCGAGCACGACGCTGCAGACGAACCCCGCTCCGATCGCAAGGCTCTGCAGGCCCGGGCTCCCTCGCGCGACGAGCGCGCTGCCGAGGAGCTTGATCGTCGTGACGCCGATCGAGGCCACGACGAGGATGCGGAGCATGCCGACCGAGTCGCGGAACTCGTCTCCGAAGATGACGGTGCAGAGGATCGGCGCCGCTGCGAACATGACGAGACCGAAGAGCGCCGTGATGACGATGACTGCGCGGAAAACGCGCGCGGCCAGCCGCGCCGCCTCGTCCCGAGCGGCCCGGACCAGATCCGGCCTCTGGACGTAGGAAAGAGCCGTCGGCAGGTACCAAAGAGCCTCGGCCCAGGCGACCGCGACGCTGTACACGCCGAGCTCCCGCGAGCCTGCGATCGCGCCCAGCAGCCACTGGTCGAGGCGGTAGTTGCCGAGCAGCATGATCCGGCCCGGGTGGGCCCGGACGCCGAAGGCCAACGCGCGTCGGGCGAGCGCTAGGTCGGGTCGCCCGAAGCCCGCCAGCCGGCGCTGCACGTACCAGGCGAGCAGCACCGTCTCGAGCGTCTGACCGGCGAGCCACCAGCCGACCGCCGTCCCGACGCTGAGGATCCCGAAGGCGTAGAAGAGCCCGTTCCCGACGACGTTCAGCGTCGGTGCGAGCAGATAGGCCGTATTCGTGACCGCAAAGCCGTAGTCGGCCTGCACGAGAAAGCGCAGGAAGATCTGGAGCAGGATCGCCGGGATGAAGGCGAACGCCATCCAGCGGAGGGTCGCGTCCGACTCGCCGGCGACCGCGGGAACGAGAGCGATGAGTGCCGGACAACGCCGCGATCGCCGCCCCGCCGAGCACGAGCGAGAGCAGGATCGAGTTCGAAGCCAGCGCGCGTCGTATCCGTGGCTCCGAGGCGGCGAGGTTGGCGTTTGCCTCCTGCAGGCCGAAGCGTCGCGAGGTTGGCGGTCAGGAACGTGATCGCGGTCAGGAAGGCGACGTTGCCGCGGCCCTCGGCGCCGAGCGCGCGCGCCACGATCAACACGCTGAGGAGCGACAGAAACGCCGCCGAGACCTGCGTGCCGTACGTCAGCACGGCCGAGCGGGCAAAGGGCGGTGGGGTCGCGGCGGCTTCGTTGTTCGGCCGTTTCGACACTATCCTTAGAACCCTAGGCGGCGATGACCTTTCCGGGAACTCACGAAGCGGCGTACCGGCCGCACATGGACCTGTCCGCCTTCGGGTGGATCGCCCTGGCGGCGGTCCTCGCGTCCGTCGAGGCCTTCGCAGCACTGATCGACTGGCAGCTCGGGCTCGCGCTCGCCCTGGCGCTCATCTTCGCGGCGATCGTCCTGACCCGGCCCGTACTGCTCCTCCCGCTGGCCGTGATCACCGTCTTCATCGAGTCCCTGGTGTTCGCCGGGTTGCCGGTCACGCGCCTGCTGGCGCCGGCCGCTCTGATCATGGTGCTCGTCGAGCTGCTTCGAGGTGGCGCTCGCATCCGGCCCGGCGCTCCGCTCGTGGCGGCCAGCCTCTACGTGGCATGGGCGGTGGCGAGCGGCGCGTGGACCCTGAGCGCGCCGGGCACCCAGTACCTGCTCCAGTCCCTCGGCATCTCCCTCGTGTACTTCCTCGCGAGCGCATCTCTTCCGCGCTCCGAGGACGACCTCCGGCATTTCCTCTACGTCGTCGCGTTCGGCGCGGGCCTCATGGGCACCCTCTCCGTCCTCGCGTTCGCCGGCATGCCGTCACCGCCCGGCATCGATCTGCTCCAGGCCGGGCGCTCGCAAGGAGGTGTCGGCGACCCTGACTTCTTCGCTGCGATTCAGCTCGTCGTCGTGCCGCTCGTTCTCGTGCTGGCGAGCGAGACCACGAAGAAGCCGCTCCGGGTCGCTCTCTATCTGAGCCTGCTGCCGATCCTCGCTTCGATCTTCACGTCGCTGTCCCGTGGAGCGTTCATCGGCGTCGTCGTGCTGGGCACGCTCTTCCTCGTCTCGCGTCCGGAGCGTCTCTTCCGATCGCGGCAGGAGAAGGCGCTCGCCCTCGTGGTCGTCGCGCTCGGCATGGTCGGCTTCTTCTCGCGGCCGTTCCTCCGCGATCAGGTCGTGACGCGTGCGCAGTCGATCTACGCGCCGCAGAATCAGGAGGACAAGACGGGCTCCGGGCGCACGAACATCTGGAAGGCTGCGGCGAGGACGGCGAGCGAGAACCCGGTCCTCGGGGTCGGGTACGGGAGCTTCAGATACATCTCCGAAGAGCTGATCCTCCAGACGCCGGGCGTCGACCTCGAGGTGTACGGAGACCGCAGCGAAGGGGACAACTACGCGGCGCACCAGACCTATCTGGGGACCGCGGCGGAGCTCGGCTTCACGGGCCTCTTCCTCTACCTCGGGATCCTGGTCACGACCGGTTTAGCGCTGCGACGCACGGTCAGGCGCGCAGCTCTCCTGGGCGGCGCCGTTCGTCGGCCGAGTCGCCCACGCGCTGCTGCTGGGCCTGATGACGTGGGCGGTCACCGCCGCCTTCCTCAGCACGGAGACGGCGAGGATGTTCTGGGTCATCGTCGGCCTCAGCCTCGCCTTACCGAGACTGCTGCCCGAGCCCTGGGGAGGGACGAAGGCCGACTACCCGGCGCGCTCGAACGCACCGACGTCGTAGCCGCGCCCCGTCGGGCGCTTCCGGCCGGCGATGTCCTTGCCTGGCGCGGAGTCGGCACGCGCGCGATCGATCGCAGGGCTTCCGCTCGCGAGCCTGAAGTCGCGGCGAGAGCGCGAGACGAACTTCGGGTCGGAGCTGATGTTGCTGCCCACCCGCAAGGTCGAGCACCCGCGCTGCACCGCCCCGTCGCCGTTGCCGAAGATCACGTTGGCATCGATCGAGACCGGCCCGGTCGGACAGTCGCTGTCGGTCTGGATGCCGTACTTCTCGTTGAACGCGAGGATGTTGTTGCGGATCGTGATGTTGCTCACGCCGCCGGAGCCACCGACGACGATCCCGCTGTGGGCCGCGCCGGTCACCGTGTTGTTGACGAGGATCGAGCCGCTGTTCTGGTCGTACACCTGGATCCCGAACCCGTAGGGATGGCTGAAGATCAGATTGTTCGCCGCGACGTGGTCGCGACCCTGGAAGTAGAGGCCATGGCTCTGGTGCTGGCCGGACACATGGCCGAGACCGTTGTCGTGGATCCGGTTGCCGAGGATCTGGAGGTGGTGAGTCTGCTCTTCGGAGAAGACGCCCTGGTCCTGCGAGTGGCGGATCTCGTTGCCCGAGAGCTCGATGTGATGGGCGTCGTCCTGGAAGTACACGTTCGTCGAGGACGTGCCTTTGGCGCGTTCGAGGACGAAGCCGCGGATCCGGTAGTAGCCGGTGTCGATCTCGAGCGGTCCGTCCGCGTGTGAGATGACCGGCCGTTCCCGCGGGTAGGCGGCGATCGTGATCGGCTTCGCCGCCGTGCCGGGATGGGTCACCTGGACGTTCTCTCGATAGATGCCCCTGCGGACGAACGCTCGCTGACCGGGCCGTAGCGTGCTCGCAGCTTTCTGGATTGTCCGCCAGGGGCGTGCCAGGGTGCCAGGGCTCGAATCGCTTCCCCGTACGGACACGTAGTAGGCCCGCCCGCGTGAGACCGGGAGCGGTCGCGGCAGCCCCACCGCGGCGGCCGTTGCAGAGACCACGGTCGGGCTATTCGACCGCGTCTGCTGGCCCCCGTACGCCGCCCCGGTCACGAGCATCGAGACGACGACGGCGCCTACACCGATCCCCCTGGTAACGCCGGCCACAGGCGCCGAAGGATAGCTACGCGTGGTTCAGGGCCCAAAACCGCATGAGCAAGCCCTTTCGCACTAGGTATTGCAGGACCCAAAAGTAGGCCGTTCGGCCTATTGCACGGCGGGCGACTAGGTGGGAGTAATTAACGGGCAGAGTAGTTAAGGAAACATCAGAGTTCGTCAGGAACGGGGGAACGGGGAACTGCGGCAGTTCGCGGCATTGCTATTTCGGGTTGGCGCTGCCCATTCGTGGGCAGGAAGCATGTTGAGCCTTCGCTCGGCGTTTCGGATGCTGGCGTTGACGCTCGCCCTCGGCGCGACGATGCTCGCCGTCGGTGTCGCGCAGGCACCGGCAGCTGGTCCGTCGTTCCGTGACGAGGTCATGGCCGACAACCCGGCCGGCTACTGGCGCTTCGGCGAGGCGACCGGCACGACCGCGATCGACGAAACGGTCAACGCGAACCCGGGCACCTATCTCCAGGCCGTGACCCTTGGCGTTCCCGGCGCGCTGGCAACGGAGTTCAACAGCGCAGCCCGGTTCGACGGGGGCAGCGGCAGGATGAGCCTCAACGATCCGGCGAGCGGGGTCCTCGACGTCGGCACGGGCGACTTCTCGATCGAGGCCTGGGTCAAGACGACCGTCAACGGTGAGCGCGCGCTCATCTCGAAGCGCGACGCAACTCGCTACTGGCAGGTGACCGTCACCGACGACGGAAGTCACACCGGGCAGTTGCGTATGAACGTGTTCGACGGGGCGGTCACGAAAGAGGTCTACAGCCTCCATCGCGTCGACGACGGCGTCTGGCACCACGTCATCATCACGGTCGACCGCGACGCGGGGATCAGGTTCTTCATCGACGGTGTCAACTCTGGGTTCACCGTCGCTCTTCTGACCGGTGATCTGAGCAATGCCGCGCCGTTCATGGTCGCCAAGTCGAGCGGCTACGCGAACCTGAACGGTGACGTCGACGAAGTCGCGCTGTATCGGAGCCTGCTGTCCGTAAGCCGAGTCCAGGCGCACTTCTACGCCGGGATCGCCGACGCCGCGGCTCCCACGGTTTCTCTCGCGACGCCGGCCGATGGTTCCACGACGGGAACGACGCCGAGCTTCTCGGGGCTCGGCGGAACCGCGCTCGGGGACGCGAGCGTGGTCAGCGTCAAGGTTTACGCGGGCCCGACGGTGTCGGGCACACCTGTGCAGACGCTCGCCGCCGGACTCGCCGGCGATGGGTCGTACGCGGTCGACGCCTCACCGGCGCTGACGGCGGGCGTCTATACGGCTCAAACCGAGCAACAGGACGGCCGAGGCAATCTCGGCTCGAGTGCCACGCACACCTTTACGGTCACTGACGGGCCGCCTCCGCCGCCGCCTCCGCCACCGCCGGCGCCTGATCCTGTTCTCGTTGGCGCGGGTGACATTGCCTCGTGCGGTGTGAGCGGGCAGGACGAAGCGACGGCCTCGATCATCGAGGGCATGCCGAACGCGACTGTCTTCACCACCGGCGACAACGCCTACCCCAATGGCAGCGCGGCGGACTATGCCTGCTACAACGATTCCTGGGGAAGCTTCAAGTCCCGGACGATGCCCATTCCGGGCGGCCACGACTACCACGCCGACGGCGGCGCCTCGTACTTCGACTATTTCGGAGCAGTGGCCGGCGACCCGGAGGAGGGCTGGTACAGCTACGACCGGGGCTCCTGGCACATCGTGGCGCTCAACACTCGTTGCGGTGAGATCCCCGGCGGCACCTGTGACAACGACGAGCAAGAGGCCTGGCTGCGCGCGGATCTTGCTGCCCATCCGGCGAACTGCACGCTCGCGTACATGCACATGGTTCGGTTCAGCTCGGGCAACGTGCACGGCAGCTCGACGAACGTGCAACCGATCTGGGACGTGCTCTACGAACACGGCGTCGATGCGATCGTGAACGGAGACGAGCACCTCTACGAGCGCTTCCTTCCGCAGACGCCTGACGGGACGCTCGACCTTGCCCACGGGATTCCGCAGTTCACGGTCGGCACCGGAGGCTACGTGCTCTACGGCTTCGGAACGATCCAGCCCAACAGCGCCGCTCGGATCAGCGACTCACACGGCGTCCTGAAGCTGGTTCTGCACGACGGCAGCTTCAACTGGGAGTTCTTGCCGGTCCCTGGCAATACGGGGTCCGACGCGGGTAATGCGAACTGTCACGGAGCGCCGGGCGGGCCTCCGCCACCGCCTCCACCGCCGCCGCCGCCACCGGGGGGCCACGGAAGCGGGCTCTCAGCGCCGCTCGGCCCATCAACCGGGTCGACTTACTACGTCGCCACGACAGGACTGGACTCGAACCCTGGGACAATCGACTCGCCCTGGCGCACGGTCCAGCATGCGCTCGACGTGCTCGCGCCCGGACAGCGCGCGCTCGTCCGCGCGGGCACCTACAACGAAAACCTCGTGCTGAACCACGCGGGCACGGCAGCGGCCCCGATCTCGGTCGAGAGCTACCCGGGCGAGCGCCCAGTGCTCGACTCTGCCGGCGGCCGTCCGCTTCAGGTGTTGACCACCGGTGCCTACTTCCGGTTCCGCGGGTTCGTGATTCAGGACTCACCATTGACCACTGGTGGCAATGTCGATCTCCTCGGCCACAATCTCGAGATCTCTGGCAACGAGATTCGCAACGGCGTCGACCAGGGCATCTACGTGGACGAGGAAAGCCATCACGTTCAGATTCTCGGCAACTGGATTCACAACAACGGCCAGGGGATCGACGAGCAGAGCCACGGCATCTACCTGAAGGGCGACGACCACCTCGTCGTCAACAACCAGATCCACGACCACCCGGCCGGCTTCGGGATCCAGGTCTACAACCGCAATAGCCGATCGATTATCGCCGCCAACACGATCACCGGGTCCGGTCTCAGCGGCATCGTCCTGGGCGGGTCAGAAGGCGTGGACAACATCAAGGTGATCAACAACGTCGTGGCGTTCAATGCAGATTGGGGGATCCGAGGCGACTCGACCTGCCCGACCCTCGTACGGGCAGACCACAACGTCGTCTTCGGCAACACGCTGGGTCAACTGCACACGGGCTGTCCCGGGATCGACTATTCAGGCGGCAACCGTACGACCGACCCGCTCTTTGCCAACTACGCGGCTCGCGACCTGCACCTGAACGCAGGCAGCCCGGCGATCGACTACGCCGACATCGTCTTTTCCCCGTTCGCCGACCTCGACAGCGTCGTCCGCCCGCAAGGAGCGGGCGTGGATGCTGGTGCGTTCGAGCGCACCGGAGGCCCGCCACCCCCGCCACCTCCACCACCCCCACCTCCGCCCCCACCGCCACCGCCTGGGCCACCTCCGCCACCGCCACCCGTCGGCGCCTACCGCGCCACGGTTCTCGCCGACTCGCCGCGCGCCTACTGGCGGCTCGGTGAACTGAGCGGCACGAATGCCGTGGACGAGATGGGAGGGCCCCTCGGTCACTACCTGAGCGGAACCCTGCTCGGTGCTCCCGGCGCGCTCGTCTACGACACGAACACCGCGGCAGGCTTCGACGGCGGCGACGACAGGATCGACATGGGAGATCCGGTCTCCGGCAGCATCGACTTCGGCACCCAGGACTTCTCGGTCGAGGCATGGGTCAAGGCAACAGCCAACGACGAACGGGCGATCATCTCGAAGCGTCCGTACTCGGCCACTCCGCCTCCGTTCTGGCAGATGACGGTGACGGACGATGGAAGCCAGATCGGCCGGATCCGCGTCAACTACGGCGACGGGACGATGACCCGCGAGGTGTACGGCCCCGCAGTTCGCGTCGACGACGGCGGCTGGCACCACGTCGTCGTGCTGTTCGACCGCGACACCGGCATCATCGTCTACGTCGACGGGACTAACGTCCGGGCGAATCTCGGCGCGATTCCGGGCGACATCTCGAACACCGGCGTTCTGCTCGTCGGCAAGTCACCCGGCTACGGGAACTTCAAGGGGAACCTCGACGAAGTGGCGCTCTATGCGGGCTTGCTCTCGCCGGCGCGGATCGCCGCTCACCACGAGTCCGGGGCCAACGGCCCACCGCCGGACGTGGAGGCTCCTGACACCACCATCGATTCCGGTCCTCCGGCCCTGACCGGCAGCACGTCGGCCAGCTTTGCCGTCTCGGCCACCGAGCCTGGCACTTTCGAATGCTCACTCAACGGAGCAGCATTCAGCGCCTGTCCCTCGCCGCTCCAGTACCTCGGCCTGGCTGACGGTGCGCAGACGTTTGCGGTTCGCGCGCGTGACGTTGCAGGCAACGTCGATGCGACGCCCGCGCAGTGGGCGTGGACGGTCGATACGACAGCGCCTCAGACGACCATCGACTCCGGCCCGCCCACGCGCACCTCGAGCACGTCGGCGAGTCTCGCCTTCTCGAGCGAGAGCAACGCCATCTTCGAGTGCTCGCTCGACGGAGCGCTCTTCACGGGCTGCACCTCACCTGCCCTGTACTCGGGTCTCACCGAGGGCACGCATGTGTTCGACGTCCGCGCCCGCGATCTAGCCGGAAACGTCGACGCGACTCCCGCCCACTGGACTTGGACCGTCGACACGACGGCGCCTGACACGACGATCACCTCCGGCCCGCCCGCGTCAACAGAGTCGACAACTGCCATCTTTGTCTTCACGGCCTCCGAGACGAGTGCGTTCGCATGCTCGCTCGACAGCGCGCCGTTCTCCATCTGCTCGTCGGGGGCGACCTATGCGGATCTCGTAGCCGGTCCGCACAATTTCCGCGTCCGTGCGACCGATCTGGTCGGCAACACCGACGCGACGCCTGCCGGCTGGGACTGGACCGTAACGGCGCCACCGCCTCCGCCGCCTCCGCCTCCGCCACCACCGCCTCCGCCTCCGCCACCACCGCCGCCTCCGCCACCACCGCCGCCACCGCCTCCGCCACCGGGGCCGGACTATCGGACAACCGTGCTCGCGGATGCCCCGCGCGGCTACTGGCGTATGGGCGAGCTCAGCGGATCGACGGCCGCGAATGAAGTCGCCGGAGCGGCAGCCGGTGCGTACCAGAACGGCGTCGCCCTGGGTCTGAGCGGTGCGCTGGTCGGAGATGTGAACAAGTCGATCGGCCTCGACGGGACAAACGATCAGGTCAGCATGGGCGACCCGGTGAACGGCAGCTTCGACTTCGGGACCGGGGACTTCTCCGTCGAGTCCTGGGTCAAGACGAGCGTCACCAACGAGCGCGTGATCATCGCCAAGCGCGCGTCGGATTCGTCCACGCCGTACTGGCAGGTGACGATCTCTGACGACGGCGGCCATCTGGGCCACGTCCGCGCGAACGCTTTCGACGGCGTCGACAGCGTCGCCGCCTACGGCCCGGCGATCCGCGTCGACAACAACGCGTGGCATCACGTCGCGGTTGTGTTCGACCGAGACCAGGGGATCACCGTCTGGGTCGACGGCGTTAGCCAGACGACTTCCGGCGCCTTCCCGCGCACGATCAGCAACACAGCCGCATTGCTCGTCGGCAAGACGCCGAACCCGTCTTTCCCGTACTTCCAGGGGCAGATCGACGAGGTTGCGCTCTACGCGGGCGTGCTCACGGGAGCAAGGGTCGGTGCGCACCGAAACGCGGGACTGGGCCTGCCGCCGCCGCCGGCACAGCCGACGTACCTGTCGACGGTGCTGGCCGATTCGCCCCGCGCCTTGTGGCGACTGAGCGAGACAACCGGGACGGTGGCCGCGAACTCGATCGCCGGCGGCGCCTCCGGCGCGTACCAGAACGGCGTCCTGCTCGGCCAGGCCGGGGTGCTGGCGAACGACACGAACAAGTCTGTCTACCTGGACGGCTCGAACGACCAGGTGAACATGGGTGACCCGGCGACCGGCAGCCTCGACTTCGGCACGGGCGACTTCAGCGTCGAAGCCTGGGTGCGCCCGTGGGCGAACGACGACCGGGTGATCATCTCCAAGCGCGGCGCTTCAGGGCCATACTGGCAGGTGCTCATCGACGAGCATGGTGGCGAGAAGGGCGAAGTGCGGGCCGAGGCCTTCGACGGCGCCGTCACCCGGGTCGCAAAGGGCCCGGACATCCGAGTCGACAACGGCGCCTGGCACCACGTGGTCGTCCTCTACGACCGGGATTCTGGGATCACGGTATGGGTTGACGGAGTCAGCCGGACGACCACGGGCGCCTTCACCGGAAACATGAACAACACCGGCTCGTTGCTGCTTGGCAAGTCACCGCCCGGCAACCTGCCGTACTTCCTCGGGATGCTCGACGAGGTCGCGCTGTACCCGAACCTGCTGCCGGCAGCGCGCGTGAATGCACACCGCGCCGCGGCCTTGGGCCTCTAGAACGCGCACCAACTACACGAAGGTCAGGGGCGTTGGCCCTGTCGATCTGTGCTCTTAGTCGCGGACAGTGCGAAGCACTTTCCGCGAGTCCGGCGCCCGTGGCGCCGGACCCTGTTCCCCGTAGCTGTCGTACCAGAGCGAGAACGTCAGCAGCGCCCAGATCTTGCGGCTGTTGTCCGCTTGGCGGTTGGTGTGACCGTCGAGTAGCTGCGTGACCACCTCGGGCCGGAAGAAGCCCTGCCGCCGAAGGTTCTCCGGTGACAGGACATCTCTCGTGAGCGGTTGCAGGTCCTCGCGCAACCACGTGCCGATCGGAGGCACGAAGCCCTTCTTCTTGCCTTCGAGAATCTCTTGGGGGAGCAGGGGAGCGACGGCCTTCCGCAGGAGTCGCTTCTTGGCGAGCCCTCGCACCTTCAGCTTGCTCGGGAGAGCGAGCGCGAGCTCCGCGACTACTGGGTCGAGGATCGGCACCCGCGCCTCGAGCGAGTGCGCCATGCTCGCCCGGTCCGTCTTGACGAGCATGTCGTCGACCATGAACAGGCCGAGGTCGAGGCCCATCAGGCGCGAGAGCTCGTCCGAGCCCTCCGTCTCCGAAAAGTGAGTGCGAAGGATCTCCAGCGGGTCGGCAAGGGCTCGCCGGTCCGGGTGGACGAGCGCGCCTCGCTCCTCGGGGGTGAACACGGACTTCCAGGCGTAGTGGCGCTCGAGCGGAGACATGCGCGCTGCGCGAACGAAGCGCTTTGCCCGCCAGTCGAGGCTGCTCGCCTTGTCGGTCGAGGTCGGAAGCCGCTCGACGAGAGGTCGTAGGGCCCAGGCCGCGGGCGCGAGCCGGCGCGCCAGTGCATGGCCGGCGTAGTAGTTGTAGCCGCCGAAAAGCTCATCTCCGCCCTCTCCCGAGAGCGCGACCTTGACGTGCCGGCGGGCCAGCTCCGAGACCAGGTAGGTCGGGATCGCGGAAGAGTCGGCGAACGGCTCGTCGAAGGCCTGGGCGAGGGCCGGCATCAGCTCGGCGGCGTCGGGGCTGACGAGGAGCTCGTGGTGGTCGGTCCCGAACCGCTCGGCAACGACCCGCGCCAGAGCTCGCTCGTCGAACTCCCGCTCGTCGAAGCCGATCGTGAAGGTGCTCACCCGCCCCGCAGCCTCCGAGGCGAGCGCGGCCAGCGTGCACGAGTCGATCCCTCCCGAGAGGAGGACGCCTACAGGCACATCGGCGATCAGATGGGCCCTCACCGAATCCCGCAGCCGCTCGAGCAGCTCCTCGGCCAGCTCGTCGTCGCCTTCGGTTCGGATCTCGCTCTTCGGCGCGGGGCGCGGTCTTGCGTAGCGCTCGATCGAGACGTCCGAGCCCTGGCCTGCCTGCCAGACGAGCACGCTTCCAGGTGCCAGCTTGCGCACGTCGCGGAAGATCGACAGCGGCGCCGGCACGAAGCTGAACGCGAGGAACGCTTCGAGCGCTTCCTGGTCGATCTCGCGGGAGAACCCGGGCTGCCGCACCAGCGCCTTCAACTCGGACGCGAAGGAGAGGGAGTCCCCGGTCAGCCGGTAGTACAGCGGCTTGATGCCGAAACGGTCACGGGCCAGGACGAGGCGCTTCCGCGTCGCGTCCCAGACCGCGATCGCGAACATCCCCCGGAGACGCTCCGCGAAGAGCGGCCCGTGCTCCTCGTAGAGGTGCGCGAGGACTTCCGTGTCGCCCTGGGTGCGGAAGGAGTGGCCCTTGTCGACGAGCTCGGACCGCAGCTCGCGGTAGTTGTAGATCTCGCCGTTCTGCACGACGGTGACGGAACCGTCCTCGTTCGACAGCGGCTGGTCCCCCGTCTCCAGGTCGATGATCGCGAGGCGCCGCGCCGCGAGCCCGGTGCCGTTGTCCACGAACACGCCCTCGCTGTCGGGGCCGCGGTGAATGAGTGCCGCGCTCATCTCCTCGAGCACGCCGCGGTCGACGGCGTCGCCGTTCAGAGAGACCAGGCCGCAGATGCCACACATACCTCAGAGTTTAGGGAGGGTTTGACGAAATGGATCTGTTCCGCCAAACCCTCCCAGGGACTTCTAAGCATTTCTGAGGAAAGCCGCGACCCGCGCAGCCTCGCTCTCGAGCGTGCGTTCTCGAGCCAGGCTCAGGCCGTGCTCGACGAGCTGCGAACGCAGCCCGTCGTCGTCGACGAGCTGGAAGAGCGCGGTGGTGAGCGCCGCCGCATCGTCGGGCGGCACTAGCAGGCCCGCAGCGCCGTCGTCGAGCGCCGCCCGGACACCGCCGACGTCGGTGGCCACGATGGGGGTACCGGAGGAAAGTGCCTCGACGAGGACATGCGGGACGCCCTCCGTCAGTGAGACGTGCAGGAACACGTGCGCGCGCCGGTACTCGGCGAGCAGCTCCGGCCCGAACGGAACGTAGCCCAGCAACTCGATCCGGTCGCCGATCCCGAGCTCATCGGCCCGGCGACGGACTTCGTCGGCGAGCGGGCCGACCCCGGCCCACCGGAGGCGGAACCTGCCCGGCCGGGCACGTTCTATGTCGGCGAGGGCCCCGACCAGGAGCAGCGGGTTCTTCTCGGCGTCGATTCGTCCAACGGTGAGGAGATCGAGCACGCCGGTCCAGTCGCGCTCGGGAGGCTCGCGGACGACGTCTGCCTCGCGTACGAGCGAGGGCATCATCGCGAGCACCCGCCCTTTCTTGCTCGCGTAGCGCTCGGCGTTCGCCGTGCCCACGACGGTCGCGGGGATTCGCCTGGCGAGCAGTCGATGCATGCCGTCCATGGCCCGGACCGCAGCCAGTACCGGCTTCCAGCGAGGACTCGGGAGGCGGGCGCGAAAGTACTCCGGGGTGTCCTGTCGCACGCCGAAGACCACGCGCCGGCCTCTGAGCCTGGCCAAGAGGATGATCATCAGCTCGAAGGGATGAGGCCCGAAAACCCACACGACGTCCACGCCGGCGAGACCCCGCCAGAACGACGAGCCCGTGCGGACGGCGGCGCCCGCGACCGCGTGGAGCCGGCGCAGGCTGCCGTAGTCGGGCAGCTGGACGACAACCGTCCGGCCGGGGAGGCACGACAGCTCACCGCCCTCGTCCGTCCCGACGACGCGCGCGAAGACCACGAAGGATTCGAAGCTCTCCGCCACCTCGCTCACGAAGCGAAAAAACGGTGCATCGGCAGGGTCCGGAGCTACCTGAGCCCCAACCATGCGGAACGGCCCGTCCTGGTAGACGCCTAGCCGCTTCGACGTCAGATTTTGCCCCATTTATGCAACTTTAGATTGGCCCTATGATGAGAAGAGAAGCCCGGCCCCTCAAACGGAGCAACGAGCGTGCAACAACCTGAATCTCCACTGCGGCAATACCTGCAAACCCTGAAACGCCAGGCGTGGCTCGTCGTCCTGGTCCCGGCGCTGACGGTTGCGGTTGCAGTGGCGATTCTCCAGACCAGGGAGCCCGTCTACCGCGCCTCGATGACGATGGTCGTCGGTCAGCCCCACGGAACCTTGCCGCCCGAGCTCGCACCCCGCTCGGTGACGCGCACGATGACGAGCCTCCTGGAGAACGACCTCATCGTCCGCAGCGTGATCGATCAGCTCAATCTCGACGTCTCGGTGGAGAAGTTCAAGGAGGACCTCGCGGTGAGCGTCCTGCCCGACACCTCCGTCATGGACGTGAGCTACGACTCGACGAATCAGCGACAAGCGGTGCAGGTAGTCGCCGAGCTGGCGCGGATCTTCACACGCGAGCTCGACGAAACCCTCGGCGTGGGCAAGGGCTCGGTGGCCGGGGACCGATCCTTCGAGCTCGTCGTTCGGATCTTCGACCCGCCGCATGTCGAGCCTGACCCGGTAGCGACGACGAGCACCAGCATCATTTTTGCCGGCATCGGCGGCCTTGCACTCGGACTGCTGCTCGGCGTCGCTCGCGAGGCGCTCGACTCGCGCATCCGCAACCGGAAGGACGCGGAGCGGTGGTTCGGAGCGCCTGTTGTCGGAACGCTTCCAGTGGGAATGGATCGCAAGCCTCCGCCGGGAGTCGGGTCGTCCGCCCAGCCGCGGCGGGGTGACGAGGCCCGGGTGGCGTCGCTCGACCTCCTGCGCGCCAAGCTGCAGTTCTCGCGTGTGGGCGTGGAAGGGCCGACGATCCTGATCACGAGCGCCGGGTCCGACACCGGTCAGTCGAGTGTCACTGCCGCCATCGGCACTGCCTTGGCACTTGGCGGAAAACACGTGATCTGCGTCGATGCCGACATGCGCGAGCCGAGGCTGCATCGCTCCCTCGGGCTCGAGAACGACAGCCCCGGCCTCGCGGGAGTCCTCGGGGAAGGCCTGAACGCCGAGGACCTCCTCATGAACGTCGTGGTCGTCGAGCCGGCCATGAACGGGGCGGGCCCGACTGAGGCGACCGGCCGCTTGGAAGTCCTGACCGCCGGCACGCAACCGTCCGCGCGTGTCGGGATGCTCACGCCCGAGGTTCTCGGTGAGTTGATCGAGCGCCTGAACAAACGGGCCGACTTCGTCGTCTTCGACTCACCTCCGCTCCTCGCGGCCGACGCTCTGCCGCTCGCGATCCGCTCCGACAACGTGCTCGTGGTCGCTCGCAGCGGACGAACGACGCGCGACGAGGCCGAATCGGTGGTCTCGACGCTCCAGGAGCTCGGCGTCGAGCGCATCGCCGTCGTCCTGACCGACGCGCGTCCCGGCACGTAGGTCGTCCCCTGAGATTCTCTCTGTTCGTCGCGGCGTTGTCGCTGGCCGTCTTCGGACTGCTCACGCTTGCGGTCTGGGACGGAGGAGGCGGTTTCCAGTGGGACGGCTCGGTCGCGCGTTTCGTCGCCGACATCGCCCCGGTGTCCGACGAGGAGGTCCACGTCGACCCGGTCATCACAGTGCTCACCGTTGCCGCGTTTGGTTTCACGGGCCTGGTCGTGGCACTGCTGTTACTCCGGCGGCGGTTACGAGCCGCCTTCTTTCCACTCGCTGCGGTCGGGCTCACAGCTCTCGTGACCACGATCGTCAAGGCGGGAATCGAGCGGCCTTCCATCGAGGGCCCCGGCGAGTCCTCGTTCCCCAGCGGCACGGCGGCGTGGTCGATGGCCCTGGTCGCGGCGGCGATCCTGCTCGCACCGCCGTCGCGTCGCAAGCTTCTGGCCGTCGCAGGCGCGGTGCTGCTGGTCGCTCTCAACGGCGTGATCGTCTGGGAGGAGTGGCACTACCCCTCCGACGTGCTGGCGGGCTGGTGTCTCGCGCTGGGGTGTGTCCTGGGGCTATGGGTGGCCTTCGGCCGCCCGACGTTGTCCGACTAGCGCTCGAATGCTCCTGCGTCAGGCGCGGCCTGCGGGCGGGCGCGGCCGTCGAAGTCGCCGCCCGGCGAGAACTCCGGAAGCGCGTAGTCGACCGCGGGGCTGCCGGCGTTCACGTGCAGGTCACGGCCGGCGTAGTTGACGAACAGCGGATCGGTCGTCCTGTTGCCGCCCGAGTAGTCGAGGCCCGAGCAGCCCGCCTGCGTCTGCCCCCAGGCGTTTCCGAACACCACGTTGTGATCGGCGCGGGAGGCTGTGGGGCAACTCGAGTCGTGCGAGATCCCGTAGTGGGCATTGAAGGCGAAGACGTTGTTGACGACACGGATGTTGTCGACGCCGCCGGAACCGCCGACGACGATGCCGCTATGGCCGGCGCCGGTCACCGTGTTGGCGGTGATGATCGAGCGGCTGTTGCGATCGTAGACCTGGATCCCGAAGCCCTCGACGTGGTCGTGGATGACGTTGTTGGCGACGAGGTGGTCGTTGCCCTGCAGGTAGATGCCGTGGCTCTGGTGGATGACGCCCTGCCCGTTGTGGTGGATCCAGTTGCCGAGGATCTGCGCGTGGTGGCTGTCCTCGTCGGAGTAGATCCCCTGGTCCTGCGCGTTGCGGACTTCGTTACCGGAGATCTCCAGGTGGTGCCCGTAGAGGTCGACGTTCCCCCCGGAGTTGTAGGGGGAGTTCTCGAGGGTGAAGCCCCGCAGGCGGAAGTACGCCCCTGACGACGAGACCTCCAGCGGGCGCTGTCCGCCTCCGTTGACGATTGGGCGCTCGCCGGGATAGTTCTCGACCGTGATCGGCGCCGCCGCGGTTCCCGCTCGCGCCATGTCGAGGCTCTCGGCGTAGGTGCCGGCGCGGACGAGCGCGCGCTGCCCGGGTTGGAGCGTGTTGAAGGCCTTCTGCACTGTCCGCCAGGGCGCCGCCAGCGTGCCGGGGTTCGAGTCGGACCCTGTCGTCGCCACGTAGAAGGTCTGTCCGGTCGACGGTCCGAGTGGCGGGGGTAACGAGCTGCCGCCGCCCCCAGGTGGCGGAGGTGGCGGGGGCGGGGGCGGGGGTGGTGGCGGGGGCTGCGTGCCCGGCGCGATGGTGGCGCGAAGGGCGACCAACTGCCCGATCGCGCTGCCGTGGGTCGTGCTCGACCTGGCGGATCTCGTGCCGGTGGCACCGGAGACGACGGGGAGGTCGGCCACTGTCGAGGTCACGCCTTTGCGACGCACTCCCATGACATGGAGCCGCTTCGTCATCCCTCCTGGAGACGCGAGGCGCGCTCGACCACTGGCGGAGAAGAAACCGATGACCAGCGTGTCGCGGGCACCCGGGCGGACGGACGGTGCCGAGACGAGCCGCGTGTTTCGCCGCAGGCGTCCGCTGTTGCCAGCGAGCGGGCGATTGCCGTCGAGGCCGCTGTAGGCGAGCAACGCGCCTGCTGAGGCCCGCGGCACCGAGAAGCGCCAGCGATAGACGGACGGCTCCGCGCCGGTTGCAACCTTGTAGTACACGACGTGGGTCAGCACGGTGCCGCGTCGGCCAGTCGTGTCGGAGCGCACCGCGCGCCAGCCTGCCGGCGGCTTGATCGCTCGCGCCGACGCCACTCGGACACCGATGCCCGCGACCAGAAGATCGTCGCGTGCAACGCCCTTTGGCCTGCGGATCGTCAACGACTTCCCGCCGAGGGTCCGCGCGCCGGAGACGGCTCTCAGCTTGGCCTCGTTCGATGGTGCCGTCGCCTGCCGCGACCCGGACGGCGCGGAGCTGCTCCCGTTCGGAACCGAGGCTCCTGTGGCGAGCGCAAGGAACGAGACGATTGCGAATCGTCGGGCTCGGCTACCGGTCACGGCGCTCAGTGATATTCGAAGGCGCCCATGTCGTAGCCGGCGCCCTGTGGGCGGATCGTTCCTTCAAAGTCGACGGTGACGGAGGGTAGCGTCTGTCCGGCGTTGATTGCCGGGGAGATGCTCTGCAGGTGGAAGTCGGTGGGCGGGTTGACCAGGCGCGGGTTCGTGCTCACGAGGTTGGCCACGAGGGTCATCCCCGACGGCGTCGTTCCCTGATCGTGCATGGCGTCGCCGCTCGTCACGTTGTTACCGATCGTGATCGTCCCGCTGAAGCCCTGTGCCTCGATCGTCTTCCCGCCTTGCGGGTTGTAGAAGACGTTGTTCTTGATCGACGCGTTGGAGATCGAAGCATCGAGGACGATGCAGGTGTACTGCTTGCTCTCGTTGCAGAAGGCGAAGGTGTTGTTCAGGACGTGGATGTTGCTCAGGCTGCCTGGGTACCACTGGACGCCCCAGCCATGGTGGGTGTCGTGGAAGATGTTGTTGCGGATCGTGACGTTGCCGGCGCCGCCGCCGCCCCCGGAGCTGCCGTTCAGATACATCCCGTGGTCGAGTGAGACCGTGGTGTTGCCACAGCCGTTCTCTCCGACGAAGAAGCGGCCGATCGTGTGGACCAGGTTGTTCTCGACGGTGATGCTGCCGCTCCCGGCGCCACTCTGGACGTAGATGCCGACCTGGCCGTTCGTGTTGCCCGGATCGGCGCAGACGCGTCCGATGTCGTGAATGTGGTTGCCGACGATCTGGGAGTGGTACCCGCCGTCGTAGAGATCGATTCCGCTCGCGCTTCCTCGCGGGCTCCCGACGTTGCCGACATCCGAGACCTCGAAGCCCTCGACGCGCACGTAGTCGGCTCCTGAGAGAGAAATGCCCTCGGCTGCGTCATTGTCGTTCCCCCACATGTGCGCGCCCCAGCGGTTGCGCGACACGAACGTGACCCACTGGGTGGGAGTCCCGTCGCCGGTGATCGTCATCACGACGCCGGAGTTCGTATAGGTGCCGTTCTCGAAGACCACGACGTCTCCCGGAGAAACGGGGATTCCTCCCGGGCCGAACCTGCCCGAGCCGAACGTGGCGGGCGTGATCGAGATGACGTCTCCGGTGCAGTAGCCCGGCGGCGCGGCGGTGAGCAGCGTCGGGCAGCCCGGCGGCGGGGGAGGTGGAGGTGGAGGTGGCGGCGGCGGAGGCGGAGGGGGCGGAGGTGGCGGAGGTGGCGGGAGGTGGCGGAGGAGGAGGCGGGCCGGGTGGGGGCGGAGGTGGCGGCGGGGGTGGAGGCGGAGGTGGCGGAGGAGGCGCGCCCGAGTATTCGTAGGCGCCGCGATCGAAGGCCGGGCCTTGCGGGCGAGGCATGGCCACGTGGTCCATCGTCACGCCCATGGCTGCCAGATTGGCGCCGCTGTTGATGGCCGCAGACGATGTCTGGAGGCTGAGCCCCCCGGTCAGAGGAGCGGCCGGGTCGACGAGCAGAGGATCGGTCGTCCAGAGGTTGTTGGTCTCGGTCACGCCCGGCGGCAGCGGGCTGACGGCGCTGGAGCAGTTCGCGCCGCTGACAAGGATGTTCCCCGGCGAGATGTTGTGGGTGACGGACACGTTCGACAGCGTTTCGAGATCCCACGCCCAGAGGTAGGTCGTGCCGGCAGCGTTGTGCTGGACGTTGTTCTTGATCTGGAGGTCGACCATGAGGGCGTCGGTGAAGATGGACGCGTAGCGGCAGTAGGGGTTCCCGAACGCGAACGTGTTGTTGAGGATCTTCAGGTTCGTGTTCGTGCCCTGGTAGACGTAGACCGAGTAGCCGTTCTCCATCCGGTAGAAGAGGTTGTTGCGCACGTTGACGTTGTTGTACGTCGAGCCCTGGAGATAGACGGCCGTGTCGCTGTTCATGAACTTGTTGAAGCCCGTCGGGTACGTGCAACCGTTCTCGCCCGGGTCGTAGCGGCCGATCCCGTAGAAGAGGTTGTTCTCGACGAGCACGCCGGCCCGGTGGACGAAGACGCCGGTCTGCGCACGGATCGTCGTGTTGCAGAAGTTCGAGATGTTGTGGATCGAGTTGCCGACGACCTGCGAGTTGTCGCCCGCGCCTTCGAAGAAGATCCCTGACGCCGAGGGGACGGCCTGTGTCCCGTCGACCGAGCTGCCGAGCCCGAAGATGTCGAAGCCTTCGATGCGCACGTTGGCCGTCCCGGCCCCGAACGCGAAGCCGTACTTGTCCGCGTTGGTCTGCCCGTCGATCTTGGCGCCCAGTCGGTTCCGCGAGACGAAGGTCACGAACTGACCTGAGGTGCCACCGGTGTTGACCTGGACGATCGTGCCGTCGCCCGGCGTCGCGTCTCTGTAGACGCCGTCTTCGAAGACGACGACGTCACCCGGCGACACGGGAACGCCTCCGGAGCCGAAGACGCCGGTGAACGTTGCCGGCGTGATCGAGATCACGGCCCCGGTGCAGTAGCCCGGCGGCGCAGCGGTCAGCAGCGTGGGGCAGCCCGGTGGAGGCGGAGGCGGAGGCGGCGGCGGCGGTGGCGGCGGAGGCGGGGGAGGAGGCGGCGGCGGCGGCGGTGGCGGCGGCGGTGGCGGTGGCGGTGGCGGTGGCGGTGGCGGTGGCGGCGGCGGCGGCGGTGCGCCCGAGCGCTCGAACGCGCCGGAATCCGCGCCGGCGCCCTGCGGCCTGGGCGTGCCGTCGAAGTCGCTGAACGGCGCAAACGTGATCTCTGCGTAGTCGATCGCCGGGCTACCTGCCTGGACGCGCAGGTTCCGCGTCAGGTAGTTCACGAACATGGGATCGGTCGTCCGGTTGCCGCCCGAGTAGTCGAGGCCGGAGCAGCCTGGCTGAAGCGCTCCTGAACCGTTCCCGAAGACGACGTTGTGGTCGGCACGCGAGGCCGTCGGGCACGTCGAATCGTGCGAGACGCCCCACTGCGAGTTGAACGCGAAGACGTTGTTGATCACCCGGATGTTGTCCACGCCGCCCGAGCCGCCGACGACGATGCCGCTGTGGCCGGCTCCGGTGACCGTGTTGGCGACCAGGATCGACCGGCTGTTGCGGTCGTAGACCTGGATCCCGAAGCCCTCGACGTGGTCGTGGATGGCGTTGTTGGCGACGAGGTGGTC
This sequence comes from uncultured Actinomycetes bacterium, assembly GCA_963771725.1. Lineage (GTDB taxonomy): Bacteria > Actinomycetota > Thermoleophilia > Gaiellales > Gaiellaceae > VAXT01. Next base: position 406,898 of record CAVYUO010000001.1, on the reverse strand, counting down.
GTTGCCCTGCAGGTAGATCCCGTGGCTCTGGTGGATGACTCCCTCACCGTTGTCGTGGATCCAGTTCCCGAGGATCTGTGCGTGGTGGCTCTCCTCGGCCGAGTAGATGCCCTGGTCCTGAGCGTTCCTGACCTCGTTGGCGGAGACCTCGAGGTGGTGCCCGTAGATGTCGACGTTGCCGCCTGAGTTGTACGGCGAGTTCTCGAAGACGAAGCCCTTGATCCGGAAATAAGCGCCCGTCGAGCCGATCTGGAGCGGTCGCTCGCCGCCGCCGTTGACGATCGGACGCTCGCCCGGGTAGTTCTCGACGGTGATCGGCGCTGCCGCGGTCCCGGCGCGCGTCATGTCGAGGCTCTCGGCGTAGGTGCCCCCGCGGACGAGCGCGCGCTGTCCTGGAGTGAGCACGTTCAGCGCTCGCTGGACCGTTGCCCAGGGCTGCGCCTGCGTTCCGGGGTTCGAGTCGGAGCCGTTGGTGGCGACGTAGAAGGTCTGGCCGGTCGAGGGCGGCAGAGGAGCAGGGAGCTCGCTGCCATGCCCGGGGGGCGGAGGTGGCGGTGGCGGAGGAGGCGGAGGCGGAGGTGGGGGTGGTGGCGGCGGCGGCGGTGGTGGCGGCGGTGGCGGCGGCGGTGGCGGTGGCGGCGGCGGCGGCGGTGGTGGCGGTGGCGGCGGTGGTGGCGGAGGCGGGGGTGGTGGCGGAGGCGGCGGTGGCGGCGGAGGCGGAGGCGGAGGGGGCGGAGGAGGTGGCGGAGGTGGCGGAGGGGGCGGTGGCGGCGGAGGCAGAGGAGGAGGCGGAGGTGGCGGTGGTGGCACGAAGCAATTGAAAGTGGTCATCGAGAGCGAAGCTTTCGCCGAGCGGTTGCCAGCCTCGTCGAACGCGTCGACCGACAGGCGGTAGCCCGTCGCGCAGGTGAGTCCGCCATACGCGTGAGCGAGCGGCTCGATGTTCGCGACGAACGCTCCGTCGAGGTAGACGCCATAGCCCGCAACCCGACGGTTGTCGGTCGACGCTCTCCAGCCGAGGGTGATCGCGGTCTCCGACGGTTGCGATGTCCTGAGCCTGGTTGGGACGGTTGGAGACTTGAGGTCTTGCCGGGCGGGCCCGAGCAGCGCTGCGTACGAGTCGACCGCTCTGGTCTGGAACGTGCCTGTGGGTGCAATCCCGAGGTCCAACGTGGGGCTGTCCGCGGCGGCGCCGATGGCGTCTCGCCAGAGTCGCGCGTCGAGCCGCGCAGACCTGCCCAGCGGGGCGATGGCGAGGATGCGTGCACCGCCGGACCGCATCAGTGAGCGCACGGCGCCGGGGCCGGCAACGCGCACGACGATCAGATCCTTGGGGCCCTTCTTCTTGGCGAGCCGGAGAGCCGACTTCCGCGTCGGCGCCTTGAGCGCGCACGGCTTCTTGGCGGAGCCCTTCTGACAGGATGGGAGCACGAGTAACCCGGCACGAGCAACCCGGGAGCGCAACTGCGCCGCGCGACCGGGCGGCAGTCCGGTGGTGTTGAGAACGACGGCGTTGAGGCCCCGCTGACGGAGGCGAGCAAGCCTCTGCCGGTCGACACCTTTCGTGGACGCGCCGAGCTCGATCGCCCACACCTCGGGCGGCAACGCGCTGCCGGCCTGGTTTCCGGCCTTCGCGGCGGGGGCGGCTAGGGAGAGGACGCCGGCGGCCAAAACGGCAAGGCCGAGGACGAGTGGCGCACGACGGCGCCTGGCATGGGGGGCGGCTCCCATTGCTCTCCCCCTATCGGTTGCCCATTGATGCCCCGTAATCGTCACTTGGGGTGAAAATGGATCGTCTCTTTGCAGGATCTATCCGCGGCCGCATGTGCGTCATTCACGTGCATGGAAGCGCCGGGGTCAGACGGCGCCCCATTTCCCTCTACCCATTGAGATCAACGAACGACTGGGCCCGCAGGGTACTACGGACGAATTTCCAGTTGCCTTTTCCTAGTTCTGATAGATAGGCGCATAGGGATCAACAAGGAAACCACTCGCAAGGAGGGTCATCACCTCGCCGATCCCGTCATCGACCGTGCGCTTCGTCTCGAACCCGAGCCGCTCCTTGACCTTCTCGAAGCTGACGCGGTAGTCGCGCGGATCCTCGTCCTTGTGAACGAAGCTGATCTTCGCGGACGAGTCGCGCGCCTTCAGCAGTTCCACGATGTCGAGCTTGCGGTAGTTCTCGTCCGTGGAGCCGACGTTGAAGACCTCGCCGCGAACTTGCTCGAGCGGCGCCGAGAGCACCATGCACGCGGCCCGGGCCGCGTCTCGGACGTGGACGTAGGGCCGCCAGAACTGCTCGCCGAACACCACTAGCTCCTTGCCGAGCGCGACCTCGCGCGCGAACTCGTTCACCGTCAGGTCGAAGCGCATGCGCGGGGAGACGCCGTACACCGTCGCAAAGCGAAGACAAGTCGTCGCGAGCTCGTCGGCGCGCGCGAGTGCGTCGAGCTCGGCGGCGACCTTCGTCTCGGCGTAGAGCGACACCGGCCGCAGGTCGAACTCCTCGGTGGCGTAGACGTCGCTGTCGGCCATCTTCCCGTAGTTGCTACAGGTCGAAGCGATGACGCAACGCTCGACGCCCGCTGCCTTCGCATCGTCGAGCAGCCCGCTCGTTCCCTCGACGTTGACCTCCTGGGCGGTGTCGGGCTCGCGGGAGCACGCGGGGTCGCCGACGATCGCGGCGAGGTGCAGAACCGCCTCCACGTCGGCCAGGGCCTCCTGCCTGGCGGCTGCATCCCGGACGTCTCCCCGGATGAACTGGAACCGGTCGTCACCCCAGGACTGGAGCAGCGACGGCACGCCTCCGTGCAGGAGCGAATCGAACGCGCGTACCGCGTGGCCCTTGGCCAGCAGCTCGTCGACGACCACCGATCCGACATAGCCCGCCCCGCCGGTGACCAGAGTCCAATTCCCCATCTAGCTAGCTCGCTGCCTGCAGCCGGCCGGGGGTGGCGACGAGATCGAGCGAGCCGGCGGGAAGCCTTTCCACCGGCCGGCCGTCGAGCGTGAGGTCGACGTTCTCCGCGGTCCCGAGCCGGATCCAGAGGCGCGGGCCGAACAGGCTGACCGACCGGCCCTGGGAGAGAACGCCGTCGTACAGGCTTTCCCCCGCCTCCGAGTCGGCGTGGACGGAGAGCAGGGAGTCGCCCCGCGAGGCCCTGACGACGAGCCTCGCGTCTCCGGGCTGCGGCTGCCGGCCCGTGGTCGTTGCCGGAGGAGGCGTCGTCGTGGTCCCGGGCGTAGTCGTCGCAGGCGGAGGCGGCGGCGGAGGAGGGATGGCGACCGTGCCGGCCCCGTCGCCGCTGTTCCCGCCGGTGAAGGCGAGCAGGGCGAGCAGGAGCACCGCGGCGAAACCGATCGCCGCAATTAGCTTCTCACGGAAGGTGCTGGGCATCTGTACCCGCTCACGCTACCCGCGACCTCTTCGGCAGTTGCGAGCGCGCTCCACGTCGGGCGCGCAGCGGTCACGGTCCTTCGCGCCGGCCGGTCGGGGCCTGGGCGCCCCGCCGTCGCATGAATCACGACCCCCGCCGCCGTAACACGTATCGACCTGCGAGCCCCCGGCGAGGACATCGTTGGCCGGCCCTCCGTACAGCCTGTCGTCCTCGGCCCCTCCGTCCATCCGGTCCTTCCCCGGGCCGCCCTCGAGGAGATCTCGACCGTGGCCACCGCGCAGCTGTCCGCGACCCGGCGGGTCGTTGCCGGGCCCTCCGACGATGTGATCCTCGCCGGGCCCACCGTCGATCGAGTCGTTACCGGCCCCACCGAACAGCTTGTCGTCGCCGGAGCCCGAGAGCATCTTGTCGTTGCCCTCGTCCCCGAAGAGGTGGTCCGAGCCGCCGCCGCCGTCGATGAAGTCGTTTCCCGGACCCCCATGCACACCGAGGGCGTTAGAAGGGTCGTTCCCGCCGCCCGCAAAGATGCGGTCGTTCCCCAGTCCGCCGTCGATGATGTCGTTCCCGTCGCGGCCGAACAGCGTGTCGTTCCCCTCGTCCCCTTGGAAGTGGTCGTTGCCGGTCCCTCCGTCGATCGTGTCGTTGCCGGGCCCGCCCTTCGTGATGTGACCGCTCACCGTGTCGTTGCCGATGCCGAGCTCGATCCGGTCGTCGCCCTCTCCGCCGTCGAGGACGTCGTTACCCTCGCCGCCGATGAGCGTGTCGTTGCCGGCCTGCCCCTGATAGATGTCGTTCCCGGGGCCGCCGTCGAAGTGGTCGTCGCCCGGCCCGCCGCTCGAGTGCTGTTCGGACGAGTGGTCGTTGCCGGTGCCGGCTTCGATGCGGTCGTTGCCTTCGCCGCCGTCGAGGATGTCGTTGCCGTCGGCGCCCAGGATCGTGTCGTTGCCCGCGTCACCCGCGAGATGGTCGCCGCCGGGGCCCCCGTCGAGCGTGTCGTCGCCGGGCCCGCCGCGGATGAACTGCCCGTTCGACGGGTCGTTCCCGGCGCCGCCCTCGATGCGGTCGTTTCCTTCGCCGCCGTCAAAGGTGTCGTTGCCGTCATTCCCGCGGAGGATGTCTGCGCCCTCCTCGCCCCAGATCGTGTCCTGCGCCGCTCCGCCGTCGATCGTGTCGTTCCCTGTTCCTCCGCAGATGGTGTCGTTCCCGCCGTGGCCGATGAGGATGTCGTCACCGCCGAAGCCTGCAATGACGTCGTTAGCCCCGGTCCCCTCCAGGAAGTCGTTGCCCTGGTCCCCCATCTTGGTCGGACTGGAGCAAGGCCCGTCGAGTGCTCGTGAAGCAGCCGGGGCAATCAGCAGCACGACGAGGCCCGCCAGGACGGGCAGGACGACCAAGCCACCGCGCGCACGCATAGCTTTCCGCAGTTTCGACCAGATTTTCATAACCCCGCCCTTAGGTTCTAACGGGTCGGGCTACGCGGCGCAAGGGATCCCCTTGTACGTACGCGCGTGTCACATACCCGGCAAGCCGAGGCTGCCGAGGTCGCCGATCCCGGCGGCGCCGCCGAGCTTCGACTCTGCGAGCGCCTGAGCGGAGCGAAGTGCCTCGTTCACGGCGGCGAGAATCATGTCCGCGAGCAGCTCCGGGTCCTCGGGATCGATCGCCTCGGGTGAGATCTTGATCGCGACGATCTCGCCTGCGCCGCTGGCCGTGACGGTCACGACGCCGCCTCCCGCCGACGCTTCGACCCGCTCGTTCGCCAGCTCCTGCTGGGCCTCGGCCATCTGCGACTGCATCTGCTGCACCTGCTCGAGCATCTTGTTCATGTCGAAGCTCACTGTCTGTCCTCCACTTCCTGGGCGTCGAAGGTCTCTTTCATCAGCTCGAAGATCTCTTCCTCGCCGGCCGGGCCCTCGTCCAGCCGCAGGAATGTCGCCGCCGTTCTCACCGACCGCGAACTCGAGCGCCAGCTTCCGTCCGGTGACCTCGTAGAGTGCCTCGACGAGGAGGGCTGAATTCTTCTGGTCTTCGGCGAGCTGTCGATGGAACGAGGCGGCCGCCGGGAACTCGAGGGTCAGCGTGTCGCCCGCGAGCTGCGACGGATGTGCTTCGCGCAGCATCGACGCGGTCGGGATCGAGCGCTGCTCCACGGCCGGGAGAATCGTTCGCTGCCAGGCGTCCTGAAGCTGCCCGAGCTCGAGGGACGGAGGCTCGACGGGCGGCGTTGGAGCCGACCGCGTCTCCTCGGGCCGTGTCCCGGTGCCTGGCACCTCGACATGGCTGGAAGGGGCGCGGCTCTCGAGCTGCTCCAGGCGGTAAGCGATCGACTCACGCTCGAGATCCGCCGCCGGCCTGGTCACCTTCACGAGTGCCAGCTCGAGTGGCAGCCGCGGATCGCCGCCCTGCCGCATGTCGTCGACTGCGACCGCGAGGAGATCGAGGAGGCGCAGCACGGTGGGCTCGGGAAGCTGGTTCGCCTGCGCGCGAAGGCGCTCCCGTGTCTCCTCGGTGACCGGCAGCGAATCGGGGACCTCGCCCATATGGTGGACGAGCAGCAGGTGCCGCAGGTGCTCGAGCAGCTCGGTCACGAGCCGCCCGAGGTCCTGGCCTTGCTCGGCGAGCTCCTCGACGAAGGTGAGGGCACCGGCCGTGTCGCGGTCGACGACGAAGTCGCAGAGCCGGAAGAGCGCCTCCTCCTCGACCGCTCCGAGCAACTGCATGACGGCCTGCACCGTGATCTTGCCCTCCGTCGCCGCGGTCAGCTGGTCGAGGGTCGAGACCGCGTCGCGGAAGCTGCCGCGAGCCGAGCGGGCGACGAGGGAGAGCGCCGCCTCGGGCGCCTCGATGCCTTCGCCCTCTGCGATCCCCTTCAGCAAGCGGACGAGCTCCGGTAGCCGTGGCCGCGAGAACACGAAGGTCTGGCAGCGAGAGCGGACGGTCGGCAGCATCTTCGACAGGTCGGTCGTGCAGAAGACGAAGACGAGGTGAGGCGGAGGCTCCTCGATCAGCTTGAGGAGCGCGTTGAAGGCAGCGTCTGTGAGCTGGTGCGCCTCGTCGAGGATGTAGACCTTGTAGCGCCCCTCGACCGGCTGCAGGACGACGCGCTCGCGAATCTCACGGATGTCGTCGATCCCACGCTGGGAGGCCGCGTCCATCTCGATGACGTCGAGCGACGTCCCGGCGGCGATCGCCATGCAGGCGTGGCAGGTCCCGTCAGGGTCGGGAGTGGGCCCGTGCGCGCAATTCAGCGCCTTGGCGAGAATTCGCGCCAGCGAGGTCTTGCCGGTCCCGCGCGGGCCGGCAAAGAGATAGGCCTGCCGAACCTGCCCCGCCGAGATCGCGTTGCGCAGCGTGCGGACGACGGGCTCTTGACCCACAACCTCGTCGAACCCCTGAGGACGGTACTTCCGATAAAGCGCAGCCACCGAGTTGATTGAACCATCCACACGCCGGTCAAGGGAGCCGGCGCCCAGAGAGGAGTGATCTAAGTCGCGGAAAGTCGGAGACTTTCCGCGAGTCGCGGGCGCGAGCCCGCGACCCAGTGGGCGCGGCTGGGATCGAACCAGCGACCTCCCGCGTGTGAGGCGGGCGCTCTCCCGCTGAGCTACGCGCCCCGGGGAACCAAGAGTAGCGCTACTCTTGAGGAGCCCGGTCGCGCTAAGTGGGGAGCTAGCGGTTCCCTGAACCCGCAATCCGCTTTAGCGGGGCCGAATCCCTCCTCGAGGGGGTAACCGTCCGAGATAAAGGGCTTGCGACGTACGCGTTGACGGCCAGGCTCCGCGCACTGGGAGTCTGCGAACCGCGTCAGGTCCGGGAGGAAGCAGCGCTAAGCAGTGCCTCCCAGGTGCCGCGGGCCGGCCTGGCTCGAGCAAGCGTCGCCAGCACCGGCTCAGGCGGTCCCTCGACAGAAGGTGCGCGACCGGGCATTTCTCTCCGATAGGTTCCGCTCCGTGGTATTGGGGCTCGCCACGAGCAACAAGATCTGGCTCGCGCTGTTCGCGGGCGTGTTCATCGTCTTCGCGCTCCTGTCGTCCTTCGTCTTCCCGCGCCGGTGGCCGGACTTCCCCGGGGAGTACGGCCGCAAGTGGTTCATCATCGGGACACTGGCTCTGTTCGTGGCGATGCTCTTCGCCGTCAACGTCTTCGCGAAGGAGGAGGAGGAAGCCTCACGGCGAGAAAGCCGCCGAGACGGCGACTACCACCGAGCCGGGCGTCACCGAGTCAACCCAGACGGAGACGGCCCCCACGGAGACGAAACCTGCTGCCCAGGGCGATCCTGCGGCCGGGAAGGCGCTTTTCACCTCCCAGGGCTGCGGTGCCTGTCACGCATTCGCGCCCGCGGGACCAACGCCACCGTCGGGCCGGACCTCGGCGAGGCGTTGCAGGGCAAGGACGCAGCGTTCATCGAAGAGTCGATCGTCGAGCCGAACGCGGAGATCACGCAGGGCTATCAGCCCGGGATCATGCCGGGCGACTTCGGCCAGAAGCTCTCAGAGAAGCAGCTCGCGGATCTCGTCGCGTTTCTGTCGCAGAGTTAAACGGAGAGGGCGGGATTCGAACCCGCGACCCACGTTTCCGCAGGTACGCGATTTCCAGTCGCGCTCCTTAGGCCAACTCGGACACCTCTCCGAGGTCGGCCACATTAGCAGCGACTTTCGGCGCTGCCAGTGCGGCCAAGGCGGAGGGGGAGGGATTTGAACCCTCGACGAGCCTAACGACCCGTAACGGTTTTCGAGACCGCCGCATTCGACCGCTCTGCCACCCCTCCGAGGCGGAGAAGGAGGGATTCGAACCCTCGAAGGAGGAAATATCCCCCTTAACGCCTTAGCAGGGCGCCGCCTTCAGCCACTCGGCCACTTCTCCGTAGCTGCTGAGGATAGCCGACCCCCCTGAACGATGGACAGCGGCGTTGGCCGATGAAACGGTGAGATTTAAGTCGCCGGAAGTGCTTGCACTTTCGGCGAGTCCCGGCCCCGTGGGCCGGGACCGGTTCCGGAAATGCGAACGCCCGCCTCGAAAAACGGTGGAGCCGCAGTTCGTTGGGCGAGCGTCGCGATTGCCGGGGTATGAGGGGGGAGCCGGCACTCACATCTTCCTCGCTACGCGGCTGCAGGCATGCCCCTGAAGGGTGATTTGCAGCGAAGATCGCCGCATGCGGATCACGAACGAGGACAAGGTCTACTTCCCGGAACGCGGGCTGACGAAGGGCGACCTCGTCCGCTACTACCTCGACGTTGCCAACCAAGCCCTGCCGCACCTGCGGCGCCGGCTCTTCCACATGGTGCGCTACCCGAACGGGGTCGACGGCGAGTTCTTCCATCAGAAGCGCGTTCCAGGGAAGCACCCGCAGTACGTCGACGAGTTCTTCGTCCAGTTCCCGAGCGGGCACTCCACGGTCTTCGCGGTCGTCGACAACAAGTCGGCGCTCGAGTGGGTGGCCAACCTCGGGTGCATCGAGCTGCACACCTGGCACTCGCGCGTTCCGGAGATCGAGAAGCCGGACTACTTGTTGATCGACCTCGATCCGAGCGCCGACGGTCAGTGGCCGTACGTGCGCCAGATCGCAGTCGTGGTTCGCGAGGTCATGGACGAGCTCGGGCTCGCGTCGTACCCCAAGACCTCCGGTGCGACGGGGATGCACATCATGGCGCCGATCAAGCCCGAGCTCGAGTTCCCGGAGGTGCGGCGCTTCGCGAAGGCCCTGGCCGAGGAGGTGGAGCAGCGCATCGGCGACCAGGAGGTCGCGACGACGACGTGGCGAGTCAAGGACCGGCGCGGCGTCTTCGTCGACTTCGGCCAGAACTCGCGCGACAAGACGATCGCCACCGCCTACTCGGTGCGGCCGACCCCGGACGCGCGCGTTTCGGCCCCGCTGCGGTGGGAGGAGGTGCCCGCTGTCGACCCGGCCGCGTTCACGATCGAGACGATGGGGGAGCGAATCGCGAAGGTCGGTGACCCGACGGCCGGCATGTGGCGCCACAAGGCGAGCCTGCCGTCACGCTTCGAGCGCCTCGGCCTAGAGCGTCAGTAGGGACTCGACGGTCGGGTCGCCGCGGCGCCGCGGCGGGCGCACCTCGCGCCACGTGCACTGCTCCGGATCCTTGTCGGGGCGAAAGCGGAGGAAGCGAGTCCCGTGGCGGAAGCGGTTCTTCTCGAGCTTGTCGTAGCGAACCTCGCAGACGAGCTCCGGCCGCACCGGGTTCCAGTCGAGCTCCTTCCCCTTCGACCAGCGGCTCTGGCCGCCGGGGATGCGAGCGTCGCTGATCTTGCCGGGCGCCTGCATCTTCGGCAGCACTTCCTCCAACTCGCGGCGCACGGCGGCCGGGAAGCCCGACGTGTGGCCGACGAAGTCAATCTCTCCGTTCTTGCCGTACAGGCCGAGGAGCAGTGTCGAGATCCGGCCCGCCGCCTTCTCGCTCCAGCGGAAGCCGACGATCACGCAGTCGGCTGTCTTGTACTTCTTGACCTTGACCACGCCGTCGCGCGAGCCCGGGAGATAGGGGAGGCCCTTGCGCTTCGCGATTACGCCGTCGAGCCCGGCCGCCTCGAGCCGGTCGAGCCACCGCTCTGCATCCTTCTTCTCGGTCGTGTACGGGGAGATGGTGAAGCGCTTGGCCTTGCGCTCCAGCTCCTTGCGGCGCTTCTCGAGCGGGAGCTTGTGGAGCGCCTCGCCCTTCCAGAGCAGGATGTCGAACGCGACGAACTGCGCCGGGATCTCCGCGGACAGCTTCCGGACGCGGCTCTCGGCAGGGTGGAGCCGCATCTGCATCGCGTCGAACTCGAGCCGGCCCTTCTGCGAGATGACGATCTCGCCGTCGAGCGCGGAGTGGGGAGGGAGCGCCTTGCCGAGCTCCTCGGCGAGTTCCGGAAAGTAACGAAGCAGCGGCCGGCCATTCCGGCTCCAGAGCGCTAGCTCGCCGCCATCGTTTTCCAGGACTCCGCGAAAGCCGTCCCACTTTGGCTCGTAGTGCCAGTCGCCTTCGGGCAGCTCCTCCACCAGCTCCGCCTCCATCGGCGGGAAAGGCACCTTCCGTCCAGGCTTGCTCATCGGCAGACCGTCTTCAGCGACCGTGTCTGAGCGCGGAGCCTGGCTTTGCCTGGCGTAGCGCACGAGTCGTTGGACGCTGACTGGGCGTGAAGGAGGGGGCCCACGGGGGAACCCTGGGTACCCCCGTGCTTAAAGCCGTCCCATTTTGGCTCGTAGTGCCAGTCGCCTTCGGGCAGCTCCTCGACGAGCTCGGCCTCCATCGGAGGAAAAGGAACTTTGCGGCCCGGCACATATCTAAGCTTGCCGTAATGCGCAGAGTCGCCGTCACGGGTCTCGGAGCGGTCACTCCGCTCGGTAACGACGCGCCCTCGACCTGGCAGGCGGCAGTCGCGGGCCAGTCCGGCATCGACTTCATCAAGTCGTTCGACGCGAGCGGCTTCCCCGTGCGCGTCGCCGCCGAGGTGAAGGAGTTCTCGTCGGACGGGTTGGCGCCGCCGAAGGAGGCGCGACGGCTAGACCGCAACGTCCTGCTCGCGCTGGCGGCGGGCAAGGAGGCGCTCTCCGACTCGAATCTCAACGGGTTTGACCCGGCACGTGCCGGCGTCGTCCTCGGCTCCGCGATCGGCGGCTTCCTCGGGATCATGCAGCAGCACGAGGTCATGCAGGAGCGCGGGGCCGATCGCGTGTCTCCCTATTTTCTGCCGAGCGTCCTCGTCGACTCGGCGAGCGGGCAGCTCGCCATCTCGCTCGGGCTGCGAGGCCCGAACTACGCGCCGGTCTCCGCTTGCGCGACGGGATCGCACGCAGTGGGCGAGGGCGCGGAGATCATCCGGCGGGGAGACGCGGACGTGATCCTCGCCGGCGGCACCGAGGCCTGCATGCACCCTCTGATCCTCGCCGGCTTCTGCGCCATGCGCGGGCTCGCCGCCGAGGAGGAGTACCCACCGCGGGCTTCGCGCCCCTTCGATGCCACCCGCGCCGGGTTCGTGATGGGCGAGGGTGCGTGTGTGCTCGTCCTCGAGGACCTCGAGGCGGCACAGGCCCGAGGCGCCACCCTCTACGCCGAGGTGCTCGGCTACGGCGCCTCGAACGACGCGTACCACATGGCCGCGCCGGACCCGGAGTTCGTCGGCGTGGCCGAGATGATGCGAGCAGCCCTCGCGCGCGCGGGCGTGGACCCGACCGATGTCGACTACATCAACGCGCACGGAACCTCGACACCGCTCGGCGACCTCGCCGAGACCAAGGCGATCAAGGAAGTCTTCGGCGACCATGCCTACGAGCTGGCCGTCTCGTCCACGAAATCGATGACCGGGCACTGCTTCGGGGCTGCCGGCGCGATCGAGGCCATGATGTGCGTGCTTGCCATTCATCACGGAGTCCTGCCGCCGACGATCAACTACGAGCATCCAGATCCGGATTGCGACCTGGACTACGTCACGAACGAGTCCCGTGAGGCGAATGTGCAGGTGGCGCTCTCGAATGCCATGGGGCTCGGCGGCCACAACGGCTGCGTGCTCCTCGGGCGCGCAGACCGTTAGCCCGTTTCGTCGTCTAAAGAGACATGAGGGTTCGCTTCGGTGTCGGTGCCGCACTAGCCTCGCTCGCGCTGGCCCCGCTCGCGCTGGCGATCGACTTCGGCCCGGGAGCTCAGGTGTTCGTCGGGCCTGCCCCAGCTGCGATCGTCGTGCTCGACGTGAACGACGACGCGAGGCTCGACCTCGTCACGGCGAATGCCTCGCCGAGCAGCGTCTCTCTCCTCCGCGGTAAGGGAGACGGATCGTTTTTGGCCCGGATCGACTTTCCTTCGGTCGGGGCAGCGCGCGGCCTGGCGATCGCCGACGTCAACTCCGACGGCTTCGACGACGTCGCAGCGGCGAACGTGGCCGGCGGCACGGTTTCGCTGCTCCTGGGCAACGGCAGGACGCTCGTCCCCGGCGGCCGTTTCCGCGCAGGCGCTGCCCCTCAAGCCGTGGCGGCAGACGACCTCGACAGCGACGGCTACGTCGACCTGGTGACCGCGAGCACGACCGGGCCGGCAGTCTCGGTCCTGTTCGGAGAAGGCGATGGCACGTTTTCCGCCCCCGCTCACTACCAGACACGCACCGGCTCCTACTCGGTCGCGATCACCGACCTGGACGCCGACGGTGTTCTCGACATCGTGTCGACCGACTCGCTGGCGGACACCCTGTCCTTCTTGATCGGCAACGGAGACGGCACGTTCCAGCCAGCCCGGCAGAGCGTCCGGATCGGGACGCGGCCACGGTGGGTGACCCTGGGCACCGACGGCTTGTACGTCGCGAGCCTGGGCGGTGCGGGCGGTGTTGAGAGCGGGGTCTACGTGGTTTCGCTGGACGGCGGCCCTGCGACGCGATACGCCGTCGGCTCGGCCCCCGGCTGGGTCGCGGTCGACGACTTCAACCAGGACGGGTACGAAGACATCGTCGCGACCCGTCCCGGATCGAATCGGGTCGCGGTTCGCTACGGACAGGATGCGGTCTTGCTGCCGCTGGTGGTCGGCAAGTCGCCGAGCGGCGGGGCGATCGCAGACTTCAACGAGGACAGCATCCCCGACCTTGCGGTCGCAAATCGCGGATCGAACAGGGTCACCGTCTTTCTGAACGACGGGCAGGAGGCTCCCCCCGGGGCCACGTGCGTCGTACCGAGGCTCGCCAGTAGGACACTCCCGGCCGCCAGGGTGGCCGTGCGCAACGGAGGCTGCACGGTCGGGCGCGTCACGCGGAAGTACTCGAGGGTGCGCAAGGGACGCGTCATCGCCCAGCGCCCAAAGGCAGGAACACATCTGCCTGCCGGTGCGAGCGTGGCACTCGTGCTGAGCCGGGGCCCGCGCCGGTAGCGTTCGCGCTACCAGTGGCCTTCATCGTCGAACCGCAAGTCGAGGAGTACGCCGAGGCGCACACGACGCCGGACGGCGAGCTCTTCGAGCGCCTGGCCGAGGAGACGCGCGCGAAGACCACGGCGCCGCAGATGATGGTCGGCCGGATCGAGGGCCGCTTCCTGGCGACGCTGGTCGCGCTCAGCGGCGCCCGCCGGATCCTCGAGTTCGGCACGTTCACGGGCTACTCGTCGATCTCGATGGCGTCGGCGCTGCCTCCTGACGGCAAGGTGCTCACCCTCGACGTCGACCCGGAGGCGACCGGGATCGCCCGTCGCTACATGGACGAGAGCGGACATGGCGACAAGATCGAGATCCGCCTCGGGCCCGCCTTGGAGACGCTTCGGGACATCGAAGGCCCCTTCGATCTCGTCTTCATCGACGCCGACAAAGAGAACTACGTCAACTACTACGAGGCCGCGCTGCCGCTGCTCGCCGACGACGGCCTGCTGATCGCCGACAACGTGCTCTGGTCAGGCCGCGTCGTCGAGGACGACGGCGACGAATCGACCCTGGCGATCAAGGCGTTCAACGAGCACGTTCGGACCGATGATCGCGTCGTCTCGGTCATGCTGAGCGTCCGGGATGGCATGACGCTTGTTCGCAAGCGGTAATTGTTGTAGAACCGGACGTGGCCCCGGAGCTCCGGGGGGTATCTAGGGGGAGGGTTTTGCATGGTGCGGAAGCGCAAGCGCAGCCTTTGTCTGGCCACGCTCACTCTGGCCTTCGGAGTCGTGCTGACCGGCACGATCGCCGTTGGAGCGAGCGCGGGCAGCACGGAGGGCACCTGCGCGACAGTCGAGCAGTACGGCCTCGAGAAGCAGACGAACGTTCATGCCGCGCAGATCCTCGCGAGTTGCGGTCGCGGTGAAGGGGGAGGGTTCGCCCTTCATGAGTTCTCGGCTCTTCGCCGGCTAGGCGCTTCGGCGCCGGACCTCGGCGGGGTCGACAAGGACGTCACCGCTGGCGCCGGCGACGTGCTCCCGCACATCACGCAGTCCGAAACCCAGACCTGGGCCGAGGGCAACACGACCGTGGTCACCTACAACGACTCGAAGACCGCGCCGAGCTGTTACTCGGGCGGCTCCGTCTCGCAGGACAACGGCACCAACTGGACCTACCTCAACTCGCGGCCGTTCTGCACGGGACACGGAACAGGATTCGGCGACCCGGTCGTCGTGTACGACCGGGCCCACGCAATCTGGATCGCGGTCTTCCTCGCATCGGGCTGCGGTGGCCAGGGTCTCGGCGTCTGGAGGTCTGTGGACGGCGCCTCCTGGACGACCGGCGCTTGTGCGCACAACGGCACGAGTGACGACCGCGAGTCGGGCTGGGTCGACAACGATCCGACGAGCCCGTTCTACGGACGCATGTACATCACGTGGAACAACTTCGCGGCGGGGCAGAACATCTACTCGATCTTCTCGAACGACGGAGGGGCCACCTGGAGTGCGCCTGTGCAGGTGCAGACCGGCGGGTTCATCCGCAACGTGCAGGTGACAACCGGCGTCGGCGGTAGCGGCACGGTCTTCATCGCCGGCATGAACGAGGGCGGCGGCGGGGTCAGCCCGCGCACGAACCTCGTCTACCGCTCGACCAACGGCGGGGTGTCGTACTCCCCCGTCACGATGGGGGCGGCGTTCACGCCTCCGGGAGTCTCGAACTGCAGCACGAACTCGTACTTCCGCGGCATGTTCAGCACGCCGACCTCCGGCTACTGGCGCTACATGGGCTGGGGCGACATCGGCGCCGGCCCGAGCAGCATCATCCACTACGCGTACACGCAGGATGGGGCGGGCGCTGACGCCGGAGACATCTACTACACGCGCTCCACGGATAACGGCCTGACCTGGAGCCCCGGAGTCAAGATCGACGGAGACGGCAGCGCACGCTCGCAGTGGATGCCGTCGCTGTCCGTCAACGCGACGGGCCACGTCCTGATCAGTTGGTACGACGCCCGGAACACGAGCGGCGACGATTTCCAGCGTTGGGGCAGGACCTCGAGTGACAACGGGGCCACCTGGGCGAACGCCGAGGTGATCAGCGACGTCGTCAGCCCGAAGCCGCTGCAGCCGGACCCGAACGTCCAGGCCTGCTACACCGGCGACTACGACCGGAGCTACAGCAACACCGCCAACCACTACAGCGCCTGGGTCGACGGCCGAGTCCTGGTCGGCGGCTCGTCGCAGCAGAACGTGTTCTTCGACAAGGTCGCGGTCGCGCCGCCGCCACCGCCGCCACCACCACCGCCTCCGCCTCCGCCACCTCCGCCGCCGCCACCGCCACCGCCACCGCCTCCGCCTCCGCCACCTCCACCGCCGCCGCCACCGCCTCCGCCTCCTCCGGCCCCACCGCCGGCGCGCTGTCGCGTGCCGAACGTGATCGGCCTGAGGCTGGCAACGGCCAGGGCACGGATCCGGGCACGGCGCTGCCGGGTTGGCACGATCCGCAGGGTTCGCTCCCGGCGCGTCGGCCGTGTGCTCGGTCAGAGCCCACGGGGCGGCGCAGTACGGCGGGTCAACTTCAGGGTCAACCTGCGAGTCGGCCGCAGGTAAGCCGAAGCGAGATCGAGATCGACGAGCGGGGCGCCGAAAGGCGCCCCGCTTACTACGTCAACTCGCTAACAATCAACCGCAGGTGGGCGACAGCTGCGCAAAGTTGCCGTTGTACGAGGCTGCGCAGGTGACCACTGAAGGATTGAGGGCTGCGGTCGGCCCCGTGAGCTGGCTCGCCCCGACTTTTGCGGCGCCGCCGGCCGCTCCGCCGCCGAACGCGAAGACGCTGTTCGTTGCGCCGGAGACGCGCGACTGGTTCACCGTGACAGTCGGCGCGTTGAACTTGTACCCGGAGTAGACGCCGTAGGTCTCCGTCGCTCCAGACGCGGACGCCGTGACGTTTGCCAGCGAATGGGAGCCGTTGTACACACGAAGGGCAACCGCAAACGCGCCGTCGCTCGCGGTCAGCACGGAGCCCGAGATCGTGCTGGTGCCGCCGTAGGCAAGGAGCCCGACGTTCACGCTCGAAGCGCCGCTGCCCGTGAAGGAGGAGTTGACGGCGATCAGGTTGGAACCGCCCCCGAAGTTGACGAGTCCGGCCGCCTGGGCTCCGCCGGTCCCTGCTGTCGTGACGTCAGTGAGAAGCGGGACGCCGCCTGTGACCTCGATCGGATAGTTGAACGATCCTCCGCTGCTCGTTGCCGTCACGTGTGTGAAGCGAGGCGAAACGCCGTTCGAGTACAGGGCAACCGTGTTCGTGCCCCGAACGCTCACAAAGCGGAGCTCGCTGTTGTTCGCAGCGACCAGGGTGGCGGGTATGGCGGCCGTCGAGCTGATGGTCGTCGTGAGCTCACCGGATCCTTCCACGTCCACGTACGGCTTCAGGGCGAGCGGCTGGGAGCCCAGGTCGTAGATGGCGGGCTCGATCTTGACGAGGTAGGGGCGGGTAGGGCTGTTGTCTGTGATCCCCGCAATGGCGTTGCGGAGAAGCAGGCCGTTCTTTGACTCGTCAGCTGGATCAGGGCTGACGATGATCGTGCGCTCGTACTCGACCCCAGCGCCCTGCGGCCCGGCCGGGCCAGGGACGCCCTGAATGCCCTGAGCGCCCTGTGGCCCGCGCTCGCCCCGCTCGCCCCGCTCGCCGGGTGCTGCCAAAGCAGCGCTCGGGAGAACCGAGGCGGGGAACTTGCCCTTTGCGTCCAGCGCGAGGAGCCGGCCCGGAACCGGGGTGCGCGAGGCCTTGATGTTCCCGACCTTGCCCGCGTTCTGGGCGAAGAGGGCTACGCGTACTGCGTCCGCCGCGGCGTGTCCAAGCGGCGTGATTCCAAGCACTGCCACGATCAATGCGGCGGCTGCAAGCGTCGTCGAGATGCGGTTCAAGATCGTCCCTCCCCTAGGCGTAACAGACCCTTCACGAGAGTAACAACCTAGGGAGGCTCCGACAATAGGACCGAGGATTGCAGACGATAGGGTCGCGATCCCGTAGCGATCAACCGACGAGGTTGAAAAACACGACCCAACACGATAAAAACCGTCACACGCTCCGGAAGTAGGGGCACATCGAACGGGTAGGGGAGGGTTTTTTGTGATCGATCGAACGCGATCGCGCGGCCGCTGGCTTGCCGCGCTCGCTCTCGCGTCCGCGATCGTGCTTGTGGGCACGCTTGCGGCCGGGGCGGGCGCAAGCGCACCTGACGGCGTGTGCGCATCCATCGACAGGCTCGGCCTGGAAAAGCAAACCAACGTCAATGCCGCGCGGATCCTCGCCAGCTGTGGACGCGGTGAGGGAGGTTTCACCGGCCATGAGTTTTCGGCCCTCCGCCAGCTAGGCGCTTCGGCGCCGGACCTCGGCGGGGTCGACAGGGACGTCACCGCCGCCTCTGGCGAGACGGCCCCGCACGTCACGCAGTCCGAAACCCAGACCTGGGCGGAGGGCAACACGACTGTGGTCGCCTACAACGACTCGAAGACGGCTCCGGCCTGTTACTCGGGCGGCTCCTACTCGCAGGACGACGGCGTGACTTGGAACTACCTCACTACGAGGCCGTTCTGCACGGGCCACGGAACAGGTTTCGGCGACCCGGTCGTCGTGTACGACCGGGCTCACGCAATCTGGATCGCGGTCTTCCTCGCATCGGGCTGCGGTGGCCAGGGTCTCGGCGTCTGGAGGTCTGTGGACGGCGCTACCTGGACGACCGGCGCTTGTGCGCACAACGGCACGAGCGACGACCGCGAGTCGGGCTGGGTCGACAACGACCCGACGAGCCCGTTCTACGGACGCATGTACATCACGTGGAACAACTTCGCGGCGGGGCAGAACATCTACTCGATCTTCTCGAACGACGGAGGGGCCACCTGGAGTGCGCCTGTGCAGGTGCAGACCGGCGGGTTCATCCGCAACGTGCAGGTGACAACCGGCGTCGGCGGTAGCGGCACGGTCTTCATCGCCGGCATGAACGAGGGCACAGGCGGGGTCAGCCCGCGCACGAACCTCGTCTACCGCTCGACCAACGGCGGGGTGTCGTACTCCCCCGTCACGATGGGCCCGGCGTTCACGCCTCCGGGAGTCTCGAACTGCAGCACGAACTCGTACTTCCGAGGCATGTTCAACACGCCGACCACCGGCTACTGGCGCTACATGGGCTGGGGCGACATCGGCGCCGGCCCGAACGGGATCATCCACTACGCGTACACACAGGATGGGGCGGGCGCTGACGCCGGAGACATCTACTACACGCGTTCCACCGACAACGGTCTGACCTGGAGCCCCGGAGTCAAGATCGACGGAGACGGCAGCGCACGCTCGCAGTGGATGCCGTCGCTGTCTGCCGCTCCGACGGCGACAGGCCACGTCATGATCAGCTGGTACGACGCCCGGAACACGAGCGGCGACGACCTCGAGCGCTGGGGAACGGTCTCGAGCGACAACGGGGCCACATGGTCGAACGCCGAGGTGATCAGCGACGTCGTCAGCCCGAAGCCGCTGCAGCCGGACCCGAACGTCCAGGCCTGCTACACCGGCGACTACGACCGGAGCTACAGCAACACCGCCAACCACTACAGCGCCTGGGTCGACGGCCGAGTCCTGGTCGGCGGCTCGTCGCAGCAGAACGTGTTCTTCGACAAGGTCGCGGTCGGGCCACCACCTCCGCCGGCTCCGAACCTCGTCCACGATCTGACGACGCTGTTCGACGACGGCGACGGAATCATCGAGCCCGGCGAGTCCTTCGGCCTCGACGAGCGGATCCGGAACGCCGGCAACCTCGGCGCTACCGGGATCAGCGGTGTGCTCAGTACTACGACGCCGGGGATCACCATCACCACCGCCAACTCCGCGTACCCGAACCTCGCTCCCGGTGCGACTGGAACGAACGCGACGCGCTTCATGGCGTCCGCCTCAGCCGGTCTCACCTGCGGTGGCGTGGTCAGCTTCAGGGTCACGCTGACCACTGCTCAGGGACCGTTCAACGTGAACTTCAGCGTCCCGAAGCAGCAGTGCGGCTACCAGATCACGACTCAGACCGGGCAGCCGATAGTCCCGGGCACGGTGAACATCGGCAACAGCGGCGATGACGTCGTGACCCCGATCACGTTCCCGTTCCCGGTGACGATCTACGGCCAGTCGTTCACGGCCGGGACAGCCAGCTCGAACGGAAACCTGCAGATCGGAACGTCGAGCGGCGCGTACTCGAACGAGTGCATGCCGACCGCCGTGTTCGGGATGTTCCTCTCGCCGTACTGGGATGACCTCCACACGGGTGGGGCATCCGAGGGGATCTTCACCGCAATCACGGGCACGCCGCCGAACCGGCAGTTCATCATCGAGTGGCGAACCCACTACTTCTCGGGCGCCGGTACGGCGAACTTCGAGATCATCTTCACCGAGGGCTCCGGCGTCATCCGCTACCGCTACGGCGTGGAGCGCGACGGCGGTCCTCGGCGACGATCGGCATCCAGGAGAGCATGGAGGTGTCGAACCAGTTCTCGTGCAACGAGGCATCGGTGACCAACGGCACGCAGATCACATTCACGCCGGTTGGTGGGCCTCCGCCTCCGCCGCCACCACCGCCTCCGCCACCTCCGCCGCCGCCGCCGCCACCTCCGCCGCCTCCGCCACCTCCGCCGCCTCCGCCACCTCCGCCACCTCCTCCGCCTCCGCCTCCGCCTCCGCCTCCGGGTTGTGGTCCGGCGATGACGATTCCTGATAGTGGCCCGGCGACGCCGTATCCGTCGAGCTGCGTGATTTCGGGGTTGGGCTCGAGCATCACGGACGTCAATTTGACGGTCAGTGGTGTGACGCACACGTACCCGGATGACCTGGAGTTCCTGTTGGTCGGGCCGGGTGGTCAGAACGCGATCGTGATGTCGGACGCGGGTGGCAGTGCTCCTGTCACCGGCGTCAATGTGACCTTCGATGACCAGGCGGCGACGATGATTCCCGACCTGGGCCCGTTCGTTTCGGGCAGCTTCCGCCCCTCGAACTACGCCACCGGGTGTTGTAGCGAGGTCTTCCCGCCGCCGGCTCCGACGCCGTCGGGCACCAGTGAGCTGTCGGTGTTGAACGGGACGAACCCGAACGGGACGTGGAACCTGTGGGTCTTCGACGACCAGGCAGGGGACATGGGCTCGATCGCGGGTTGGGGGCTGACGATCACGACGGCGCCACCGCCGCCGCCGCCACCACCACCTCCACCACCTCCGCCACCACCACCGCCACCACCGCCTCCGCCACCGCCACCACCGTCCGCCGCCTCCGCCGCCACCACCGCCTCCGCCTCCACCTCCGCCACCTCCGCCACCTCCGGCGCCACCGCCGGCGCGCTGTCGCGTGCCGAACGTGATCGGCCTGCGGCTGGCAACGGCGAAGGCACGGATCCGGGCGCGGCGCTGCCGGGTCGGCACGGTGCGCAGGGTTCGCTCCCGGCGTGTCGGCCGTGTCGTCGGCCAGAGCCCACGGGGCGGCGCAGTACGGCGCGTCGGCACCAGGGTCAACCTGCGGGTAGGACGCAGGTAGAAAGCAACCAAGACGAATGAAAACGGGGCGCCCGTCCACAAGGCGGGCGCCCCGCTTCTTCTAATGGCACCCGAGACGAGCCTGCATGCGACCGACTTCAGGCCGTAGGCGCAATTTCTCGAGGTGGGCCCTCCTCGGGGCGGTCTCCCTCGTCGCTCTCGCGACCGCCGGTCCGGCGGGCCCCGCGGGTGACAGCGGGCCGCTCGGGGACTACACGATCGAGACCCAGACGGGCCAGGCGATCATCCCCGGCACGACGAACATCGGGAACTCGTGCGACGACTGCACGACGCCGATCACCCTGCCGTTCCCGGTTCAGCTCTACGACGGCACCTTCAACACCGCCAACGTCAGCTCGAACGGAAACCTCCAGTTCGACAGCAACGACACCGATTACTTCAACGAGTGCCTGCCGACCGCGACGTTCGGCCACACGATCGCCCCACACTGGGACGACCAGCTGACCAACGAGGGAGGCGGCATCTTCACGGCGACGATCGGCACCCCGCCGAATCGGGTGTTCGTGATCGAGTGGCGGGAAGTCAGGTACTTCAACCACGACGGCACCGCCACCTACGAGATTCTCCTGACGGAGGGATCGCCGAACATCTCGGTGATCTACGGCGCGACCTTCAACCAGGGCGCCCTGGCAACCTCCGGCATCCAGCGGAGCTCGACGGCTGCAAGCCAGCATTCGTGCAACACGGCGGTTCTGACCTCCGGCCTGCGGGTGAACTACATCCGCGACGGCTCACCACCACCACCTCCGCCGCCGCCACCACCGCCTCCTCCACCACCACCGCCTCCACCACCGCCGCCTCCGCCACCCCCGCCGCCGCCGCCTCCGCCACCCCCGCCACCCCCGCCCCCGCCTCCGCCGCCGCCACCTCCGGCCCCACCGCCGGCCCGCTGTCGGGTGCCGAACGTGATCGGCTTGCGGCTGGCAACGGCCAGGGCGCGGATCCGGGCACGGCGCTGCCGGGTCGGCACGATCCGCAGGGTTCGCTCCCGGCGTGTCGGCCGTGTCGTCGGCCAGAGCCCACGAGGCGGCTCGGTCCGGCGGGTCAACTTCAGGGTCAACCTGCGAGTCGGACGCCGATAGGAGCCAGGCGTGCGACCGGTCTCAGGATGCAGGCGCGGCCTTTCGAGATGGGCTCTTCGCGCGGCCGTATCGCTCGTCGCTCTCGTGGGCGCCGGGCCGGCGGGCGCTGAGGTCCTCTACGACCAGTACAACAATCCCGGCCCGTTCGCATCGAGCTCGCAGAACTACGAGGCTTCGCAAAACGCCTTCGACACCGAGCTCGCGGATGACTTCGTCATCGCAGCGGCGAACGGCTGGCTGGTCAACCAGATCGAGATCGACGGCCAGTACTACAACGGCCCCGGGCCGGCGTCGAGCTTCAACGTGCGCTTCTATGCCGACGCCGGCGGGTTGCCGGGCTCAGAGGTTGCGGCCAGGACGAATGTGAGCTTCACTCCCGGCCCAGCAGCCGGCGATGTCGTGATCGCGCTGTCGCCCGGGATCCCGCTCGCCGTTGGTACCTACTGGCTCTCGGTGCAGGCGAATCAGAACTTCATCCCCGCCGGTCAGTGGGGCTGGACGGATCGAACCGTTCAGTCGAACCAGGGCGCGGCTTGGCGAAACCCGGGCAACGGGCTCGGGACCGGCTGTACGTCGTGGGGCAGGCGCGCGACGACGTGCAACGTCGACTCCGCTTCTCCAGACGAGGTCTTTCGAATCTCCGGAAACATCGGCGCCGGGGGGCCGCAGCTCGTGCACGACCTGATGACGATCATCGACGAGGACGGCGACGGTCACCTCGAGCCGGGCGAGTCCTTTGGCCTCGACGAGCGCATCCGCAACACGGGCGGCGAAACGGCGACAGGCATCAGCAGCGTGCTAACCGCACAGTCGGCCGGGGTCACGATCACCCAGCCCAACTCGGCGTATCCGAATCTTCCGTCCGGTGGGACTGCGACGAACACGACTCGCTTCCAGGGCGAGGTCGGAGACGCGGTCGCCTGCGGCGTCAACCTGAACTTACGGCTCGGCCTGACGACCGCCCAGGGCACGTTCCAGATCGACCTCGTCGCTCAGGTGGCGGGGTGCGACTACACGATCCAGCAGCAGACGGGTCAGGCGATCGTTCCGGGAACGGTTGAGCTGGCGAACTCGTGCGACGACTGCACCACGGCCGTCACGCTGCCCTTCCCGGTGACCGTCTACGGCCAGACCTTCACGGCGGCGACTGTCAGCTCGAACGGGAACCTGCAGTTCAACGCCAGCTCGACGGAGTACAGCAACGAGTGCCTGCCGACGAGCGACTTCGGGGTCGGGATCGCGCCGTTCTGGGACGACCTGCTGACGAACGGGTCCGGCGGGATCTATGTGGCGACGCTCGGCACCCCACCGAATCGCCAATTCGTGGTCGAGTGGCGAAACGTCGAGTACTTCAGCGGTGACGGCACGGTGACGTTCGAGATCATCCTCACGGAGGGGTCGGGCACGATCTCGGTCATCTACGGGCCGAGCGCTGACCAGGGGCAGTCGGCGACGTCGGGCATCCAGGAGGGTCTCACTCGCTCGAACCAGTTCTCCTGCAACGCGGCGAGCCTTGTGCCGGGGCTTCGCCTGAATTACGTGCCGACCGGACAGCCACCGCCACCGCCGCCTCCGCCACCTCCGCCACCACCGCCGCCTCCACCGCCGCCACCGCCGCCACCGCCACCACCGCCACCACCGCCACCGCCTCCGCCACCTCCGCCACCTCCGCCACCGCCGCCGCCGCCTCCGCCTCCGCCGCCTCCGCCGCCACCGCCACCGCCTCCGCCGCCGCCGCCACCGCCTCCGGCCCCACCGCCGGCCCGCTGTCGGGTGCCGAACGTGATCGGCTTGCGGCTGGCGACGGCCAGGGCGCGGATCCGGGCGCGGCGCTGTCGCGTGGGCACGGTGCGCAGGGTTCGCTCCCGGCGCGTCGGCCGTGTCGTCGGCCAAAGCCCACGGGGCGGCGCGGTCCGCCGGGTTGGGACCAGGGTCAACCTCCGGGTAGGACGCCGCTAGGAGGGCT
Source organism: uncultured Actinomycetes bacterium (assembly GCA_963771725.1). Classification (GTDB taxonomy): domain Bacteria; phylum Actinomycetota; class Thermoleophilia; order Gaiellales; family Gaiellaceae; genus VAXT01. The sequence continues at coordinate 383,039 of CAVYUO010000001.1, read as the reverse complement.
CGGCCCGCAGAGCTTTCTTTTTCTACGCAGGGCTGTTACAAACGCCAGGTAAGAACAATCTAGGGGAGGGAGTGCTCGTTCGATGCACCGACGTTCCGAAGGAGGGCGCGGCCGCCTGCTACGGGGCCCTGGGGGCCTAGCCCGAACCACCTGCCTGCTTGCAGTCGTCATGGGCGGCCTCGTGCTGGCCTCGACTGCTGCGGCGGTTTCGTTCACGAGCTCGACGCCGATCGTCAGCCCTGACGGGGGCATCCTGTACGACCAGTACAACAATGCGGGCACCAACGGCACCAGCTCGCAGAACTTCGAGGCATCGTTCAACTCATCCGACTCTGAGCTGGCAGACGACTTCGTCGTGCCGGCGGGACCCGACTGGAGCGTCAGCGGCGTCGACGTCGACGGCATCTACTTCAACGGGCCCGGCCCGGCGACGTCGTTCAACGTCAGCTTCTACCAGGACGCTGCCGGACTACCGGGGACGCTCGTCGCCGCCCGCCCGACGCAGGCGTTCACCGGTACGGCAGGCGATGCCGTGATCACGATCAGCCCGGCGGTCACGCTGGTAGCCGGCACCTACTGGGTCTCGGTGCAGGCGAATCAGAACTTCACGCCTTTCGGACAGTGGGGTTGGATCGATCGCACCGTCACCTCCAACCAGGGCGCCGCCTGGCGGAACCCGGGTGGGGGCCTCCCGCCGCCTCCGTGCCTAGCCTGGGCACGGCGCGCGACAACCTGCAACATCGACCCACTGGCGCCTGATCAGGTCTTCCGGCTCCGCGGAACGGGGGGGCCGCCTCCACCGCCGCCGCCTCCGCCACCGCCTCCGCCACCGCCGCCACCTCCGCCACCGCCGCCTCCACCACCGCCACCTCCGCCACCACCACCGCCACCTCCGCCTCCGCCACCGCCGCCACCGCCGCCGCCGCCGCCACCGCCACCTCCGCCACCGCCTCCGCCGCCACCGCCTCCGCCGCCTCCGGCCCCACCGCCGGCCCGCTGTCGGGTGCCGAACGTGATCGGCCTGCGGTTGGCAACGGCCAGGGCGCGGATCCGGGCGCGGCGCTGTCGGGTCGGCACGATCCGCAGGGTTCGCTCCCGGCGTGTCGGCCGTGTCGTCGGCCAGAGCCCACGGGGCGGCTCGGTCCGGCGAGTCAACTTCAGGGTCACCCTGCGGGTGGGTAGGCGCTAGGCCAACTCAGCGAGACGACGAACCAAAACGGGGGCGCCCTACGGGGCGCCCCGCTCTATTCAGCCTGTGACGTAGCCCTGCCGCTGGTAGACGAGCGCGTCCCGGCCGGGGCCCGGCTCGACGTTCGTAACCTCTCCGACGAAGAGCGTGTGGTCGCCGGTGGGGTGCTCGCCCGCTGTCTTGCAGGTGATCCAGCCGAGAGCCCCTTCGAGGAGCGGTGGGCCTTCGCCCTCGCGTAGCTCGATTCCCTCCCAGAGCCCGATCGGCGGCACGCCGCGGGCGAAGTGGCCGGCAAGGCGCTCCTGGTCACCGGCCAGCAGGCTGACCCCGAAGCTCTCCGCTTGCCGCAGGAGCTCGTGCAGGGCCGCCTGGCGGCTGATCGCGACGCCCAGCAAGGGGGGCTCCAGAGACAGCGTGAGTAGAGATACGACCGTCAAACCGAGGCGCTCACCCTCGATGTCGACGGTGACCACCGAGACGGGGGAGGGGACGTTGCGCATGAGCGCGCGCAGTTCGTCGGCGGCCACGCGCCGATCATAGGCTCGGGGCTAGGCCTAGACCGCTACTTGGCGCGACACTTGTCGCTCGTGAACAGCTGAGCCTGTTCCGCGTTCGCGTCGCTCTCGAGCGTCGCGTCGAAGGTCGGCAAGGCCGGAGCCGTCCAAAAGAGAATCGGCGTCACGCCGGGGCCCATCACCGATGCGCGGTACACCTGGCCGTCGCCCGCCGGCCGCCTCTGACCGCGCCACGAATGGGGGTAGAAGCCGTAACAGAACGCGCCGCTGCCGGTGTGCGTCAGGAATGCGTTCTCACGTTTCCAGCCGCGGCCGTAGCTCGAGTTGAAGGTGTCGACGAAGACGTTGCGACCCCAGGAGTCGAGCGGCGCGCCCCACTTCGTGTTCTTGAACCCGTAGACGCCCGTGTCCTTGTAGCGGAGCCAGCCATAGAGGTGGTCGTAGTTGCGGTAGACCCAGTCCTGCTTGATCACGAACTCGGGCAGATCCCCGGCCCAGTGGGACAGGTGCAGCTCCACGACCGACTCGGCTGCTGTGGGGCGGAAACCGTAGGGCGGCAACATGCGCTGCCACTTCTGAATCGCCCAATGCGATCCGTCCGCTGCAGTGCACGCGGCGACCAGGTACTGGAGCTGCGGTCCCTCGTAGCGGCCGCACGAATTCTTGAAGTTGCGCCACACGAGGCGGCGCTGGGAGCCCCAGCCGCCGGAGTAGTCGACCCTGAACGCAACCTGTCGCGCGCCGCGCGTGGGGACGCGAGCATTGACCGCACCCCACGCGAGCACGTGGTGCGTACGGCCGCGCGCGCGATAGGTCAGGAGGGCGGTGCCCTTGCTGTTGACTGCGAGCCGGGCGCTCTTCGCGTTGCGATCGATCATCTCCGACGCGGAAGCAGCCGCGGCCAGCGCGGCGAACGTCGAGAACGTGACAATGAGCGCGAGGATTCGCTTGAGCAACGTAAACCTCCGTGTAGAAACCGCAATTGACTGGGCCGGACTGTTCCTACATCGGCAGAAACGGCCTGAACACAAGATCCAAGACCGTTTCGAGGGATAACCGCCGCCCAGGGTAGCGCAGGTTCAGTCGTCCTCCAACTCCTCGGCGAGCAGGATGCAAGCGAACCAGCGCCACGCAAAGTCCGGGTCGGACGAGAGCCGGTCGATCCGCTCGACCACGCGAGGAAGGCCGTCTGCTGTGCGGCGCAGCTGCTCGAGCCCCGTTGCGAGAGCCTCACGACGAACGGGGTCGTCGAGGTCCTCCGCCAGAGCCCCGACAGCGCGTCCTTCGAGCTCGAGCCCTGATCCTCGCCTGGGATCGCCGCCCGTGGCCAGGAGCTGGACAGCGCGGCGGCGGGCACCTCGTAGCTGGTCCTCGTCGAGCTCCACTTCGCGGCCGGCGATCAGCGAGAGCGCCGCATCGGGCTCCTGCGCCGCACCCGACTCGAGACCGCGATCGAGATCCTCGAGGAAGACGCGCTCTGGCGCCGTCTCCATGCGCCTGACCCTAGCGGGCCGCTCCTGGGTGGCGGTGACGCAGCGGTGGGATTAACCTTCGTCATCGGAGGAAACAGCATCTGATGGCCGACGATCGTCTGCAAGCGTTTCTCGAAGCCGCCCAGGACGAGGGGTGCGCGGAGCTGTCCGCGTTCAACGAGCTCGTCGAGTCCCTGGAGCTCGGCGACGACGAGCTGCAGCTGCTGTACGAGCAGCTGGACGAGCGCGGTATCGAGGTTCGCGACGACTGCGGCAAGGAGAGCAAGGAGTCGACCTATGTGAACGGCGATCTCGCCGTGGCGACGACGGACGCGCTGCAGCTGTTCCTCAACGAGATGGCCCGCTACCCGCTCCTGACGGCCCCTGAGGAGGTCGAGCTGGCGAAGCTGATCGAGCGCGGTGACCGCGAGGCCAAGGATCGGATGGTCAACTCCAACCTGCGCCTCGTAGTGTCGATCGCGAAGAAGTACCAGGGGCACGGCCTGTCCCTCCTCGATCTGATCCAGGAGGGGATCATCGGGCTCATTCGCGCCGTCGAGAAGTTCGACTGGCGACGGGGCTTCAAGTTCTCGACCTACGCCACGTGGTGGATTCGCCAGGCCGTGCAGCGGGGAGTCGCCAACAAGGCGCGGACGATTCGCATCCCTGTGCACATCGCCGACCGCGAGGCCAAGATGGCGCGCGCCGAGCGCGAGCTCCTGACGACGCTGGGGCGCGCGCCGACTGACGAAGAGCTCGCCGAGTCGGCCAAGCTTCCTCTCAAGCAGGTGCTCGACGTGCGCAGCGCGGCCCGAGCGGTGACGAGCATCGACAAGCCCGTGGGCAAGGAGGGCGACACGACGCTTGGGGAGCTCGTGTCCGGTGACGCGCCGCCGCCAGAGGAGGAGCTGACGATCAGCCTGCGACGAGAAGCGGTCCAGAAGGCGGTGGCCAAGCTTCCCGAACGTGAGCGCGAGGTCGTCAAGATGCGCTTCGGATTGAACGGCGATCCGGATCCGCAGTCGCTCGAGCAGATCGGAAAGCGGCTCGGGCTCACCCGCGAGCGCGTCCGCCAGATCGAGACGCAGGCGCTCGAGCGGCTTGCCGTCGAGCGTGAGCTCGACGCACTGACGGCCGCCTAGCTCTACGCGAGCGCGTAGACGACGGCGACCGAGGCGAGCGTGACTGCGCCCGCCATCGCTACGAACGTGCGCCGGTACGCGAGGACCGCGGCCATGCGGGCACTCGGTACGAAGCGGAGCGGCATCGCGGCGGCCGCGAGCAGTCCGATCGCGATTCCGAGCAGCACGAAGAGCACCGGGGGCACGTCCTTGACGGCTTCGGCAGCGCGCGTGAAGCGCACTCCCAGCACGCCCAGCGGCTTCTTCGTCCTGTCGACTCGGACCGGCTCGGATCCCGTGCCGCCTCGTTGGATCTGGAGCTTGCCGACGCTGCTGGCACGTGGCCCCGCAGCCTCCGAGCCCGCTCGAGGACGACGAGTCATCGTCTGAGCTTCGGCACGTGTTCGAGGCCTGCGCAGCGGCCACCTCCCCGGGTAGCGGCTTCCTCTTGAAGATCACGAGCTTCGTCTCCGCCAGCGCCCTGCGCGCGGGAAGGGTCCGGGCGCGAATGACATAGGTGCCGGGACGGAGCGCTCGTCCCTTGATGCGTCCCCGGAAGCCCACGCGGTTCTTGCCGGCGTGGCCCTTGACCCGGAAGCGGCCTACCTGCCGGCAGTCCGGCGCGACCCGTATGACCACGAACTCGACGAGAGCGGGTCTTCGAGAGGACGAACCTCAGGATCGTCTTCCTCCGGCTGCCGGGGCCGGAGCGCGAAATCCATTCACGCGACGAGGCGACGCGGACGGCACGTACAGGCGCTGGTCGCGAGCCTGCAGCGGGGCCTGAGGTGCTGCCCGCCGACCCGCCTGACGATGAGGCACCTCCGCCTGTCGATCCTCCGCCGGCCGCGGTGGACCCTGCTGGAGGCGTCACTCCTGGAACCGGTGGGAGTGGCGGAAGAGGCGGGAGGCGGCGGAGGTGGCGGCGGAAGAACAGGCGGAGGCGGCGGCAGCGGCGGGATGCGGCGGAGGCGGCGGAAGAACAGGCGGAGGCGGCGGCAGCGGCGGGATCGGCGGAGGCGGCGGCGAGGGGCGGCAGGGGCGGAGCGGCGGAGGCGGCGGGAGGAGGCGGCGGAGGCGGCGGCAGCGGAGGAGACCTGGCCGCGCGCACCCGCTGACAAGACGCCGAAGGCGATCGCGCACAGAAGTGCGAGGCCGAGCGCGATCAGAGTTCGCCGCCGCAGGATCGTCATTCCTTCTTAAACGCCTGACGGGGCGAGAAGGTGCGGGGAAAAACGCCGATCGAACGCGTAGCCTTCGCCGCGAGCAGCGTGAGGCGGCCCAAGCGCGACTACTACGAGGTGCTCGGCGTGCCGGAGACGGCCGACGACGAGCAGATCAGCCGCGCGTTTCGGCGCCTGGCTCGGGACCTCCACCCCGACGTTTCCGATTCGCCCGAAGCCGAAGAGCGGTTCCGCGAAGTCTCGGCGGCCTACAGCACCCTCTCCAAGCCGCGCTCACGGTTCCTGTACGACAAGTTCGGCTTTCGTGGCCGAGGAGCCGGTTTCGAGGACGGCGCCGCGGTCGGCGGGCCGAGCGTGCTCGGGGAGGTGGAGCTCGAGCAATACGAGGCGGAACGCGGAGTGCGCCGCGAGGTGCGGATCGTCGACGCCGTCGTCTGCGGGACCTGCGGCGGCTCCGGGACGGCGCCCGGAACCGAGGTCAGGACCTGCGAGCGGTGCATGGGGAAGGGGACGCTGCGGGTGTCATCGGGGCTCGGCGTCGGCCGGTGGCTCCAGGTCGAGCCGTGCCCCGACTGCGACGGTGACGGGCGGTTCCAGACCCCTTGTCAGGACTGTGACGGGCACGGCGAGGTGGGTGCTGAGCGCACGATCAAGGTGCGCATCCCGCCGGGTGTGGAGGACGGGACGAGCCTTCGCGTCTCCGGCGAGGCGGACAACGCCTATCTGATCGTTCGCGTCAAGCCCGGGCCGAAGGATTCCCGGCTAGCCCAGGTCGCAGCATTGACGTTGCTCCTGTGCGCGGTCGCGCTGCTCGTCTACTTCTTGGTTTGGGTCTGAACGAACTCGATCTCGGCTGACTCGCAGACCCGCACGTAGCCGATTCGCTCGTAGATCTTGTTCGACGTCGGGTTGGCCAGGTCGGTGTACAGGAAGCAGAATCGTCGCCCACCGGCGAGCAGGCTCGACGAGAGCTCGGCTACGAGTGCGGAGGCGTACCCGCGCCCGCGGAGCTCCGGCGGCGTGTAGACCGGCCCGATCCGGATCCCGTTCGGCGTCGGGCCGCCGAAGCCGGCCAGCGAGGCCGCGCCGTCGTTCTCCCACATGACCACTCCGGCGTCGGCCGCCGAGAGTCGGTGGTCGACCTCGCGCGTGAGACGCTCCTCGTCGGGGTGCGGCAGCGCCTCGATCCCGAAGGCGAGAAACCACTCCAGCAACAAAGGTCGGTCGGCAGCGGTCGCGGTACGCATGGCGCCGGGCACCCCTTTGACGGCCTCCACCCGCTCGAGCGCGAAGACCCCCTGGGCGATTCGTCGCTGTGGATTGACGTCTTTCCTCACCGCCCACGCGTTGGCGAACTGTTCGACCTCCGGCAGCGCACCGACGACCCCGGGAAGCTCGTCGTCCACGGCCTGTGCGAGCGCATCGATTGCACTGTCGTCGCGCGCGCGCGCGAGAACCAGGTTGTGCGGAGAGGTTCGAAGCGCGGCGCCTACGGGCTCGCCGTCCTGCTCGATGAGCCACAGACCGAAGTCGGGATACCGCTCCGGGTGGTCGCGAAGCGTCGAGGCGAGCCCGAGGATGAGGTTGTGCCGTGCCTCGTCCTCGAGCAGGAAGGGCCCAGCTCTTTCGAGGAACACGGTTGGATCGTCGATTACGCGGACCTGCACGGGAGCGGCGGGGGTGAGATTCGAACTCACGGGCCCCGTGAAGAGCCAACAGTTTTCAAGACTGTCCCGTTAGACCGCTCCGGCACCCCGCCGGGCAACGAGTGTAGTTAGGAGCCCTGTCCCGGTGCCAGGCACCAAGACAAGGCCCAAAGGGCGCGTCAACGATCGAACACGAACCGGCCGTCGCCGTTTGCCCAGCTGCTCCAGGGCCATTCGGCCGGGTGCGCGCAGAGGCCTGCTTGAACTGGGTTGAGAGCGACGTACCGAAGAACCTCGCGGAAGTGCGCCTCGGTTTCGATGAGAACGGAGCCAAAGCGTGTCTCGAACAAGTGCCCGTCAACGGCATGGCGCTCATTGAACTTCCTGGCGTAGACACTGTTGAGGTAGTGCATGCCTGTCGAGAGCGTCGGCGCAGGCGTCTCGATGAGCAGGTGGTAATGGTTCGACATGAGGCAGTAGGCCCGCTGCCGCCATTTGTGCCGTGTCTGCGCTCGGTCGAAGAGGTCCAGGAAGCGGCGGCGATCGACGTCATCGCTGAAGATCGCCTGGCGCCTGTTGCCGCGCGCCGTGACGTGATAGACGCCGCCGGGAATCACGAGGCGAGGCGGTCGGGGCATCGCGCCACCGTATGCGTGAAGCCTGTCGCGGAGACCTCGCCAGCACACTTCCTCTACAGACGCGCCTCAGGTTTGAGACAGGTCCCCGTGCCTGGCACCAGGACTCGTCTCTTTAGGAGCCCGGCTCGACCCGGTCTGGTGCCCCGAACGGTTTCAGCGCGTCCGGCACGTCGCCCTGGAAGTTCTCCAGGATCGCGAGCGCCCAGCGGTCGGTGACCGCCGTCCCGTTGAGCGTGTGCACGTGCTCGATGCCCTGGTCGCCGCGGTAGCGGATGCCGAGCCGGCGGGCCTGGAAGTCGGTGGTGTTCGAGGACGAGGTGATCTCCCGGTACCGCTCCTGGCTCGGGAACCACGCCTCGATGTCGTAGCGCTTGGCCGCCGCGGAGCTGAGCTCGCCCGTCGGGATGTTCAGGACCCGGTAGGGAAGCCCGAGCGCCTGCACCAGTTCCTCTTCGATGGCCAGGATTCGCTCCAGCTCGTCCCACGAGTCTTCCGGCCGGACGTAGGCGAACATCTCGACCTTGTTGAACTGGTGCACGCGGAACATGCCGCGCGTGTCACGGCCGGCCGCGCCCGCCTCGCGGCGGAAGTTCGCCGAGAATGCGGTGTAGCGGAGCGGCAACTCGTCGGCCTCGAGGATCTCGCCCATGTGCAGACCGGCCAGGGCAACTTCGGACGTGCCGGTCAGGTAGAGACCGTCGTCACCGATCTCGTAGTACTCGGACTTCTCCGCGGGGAAGAAGCCGGTGCCGTACATCGCCTCCTCGCGCACGAGCACGGGCGGCAGCACCGGCGTGAACCCCTCGGCGACGAGCCGGTCGAGCGCGAAGCGGTAGAGCGCGAGCGAGAGGAGCGCGGCGCCGCCGACGATGTAGCCGAAGCGCGACCCCGAGAGCCGCGCCCCACGCTCCATGTCGTAGCGGCCGAGCTCCAGATGGTCCTTGGCCTCGGCCAGCTCCGGGTGCTCGCCGACCTCGCGCACGACCTCGGCCTCCTCCTCGGTCTCGCCGTCGGGAACGGAGTCGTGCGGCGGGTTCGGCACCGCCTCGAGCGCGGCATCGCGTGCCTGCTCGGCCTCGGCCAGCTCGCCCTCGAGGCGCTTCAGATCCTCCTTGACCTGCTTGAGCTCCTCGACCTGCTCCGGTGTCGGCTTGCCCTGGAGCTTCTGCCGGCCGCGCAGCTCGTCCACCTGCGGGACGAGCTCGCGCCAGCGCGCGTCCGCCTCGAGCAGCCGGTCGAAAGCCTCGCCGGCTCCTTTGCGCGCCACCGCCGCCCGCAGGCGCTCGGGCTCGGCGCGAGCGGCCCGGAGGTCGATCACGGCCTAGGAGGTGCTCTGCTGCAGGAAGGCGACCAGGTCGGCGACCTGCGTCGATTCGAGCTGCTCGCCGTACTGGGGCATGATCCCCGGCTGGAAGCCCGCTGCGATCTCCGCGTTCGGGTCGACGATCGACTCCCGAATGAAGGCCTCGTCCTTCCCCTGCAAGGTCTTGTCGAGGTCCGGGCCGGTCTTCCCGCTGCTCCCGGCTGCCTTGAACGTATGGCAGCCGCCGCAGCCCGACGAGGTGAAGAGCGCCTTCCCCTGGGCCGGGTTACCCGCCTCAGTCTTGGGCAGCGTGCCCTCGACCGGCCCTGTCGGCGAGACGGTCTCCCCGCCGCCGCAACCCACCAGGAACGTGGCAAAAAGGACGATCAGGCCCGCACGGCGCATCGCGGCGAGTCTACTCAAGTCGTTCGGCCGTCTCATGCCAGAAGCGCAGGGCCAGCGCCGAGAGGGCGCCGAAGCCGGAGACTTCCCGCGGCGCGTCGTTGACGATCAGCGAGACCGCGACCGCAACGAGCAAAGCGTCCAGGGCGGCATATCGCGGACGGCGCAGTGCGACCCAGACCAGCACGGGGATCGAGACGCCGATCACGAGCGCCGAATGCCAGGTTGACACGACTCCTTCGGCGGAGGCGACGCAGCCGGTCCCCGATGTCCTCCGCGAGCTGAACCGGGCCGCCTCCGATCGACCTGGTCACGTGGCTCTCCCCGCCGAAGGCGGCGTCCAGGCCGACGAGGAGCAGTCCGAGCACGACGACGGCCGCCCCCGTCGAGGGCAAGGTTGCGCAGCGTCAGCGGCACTCCGCGGAGCCGCAGCCACAAGAAGAGGAAGCCGGCCAGGAGCACGAGCACGCCCCCTCCATCCGCACCGGCGAAGCTCGCGCCGACGATGACGACCGCGAGCACCCCCACGGCCACCAAGAGGCGCGGGCCGAGCAGGTAAGCGCCGAGCAACGCCGGCGCCAGCACGAGCGTCTCGAGCTGGTTGTTGAAGCCGTAGAAACGCCCGCCGTTCTCGGGGCGCGGTCCGATGACGGCCAGCGAGCTCGTCTCCGTGGAGATCGCGAGCACGAGCAGGTACAGCGGAAAGATCGCCAGGAGCGCCGCCGCGAACGCAACCCGGTTCTGCGTGAACCGAGCGACGGCGAGAGCACCGGCAGCGGTGGCCACCGCCAGGATCGGGACCACCGTGGCGGGCTCGCTGATCTCGAGCGCGCTGAGGGCGAGCGCCGTGCTCAGCCCAACCGGGACGGTGAGGAGCGACGCCCGGGCCCAGATGACCCAACGGCTCGCTCGCGACAGGAGCGCAAACGCAAGCATGAGCGCCGCGAGGGCAAAACCCGCCGGCGTCCGCGAGTCGTCCAGGTCGTCGAGCCGTGCGTCCAGCCCGTCCAGCCGGTCCTGCACGCTCGGCTCGGCGCGAGCTGTGACGGGCGGTTTGCGGCCCTCCTCGAGCGCCTCGACGGTCGGCTTGACGTCGTAGATCGAGACGAGCCCCGGCACGCGTGTGCGATCCGAGACGAGGAGACCGTCGTAGCCCGGCCCCGCGATCGCGATCGGATACCGGCGGTCGTTCGCATGCCTGCCGGACGGGATGCGCAGCAGCACGACGTACTCACAGGGGCACCGAGGCGGCGGGATGCCCTCCAGCGCGTCCAAAGCCTCCTCCCGGCTGACCTCGGGGCCTCTTCCCGGAACCAGCAGCCCCGAAGCCTTCTTCGCAAATGCAGGCGCATCCGGGCTCGTGTACACGCCGACACGCTCCGCCCGCGCGGGAGTCGCCCAGAGCGAGCGCGGTGGCGAGCACCCCCGCAAGTAGAATTGCTCTCATGGAACGCAAGGCATACGGGCGCGATTTTGGCCTCTCTCTACGCATGGGCACGACGATGTTCATTCTCGGGCTCGTCTACGTCTTGTTCTTCGTCGCCCTCGTCCAATTCACGGGCGTGGGCGTGTTCGGGATCGTCCTCATCCTCGGCATCCTCTCGTTCGTCCAGTTCTTCACGTCGGACAAGATCGCGCTCCTGGCCTCAGGCGCCAAGGTCGTCGAGCGCGAGCAGGCGCCCGAGCTCCACGACATGGTGGAGCGTCTCGCGGCGATGGCCGACCTGCCGAAGCCGCGCGTGGCCGTGATTCCGACTGACGTCCCGAACGCCTTCGCCACCGGCCGTAGCCAGAAGAAATCAGTCGTCGCGGTGACCGAGGGGCTCTGGAACCGTCTCGAGCCCCAGGAGATCGAGGGCGTCATCGCGCACGAGCTCACCCACATCGCCAACCGTGACGTCATGGTGATGACGATCGCCAGCTTCTTCGCCATGGTCGCGGCAATGCTTGCGCGCTTCGGCCTCTATGGCGGCATGTTCGGCGGTGGGAATCGTGACCGTGGTGGTGGAGCACCCGTCTGGCTGATCATGCTCGCGATCTCGATCGTCACCTACGTGATCAGCTACGTCCTGATGATGATGCTCTCGCGCTACCGCGAGTACGCGGCCGACCGCGGGGCAGCGCTCATCACCGGGACGCCCGAGTACCTGATGAGCGCGCTCCAGAAGATCGCGAGCCGCATCACGCAGATCCCGCAGCGCGATCTGCGCGAGGTCGCCGGCATGAACGCGTTCTTCATCGTGCCGACGAGCGTCAAGCGCGGGTTCTCCGAGCTCTTCATGACGCACCCGCCGCTCGAGAAGCGGCTCGCCCGCCTCGCCGAGATCTCCCGCGAGATGGGCCGCCCGGTCGAGCTGTAGGTAGGCCACGTGGGCCTCGGCAACGTCCTCTTCGGGCGCAAGAAGCTCAAGAAGGCGGCCGGCGACAAGCTCTTCGCGCTCTCCGCCGCGCGGGTGACGCTCGAGGTCGAGCTCGGCGCTGAAGGCGGCCGGCACCGCAGCGGTGCTCTTCAAGCCGATGTCTGCGCAGGAGTACGTCCGCGCCGAGAACGAGATGCAGGAGCTGCTCGACGTCGTCGCCCAGGAGGCGGCCTCGCGGGTGACCCGGCGCGGCGACGAGTTCGGCTACGAGTGGATCATCGTCGAGGACAAGGACTTCGAGGACCTGATCAACACGGTCCACCTCGTTGCGTCCGAGCTGGTCTCTCACGGCTTCGGCGAGCAACTGCTCGCGGCCATCTTCCGCTTCGACGGCAACGAGCACCCGCTCTACCTGATCTACGGCTTCAAGCGCGGCGCGTTCTGGCCCTTCATCCCGAAGGGTGACAAGGAGCGGGACAACGCGAACGAGCTGGAGCTGAAGGCGAAGCTGGAGAAGGAGCTGCCGATCGAGCAGGACCTCTCGCGCTGGTTCGCCCTCTACGACCTGCCCATCTAGGCCGACCTCGTGATGCTCGCCGCGCGCTCGCCCGAGCGCGAGCCCTTCCACTCGCGGCGTAAGCTGCGAGCGAGTTGACTGTTTTCAGAAAGCCTGGGCAGTCGCCCTGCGAGATCTGACGCCGGTAGAGGGTGACGAGGCGGACATTGTGAGCGACGCTCAGGGTTTCTTGACCCATACGGAGGCTCTCGACGAAGTACACCGACTTGCGGACGACTGACAACAGCGAAGATCGCTTCTATTACTGCCGGGCCACCGAAGTAGCGCAGCAGTAGCGTTTTGGCGCCAAACCTCCTACTAGTCGAGAGCTCTCCGAGCTGATCGGCGGCCAGCCGCCACAAGTGCCAACGACACGAGAGTCGAGAGCGTCAGCCCCTGGCGATAAGTGATCTTCGTCGCGGACAGTGCGCAAGCACTTTCCGCGAGTCCGGCGCCCGTGGCGCCGGACCAAGCTACTGCTCGAGCTCTTTCTGACCCGCCCCGGCGCCGACCTCGGCCTTCATCTTCTCGAGCTCCTTCTCGACCTCGCTCTGTGACGCGATCTGGGCGAGCTCACGGTCGAGCTGCGTGTTGCCGCCGCTCGTCACGTCCTCGAGCGTGCCCGAGGCGATCAGCTCGTCCATGGCCTGTCCGCGCGCCTGCATCTCCTCGGTCTTCTCGCGAGCGCGCTGGACCGCCTGGCCGGTGTTCGCCATCTGGTCGCCGATGCCGGTCGCGGCCTCGCCGATCTTGACCTGCGCCTCGGCGGCCGAGTACTGCGCCTTGATCACTTCCTTCTCGCTGCGGAAGGACTCGATGCGGGTCGACAGTGTGCGCTCGTTCTCGACGAGCTTCTGCTGCTGCGCCTCGAGCTCCTGCGTCTGGCGGTCGAGGTCCTGCAGCTGCTGCTGGACGCCGACCTTGCGCTCGAGCGCGGTGCGGGCGAGATCCTCCCGGCCGGCGCCGATCGCCTCGCGAGCCTGCGAGTCGAGCTTGACGACGCCCTGCTCGAGCTTCTGGGCCTGGAGCTGCAGCCGCTTCTTCGCGGTGACGACGTCGGCGACCCCCCGCTTGACGTTCTGCAGCATCTCGAGCTGCTTCTCGTACGAGTAGTCGAGCGTCTCGCGCGGGTCCTCCGCGCGGCCGATCAGCTTCGAGAGCTTCGCTTGGATGACGGTCACAGCGCGTTCGATCAGGCCTGCCATTGCTCCTCCTAGTAAGTAGTCCGAAGTAGCCTAGCGGCGTGCTCGTCGAACGGTCGCTGCATCCAGGCTGGCTTTCGAACGCCTATCTCGTCGCGGACGAGGAGGGGGGCTCGGCGGTGTACGTGGACACAGGCGCCCCGCTCGAGCCTCTGCTGGCCGCCGCCGAGAGGTGGCGCGTCGAGCCGAGCTACGTCCTGCGCACGCACGCCGATCCCGACCACATCGAGCACGAGGACGAGCTCGGGCTCGAGGTGGTGACCGGCCCGCTCGAGGTGGGCGGCCTCTACGTCGCGGCGCTGCCGACCCCGGGCCACAAGGAGGACCACCTCGCGTTCGTCGTCAACGGCGAGACCTGCTTCTCCGGCGACATCCTGTTCAAGGACGCGGTCGGCGGCGGTCGCGACGTGCCGGCGATCAAGCGTTCCGTGATGGACGTGCTCATGCAGCTTCCGCACCAGACGCGCGTCCTGCCGGGTCACACGGACGAGACCACGATCGGGCGAGAGTGGGAGGAGAATCCGTTCGTCCGCGTCTGGCGCGGGATCGACCCTGAGGGGACGAAGCCGTGCCGCGTCGGCGGAGAGGCGGCGACGCTCGTCGTCTGGTCGCCGGACTACGACGGGAAGGGCAAGGCGCTCGTCAGGTTCGCCGACGGCCGCGAGGCGATCGTCGGCGGCTCACGCGTGGAACGCGGCTAGGCGCTCCGCCTCCTCGTCGAGCTCCTTCCGCACAGCCTTCGAAAGCCGACCGAACGGCTCCAGGTTCACGCGCCCCTTCTCGTGGCGCCACGTGCCGGCGACCTGGCCGTCCACGAGGAACGTGTTCACCGAGTGCGGGGTCTTGACGTTGAAGACCCGCGGCCGGTACTCCTCGGGCAGGATCCCGGTCCTCCGCGCGTGGACGAGCAGCGTCGCGTCCCAGACGGGGAGAAAGCGGACCGGCGCGGGCGTGTCCGGGTCGGGGAGCGGCGCGCGCGGAAGGTCGACGAGCTCCTTGCCTTGCTCGTCCTGGAAACGACGCAGGCTGAGCCGCTCGAGCGCGGGCCTGATCGTCTTCACGTTGAGGCCTGCCCAGTCCGCGATCTCGGTCGCACGCGCGGGGCCGAATCCCTGGAGGTAGCGCCGGACGAGGTGCTCGACGCCCTCTGCCGGCTTGGAGTCCTCCGGCCCCACCCAGTCCTCCGCGAGTGCGTAGAGATCGGCACGCCGCCGCTCCCAGGTGCCCGACGGCGGCACGCGTACGAGGTCGAGCGCGAGGCCGCTGCAGCCCGAGACGCTTGCCGAGCACCTTCTCGAGCTCGGCGCGGCCCAGGGTCTTCCCGGCGAGTGCGCGCCTCACCTTGCGCGCGTCGGCCTTCAGCTCCGCCGGTGTCCGTGCCCCTCCCGTGCACGCGTAGCCACCACTCGCGCTGGTCGGTCCGGATCCCGGCTGCGAACGGCCAGTAGTCGCCCTTCGAGACGAGATGGATCGTCGCGCGCATCAGCGTCCCCTGGACGACGCTGCCGCGCTCGAGCGCACGGGTCAGCTGGTCGCGCTCGAAGCCTTCGATGCGAGACCAGAGCCCGACGTACATCGACGGCGCGTACTGCGCCTGGATCCCGCCGATCCGGTCGAGGGCCTTCGGAATGGGCGTCTTCGCGCGTTCGAGGAGCAGCTGGCGCGCCAGGAGGGCGCGGTTCAGCTCGCGTTGGGAGAGCACACGCTCGGGCATGCCGCGAAGATAACTACGGCTTGTTCGACCACGTCGGCATCCGTGCGTCCAACCGCGAGTCCTCCGAGCGCTTCTACGAGACCGTCTTGTCGACGCTCGGGATCGAGCAGGCCTACAACGACGAGGAGGTCGTGGAGTGGGGCGACTTCGCCTCTCAGGCGGCGACCGCTGACCACCCGGTGACGCGCCGGCTGCACATCGCGTTCACGGCGCCGTCGCGGGGCCATGTCGACGAGTTCTGGCGCGCTGGGCACGGACGCCGGCTACCGCGACGGCGGCTTTCCCGGGCTGCGGCCGGAGTACCGGGACGACTACTACGGCGCCTTTCTCCGCGATCCCGACGGGAACAACGTCGAAGCCGTCCACCATGCTGACGTTGGTCCCGGAATCGACCACCTCTGGCTACGTGTCGCCGACTTGGCGGCTTCGAAGCGGTTCTACGAGGGTGTCGCGCCGCACGCCGGCTTTCGCCTGCAGCACGAGTCGCCAAACCGTGCCCAGTTCGCCGGCGAGGGAGCATCCTTCTCGGTGGTCGCCGGGGATCCGTCGGAGCACGTCCACATCGCGTTTCCAGTTGCAGACAACGCGGTGGTGGACGCGTTCCACGCCGCACTCACCGGCGCTGGTTTCAGGGACAACGGCCCTCCCGGAGAGCGGACGGTCTATCACCCCGGCTACTACGGCGCATTCGTGCTCGACCCGGACGGGAACAACATCGAGCTCGTGAATCACAACCGCTAGGCGGCCAGGGCGAGCTCTTTCCGGAGCTTCCCGACCTCGGCCGGGCGGTTCGCCGCCAACGCTGCGAGGAGCGAGCCGTCCTCGGCCAGGTAGCGAGCCACGAACTCGTCGTCGGAGCCTTCGACCTCGACCCGGTCGGCGCCGGTCGGGTGGCCGACCAGCTGGAGCCGCAGGCCGAACTGGTCGGACCAGAAGAACGGCGGCTGCTCCGGCAGCGGGTCGAGCTCGAGGATCTGACGGGCGACTCCAATGGCCTCGGACGCCGTGCGTGTCCAGTGCCCGAGGCTGCCGGCGACGTCGCCGCAGGCATAGACCGGCGGCTTCGGCTCCCAGCGGCAGAGCTCTCGCGTCTGCTCGACTCCGATCGCGACGAGCGCGACGTCACATTCCAGCTCCCGTCCGTCGGTGAGCACGACGCCGCTCAGACGGCCGTCGGGGCCGGTGCGGAATCCTGTCGCGCCGCTGGCCACGTGGACGTCGATGCCGTGGGCGCCATAGCGCTGGGCCAGCATGCGGCCGATGGCGGGGCCGAGCGCCCGCTGGAAGGGAACGAGCCCGCGGTCGAGCATCGACACCTCGACGCCCAGCTTCGACGCGGTCGAGGCCACCTCGGCCCCCACGAAGCCTCCTCCGACGATCACGAGCTTGGCGCCTGGCACGAGCTCCTGCTGGAGCCCGAGCGCGTCGGCCGCAGTGCGTAGGACGTGTACGCCCGGCGGCGCGGAGAACGGCAGGCGCCGTGGAGCCGCGCCGGTGGCCAGCACGAGCGTGTCCCAACGGAGCTCTTCGCCGTCTGCCGCGGTCGCCGTGCCCGCGTCAGTGTCGACTGACGCGATCCGGCAGCCGAGCCGCAGCTCGATCCCCTGGTCGGCCCAGAACGAGTCCGGGCGAAGCTTGAGGTCGTCGAGATCGCGCTCGCCCGCCAGGAAATCCTTGGACAGGGAGGGACGCTCGTAGGGCGCCACTGGCTCGTCGCCGACCAGCACGAGGTTGCCCTCGTAGCCTTCGGCGCGAAGCGTCTCGGCGCAGCGGGCGCCGGCGAGGCCGGCGCCCACGACGAGGATCGAGCCCGGCGCGGTCATGCCGCTTCTGCCTCGGTGACCATGATCGCGGCCATCGGGCAGCCCGCGGCCGCCTCCAGCACGTTCGGGTCGTCGGACTCGCCGCGGCGAACCGTTGCGGTGCCGCTGGCGTCGAGCTCGAAGATCTCCGGCGCCATCTCGGCGCAGGTTCCGAAGCCGCTACACAGCGACCGGTCGATTTCGATCTTGTACATGGGTGTCTCCTTTTGGTTGTGGGTTTGGCTTGGGTACGGGCTTGGGGCGCCTGGTGAGCACCCGGTAGACCGTTGCGAACGCAACCGAGCCGACGGCTGCGAGGTACATGTCGAGCGCCCAGACCTGGCCGCTGTCGGTGCCGGCGGCGAGGCCGTGCGCCGTGGAGAGGACGAAGATCGCGTAGGTCGCCCAGTGCAGCCGGCGCCAGTTCTTGCCGCCGATCCGCTTGCGCAGCGGGAACGAGACGATGACCAGGACCGCCAGTTCCGCCGCGAGCACTCCGAGGCCCGTCCAGAGCGGCTTGTACGGGGAGAGCCCCGGGACGAGCACGGCACCCAGGCCGATCTCGATCGTCGAGTCGAGAATGAGGGTCAGAATGTGGACGACGATGCCGCCGAGCGCGAGCGTGGTCACGAAGCGGTGCACGTCGATCACAGCCGCAGGCTTGACCGCGGTGCCGAACGGCCGCGACTTGACGACGAGGCCGGCGATCATGGCCGCAGTCATGAAGACGTAGGCCGTGATGCCGCTGGCCCTGGCGAGGTACCAGAAGGTCGGATCGTGTTTCATCGCAGGCCTCCCGCCAGGCGGGTCTCGCCGCCGGCCGTGACGAGCAGGCAAGGTAGGCCGCGCTCGTCGGCTTCGAGAGCTGCATCGTCGGAGCCGGCGAGGAAGAGGGCCTTCGCCCAGATCTCGGCCTCCACGGCGTCGCCGGCGACCACGGTGGCGCGGAGCAGGTCGCTCTCGCGCCGGCTCGCCTGTGCCGGGATCGATCAGGTGGTGCAGGTCACGGCCGCCACGCCGCCAGATGCGACGGTCGCGGCCCGAGGTGGCGAGAGCGCCGTTCTCGAGCGCGAGAGTCAGCGAGCCGTCCGCTGTCTCGAGGCCGATGGGCCACGCGGTACCCCGCAAGGCGACGTCGCCGCCTGCGTTGACGAGGCAGGGGCCCGCCTCGGCGAGGAGTGAAGCTGCGCGTTCGGCGGCATACCCCTTGCCGATGCCGCCGAGATCGAGCTTCACGCCCTCGCCGAGGTCGATGCGCGATCCAGTGATGTGCACCTGGCCCCCGCATGGCCTGCCCGACTCAGGGGGAGGGCCATCGTCGGGCAGATCGTCAAACGTTCGGTCGTAGCCGGCTCCCGCAACCGCGTCGTGCACGGTCGGGTCGAAGCGGCCGCTGGTCCGCTCGCGGCCGTCGACCGCCAGGCGGACGACCTCGACCAGCTCCGGGCCGGACTGCAGCGAGCCGGCCTCGTTCAGCGCCGACAGCTCGGAGTCGGGTCGAAAGCGGGTCATGATCGCCTCCAGCCGGTGGAACTCGGCCTCGGCGGAGTCGAACGCCGCACCGGCACCCGGCTCGTCCGTAGCCGAGAGCAGCTCGATCTGCGCGCCCATGGCCCGGAAGACGTGCTTCTGCATCAGGAAGACCCCGAGGAAGTGGCAGGGGCGGCGCTGACGACCGAGACGGACGGAGCCGCAGCGGCAGCGGCGAGCTGAGCCTGGCGCGCATCGGCGATCTGGGAGTTGCGCTGTCGCAGCCGGGCGCGGTACGTGGCCCAGCGGCGGTCGACGACTCGCTTCACGGCCACGCTCTCGGCGCGCAGGCGCTGCTCGCGGGCGCTGAGGGCCGCGACGCGTGGATCCTTCGCCGACTGGGCACCGAACGGGCGAGCGACGATGGCCGCCCAGGACAGGCAGAAGACGAGGAGCGTGAAGGCCAGCGAGTAGGCCCTGCCGAGCGGGCTAGTCATCGTCGCCGTCGTCGTCCTCGTGCTCGAAGCCGTCGTCGTCGTCGTCGTCGTCGTGGTCGTCGTCGTCGTGACTGCTGCGGCTACTGCTGACCGCGACCGGGGCCGCCGCTCGGGCGGACGAAGCTGCTCGGGGCGCCGAAACGCTTCCGGAGCTGGGCGCGGCCGGGAGAGCCGGCGGCTTCTTCTGCAGAGCGGCGCGCAGCGAAGCCTGAGTGCGTTCGAGCTTCTGCTCCCGCGCCGCGATCTCGGCCGGGGAGGCCTGCTGAGCCTCAGGCCGGCCGATGCCTGCGGACTGCGCGGCCGTTGCCAGCCCGATTATCGACCCGAGGCCGACGATCGCGGAAATCACGAGTACGTGGATCTTTTTCATCAGAAAGGACCTCCGTGGACGTTGATCTCGCACGGTAGGAGGGGCCCGGAAAAGCCCGGGCTAGCCGCAGGTAAAGCTTTGTTAGCCGAGGGCAAAGTCTCGGCAGGGCTTGACTAGCTTGAAAAAGCTAGTGGGAGGCTGTACAAACCGGGAAGCTACGGGGATATTGGATCGGGGAATTAGTCGAAGAGGGGAGAGGCATGAAGCGCACCGGCCTGGTACTCGGGCTCGTTTTCGCAGTTGCCGTAACGGCGGCAACGGTGTCGGCACAAAGGTCTCCTAGCCAGTCGGCGCAGCACCTGCGCTCGCTCGCGGACACCTACGAGACGAAAGATTTCTGGGCGAAAGCTTCGAGGCCGCAGTCCGCGCCGGGAAGGAAGGTCGTCGTCCACGCACGGAAGGCTCGTTCCTTCACGCTGGACACAGCCAGTCTGAAGTCGGTGCTCGCTCGCGCGCCGCGGGAGAACACGCCGGCTGCCCGCGACACCCCCCTCGTCGTCTCGCTGCCGGCGCCGGACGGCTCATTCGACCGGTTCGCGCTCCAGGAGTCGGCGATCATGGCCCCCGGCCTGGCCACGCGCCACCCCGGGATCAAGACCTACAGCGGGCGAGGAATCACGGATCTCTCCGCGACGATCCACGCTGACCTGACCCCCCTCGGCTTCCGGGCTTCAGTCCGTTCGGCAAACGGCAACTGGTACATCGATCCGTACTTCGTCGGCCGCACGCCGAGCGTCTACGCCAGCTACTTCGTGCGCCAGGTGGAGAACACTGGCCAAGCGAACAACGACACCGTTGTCGAGTCTGCCGGGCTTCCCGTCAAGGTGCCGGAGTTCCCGCCGACCGGCCCAGATCTGCGGACGTATCGCACCGCGCTGATCAGCGACCCGGGCTACTCGACGTATCACGGCGGGCCTGGGAACGTGACCGCCGCGAAGGTCGCCCTGATGAATCGCGTTACTCACATCTACGAGGACGACCTCACGATCCGGCTCCAGCTGATCGCGAACAACGATCTCCTCAATCTCAACACGTATGCCCAGGCGGTCGCGCCCAACGGGCCCTGCGGCGCAGTGGGCTGTTTCACCATGTCCGAGGCCCTCGGGTGCTCGAATCTCGGGCGTAACCGCATCGTCATCGGCCAGATCATCGGCGCGAGCAACTACGACCTCGGCCACCGTGGGCTCGGACAGCCCGGCGGCGGGGTCGCCCAGCTCGGCGTCGTGGGCCGCTCGGCCAAGGCCTCCGGTTGCACGGGTCTCCCGACTCCGACCGGCGACTTCTTCGCCGTCGACTACGTCGCCCACGAGATGGGGCACCAGTTCTCCGGGAACCACACGTTCGACGGCAACCAGCTCAACTGCGGGGGTAACCGCGCCGCGGGGACCTCGGTCGAGCCGGGCAGCGGGCAGTCGGTCATGGCCTATGCGGGCATCTGCCTGACGGACGACCTGCAGCCGCACAGCGATCCGTACTTCTCGGAGCGCAGCCAGACGGAGATCACGACCTACACGTCAGGCGCCGAGGTTCCGATCAACGAGGTGCAGACGGTCTCGCTCCGGCACTTCGGAGGCGGCAACGAGGTGCAGGTCGTGACTCTGGGGCCGGGCTACTCGCGGGCCCCGACGATTACGCCGCTGAGCGTCGGCATCAACACCGTTCCAACCACCACATCACGGGGCGGCGCGGCGCAGAGCGGTAACACGGTCACGATCGCGACCACCGCACCACACGGGCTCCAGGTCGGCGAGCAAGTGACGATCGCCGGCGTCGCGGAGGGCGGCTACAACGGCACCTTCACGGTCACCGCGGTTCCCGTCTCGCGGGCATTTCAGTACATCAATCCCGTGAGCGGGCTGCCCGTCTCCGGCGGCGGCACCGCCACGCATGTCGTGCCCGGTGCAACCTCGTCGGGAACGACTGCGACGATCAAGACGAGTGTCGCCCACGGCCTGGCGGTCGGCGACGTCGTGGTCATCGCAGGTGTGGGAGTCGCCGGCTACAACGGCACCTTCACGATCACGGCCGTCCCCTCGGCGAGGACGTTCCAGTACACGACGGCGGCGGATCTGGCGCCCTCGGGCGGCGGATCGGCCACGTACTTCTCGCCGTTCAAGGTTCGCATCGGTGGCAACGACTCCGCCCTCATCGGCGGCAGCGGCCTGCTCTACACGGCAGCCAACCTGACGACCGCGATCAACGCCATCCCCGGGTTCGCCGGCACGGTGACCGTGCCGGCCGCCACTAGCAGCGGCTTCACCATCAACTACGCCGGGGCCTCAGCGGGCGTCGATGTTCCCAACATCCAGCTCGTCGAGCTCGCCTGCGGAGGCTGCTTCAACTCCGTCGAGGAGACGAACCACGGCGGCGCCAACGACTCGTTCCGGCTCAACTACGCCGGAAACCTGTCTGCCCCGATCACGAACGGCGTGGATTACACGGCGGTAGGCGTTGACAATGCACTGACGCCACTCCTCCCGGCGGGGGGCCAAGTCACCGTCAGCGGCTTCGCCGGCGGAGCGTTCAACAACACGGGCTTCCAGGTCACCTACACGGACGGGCTCGGCAATACGAACGTGCCGGTGCTGCTCGCCGTCCAGGACTTCACCGCCGGTGCGTCCGGCTTCGCGAACGAGACCGACAAGGGCGGCCTCGACGATCGGAACGGCATCGTCACGCCGACCGGCAATACGTGGCCGACGGTCACCGTGCCGGCGGGCTACACGATCCCGCTGCGGACGCCGTTCGCGCTCACCGGGAGCGCGACGGACGCCGAAGGCGACACGCTCGTCTACTCGTGGGAGCAGAACGACGGCGGCGGCGCGACCGGGAAGTCGCTCCTGAACAACGTGAAGACGGTCGGTCCGCTCTTCGCCATGTTCCCCAAGTCGGCGCCGGTCACCGAGGATGGCACGCTCGAGTACGAGTCACCCGGCGAGAACCACGTCACGACGAGCCCGACGCGGGTCTTCCCAGACCTGGAGCAGATCCTCATCAACAACACGAACGCCGACACCGGCTCGTGCCCGTTCGGCGGCGTCGCGCCGCAGGTGCCGCTGCCGATCCGGGAGTGCTACTCGGAGTTCCTGCCGACCTCCGACTACGTGCCCGCGGCGGCCATGCACTTCCGCTTCACGGTCCGTGACCGGAACATGGCGGGCGGCGGCAACAACAGCGGGGACACGACGCTGACGCTCGCCGCCAACACCGGCCCGTTCCTCGTCACCGCGCCGAACACGGCGGTCACGTATCCGCCAGGCTCCACACAGACGGTCACGTGGGACAAGGCCAATACGGACATCCCTCCGATCAGCGCGGCAAACGTGAAGATCAGCCTGTCCACGGACGGCGGCCTCACGTACCCGACCGTGCTCGCGGCGAGCACCGCGAACGACGGGTCTGAGTCCGTCGTGATTCCGAACTCGCTGACGACCACCGCTCGCGTGAAGATCGAGGCTGTCGGCAACATCTTCTTCGACGTCTCGAACGTGGACTTCACGATCGGCCAGCTGCCGCCACCGCCTCCGCCGCCACCACCTCCGCCGCCACCGCCGCCACCGCCGCCGCCACCGCCGCCACCGCCGCCCCCGCCGCCGCCACCGCCGCCACCGCCGCCGCCACCTCCGCCTCCGGCGCCACCGCCGGCGCGCTGTCGCGTGCCGAACGTGATCGGCCTGCGGCTGGCAACGGCGAAGGCACGGATCCGGGCGCGGCGCTGCCGGGTCGGCACGGTGCGCAGGGTTCGCTCCCGGCGTGTCGGCCGTGTCGTCGGCCAGAGCCCACGGGGCGGCGCAGTACGGCGCGTCGGAACCAGGGTCAACCTGCGGGTGGGCCGCCGCTAACCAAACGTACGAGACGCGCGCAAGACGGGGCGCCTACGGGCGCCCCGTCTTCATCTCGGCCCATCCGTCGGCTACCCTTGGCGAGCCGCGGGGCTATAGCTCAGTTGGGAGAGCGCCTGGATCGCACCCAGGAGGTCGCCGGTTCGAGCCCGGCTAGCTCCATCACTTGAGAGCGATTTCTCGGACCGCTCGACATCGAGGCAGATTGTGTCGCCCGGCCCGAGCAACCCCAGCCCGATGCGACGCGTGCGGCGGCACACCGTCTGCCGATGTCTTGATGACGAGATAATTCAGGATCGGCGGCGGAACCTCACCTGCGCGGAGCCGGATTCTCTACGGCTTGCTCATGGGGCCAAGCTCCATCCCAGCGCCCGGCGGCCAACTGAGCCCGACCTCACCGGTCGAATCAGCACGAGTCCCACACCGACCCAGGCGGCGTCGAACAGAAAGTACCCAAGGTCGTGAATGGGAGCTGGGGTGACAATCGTGATGATCGCGGCCGCCGCTGCCACGAGCAGCAGCGCGCCCAGGGGACGCTGCGCCCCTGTCCGGATCATCGAGACGCCCGCCGTGATGCTCCCGCCGATCAGGAACAGGAAGCCGAACGCGTAGAGAAAGAATGCCGCGTCGGCTGCATCGCCTGTCGCCGCGGCGGTCGCAAAGTAGACGGCCGCGAAAATCGCGTGGAGAGCCGCGCCGGCGGCAGCGACCCGCAGACCGTTGTGACCGGCTCGGGTGAGCCTGCCGCGGCCGCGGTGAAAGATGGCGAGTCCGCGCAGGGCGAGGACGAGTGCCAGAGCTCCGAAGCCGTAGGCGGCGATGTAAACGAGGCCGAGACCGAGGCGCACGATCTCGCCGTCCTCCTCTCCCGGGAGCAGGAACTCGCTGAACAGGTTCGAGAGGAAGAACAGGACGCCCGCCGTGATCGCGGCAGCGCCGGTCCACAACACGTTTCCCTCCGAGGTCAACTTCACGATTGCACCGGGACCGGTTCGGCCTGCCACCGGACACCGCTCGGCCGGACGGTGAGCACGACGCTTGCGAGCAGCGTCCAGAGCAGGAAGAGCAGGAATGCCGGCCCGAAGTCTGCGTCGAGGAACATTCCGTTCACGATGAGCAGCGGGGCAGCTACTGCGGCGAGCCAGCCCAACCAGCGGGGTAGCGCACGCGTCTTGAGGGTCACGATCGCGATTGCCGCGAGCATCACGCCGTCGGGAAGCATCTGCGCGATGAAGGACGCCTCGTTCATCCGTTCGAGTGCCTTGTGAGTCGCAGTCGCCTCCCCGAAGTCGCGCGCAGCCCAGCCAGGGGCGATGCTGGCGAGTTTCATGGTGATGCCAACGAGGCCAGCGCCGAACGCTGTCGCCGAGAGCCAGCCGCCTCGGCCCTCGGCGTCGCGCAGCACGCTCCAGAGATAGCCCAGGAATGGGATGAAGAGAAGGAGTCCGATTAGCTCCCCCGCGATTACGTTCGACGCGTCGCTCCCTGTCGTTGCGAGTCCGAAGATCAGCACGACGGCGACAGCACCACTTGCTGCTCCGAGCCGCGGCAGGATCTGCTCTTTCATTTCCGACCTCCTGTGAGATTCGACGAGGTCGACGTTAGGGCGTCTCCGCCCCGCGTGGCGTCGGCCGGAATCGGGATTGGAGGGTCGGCCGCGAGGGGGATCCTGGCCCTCTCGGGTCATCACCCGGGCGGATGCGGTTCGCGAACGTGCGCGCTACCGTCCTCCCATGAATGCACGCCGGTGGGCGGAATCGCGTGCGGGCGATCTCTTCGACGCCCTGCTGGCGCTTGCGCTCGCGGCGACCGCGCAATACGAGATCTGGGCGGGCCCCCTCTTTGACGACGGCATTCCCGGTCCGCGGCTACCGAACGCCATCCTCCTGCTCCTGATCACCGTTCCGCTCGCCTGGCGGCGGCGCGCGCCGACGGTTGTCTTTGCGCTCGTGCTCGTCACGGTCGGGCTCCAGGTCTCGCTTATTGACGACCCGCGCTCTGACCAGCCACCGTTCCAGCACTGGCTCGCCCTGCTCATCGTCTTCTACTCTCTCGGCGCGAATGCCGAGCGCCGTCGGGCGCTCGTCGCCGGCGCGCTCGGCGGCGGCGTCTTCCTGGCCGCCGATCTCGTCGACCTCTTCACGGGTGGGGCGGGGCTCGAAGACACCATGCCGGCCTGGTTCATGCTTGCCGCCGCCTACGGAGTCGGATTCGCCCTTCGCGGCCAGCGGATCCAGTCCACTGTCCTCGCCCACCGCGCTGAGCGGCTGGAGCGGGAGCGGGAGCACAAGGCGCGCCTCGCGGTTGCCGAGGAGCGCGTGCGGATCGCGCGCGAGCTCCACGACGTCGTCGCGCACGCGATCAGCGTGATCGTGGTGCAGGCGCAAGCAGGGCAGCGCGTGCTCGAGGGCGAGCAGGCGTCGGCGCGCGAGGCCCTCGGCTCGATCGAGACGACCGGCCGACAGGCGCTCGTCGAGATGCGCCGACTCCTGGGGGTGCTCCGTGAGGAAGACCGCGAGCTCGCGCTCGCCCCGCGACCGAGCCTCGCTCATCTCGACGACCTCGCTGAACTCGTGCGCAAGGCGGGTCTTCCGGTCGAGCTTCATGTCGAGGGCGAGGCCAAGCCGCTTCCGCCGGGCGTCGACCTCTCCGCCTACAGGATCGTGCAGGAGGCGCTGACAAACGCGCTCAAGCACGCCGGGCCCGCCACTGCCCAGGTCGTCGTCCGCTACCGGCCCGAGGATGTCGAGCTCGAGATCACCGACGACGGCCGAGGCGCCGTTGACGGCAGCGTGGACGGGCACGGCCTCGTCGGCATGCGCGAGCGCGCGACCCTCGTCGGCGGCAGCGTCGAGAGCGGAACCAACGGCGGGCGCGGCTACACCGTCCGCGCTCGGCTGCCCGCATGACCATCAAGGTCCTGATCGCGGACGATCAAGCGCTGGTCCGCACGGGTTTTCGCAAGATCCTCGAGTCCGAGCCCGACCTGGAGGTCGTCGGCGAGGCGGGGGACGGCGGCGAGGCCGTCGAGGCGAGTCTCCTTCTTCGACCCGACGTTGTGCTGATGGACATCCGGATGCCCCGGCTCGACGGCCTCGAGGCGACGCGGCTGCTCGCCGGTAAGACGCGAGTCCTCGTGCTCACGACGTTCGACCTGAACGAGTACGTCTATGAGGCGCTGCGCGCGGGCGCGAGCGGGTTCCTCCTCAAGGACGCTCCTGCCGACCAGCTCGTGACGGCCATCCGCGTCGTCGCCGCGGGCGAGGCGCTCCTGGCCCCGTCCATCACAAAGCGGCTGATCGAGGAGTTCGCTCGTCGTCCGCCCCCGAATGCGCGGCCGGCGGACCTCGAGGTGCTCAGCCCGCGCGAGCTGGAGGTGCTCCGGCTCGTGGCGCGAGGGCTCTCGAATGCCGAGATCGCCAGCGAGCTGTACGTGGGCGACGCGACGGTGAAGACGCACGTGTCGCGGATCCTTCGGAAGCTGACCTTGCGCGACCGCGTGCAGGCGGTCGTCCTCGCCTATGAGTCCGGGCTCCTCCAGCCCGGCGACCCCACCGACTCCGAACCTCGGTGAACCCGTCCAGGAACGTCCGTCGGATCGCGTTCAGGGCGTGGGCTGCGAGCCTCGTCGTAACGTTCGGGGTCGTTTTCTTCGGGCTTACCTCCCTGGTCCTCGCCTGGTTCCAGGAGGTGGAGGGCGTCGCCGGGCCGATCACCGATCTCGGCTACGGCGTTCTCTTCGGAGTCATCCTGACGACCGGGCTGCTCATGCAGCTCCGTAGCGCGGAACGGAAGATCGCAGGGGTCCAGCAGGCGGCGCTCGTAATCCCGGCCTTGCTGATCGGGTCTGCGATCGCCTCCGACTCCCAGGATCTCGTTACGGCCTTGATTCTGCTGCCCGCGATCGGGATCTTGCTGGCGCTGCACCCTGCGCGAGAGGAGTTTCTGAAAAAGGGCGCCGCGCTGAGCCGGCCACTTCTCGCGATCACGGCCGTCGGTGCCGTCCCGCTCGTCGCTTACGCGCTGGACATGGGCGCGCAGGCCCGGGCTCTCTCCGGTCCCCCACACCACGTCCAGCGCCTCTCCACGATGGCCGCCGTGGCCGTCGCCATCGTGCTGACCGGCCTGCTTGCCGCGCTTCAGACGCCAGGATGGAGGATCCCAGCGTGGAGTGCCGGCACGGCTGCGATCGTGTTCGGGCTCGCCTCGGTGGTCTTCCCGGATCAGCAGGGCGCCGCGGGGCGTGAATGGGGAGGCGTGGCTCTCGCGGGAGGTGTCCTGTTCATCGCCGTGGCCGAAAGGGAGGTCAGAAGGACGACGGCGACGCGTGACACGGTTCTACCGTCCGTGCTACCGAACTGAGCGAATGTCGTATGACTCAAAAGCAGGCGGCGTCGCCTAGCAGCGCCGAGCGTGCCTCACGTGGCGCCCTGCTGTCGTTATCGCACCCAGGAGGTCGCCGGTTCGAGCCCGGCTAGCTCCATCTTCCGAAGCCGTTGGAAACGGGGGCTTTCATCTCGAGAAGACTGTCTCCTGGTTCCGCCAGAGCGACGCACTTCCGACACAGCCTGCCACTGTCGTTCCGTCGGAACGCCGCGCAACCGGCGACGCTGCCGGCGCCTGCGCGGAGACCCGAAAGCTTCAGCTCGAGCGGAGGTCGAGCCGCTCCGTGAGCCACGCAAGCTGCCACTCGCGCTCCGCCTCGAAGCCGCGCTGATAACCGCCCTCGGCGCCCGACAGCACGGCTTCGCGCCCGCGGAGGGCCTTCGACCTGCCACATCCACGCAGTACGGCAGTCACCACCACGATCGACAGCGCGGACGGCGAAGGCGAACGCGACAGCATGACGGCGTCCGACATCGACGACCCGGGCTCGTCGGCGAACGTCCGAGCGCTGCGGGATCCGTCCGCCGGCTAGCCGCTAACCACAACTGCGAGTGGTTGCTGGAGCGCCACGATTACCCACACCGACCGAAGCACGCGAGCACCTGCTTGCGCTAGGGCCGGCCGCGATGACACAGTCGCTTTGCTGACCGACGTGTCCGCGGAGCCGCGGCCGGCCAGCGGTCAACGAGACCGGGCCAACTCGAAGCTCATCCCTCGTTAGCTCGGAGCCTCACTCATCGACCACCAGTCGGCGGATGAAATCCTTGGATGCAATCCTGACCTTTGTTCGACCGTGTACGAACGCTCGTCGATCCGGACCTCAGTCACAGCGGTGCCCGTCTGTTCGAGCCAACGCTCGACTGCCTCCAACGTAAGCACCAGGGCTCCGTTGCCCTTGCCGCCGAGCTGTAGCGCAACCTCGCCATCCTCCTGGAGCGAGACGGATTTCCCGCCCATGAGGCGGACTAAATCAACCACCAGGAGCTTCGCGCTCTCTACATCCTTTGTCACAACTCGAACTACCATCACGACCTCTCGTTCGGCAGCTGCGGACGTCCACCGCGTGAGTCTGCTACTAATCTCAAAACGAGTCAGGCGACATGGAAAATACGAAACCCGTAACGCGTCTCAAAATACACGAACTAGGAGTCGTATGTCAAGGGACGAGCGTCGACCGTCGTGGACGTTCCTCACGAATCACGCACAGGTGCTCCTCTGCATCGCCCAGAACAGGAGCGACGTCACGCTACGGGACGTCGCCCAAATAGTTGGGATCACCGAGCGCGCGGTCCAAAGGATCGTCGCAGACCTCGCCGCAGCCGGCATCCTCGAACGACGCCGCGTCGGGCGACGCAACCACTACCTGATCAACCGAAGCGCAACGATGCGGCACGCCGCCCAAGCCGAACATCGCGTCGGGCCACTCCTCGACCTTCTCCGACCCAAGGACGAACGCGACACGGGCTGAGAAACCGATTTAACGCACAATCCGCCCGGCCGTCGACCTCGCCGCTCCTGGAAGGAGAGCCGAGCGGCGTTCCCAAGAAGGGCCAACCCTCGGTTCGGAACCTGGATCAAGTTTTGACACCCGCCAGGTCAACGTGTCACTGGGAGTGTTGGTCGATGAGCAGGCGTGCCATCGACTTGGCTCGCTGAGCAGCTTCTGCGTCGCCCTCGGCCGCCGAGACGATCGAGCCCTTCATCAGGATGTGCCACGAGCGGGCGAACGACTCGGGATCCCGGAAGCTGGCTTCCTCGGCGAGGCTGCGCACGACTGAGCGAATGTTTTCGAGGTGTCGCACGGATGCCTCCCCTGCACAGTGGGCGGAGCCCATCTCCAACAGGACTTTGATGAACGAGCATGCCTCGAAGTCGTCTCGGCGGAACCACTCGTCAAAGACGTCGAAGATCGCGAGCAGCTGCTCCTCGGGGCTGGACCCGCGCCGTCTCGCCTCCGCTTCAATGAAGTCCTTAGTCCAGAGTTGCTCACGACGCTGCAGAAAGGCGAGCACGAGGTCGTCCTTCGAGGCGAAGTGCCGGTAGAGCGTGGCCTTGGCGACGGCGGCGCGCTCGATCACCGTGTCTACACCTACATCGCGGATGCCTCGTCGCGAGAAGAGCTCGTAGGCGCTGTCGAGGATCCGCTCACGAGCACCTGACTCGCCGCGGGCATCGGCTTCTACGGTTTCAGTCACGGTCATCCGCCGTAGTTTAACAGGTGACTGGACAGACCGGTCTTTATCTGATAGAAAGACCGTCCTGTCTCATCGAAGGTCGAATCATCCGCCACACATTTGAAAAACGGTTGCTCATGCGCGAGGTCAACGAGCGGATCCCGCGACGCCAGCACCCGATTTCAGGTTGTGACCGGCACGTACGACGTTTTCTGTGAGTGCCCCGCCAGTGCATGCCTTCAATGCCTCGAGGTGCCAACCTCGATCTACGAAGAGCTGCGCAGGTACGAGGACCGGTTCCTTGTCGGGTCTGGCCACGAGCGGTCAGAGCAAAAATGAGTCGTAGCCCAAAAAGAAACTTTCCTCGTCGTGGTGGCGTCCTTGCCGCCCGTCGATCAGGCGGCCCAGCAGCAAGCAAGGGTCGCGTGACGGAGCAGTTCGATCCGTCGAAGCCGACGAAGGAAGGCTCGCGAGCGCCCGCCTCGCCTCAGACGCTCTTCCGGGAGATCAACGAGCGTCTGGAAGAGCTGAACAAGACGTTCAGTGTGTTCACGGCCAAGATGGAGCTCGTCTGTGAGTGCGGTGTGCTGACGTGCATCGAGCGTTTCCCGATGGACGTCGGGGAGTACGAGCACCTACGCGCGGACACGAAGACGTTCGCGGTCAAGCCGGGCCACGAGCTACCCGACGTCGAGGACGTCATCGAGGAGCACGACCACTACCTCGTGGTCTGCAAGAAGCCGGGCGACCCTTGATGACCTGCACGAGCTGCGACTCAACGGTGCCCCTTGTCGTCGCCACGGCTCCCGGTTACCCCGAGTCGGTCTTTTGTAACGAAGCCGACTTCGCGTGATCTATCTCGCATGGACACGGAAAACGATCGACGCCGACGACGCGCTTCTCGCGCGAGTGGCATCCGGTGACGCGCAAGCGCTGGAGCGGTTGCACGAACTGCACCGACCGCTGGCGCAGAGGGTCGCTTTTCGCGTCCTCGGCGACTTCGCTCTCGCCGAGGACGCCGTTCAGGAGGGCTTCCTCGAGCTGTGGCGCACCGCCGGAAAGTTCGATCCGCGGCGCTCTTCGATGCGCGCGTGGCTGTGCGTGCTCGTGCACCGCCGGGCGGTCGACATCGCTCGCCGGGAGGCCTCGAGGCGCGCCCGGGACGAGCGCCAGCCGCCTCCGCCCGTGGCGTCCTACACGGCCGAGGAGCTGCTGTTCATCCGGTTCGACCGGCGCCGCGTCCAGGAGGCGCTCGGACAGCTGCCGGTCGCACAGCGCGAGCTCATGGAGCTGGCGTATTGGGGTGGGCTCACCCAAGCCCAGCTCGCGGAGCGGCTCGAGCTCCCCCTCGGCACAGTGAAGTCACGGATGTTCTCCGCTCTGAACGGGCTGCGGGCCGTCCTCGTCCTCAGCGCCTGAGCTTCGTCCCCGCGAGCGGAAAAGCGGGGCGGCGCCCGTCGGCTGGCAACCGGATGGGTCGCCACCCCACTATCCACTCGGCCGTCGGTTGCCCGAAATTTCAGGGTCGTAAACAAGTGTCGTTCAACCGCCGATCGAAACGTCCGAACCGAGTCGACCTCCGCTGCGAACCAGGCCTGTCGGCTGGCGCCCAACGAACCAAGAAGGGGGTAAGCGCCATGTCCGACCACCTCACGTTGGCGGCCGTCGATACCGACGGAGCCATTCGGGAGGCGCTCGACGAGACCGCGAGCGATTCGCGGTCCGAGTTCCTCAAGCGAGCGGCCGTCGCCGGCGGCACCATTGCCGCAGGCGGCGTAATCCTCGGCGGCCTGCCGAAGCTCGTCTCGGCCGCGCCGTCGCCGACACAGGATGCGAGGATCCTGAACTTCGCGCTCCTGCTCGAGTTCCTCGAGGCGGAGTTCTACACGCAGGCCGAGCGCTCCGGCGCCCTGTCGGGCGAGACCGCCCGCTTCGCCCGCGTCGTCGGGGCCCACGAGCGCACGCACGTCGCGTTCCTGCGGAAAGCCCTCGGCTCGAAGGCCCGCTCGAAGCCCACGTTCGACTTCAAGGGCACGACGGAGGACCAGGCCAAGTTCCAGGCCACCGCCGTCGTCCTCGAGGACACGGGCGTCGCCGCGTACAACGGCCAGGGCCCGAACCTGACCAAGAAGACGCTCGGCGCAGCCGCGCAGATCGTCTCGGTGGAGGCACGCCACGCGGCGTGGATCCGCGACATCGTCCGGAAGAACCCGGCCCCAGCCGCGTTCGATCCGGCCAAGACGAAGCGCCAAATCGAGGCCGCCGTCGGCAAGACCGGCTTCATCACGAGCGCGTAGCCATGACCACCAACCAGAAGGGACATCACATGCATCCCGAGCTCACGCTCGAAGAGGTGGACCGCGACGGGGCGATCCAGGAGGCGATCGAGAACGTCTCCGGTGACTCCCGGGCGGGTTTCCTCGCCAAGGCGACGGTCGCTACAGGCGGTCTGATCGGCGGCGGGGCAATCCTCGGCGCGCTCGCGTCGCCCGCGTCCGCAGCCACGAAGAACGACGTCGCGATCGCGAACTTTGCCTTGACGCTCGAGTATCTCGAGGCCGAGTTCTACACCGAGGCCGTGCGGATGGGCGCATTGCGGGGCCAGACGCTCCGGTTCGCCCGAGTCGTCGGTGCCCATGAGCGGGCGCACGTCGCGGCGCTCAGGAAGATGCTTGGCCGGGCCGCGGTCCGCAAGCCGACGTTCAACTTCCGGGGCACAACGGAGAACGCGTCCAAGTTCGAGAAGACCGCGATCCTCCTCGAGGACACGGGTGTTGCCGCCTACAAGGGGCAGGCCGGCCTGATCGACAGCCCGGCCATCCTCAAGGCGGCGCTGGCGATCCACACCGTCGAGGCGAGGCATGCTTCGTGGATCCGGCGGATCACGGGCACGTCGCCCGCACCCGCCGCGTTCGACAGGCCGAAGAGCAAGGCCCAGATCCTGGCTGCGGTCACGAGCACGCGCTTCATCGCCAACCAGCCCCGGATGACGACCTCCCAGAGGAACCCGTCATTCATAGGCTGATCACGTACGCAGGGCGCCGGGGCGGTCGGATGACCGCCCTCGTCGCCCTGCTCGCGCTCGGCGCCTTCTCGGCGATCGCCTACGGGCGTGAGCCCGAGACCGCGACACCGGGCGCCGTCCGCATTCCCGCCATCCCCCTTGCGCCCGCGCCGCAGGAGAACTCCCGCACCAGACCGGCGACGGCGACGTCGGGGTCGATCAGGCTCGGCAACCTCAGCCGGATCTCGTTCTGGGCTCCGATCGTGCGGCGCGTGGCCGTCCGCGCTCGCCCGGATGCGCGATCACGAATCGTCGCTCGCCTCGCGACGCGAACGCCGGAGGGGACCGCGAACGCCGTCCTCCTGCTCGAGCGTCGGGAGAACGGCGGGCGGCCTTGGCTGAAAGTGCGGCTGCCGGTGCTTCCCAACAACACGACAGGCTGGGTCCCGAGGACGAGCCTGGGCGGCTACCAGACCGCCGACACGCACCTCGTGATCGACCGTCGCCGCCTGAACGCGGTTCTGTACCGCCGCGGACGGGCGGTGTTCCGCGCCCCCGTCGGCATCGGCGAGAGGCGTTGGCCCACGCCGGCGGGCCGCTTCTACATCCGCAACAAGCTCACGGGCTACCGAAGTGCCTTCTACGGGCCGATCGCCTTCGGCACGAGCGCGCGGTCCGCGGTCCTGACGGACTGGCCCGCAGGGGGGTTCGTCGGCATTCACGGAACCAGCCGGCCCGAGCTCATTCCGGGCCGCGTGTCGCACGGCTGCATCCGAATGCGCAACCGGGACATCGTCCGGCTCGCCCGGCTGATGTCCCCCGGAGCCCCACTCACGATCCACTAACGGAAAGGAACGAGACATGCCTGGATTCATCGGAATACCGGAGCTCATGCTCCTCGGACTCGTCGTCCTGCTCGTCTTCGGCCCCAAGCGGCTGCCTGAGATGGGCCGCTCGATGGGCCGCGGACTGCGCGAGTTCAAAAGCTCCATCAGCGGCGAGGACAAGGATCAGGAGCAAATCGACCTCGGCGAGCTCGCTCCCGCCGAGGAGCCGGTCGTGCTCCCCACCGATCGCCCGCGGACGGCAGCGCGTTGAAGCTGCCGCGCCGCCTGCAGCACGGAGAGCCTGCGGAGCTCGTCGACCATCTCGACGAGCTCCGCGGCCGGCTGATGATCGCCGGGCTCGCGGTCATCGTCGCGAGCGGCGTCGCGTTCGCATTTCACGAGCAGCTCATCGAGCTTCTCAACCGGCCCCTTCCCGAAGGACGCCGCCGTCCGATCACGCTCGGCGTCACCGAGCCGTTCATGACGTCGTTGAAGGTCAGCCTGGCAGCGGGCTTTGCCGTCGCTCTCCCAGTTGTCCTCTGGCAGACGTGGGCTTTCTTCGCGCCCGCCGTCCAGAGGAACGTCCAGCGGTCAGTTGCGGCGCTCGTCGGTTTTGGCGCCTTGCTCTTCGGCGCCGGCGTCGCGTTTAGCTACTTCGTCGTCCTGCCGGCCGCAATCCGGTTCCTGACGACCTACGACTCGAACGTCTACGACATCGAGGTCCGAGCGAGCCATTACTACTCGTTCGTGCTCGCGTCGCTGCTCGCCGTGGGCTTGATCTTCCAGATCCCGGTGGCGGTTTTGGGCGCCGTGCGGCTCGGCCTGCTCACGAGCGCCAAGCTCCGGCGGAAGCGTCGGGTCGGCTACGTCTTGATGGCCGCGACCGCTGTGGTCCTGCCGGGCGTCGATCCCGTCTCCACGGCCGTCACGATGCTGCCGCTGATCGGCCTGTACGAGGCTTCGATCTGGCTCGCCGTCGTTTTCGAACGACGGTGGGGTTTCACGGGCGCGCTCGCCGGTCAGCCGACATAGGGGCTCTTCATCGTCGTCGCTCAAGCTGCCGTCTGTCTAGCAGGAGCGAGCATTGCCGTCATGTCAGCAGCTTGGCCTTCGCCGCTACAAGCTCCTCGTCCGTAAGCAGCCCTTGCGCTTTGAGCTCGCTCACGCTCCGAAGATCTCACTGAGATGCGCTCGATCCCGTGCGTTCGAGTGGCCAGCAAGCAAGTCCATGCCCTACACGGTCTAGCTCGAAGCCCCCGTTATCAATCAAGACAACGGTGTGTGACGCACTTTTGACACACCACAAGCGTGAAGGAAGGTGAAACGAGGTGACGATGCTGGGCGGGAAGCCGCCTCGTTGCGAGGGTTCAGGAGCCATGGTGAACGGCAGCGAAGCCCGCTAGCTGGATCGCACCCAGGAGGTCGCCGGTTCGAGCCCGGCTAGCTCCATTCCGCTTCCTGTTTAGAGAGCGTCGGGACGGGCGGATCGGCGCCCGTCCCTGCGCTCCTGAGTCACGTTTCCGGTCGCCGCCTACCTGATCCGGTACGTTCCGTCCCAGGCCCAGTCGTACCCGCCCAGGTACGAGACGTCGACACGAGCACGGATGCCGCGGAGTCTCCTGGTTCCGCCCGACAGCGTGCACTGCCCGAGGCCGGTCGCGAAATCGAGATCGCAATGGCCGGTCGCGGTATTGCCAGGCCCGGCGTAGAGGATGACGTCGCTGTCCAGGGAGGTCGGACCGGCGGCATGGGCGTAGAAGATCTTCGTGCCGGCCGGGATAGCGGCGACGTTCGAGGATGTGACCGTGCAGTAGCCCCCGATCTGGCCCTGGTACTGCGAGGGGGGGCATTCCTTCGTCAAGTGGAACGGTCGGGCTCCATGGCTGGCCCGCGCTCCCGACTGAGCGGAAGCGGTGACCGCAAGGACCGACGCCGCCACCGCGACGAGCGAGATGGCAACCACGAGAACACGTGTCGGGGCTTTGCGCATCTGTGTACTCCTTCCTTCCGTCGTGATCCGAGGTGTCATTGCTTCTTTCCTCGGACCCGTTTGTGGAGGGCCGATGCCTGTTCGAGCTTTCGGCCTGCCCGCTCGAGGTGCCAGCCAACCGTTCGTTCGTCCAGGCCGACCGCCTCGGCTATCTCTCCTTTGCTGCGCCCCGCAGCGAAGAGCAGGACGACCCGCTCTTCGGTGAGCGAGAGCTCGGGAACCGGCACAACCCTCCCTTCCTGTCGACGACCGGGCGAGTGTCTCCTGGGCCACTAACGCGAGACTTACGCGGGATTCGCCAGCCTTCGTGAGACAATTGGCACGAAGTGGAGTTCCGACTGCTGGGCAGGCTCGAGGTGGAAGCCGATGGCGTCGACCTGACTCCGCCTCGGCGGCAGCACCGCGCCCTTCTCACTCTCTTGCTGCTTCACGCTGACGAGGTCGTGGCCACTGACGATTGCGTCGAGGCGCTATGGGGGGAACGCCCGCCGGCCACCGCGCAGACGGCGTTGCATGGTCATGTCTCTGCACTGAGGAAGCGGCTCGGCCGCGAGCGGATCGAAACTCGAGACCCTGGCTACCTCCTGCGTCTGGCAGACGAGGACGCGGTGGACATTCGCCGGTTCGAGCGCCTTGCAGCGGAGCCGCCGGCAGTGGGTCTCGTCGCCCGGTTGGAACAGCTCAGGAAGGCGCTCGCTCTCTTCCGTGGCGAGCCGCTCGCCGACTTCCGCTACCAGGGGTTCGCAAGCCCGGAGGCGGCCCGGCTCGAAGAGCTCCGCCTCGTGATCCTCGAAGAGCGGATTCAGACGGAGCTCGAGCTCGGTCGCCACGAGGAGGTCGTTCTCGAGCTCGAGCGGCTCATCGTCGAACACCCGCTCCGTGAGGGCCTGCGCGCGCAGCTGATGCTCGCGCTGTACCGCGCGGGAAGGCAGGCGGACGCGCTGCAGGCTTTCCAGGACGCGCGCGGCGTGCTCCGCGTCGAACTGGGGCTCGACCCCAGCCCTGCGCTGCAGCGGCTCGAGCAGCAGATCCTGAACCAGGACCCCGAGCTGGCGGCCCCCGACGCGTTCGCACCTGCTCGGCATCCCGTGGCCGCGAACAAGCCGTCCGGCATCGTCACGTTTCTGTTGACCGAGGCCAAAGGTGCGGCACGCGAGCTCGTGCGAACGGTCGTCGCCCAACACGGCGGGTTCGAGCTGGACACGGACGGCGGTTACCTGCTCGTCGCCTTTGGCCGCGCGCGGGACGCGGTTGCAGCCGCGGTCGGTAGCCAGCGCGCGACGAGAAGCCTCGGCCGCCTCCGGATGGGCATCAGCTCGGCCGAAGCGATCGCCACGGCCGAGGGGTACACGGGGCTGGGCGTTCGCGGTGCGGAGAGCATCTGGAGCGCCGCGCACCCTGGGCAGATTCTCGTCTCGCAGACGACGCGTGACCTTCTCCGAGAAACCCCGCTTGACACGACCGAGGTGCTCGACCTGGGCGAGCACCGTCTGACGGACCTCACTGCGGCTCAGCGGCTGTTCCAGCTCGTCGTGCCGGACTTGGAAGGCGAGTTCCCACCGCCGCGCAGTCTCGATACGCGCTCGACGAACCTGCCGCTCCAACCGACCCCTCTCGTCGGCCGAGAGCGCGAGATCCGGGAAGTGGCGGAGCTCCTCCACCGACGCGAGGCGCGGGTCGTCACCCTGACGGGGACTGGAGGTACGGGCAAGACACGGTTGGCCGCACAGGTTGCGGCCGAGCTCCTCGACGCGTTCCCGGACGGAGTCTTCTTCGTCAGCCTGGCGCCGCTGGCGAATCCCAGGCTCGTCCTGCCGACGGTGGCTCGAACGCTTGGAGTCCCCGAGAGCGGCGCTGACGTCGGCGAGGCTCTTGCCCACCACCTGCGCGACCGGCAGCTCCTGCTCGTGCTCGACAACTTCGAGCACGTGCTCGAGTCTGCGCCAGACGTCATCGCCTCAACCACATCGACGGTGAGGCTCCTTGCGACGAGCCGCGTCCCCCTCCACTTGGCAACTGAGCGCGTCTACCAGGTGTCGCCGCTCGAAACTCCCGAGCGCACCGACGACGTGGAACGGCTCCTCCAGCGCGAGTCGGTCGCGCTGTTCGCGTCGCGCGCACGCTCGGTCCGGTCGGAGTTCGCGGTTACGGCGGAGAACGCGCTGCCGGTTTCCGAGATCTGCCAAGCCCTCGGTGGGCTACCCCTTGCGCTCGAGCTCGCCGCCACCCGCGTCGGCGTGCTGCCGCCGGCGGCTCTGCTCGAACGGCTCGAACACCCGCTGAATCTGCTCAAGGGAGGCGCGCGCGACGCACCCGAGCGACAACGCACCATGCGCGCGACGATCGATTGGAGCTACGAGTTGCTCGAGCCTTTGGAGCAGCAGCAGTTCCTGCGGCTCGCCCTGTTCTCGGGCGGCTGGACGCTGGAGGCCGCAGAGAGCGTTTGCGGAGACGAGTTCGACGTCGTCGACGGACTGGCGTCGTTGGCCGAGAGCGGACTGATCCGGGTGGAGGGCGCGGACGAGGCACCGCGCTTTGCGATGCTGGAGACGATTCGCGAATACGCTCTCGAGCGGTTCGAGGAGTCAGGCGACGTGGACGAGCTGCGGCGGCGCCACGCCGACTACTTCCTGAGGCTCGCGGAGCAAGCGGAGCCAAACCTGCGTGGGAGCCCTGGGGACTGGCTCGACCGGCTGGAGGCCGAGCACGATAACTTCCGAGCAGCGCTTGACCGGCTCGAGGCCCTGGGCGAGAGCGAGCGTCGCCTGCGGCTGGCGGGAGCGCTGTGGCGCTTCTGGTACCTCAGGGGCCACCTGGCGGAAGGCCGGCGTCGTCTCGAGAACGCGCTGCTCGCCGACGAGCGTCCGACGGCGGCCCGAGCCAAAATTCTCAACGGAGCGGCCGTTATGGCGGTCAATACCGGTGATCCTGCGACGGCCAAGCTTCGTGCCGAGGAGGGGCTGGCACTTCATCGCACGCTCGGAGATCGGTGGGGTACCGCCTACGCCGGGTTCATGCTCGGCAACGCCCGCCGGATGGAAGGCCTCGAAAGGGATGCGCAAGCGCTGTTCGAGGAGAGCGTGCGAGTCTTTCGTGAGCTCGGCGACGAGCACTCCGCCCTGCTCGTCAGCCGCAACCTTGCCTGGATCTACGAAGGGCTCGGCGACCGCCGACGCGCTCGAGCGCTCTGGAAGGACAACCTGCTTCGGGCACGCGCGACACACAACGAACGCATCGAGGCGAGCACGCTGGGTGTGCTGGCGACGATTGCACTTGAGGAAGGCCGGGTCGGGGACGCAGCCTCGATGTTGAAGACGAGCCTCCGCATCCACAGCGGGCTCGGGGACCTCCTGGACACGGCGATCGACCTCTGCCGCTTCGCCGTCGTGCTCGCCCGCCAGGGTAACGCTGTGACAGCCGCCCGTCTGTTCGCGAGCTTGGAGGCCCTGGGTGATGAGATCGGCTCGAGGGGCCAAACGGTCGAGGAACTGAGCGAAGAGACGCTCACAATCGTCCGCGAGCAGGTCGACAAGGCCGCCTTTGCCGAGGCCTGGGAGCAAGGCCGTACGTTGACTGTGGCAGAGGCCGTGACGCTGGCTCTCGCCTCCTAGCGACCCCGCTCGTAGACTCCCGCGATGGTCCCGGCCTTGCGCGTGGAGGACGCCGCCAAGCGCTACGGGCGTGTCCAGGCGCTCGACGGGGTCAGCTTGGAAGTCGCAACCCGGCGAGCTCGTGGGCCTGCTCGGACCGAACGGAGCAGGGAAGTCGACCCTCGTCAAGATCGCCTGCGGGCTGATTCGCGCGTCCCGCGGCCGCGCGGAGATCTGCGGAGCGCCGGCCGGATCTCCTCCCGCCCGCGCCGCGCTCGGCTACCTCGCCGAGCTCTTCCGTTTCCCCGGCTGGTACTCCGCCGACGAGGTGCTGCGGCCTCCACCAGCGACTCGTTCGCTCGCCGGGCGGCGACGGCGAGCGCGCGCAGCTGCTCGAGCTCGTCGGCCTCGCGAACGCCCGCGCCGTGCGGGTCGATGCGATGTCCAAGGGGATGCAGCAGCGGCTCGGGATCGCGCAGGCGCTCGTCGGCTCCCCGCCCGTGCTGCTGCTCGACGAGCCGACGAGCGCGCTCGACCCGGCCGGCCGGCGAACCGTCCGCGCACTGCTCGAGCAGCTGCGCGACCGCGGGATCGGCGTCCTCCTCAACTCGCATCTGCTGAGCGAGATCGAGCTTGTCTGCGACCGGGTCGTGATCCTGTCCCGCGGCCGAGTCGTCGCGGCGGGCCGCCCCGAGGATCTCTCGCAGGCACGAGGCGTGGAGATCGAGACCGACGACGGGAGCCCGGCTCTTCCCCGAGGCGCTGCGGGACCAGGTCCCCGGGCTCGTCGAGCAGCTCGTCGGCGAGGGCCGCCAGATCTACGGAGTGCGAGTGCTCGCAACGAGCCTCGAGGAGGAGTACCTCGAGGCGGTCGGAGGCGACACGGCGTGAGAGCGCTGCCGATCATCGCCGGCTACGCCCTCCAGGAGGCGCTCCGGCGCCGGATCTTCCATGTCGTCCTGCTGCTGACGGCTGTCGTATCTCGGCCTCTACTGGCTCGGCGCCGACGAGGCGTTCGAGGAGGTGGCCCGGTTCGAGGGCGGCCTCCCGGTCGAGGAGCACGAGCTCACCGGCGGGACGCTCTTCGGCCTCTCGATGTTCGGGACGCTCTTCCTCGGATCAGTGCTGGCGGCCTTCCTGACGCTGGGCGTCGTCCGCGGGGACGCGGAGCGTGGGCTGCTCCAGCCGCTCGTCGTGCGACCCGTCGGGCGCGGCGGCGCTGCTCCTCGGTCGCTTCCTCGGAGCCGCCGCCGTCTGCGTCCCTTACGTGCTCGCCGTCTACACGGCTTGCGCTCTGATCACGCGGACGGCAGGCGATTGGTGGCCCGACGAGTTCGTGCGGCCCGGCGTCCAACTCGCAACCGGGGTGCTCGTGATCGCGGCGCTGGGCGCTCCTCGGGTCCGTGTTCCTGTCGGCGACCGCCAACGGGATCGCGATCTTCATGATCTTCGGCGCGGGTCTCGTTGCGGGCTTGCTCGGCCAGATCGGCGAGGCGCTCAACTCCGAAACGCTCGAGACCGTCGCCGACCGGACATCGTGGGCGCTCCCGTTCGAGGCGCTCTACCAGGACGCGCTCTACCGGATCACCTCTGAGAGCCGCGGCTTCACCGGCCTGGCGATCGAGCTCGGTCCTTTTGGAGGCTCGCAGGCGGGCGGCACCAACCTCCCGCTCTGGACGATCGCGTACTTCGCGGTCGTGCTTGCCGCGACGCTCGCAGCCTTCTCGCGCAAGGACCTCTAGCGTCTCCTGCCGCCGCTCGACTGCTTCACCTTTGTGAGGCGCCGCCTGTGCTCTGCTCAGCTTTTGAACAGAGCACAGGCGTTTAGAGAGCGCCTCGGGGGAGGGACTGGGTTAGACGAACCTCCGAAAGAAGCCATGGCGGTTGTCCGCGCCCTCATGCCAACCGATCTCCTCGGCGGGCGTGAGTGTGGTTGCAATTGCCATCTGGGCTCCTGACACTCGTGTTCCGGGCTGAGAAGCCCGTGAGAGCCGACCGAGTGCTGGAGCCGGGGGTGGTGCCGACCAGGTTCTGGAGCCGGCACATCGACTCTAGCAGCAGCGCGCCCAGGTGTCATCTGCGCCGCGAGTGCCTCGGAGTAAGGTCCCGCCGTGGCTCGGCCGTTTCTCCTCGTCCAGCTGAGCGATTCTCATGTCGGCGCGGACTGGGCGGACACCGATCCGGTGGCCAGGCTCGCGGCGGCGATCGAGTCGGTCCGAGCCCTGCGCCCCCAACCGGACGCCGTGCTGGTCACCGGCGACATTGCGCACCACGCGACCGATGCGGAGTACGAGCAGGTGCTCGAGCTCCTCGCGCCGCTGCGCGTTCCGCTCTATGTGCTGCCCGGGAACCACGACGACCGTCGCTCGCTCAACCGGCATTTCGGCGTGCCCGGTGCCGATGGGGAGCCGGTTCAGTACTCCGCCGATCTCGGGCACCTGCGGCTCGTCGCCATCGATACGACGCGGCCAGGCGAGGACCCCGGCGCCCTCGACGCGGCCCGGCTCGGATGGCTCGACGAGGAGCTGGCCATGGCGCCGGAGACGCCGACGCTGCTCGCGATGCACCACCCGCCCCTGTTGACCGGGGTCCCCGTGTGGGACGAGCTAGGTCTCCCCGATGCTGACCGGCAAGCGTTGGGCGAGGTGATCGCGCGCCACCCCCAAGTGCGCAGGATCGTCGCCGGCCACTTCCACCGCACCATCATCGGCCAGCTCGCGGGCCGTGCCGTTCTGGCGGTGCCCAGCACCTACCTGCAATTCCGCCTGGACTTTCGCTCGCAGGAGCTCGAGTTCGCCCATGACCCCGCCGGCTTTGCCGTGCACTCGGTTCTCGACGGCGAGCTGGTGTCGCATGTTCAGCCCGTGAGCGTCTAGCGGCGTTCGAGCGCCAACCGAAGGCCGAGCCCGACGAGGACAGCACCGCTCAGGCGCGCGAACGTGCGCGCGACTGCGGGCCGCTCGAGGACGCCACCGGCTCGCGTCACCAGCCACGCATAGGCGGGCAGCCAGACGATCCCCGTGGCCAGATGGATGCCGGCCAGCAAAGCCGGCAAGAACACCGGGTCGCCTGCGACGACGAACTGCGGGATCACGCTCGAGTAGAAGACGGCGATCTTCGGGTTGAGCAGGTTCGAGACCAGCCCCTGGCGAAAGGGCGTCCCAGCTCGGGTCGGAACCTCGGTGTGGCCGCCGAGCAGTGCCTTGAGGCCGAGGTAGATCAGATAGGCAGCGCCGGCCAGCTTGACGGCGGTGTACGCCGTGGCCGACGAGGCGAGGACGGCTGCGACACCGATGACGGCGGCGAGCGCCCACACGAAAACGCCCGTCAGGATCCCCGCGGACGTCGTCAACGCGTCGCCCAGGCCGCCTCGAATTGCGTTGCGAGTGACCAGCGCCATGTCGATCCCAGGAGTGATCGTCAACAGCGCTGCGAGGATGGTGAAGGCGAGGATCCGCTCGCTCATGTCACCAGGCTACGCCGAGCCGCCCGGAAGCCAAAGAAAGGGCGCCCGGAGGCGCCCTTTCGTTCCATGTCGGTGATCTGGCCTCGAGTTAGCGCCGGCCCACCCGCAGGTTGACCTTGAAGCCGACCCTCCGGACCGAGCCGGCCCGTGGGCTCTGGCCGACGACACGGCCGACGCGCCTGGAGCGAACCCTGCGCACCGTGCCGACTCGGCAGCGCCGCGCCCGGATCCGTGCCTTCGCCGTTGCCAGCCTCAGGCCGAGCACGTTCGGCACGCGACAGCGAGGCGGCGGTGGGGCCGGAGGTGGCGGTGCCGGCGGAGGCGGCGGTGGCGGAGGTGGTGGCGGCGGTGGCGGAGGTGGTGGCGGCGGCGGAGGTGGTGGCGGAGGTGGAGGTGGCGGAGGCGGCGGTGGCGGCGGAGGCGGCGGTGGCGGTGGGGGAGGCGGTGGCGGCGGCGGGGGCCAGTCGCCGGGCAGCTGCCACACGTAGGCGCCACGGCTTCGCGTCCAGGCCGAAAGCGTCGTCGCCCCGCGGTCGATCTGCAGGTCCCAGACCATCGCGTGGGGCAGCCCGTTCTCGAACCGCAACCAGGTCGGCGAGGCCACCGTGATGTCGTCGGTGTAGTACACGCCCCAGTCCGTTCCCGCGAAGACCTGCTCCGGAATTCTCGGGTTGACGATGATCGAGTCGACGGGGATGTCGGGCAGGTTGCCGCTCTTGTTCGCCCAGGTGAATGTCGCGCAGTTCGCCGTACACGTGACCTGGAAGACGTGTCCGGGGGTGGCCGGGGTGTTGGCGTTGAAGCCGCCGACCGCGGCGTACCCGGTCGCGAGGCTCGCCGTCGGCGCCGACGGATCGAGGGCGATCCCGAGCACGGGCCGGTTGGGGAGGACGGTGTTGCCGCCCGTGACGTTCACCCAGTTGGCCTGCGAGGCCACGCCCGTCCCGAGGTTGAATCCGATCCAGACGTTGGCGTCGTTCGTCCCGACGATCGCATCGCTCGACCACTTCGGCGAGTACTTGACCTGGTTGATGAACGAGCGGTTGCCGAGCGTCTGCTTGGTCATGTTCTGCGTCGACGGGTTGTTCGTGACGTACCAGTTCGCAGCGCCCAACGTGGCGTTGCCGCCGGAGATCGTCTCCCAGACCCTCGTCGTCCCCGCCACGAGGTGGCCACAGCCGCCCGGCGTCCCCGCCGGTGCGCAGTCAGGAGCGTCGGGGTTCCCGCCGTGGAAGAGATCGAAGGGCAGGATGAAGGATTGCGTATCGCCGGACCAGTTTCCGCGGACGTTCGAGTAGCCGCTGCCGCCCGTCAGGCAGTTGAACACGACGCCCGTGCAGCGCGACATGCCGCCGCTGTTGTTGCCGACGTAGTACCGCAGGCTGGAGCCGGTGCCGACGGGGTCGATGCGCGCGTAGAAGCCGTCTCCGCCGATCGTCATCTGCCACTGCGCCGGGCCCGCGGGTAGTCGTCGAAGCCGACCACGCTGGGCCCGTTGTCCTGCGCGCCACCGGCAGCCGACACAGCCCGCGAGATCGCGAAGTTGCCGCTGATGTCGCCCGAGTAGAACTCGATCGTGTTCAGGCCGCCGACCATGTTGATCCACGTCGGCATGGTCGGAGCAACGTTGGCGTTCAGCGTCGAGTAGGCGCCGCCGTCG
The DNA here is from genome assembly GCA_963771725.1 of uncultured Actinomycetes bacterium. Classification (GTDB taxonomy): domain Bacteria; phylum Actinomycetota; class Thermoleophilia; order Gaiellales; family Gaiellaceae; genus VAXT01. Next base: position 338,659 of record CAVYUO010000001.1, on the reverse strand, counting down.
CTCCCGGCGAGGAGGATGCTCGACGAGCCGTTCACAAAGGCGAGAGCGTGCTGGTCGACGTGCACTACGCGTCCAGAAGTGCCGTTGTAGCCGCACGTGATGTCGGTGAACGTCGAGCCCGTGCGGTTGGCGAACCAGATGTCGTAGGTGTCGACGAAGAGACGATCCGCGTTGTTCGGGTCGACGGCGAGGCCCTGGTCGTACCAGTTCTGCGGGTAGTCGAAGCCGCACCCGCCGAGCGACGGTCCGGCCGAGCCGGCCATGAACGACCACGAGGTGCCGCCGTTGGTGGTTGCCCAGACGCCGAGCTGGCAGCCGGGAGCGCCGCCGCATTGGCCGACGGTGTTCCCTGCGATCGACTGCACCTGCGCGTAGATCACATCTGGGTTGCTAGGGGCGACCGCGATGTCGATCCTCCCGAGCTGATTGCCGGTTGTCGGGTTGGCGTAGTGGACGCCGCTGGTCGCGTTCATGTTCGCGCCCGTCGCATACGGGCTGCCGGTCACGGCGTTGCCGTAGACGAACCCGTTCGCGTTGGACGTGATCGACGTGAACGTCGGGCACCCGGACGCGAGCATGGCCGCGGCGTAGAGCCCGTTCGCGCCGTTGAACCCGAGGTCGTACTGGACGGTGGTGGCAAACCCGCGTGGGCCGACCGCGGCGATGATCCGCGTTACTCCACTGCCCATGTTCGTCAGCTCCAGCCCGGTGATGTCCTGGCGATGGGTCGTGAACCCATTGGTCGCGCACGGCCCGGTCCAGTCGACGCCGCCGTTATAGGAGAAGAAGAGGCCCCTCTTGGTGCCGGCGACCACCCTGTTGGGGTTGTTCGGGTCGACGCGCACCTTGCCGACTGCGTCGTACTGCGGGAACTGGCCCGCCGGCTCCTGATAAGCCGGCCCGAAGACCTCCGCGCCGAGCACGGTCCAGGTGGCGCCGGCATCCGTCGACTTCAGGATGCCCTGACTGCCCATCGAGAAAGAGCCGTAGTTGAGATCGCCTGTGCCCGCGTAGATCGTGTTGTGGTTCTGGGGGTCGATCACGAGCGTGTCGATGGCGATCGCAGAAATGAGCGGATTGTCGGTCGTCACCGCCCAGGTGGTGGCGCTGCTGCAGCAGTTGGTCGTCTTCCAGACGCCGCCGCCGACGCTCGCGGCATACGCGACGATCGAGCCGTTCGTCGTCGTGGTGGGGTCGACCACGATGTCATTGATGCGGCCCTCGGTGAGGCCGTAGTTGTAACAACCGGTGCAGCCGTTCATCTGCTCCGGCCGCGGGCCAAGAGATGTCCAGTTAGAGCCGGCAGGGTCGGTGCTCGGGCGGCCATCCGGGCCGGCGGGCACGCCACGAGAGATCCGCGCGTCTTGCCGCGCGGCAGTGCGCAGCCAAGCGGGGTTGTAATGGCCGGTCGGGTAGGTAACCCGGTCGTTCCAGTAGGCGTCCCTCGCATCGAATTCCTCGCCCTCGGCCTCGACTCCACCGACGCCGGGAACGGCCACCAAACGCGGGGGCGACTGAGAGTCGCTCCCGCCACCACCCGGCCAGTGCCCGGTTCCTGCGACGAGCGCCAGCAAAAACGCGGTGCCAAAGATCAGTAGCTCGACGATGGTCCTTCGACGCATGGTTTTTTCCCTCTCCCGTTAGAGCTCCCGAGCTCTTGCCGCCCACGAGCAGATTGGCTCTCCCCTACCTGTGCCTGACGGTGATAGCACTCTGAGCAGGGGAAATCAACGCCCCGAGCCGCGTCAGGGACCTGACTCCGCTCGTCCTCCGTATTCCTTCCATGAACCGGCGCCAATTCGTGAGCGCAGCGGCCGTCGTGCCCGTCCTCCTCGCGTACGCACCGCAGGCGTTCGCCCGGCGCTTCGGCGGGACGCCCGTCGCCCTCGTCACCGCCGATACAGAGGCACGGGTCCTGGCCGTCCAGCTGCCGACAGGGCAGATCTACCGGAAGATTGCGACGCTTCCTCGTCCTCGCAGCATCGAGACGGTGGGCGCGGTGGCGGTCGTCGCCCACACGAGCGAGGGCGCTGTCTCGCTCATCGACGCGGCGAGCTTGCGCGTTCGGCGTGTCCTCCGCGGCTTCGACGAGCCCCGCTACACGGCCGCTGGGCGGAATGGATTGGCGTACGTGACCGATTCTGCGCGGGGCGAGGTGGTCGTCGTCGATGCCGTTCGCGGGCGGGTCGTGCACCGGACCGAGCTCGGCGGCCCGGCCAGGCATCTGACGCTTGCCGGCAACGCGCTCTGGGTCGCGCTCGGGACGAAGGCGGAGCGGGTGGCGATCCTCGACGTCACCGACCCGGTTCGGCCTCGGGTGCGCGGGCGGATCGATCTGCCGTTCCTCGCCCACGACGTGGGCTTCACGCCGGGCGGGGCGCGTGTGTGGGTGAGCTCTGGCGACCGCGGCGCACTCGCCGTCTACGACGCGCGCTCGCGCCGGCGCCTGTTCTCGCTTCCGGCCGGCGCCCCGCCGCAGCACCTGACCTTCCTGAACCGGACGGCCCACGTCACGAGCGGCGACGACGGGACCCTGCGCGTCCACTCGCTCGACGGGCGCGTGCTGCGAACGACCCGGATCCCGCAGGGCTCGTACAACGTCCAGAACGGCTGGGGCGTGATCCTCACGCCGTCGCTCTCCCAGGGAACGCTCTGCGTGCTCGGAGAGCGAGGCGGGCTGAGAAGCCGCGTCCGGGTCGCGGCCTCCTCGCACGATGCCTGCTTCGTCATGGCTCGCTGAGACTTGTCCAGGTGCCAGGCACGAAGACATGGCCTTGAGCGGCGGAAAATGAATTGACAACTCGATCCGGCGCTTACCGGGACGAGTCCCGGTGCCTGGCACCAGGGCATGTCCGAAGAGGCCATTACGGTCCGCCGGCGTGCGCCTCATCGTCGCCCGCTGCGAGGTCGTCTACACCGGCCGGCTGAACGCCGTGCTGCCGGTTTCGACGCGCCTGCTGATGTTCAAGTCCGACGGCTCCGTGCTCGTGCACGCCGACAGCGGCGGCTACAAGCCGCTGAACTGGATGACGCCGCCGACCGTAATCGAGGAGGACGGCGACCTCATCGTCGTGCGCAAGCGTGCGGGCCGGACCGAGGACCGCCTGGAGATCCGCGTCCTGGAGGTCGTGAGCGACGCCGACCATGAGATGGGCGAGGCGGCAGCACTGGAGAAGGACGGCGTCGAGCGTCAGCTGCAGGCCGAGCTCGCGGCGCAGCCGGGGGTCATCGAGGAAGAGCTGACTCTCGTCCGGCGTGAGTGGCCGACCGACGTCGGGCCCGTCGACCTGATGTGCCGCGACGCCGACGGCCGCTGGGTCGCCGTCGAGATCAAGCGGATCGGGACGATCGAGGCCGTTGAGCAGCTCAGCCGTTACCTCGAATGCATCCGGGTCGATCCTGCGCGCGCGGAGTGCCGCGGCATCCTCGCCGCCCAGTCGGTCAAGCCGCAGGCGGTGAAGCTCGCCGAGTTGCGTGGGCTGGGCTGCGTGGAGGTCGACCTGGAGCTCCTGCGTGGCGACCGCGAGCCCGAGCTGACGCTCTTCGGCTGAACTACAGGCCGACGATCTCGTCGGGCCGGACGGGCACTCGTGTCAATTCCCGCCCGGTCGCGTCGCGGAGCGCCGACACGATGGCTGCCGTCGACACGACCGTGGGCGGCTCACCCATCCCCTTGGCCCCGTACGGCGCGTCGGGGTCGGGAACTTCGACGAGCACCGACTCGACGGGCGGCATGTCGAGCGTGGTCGGGATCAGGTAATCCGTGAAGCTCGCGTTCGTGATCACGCCGTCGCGCGTCTGGATCTCCTCCATGACGGCCAGGCCGAGACCCTGCGCGGTACCGCCCTCGATCTGACCTTCCACGGCCTGTGGGTTGATCGCCTGGCCCACGTCCTGGGCCGCGCCGATCCAGACGACGCGCGTCAGCCCGAGCTCGACGTCCACCTCGGCGACGACGCGCATGGCGGCGCAGGCGAACGCAACGTGCGAGCGCTCACCCGTCGTCTGGCCCGTCGCCGGGTCGAGCGGGCTCGTGGGAAGGTGGCGGTAGATCCGCTCCACGTCGACTTCGCCGCCTCCGTTCTTTTCCTGCTCCTCGAGCGCGGCGCGGCAAGCGAGCTGGACGGCGCCTGCGGCCATCCAGGTCATGCGGGAGGCGGATGCAGAGCCCGCGGAGTCCACGGACGCGGTCGTGAGCGGGGCCAGGACGACGTCCGCGGTACCCAGCTCCGTCTGAGCAACCTGGAGGATCACGTTCGTCACCCCCTGCCCGACCTCGGCCGCCGCGCAGTGCACTTCGGCCCGGCCGTCGGCGAACAGGTGGACTCGCGCGGCGCAGTAGTCGTCGAAGCCTTCGGAAAAACCGATGTTCTTGAAGCCCACAGCGAAGCCGACGCCCCGTTGCACGCCCTCGCCGCGGGTCGTGTTCCCGGCGCCGCCGGGTAGACGGATCGGGTCGCGCGGAAGGGCTTCCGCGTCAGGAACGGGAAGCTCGGCGGCTCGCCGGATCACCTCGGCGACCGGGAGCGAGCCCTCGATGCGCTGACCGGTGGGAAGGCGGTCGCCGTGCGCGAGCGCGTTCCGCAGGCGGAGCTCCACCGGATCCAGCTCTAGCGCCTGCGCGAGCTTGTCCATCTGCGCCTCGGCCGCGAAGCAGGTCTGGACGGCGCCGAAGCCGCGCATCGCGCCGCACGGAGGGTTGTTCGTATAGACGCTGGTCGACTCGATCAGCGCGTTCGCGACCGCGTACGGGCCACATGCGAACGATGCGGCGTTCGACGTGACGGCGCTCGAGGTGGATGCGTAGGCGCCGCCGTCGAGCAGGATCCTCATCCGGACACAGACGAGCTTGCCGTCGCCGTCGGCGCGGTGCTCCGCCCAGATGCGCGCCGGGTGGCGGTGCACGTGGCCGACGAACGATTCCTCGCGGTTGTAGACCATCTTCACGGGGCGGTTCGTGTGCAGCGCGAGGAGCGCGCTGTGGATCTGCATCGAAAGGTCCTCGCGGCCACCGAATGCGCCGCCGACGCCCGCGAGGTGGATCCGGACTCGCTCCGGAGCGAGATCGAGGCACGGGGCGACCTGGTCCCGGTCGACGTGGAGCCACTGCGTGGCGACGTAGATGTCCACTCCGCCCTCGCCGTCGGGCACGGCCAGGCCCGATTCCGGGCCCAGGAACGCCTGATCCTGTTGCCCGAGCTCGTAGTAGCCCGAGACGGAGACGGTGCCCTGCGCGTCGGGGTCGCCGTGGCGGACGACGATCTGGCGGACGACGTTGGGACGCGGGTCGTCGAGGTACCCGTGACCGTGCGTCCACGCCCGGTCGTGAATCGACGGCTGCTCGGTCGCCCGCTCGACGTCGACCACAGGGTCGAGGGGCTCGTACTCGACGCGGATCCGTTCCGCCGCGCGACGCGCCTGCTCGGGATCTTCGGCGGCGACGACCGCGACCGGCTCGCCGAAGTAGCGCACCCGGTCGAAGGCGAGCACCGGCTGATCGGGGAACTCGAGCCCATAGCGCTTTTGCCCGGGAACGTCCTCGTGGGTCAGCACCGCGTGGACGCCGGGGACCGTGAGCGCGTCGGAGAGATCGAGCTCGACGATCCGAGCGTGCGCGTGCGGGCTCCGCAGCGTGTGGCCCCAGAGCATTCCGGCCGCGTAGAGGTCGCTCGAATAGGCGAACTCACCGGTTGTCTTCGGGATGGCGTCGGTCCGCTTGAGGCTCTCGCCGATGCGGCCGGTCTCGAGTCGGCTGGCGGCGGTGCTCACGATCCGGCCGCCAGCCTGACGGCGTCGAAGATCTTCGCGTAGCCCGTGCAGCGGCAGAGGTTGCCGGAGAGCGCCTCGCGAATCTCGTCGTCCGTGGGTTGCGGCGTGTGCGCCAGGAGATCGACTGTGGCAACGACGAGCCCCGGCGTGCAGAAGCCGCACTGCACGGCACCGGTCTCGACGAACGCCTCCTGTACGCGATGTAGGCGCCCGTCCTCACCTACGCCCTCGACCGTGACGACATCGTGGCCGTGCGCCTGCGCCGCGAGCACGAGGCACGCGCACACGAGCGTGCCGTCGAGCAGCACCGAGCACGAGCCGCACTCGCCTTGCTCGCAGGCGTTCTTGGAGCCCGGCAGGCCCAGCCGCTCGCGGAGGGCGAAGAGAAGGCTCTCGCCTTCCCAGACGTTGGCCTCGACCGGCTTGCCGTTGACTGTGAGCTCGATCTTCATGCCAGGCACCGCTCGAGCGCGCGCGCGGTGAGCACGCGGAGCGCGTGCGCGCGATAGGCGGCGGTGCCGCGGACGTCGTCGATCGGGCTCGCGGCGGCGGCGACTTGCTCGGGAAAGCTCTCCACTTCGCCGAGGGGTGCCGTCACGAGCCCGGGAACGGGGCCGGCGGAACCGAACGAGGCGCGGAGCTCACCGCGGTCACGGTCGGCCACGAGCGCGAGCGAGACAACCGCGATCACCATCGCGTTCCGCGGCCCGACCTTCATGAACGTCTCGCGCTCGCCTGAGGGCCGGACGTGCAACGCGGTGACCAGCTCGTCCGGCTCGAGCGCATTCCGCTTGGGGCCGAGAAGGAACTCGCGTAGGGGAAGCGTCCGTGTGCCGGCCAGGCTCGCGAGCTCCACCTCGGCCTCCCCGATCAGGAGCGGCGGCAGCGCGTCGCCGGCCGGAGAGGCCGTGCCGAGGTTGCCGCCGATCGTGCCGCGGTTGCGGATCTGCGGCGACCCAACCGTGCGCGAGGCCTCTGCGAGCGCCGGTAGGAGCGAGGCCAGCTCCGGCTGCATCGCCTCCGCGTACGTGAGACCGGCGCCCAGCCTCAGCGTCCCGTTTTCTCGCGCCCAGCCCCGCAGCTCGGGCACCTCGTTCAGGTTCAGCAGCACCTCGGGCCGTAGACGGTCGAAGTTCAACTCGACCAGGACGTCAGTCCCACCCGCAATGGGATGGGCTTCGGGACGCTCGGATTTGAGGCGCAGCGCCTCGTCCAGCGCGCGCGGAGTCAGGACCTCCACGGCGCCAAGGGTAGTACGTTAGATCTGTATGTCCGACCTTTCGCGGCGCCTCGCGGTAGCTCGCGGGGACGAGCCTGCGGATCTCGTCGTTCGCGGCGGCCGTGTCCTCTCCGTCTTCACGCGGGAGTGGCTCGAGGTCGACGTGGCGATCGCGGACGGCTACGTGGCGGGGCTGGGCGACTACGAGGGCACCGAGGAGCTCGACGCCTCGGGACGCTGGGTCGTGCCGGGTTTCATCGACGCGCACATGCACCTCGAGTCGTCGAAGCTGCTGGTCGACGAGTTCGCACGGCTCGTGCTGCCGTTCGGTACGACGACCGTCGTCGCCGACCCGCACGAAGTTGCGAACGTGCTGGGAACGGACGGCGTGCACTGGCTGCTCGACGCCTGCGACGACCTGGCGCTCGATGTCTACTTCATGGCCTCGTCCTGTGTCCCGGCTTCGTCGTTCGAGTCGCCGAGACGGCCGCTGAACGAGGGCGACCTGCAAGGGCTCCTTCGCCGGAGGCGGGTCCTCGGACTGGCCGAGATGATGAACTTCCCCGGCGTCGTCGCCGGCGACGAGCGTGAGCTGGGGAAGCTCCGTCTCGACGGGGCGAGGCACGTCGACGGTCACGCGCCGGGCCTCCTCGGCAAAGAGCTGAACGCGTATGCGGCGGCCGGAATTCGCTCCGACCACGAGGCCCGCACGGTCGAGGAGGGCCGGGAGCGGCTTCGGAAGGGCTTCTGGCTCCTGGTCCGCGAGGCCTCCGGCGCGCGAAATCTGCGTGCGCTGCTCCCGCTCGTGCAGGAGTTCGGCCCCTCCCGGATCGCCTTTTGCACCGACGACCGCGAGCCCGAGCACATTGCCGACGACGGCCATGTGAACGCGATGGTCAGGGACGCGGTCTCGTTCGGTATCACTGCCGAGGACGCGATCGTGATGGCCTCGCACCATTCGGCTCTCTGGCACGGTCTCGACCATCTCGGAGCGATTGCGCCCGGCTACCAGGCGGACCTGCTGCTGCTGCCCGACCTCGAGCGTTTCGAGCCCGAGCTCGTGCTCAAGCGGGGGCGCAAGGTGGACGAGATCGAGCGTGTCGAGGTGCCGGAGTGGGTGAAACAGACCGTTCGCATCCGCCCGCTGGCCGCTCGCGATTTCGCCGTCCCCTGGGGCGGGGGCTCGGCGCGCGTGATCGGTGTCGTCCCCGACCAGATCGTCACCGAGGCGCTGGTCGAGGAGCCGGCGGTCGCCGACGGGCTCGTCGTCGCCGACCCGGAGCGGGATCTCGCGAAGATCGCCGTCGTCGAGCGGCACCTCGCCACTGGCCGGATCGGCCTCGGCCTCGTGCGCGGGTTCGGTCTGCGCACGGGTGCGCTCGCTTCCACGATTGCCCACGACGCGCACAACATCGTCGTCGTCGGCATGTCTGACGCGGACATGCATCACGCTGTCCTGCGGCTGGCCGAGCTCGGCGGCGGGATCGTCGTGGTCGGAGAGGGGAAAGTGCAGGCGGAGCTCCCGCTTCCCGTGGCCGGGCTGCTCTCCGACCTCCCGCTGGGAGAGGTGGTCGACGCCACGCGGGCCTGTGTCGTGGCCGCCCGCGCGCTCGGCTGCGAGGTTCCCTCTCCGTTTCAGTCGCTCGCCTTCCTGGCCCTGTCCGTGATTCCGAGCCTGAAGATCACCGACCGGGGGCTCGTCGACGTCGACCGCTTCGAGCTCGTGCCGCTCCAGGCGTGACGACGCTCTACACGAACGCGTTCGTCGTCACGATGGACGAAGCCGGGACGGAGATCCCCGACGGCTGGCTGCTCGTCGAGGGCGAGCTGGTGGCCGCCGTCGGTGGAGGCGCCCCGCCCGCTGCCGGGTCAAGCGTCGACCTCGGTGGCGCACTCGTCACGCCCGGTCTCGTCAACACGCACCACCACCTGTACCAGACGCTGACCCGGGCCCACGCGACCGAGGCCGATCTCTTCACCTGGTTGCGGGCCCTGTATCCGATCTGGGCCGGCATCGATGCGGAGGCCGAATACGCAGCCGCGCGGACCGGCCTCGCAGAGCTCGCCCTGTCGGGCTGTACGACCGTCTTCGACCACCACTACGTCTTCCCACGCGGACGCACAGGGCTGATCGAGGCGGAAGTGCAGGCGGCCCAGGAGCTCGGGCTGCGGCTGGTCGCTTCGCGCGGCTCGATGGACCTCGGCGAGTCGGACGGCGGCCTGCCGCCTGACGAGCTGGTCGAGGATCTCGATGCGGTGCTCGCGGACACCGAGCGACTGGCGAGCGAGCTGCACGAGTCCGGGCCGGGCGCGCGCGTCCAGATCGCCGTTGCGCCCTGCTCGCCGTTCTCGGTCACCGGGCGGCTGATGGAAGAGTCGGCTTCCCTCGCCCGCAGGCTCGGCCTGCTGCTCCACACACATCTGGCCGAGACCTCCGAAGAAGAGTCGTACTGCCGCGAGCTCTACGGGTGCACGCCGGTCGAGTATCTGGACCGGCTCGGCTGGCTCGCCGACGACGTTTGGTGCGCCCACTGCGTCCATCTCGCGGAGGACGAGGTACGCCGCTTCGGCGAGACCGGCACCGGTGTCGCGCACTGCCCGACCTCGAACCTGCGCCTCGGCGCGGGGATCGCGCCGGTGCGCGATTTGCTCGACGCCGGAGTCCGCGTCGGGCTGGGCGTGGACGGCTCCGCCTCCAACGAGCGAAGCGACCTCTTCCTCGAGGTCAAGCAGGCGCTGCTCGTTGCCCGCGGTCGCCACGGGCCGGCCGCGCTGACAGCGCGTGACGCGCTTCGGCTCGGAACACTAGGAGGGGCAGCAGTACTGCGCCGGGACGACATCGGCTCGCTGGAGGCCGGCAAGTGCGCCGACTTCGCCGTCTGGCGGACGGACGGTCTCGAGCTCGGCGGGGCCGCCGACCCGGTTGCGGGCCTCGTGCTGTCGGGGCCGCATCGCGTCGACCGGCTCGTCGTCGGCGGCGACGAGGTGGTCCGCGACGGGACCCTTGTTCGGGCCGACGAGAGCGAGATCGCACGCGCTCATCGCCGCCAAGCGGAAAGATTGGCCCAGTGACCTCGCTTTCCACCCATGTCCTCGACACCGAGCACGGCCGCCCGGCGCAGGACGTCCGTGTCGAGCTGCACCGCGACGGAGAGCTCGTCGCCGAGGGCCAAACCGACGTCGACGGGAGGATCGCCGACCTCGTGCCGGGTCTCGAGCCGGGCGTCTACCGACTCGTCTTCCACCCGCCTTCGAGCTTCTTCCGCCGGGTCGAGCTCGAGCTCGAGCTCGGTGAAGGCCACACGCACGTTCCGCTCCTCGTCTCCTCGTACGCGTGCGTGAGCTACCGCGGAAGCTGACGGCCGACGAGCTCGCCGACCTGTTCGAAGGGCGGACGCGATTCGTCGAGCGGCTGTCCGAGCTGGCGGATCCGCTGGAGGCGGCGCCGGACCTGATTCGTGAGCTGCCGGAGGACGAGGCGCTGGAGGCGCTGAGCGCACACCCGGCGATCGGAGCGAAGGGGCTTTCGGAGCGTTCGGCGCGCGAGCAGGGTGTGGATGACGACGCGGCAACGGAGTCGGCGCTTGCCGAGCTGAACCGGGCCTACGAGGAGAAGTTCGGCTTCCGCTTCGTCGTGTTCGTCAACCGTCGCCCGAAAGCGGCCATCCTGCCGATTCTCCGCGAGCGTCTCGAGCGGACGCGCGCCGAGGAGCTCGAAACCGGGCTGGGGGAGCTGGTCGCAATCGCCCGCGACCGGTGGCTGAACCAGTGAGCCTCCTCGCCGACGCGTACCTGCGGGAATGGCTCGACCTGCTCCTGCGCTGGTTGCACGTCGTCGCGGGCATCGTCTGGATCGGGACCTCCTTCTACTTCGTCGCGCTCGACAGCCATCTGCGTCCGTCCAGGGCGGAGGGGGTCGCGGGCGAGTCGTGGGAGATCCACGGCGGCGGCTTCTACCGCATACAGAAGTTCCGGGTCGCGCCGGAGAGGCTTCCGGAGCCACTGCACTGGTTCAAGTGGGAGGCGTACACGACCTGGTTGAGCGGGTTCGCGCTCCTCGTCGCCCTCTACTACCTCGACGCCGACACGTACCTCGTGGACCGCGGCGTAGCCGATCTCGGCACGGGCTGGGCGGTCGTCATCAGCTTTGGGCTGCTCGCTCTCGCCTGGATCCTCTACGACGTTCTTTGCCGGATTCTGGGAGCGCGTCAGCTTCTGCTGGCGATCGCGCTCCTCGCCTTCGTCGCGGCGGCGGCCTACGGCGTCGGCAACCTCTTTAGCGCACGGGCAGTGCCGATCCAGCTGGGGGCGATGCTCGGGACGATGATGGCCGGCAACGTCCTCTTCGTGATCATCCCGGGTCAACGGGAGCTCGTGCGGGCGAAACAGGCTGGACGGGAGCCGGACCCGGCGCACGGGATTCGCGGCAAGCAGCGCTCGGTGCACAACAACTACCTGACGCTGCCGGTCGTGCTCGCGATGCTCGCCCCGCACTTTCCGTTCCTGTACACGCACGAACGCGCCTGGCTCGTCCTGCTCACATTGATGGTGGTCGGGGCCTGGATCCGTCTCTTCTTCAACCTTCGCCACCAGGGTCGGACCATCTGGACCATCCCGGCCACCGCCGCAGTAGCGCTCTTCGCACTCGCCGTTGCCATCCGACCGGAGGACGGTTCGCCCGACGCCGGTGGCGCGCCGGTTCCATTCGTGCAGGTCGCCTCGGTCGTCAAGCAGCGCTGCGCGACCTGTCATTCGGCGCAACCGACGGACGAGTCGTTCTCGACGGCGCCCCAGGGCGTGGTCCTGGACACGCCGGCCGAGATCAAGGCTCGGGCGGGAGCGATCGAGGAACAGGCCGTGGAGACGAAGGCGATGCCGCTCGGGAACGTGACAGGGATGACCGACGAAGAGCGGGCGTTGCTGGGGCGGTGGATCGACCAGGGCGCGGCAATCCCCTAGAGTCGCGACGCATGCTCGAGATCGTCGTCGCCGCGATGCGGTTTTCCGCCCGCCTCGAAGAGGAGGCCGCGCCCCAAAGCGTGGCTGCCTTCCGGCGCTTGCTCCCGTTGCAGAGCCGGGTCATCCACGCGCGCTGGAGCGGTGAGGCGACGTGGATCCCGTTCGGCGACCTCGAAGTCGGCGTCGGTCCCGAGAACGCAACGTGCTACCCGGCGCCGGGCGAGCTCCTCCTCTACCCGGGGGGTCTGAGCGAGACCGAGATCCTCTTTCCGTACGGCGCCGCGAGCTTTGGGAGCAAGGCGGGCCCCCTCGCGGGCAACCACTTCGCGACGATCGTGGAGGGCGGTGAGCAGCTGCGCGAGCTCGGCAGGATCGCGCTCTGGGAGGGCGCGCAGGACATCGCGTTCGAGGAGAAGCCCTAGGAGGCGAGCCGCCGGAGGGTCGCGGCCAGTACCTCGATCGCGAGGGCGACGTCCTCTTCGCTCGTCAGCTCCTCCGGCGAGTGGCTCGCGCCCCCGTTCAAGCTCCGCACGAAGAGCATTCCGGTCTCGACTCCGGCCGACGCGAGCACGCCGGCATCGTGACCCGCCCCTGAAGGGAGCTCGAGCGGAGGCAGCCCGAGGCGCTCGATCTCCTCGCGAAGAACGGCGCCCACTGATTCGTCCATGACGGCGGGCGCGTTGCGCGGCTCCGCGTCGAGCCCCAGGGCCGCCAGCAGGCGGTCGAGACGCTCGGCATCGGGCGCGCGTGCGTCGACGGTCAGCCGCACGCGGCCGGGAATGACGTTGGCTGCGCCGGGCTCGACCTCGACAGATCCGACCGTCGCCACGGTGCCTTCGATGCCGAGTGCGGCATCGTGGACCCGAAGGACGAACTCCGCTGCCTTCGAGAGCGCATCGTCTCGTGCTGCCATCGGCGTCGTGCCCGCATGTCCGGCGGCGCCCTCGAAGACGACCTCACGGCGCGTGTAGCCGACGATGCCGGTTACGACTCCGAGCGGGGCGCCTGCCCCGTCGAGCACCGGGCCCTGCTCGACGTGCACCTCGACGTAGCGGCCGGGAAGCGGCCCGCGCTCGACCAATGCCCGGCTCCCGAAGCACCCGCGCTCCTCGTCCCGGAACACGACCACTCCGAGCGTTCGCTCGCAGACGCCGGCGCTCGCGATCGCTTCGAGCCCGGCGACGACGCCGAGCGCGCCGTCGTACTTCCCGCCGGCGGGAACGCTGTCCAGGTGTGAGCCCGTCCAGACCTCCGGCAGCTCCGGCCGCGAGCCCAGCGAGCGCCCCACGACGTTTCCGACAGGATCCCACTCGACCTCGAGGCCGGCCTCTTCCATCCACGCGGCAGCGAGCTCGCACGCTTGCTGCTCCGCGTCGCTGCCACCGACTCGATTCGCGCCACGCCCGCCGCCCAGGGCGTACAGCTTTTCGAGCCGTTCGAGCGCCCGTTTCGTTGCGGGCTCCGCGTCCATCGTCGGGTCCTACAGCATTCCGGCTCTCTTGTACCGAGGCGTCGTTGCCTCGACGTTCGACTACGCTGGCCGGCGGTTGACCGAGAAGGCGACGTTTCTGGGCGAAGCGCCCGCGAGCGAGGCGAAGGAGGCTGCCTTCGCCGACGACCGGGATGCGGACGGCTACGTCAGCAACTGGACCCGTATGTGGTGCTGGCGTCCCGATCTCCTGAGTGCGTTCCGAGAGCTTCGAGCAGGACTGATGGGCTCGTCGGCCCTGGGCGATCGGGACTGGGCCGTCCTCGTGACAGCGACCGCCGCCGAACGCAACGACTCGTACTGCTCGCTCGCGTGGGGCACTCGCCTGGCGAAGCTCAGCGACGACTCAACGGCGGCGCAGGTCATCGCCGGCGCACCAGCCCCGGCCCTGTCCGAGCGGGAAGCCGCACTTGCCGACTGGGCGCGTCAGGTCGTGCGCGATCCCAATGCGACCGGCGAGCGTGACATCGCGCGGCTGCGGGAGGTCGGGCTCGGCGACCAGGAGATCTTCGAGGCCACGGCGTTCGTCGCGTTCCGGCTTGCGTTCTCCGCGATCAACGACGCGCTGGGCGCGGCTCCCGACAAGGAGCTCGCCGACGCGGCCCCGCCCGAGGTGCGGGCTGCGGTCGACTACGGGCGCTCGCCTTCGCCGACGCCGTCAGCCTGATCAGGAATGACCGAGGATCGGGTGGGGCCGGTACGGCGCCTCCAGCCGGGCCACCTCCTCATCGGTCAGCGTCACGTCCGTCGCAGCGATCGCATCCTCCAGGTGAGGCGGCTTGGTCGCGCCCACGATCGGTGCGGTTACTACGGGCTTGCCGAGCAGCCAGGCGAGCGCGATTTGTGCCGGAGGCAGGCTGCGCTCTTCGGCGACCTCGCGGACGACGTCCACGACATCGAAGTCGGAGTCCTCGTACATGTCGGCCACTCGGTCGCTACCGGCTCTGACCGTCGTCCTCTGGCCGCCACGCTCGCGGCTGCCGGCCAGCAACCCGCGCGCCAGCGGGCTCCACGGAATGACTCCCACTCCCTGGTCGAGGCAGAGGGGGATCATCTCTCGCTCCTCCTCGCGGTAGGCCAGGTTGTAGTGGTTCTGCATCGACACGAACGTCGTGCCGCCGGTCGCCTCGGCGGTGTGCTGCGCCTTGGCGAACTGCCAGGCGTACATGCTGGATGCTCCGATGTAGCGGGCCTTCCCCGCCCGCACGACCTCGTGGAGTGCGGCCATGGTCTCCTCGATCGGCGTCTCGTGATCCCAGCGGTGGATCTGGTAGAGGTCGACGTAGTCCTTCCCCAGCCGGGAGAGCGAGGCGTCGATTGCGGTCAGGATGTGCTTGCGGGACAGCCCTCTGTCGTCGGGGCCCGGCCCCATCGGGAAGTAGACCTTGGTCGCGAGGACGTAGTCGTCGCGGCGCGCGAAGAGCTTGCCGAGTAGCCGGCCGGTGATCTCCTCGCTCCGACCGTTCGAGTACATGTCGGCCGTGTCGAAGAACGTCACGCCCGCCTCGACCGCGCGCCGCACGATCGGCTCGGCCGCATCCTCCGTCAGGAGCCACTCTCGCCAGCTCGGATCGCCGTAGCTCATCATGCCGAGGCAGATCCGCGACACCTTCAGCTCCGATGGGCCCAAGCGCACGTAGTCCATTCAGCTCACCAGTTTGCCTTCGCGGTGGACTGCGACCGCAGCGACCACGAGCCCCACGCCGAGGACCTCGGTCGACGACGGGATCTGGGCGAGCACGACGATGCCGACGACCGTCGCCGTTGCGGGCAGCAGTGAGACCATCAGCGAGTACGTGGCGCGACTGAGCCTGGCCATCGCGAGCTGGTCGAAGACGTAGGGGATGACCGACGAGGAGATCCCGACGCCGATCCCGGCCGCTAGAGCGATGGGATCGAGTAGCGCCGGCGCAGCGCTCCAGGCCCCGATCGGAGCGATGGCGACGAAGGCGACCAGCATCGCTGCGCCGAGACCGTCGATCCCGCTCATCTGCCTGCTCTGTGCGATGCGGTGAGCGAGGACGATGTAGAGGGCGAAGAGGGCGGCGTTGGCGAAGGCGAAGGCGACGCCGAGCGGCTCCCCTTCGATGCGGACGTCGGTGAGCAGGTAGACGCCGCCGACGGCCGAGAGGAGGGCGAGCGCGTTTCGCCCCGTGCGTGCTCCGACTGCGGCCAACGCGATCACCGGCAGGAACTCGATCGCCGCAACGGTGCCGAGCGGTAGGTGGTCGATCGAGATGTAGAAGCAGGCGTTCATCGTCGCCAGCACCACGCCCATGGCGATGACCGTCAGGCGCCCGTTCGCATCGAGACGTGCTAAGGCACGCCATGGCCGCCGCCAAAGGGCGAAGATGATCGCGGCCGTGGCGATCCGGATCCAGGCCACGCCCAGGGGCTCGACGAGGACGAAGAGCAGGACTGCGAAGGCCGGTCCGAGGTAGTGGAAGATCGCACTGCCGACGAAGTAGCCCTCGGGTGGCGCGTTGACCGCTACCCGCGCGAGGCGGGCACGTCTACCCGTGGGAAGAAGCACTGCTTGCTCCACCTTGAAATCGTGGCTGCGGGCGCTCACTTGTGCCAGACTCAAGCGAAGCTGTTTTTGGCCCAGCGCCTATGAAGCAAAGGGAGATCGGTGTCATCAGCCAACGAAAATCAGCTGCTTGACCCGATCAACCGTCGCCTCCTCAAGGAACTGCAGGCCGACGCGCGGGTCACCATGGCCGAGCTCGGCCGCCGGATCAACCTCTCGGCGCCTGCGGTCGGTGAGCGCGTCCAGCGGCTCGAGCGCGCGGGCGTGATCACGGGCTATCGCGCCGAGGTCGATCCGAAGGCGATCGGCTTCCCGATCGCGGCCGTCGTACGGGTGAGGCCGACCACCCGCCAGCTGCAGAAGATCCCGGAGCTCGCGCGAGAGATTCCCGAAGTCGTCGACTGCCATCGCATCACGGGAGAGGACTGCTTCTTCGTGAAGCTCCACCTCCGGTCGATGGACGACCTCGAGGAGATCCTCGACCGCTTCATCGTCCTCGGCCAGACGACGACATCGATCATTCACTCGTCGCCCCTGGCCGGGCGGGCGTTGCCGCTCGACCGCCTAGCCTGAACCTCTGTACATGCGTAGCTTCTGGGCGCCGGGTCGAGTCAACCTGATCGGCGAGTACACGGACCTGAGCGGAGGGCTCGTGCTGCCGGCGGCGCTCGACCTCGGCGTCCGGATCGACGCCGTCCCCGCAGCGCGGATCATTCTCCGCTCCGACCGGTACGACGAAACCGCGGCGCTCGCGGCGGACGGCACCGGATTGGAAAACGGGAGCGGCTGGGGTCGCTACGTCGCCGCCGTCGCCGTGGAGCTGGCAATGCTCGGCCGCCCGGCGGTCGGCATCGAAGGCAGCATCACCTCGACCCTGCCGGTCGGCGCGGGTCTCTCGTCGTCGGCCGCGCTCGAAGTCGCGACTGCGGTCGCGCTCTGCGGCGTCGCGGACTTTCCGCTCCCGCCGCTGGTGCTGGCCCAGGCTGCTCAGCGGTCGGAGTACCGCGCGGTGGGGGTTCCCTGCGGGATCATGGACCAGGCCGCGTCCGTGCTCGGACGGGCGGGCTGCGCGATCCTGCTGGATACCGGATCGCTCGAGCACGAGCTCGTCGAGCTGCCCACAGAGCTGGGGCTCGTCGTCATCGACTCGGGTCTCTCACGCAGCCTCGAGAGCTCGGCCTACGCAACCCGCCGGCGAGAGCTCGAGCAAGCGCTGAGTGCGGAAGGAGAGCTCGACGCGATGCACACACGCCGGCTTCGCCATCTCGAGACCGAGAACAGGCGCGTCCGAGATGTCGTGCACGCTCTTCGCGCTCGGAGGTTCGACGAGCTGGGCGAGCTGTTTCGCGAAGGGCACGAGAGCCTTCGCAGTGACCTCGAAGTCTCACTCCCGGAGCTCGATCGGCTCGTCGAGCTCGCCTATGCCCGCGGGGCGGTAGCGGCGCGCATGACCGGCGGCGGCTTCGGCGGCTCGATCGCGGTGCTCGCGCACACGGATGAGACCGGAACGCTCGCAGAACGTGTAGTGGCCGACTACCAGGGAGACGCGACGGCGTACGTCTGCCATGCGGCCGACGGCGCCCGTGAACTGGCCGTTGCCGCTTGACCGAAGCTTGCTCGGCGTAGACTCCGCGCCAGCCATTTTCTTACGCGCGAGAGGAGGGGCAAGATGCCCGGAATTCGGATCGGCCGTCGGCGCGAGCTACGGGTGACGGCCACGCGAGTCGCACTGTTCGCTTTCATGGCGCTCTTGCTCGTTCCGGCCGCCGGCAGTGCCGGGCCGGCATCGAGCAGCGGCGCACAGGCGACGTGCCGGCTCTCAGTGTTTTCATGGTGGACCGGCGGAGGCGAGGCTGCCGGGCTCGCGAAGCTGATCAAGACGTGGAATACCGCAAACCCCAACTGCAAGTTCAAGAACGAGACAGTCGCTGGAGGCGCCGGCTCGAAGGCGAAGGCCGTCCTGGCGCAGCGGCTCGCGGCGCACAAGCCGCCCGACTCGTTCCAGGGGCACGCGGGCTCAGAGCTTCGCGACTACATCCAGGCGAAGCAAATCGTCCCGATCGACTTCATCTACCAGAAGTACGGCTTCAAGAAAGTGATGTCGAAGCAGCTGGTCAGCCAGATCACGTACAAGGGCCACATCTACTCGGTGCCCGTGAACATCCATCGGGCGAACGTCCTCTGGTACAACCCGAGCGTTCTGCGGAAGGCCGGGATCACGGCCGCTCCGAAGAACTGGAGCGAGTTCATCGCCGCCCTCGACAAGGCCAAGGCGGCCGACGTGATTCCGCTCGCGCTGGCCGAGCAGTGGACGGCTGTGCACCTGCTCGAGACGGTCATGATCGCCACGATCGGCCCGACGCGCTGGGCGGGGCTCTGGAAGAAGGGCGCCGACTGGTCGAACCCGGGCGTCACGCTCGCGCTCAACCGCTACAAGACGCTGCTCACGTACACGAACTCGGATGCAGCCTCGCTGACGTGGCAGGACGCCGGGAAGCTCGTGGTTGACGGCAAGGCCGCCTTCAACATCATGGGCGACTGGCAAGACGGCTACTTCAGCGGCACGAAGGCCGGAGGAAACCTCGGGCTGAAGCCCAAGGTCGACTACAACTGGGCGCCGGTTCCCGGGACGGTCGGGGTCTACGACTGGCTCTCCGACAGCTTCACGCTGCCGAAGGGCGCGCCGCACCGCGCGGCGGCCGTCAAGTGGCTCGGCTTCCTCGGCAGCAGGAAGGCTCAGGACCAGTTCAACCCGGTCAAGGGCTCGATACCTGCCAGGCAGGATGCGAATCCGAAGCTGTACGGGCCGTACCTGAAGTGGGCTCTCCAGCAGTGGAAGACCAACAAGCTCGCGGGATCGCTTGCGCACGGTGTCGTCGCGCCGGGCGCCTGGTACAAGGACGTCGACACTGCGCTCGGCCTCTTCCTACGTAACAAGAACGTGGGCGACTTCCAGGATGCGCTCGAGGCGGCGGCGAAGAAGCGGGCGACGTAGCGACTGCCGCACTGAGATAGTCACCTCGGCCGTGCACCGAGGCAGCACGTGAAGAGCATTCGACGGTGGGGACCAGGGTTGCTCCTGGTCTCCCCGTCGATCGTCCTCATCGCCGTCTTCGTCTACGGCCTGATCGGCTGGAACGTCAAGGTCTCCCTCAGCGACTGGCGGCAAGCTGAGCAGACGTCGGGCTGGGCCGGCCTCGCCGCGTACCGGGACCTGAACGCTGACCCGGCCTGGGACGAGAGTGTCCACCACCTCCTTGTCTTCACGGGGACCTTCATCGTCGGCGCGCTGTTCTTCGGCCTGCTGCTCGCGTTCCTGCTCGAGAAGGGTGTTCGCGGGGAGGGCTTCTTCCGCTCCGTGTACATCTTCCCGCTGGCGGTGTCGTTCATCGCCGCGGGCGTCGTCTGGCGCTGGCTCATGAACCCGGCCCCCGGCGACCGCGCCAGCGGGCTCAACGTCGCGTTCGACAAGCTCGGCATCGGCTTTCTCGCCAACGACTGGTACCTCGGCGAGGACTGGGGGATGGCGGCCATTGCCATGCCCGCGATCTGGGCGCTCTCGGGCTACATCATGGCCCTCTACCTCGCGGGCTTCCGCGGCGTGCCCGAGGAGCTGCGCGAGGCGGCGAGGATGGACGGCGCCAAGGAATGGCGCGTGTACCGGCACGTCGTCTTTCCGCACCTCCGCCCCGTGACGCTCTCGGCGCTGATCATCCTCGGCCACATCTCGATCAAGGTGTTCGACCTGATCGTCGCCATCGGCGGCAAGCAGCTGATCACGCAGACACCTGCCGTCTACATGTGGATCCTGATCTACGACGCATTCGACTACGCGGAGGGCGCTGCGATCGCGACGCTGCTGCTGATCGGGATCTCGATCCTGGTCATCCCGTATCTCGTGTACTCGGTCCGCACGGAGCAACGCGCGTGAGCACCGCAACGACGCCGGCGCCCCCGCTCCCCGCCCCGATGCACCTGGGCCGTCGGCGTGCGACCCGGACGACGGCACGTGTGCTCAAGCTCGGATTGATCGTCTTCTTCGCCGTTCTCGTCCTGACGCCGCTCTACGTCGCCGTCGTGACGAGCTTCAAGGAAGCCGCCGAGACGGATCCGGCGCACGCCTGGTCGCTGCCAACCGTGTGGACGCTAGACGCCTGGCGCCAAGCGTGGGATCAGCTGTCGCCGAATCTGGCGAACACATTCAAGCTCGTCATCCCGGCGACCGTCATCTCGACCATCCTCGGCTCGCTGAACGGCTTCGTGCTCTCAAAATGGCGCTTTCCCGGCGCGAACATCGTGTTCACGCTCTTCCTGTTCGGGCTGTTCATTCCGTACCAGGCGGTGATGATCCCGCTGACGACGCTGCTCGCCGACATCAACTTCCCCGATCAGATCCCGCGGCTTGCCTTCGCGCACATCGTCTATGGCATCCCGATCACGACGTTGATCTTCCGGAGCTACTACGCCACGATCCCGGAGGAGCTGATGGAGGCAGCGCGGATGGATCGCGCGGGAATGCTGCGGACGTACTGGTCGGTGGTGCTGCCGATTTCGGCTCCGGCGTTCGTGGTGACCGCGATCTGGCAGTTCACGTCGATCTGGAACGATTTTCTCTTTGCCGTCTTCATCATCAGCGATCCGGACAAGTGGCCCGTGACGGTCGCCGTCAACAACGCCGCCGGCTCGATGGTCTCGACCTACAACCTGCAGATGTCGGCCGCGTTGCTCGCGTCGCTGCCGACCCTCGTCGTCTACATCCTCCTCGGCCGCTACTTCGTGCGCGGGCTGCTGGCCGGGGCGTTGAAGGGCTGACCATGGCCGAGATCGTCCTCGAGCACCTGACGAACGGTTCCCGAACGGGGTCGAGGCCGTCAAGGACCTCTCGCTCGAGATCCCGGACGAGAAGCTGCTCGTGCTCGTCGGCCCCTCCGGCTGTGGGAAGACGACCGCGCTGCGGATGATCGCCGGGCTCGAAGACATCAGCTCCGGCGACCTCTACATCGGGGGGAAGCGGATGAACGACGTACTCGAGCGCGACCGCGACATCGCCATGGTCTTCCAGAACTACGCCCTCTATCCGCACATGAGCGTTGCGCAGAACATCGGCTTCAGCCTCAGGCTCAGCCGCCGCCCGAGGAAGGAGGTCCGGCAGCGCGTGCGAGAGACCGCGGAGCTGCTCGGGCTCGAGGGCCTGCTCGACCGGCGACCCAAGCAGCTTTCGGGCGGCCAGCGGCAGCGCGTCGCGATGGGACGGGCGATCATCCGGCAGCCCCAGGCCTTTCTGATGGATGAGCCGCTGTCGAACCTCGACGCGCAGCTGCGCGTGCAGATGCGGGGAGAGATCGAGGCGCTGCAGAAGAGGCTCGGCGTGACGACCGTCTACGTCACCCATGACCAGGTCGAGGCGATGACGATGGGCGACCACATCGCGGTGCTCCGCGAAGGCGTCCTCCAGCAGGTCGGGCACCCCACTCATGTCTACGACAACCCGGCGAACCTCTTCGTCGCCGGGTTCATCGGCTCGCCGCAGATGAACCTCGCCCAGGCAACCATCGAATCGCGCGACGGAGGCCTGGCGGCCAAGCTCGGAGACGAGACGCTTCCGATACCCGAGGAGGTGGCGCGCGAGCACGGGCTCGAAAAGTGGCGCGACCGGTCGGTGATTCTCGGCATTCGTCCCGAGGACCTCCACCAGGAGCGAGACGGCGGGCCGTCGGGCTCCTACGCGAAGTTACGGGCTGTGATCGACCGGGTCGAAGCGCTCGGCGCGAGCCTGCTCGTCCATTTCGCCGTCGACGCGCCGCCGGCAAGACCGCAGGGATCGCGGCTGCGACCGGCGAGCACGGCCTCGACGAGGTGCCGCTGATCGGGCACGAGGGCGCGTGGTTCGCTGCGGCGTTCGAGCCGCGAAGCGGCGCGCGCACGGGAGACGAAGTCGAGATCAGGATCGACACCCAACGACTGCACTTCTTCGATCCGGAGACCGAGGAGACGGTCCGCTCGGTTTAGCGGAGGCGCAATGAGCATCCGCTTCGGGATCCTCTCGACGGCGAGGATCAACGAGAAAGTCCTGGCCGGGGCGCGCGACTCGGAACTGGTCGAGGTCGCGGCGGTGGCGAGCCGCGACCAGGCTCGCGCCGAGGAGTACGCGCGTGAGCACGGCGTCCCGCGCGCCTATGGGAGCTACGAGGAGCTACTCGCCGACTCCGATCTCGACGCGGTTTACATCTCCCTGCCCAACTCGCTCCACGTCGAGTGGTCGATCCGGGCGTTGGAGGCCGGGAAGCACGTCCTCTGCGAGAAGCCGCTCAGCCGCCGGCCCGAGGACGTCGAGCGGGCGTTCGACGCGGCCGACCGGACCGGGCGCCTGCTGACCGAGGCGTTCATGTACCGGCACAACCCCCAGACTGCACGGGTGCAGGAACTCGTCGCGAGCGGTGCGATCGGGCAACTCTGCGCCGTCCGCGCCGCCTTCAGCTTCACGCTGTCGGATCCAGCCGACATCAGGCTCTCGTCCGATCTCGACGGCGGCGCTCTGATGGACGTTGGTTGCTACTGCGTCAGCGGCTCCCGGCTCCTTGCAGGTGAGCCGGAGCGCGTCTTCGGCGTGGCCTCGACGGAGTCCGGGGTAGACGTCGTCTTCGCCGGGACGATGTCCTTCCCAGACGAGGTCGTCGCCTCGTTCGACTGCGGGCTGAGGCTCCCCCTTCGCGACGAGCTCGAGGCGATCGGCACCGACGGTTCGATCTTCCTCGACGACCCCTGGCATTGCCGGAACGCCGTGCTCGAGCTTCGCCGCGACGACGGTGTCGAGGAGATCGCCCTGGAGCCGGTCAATTCCTACCGGCTGGAGCTGGAGAATCTCGCCCACGCGATCCAGGGCCAGGGCGAGTTGCTCCTCGGCAGAGACGACGCGCTCGGTCAAGCGCGCACGATCGACGCGCTCTATCGCTCGGCCGCGACGGGCGAGGCCGTAGCTCTCTAGCCCTCATCAGCCGTCGTGAAGCCGATCCGACGATGGCTGCCGTCGCAGAACGGCTTGTTCTCGGAGGCACCGCAGCGGCAGAGGGCGAGCCGGGTGTCTTCGCGGATGACCCGGCCGTCGGCATCGACGATCCTCAGGCGCCCGCGCACAAAGAGCGGCCCGTTCGGCCGCGGCTCGACCGTCGTCTCCGCGGCAGCCGTCTCCTGCTCGCCGCCGTCGAGCCTTCTGAAGTGCAAGGCACCCGTCGGGCAGGTCAGAACGGTCTCGGCAATCGCATCGGGATCGGCCGCGTCGACGTCGATCCATGGTCGTGCCGACGGGTTGAACACCTTGCCGAGCCGGCGAACGCAGCTCCGGCGTGTGGATGCAGAATCGAGGCTCCCAGAACACCTCGATCGCGTCGTTTCGGTAGACCCGCCGAGGTCCGCGCTGCGCCTCCGGCCGCGGTTCGACCCGGCTCATTTCCCCGCCACCAGATCGACGTACTCAGGATGTCGCCGGAGGTAGGCCCGGACGAACGGACAGATCGGCACGATGGTGAGGCCGCGCCGCCGGATGTCGTCCAGAGCTCCGGCTACGAGCTGGGACGCGATGCCATGACCTTCAAGCGCCGGAGCGACCTCGGTGTGGATGAGCGCCATCCGCCCGCGACCGAGGCGATAGAGGATGAACCCGACTACCTCGGAGCCCAGGCGGGCCTCGTAGCGCCCCTGCTCCGCGTCGTCCGCGACGACGAGCTCGGCGGAGGCGGCCATCAGTCGACTCTAGCGACGGGCAGAAGTGCCATCATCGTGGGCAACGGGATGGATGACGCGCAGATCCACAGCAGCATCGAGCAGCTCGTCGCAGAGGAGCACGAGCTATGGGAACGGGAAGCCGCCGGGACTGCGACCGACGATGACCGGCGCCGGCTCGAGTCGCTCAAGCTCTCGCTCGACCAGTTCTGGGATCTGCTTCGCCAGCGACGTGCCCTCCGTGAGTCCGGTGGTGATCCCGAGGCGGCCCACGTGCGGCCGCCGGACGTCGTCGAGGGTTACGAGCAGTAGCGTGAACTTCGTCTCGCGAGGCTTTCGCGGTCGCAAGCGCGACGTGGATGCCGACCCGAGTCGTGTCCCGCCCGGCCAGTACGTGACCGAGGATTTCCCGGTTCTGTCGGCAGGGCCCGACTCCGCACACGCCGCTGGACGAGTGGACGTTCTCGATCACCGACGGCGGGGGAAGGAAGACGTGGACCTGGGACGAGTTCCGCGCCCTTCCGACCGAGACGCCGACGGTCGACATCCACTGCGTGACCCGCTGGTCGAAACTGGACACGACCTGGGAAGGCGTGTCCGTCGACACGCTGCTCGAGCAGGTCGAGCACGACGCTCCTTACGTCCTCGCCTTCTGCGACGGCGGCTACACGACCAATCTCCCGCTCGAAGACGTCACCGACGGAAAGGCGTGGATCGCTTTCGCCTACGACGGCGAGCCTCTCGATCCGGAGCATGGCGGCCCGGCCCGGTTGCTCGTGCCGCACCTGTACTTCTGGAAGAGCGCGAAGTGGGTACGCGGCCTCGAGCTCCGTGACGACGACGAGCCCGGCTTCTGGGAGACCTACGGCTACCACTCCTACGGCGACCCATGGCGCGAACAGCGGTACGCGGGCGACTGAGCTGGCAGCTAGCCACCGTGGACGACGTCGTCGTCGAGACGGCGCGGGTGCGGACGATCGTGCTGGGCCTGTCGGAGTGGCCGGGGCATCGGGCCGGGCAGCACCTCGACGTGCGCTTGACGGCCGAGGATGGATATCGCGCCGAGCGCGAGTACTCGATCGCGTCGCGCTCCCGGCGAGCCTGTCGCGATCACCGTCGAGCGGCTCGACGACGGAGAAGTGTCGCCGTACCTGACCGAGGAGCTGCGGGCGGGCGACGAGATCGAAGTGCGTGGCCCGATCGGCGGCTATTTCGTCTGGGCGGTCGAGCACGGCAGCCCCCTGCTGCTGGTCGCCGGCGGTTCCGGCATCGTGCCGCTCCGGTCGATGCTTCGGCACCGCCGCCGCACTGAGAGCGACTGTCCCCGTCCGGCTCCTTTACTCGTCGCGCAGGATCGAGGACGTGATCTACCGCGTGGAGCTCGACGAGCCTGTGGACGGGGTCGAGGTCGTGTACACGCTGACCCGGGAGCAGCCGTCCGGCTGGACTGGCCACACCGGTCGCGTCGACACGGCGCTGCTGGAGGAGGTCGCCTGGCCGGCGGACGAGGCTCACCCTCCGCTGGCCTTCGTCTGCGGGCCGACGAGCTTCGTCGAGACGGTTGCGAGCGGCCTCGTGAGCCTGGGCTACCCGCCGGATCGGGTGAAGACGGAGCGCTTCGGAGCGACGGGAAGCTGATGGACGCGCTCGACGGGAATGCGATCGGCGGCCTCCTGCTCGACGTGTTCGGCGCGGAGATGACGGACGCAACAGGCGTCTGCGCACACTGCGGAGCGGCCGGAGAGCTGGCGACGCTGGTGGTCTACCTACAGGCCCCCGGAACGGTCGCCCGCTGCCGGAGCTGTGACGGCGTGCTCGTGGTGATCGTCGAACGTCGCGGCGTCAAGTGCGTCGACCTTCGTGGAGTTGTTGCCCTCGATCGGGCCGACTGACTTTCCTGCTTTATATCCAGGGAGAAATATGGGAAGGTACCGCCGAGAGAGCGTAAATCGAGGGGAGGATTTCGTGACTCGGGTACGTAAGTTTGCACTCGCACTGACCGTTGCCTTCGCCGGCTTCAGCGTCCTGCTCGGAGCGGGCCAGGCCGAAGGCGCGGGTAACAGGAGCACGGCGAATTCAGGTGAAGCGTGGGAGACGGTTGCACCGCTGCCGCAGAGCGTCTTCGGCGGCGCGGCGGAAACCGACGGTACGTTCGTCTACGTCTTCGGCGGCTACCACTTTCCTGCGGCACCAGGCTCGACGCTGAACACGGTCTACCGCTACAACATCGCGACCAACATCTGGACGACGCTCTCGACGAGCGTGCCGATGCCGCAGGCGGCGCTCGTGCCCTCGGCCGTCTACTACCCGCCGACGAACAAGATCTACGTCTTCGGCGGGTCGACGCGAACTCCAGACCCGGTGGTCACCTACGACGTGACGCGGATCTACGACATCGCGACCAACACGTGGACGATGGGAGCGACCATGCCGGCGCCGCGTAGTCAGATGGCGTCCGGCTACAACCCCGCCAACGGGAAGATCTACCTGAACGGCGGCTTCGGGACGGCCACGATCGACAGCGTCTCGACCCGACCTGGGAGTACGACCCGATCGCGAATACGTTCACCGAGAAGGCGCCGAGCCCGGTGAGCCAGGCCGGAACCACCTCGGGGGTCATCAACGGCAAGCTCTACATGTCGGGTGGCCGCACGATTCCCGATGCGTTCCTCAGCGACACGTGGGCCTACGACATCGCGACGAACGCGTGGACGGCCCTCAACGCGTTGCAGGACATGCCAATGGCGAAGAACACCCCTGGTCGGGCAATCGTCCAGGGGCAGCTGTATGGGATCGGCGGCACAAATCTCGCGACGTTCGACGGTCTGAACGACGTTTCGAAGTACGACGTTGCGACGAACACCTGGTTGCCGGTGCCGGCGTTGATCGGAGCGCGCTCGTTCACGTCGAGCGTCGCGGTCGGCAACACGGTGATCGCGGCGGGCGGCCGCCTCGATGTGTCGACCTCGCTCGACACCGTGGAGAAGCTCGTGCTGCCGCCGCCACCACCGCCGCCACCGCCTCCGCCACCTCCGCCACCTCCGCCTCCGCCACCACCACCACCGCCGCCACCTCCGCCTCCGCCACCGCCGCCACCTCCGCCTCCGCCACCTCCGCCTCCGCCACCACCGCCTCCGCCACCACCGCCGCCACCTCCGGCCCCACCGCCGGCGCGCTGTCGCGTGCCGAACGTGATCGGCCTGCGGCTGGCAACGGCCAGGGCGCGGATCCGGGCACGGCGCTGCCGAGTCGGCACGATTCGCAGGGTTCGCTCCCGGCGCGTCGGCCGTGTCGTCGGCCAGAGCCCACGGGGCGGCTCGGTCCGGCGGGTCAACTTCAGGGTCAACCTGCGAGTCGGCCGCCGCTAACCGAACACAAGACACTCGAACCGAGAGAGGGGCGCCGTCGGCGCCCCTCTCTCTGCTACGACTCGAACTAACTTGCCTCCTCCGCGCGGGTCCTAGTCTTTGTGGGAGCGGGCTTCACCACGGTGACGCAGGAGGAAGGCGTCACCGTCACATCTGCGGAGGTGAACGGCTTCACGCTCGCGGAGCTGCGGTTCCCGCCTGGATACGTGCAAGAGGCGTTCGAGCCAGACTCGTCCTACCTCGCGCTGGTGCTCGACGGAGCGATGGAGAAGACGTTTCGACGTCGATCTCTGTCGTTCGACAAGGGCTCCGCCCTGACCATGCCTGCCGGGACCAGGCACAGCGCACGCTTCGGCTCGCGCGGTGCCCGCATCGTGATCGTCAAGCCCAGGCACGTCACGAGCCCAGCAGCCCGCTCTCTCGAGCAGCTCGCCGAGCTTCGGGGTAGCGGATTCGCCTGGCTTGCCTGGAGGCTTGCAGCCGAGCTGCGCGCATCGGACGCAGGTGCGCCGCTGGCTGCGGAGGGCTTCGCCCTCGAGTTGCTCGCTGCGACGACCCGAGAAGTGAGCGGAGCCCACCGTTCCGTCCCTCCGCCGGCCTGGCTGCACTCGGCAGAGGAACTGCTCCGCGCGAACATGGGCAACTGCGTCGGCCTCGGTGAAGTGGCCTCGGCAGTCGGCGTGCATCCCGCCTATCTCGCCCGCGTCTTCAAGTCTCACTACGGCGTCTCGGTCGGGGAGTACGGAAGGCGCCTCCGGTTGGCGTGGGCGGCGACCGAGATCGCCGGCGGTGACACGCCCCTGGCCACGGTCGCAACGCGGGCCGGCTTCGCCGACCAGAGCCACTTCACGCGTTTTTTCAAGCGCCATGTGGGCATCACGCCCGCCCGCTACCGGGCGGAGGCGCAGCGAGATAAGCGCGGCGCGTTCCAAACTCCGTAACGCACGTACGAGACCGCGCGCCCGCCGCGACGCAGTGTGCAGGGACCCCACAAGGAGGAGCCTCCATGCACGTGCGCAGTGTCCTTGCGCTCGCCGGCGTTGCCGGCCTGCTCGCAGTCCCGTTCGCAATTGCGTCACCCGGTGGGTCGGTGCAATCCGCGACCGGCGGCATCCACTGGACGATCCCGCTGCCGAACCCGTTTGAGGTGGAGGTGCGAAATCAGCCGCTCACGTTCACCGCCAGAAAGGACGCGGACGGGAACGTCACCGGCCACTTCACCTATCACCAGATCGTCGAGGGCGAGTCGTTCAACTTCGGCGTCGACGTCACCTGCATGAACATCTACGACGGCAACCGGGCCAAGATCGGAGGCGTAATCAGGACCAGCAACGACCCGACGATTCCGCCGGGCATGTTCGCCTGGTTCCAGGTCTTCGACAACGGCGAAGGATCGGACGCGTCGCCGGATCGGTCGAGCCTGATCGGATTCGGGGACGAGGCCGCCAACGAGGCGTTCTGCAACAGCCCGAACCTACCGCGCTTCGGTCCCTGGGACGTGCAGGGAAACGTCCGGGTACAGCCGTAGCGATTCATCGCGGCCGAGGTCTCCATCGTGAGGCCTCGGCCCCCCTTTTAGCTAGTTGCGACCCACTACGAGTTGACCCTGCCGCCGGCGCGAAGCCTCGTGCCCGCTCGCGGGCTCTGACCGATCACGCGGCCGACTCGTTGCGACTTGGCGCGCCTGAGTCGCCCCGACCGAGCAGCGCGCTCTGCGGATTCGCGCTACGGCTACGGGTAGGCGTCAGGCCGATCACCTTCGGAACCACGCACTTGGTCTTGGACGACGGTGGCGGCGGCGGCGGCGGAGGTGGTGGTGGTGGTGGTGGCGGTGGTGGTGGTGGTGGCGGCGGCGGTGGCGGTGGCGGTGGCGGTGGTGGTGGTGGCGGCGGCGGTGGCGGTGGCGGTGGGGGTGGGGGAGGAGGCGGCGGCCCTGTTCCTGTATCCACCGCGTAGAGATAGGAGTACTCGTCGCCCCCAGCGAGGATGGCCGTGCCGAAGTAGGCCGTGGTGCTGTCGGCCGAGAACCGCGGCTGCGTGAAGACGACCTGGTAGCCGCCGTTCTCACTGGGCAGGTCGACCTGCCAGAGAAGCGCCCCATTGGAGGCGTTCCACCCGCGCGCAGATCCAGGCTCACCGAAGTTCGGGCGATTCCCGGCGACGACGACGCTGCCGTCTGGGCTCACCGCGGGATGGTCGATGATCGAGCCGTCGAAGAACGTCCAGCGCGACTCGCCCGCGGGCGTCACCGATTCCAGGTACCCGAGGCTGCGCGAGAAGTAGACCGGGCCGTCCGGCCCCACACTGGGAGGCGACATCCCGTTCGACGGCCACGGTGAGTAATTCCAGAGGACGTCGCCGTTGGCCGGGTCGACGCGGCGCAGGCCCCAGCCGTTCGCGCCGCCCATCGCGGTCAGGAAAAGGCTTCCGTTCGCACCGGTCGCCGGCTGGCGCTGCTGCTGCATGAACGGGTCGTCGCTGCCGCCGATCGCTCTCGCCCACTGCTGTGCTCCGCCCAGCGAGAGGCCGAACATCGTGCTCGAACCCACAGTGAGCTCGTCGAACGCTGCGTACAGCCGGCCCGAGCCGAACACGAGCTCTGCGCCGAGCTGGCCGTACTCCAAGAACGTCGGATCCCCTGGATTGCTCCACAGGAGTTGCCCTGCGGGCGACAGCGCGAAGGCGCCGAGGCCGCCGAAGTCCGAGATCACGAAGATGTTCCCGTCCGGCCCGACTGTCGGGCCGGCAATCACTCCCTGGCCGGACGAGGGCTCGGTGTAGCTCCACCTGATCGTCCCGTTGGGGGCAATTGCAGTGATCGTGCTCCCAGAGGCGACGTAAGCGGTCCCGTCGGCGCCGATCGAGGGGCCACCGTCAGAGCCGACGGAGCGGACGACCCAGCGGAGGGCGCCGTCCGCGGTCAGCGAGTACACGTCGCCGGACGAGCTCGCGACGACGACTCCGCCGTCAGGGCCAACGGCCGGGCGGTGCAGCACGTACTGGCCGCTGACCTGGAAGCGCCACTTGACGAAGCCCTCGGACGCAGCGGTCGCGGCGCTCATGCCGGTTACCACCACCGAGGCGCAGACACAGAAGAGGATTGCGAGTAGACGTTTCATCTCGGATGCAGCTTCGCCGACCGACCTGTTGCGGACTTCGGGAGTTGTCCCTAGGCCGGCTACGGGAAAGTACTGCCCCGCTGGCCCCATCGGCTAAACCACCTGACAACGACGGGAGCCCGCTCGCGCGGGCCCCCGAAGAGATGGACAGGGTTTGGACTCACCTAGTGGACTCTGCAGGCGCGTCGGCAAGAAGCCGTCGGGAGCTTCTCTACGCAGGCGTAGCATCGCGCTCGCGCTTGCGGCGCGAGCTCATCGTCTGCCGCTTCGTCCCCGAGAGCTCGACCTTCCGCAGGCGGAGGCTCTTCGGCGTCACCTCGACGGCTTCGTCGTCGCGGATGAACTCCAGCGCCTGCTCGAGGGAGAGCGGGCGAGGGGGAATCAGGCGGACGAGCTCGTCGGCCGTCGAGGAGCGCATGTTCGTCAGCTTCTTCTCCTTGGTGGCGTTGACGTCGAGATCCTCGCCGCGCGCGTTCTCGCCGACGACCATGCCCTCGTACACCTCGTCCCGGGGGGCGACGAAGAGCGACCCGCGCTCCTGGAGCGCGGCGATGGCGAACGCCGTCGTGTTCCCTCGCCGGTCTGCTACGAGGCTGCCGGTCGGCCGCGTTCGCAGCTCGCCGTACCACGGTTCCCAGCGCTCGAAGACGTGGTGCATGATCCCGGCGCCGCGAGTCTCCGTGAGGAACTCGGTGCGGAAGCCGATCAGCCCGCGGGCCGGCACGAGGTACTCCATCCGCGCCCAGCCGGTCCCGTGGTTGACCATCTGCTGCATCCGGCCCTTCCGCAGCGCGAGCAGCTGCGTGACGACGCCGATGTACTCCTCCGGGACGTCGATGGCCACCCGCTCCACGGGCTCGTGCTTCTTGCCGTCGATCTCGCGCGTCAGGACCTCCGGCTTGCCCACCGTGAGCTCGAACCCCTCGCGCCGCATGATCTCCACGAGCACGGCGAGCTGGAGCTCACCGCGTCCCTGCACCTCCCAGACATCGGGGCTCCCCGTGGGCTGGACCCGAAGCGAAACGTTCCCGACCAGCTCCTGGTCGAGGCGGCTGACCAGCAAGCTCGCCGTCACCTTGTCGCCCTCGGTTCCGGCCAGCGGGGAGGTGTTGATCCCCAGGGTCATGGCCAGGGACGGCTCGTCGACGGAGCTGACCGGAAGCGGCCGCGGATCCTCGGGGTCGGCGATCGTCTCGCCGATCGTCACGTCGGGCAGGCCGGCGAGGGCCACGATCTCGCCGGGGCCGGCTTCGTCGGCCGGGACTCGGTCCAGCGCCTCCGTGGTGTACAGCTCGGTCACCCGCGCGGTCTCGATCGTCCCGTCGGCCCGGCACCAGGCGACGAGCTCACCCTTGCGGATCGTCCCGTGCAGGACTCGCAGCAGGGCGAGTCGGCCCACGTACGGCGATGCGTCCAGGTTCGTGACGAGCGCCTGGAGCGGATGCTTCGGGTCGTACGAAGGTGGGGGAACCGTTGCGAGCAGGGTCTCGACGAGCGGCTGGAGGTCCGGAGCGAGCTCGTCGGCCGCGAAGCCGGCTCGGCCCTCGCGGGCATTCGCGTACACGATCGGGAAGTCGATCTGCGTCTCGTCGGCGTCGAGATCGAGGAAGAGCTCGTAGACCTCGTTGACGACCTCTGCCGGGCGGGCGTCCGGCCGGTCGACCTTGTTCACGACGAGGACGACGGGCAGCCGCGCCTCGAGCGCCTTGCGGAGCACGAATCGCGTCTGCGGCAACGGCCCTTCGCTCGCATCGACGAGGAGCAGGACCCCGTCGACCATGGTCAGGCCCCGCTCGACCTCGCCCCCGAAGTCTGCGTGCCCGGGCGTGTCGATGATGTTCACCTTCGTGCTGCCGATCTGGACCGCCGTGTTCTTGGCGAGGATCGTGATGCCCTTCTCGCGCTCGAGGTCCATTGAGTCCATCACGCGATCGGCCACGTCTTGATTCGCCCGGAAAGAACCGGACTGCCAGAGCAGGGCGTCGACGAGCGTCGTCTTGCCGTGGTCGACGTGCGCGACGATCGCGACGTTCCTCAGATCGTTGCGCTGCGCGAGGGCTGGGGTGGGTGAAGACACGACCGTCCAGCCTAGCGGCGGTACCCTCCTGCGATGGCCGACGAGAAGGTGGAGCCGATGACCCCTGCGCAAAAGCGGCAGCTCGAGGACGAGCTTGCGCACCTGGAGGGCCCTCGGCGGACCGAGGCCGTCGAGGCGATCGCGACCGCGCGGGCGTTCGGCGACCTCTCCGAGAACTTCGAGTACCACGCCGCCAAGAACGAGCAGGGTCTTCTGGAGGCCCGGATCAGGACGATCCGAGACCGGTTGGACCGGGCCGTCGTCGTGGAGCAGGAGCCGTCTGCGAGTGGCGAAGTCGGCATCGGCTCGACCGTCGAGCTCGAGGACGTGGAGAAGGGCGACCGGATGACGGTCGAGATCTCGAGTGTCGGCGGCGTCTCGCCGGACTCGCCTCTCGGTCGCGCGCTCCTCGGCGCCAAGCCGGGTGAGGAGGTCAAGGTTGACGCGCCGAGCGGTTCCTGGCGCGCACGCGTCGTCGCGATCGGCTCCTAGGAGGGAGAGAGGAGCGAGGAAGCGGCGTTCCTCGCTCCTCTAGAGGAACTACAGGCTGTGAGGCCTGCGGATGCGCTTCAGCTGCTTGCGATCAGGCGGTCTTCTGGGGGAACTGCGGTATGCGCCTCTCCTCAAAGGTGCGGATCGGGAAGCCCTCGCCGCAGCCGAAGCACCAGCCAACTATCTGCCTCGCCGTTTGTGATCTCCAATACGAGTTAGCGTGCCATCAAGACCGAATCGGTCTCGAGCCCGACTACTCCAGGCGCGCTTCTTCGAGGTCGAGGTCGCGTTCGACCCGGCGCATGACTTCATCGCTGATTCGGCCCTCGCGCCGGAGGGCGCGCACCGCTGCGCGCTCTGCCTCGATCAGCTCGCGCGTCAGACGCTGATAGTCAGTCGAGCGCTGCTCGATCAGCCCGTCGTCATCGTCATCGTGCTGGGCCAGGAATCGCGAGCGGCGAAAGTCGTACAGAGCACGCACCCGCCCCGCCGTGTCCTCCCGGACCCACTCCTCGTTCGCGAGCTCCTCCAGGCGGGCAAGGGCGGCCTCAGCGGCGTGAATTCGAGCCTTGATCTCTTCCTTCTCCGCAGCACGGCTGTCGTCTTCGAGTTCGAGCAGGTCGATGAGCTTCGGCAGGGTCAGGCCCTGGCCGACGACCGTTCCCAGGATCACGCTGAAGGTCAGGAACACGATCAGCTCCCGGTTCGGGAACGCGGTGCCCGCGTCGGTCGTCAGCGGAAGTGCGAGCGCAGCCGCCAGGGAAACGGCGCCGCGCATGCCTGACCAGGCGAGGACGACGCTCGTTTGCCATGGGGTGTCGGGGCGACGGTGGCGAAGGCGTGGCAGCTGCGCGGTCGCAAAGATCCACGCGAAGCGCGCTGCGACCACGGTCGTCGTGATCAGGACCGCGTACCAAACGAGAGTCGTCGCCGAGTAGCCGGAGAGGCCGTCCAGGATCACCGGCAGCTGAAGGCCGATGATCGTGAACAAGAAAGCGTTCAGCAGGAAGAAGAGGATCTCCCAGACCGCGACCCCTTGAAGCCGGGTCTGCGCGGTCGTGAGCTCGGGCGTGTGCAAGCCCATGTAGATCCCGACCGTGACTGCGGCCAGTACCCCTGAGACGCCCATCGCCTCGGCCGGCAGATAGGCGAAGTAGCCGCTCAGGATCGAGATCGTGATCTCGACCGGCGGGTTGTCGAGCCGCCGCCGGACCTCGCGGATGACGAAGCCGACGGCGAGGCCGACGACGATGCCCCCGACGATGTTCAGGACGAAGCGGCCCGACGCGTCGAGAAGCGAAAAGGTGCCGGTGAGGACGGCCGCGACGGCGAACTTGTAGGCGACGAGTCCTGTCCCGTCGTTGACGAGGCTCTCGCCTTCGATCAGCGCGACGAGGCGGCGGGAAAGACCGAGCCTCTGCGCGATTGCCGTCGCGGCGGTTGGGTCGGTCGGCGAGACGATCGCGCCCAGGACGAACGCCGTCGGCCAGCTGAGGCCCGGGATCGCGGCGTGCGCCACGGCGGCGACCGCGACCGTCGTCGTCAGCACGAGCCCGATTGCGAGCAGACCGATGGGGCGGGCGTTCGCGCGCAGCTCCCGTAGCGGGCTGAAGAACGCAGCGCCGTACAGCAGTGGGGGGAGGACCGCGACGAGGACGACATCCGGCGGCAATTCGATTTGTGGCATGCCTGGTAAGAAGCCGAGCGCAAGGCCGCCGAGGACGAGCGGGATCGGATACGGGATTCGAATCAGCTCGGCCAGCGCCAGGAGCGCGGCGGCCGCCGCCAGGAGGCCGACGAGGACAAGGCTGTCGGTCGCCGTGAAGTCCATTGCGCAATCTAAGACCTAGGCTTACGGCCATGCGCGCCCCACCACGCCTACGGGGCGGGCTCCCGACGCGGCTCTTCTTGCTAGTCCTGGGACTCTTCATGTTCGCGGCAGGCATCGTGGCCATGCTGGAGTCGCGCCTCGGCTTGTCGCCGTGGGACGTCCTGCACCAGGGCCTCGCCGAGCACACGCCGCTTTCCTTCGGCCAGGCGAACATCGCGGTGGGCATCGTCGTAGTGGCCGCTGCCTGGCGGTTGGGCGCGCGCATCGGAGTCGGCACGCTCGCGAATGCCGTCCTCGTCGGCGCGTTTGTCGAGCTGTTGACTGCGCTTGGCCCCGTCGATGCGCTCTCCGACTCGTCTCTTGGCATCCGGATCGGGCTGCTCGTGGCCGGGCTCGTCCTGATGGGCGTCGGCACGGGCTTCTACCTCGGTGCTGATCTTGGCGCCGGCCCGCGCGATTCTCTGATGGTCGTCGGCGCTCGGCGCACTCCGTTTCGGATCGGCGTCGTTCGCGCCACGATCGAGGTCGTCGCGTTGGCAGTCGGTATAGCCCTGGGCGGAACGTTCGGCTTCGGCACGGTCGTCTTCGCGCTCGGCATCGGGCCGGCCGTCGAGGCTTCGTTCTGGCTGCTCGAACGCTCACCCCTGGGCGCGGCCGAGTGAGCTCCGGCTGGCATGCTGGATGGGTGGAGCCGGAGCTCGCCATCCGCCTGCGCGGGGTCGTCAAGCGCTACGGGCCGATCACAGCGGTCGACCATCTCGACCTCGACGTCCCGATGGGGACTTGTGTCGGTCTGCTCGGGCCGAACGGCGCCGGGAAGTCGACCACGATGCGCCTCCTGACCGCCCAGTCGATCGCGGACGAGGGCGAGCTGCAGGTGCTCGGTTTCCGCCTGCCGGAGGAATCGAAGATGGCGCGCGCCCAGAGCGGCGTCACGCCGCAGCTCGACAACCTCGACACGACGCTGACCGTCGAGCAGAACCTGCTCGTCTTCGCCCACCTCTACCGGATCGGCCGCGCCGACCGGCGCGCGGCCATCGAGCGTGCGCTCGAGATGGCGATGCTCACCGATCGTCGAGATTCGCGCGTCGACAAGCTCTCCGGCGGCATGCGGCGTCGCCTGCTGATTGCGCGGGCGCTGATCCACCGCCCGCGGCTCGTCCTGCTCGACGAGCCGACGGTCGGGCTCGATCCGCAGGTCCGTCAGGGAATCTGGGCGTTGATCGACGCGCTGCGCTCCGAGGGGACGACGATCCTCATGTCGACGCACTACATCGAGGAGGCGCAACGTCTTGCCGACACGGTCCTGATCATGTCCCACGGGAGCGCCGTTGCCGCCGGCTCACCCTCCGACCTCGTGCTCGAGCACGCGGGCCGCGAGGTGCTCGAGGTCTATGGCCCGCCCGCGCGACTGGCCGAGGTCGAGGCTGAGGCCAAGGGCGACCGGGCTGCAGACCAGGCGCACGGGAACGAGCGTGTCGATTCTGAACGTCGACGGAGAGACGAACTTCCCGGCAGGCGAGCGGCGGCCCGCCAACCTCGAGGACGTCTTCGTGCTCCTCACCGGCGAGGAAATCGCCTGATGGCCGCGCGCGACACCTCTGCGTTCCGACTGGGCCGCCTCGAGCGCTCTGCACTGACCGGCGTCCTCGTCCGCGAGATCGTCAACTTCTCGTCCTTCTGGCGCTCCAGCACCTTCTCGTCGACGGTCGAGCCGACCATCTACTTCCTCGCCTTCGGGTTCGGCTTCGGATCGCTGGTCAGCCGCATCGGCAGCTACGACTACCTCGATTTCGTCGCCACCGGCATCGTCGCGACGGCAGTCCTGTTCTCGAGCGCCTTCCCGGCGATGTTCGGGACGTTCGTCAAGTACCAGTTCCAGCGCACGTACGACGCGATCCTGGCCGCGCCCGTCGACGCCGAGGAGCTCGTGACGGCCGAGGCGCTCTGGATCGCGACCCGCGCCGGCGTCTACGGCTGCATGCCGATGGTCGTCGGCATCTTCTTTGGGCTCGACCCGTCCTGGGGGATGCTGCTCGTCCCGCTGATCGCCTGGATCGCCGGGTTCGGCTGGGCCTGCTTCGGGATCACGGTCGCCGGCTTTGCGAAGTCCTTCGAGAACTTCAACTACGTCGTCAGTGCCTTCCTGACCCCGCTCTTCCTCGTCGCCGGGACGTTCTTCCCGCTCGACAACTTGCCCGAGTGGGCGCAGTTCCTCGCCAACTTCAATCCCTTGTACCAGTGCGTGGAGCTCGTCCGTGCCGCCGTCTTCGGCCTGCTGGGGATGGACGATCTTGCTCGCGTCGGGGTGCTGCTCGTCTTCGGTCTCGTCATGTGGCGCATCGCGATCCGTGCGATGACGCAGAAGCTCGTCGACTGACGTCTCACAGATCGGGCTGACTCGGCGTTTCACTCAACGATGAGGTCGCTCGTCGCCGCCCTGGTCACGGTCGTTCTCTGGGCGTCGGCGTTCGTCGGGATCCGCGCGGCCGGCGAGGAGCTGTCGCCGGGGGCTCTCGCGCTCGGCCGCCTGCTCGTGGGCAGCGCCGCGCTCGGTGCAATCGTGCTCATTCGTCGCGAGCCGCTGCCCAGCCGGCGCGACCTGCCGGGGATCGTCTTCTGCGGAGTGCTCTGGTTCGGGATCTACAACGTCGTGCTGAACGAGGCGGAGCAACGCGTCGACGCCGGCACGGCCTCGATGCTCGTCAACGTCGGCCCGATCCTGATCGCCCTGCTCGCCGGTGTGCTCCTGCACGAAGGCTTTCCGCGTTCGCTCATGGCCGGGATCCTCGTCGCCTTTACGGGCGCCGCCGTCATCGGCGTCGCCACCTCCGAGCAGGGTGTCGCGGCGAGCTGGGGCGCCGTCCTCTGCGTCGTCGCTGCGTTTGCCTATGCGGGCGGAGTCGTCGCGCAGAAGCCCTTGCTGGCGCGCGCCTCCGCGCTGCAGGTGACGTGGCTCGCCTGCACCGTGGGCGCGCTGACGTGCTTGCCGTTCGCACCTTCGCTCGTGCGTGAGGTGGACGATGCGCCGGGGTCCGCGATCGGCTGGATGGTCTACCTGGGCATGGTGCCGACCGCTATCGCCTTCATGACCTGGGCCTATGCGCTCGCGCGGACGACCGCCGGCCGGATGGGCTCGACGACCTACCTCGTCCCGCCGATCGCGATCCTGATGGGCTGGGCGATCCTCGGAGAGACGCCTCCGGGCCTCGCTTATCTGGGTGGAGCGCTGTGCCTCGCCGGAGTCGCCATAGCAACCCGCGGCCGGCGGCCGGCTATTCGTCGGCCGGCAGTCGCGAGTAGATGAACATGTCGGTTCGGCGCCCTTCCTTGAAGTAGACGGACCGCAGGATCCCCTCGAGCGTGTAGCCGCAACGCTCCGCGACCCGCCTCGAGGCCTCGTTGTCCGCGTCCCCCCGCAGCTCGAGCCGTTGGAATCCGCGAGCGAAGCCCCATTCGGTCAGCTGTCGAAGCGCCTCGGTCGCCGCGCCCCGCCCCCGGGCCTCGGGCGCGAGGATGTAGCCGAGCTCGGCCTCGTTCGCCTCCTCGTCGATTCGCACCGCGACCGCGATCCCGAGGAACGAGCCCTCCTCCGCGTCGACGATCGCGAAGCCTTCTCGTGTCCCATCCTCCCGCCCGCGCTCGTACCGCTCCAGCCAGGACTTCCCGAAATCGGCCGGCGGCGGGGAGGGGACAAAGGTGTTCCGCTGGACATCCGGGTCCTGGGCAATCGCGTCTAGCCCCGTCACGTGCTCGGCTGACAGCGGTTCGAGTCGAACTCCGCTCACGGCCGCATATCATCGAGAAATGGCCGATTCCGGGCTCATCGATGTCGACGGCGGCAGGCTCTACTACGAGGTGGAGGGCGACGGCCACCCGTTGCTCCTCATCCACGGCGGGCTCGGCGACCTGCGCATGTGGGACGACCAGGTGCCCGTCGTTCGCCGAGCGCTATCGGGTGATCCGCTACGACACGCGGGGCATCGGGCGAACCGAGACCGATGACGTCGAGTTCTCGGACCACGCCGATGCCGCGGCCGTTCTCGACCATTTCGGTGCCGAATCCGCGCATGTCGTCGGCCAGTCGCGCGGCGGGAGATCGCGCTCGACCTGGCCGTCGACCGGCCCGATCGCGTGGACGCCCTCGTCAGCGTCGCCGGAGGAGTCGGCGGGTACGAGCCCGAGCTGCCCGAGGGCGTCGAGGCGCCGCCCTGGGACGAGATGGAGCGAATCTACGAGGCGAAGGACTGGGAGACCCTGGCCGAGCTCGAGACGAAGGTCTGGGTCGACGGCTGGGGTCAGCCTGCCGACCGAGTCGATGCCGGGCTCAGACAGAAGGTGCACGGCTGGATCCTGGACGCGATGAAGGCCGAGAAGCCCTGGGGCAAGCCGCAGCCGCTCACCCGCCGGCCGCGGAGCGGCTCGGAGAGCTGGGCATTCCGACGCTGGTGCTGATCGGTCAGGCCGACGAGCCGGGCTCCGTACTCGCGGAGCGGCATCTCGCGTCTTCAGTGGCCGGCGCGCAGGTCGTCGAGTTTCCGGGCGTCGCCCACATGATCCATATGGAGCAGCCGGAGCGCTTCAACGAGCTCGTGCTCGAGTTCCTCGCCGGTGTCTGACACGTGTCTGGCACGTGTCTGACACCGCGATAATGCGCTGACGATGGCTGCGCCTCGCCACCTCGCTCAGTCGCGGGTCGCGTGGATCGACACAGATGCCGGCGGCCGGATCCATTTCACCGCGGCGTTTCGGTGGGCGGAGGAGGCGGAGACGGCGCTGCTGCGGTCGCTCGGGCTCCTGGACGACTGGGCTGACTATCCGCGTCGTGCGGTCGAGGCCG
Organism: uncultured Actinomycetes bacterium; assembly: GCA_963771725.1. Taxonomy (GTDB): domain Bacteria; phylum Actinomycetota; class Thermoleophilia; order Gaiellales; family Gaiellaceae; genus VAXT01. The sequence goes on along the minus strand of CAVYUO010000001.1, from coordinate 299,247 downwards.
AGTACCTGGCGGTGCTGCGCTTCGAGGACGAGTTCGAGATCGAGCTCGCTCCGGAGCACGTCGGCACGACCTCGATCACCTACGGCTGGGAGATCCGCAGCGACGGCGACCTCTCCATCCGCGGCCGCCATACCGTCGTCCACGTCGACGCCGACGGCCGACCGGCGCCGCTCAGCCCGGAGGCGCGCCGGGCGCTCGCGGGAGTCGCGTGAACGACGATCTGCGCCGGCTGGTCGAGCAGGAGGCGCTCGACGCGGGTCGCGCGGCGCCTCAGCTGAGCGACGAGCCCGTCGCCGCCGCGCTGAGTGAGGCGGCCGCACTCGTTCGAGAGCGAGCGGACGAGATCCTCGCGGCCAACGAAGCCGACGTCGAAGCCGCCGAGAGCCGGCTCGACGAGGGGATGCTCGACCGCCTGCGCCTGGACCGCGCGCGCATCGACGCCCTGGCGGACCAGGTCGAGGCCGTGTCGGGGATCGAGCCGCTCGAGCGCGAGATCACGTCCAGGACGTTGGAGAACGGTCTCCAGATTTCCGAGCGGCGCATCCCGATCGGCGTCGTGGGCGCGAACTTCGAAGCGCGGCCGAACGTCGCTCTGGACGTCGCCGGCCAGCTCCTGAAGAGCCTGAACACGGCCGTGCTCCGGACCGGCGGAGCCGCGCTGCGCACGGTGACCGTGCTCGTGGACGACGTTCTGCGCCCCGCGCTCGAGGGAGCCGGCTTGCCGCCGGGCGCCGTCGGGCTCGTCCGCTCTTCCGATCGAGAGGGGGCCCGGGTGCTCGTGACGATGCCGGAGCGCATCTCCGCTCGTCATCCTCCGCGGGAGCGGCCCGACGACCGCCGAGCTCGCGAAGCTGGCCGCTGAGCACGGAGTCCGCACGCTCGCGCATGCTGAGGGAGGCGGCGTTCTCTACGTCCACGCGGCCGCGCAACGCGAGCGCGCCCTGAAGATGGCCGAGGCCATGCTCGACCGGCTCGGTGTCTGCAACCGGCTCAACCTCGCGCTTGTCGACCGCGGGGCCAAGGAGCTCCTGCCCGACCTGCTCGGCGTCTTCCGGGAGAAGGGAGTAGAGGTGCGCGGCACGGAGCGGGCGATCGAGGCCGCGGGCGACGGCGTTCTACCGCTCGACCGCAGGCTCGGGTTCGAGTGGGCGAACGATCCCGAGCGCGTGGCGACCGTGACTCTGGACGTCGTGGACGACCTCGACGAGGCCGTGCGGCTGGCGAACGAGGAGACCTCGGGCCTCGCGGCCGGCATCGTGACCGACGACGGCGAGGCAGCCGAGCGGTTCCTGGACGGCTACCGCGGAACGGCCGCCTTCTGGCACGCGACGACGAGGTTCACGGACGGCTTCGAGCTGACCGGGGCGCCCGAGACCGGCATCAACGTCGACAACGTCCCGGGCCCGCGCGGGCCGGTGACCTATCGCGACCTCTGGCTGCGCCAGTACCGCGTGATCGGCGATGGCACGCAGACCCGGTGAAGCGGCCTGTCGTCGTCAAGCTCGGAACGGGCCTTATCGCCGGGCCTGACGGCGAGCCTCGCCGTGACCTCCTTCGCGCGCGCGCGCGTGAACTAGGTGAGCTCGTGCGCTCGGGCGAGCCGGCGTGCGTCGTCTCCTCGGGTGCGATCGCGCTCGGCCTCCCGCGGCTCGGGCTGAAACGTCGCCCACGCAGCGTTCCTCGACTCCAGGCTGCCTCCGCTCTCGGACAGGCGCGCCTGCAAGCGGCGTGGGAGGAGGCGCTCGCAACCGAGGGGCTCGCTGCCGCACAGATCCTGCTCGCGGCGAACGACGTCTCCGATCGCACGGCGTACGTGAACGCGAGCCAGGCGTTCGCCGAGCTCTTCCGTCTCGGCGCCGTGCCGGTCGTGAACGAGAATGATGCGACTGCGACCGACGAGATCACCTTCGGCGACAACGACGCACTCGCCGCCCAGGTCGCCGTGCTCGTCCGCGCGAGCTTGCTCGTGCTCCTCACCGAGGTCGAAGGCGTGTACACACGCGCGCCCGGGAAGCCCGGCGCCGAGCTCCTCGCCGAGGGTGCCAGGGCGGGCGAGGTCGAGGTGGGGGAGGGGGCGGCCCTCGGTCGCGGCGGCATGCGCAGCAAGATCGTCGCTGCGGAGATGGCAGCCGCTGCCGGGATTCCGACCGTGATCGCCGACGGCCGCGGCGAGGTCGTTCTGGCGCCCATCCTCGCCGGCGAGGCGCGCGGTACCCGCTTCACCGCGGCCGACCGCAGCGAGTCGGCCTTCAAGCTCTGGTTGCGCTTCGGCAAGCCCACGGCAGGACGCCTGCACGTCGACGCAGGTGCCCAGCTGGCCCTCGTCGAGAAGGGAGCCTCACTCCTCGGCGTCGGCGTCGTCCTGTGCGAGGGCGAGTTCGAACCCGGCGCTGCGGTCGAGCTCGTCGGGCCGGACGGCGGCGTGTTCGCGAAGGGCATCGTGGGAGCGAGCGCCGCGGAGCTGGCGGGGAGGCCGCGTGGGCTGGAGGTCGTGCACCGCGATCGTCTCGTGATCTACTAGAGCGATGAAGACCTTTGCCGTCGTCGTGCTGCTGGCGGCCGCCCTCGCGATGCCGGCGGGCTCGACCGGCGCGAACCGCTGCGTGCCCACGCGCGCAGACCAGCTCGGCCCGTTCTACGAGCCCGGTGCGCCCGTGCGCTCGAAGGTCGGCTCCGGTTACGTGCTCCGCGGGAGAGCGCTCACGATGGGCTGCCGCGCGATCGTCAGAGCGCGGGTCGAGTTCTGGCTCGTCAATCCCCAGGGCGAGTACGACGATGCGCACCGGGCAACGCTCTTTGCGCGGCGGGACGGCTCCTACCGCCTCGAGAGCAACCGCCCGATCGGGTATTCCGGCCGCCCCGCTCACATTCACGTGCGCGTGAGCGCGCGCGGCTACCGGACGCTGGTCACGCAGCACTACCCGCGGACGGGGCGGACGAGCGCGGTGTTCAACCTGGTCCTGCGCCGGGCGTGAGGCACGCGCGGCGTGTCGCCGTCCTCTCGGACGTCCACGGCAACGCGACGGCTCTCGCGGCGGTTCTAGACGAGCTCACTCAGGAAGAGCACGACCTGATCGTCTTCGGCGGCGATCTCACCTGGGGCGCGCAGCCGGCCGAGACACATCGCCTGGCCTCCGGCCTCGACGCGCTGTTCGTACGCGGCAACGCCGATCGCGCACTGCTCGAAGGTGCCGCGGAGAACGAGCGGGAGCGGTGGATGCAGGAAAGCCACACCGCAGAGATGCTCGACTTCGCCGGTGGCTTCGAGGAGAACGCCGTCGTCGAGGTCGACGGTCTGGGCGCGGTGCGTTTCTGCCACGGCTCGCCGCGCAGCGACGAGGAGTGCGTGACGCCCGAGACTCCCGAAGAGCGCGTCCGCGAGTTCAGCGCCGACCTGCCGGAGCGCGTCATCGTGTCGGCGCACGTGCACATCCAGTTCGATCGCGAAGTGGGAGGGATCCGCAGCGTCAATCCGGGCAGCGTCGGCCTCCCGTACGAGGGGCGGCCGGGTGCCTTCTGGGCGCTGCTCGGCCCTGACGTGGAGCTGCGCCGGACCGACTACGACGTCGAGCGGGCCGCTGCGGCCTACGGTGAGAGCGGTTTCCCGGGCGCCGAGCAACTGGCCGAGCTGCTGCTGGTTCCACCGGAGCCGGCCGAGGTGATCGAAGATGCCGAGCGCCGCGTCTTCGTCGGCTGATGCTGCGATAGCAACTCAAGGGCTGTAGCCGAGCCCCCAGAGTGCCGAAAAAGGGGGCATGCGGCGGCGCGTAACGAGCGTAGCCATCGGGCTGGGCACCATCCTGGCCTTCGTTGCGCTGCCCGAGCGGGCACAGGCCGCGCCTGCACCGACCCGCGTGACGCTCACCATGACCGAGCGCGCCTGCAAGGTCTCTCGTCGCCAGTTGCAAGTCGGAACGGCGATGTTCACGATCGTCAACCGCAGCCGCCGCGCGCGCCGTTTCGCAGTCGCGGGGCGCCGTAGCCAGTTCCTTCGTCGCGGCCGGCGCGCCAAGCTCAAGGTCACGTTCCGCCGCGTTGGCCGCTTCCCGTTCACGTGCACGGCGCGCGGCCCGTCGAAGCGTCGCGGAGTGAAGCGTGGCGTGATCGTCGTCACCCGGCCGGCCGTCAAGCCCAAGCCGAAGCCGCAGCCGCCGCCTCCGCCGCCACCGCCTGCGCCTCCGCCCACTCCGCCTCCGGGACCGCCGCCTCCACCACCGGGCCCACCCGGGCCACCGCCGCCTCCACCGCCACACGTCGTCGGGGTGCGCGCGGCAATGGGCGCCGACGAGTTCTTCAACAGAAACACCGGGCAGACGTTCGTCCCGCGCGGCAGTACGTTCGCCCGTCGCCAGTTGAACCAGAGCGTCTTCGGGCCCTCGACCTTCATCGTCGGCTCCTACAACCACGGCGCGGCGGAGAGCGCACTGGTCGCCATGCAGGCGGAGGGCTACAACGTCGTCCGCATCTTCCTCGACGTCAGGTGCACGGTCGGGTGCCTGACCAACACGCTCAGCTTCGACCACCTGTCGCGTCTCTACCTGGCGAACGTTGCCGACTTCATGCAGCGTGCCAAGGCACGCGGGATCTTCACGCTCCTCTCACTCGAGGCGCTTCCCTACGGCAGCAAGTACGAGACGCTGTGGCGCACGCAGTGCTGCACGACGTTCGGCGCCGAGAACCTCACGTACCTGACGACCGACGGAGTCAACGCTCACCGGCAGTTCTGGCAGGCCCTGCACGCGGCGCTGCACTCGCTCCACGCGCCGCTCGACTACGTCTGGGGCTACGAGATCGTGAGCGAGGCCTTCTTCCGTGACGCCTCGCCGCCACTCAGCCTTGCGTCGGGTCTCGTGGCGACCGCGAACGGCTCGACCTACGACATGTCGATCGCCGCTCAGAAGCAGCTGATGATGGACGAGAACCTCGTGTACTGGGCCGACCAGGTACGGGCCGCGATTCTGGCCGTCGACCCGACCGCGCTCGTCTCGGTGGGCTCCCTCTGGCCGAAGAGCCCGAACCCCGCCCGCGCCTTCGATTCGCGCGTGATCCGGGCCCAGCCGCTCTACACCTCGAGCCTCGACTTCGTCGGGCTGCACCTCCACCCGGGGGTGGAGCTGACGTACGACGGCTACATGCAGAACTACGAGCTGACGGCGCCGGTTGCGAAGCCGATCGTCCTCGGGGACTACGGCGCTTTCCAGTTCGCCTACCCGACCGCCGCTGACGCCGCGCTCGCGCTCGAGGGTTTCCAGGCCGACTCCTGCGCCTCCGGGTTCGACGGCTGGGTCTTCTTCAGCTGGGATACGACCGAGTTCGGGAGCGGCGAGGCGCCGATGTGGAACGGCATGAGCTCGGGTGGGCCGATCCGTTTGGGTCTCGGCCCCCGGCTCCGGCCTGATCCTTGTGACCCTGTTCCGGGCGCCGGGAATCTGGCGCTCGGGAAGCCGGCGAGCGCGTCGGCCTCGATGGACGGCCCCGCCGCCAATGCCGTCGACGGCCTGATGGCAAATCGCTGGGGGGCGGGAAACTATCCACTGCAGTGGATCGAAATCGACCTCGGCGCACCGGTCGCGATCGGAAAGATCCGCCTATACGTGGCGCAGACTCCGAACGGTGCGACGACACACCGCGTCGACGGACGCGCGACCACCGGCGACGTGTGGGCCCCGCTCCACGAATTCAACGGCGTCACGAATGACAACGGGGTGCTCGAGCACATACCCGGGAGCCCGTGGACGAACGTCCGCTACGTCCGCGTGAACACGACGGCGAGTGTGTCGTGGGTGTCCTGGCGCGAGATCGAGCTCTTCGCCCCTTAAGCCCGGGCATCCCTCGATCGAGGTGTAGCTCGCCCCGTGCGGGAGCCGATCTTGACCTCGGCGCATGAATACGACGGCAGTACCTCACCCTCCGGCTTTCGCCCGCGATGGCCTGCTTGGTCGTGCCGCACCGTTCCTCGGCGCGATGCTCCTGGCCCTGTGTGCCTACCCGCTGCCGCCGACAGGGAACGACCCAGCTGCCCTCGCCGCCGCCGCGCTACTGAGCGCGCTCATCGTTTTCACCGCAAGGTTTGTGCCGTGGGCGAAGCTCCCGCGCTTCGCAGAGGTCGTCCCGCCCTTCGCCTACTTCGTGGTCATCGCGTTGCTGCGCGAGTCCGACGGCGAGGGCCAGTCCGCGTACGCGGTGCTCGCCATGCTTCCCGTGTTCTGGCTCGCGCTCTACGGAACGCGGAGGGATCTCGCTGTTGCGATGGCCGGAGTCGGCGCTGTCTTCCTCGCGCCGCTCGTCCTCGTCGGAGCACCGGAATACCCCTCCAGCGAGTGGACGCGCGCGCTCCTCTGGGTGTGTGTGGCACCGATCATCGGCTACACCGTGCAGGGGCTCGTCCGGGAGCTTCGTACGCGGGTCGACGACACGTCGCGTCGTGAGTCCGAGCTCATCACCAGCCAGGACGAGACGCGGCGGCTGGTCGAGAACATGGCCGCCGTGACGGATGCAACCCGTGAGATCTCACGGACGACCGATGCCGAGGTCGCCCGGCACGTCATCTGCTCCGCCGCCTCCACGATCACCGGCGGCCGTTTCGCGACCCTGCTCGAGCCGGACGGCGAGGGCGCGCTCGTCATGACCGCCAATCACGGCCTCCAGGGCTCCCCGCCGATTCGCATCGTCATCGGCGCGGAGGCTTCGGGCGCAGCAACCGCCTTTTTCAGCGGCAAGTCGCATTTCGTGGACGACGCCCGCGACGATCCGAGCGTCTCGGAGCGCATGACGAAGACGACCGGCGCCGTCTCGGTGCACTTCGAGCCAGTGCTCCGAAACGAGCAGACGATTGGCGTTCTCGTCGTCGGCTGGGGCCACGTGATCAGCGCACTCGAACGCCAGGCGATCTCGGCCATCCGCATGCTGGCGGCCGAGACGGCGATGATGATCGAGCGCGCCGACCTGCTCGCACGGCTCGAGGTCAGTGCGCGAACCGACGACCTCACGGGCCTCCTCAACCGTCGCGCGTGGGAGGAGGAGCTGCCTCGCGAGATGGCGCGGGCACGTCGTGCCGCGCATCCACTCTGCGTCGCCATGCTCGATCTCGACTACTTCAAGACTTACAACGACGAGCGCGGGCATCAGGCCGGCGACCGTCTGCTCAAGCAGGGGACGGCGGCATGGGGCGAAGAGCTCCGCGCCAGCGACATCCTGGCCCGCTACGGCGGGGAAGAGTTCACCGTCGCGTTGCCGGGATGCACCCTGGCCGACGCGAAAACGATCGTCGAGCGACTTCGCTGCGCGATGCCTGCCGGGCAAACCGTCTCGGCGGGGGTCGCGTGCTGGAACGGGCTCGAGTCGGCGGAAGATCTGGTCGGCCGTGCCGACGCGGCTCTCTACGAAGCCAAGCGCACCGGCCGCGATCGGCTGGTCACCGCCGGCGGCCAGCCTCCAGATCTCAGATCAGTCGCTCTGTAACAGGCCAAACCGCCCTGCAACACGACAGTCAACAGCGCCTCGACCTCGAGATCTGTGATTTCAGTCGGGGAAAGTGCGCAGCACTTTTCCCGAGTCCGGCTCCCGTGGAGCCGGACCGGTTCAGATCAGTAGCCCTGTGACGTACATGACGGCGATTCCGGCCAGGAATCCGCCGACCGCGTAGGGCGAGGACAGGCCCCCCGGCGCGCGCTCGCGCACGTAGCGGCCGACCTCGGTCACCACTTCGAACGCGGCCCCGGCGGCACCCGCGAAGAACAGGACGCCGAGCAGGTCGCTCGTCACGAACCCGCCGATCCAGGCGCCGGGAATCGTCGGCGCTCCGGCGATGAGCGCGAGGAGGGCCAGCCTGCCGACGCTGACGCGCTGGCGGTCGGCAATCGGGGTCGCGATCCCGAGCCCTTCGGTGATGTTGTGGACCATGAACCCGATGACGAAGAACGTCCCGAGGGCGAGCTCCCCTAGTGCGAACGAGGTGCCGATCGCGAGCCCCTCACCGAGGTTGTGCAGCCCGATGCCGATCGCGACCAGCGTCGCCAGCGCGAGGCCGCTGACCGTCGCGCCCCGGCCGAGCCACCGCCCCAGCAAGCTCAGCGCGAGGTAGGTGGAGGCGAAGCCGACGAGCACGAGCCCGGTCCCGCCGAGCCCACCTGGCAGGGCCGCCTGCAGATCGAGCGCTTCCGAGAGCGCCTCGAGCCCGAGGAACGTGAGCAGCCCTGCGGTCAGCGCCATGAAGGCAGCCAGCCACTCGGGGCTCACCTGTCGTAGGGATGGGAGCCAGGCCAGGCCGAGCGCCACGGGCAGGATGCCGACGAGGAAGCCGATCAGCGCGAAGCCGAGGAACCGCTTGCCGGAGGCGCCCGGCGTCTCGACCGCTGCGGCGATCTCCTCGGTCGTCTGGATTCCCGACGAGCTGGTGACGCCGACCGCGATCGGCTCGTCCTCGACCCAGTCGTGCTCGACCACGATCGTCGCGGAGCGCAGCCGGCCAAGCGTGCGGTCACCTTCGAGCGAGAACGGGACGATCGCGTCGTCCACGGTCACCAGGGCGATCGTCAGGTCCTGACGTTGAGGGTTCGTGACGCGGATCCTGATCTCGCCCGGCTTGAACTCCACGCGCCGGACATCGAACTCGTCGGCCGGGGGCGGGTTGCGCCCCAGCAGGTCGAAGAGCGAGTCGCCCGACGAGGCGAGGAGCGAGACGGCGCCGACGAGGATGAGCAGCGGCACGAGCGCCCAGAGGCGCCAGCCGTAACCCCGCGCCGCGACGGCTTGCGAGGCCACCTACTCCACCTCGAAGAAGCCCATCCAGCCGAGCTCGGCGAACTCGCTCTGGTGCGCGTGGAACATGAAGCGCCCGGTGTTCGCGAACTCGATCTCGAGGATGCCTCGCTCGCCCTGGCAGAGCATCACGGTGTCCGTGTATTCGAAATGGTCGGTCGACCCGGTCGGGTAGTAGCGGAAGAAGTCACCGTGCAGGTGAAAGGAGTTGATGAGGTCGAACTCCGTGAGGTTGGCGAGGTAGATCCGCACGAGCTCGCCCTTCTTCACGCGGATCGGGTACTTCGCGTAGTAGAAGGCGATCCCGTTGACCGTGTAGAAGTTGTTCTCGCCGTCGCCGTCCGTGTCGTAGCCGTTCATGACCATCACGAGCTCGCGCGCGGGCTTCCTCGGCTTCGGCGGGTCGATGATGAACGCGCCGTAGAGGCCCTTGTGGATGTGCTTCTTGAGCGGCGTCGCATGGCAGTGGTAAAGCTGCATCCCGTACGGCCGCGCCGGGAACTCGTAGGTGAACTCGCTGCCCGGCGGGACGGGCTCGAAAACGCCGTCCATGTCTCCCGGGTGGATGCCGTGAAAGTGGATCGTGTGTGGGTGCGACCCGCCGTTCTGGAGCCTGACGCGGAGGGTGTCGCCCTCGGTGGCGCGGATCACCGGACCCGGGACGGTGCCGTTGTACGTCCAGGCGTTGAACTCGACGTTCTGCGCGACCTGGATCGTGCGGTCGACCGCCGTCAGGTTGTACTCGCGGATGCGGCCGGGCTTGTAGGGAAGGGCTGGGGGCGGGGCGAGGAGCGCGTCGAGGGCGTGCGGGCCGCCGGGAGCGGGGACCTCGTCGCCGATCATCGCCGCGTGGCCGATCAGCGGGTGCTCGTGGCCTTCGTGGATCGCGAGGGGCTGGCCGCCCTGAGCCGCGCTCGGCCACGCGAGCTTGGCGAGAGGGGCGGCGGCTACCACTGGGAGGGTGCCGGCGAGCAGCTGCTTTCGACTGAATTTAGCCAAGACGAAATCCTCTTTTAGTCTACACTGAGGATCATGATCGGGGATCTCAGCGCCGCATCGCAGGACTACCTCAAGGAGATCCACAAGCTCCGGCTGGAGGGCCGTCGCGCCACGACATCGGCGATTGCCGAGCGAATGGGCGTCCGTCCGCCGTCGGCGACGGCGATGATCAAGAAGCTCGCTGGGCTCGGTCTCGCCGACCATGCGCCGTACCGCGGTGTGGAGCTGACCCCGGCGGGGGAGAAGGTCGCGCTCGAGGTCATCCGGCATCACCGGCTGCTCGAGCAGTACCTCGCGCAGGCGCTCGGCTTGTCGCTCGACGAGGTCCACATCGAGGCCGATCGCCTGGAGCACGTGCTCTCCGAGGAGCTCGAGGCGCGCATCGACCACACGCTCGGCTACCCGACGCACGACCCCCACGGCGATCCGATCCCGGATCGCAAGCTGAAGCTCGACCGCTCGAAGCTGCGCACGCTGGCGAACCTGGAGCCCGGGGACGAGGCGACGATTCGCCGCGTCCCAAGCGACGACAAGGAGCTACTCCGTTATCTGACGAGCCTCACGCTCGTTCCCGGACGGAAGGTCAAGCTCCGCGCAGTCGCGCCGTTCGGTGGGCCGCTGACGATCCGCATCGGCAAAGACGAGCACGCGATCTCGCGCGAGCTCGCCGCCGGCATCGGCGTCGCGTAGCCACGGTACGCCAGAGGGCTTACGCTCCTCGCATGGCACGTCGAACGCGGTTTCGCGAATGTGGAATCGGGCACAAGGAGTTGTCGTGCGGCGCCTGAACCGGCCCGGAACCCTGGCGCTGGTCGCGTGCGCACTTTTCGCGCTCGTTCTGGGCGGGCTCAACGGAGCGCAGGCCGCGGGACGCGAGGACCCGGAGGTCTTCGTCATGAACGCCGACGGCAGCGGCCGGACGAACCTGACCAACTACCCGAGGGGCGACTACGGCCCCGCCGCCTGGTCCCCGGACGGGACGAGGATCGCGTTCACGCGCAACGACGGCTTCCGCGATCAGGTCTACGCCATGAGTGCGGACGGCAGCGGCCAGACCAACCTGACGAACACTTCGTCCGTCGACTGGGGCGCGTCGTGGTCGCCGGACGGGGCACAGATCGCATTCGCGACCAATCGAGACGGGAACTCCGAGGTCTACGTCATGAACGCTGACGGCAGCGGCCAGAGCAACCTGACGAACAATCCCGCCCGGGACACCGAAGCCGCCTGGTCGCCTGACGGCACGAAGCTCGCCTTCGTGAGCTATCGCGGAGCCAATGTCGATGTCTATGTCATGACCGCCGACGGCAGCGGCCAGACCCCGCTGACGACGTATCCGGGAACCGACTTCTCGCCGGACTGGTCTCCGGACGGAACGAAGCTCGCTTTCGTTCGTTCGGTCGGCCCGCCGTACCACGACTACGACATCTGGGTCATGAACGCCGATGGCACCGGCGAGATACGCCTGACCAGCGGCCGCGAATTCGACTACTTCCCTGCCTGGTCGCCGGACGGCAACCGAATCGCCTTCGATCGCGAGGGACAAATCTTGGTGATGAACGCGGACGGGAGCGGGCTGCAGAGCTTGTCGGCGGGCGAGCGATACGACTTTGCCCCGGCCTGGTCGCCGGACGGTACGAAGATCGCCTTCATCCAGGACCCGCCTGATACCGACCCTGGACCCCCTGTCGCGCCGCCGCCGCCACCACCACCACCACCGCCCCCGCGGCCGAGGGTCGTGCAGTGCCGCGTTCCGAGGGTCGTCGGCACCCGTCTTCCCACCGCCCGGACGAGGATCCGCAAAGCACGCTGCCGTGTCGGCCGTATCCGCCGAGCGCGCTCCCGGCGCGTCAGCCGCGTGCTTCGCCAGACCCCGCGCGCGGGGGCGAGGCGCGCCGCCGGCACCAGGGTCAATCTGGTCGTCGGCCGGCGCCGCTAGTCGCTCGGAGGCGCGCACCGCGAACTGATTGTGGCGGCCGGTCCTTCAATGTGAGGGCCGTACCTGCTAAAAACACCTCGTCATCGATGAGCGCCGATGCGCTCTTGGGGAGGGAGCATGAAGACCCTGGGTTTGAGAGGGATTTGTCTTGCGCTGGTCGCCGCAGCCACGCTTGCGGTGGCGGCGCTGGCGAACGCCGCACCAGACGGTGGCGGGGGGCCATGGCTAACGGTTGCCCCGATGCCGTGGGACCTGTACGGCGGGGCGAGCGCTTCAGACGGCACCTATGCATACGTGGCCGGCGGCTACTCGTTGATCTCCGGCGCCGATCGGAACACTCTTTACCGTTACGACCCGACCGCCAACTCGTGGGCGACGCGGGCGCCGATGCCTGACGCGGTAACCATGGCCTCGGCGGTCTACTACCCGCCCGCCAACAAGCTCTACGTGTTCGGAGGCCAGAACGCCGGCGTCACCGTGACCGCCACGACAAGGATCTATGACATTGCGTCCAACACCTGGAGTACGGGCGCGAACATGCCGGACATACGCGGCTTCATGGCTTCGGCCTACAACCCCGGCAACGGCAAGATCTACCTCGTCGCCGGCTACAACACGCCCCAGGTCACGAGCGCTCAGGTGACGAACTGGGAATACGACCCGATCGCGAACAACTTCACCGTTCGTGCACCAATCCCGCATGGCACGGGTGGTAGTGCCCACGGGATCATCAACGGCCATATGTACGTGGCCGGCGGTCGCGATGCGGCCAATACCGTTATTGGCCTCGTCTACGACTACGACATCGCGGCCAATACGTGGACGCAAAGGGCCAGCATGCCCACGCCGACGAACGTCCCGGGCAGCGGCGTCATGCTAGGCAAGCTCTGGTCCTTCGGAGTCGGCACTCCGTTCAGCCCCTCATTTGTGGATGCGCTCGGCATGACCCCGGACACGGGCGCGACGACGGTCTCCTACGATCCGGTCGCGAACAGCTGGGCACCCGGTCCGAGTCTCAACGCAGCCCGCTCCTTCACGGCAGGCTCGGCGGTGGCCAACAAGCTGGTAGCCGCTGGCGGCTACAACGGCTCGACGACCATTAACAGCGCAGAGGTGCTCTCGTTTACGCCTCCTCCGCCTCCGCCTCCGCCTCCGCCGCCGCCGCCTCCGCCACCTCCGCCGCCGCCACCTCCGCCGCCGCCGCCACCTCCGCCGCCGCCACCTCCGCCACCTCCGCCGCCACCACCGCCTCCGCCGCCACCACCGCCACCGCCTCCGGCCCCACCGCCGGCCCGCTGTCGCGTGCCGAACGTGATCGGCCTGAGGCTGAACACGGCGAAGGCACGGATCCGGGCGCGGCGCTGCCGCGTCGGCACGGTGCGCAGGGTTCGCTCCCGGCGTGTCGGCCGCGTGCTCGGCCAGAGCCCCCGAGGCGGCGCAGTACGGGCCGTCAACTTCAGGGTCAACCTGCGAGTCGGCCGCAGGTAAGTCGAAGCGATATCGAGATCGACGAGCGGGGCGCCGAAAGGCGCCCCGCTCAGCGTCCGGGGGGCTTCAGCACGGCGAACTGGTCAGTTACGTCGAGCTGCTGCGACGTGAACCTGAAGAGCGCCGCCGGCCGGCCGCCGGTCTTGCCAGGCTCGCGCCTCTCGCCGGTCGCCTCCAGCAGCCCGCGGCGCACGAGCACACGCTGGAGGTTCGTCGCCGACACGTCGTGTCCCAGCGCGGCCGCGTACACATCCCGTAGCTCGCTGAGCGTGAACGCTTCCGGCGCGAGCGCGAACCCGACGTTCGTGTACGAGAGCTTCGCCCGCAGGCGCTCCCGGCCGGCGAGCGTGATCGCCCCATGGTCGAACGCGAGCTTCGGCAGCCGGTCGACCGAGTGCCAGTCGGTGTCCTCCGGCAGCGCGGGGTCGACGCCGCGCGGCACGAGGCCGAGGTACGCAGTCGCCAGCTGCCGCTCCTTCGGGTGCCGCTTCGGATCGCTCAGCGTCTCGAGCTGCTCCAGATGGGAAAGCTCGCGGACGTCGACCTTTGCCGCCAGGTGCCGGCGGATCGAGCGCTCGAGGGTCTCGCCGTGATCCAGATACCCGCCCGGCAGGGCCCACGCTCCGGCAAACGGGTCCTTCGCGCGTTGCCACAGGAGGACCTGGAGCTTTCCGGCTCGGACCTGGAAGATGACCGCGAGGGTCGCGTGCGTCGGGGAGTTTTTCGGTATCGTCGTCACCGAGGTTTTTGACTCTTAGGCAAAAACTTACCGGACTCCTTCTGGCGGCCGTTCTCGCGGGGTCGGTTGCCGCCTGCGGTGGCGACGACAAGAAGGCGTCCTCAGGAGCGGACGACGACGCGATCAAGGTCGGGCTGCTCACCGACAAGGGGCAGCTGAACGACCGTGGCTTCAATGAGCTCGCGTACAACGGCCTCAAGCGAGCCGAGCGGGAGCTCGGAGTCCAGGGACGCGTGCTCCAGGCTGCGACCGCCGCCGATTACGTCCCGAACATGGCCTCGCTCGTGCGCCAGGACTACGACCTGATCATCGGCGTCGGCTTCGCGCAGGGCGATGCGGTCGCGAAGGCTGCATCGAGATTCCCGGACACGAAGTTCGAGATCATCGACGTCGACCAGTCGGGCCTCGCGGGCAAGCCGAAGAATGTCGTCGGGCTGCTCTTCAAAGAGGAGCAGGTCGGCTTCCTCGCCGGGTACGCGGCCGGCCTGGCCGAGAAGCGGCAACTCGGCGGACGCGTCGTCAGCTCCGTCGGCGGCATGAAGGAGCCGCCGGTCGACCGGTTCATCGCCGGCTACCGGGCGGGCGCTCAGGAGGCGTTTCGCGGCGTGAAGGTGCTGAACGCGTACTCGCAGGACTGGGACGACGTGGCGAAGTGCAAGGAGCTTGCGCTCACTCAGATCGAGCAGGGCTCCGGGGTGGTCTTCCAGGTCGCGGGCGGCTGCGGTCTCGGCGCGCTCGACGCAGCGAAGCAGAAGCACGTATGGGGCATCGGCGTGGACGCCGACCAGTCCTTCCTCGGCCCGCACGTTCTGACGAGCGCGCTCAAGCGCGTGGACGAGGCCGTGTTCTCGACGATCAAGTCGGTTCAGGACGGAAGCTGGAAGGGCGGACGCAATCTCGTCTTCGGCCTCTCCCAGGACGGGGTCGGGCTCGGCACGTTCAGCCCACGGGTCCCGCAGGAGGACCGCGCCGCGATCGACGAGATCGCCAAGCAGATCGTCGCCGGCGACATCAGGATCCCGAAGACGATCTAGGCTAGCCGCCGGCGATCGCGGCCACGACGCGGATCTCCGCGCCGTCGTTGAGCTTCTCGTCCAGGCCCCCGCGGTTGCGCACGTCCACGCCGTCGACGTAGACGTTCACGAGCGGCCGCAACTCGTCCTGCTCGTCGAAGAGCAGGCCGCGGATCGGCAGCTCACGCAGCGCCCCCCCGGTCGTCGAAGCCTCTACCTCGAACCGGTTCCGCCCGCCCGCCTCGGTGGCGAGCAGGGACGGAAGGAGCACTACGACTGCCACTCTCCGACCTCGATCGAAAGGATCGGCGGGAGGTTCTCCGCGGCGGTGATCCACTCTCCGCCTTCGTCCGGAGACACGAAGACCGACCCGCTTTGCGTGCCCAGGTAGACGCCGGCCGGGTCGAGCCGATCGAAGGCCAGCCCTTCACGCATCACGGCGAGCCACGCGGGCTCCGGCAGGCCGTTCGCAGCCAGACCCCAGCTCGCGCCGCCGTCCGTCGTCTTGTAGACGCCGAGCCTCCCGTCGGAGGTGACGCGGTTCTCGGCGCCCACCTCGGGGACGACGTACGCCACGTCAGGATCGCGTGGATGGAGCGCGAGCGGGAAGCCGAAGCCGCTCGGGAGGCCGTTTGCCTCGAGGCGCTCCCAGTTGTCGCCGCGGTCGTCCGAGCGGTAGACGCCGCAGTGGTTCTGCTGCCACAGACGGCTCGGCTCCTCGGGGTGAACGAGGAGCTTGTGCACGCACTGTCCGACCTCGGGGAACGGATCGTCGGGCATGAAGTCGGCGCCCGTGCCCTTGTTCACGGGCGTCCAGGTCTCGCCGTCGTCATCGGAGCGGAACGCCCCCGCGGCCGAGATCCCCGCGTAGATCGCACCGTCCGGCGAGATCTGGATCGAGTGGCAGCACATCCCGCCGCCGCCGGGTTGCCAGCGCTCGCGTGTCGAATGGTCGAAGAGCCCCGTCACGAGCTCCCACTCGACGCCGCCGTCTCCTGAGCGAAAGAGTGCTCCCGGTGCTGCGCCCAGCCACAGATCCGAGTCGCGGCCCGGCTCGACGTGCCAGGTCTTCTCGAGCTTGAGCTCTCCGTCCTCGGGCAGGCCGAGCTGCTCGGCGTGCTCCCAGGTCTTCCCGCGGTCGCGCGACCGGTGCACGTTGGGGCCGTACGCGAACGTGTTGGAGCAGGCGTAGAGGACGTCGTCGCGCGGGTCCAGGATGGCGTGGTAGATCTCCCACCCGGGTACCAGCGGGCCTTCGACTCGCCAGTCGCGGCGGGACTCGTCGCTTTCCAGCAAGAAGAGCCCTTTGCGCGTGCCCGCGAGAACGATCACGGCCGCTAGCCTAAAGCAGCGTGGCGGCACTCAACGAGCAGCAGGCGAAGCTCTTCCTCGACAAGAACCTCGGGGCGGTGGCGACCATCCGCGAGGACGGCACGCCCCACGTGACGCCCGTTTGGGTCGACTACGACGGCGAGGACGTCCTCTTCAACACGGCTTCGCCGCGGGCGAAATGGAAGCACCTGAAGCGTGACCCGCGCGTGACCGTCGAAGTGCACTCGCTGGAGAATCCATACGAGTACGTGATGGTCAGCGGCACCGCTGAGCTGGACGAGGACGAAGAGAGAGCCAACCGTCACATCGACAAGATGTCCCTGAAGTACCGGGGCGTTCCGAAGTACCAAAACCACAGGCCGGGCGAGCGCCGGGTGATCGTGCGCGTCAAGCCCGAGCGCGTCTACCCGAAGTGAGCGTGACGCTCTGCGAGGTCGGCCCGAGGGACGGCCTGCAGAACGAGCAAGAAATCCTGCCGCCGAAGACGCGCGCGGAGCTCGTCAACCGGCTCGCGGCGACGGGGCTGCCACGGATCGAGGCCGTCAGCTTCGTCCGTGACGACGCGGTGCCGCAGATGGCAGGCGCCGAGGAGGTCGTCGAGGGAATCGAGCGTCGCGACGGAGTCGAGTACGTCGGCCTCGTACTGAACGAGAAGGGCTTCGAGCGCTTCGCGGTCAGCGCGCTCGACCGCGTGAATCTCACCCTTGGCGCGACCGAGAGCTTCAACCAGCGAAACGCCAACGCGACGCTGGACGAGGCCGTGGAACGCGTGACGGCGATCCTCGGTCAGGCGCCCGGGCCGTCGACCGTGACGATCAGCGTTGCGTTCGGCTGCCCGTTCGAAGGGCGAGTCGACTCCGCCGTCGTCGCCTCGCTGGCCGAGCGTTTCTCGGCAGCGGGTGAGGTCGTCCTCGCGGACACGATCGGCGTTGCGACGCCACGGCAGGTCAAAGCGCTCATCGAGCGAACCGGCGCGGCGGGCTTCCACGGCCACAACACACGCAACACCGGGTTCGCGAACGCGTACGCGGCGCTCGAGGGCGGAGCGTCGTTGCTCGACGCGTCGATCGGCGGCCTCGGCGGGTGTCCCTTCGCCCCCCGCGCGACTGGGAACATCGCCACCGAGGATCTCGTCTACATGCTGGACGGTGACGGGATCGAAACCGGGGTCGACGTCGACGCGCTGATCGGGATCTCAGAGTGGCTGGAGGGAGTCCTCGGGCGGCAGCTCGAGGGCCAGCTCTACCGCGCGGGCACGTTCCCGAGCGCGTAGAGGCGAGCCGGCAGCTCCATCAACTCGACGTCACGCTCGTGGCGCATGCCAAGCTTTTCGGCCACGCGGGCCGAGGCGAGGTTCTCCGGTCTGATGAACGCGATGAGCCGGGTGCGACGCATCGACTGCAAGGCGTGGTCGCGCACAGCGGTCGCCGCTTCGGTCGCGTACCCCTGTCCCCAGAACTCGCGTCCGAGCGCGTAGCCGATCTCGAGCTCCGTCGGGGCGGTTGCCTCGGCTTCGGTCGTCGGAGTCAGCATCGCCGCATCCCAGACGAGGAAGCCGCAGCGGCCTATGAGCTCGCCGTCTTCTGCACGTTCGACGGCGAGCTGCCCGAAGCCGTCGACCTCGAAGCTGCGGAGCATGCGTCGCAGGCTCTGCTCGCTCTCGTCACGGCTCAGCGTCCGTCCGGCGCCCAGGTAGCGCATCACCTCGGGGTCGGCGTAGAACGACGCGAAGCGATCGAGGTCGTCGAGCGCCAGCGGCCTGAGTAGCAGGCGCTCGGTCTCGAACCGCAACTAGGCGGCGCTCGGCACGCGCGAAGCGAAGTTGAACACGCGGAAGAAGCGCTCGAGCGTCTCAGGGTCTCCCGCCTCGAGCTTCACCGCACCTGCTGCGAGCGCGTCGCTCGGCAGGAGCTCGCGGGAGGCAAGGCCGAAGAAGGTCTTCTGGTCCATCGCAGCGTCGAGATCGACTTCCTCACTCTCACCGGGCTCGATCTCCAGGCTGCCCTCGACGAGCCGGATGGTGTAGGCGTCATCGTCGACGCGGAGGACGTACGTCTCTGTGAGGCCCCGGGCGGCCGATTCGTCGCGGAGCGCGGGGAAGGCGTTGAGCCCCCACTCGGGATAGAACTCGTCCGTGGGCCCGGGGGGCGGGAGCGAGCGGGCGCCCCAGCGGGCGAGCGCATGGACCGCTTCGTCGAGCTCGGCGCCGTACTCGGTGAGCTCGTACACGGTCGAGGCCGCCGGCGGAGGGAGCTTGCGCTTGCGAAGGATTCCCCCTTGCTCGAGCTCCTTCAGGCGCGCGGCGAGGATGTTCGTGCCGATTCCCGGCATGCCCTCGACGAGGTCGGTGTAGCGCTTCGGCCCGCGCAGGAGCTCGCGGACGATCAGGAGCGCCCAGCGCTCACCGACGAGGCCGAGCGCGTGACAAACCGGGCAGTACTGGTCATAGCGCTTCGCCATCTCCAGCGGAGTATAGCCGAGTCGCTTGTTATCAGGAAGTTCATACTTGCGAAAAGAAAGTCTATCGTGTAGTTTCGCAAGCTAGTGACTACTAAGGAGATGGAGGATTGAACAGATGATGGCTTCTGCTCGACGCAAGTGGATCGGGCTCGCGCTCCTGTGCGCGGTGCAGTTCATGGTCGTGCTCGACATCGCGATCGTGAATGTCGCCTTGCCCTCGATCCAGACCGACCTCGGCTTCTCGCAGGAGAACCTGCAGTGGGTCATCAGCGCCTACGCGCTGTTCTTCGGCGGCTTCCTGCTACTCGGCGGGCGGGCGGCGGACCTTCTCGGTCGGCGCAGGCTCTTCCTCGCTGGCATCGTCATATTCACGGCCGCCTCGCTCGTCTCGGGCTTGGCCTGGAGTGAGGAGGCCTTGATCGGCGCCCGCGCCCTGCAGGGGCTCGGTGCGGCGATCATCTCGCCCGCCGCACTGGCGATCCTCATGACCACGTTCAGAGAGGGCAAGGAGCGCAACGCGGCGCTCGGAGCCTGGGGCGCGGTGGGGGCCTTCGGGGCCGTTGCAGGCGTGCTCCTCGGCGGTGTCCTGACCGACGCGCTCAGCTGGGAGTGGATCTTCTACGTGAACGTGCCCGTCGGCCTCGCGGCCCTGGTGCTCACGCCGGTCCTGATCGCGGAGAGCAAGGACACGACGGCGCAAAGCTTCGACATCCCGGGGGCGGTGCTCGTCACGAGCGGCTTGGTCGCTCTCGTCTACGCGATCACGCAGGCGAACGACTACGGGTGGTCGTCGGTCGAGACCGTCGGCCTGTTCGCGGCCGCGGCGGCGCTGCTCGCCGGCTTCCTCGCCTGGGAGTCGCGGGCCAAAGATCCGCTGATGCCGTTCTCGATCTTCCGGCTGCGGACGCTCGTGGGCGCGAACGTCGCCGGGTTGATCCTGGGCACGGCGATGTTCGGGATGTTCTTGATGCTGACGCTGTACATGCAGCAGGTGCTCGGGTACTCGCCGATGCGGACCGGTGTCGCGTACCTGGCGGTTGCAGGGACCGCGATCTTCTGGTCGGCGCTCGCAGCGCAGCTCGTGACGCGGATCGGCGTCAAGCCGGTGCTCGTCGTCGGGATGACCGCTCTCACGGCCGGCCTCGTCTATTTCACGCAGGTCTCCGTCGGCGGCTCGTACCTCAGCGACTTGCTCCCTGGCTTCCTGCTGATCGGCGTCGGCCTCGGCTTCTCGTTCGTGCCGATCTCGATCGCGGCGCTGGCCGGCGTGCAGAACGAGGAGGCTGGACTGGCCTCGGGGCTGATCAACACGTCGCAGCAGATCGGCGGCGCTCTGGGCATCGCGGCGCTGTCGGCGATTGCGACCTCGACGACGAGCGACGAGGTCGCCAACGGGACGACTCTCAACCTCGCGCTGACCGACGGATTCCAGGGGGCGTTCATCGTCGGCGCAGCGGTTGCCCTCGTCGGGGTACTCGTCGCTCTGTTCGTCGTCAGCCGGCGCGACCTGGTGCAGGAGAGCGCGGAGGACGAGCTCGTGCCCGTGTTCGACCAGGCCGCCTGAGAACGCAGTGGGGCCCCGGCGAGATCCGGTGCCCCACGCGTCTGTCCGTCCGGACGGACTGAGCCGTTAAGGTCGGCCCATGGCGACCGTCGCTCCCGACCCGAATCGCTGGAAAGCCCTCGCCCTGATCTGCACGGCGATCTTCGTCGTCGTCCTCGACGTCGCCATCGTCAACGTCGCCCTGCCGTCGATCGGTAACGACCTCGGGTTCGCCGACGAGAACCTGCAGTGGGTGATCACCGCCTACTCCCTGACCTTCGGCGGCTTCCTTCTGCTCGGTGGGCGCGCCGCTGACCTGCTTGGCCGACGGAAGATCTTCATGGTCGGGCTCGCGTTGTTCACGGTCGCATCCTTCTCCTGCGGGCTGGCGCAGAACGAGGCCATGCTGATCGTGTCGCGAGGGGTGCAAGGGCTGGGAGCGGCAATCGTGTCGCCGGCGGCGCTGTCGATCATCTCCGTGACGTTCACGGAGGGCAAGGAACGGAACAAAGCGCTTGGTGCGTGGGGCGCCGTCGCCGGCAGTGGGGCCGCAGCAGGCGTTCTCTTCGGCGGCATCCTCACCAAGTACCTGGGCTGGGAGTGGATCTTCTTCGTCAACATCCCGGTCGGGGTCGTGGTGCTCGCGCTGACGACACGCTTCGTCCGCGAGAGCCGCCGCGGCACGGCCGAGCACCGCTACGACGTGATCGGGGCGCTCTCGGTCACGACGGGGCTCGTTCTGCTCGTGTACGCGGTCTCCGAGGCGCCCGACGTGGGGTGGGCGGCTTTTCGGACGATCGGCCTCATCGTCCTGGCCGGGGCACTGCTGCTCTTCTTCGTGGCCTGGGAGTCGCGGGTTCCGTGAGCCTCTGATGCCCCTCGGGATCTTCCGCAACAAGATGGTGACTGCGGCGAACGTGGTCAGCTTCCTGCTGGCCGGAGGAATGTTCGGCATCGTTCCTGCTGCTCACGCTCTACATGCAGGAGGTCCTCCGCCTCTCCGTGCTGCAGACCGGGGTCGCGTTCCTCGCTACCGCCGGGACCGCGGTGGTGATGGCGGGCCCGGCTCAGATGCTCGTCACGAGGTTCGGGCCCGAAGCTCGTGACCATGGTCGGGCTCTCGCTACTGACTGCCGGCGCACTCTGGTACACGCAGATCGACGTCGACGGCAGCTACCCGACCGATCTGCTGCCGGGCTTCCTGATGGTCGGCGTGGGCATTCCCTTCGCGTTCATCCCGATCACGATCGCCGGGCTTGCCGGGGTGGCCGACCGCGAGGCCGGCCTCGCCTCGGGACTGCTGAACACGACCCAGCAGATCGGCGGAGCGATCGGTGTCGCCGTGATCTCGACGGTCGCGTTCACGCACTTCGAGACGCTCGTCGCGGAACGCAACCCTCCGCCGGTCGCCCTGACCGAAGGCTTCCAGTGGGGGTTCTGGCTCACGGCGAGCATCTGGGCGACGGGGCTGCTCGCCGCGGCCGTTCTCATCCGGCGCATGGAGATCCCCGCGGGCGACGAAGCGCCCTCCCCAGCCGCTCCCTGATGAACCGGCTGGCGGAGGAGACCAGCCCGTACCTCCTCCAGCACGCAGACAACCCGGTCGACTGGTACCCCTGGAGCGACGAGGCTTTCGAGAGCGCGCGGGTCGAGGACAAGCCGGTGCTGCTCTCCGTCGGCTACTCGGCGTGCCACTGGTGCCACGTCATGGCGCACGAGTCGTTCGAGGACGACGAGACGGCCGCGCTGATGAACGAGCGCTTCGTGAACATCAAGGTCGACCGCGAGGAGCGGCCCGACGTCGACTCGCTCTACATGGATGCGGTCGTGGCGTTGACGGGCCAGGGCGGCTGGCCGATGACGGTCTTCCTCACGCCTGCGGGCGAGCCCTTTCTCGGCGGCACGTACTACCCGCCTGAGCCGCGCTACGGGATGCCGAGCTTCCAGCAGGTGCTCGTCGCGGTCTCCGACGCCTACCGCGAGCGGCGCGGCGACGTCGCCGGCCAGGCCGCTGCGATCGTCGATGCCGTGCGGCGCTCGAGCGAGTTGGCGCCGTCGAACGAGCCTCTGACCGAGTCGCTCCTGGGGGAGGCGACCCGTGGGCTTCGCGCCCAGTTCGACGTCGAGTGGGGCGGCTGGGGCAACGCCCCGAAGTTCCCGCAGGCCTCGGTGCTCGAGTTCCTGCTCAGGATGCACCTACGTGGCGACGAGAACGCGCTGCCGATGGTGACGGCGACGCTCGACGCGATGGCGGCCGGCGGCATGTACGACCTCGTCGGCGGCGGGTTCCACCGGTACTCGGTCGATCGCGAGTGGCTCGTCCCGCACTTCGAGAAGATGCTTTACGACAACGCGCTGCTGGCTGCGACGTATCTCCACGCCTGGGTCGTCACCGGCAACGATCACTACCGGCGCGTCACCGAGCAGACCCTCGACTACATGCTGCGTGAGCTACGTCTCCCGGAGGGCGGCTTCGCCTCGGCGCAGGACGCGGACACCGACGGCGTCGAGGGGCTCACCTTTACGTGGACGCCTGACGACGGCGTGCGTGAGGAGCTGCTGCTGCCGTTCGAGCACGGGCGCTTCGTCATACGTGGCGAGCTCGACGAGGCCGAGCGGCAACGGCTGTTCGAGATCCGCGAGGAGCGGCAGAAGCCGGCCCGCGACGACAAGGCGATCGCGGCCTGGAACGGCCTCGCCCTCGCAGCCCTGGCCGAGGCCGGGCGCAGGCTCGAACGTGAGGACTACGTCGACGCGGCCGGGGAGCTCGGCGTGTTCCTGCTGGGACCGCTCTCGACCGAGGACGGCCGCCTGCACCGCACGTTCCGCGGCGAGGCCAAGGGCACCGGCTACCTCGAGGACTACGCGGATGTGGCGCACGGCCTCCTCGAGCTGCACAAGGCGACCGGTGACCTGCGCTGGCTCGAGGAGGCGAACCGGCTAGCGCGGCTCGCGGTCGACCTCTTCGCGGACGAGGAGCGCGGCGGCTTCTATCTCTCCGCGGCGGATGCCGAGCAGCTCGTCGCGCGCAAGAAGGACCTCGAGGACCAGCCGACCCCGGCCGGCAACTCGATGCTTGCCTACGTGCTGCTCCAGCTCGCGCGGATCTACGGGGACGACGAGCTCGAGAAGCGGGCGGTGGGCGTCTTCCGGCTGATCCGAGAGGCGCTTCCGCGCGCTCCGGTCGGCTTCGGCCATGCGCTCTCGGCGCTCGACCTTCATTTCTCGCCGCCGCGCGAGGTGGCGATCATCGGGTCTCCGGACAGCGAAGTCGCCCGTGCA
Organism: uncultured Actinomycetes bacterium; assembly: GCA_963771725.1. GTDB lineage: Bacteria > Actinomycetota > Thermoleophilia > Gaiellales > Gaiellaceae > VAXT01. The sequence continues at coordinate 275,692 of CAVYUO010000001.1, read as the reverse complement.
GCGCTCCGTGGTTTCGATCCGAACGCGGTCGTCGCCTTCGGCCCGGCCGAGGACGTCCCTCTCCTCGAAAGGCAAAGATCTCGTAAACGGCCAGCCCGCGGTTTACGTCTGTGAGCGGTTTGTCTGCCAGGCGCCGGTGACCGACCCGAAAACTTTCACAGACCCCTAACACTGTTTCCCGGCCGGCGGGTATCACTCCCGCGCATGAGGAACGGAAGGTGGCTCGTCGCCCCGGCCCTCGCCGCAGGGATCGCCGTCGCGGCCGTGTTCTCCGGCTCCGCTACGAGGAGCGACGCGGGAACGCAGCAGGCCGCCAATCGCCCGAACGTCGTCGTGATCATGACCGACGACCAGACCGTCGAATCGCTGCGCGTGATGGGGAACGTCCGCTCGCTGCTCGCGAACCAGGGCGTCACGTTCGACAACAACTTCGCGTCCTATCCGCTTTGCTGCCCGTCGCGCGCCACGTACCTGACCGGGCAGTACGCCCACAACCACCGTGTGATGGGCAACGTCGCGCCGAACGGCGGCTACGACAAGCTCGACCACACGAACACGCTGCCCGTCTGGCTGCAGCGCGCCGGGTACGCGACCGTCCACATCGGCAAGTACCTGAACGGCTATGGACGCGTGCGCCAGACCGAGATCCCACCGGGGTGGGGCGAGTGGTACGGCTCGATCGACCCGTCGACGTACCGGTTCTTCAACTACACGCTGAACGAGAACGGGAAGCTCGTGAACTACGGAACAACGGCAGGCCGACTACCAGGCTGACGTGTACACGCGGCGGGCGGTCGATGTCATCCGGCGCTTCGCCGCCGACCCGCGCCCTCTGTTCCTGTCGGTCGCCTATCTCGCTCCGCACTCGGGCGGCCCGCGCGACCCCGACGACCCGCCGAACCTCGCGACGCCCGCGCCCGCGCCGCGCCACCGCAACCTCTTCGCGAGCCAGCCGCTGCCGACGCCGCCCTCCTTCAACGAGGCCGACGTCTCCGACAAGCCGACCGGCATCCGCACCCGACCCCTGCTCGCGCCAGGGACGGATCAATGCCATCCGGGAGAACTACCAGCAGCGCCTCGAGTCGCTCCTCGCAGTCGACGAAGGCGTGGCCGAGATCGTCAGGACACTCGAGGCAACCGGGGAAGCTCGGCCGGACGTACATCATCTTCACCGCCGACAACGGCTTCTTCCACGGCGAGCATCGCGTGCAGGCGGGGAAGGTGCTCGTCTACGAGCCGTCCGTGCGCGTGCCGCTCATCATCCGCGGGCCGGGGATCCCGCGGGCTGGGCGCCGAGCGCAGCTCGCGGCGAACATCGACCTCGCGCGCGACGATCGCCGACGCCGCGCGCATCCGCCCAGGCCGCGCACCTGGACGGCCGCTCGTTGCTGCCGATGGCCCGAGACCGCCTGCTCTTCTCGGGACGCGACCTGCTGCTCGAGACGCCGACCTACTCGGCCATCCACACACCGACCCGGGTGTACGTCGAGCACGCCAACGGCGAGAAGGAGCTCTACAACCTGCAGGCCGACCCTCACCAGCTCAGCAGCCAGCACGCGAACCCCGCCTTTGAACGAGTGCGCGTCGACCTGGCATCGAGGCTCATGCGTCCTGCGTGGCTGCTCCGGCGCGACCTGCCGTCAGGCGCCGGAGCTTCGCCTCTTCGCCAGCTACAGGCGCGGCGCGCGCGGTTGCGCGAGGTCGAACGTGAGGCTCGCCGTCGGGGGCGGATCGGCCCGCCGAATCTCGCAGGTCCACTTCTATGTGCGCGGCCGGCTCGTGCGGCGGGATGCTCGAGGCCGTTCACCGCCGTCATCCCGCGACGGCTGCTGCGAGGCGGGCGCGTACACCCATTCCGTCGTCACGCTCGACGATCTCGGCGCCACACGTTGCCGCGAAGACTGCGCGCCTGCCGCTAGGGCTAGAGGTACGCTTCCGTCGAGATGGGTTTGTGGAGCGAGGATCCTTCGGTTGCTCCGGAGGGAGACCGACGACGACTCGCACGAGCAGTGGTCGGATGCCCGCGATCAGATGCTCGACGCAAGAGTCGCCGCCCTCGGCGACAACCCGGCTCCTCCCGGCTACCTGCCGAAGCCCGACGACGGCCGTCCGCGCTACTAGCTAGCTAGTCGCTTCGCCGCGTAGTTGCGCTCGTACTTTCAACAGCCGGGTCCGAAGCCTCTCTAGCTGAGCCGAGTCTGTCTCGGCCTTGAGGAGGATCTCCTGTATCTCGCGGTCGGCAAGCGCGGTTCCGTTCGGTCCCTCGAGCGCGTCGATCTCGCGGATCAGCCCGTCGATCTCGGGGCCGTATGTCGGTAGACCGTGCGAAAGGATGTCGCTGAGAGGGTGTTCGCCCGGCTTGCCGTTCGGCATGGCTCAAGACTTGCGTTTCGCCAATAGTTTCGTCAAGCCCTCTAGTGAGCTAGCGCGCGAAGCCCAGCACGGCAGCGAGCGCAGCGCCGGCGGTCACCGGCGCTCCGAAGTACGGGTTGACCGTCAGCAGGACGCCGCCGAACACGAGCACCCCGCCGAGGACTCCGAGCGCACGGCCGTTCATCGGGCGCCGCAGGAGTAGCGCGCCGGCCGCGACGAAGAGGGCGGCCGAAACCAGCCAGAGCGAGCCGACTACCTGCTCGCCCGGTGTTGCTCAAGTCGTCGTTCTCCCCGGTCAGGAGCGAGAGCCCGGCCAGGACTCCGATCAGGGCGAGGAAGAAGAGGAAGATGGCGATGCCGATGCGCGCGGCCTGCATGTCGCGAAGCGTAAGGTCTGGCGCATGGCCGCCGACCTCGCCGCCGCGTCGCTGGAAGAGCTATGCGCGGAGGCGCGAAGGCTCCGGGAAGTCGGTCACGGCTCGCTCGTGACCTACTCGCCGAAGGTCTTCATCCCGCTGACGAAGTTGTGCCGCGACGTCTGCCACTACTGCACGTTCGCGCGGCCGCCGCGGCGAGGCGAGCGGGCGTACATGTCGGAAGAAGAGGTGCTGGACGTGGCGCGCGCCGGCGCCGCTGCCGGTTGCCACGAGGCGCTCTTCACGCTCGGGGACAAGCCGGAGCTGCGCTACCGCGTCGCGCGCGACGAGCTCGCGGAGCTCGGCTGCGAGACGACGCTCGAGTACCTCGCGCGCTGCGCACGCCTCGTGCTCGAGGAGACCGGGCTGCTGCCGCATCTGAACCCCGGCGTGATGAGTGCGACGGACATGGCCGCTCTGCGAGAGGTGAGCGTCTCTCAGGGACTGATGCTCGAGACGCGCATCGGAGCGGCTGTCGGCGCGCGGCGGTCCGCATTTCGGGTCGCCGGACAAGCTTCCGGCACGGCGTCTGGCGACGATCGCGGCCGGCCGGGGAGGCCGCGCGTCCCGTTCACGACCGGGATCCTGATCGGAATCGGAGAGACGCGGGCCGAGCGGGTCGAGGCGCTGTGCGCGATTCGCGAGCTCGGGGAGCGTACGGCCACGTCCAGGAGGTGATCGTCCAGAACTTCCGCGCGAAGGCGGGGACCAAGATGGCCGGCGCACCGGAGCCCGCGCTCGAGGAGCTCCTGTGGACGGCGGCAACCGCGCGGATCCTGCTCGGCGCGGCCTGGAACATCCAGGCGCCGCCGAATCTGAGCTACGCCGACTTTCCGCGGCTGCTCGACGCAGGCATCAACGACTGGGGCGGCATCTCGCCGGTGACGGTCGACCACGTGAACCCCGAGGCGCCGTGGCCCGAGGTCGACCGGCTCCGCGCCGCGACCGAAGAGCGGGGCCTGCGCCTGGCGCCGCGGCTCGCCGTGTACCCCGAGTACCTGGAGGAGCCGGACCGGTGGCTCGACCCCCGGGTGGCACCACATGTCCTACGTCGGTCCGACGCGGAGGGTCTCGCGCGCGAGGACGGCTGGGCGGCCGGCGCGGCCGGTCGAATCCCGTCCCCGTATTGATGGTGTCCCCGGCCTCCTCCCCAATTCGATCGTAGTCGGGAAGAACGCACCCGTGGGTGTCAGCTCTGCGCCAAAAGTGACGCCGTCCGTCGCCGCCGCGCTGGCCAAGTCCCGCGAGGAGATCGCCCTGGACGAGGACGACGTGACTGCGCTCCTGACCGCCCGCGGCCCGGATGCCCACGCTGTCGCCGCGGCCGCCGACTCGCTCCGCCGCGAGGTCAACGGCGACACCGTCACCTACGTCGTCACGCGCAACGTCAACTACACGAACGTCTGCTACTTCCGCTGTGGCTTCTGCGCCTTCTCCAAGGGTCGCCTCGCGGCCAACCTGCGCGGCCGCCCCTACCTCGTCCCGCCGGAGGAGATCGCCCGGCGCGCGCGCGAGGCGTGGGAGCGCGGCGCGGTCGAGATCTGCCTCCAGGGCGGGATCCACCCGAGCTTCACGGGCGACTTCTACGCGGAAGTCTGCGAGGCGGTGAAGGAGGCCGTCCCGGGGATTCACGTCCACGCCTTCTCCGCGCTCGAGGTCTGGCAGGGGGCGGCGACGCTCGGTCTCGCCCTCGGCGAGTACCTGTCGCGTCTCCGCGATGCCGGCCTCGCCTCGCTCCCGGGAACAGCAGCCGAGATCCTCGACGACGAGGTCCGCCAGGTGATCTGTCCGGACAAGGTGACGACGGAGCAGTGGCTGCACGTCCACGACACGGCGCACCGCGCCGGCCTGCGCTCGACGACGACGATCATGTTCGGGCACGTCGACCGCCCTCGGCACTCGGCTCGACATTTCCTTCGGCTCCGCGAGCAGCAGCAGCGCACCGGGGGCTTCACCGAGATCGTGCCGCTGCCCTTCGTGCACATGGAGGCGCCGATCTACCTCAAGGGTCGCGCGCGCCAGGGGCCGACCTTCCGCGAGGCGATCCTGCTTCACGCCGCCGCGCGGCTCGCTCTTCACCCCTGGATCACGAACGTCCAGGCCTCGTGGGTGAAGCTCGGAGTGGACGGCGCGCAGGCCGCTCTCCGCGCGGGGGCCAACGACCTGGGTGGAACGCTGATGAACGAGTCGATCTCGCGCGCCGCAGGCTCCGTGCACGGTCAGGAGCTGCTGCCCGAGCAGATGGAGGCGGCGATCCGCGCGATCGGCCGTACGCCTCGCCAGCGGACGACGCTCTACGGCGATCCGCCACCCGAGCAGGTGCGCCGCTCATTCGGCGCGGCGCCGCTCGAGCGAGCCGCGCAACCCGAGCGTGAACGACGCAGGCCTCGGTGCGCCGCCGAGACTCGTCCGCCCGGGTTTCGCCGTCGCCGCGCGTTAGATGAGCCGGCTGCGGGCGGTCCTCGGGAGTGCCGCGTTCGTCCTCTTCGGCGGTCCGACGATCGTCGCCGGTCTCGTCCCGTGGCCCTGACCCGCTGGGAAGCAGACGACCCGTCGACCGCTCTGCGGATCACGGGCGCGGTGCTGATCGCAATCGGCGGCGCTCTCGTGCTGGAGACGACGGCGCGCTTCGCGCTCCAGGGACGCGGCACGCCCGCTCCCTTCGCCGCGCCGGAGCGCTTCGTCGCCCGCGGCTCGTACCGGGTCGTGCGGAACCCGATGTATGTCGGCGTGCTGGCCCTGATCGTCGGCCAGGCGCTACTCCTCGGGCCGCGAGGTGCTCCTGCTCTGGGCCGGCGCCGCGGCGATCCTCTTCCAGTTGTTCGTCGTCTTCCACGAGGAGCCGGAGCTCCGCAAGCGCTTCGGCGCCGAGTACGAGGACTACCGGCGCCGCGTCGGCCGCTGGCTCCCCCGGGCCTAGTCCTTCCAGAAATCGGGCTCGTCGATCGCATCGCCCGGCCCAGTGTTCGGCGCGCCGACGAGAACGAACTCCGCACCCTCCGGGCCTGCGGCCGAGCGCCCGAGTCGTGTCTGCGGGAACCCGGACGGCCGTCCATGGCTCCAGGTCCACGATGTCGTCGCCGACCTTGATGCGCGCGGATCCCGACACGAGCAGGTAGACCTCCTCTTGCCGCTTGTGCCGGTGGCCGCTCGCTCGCTTCCCGTTCGGCGCGATGCGCGCGTAGCTGACGCCGCAGTCCTCGCAACCGAGGTCGTTGCGCAGGAAGCGGATCTCGACATCGGGGGCAATTCCCAGGTTGGGCCCCTGGTCCGGGACGTCGGACACCTTCACGACCGTGTAGTCGGACATCTCGCTCCTTTCGTCATCGCGACAGAGGCTGGTATCTTTGCCGCAATGCAACGGCAGCTCCTCGTGTAGCGCAGGGAGCCACGCGGCGGCGCCGCGGCGAGCTCCCCCTGGCCTCTCGATCGAGAGGCTTTTTTGTACCCGGAGACGGAAATGGACAGATACGACCCGCAGACAGATCGAGGCGAAGTGGCAGCGCGTCTGGGAGGACGAGCGGGCCTTCTACGTCGCGAACCCGCGAGCCCGGCGAGCGAGCGCGAGAACCAGTTCTACCAGCTGGAGATGCTCCCGTACCCGTCCGGGACGCTGCACATGGGGCACGTCCTCAACTACACGATGGGCGACGTCCTCACGCACTTCCGCCGGCGAAACGGCTGGCGTCGTGCTGCGGCCGATGGGCTACGACTCCTTCGGCCTGCCGGCGGAGAACGCGGCGATCCGGGAGGGCGGGCACCCGCGCGAGATCATCGAGCGCAACATCGCGCACATCCGCGCGCAGATGAGGCGGCTGGGCTGGGCGATCGACTGGGACCGCGAGATCTCCGCGCACGAGCCCGAGTACTACCGCTGGACGCAGTGGCTGTTCCTGAAGTTCTTCGAGGCGGGGCTCGCCTACCGGAAGGAGGCGCCGGTCAACTGGTGCCCCAACGACCAGACGGTGGTCGCGAACGAGTACGTCATCGACGGCAGGTGCGAGCGGTGCGGCGCCGAGGTGATCGCGATGAACATGGAGCAGTGGTTCTTCCGGATCACCGCGTACGCCGACGAGCTGCTGCGAACGACCTGCGAAGCTGCTCGACTGGCCCGAGCGGACGAAGACGATCCAGCGCAACTGGATCGGCCGCTCGGAAGGCGCCGACATCCTCTTCCGCGATCGAGGAGCTCGACATCGACATCCCGGTCTTCACGACGCGTCCGGACACGCTGTTCGGCGCGACGTTCTTCGTGCTCGCGCCCGAGCACCCGCTGGTCGAGCGGCTGGCGAACGACGAGGTGCGCGAGTACGTCCAGAAAGCTGCCGACGCGGTCGGTGGCGGATCGCGCAGACGAAGGACAAGGACGGCGTCTTCACCGGCCACGTACGTCGATCAACCCGGTCAACGGCGAGCGGATGCCGGTCTGGGTCGCCGACTACGTCCTGATGGACTACGGCACGGGCGCGATCATGGCCGTGCCCGCGCACGACGAGCGCGACCTCGAGTTCGCGCGGAAGTACGACCTGCCGGTGCGCCGAGGTGATCGAGCGAGGAGACGAACGTCCTGATCGACTCGGGCGACTTCACCGGGCTGCCCGCGGACGAAGCCAAGGCAGAAGATCGTCGAGTGGCTGCGCGAGCAGGGCAGGGGCGCGCCTGCGGTCAGCTACCGGCTGCGCGACTGGTGCTTCTCGCGCCAGCGCTACTGGGGCTGCCCGATCCCGGTCGTCTACTGCGACGACGGCGGCATCGTCCCGATCCCGGAGGAGGACCTGCCCGTCCTGCTACCCGAGGTCGACGACTACCGGCCGAAGGGCAAGCCGCCGCTCGCCTCCAACGAGGAGTGGATGAACGTCCCGTGCCCCCGCTGCGGCAAGCCCGGCCGCCGCGAGGCCGACACGATGGACACCTTCGTCGACTCCTCGTGGTACTTCCTGCGCTACTGCGACCCGCACAACGACCAGGCGCCGTTCGACCGTCGCCTCGTCGACTACTGGATGCCGGTCGACCAGTACATCGGCGGCATCGACCACGCGACCGGCCACCTCCTCTACTCGCGCTTCTTCGTCAAGGCGCTGAACGACTTCGGCCTCGTCGGCTTCCGCGAGCCGTTCCAGCGGCTGTTCCACCAGGGCTGGGTGCGGCAGGGCGGCACGAAGATGTCGAAGACGAAAGGCAACGTCACCGGGCCCGACGAGCTGATCGCGATGTACGGCGCGGATGCGCTGCGGCTCTACATCCTGTTCATGGGCCCTGCCGACCAGGACATGGAGTGGAGCGAGGAGGGCGTCGAGGGGATCGTCGCGCTTCCTGCGCCGGCTCTGGCGAGTCGTGAACGAGGTGGCAGAGCAGGCGCCGCCGGCGAGGCAGAGGCCACCGAGCTCTCGCGGGCCGCGCATCGCACGATCGCGCGCGTCACCGACGACATCGACCGGCGCTTCCAGTTCAACACGCCGATCGCGGCCGTGATGGAGCTGGTCAACGAGCTCATACGGGCGCCGGACGATCCGGCCGCCCGGTTCGCGGCCGAGACGGCGGTGACGCTGATCCAGCCTTATGCGCCGCACATCGCCGAGGAGCTGTGGGAGCGACTGGGCAACGAGCGCCTGTGGGAGCAGCCGTGGCCCGAGGCGGATCGAGTCGTTGCTCGCCCGGGACACGTTCGAGCTCGTCATCCAGGTGAACGGCAAGGTTCGCGATCGCGTCGAGGTGCCGGCGGGCGAGCCCGAGGAGGAGCTCGTCGCGCGCGCGAAGGCCTCGCCGAAGGTTCAGGACTTCCTGGACGGCAAGGAGATCCGCAAGGAGATCGTCGTGCCGGGCAAGCTCGTGAACCTAGTTGTGGGCTAGCAGCGAGTCGGCCGACCGGCGGCGCCTCGAACGCTCGGCGAAGAACGCGAGGATCGCGAGCAGGACGAACGGGCCGGCGACGACCAGCGCGTAGAGCAGCCAGATGAGCTCGGTTCCGAGAATCTTGCTCGCGTCGTCCCAGAAGGTGCGAAATGCGCCGGGGCTCTTCCTGCTTCTCGGCTGCCTTGGCCGTCGTCAGCTCCAGGGTGACCGTCGCGTAGCTCGCCTCGCGCACCAGGCGGGAGCGGCGACCGGTGATGGACTGCAGGTCCCGGCGCGCGTTCTCGAGCTGGATTCGCTCGTCGACGGTCAATCCGCTGCGGCGGCTCTTGGCCACGAGCTCCGCGATGCGGCGCTGAAGCTCCGTCGCGCTCTTCGCGAGCCGGTCGGCCTGCGGCTGCAGGTCATTGATCTTGACCTGCTGGGAGATGATCGTCCCCAGCTCCGTGTAGCGCGCGACGGCTTCCTGGACCTTGGCCACAGGCACGCGGAGGACGAGGCTTGCATCCCCTTGCTCCTCGGGTCGCGTACCGAAGTCGATCGAGGCGACGAAGCCGCCGAGGGCTCGCGTGTCACGCATCGCGCGCTTGGTCGCGTGGTCGAGGGCGGCTGCATCCTGGACGCGGAGCCGCATGCTCGCGTTGTAGTCCTGGAGCCGGCGGCGCGCCGGGGGAAGGGCGAGTTCTTGCTGTCCGCCGGGACCTGTCTTTCGCCGCCGTGCCTCCCGAATCCACCTGTGCGCGCGGTGCCCTCGCCCGGTCAGGGCTTGCCATGAGTTCCGCCGGCCCCGCGGCCCTTTCTGGCTTCCCGGAGCCTGTGAGACCGTTGACGAGCGCCGCGCCGACCCCCACGGCAACCGTGCACGCAGCGGCCAGCGCAAGCCCGCGGCGCAGCCCCAGGTTCCAGCGGCGTCCGGTAGTCCGTGCGCCTTCGGAGCGCGCGGTCGCATCCACGCGCTCGCGGAGCGCTTCAGGTGCGGGCGGCGCCTTCTGGCGCAGCTCGTTGACGATCTCCTGAAAGCGCGGGTCGCCGAGATCACGCTGGGACATCTGATTCCACCCTTTCTGCCAACTTGGTCAACGCGCGTGAAAGTCGGGTCGAACACGCGGTCGGGCTGATTCCGAGCACCCCCGCGGCCTGGTCGCCGTCGAGCTCGAGCACGACGCGGAGCGCGACGACCTCACGCTCGCCGGCGGAGAGGTCGGCGAGCCCGCTTTCGAGCGCTGGAGACATGCCCTCGCCGTAGACCGGCTCCTGCGCCTCCTGGATCGTTGCCGCGTATTTCTGCTCGCGGCGCCGTCGCCGCTCGTCGGCGCGGAAATGGTCGAGCGCGACACCCCGGGCGAGCTGGCAGAGCCAGGTCTTCGCGCTTCCGCGCTTCGGGTCGAACCGGCGCCAACGGTGCAGTGCCCGTTCGAAGGTCGCGTTCGTCAGGTCTTCAGCCACGTTCCGGTCTCCCGTCAGGTAGAGCACGTATCGGTACACGTCGTCGAGGTGTGCCTCGGCCATGGCGGCGAGGCTCCGCTGTTCGCGGAGACCTCGTTCGCGTGCTGGTAACGAGGCCGGCATTGCGTTCACGTAGTCCCTATACGCCGCTGGGGGTCGCATTCGTCACAGCGGCATTGATGCACGTTTGACACGAGCCCGTCACACACGGGGCACACGTCTGTTGTCAAAGTTGACGACATGCACCAGCTGTTCCCACTTGCGCGGCGACGTGCGCTCGTTGCCGTTCTCGCTCTCCTCGTCGCTGTGCTCCTTGCCGGACGGCACTGGGCGCGATCCGGCGCGCCGACCGAGCGTCCTGTGGCCGCGCAGGTCGAGCCCCTCGGCGTCAACTCAGCGCCCAAGCTCGTCGTCCATGTCGTGGGAGCGGTTCGTCGCCCGGGCCTGTACCGCCTGCCCGATCGCTCGCGCATTTCCGATGCAGTGACACGTGCCGGCGGGCCGACGCGAAAAGCCGACCTCTCCGCGGTCAACCTCGCGGCGCCGGTCGCGGACGGCGTCCAGGTCGTCGTCCCGGCGCGGGCGCCCCCTGACAAGGGTGGAGGCGCACCGCCGCCTACTTCCGGCCCTCAGGGCCCGGTGCACCTGAACACAGCGACGCTCGAGGAGCTCGACGCCTTACCCGGCGTGGGGCCGGTCACGGCACAGAAGATCCTTGCGTACCGGCAGCAGCACGGCGCGTTCGCCTCAATCGACGAGCTCGACGCCATTTCCGGAATCGGCCCGGCTCGCCTCGAGCAGCTCAAAGAGGTGGCGGCGCCGTGAGCGGCTTTCTGGCTCGCTGGGCGCCGCACGCCTTCCTGGGCGCGCTCTGCGTCGGCCTCGCTGCCGCGAACTTCGCCCGCGCAAGCACGTTCGCACTCCTCCTTGCCGGGCTCGTGGTATTTGCGAGTGCAGTGCTGGCTCGGGGCGCCACGCTCCACGTTCTCGTCTGCGCTGCGCTTCTCCTCGCCGGGTGGTGGTGGGCGAGCGCCCGCCTCGATGCCATCGATCACAGCGTCCTCGCACCCGAAATCGGACAGGCGGGCCGATTCGTCCTCGCGATCACGGGCCCGGGGAGGCGTTCCGAGTTCTCGCTCCGCATCCCGGCGGAAGCGCGCCGGTTTGGCAGGCGTGAGCTTCGCGAGCCTGTGCTTCTGCGTCTACCCCCGGCGCGCTCGCCACCGCAGGGCGCGCTCGTCGAGGTGGTCGGTGAGATCCGGGCACCACGCGGCCCCGAGGACGGTTTCGACGAGCGCACATGGCTTCGTCGCCGTGGCGTGCACGTGATTGTTCGTACCGACCGGTGGCGCGCGATTGGCCGCCGTGGCGGGCTGGCCGGCTTCGCCGACCGCCTGCGCGCGCGGATCTCCCGGACAATGGCCCCCGGTCTCGGGGGAGAACGGCGCGCGGTCCTGGCCGGAGTCGTGCTCGGCGAGGACGAAGGCCTCTCGGAGGACCTCCGCGACGACTTCCGCGCCTCGGGCTTGTTCCACCTCCTGGCCGTCTCGGGCCAGAACGTCGCCCTCGTCGCCGGGGGCGCGCTTCTGCTCGCCTGGCTCGTCGGAGTTTCGCGCTGGCTGGGAGAGCTCGGAGCGCTGGCGGCGATCGGCGGGTATGTCCTGGCCGTCGGCTGGCAGCCGTCGATCGTTCGCGCAGGGGTGGCCGGAGCGCTTGCGTCGCTAGCGTGGCTGGCCGCCCGGCCGCGCGATCGGTGGTACTTCCTCCTCGTGGGAGCCGTCGTGCTTCTGGCATGGAACCCGTACTCGTTGCTCGAGCCCGGCTTCCAGCTTTCGTTCGGGGCGGTCGGCGCGATCTTCCTCGGCGTGCCGCCACTCGAACGACGACTCGAGGGCTACCCCGGGCCGCGCTGGCTGCGCGCCGTCATCGCAGTCTCGGTGGCTTGTGGTGTCGCGACGGCGCCGATCCTTCTGTTGCACTTCGGCTCCGTCCCGATCTACTCGGTGTTCGCCAACGCCCTGGCGGCGCCCGCGGTCGCTCCGCTGCTCGGGCTCGCGTTCGCCGCGGCCGCGGTCGAGCCCGTGCTGCCATCGCTCGCCGCGGCTCTCGGATGGGCGAACGGCTGGTTGGCCGCGTACCTCGCGGGTTGCGCGCGCGTCATCGGCGGTCTTCCGTACGCGCAAGTCTCGACGGCTACTGCGGCAATCGGCGTTGTCGCAGTCGTCGCGCTCGGCGTCGTAGCCACGCGGCTGCGGCCGCCTCGCGCTCAACGGGCGGCTGCTCTCGCCGTTCTCGTCGTTCTGACCGCCGCCGGTTGGAAGCTCAGCAGGCCCGACGATCAACTGCCGCCTCCGCGCGGGCTGCGGATGACGTTTCTCGATGTCGGCCAGGGCGATTCGACTCTGATTCAGGTACCGGAAGGAGCGATCCTCGTCGACGAGGGCCCACCGGAGGCCGAAGTCGCGGACCAGCTCCTGCGCCTCGGCGTGCGCCGACTGGCCGTGCTCGTCCTCTCGCACCCGTCGCGAGACAACATCGGAGGCGCTGAGAAGATCGTTCGCAAGCTAAGAGTCGGCATCGTCTTCGAGCCGGATCTGCCCTTCCCAAATCCGTTCGGAGCAGCGGCCTTGCGCGAAGCGGGCAAGCGGCGAATCCCGATCGTCGTCACTCGCGCAGGCCGTGACTTCACCCTGGGCCGCCTACGGGTACGGGTGCTCTGGCCCGAAGGGGTCGCCTCGCCGGCGGACGACCCCAACGACCATGCCACGGTCCTGCTCGCCTCCTACGGCAGCGTCGATGCGCTTCTGCCCGCCGACGCCGAGTCGAACGTGACTTCGCGGCTGCGCATCCCACCGGTCGAGATTCTCAAAGTGGGCCATCACGGCTCGGCCGACGACGGTCTTTCCGAGTTGCTCGACAGCCTGCGACCTCGGGTCGCGATCGTGTCGGTCGGCAAGAACAACGACTACGGCCATCCGAGAGCCTCCACGATGTCCGCTCTCGATCGCGCACCGGGCCTGGCCGTCTACCGGACGGACGAGGACGGTCGCATCGTGCTGGAATCCGACGGGGCGCGGCTCTCGGTTCGCACCGCACGCTGACTATTCTGAGGGCAGATGTCCACGGAACCGTTGCTTCCGATCTACCTGCTCGCGGGGACCGACCGGCCGAAGCACGTTCGCGCGCTCGCCCGTCTGAGAACGCGATTTGGAGACGAGTCGGTCGAGATCCTCGCAGCGGATTCGTCGAGCGGTGAGGACGCTGTCGGCGCCTGCAACGCACTCGGTCTGTTTGCGGCAGACGGTGGTCGCCTGGTCGTCGTCCACGGCGTCGAGCGCTGGCGCAAGACCGACATCGACGCCGTCGGCGCCTATCTGAAGCAGCCGGCCCCCGGAGCGGTCCTCGCGCTCGTTGCCGAGGAAGCGCCGAAGACCCCGGCGCTCGCGAGCCTGTGCGAGAAGCACGGCCAGGTGCTGCAGTTCGACGTCCCCAGGCCCGCCAATCTTCATGGCTGGGTGCGAAGCGAGTTCGAGCGCCTGGGTGCGAAAGCCGACGCCGAGGCTGCGCGTGCACTCGTCGAGATCTGCGGGGAGGACGTCATCGCCCTCGCGAGCGAGATCGACAAGATCATCTCCTGGGCCGGAGGTGACGCGATCACCCGCCGCGACGTCGAGCAGCTCGCGGTCGGCGGGCGCGAGGCGGCTGCCTGGGCGTTGACCGATGCCTGGGGAGCTCGCGACCTGCCCTCGCTCTTGGCCGCCTGCGAGCTGGCGCTCGAGCGCAAGGAGCCTTTCCTCCTGGCTCTCGGCCTCGCAACGCACGTGGGTCGGGTGCGGGGGGCGCAGGCGCTCGCGGAGGAAGGGCTGCGCACCAAGGAAATCGCCGCCCGCCTGAAGATGAAGGAGTACCCAGCGCGGAAGGCGCTCGGACACGCGGAGAACTACTCGCGCGATGAGCTGGACACGGCGCTCGTGCGCCTCGCCGAGCTCGACGCCGCATTGAAGGGCGCGAGCAGGTTGTCGGCGCAGCTCGAGCTGGAGCGAGCGCTGGTCGCGATCACGCGGACTGCGGATCGGCCCGCGGTCGCCTCCGGTTAGGCGCTAACGCCCCGCGACGAGCCGCGCGGCCTGAGCCTTCTTGCGCGCAGCCGCATTGCGGTGCATGGCGCCCCGCGAAGTGGCCCGGTCGATCCAGCGCTGGAGCTCTTGGTGCTCGGCGGCGATGCGCTTCTTGTCGCCTTCCTGCACGGCCTGAGCGAGGCGCTTCGTGATCGTCTTGACAGTCGAGTTGTAACGCAGGTTCTCGACCCGCTCCTCGGCGGCCGTGCGGACACGCTTTTTCTGCTGCTGAATGTTGGGCATTTGCGGACGAATGCCCGCGACGCGCGGGCGCCGCGATGGTACCAGAGCCGGTTTGCGCACTTTCGGCGGGAAGCCGGCACCCATGTGCGCGGATTTCCTCACTACGATCGCGACGGGGAGGAGGTGGGCTGTGCCTAAGTTAAGGCGCAGCCGCCGTGGCCCGCGAGGCCGACGGGCGCCGTTCCTATACTCGGCCACGTGGAAAAGCGGGCCTGGGGCGGGCGGCTCGCCTGGTCGACGGCGATCTTCTCGCTTGCCACCGGGCTGTCCCGCATCCTCGGGCTCATTCGCGAGATCGTCGCCGCGTACTTCTTCGGCACGCGCGGCGCGATCAACGCCTTCACGGTCGCATTCCAGATCCCGAACCTGATCCGCGCCATCGTGGCCGACGCTGCGCTCTCCTCGGCCTTCGTCCCCATCTTCACGGAGCTGCACGAGAAGGGCGAACGTGAGCGAGCCTGGCGCGTCGCCTCGAGTCTCATCTGGCTCCTGCTGCTCGGCCTGAGCGCTCTCACCGCGCTCTTCATTCTCCTCGCCCCGTTGATCATCCCTCTGTTCGGGCTTCCGGCCGCGCAAGAAGACCTCGCCGTCCGCCTTTCGCAGATCCTCTTCCCGATCATCGTCCTGCTCGGGATCTCGGGGATCGTCGTCGGAATCCTGAACAGCTACGAGCACTTCACCGTGCCCGCGCTGACGCCGGTCTTCTGGAACCTCGCGATCATCGGCGGCCTCCTGATCGGCGTCCCGCGCGCGGACTCCGAGAGTTCGGAGCTGTACGTCTACGCGGGCTCGATCCTCGTCGGGACGGTGATCCAGCTCCTGTTGCCGCTGCCGTGGCTGGCTGGACGTGACGGACGTCTGCGCGCGGTCATCGACTGGCGCGACCCGGCCGTCAGGCGTGTGTTCGCACTGATGCTGCCCGTCTCCCTCGGCCTCGGTCTCATCAACTTCAACGCGCTGATCGGCGTGTTCTTCGCGAGCCGCTACATCGACCCGAACATCGCGCCGACCGCGATCGACAAGGCGTTTCGCATCTACATGCTCCCGCAGGGCATGTTCTCGGTCGCAGTCGCGACGGTTCTCTTTCCCCGCCTGGCTCGCCTCGCCGCTCGCAACGACATGGACGAGTTCAGGCACACCGTCTCGCTCGGGCTGCGCCAAATCGGATTCCTCCTGATCCCGGCGAGCGTCATCATCGCCGTCCTCGCCCATCCGATCGTGCGCTTGCTCTACGAACGGGGGGACTTCGAGCCGGACCAGACACCCGTCGTCGCGAACGCGCTCGCGGCCTTCTCTCTGGGTCTCGTGTTCAACGGGGCGATGCTGATGATGATCCGAGCGTTCTTCAGCCTGCAGGCGCCCTGGACCCCGACCGTGCTCGCTCTCGGGAACCTCGCCCTCAACGCGGCGCTGAACTTCGCGCTCTACCGGGTCGGCACATGGGGGATCCCACTCGCGACTTCGATTGCCAACATCGTCGGGACGGTCCTGCTCCTCATCGTCCTGCGCCGCCGGCTCGGCCGCATCGAGTTCGGAGAGACGGCGAGCTCGGGCCTCCGCGTGGGGCTGGCGTCAGTCCCGCTGGCCGCGATCTCCTACGTGGTGTGGCGCGTTCTTGACGAGGCGCTCGGACGGTCCTTCGGCGACCAGCTCGTCTCGCTTGGTTCCGCGCTGCTCGTCGGGGTCGCCGTCTATCTCATTTCCTCCCGTTTGCTGCGAGTTCGTGAGTTGGAGGCGCTGCTAACGTTGCGATCCGCCTTCCGCCGCGCCTGATTTCGCATGGACCAAGACCGCATACGCAACTTTTCGATCATCGCGCACATCGACCATGGCAAGTCGACGCTCGCGGATCGCATCCTCGAGGTGACCGGCGCCGTCACCGGGCGCGACATGCGCGCGCAGGTTCTCGACTCCATGGACCTCGAGCGCGAGCGCGGGATCACGATCAAGGCACAGGCGGTCCGGGTGGACTGGAAGGGCCATGAGCTCAACCTGATCGACACTCCTGGGCACGTCGACTTCACCTACGAGGTCTCACGTTCGCTCCAGGCCTGCGAGGGAGCGCTCCTCGTCGTCGACGCTGCACAGGGCGTCGAGGCGCAGACGGTGGCGAACGCCTACCTCGCAATCGAGAACGACCTCGAGCTGCTTCCCGTCGTCAACAAGATCGACCTACCGCAGGCCGACCCGGACGCAGCGGCTGAGGAGATCGCGGAGCTGGTCGGAGACACGCCCGACCACGCTCTGCGCGTGTCGGCGAAGACGGGTCAGGGCGTCGAGGAGATCCTCGACGCGGTCATCGAGCGCATCCCGCCGCCCAAAGGTGACCCGAGCGGCCCTCCCCGTGCGCTCGTGTTCGACTCCTCCTACGACCAGTACCGCGGGGTCGTCGCCTTCATCCGGGTCATCGACGGAAGCTTTCGCGCCGGCGAGCCGGTGCTCGCGATGGCGCAGGGGACCCGCTTCGAGGCCGAAGAGGTCGGGTTCTTCTCGCCGACCATGCAACCGGCAGACACGCTCACCGCCGGCGAGGTCGGCTACCTGATCACCGGGCTCAAGGACGTCGCGCGCCTGCGCGTGGGCGAGACCCTGACCTCCCAGTCGAACCCCGCTTCCGAGCCGCTTCCGGGGTACCGCGACGTGAAGCCGATGGTCTTCGCCGGTCTCTTCCCGACCGATTCCGACGACTACCCGGAGCTGCGAGACGCGCTCGAGAGGCTGAAGTTGAACGACGCCTCGCTCTCGTACGAGCCCGAGACCTCCCAGGCTCTCGGCTTCGGTTTTCGCTCGGGGTTCCTCGGGCTGTTGCACATGGAGATCGTCCGCGAGCGCCTCGAGCGCGAGTTCGACCTCGACCTCCTCGTGACTGCCCCGACGGTTGCCTACCGGGTCGAGACGCCGACCGGCGAGCTGGTCGAGGTGCACAACCCGGCAGACATGCCGGACGACCGCGAGCGGGTCGAGGAGCCGTACGTGCGCGCGTCGATCATCGTTCCCAAGGACGGCGTCGGCCAGGTCATGGAGCTCGCGACCGAGCGCCGCGGGCGCTTCGACCACATGGAGTACCTCTCGCCCGAGCGCGTCCTGTTGCTCTACGAACTGCCCCTCGGCGAGATCGTCTTCGACTTCTACGACCAGCTGAAGTCGCGCACGCGTGGATACGCGAGCTTCGATTACGACTACGCAGGGTTTCGTGAGGGCGATCTCGTGCGCCTCGACGTCCTCGTCGGCGGTGAGCCGGTCGATGCTCTCTCGCTCGTGCTCCACCGGGAGGCGGCCTACACACGAGGCCGTTTGCTGGTCGACCGCCTCCGCGAGGAGATCCCACGACAGATGTTCGACGTGCCGGTGCAGGCGGCAATCGGGTCGCGGATCATCGCGCGCGAGACGATCAAGGCGAAGCGCAAGGACGTGCTTGCGAAGTGCTACGGAGGAGACATCACGCGCAAGCGCAAGTTGCTCGACCGGCAGAAGAGAGGGAAGAAGCGGATGAAGCAGGTCGGAGCAGTCGAGGTACCGCAGGAGGCGTTCCTCGCGGTTCTCAACCTGGACGAGGGGGCGAAGAAGTGAGCGGCGCCCGGCACCTGTACGTACATCTCCCCTTCTGCGCCACGCGCTGTGGTTACTGCGACTTCGTCACGGTGGTCGGCCGGGAGGGCCGGCACGGCGAGTACGTCGACGCGCTGATCGCCGAACTGGAGTTGGAGCGCGGCGCCTTGTCAGGACGTCTCGACACGGTCTTCCTCGGGGGCGGCACGCCGACCTTCACCGAGGCGGGGGCGCTTCAACGCCTGTTGCGGGCGTTGCCGGACTGCGAAGAGCTGACAGTCGAGGCGAATCCCGAAACGGTGACGCCCGAGCTCGCGTCGCTGCTGGCGGCCGAGGGCGTTTCCCGGGTGTCGCTGGGCGCGCAGAGCTTTCAGTCGCACCTGCTCGAAACGCTCGAGCGGCGGGCGACTCCGGACGTCGTTCGGCGCGCGTTCCACCACCTACGCGATGCCAATTTCGACAACATCTCGCTCGACCTCATCTACGGCATTCCCGGCCAGAGCACTTCCGACCTCGCTCGCGACATCGACGAAGCGCTCGCTCTCGCCCCCGAGCACCTGTCCTGGTACGAGCTGGAGGCAAAGCCCGGGACGCGGTTCACACACGCCCACGGCGACGAGCTCGCCCGCCAGGCCGAGGAGATGGAGGACTACTTCGAACGGGTGGTGGACCGGATGACCGGAGCCGGCTACCGATGGTACGAGACGGCGAATTTCTGCCTCACGCCGGCGCGGGAGGGCGATCGCGACCTGCGCTCTCGACACAACCTCGGCTACTGGCTGGGTCGGGACTACCTCGGGCTCGGCATCGGCGCCGTCTCGACGGTCGGCGCTCAGCGGTGGCGCAACACACCCCGGCTCGGCGTCTACCTCGATGCGCTCGCAAGCGGGCAGCGCCCGCTGCGCGAGGTCGAGGACTTGCCTGTGGAGGTGAAGCGCGAAGAGCGGGTGATGCTCGGACTGCGGCTCGACGAGGGCGTGCTGCTGGCCGACACGATCGGCGCAATCAACGCGAACGCGCTGGACCGGCTCGTCGCGGCCGATCTCGTGCATGTCAGCCCGGCGAACGGCGCTCCTCCTGCACTCGTCCTCACCGATCGGGGACGGCGTCTGGGCGACGGGGTCACGGCAGAGTTGCTGGTCTGACGTAAAATCCCTGCAAATGGCCCGTACAGAGCGTCCCAATCTCAGCGAGCGGCAGCAGGACATCCTGCGCCGTCTCGTCGAGGACTACGTCGCGAGCGGACAACCGGTCGGATCGAAGACGCTCGTCGAGCGGGGCGGCCTCGGCTTCTCTGCCTCCACGGTGAGGAACGAGCTCTCGGAGCTCGAGCGGCTCGGGCTGCTCACGCACCCGCACACCTCGGCAGGGCGAGTGCCAACAGAAGCCGGCTACCGGTTCTATGCAGACGTCCTCCTGGAGGAGCTCGAGCCGAGGCCGGGACCGTTCGCAATCGATCCCGCAGCGACTCGGAGCGGGGTGGACGCCGCACTGGAGGCGACCACCGAGACGCTCTCCCAGGTCACGAGGCTGCTGGCGCTCGTGTCGGCACCGCCGGTCCAGACGACGACCGTGCGCCATGTCGAGGTTCTGCTCCTGCAGCCGCAGGTGGTGATGGTCGTTGTCATCACCTCGACCGGCGGGGTCTCGAAACGCGTCTTCGCGCTCGGTGACCCGCTTGACCCAGGCCTCACCTCCTGGGCGGCCGAATACTTGAACGAGCGGCTCGCGGGGCTGCGGATCGGCAGTGCAGTGCTGCAACGCCGCTTTGCGGAAGACGGCCTCTCGGCCCGTGAGCTGGAGTTCCTGGAGCTGATCCGCCCAGCGTTCACCGACCTCCTCGACGCGCACGAGCAGCGCCTTTTCGTGGGCGGACAGGCGACTCTCCTGGGCGACGTGCGCACAAATGAGCTGGACGCGGGGCGCCGACTGCTCGAGGCGCTGGAGCGCCGCGCTCAGATCCTCGAGCTCGTCGGCGAGGCGCTTGGCTCGCGACGTCCGATCGTCCGAGTCGGCGGCGAGCTCGTCGACCCGTCGCTGAGGGACGCAGCTCTCGTCGGCGCCTCATACGGCCTCACCAACCGCACGCTTGGCGCCGTCAGCGTGGTCGGCCCGTTGCGCATGGACTACGAGAAGGCGATCCGCACCGTCCGCGCGGCTGCGCACGAGCTCTCGCGCTTCGTCGAGGCCGTGTACGAGGACAACTAACCCCCTCGCTACCCTGAGTCCGGATGGCCACGACCGAGCGTGATTACTACGACATCCTCGGCGTCGGCCGCGGGTCGAGCGAGCAAGAGATCAAGAGCGCCTTTCGCGGCCTCGCGCGCGAGCTGCACCCCGACGTCTCGGACGACCCGAGCTCCGACGAACGCTTCAGGGAGGTCGTCGAGGCCTACGAAGTGCTGTCGAAGTCCGAAACGCGCCAGCTCTACGACCGCTTCGGCCACGCCGGCTTGAGAAGCGGAGGATTCCGGCCCACACCGTTCGACCTCGGGAGCCTCGCCGACATCTTCTCCGCGTTCTTCGGCGACGACGTCTTCGGCGTCGCGACTGGGCCTCGACGGACGCGCGGCTCCGACCTCGCCGCCCAGGTCGAGATCGACCTCGAGGAAGCGGCGGAGGGAGTCAGCCGTGCCGTGCCGTTCCAGGTGGCGGAGCTCTGCGAGACGTGTTCCGGAGACGGCGTCGCGCCCGGCAAGAGCCCGCGGACCTGCCCTCGCTGCGACGGCGCCGGCCGGCTCGAGCAGGTGACACGGACCGCCCTCGGCGAGTTCGTCCGCAGCCAGGCCTGCCCGGATTGCTCAGGCGCGGGGCGGATCATCGACGATCCCTGTCCGGAGTGCGAAGGCGCGGGGCGTGTGCTGGCAGAACGTGAGTTGGACATCGAGATTCCGCCCGGTATCCACGACGGGCAGCGGATCCGGCTCTCCGGCGTGGGCCATGCGGGCGCGCTCGGCGGACAGGCCGGCGACGTCTACGTGCTCGTGCGCATTCGCCCGCACCAGCAGTTCGTTCGTGAGGGAGACGACATCTACTCGACGGTCAACCTGTCCATGACCGACGCGGCACTCGGCACGCGCGTCAAGATCCCGACTCTGGAGGGCGAGGATGAGCTCGCGTTCGAGTCCGGAACGCAGCCCGGCGAGGTTCGCGTGCTGCGAGGGCTTGGCATGCCGGTCCTCCAGGGCTTCGGCCGCGGCGACCACCGCGTTCTCGTCAACGTGGCGGTCCCGCGCCAGCTGAACGACGAACAGCGGCGGCTGCTCGAAGAATTCGCGAAGACGGCGGACGGAAGCACCTACCTGGCCGACGAGGGGTTCTTCGAGAAGTTGAAGAGCGCGTTCCGCTGAGCGAGCTCCTCCGCGCGAGGATCGCTGTGCCACCAGGTCGGTTCGACCAGGTGGTCGCGCAACTGCTCGAGCTCGCTCCGGCCGGTTTCCTCGAGGAGGACGATGCCCTCGTCGTCTACACGGACGACACAGGGCTTGCCGATCTCCGTGCTCACTTCGATCAGGTCGAGGTCGATCCGGTGCCGACGGGCTGGGAGGACGAGTGGCGGCGCTTCCACGTCCCTGTGGTCGTGGGCCCGCTCTGGATCGGACCGCCCTGGCAGGAGCCTACAGCTGGGATCCAAGCCCGTCGTGATCGACCCCGGCCGCGCATTCGGCACCGGGGCGCACGAGACCACCCGGCTTTGCCTCGAACTGCTGCTCGGGGTCGACCGAGGCAGCTTCCTCGACGTCGGCTGCGGCTCCGGCGTTCTGGCGATCGCGGCCGCGAGGCTGGGGTTCGCGCCCGTCGTCGCGCTCGACGTCGACGAGTCAGCGGTCGATGCAACGCGACGCAACGCAGAGGCAAACGGCGTCGACTTGACCGTTGAGCGCGCCGATGCGACGAGCGATTCGCTACCGGCGGCTGATGTCGCCGCCGCGAACGTCACCCTCGCGACGGTCGAAGCCCTCGGCCCGCGCATCGAAGCGAGGCACCTGATCGCGTCGGGCTACCTCGTCGCCGACGAACCGCACCCGGCGGGCTTTCGTCGCGTCGAGCGACGTACAGGTGTGCGTTTCGCAGCCGATCTCTTCGCGCGCGAGTAGATTTCGCGATCCCATGGCGACGTTCTCGGTCCGCTTCCTGGGCTGCAAGGTCTCGCACACGGATGCGCATGAGATCCGTGAGCGACTCCTGCTCGACGGCCACTCCGAATCCGCGACAGCGGGTGACATCGCAGTCGTCAACACGTGCTGCGTGACCAACGAGGCCGTCAGCAAGTCACGTCAGGCGGCGTCGCGCGCTGCGCGCACGCACGCGCGTGTCTATGTCACCGGCTGCGCCGCCAGCCTGGCCGGCGACGCCTTCCGGGGCCTGCCTGCGAACGTCACGGTCGTCGCCAGGCCCAGCGAGCAAACACCGAGCTTCATCGCCGGTGACGTCGGGGCGATCGGGTGCGTCCAGTCCGATGCCCGCCTCGACCGAGTGCGGGCGTTCGTCAAGGTGCAGGACGGCTGCAGCTTCTCGTGCAACTTCTGCGTGATCCCGCTCGTGCGTGGCTCGTCGCGCAGTCGCCGAGCAACAGCCGTCCTCGCAGAGATTCGCCGCCGCGTCGCGCAGGGTCACCGCGAGGTCGTGCTCACCGGTATCAATCTCGGCTGCTACCGCGACCGCGAGGCCGGTTACACGCTCGGACGGCTCGTGCGGGAGGCAGCTCGGACACCCGGCCTCGAGCGCCTGCGCCTGTCGTCGATCGAGATCAACCACGTCGACGCCGAGCTCGTGCGCACCCTGCGTGAGACTCCTCTCGTGTCCCGCCACCTGCATGTCCCGCTCCAGTCGGGCGACGACGGCGTGCTGCGCGCGATGGGCCGCCGTTACTCCGCGCAGACCTATCTGCGCCGGCTCGAGCCGCTCTCCGACTTCAACCTGACGACCGACGTCATCGTCGGGTTTCCGGCCGAGGACGAGCCCGCGTTCGCGAACACGCTGCGACTCGTCGACGCCGCGGGCATCACCAAGGTGCACGTCTTTCCGTACTCGCCGCGGCCAGGGACGAAGACCGCGGGCGACGACCCTGTTCCGCCACCGGTCAAGAAGGAGCGGAGCGCCCAGCTTCGCGCGGCGTCGCAAGCTGCCTGCGAGCGCCGCTGGCGCACCAAGCTCGGAACGGAGGATGCGGTGCTCGTCGACCGCCCGGGCCGGGGCTACGGCGACGACTATTCGCCGTGGTTCATCGAGGGCCCGGCGCCGGTCGGGCAACTCACGCGGGCTCGAGCGACGAGGGTCACGAAGGAGGGCATCGTCGGTGTCGTCTGACTGCCTCTTCTGCCAGCTCGTCGCCGAGGGCGACCACGTGCGCAAGGCGGACGGCTTCGTCGCCGTCAAGGACATCAACCCGAAAGCCGAGACGCACCTGCTCGTGATTCCCGAGAAGCACGTTCCCACGTTTCGCGAGATATCCGAGTTCTCTGGCTGACGAGTCGAAGCGCATGCTCGAGTTCATCGCCGAAACTGCACGCGAGCAAGGCCTGGAGGACTATCGCGTCGTCGTCAACGTCGGAGAGGGCGGAGGCCAGACCGTCTTCCACCTTCACTGGCACGTCCTCGGCGGCCGCATGGGAGGCTTGCCCGGATGAGCCTGATCGCCCAGATCCAGGAAGAGCTGACCAAGGCGATGCGTGAACGCGACGCCGAGCGCCGTGACACCCTGCGCCTGATCCTCTCGAGCCTGCAGTCGGCACAGAAGGAGCTCCAGCGGGAGTTGCAAGATCAGGAGGAGCTGCAGGTCCTGCAGCGTGAGCGCAAGCGGCGCTCGGAGGCTGCAGAGGCTTTCCGGGTCGGTGGCGCCGAGGAGAGGGCCGAACAGGAGGATCGCGAGCTCGCGGTGATCGAGGAGTTCATGCCCGAGCAGCTCTCCGAGGAGGAGCTCGAGTCGATCATCGACGACGTCCTGGCCGAGTGCGGCGCGACGAGCATGCGAGATCTCGGCCGGGTGATGGCCGACGTGATGCCGCAGGTAGCCGGCCGCGCGGATGGCAGCCAGGTCAGCCAGCTCGTGCGCGAAAAGCTGGCCTAGCTCTCGAGGCGGTCGAGCGTTCGCTTCGCGGCCGAGCTGACGCGCGGGTCGTCATCTCCGAGTGCTGTTCTGAGCAACTCTCGATCGCGGGTGAGCTGATCGATGTGGGTGATGAGGGTCAACCGAACCTCGGGATCGGGATCGGCGATAAGTGGCGACACGAGCTCGAGCGCCTCCTCCGACCACGCGTGCGCGTGGCAGAGCGTCGCGCAGGCCTCGGCGCGAAGGTTCGGATCTGGGTCCCGCACAGCGGCAGCGAGCGCGGGTCGGGCCAACTCGCCGAGGTGCAGCAATCCCTGTCTCGCTGCATGCTTGAGGCCGATCGCAGCTTCCTGAGCAGGCGATCTCCGATCGAACACACGACCCTGCGGGTAGGGAAAGCGGAGAACGTCGACAAGGGCGGTGACCGACTGCTCATTCCGCAGTTGCCCGAGAGTTCGAGCCGCGGTCTGTCGTGCGTAATCGTCTTCGCCGGCGTCCCGGACGACGTCGATGACCGCTGCCGCCGCCGCTGGGTCGCGCAGGTTCGCCAGGCCGTCGAGCGCCGCCACCCGGTCGTTGAGTTCCGGCAGGCGAAGCGCAGCGACCAGGCCTTGAAGATCGTCGGCCCCGACGCCCAGCTCTGGCGCCACGCGCGGTGTCGGCTCGCCTTGCTCCGCTTTCTGCTCGTCGACATGACGAGAGTACGTCTCCTCGACCAGCGCTCGAAACGAGCTGTACGGCTCAGCGCCCGGAACCCAGTGAGCGAAGAACCACGCCTCCCACTCGCCCTCCTCGTCGACGACGGCGGGGTTCAGCAGGAGGCGGGCGCCGTCTTCCTCGTCGCTGACCACGAGCGTCGCGGCCAGAGCGTCGTCACCCGTCGCCTCGACCCAGATCCGGATCAGCTCTGGATCCTCGTCGCTCAACCAGCGGATCTCGTCGGCGGGCCGTAGCCGGCGAACGAACGATCCAATCGGGCCGAAACCGTTGGTGGTCGCCAGGAACGATCGATACCCCGGTGGGAGCGTCGTGCCGAGTCGCCGCTCCGCGTCCGCAATCTCCTCGGCAGAGGCCCCGGGCTCTGTCACCGCCTCCTCCACGCGTTCGAGGAACTCCCCCCAGTCCCGCTCCACGGCCCGATCGTACGCCCTGCCTAGACTTTGACTCATGCAGGACACGCTTTCGGTCTCCAACGATGTCGCCGCCGAGCTCGCGACGGTGGGCGACGGCGTGCTCGACAGCCTGCGCGACCGTCTCCGCTGCACGATCCGCCTGCGCGGCAACCAGCTCACGCTCGAGGGAGACGAGCAGAGCGTCGTCGAAGCGCGGGCCGTCGTGGACGAGCTCGTCGAGCTGGTCGAGGGCGGTCACGAGATCGGGCCCTCCACCGTGGATGCCGTGCTCGGTGCGCTCGACCAGGTCGAGGATGTGCGCCAGGTTTTCGAAGACGTCGTCTGGCGCCATCGCGGCAAGAAGATCGCTCCGAAGACCGTCAACCAGAAGCGCTACGTCGACGCGATCCGTGACTGCACCGTCACGTTCGCGATCGGCCCGGCCGGAACGGGCAAGACGTACCTGGCCATGGCGCTCGCGGTCGCGGCGCTCGCGGACAAGCAGGTCGGCCGCATCATCCTCACGCGCCCCGCCGTCGAAGCCGGCGAGCGCCTCGGCTTCCTCCCGGGCACGCTCCTGGAGAAGGTCGACCCCTACCTGCGCCCGCTCTTCGACGCTCTCTACGACATGCTGGACGCCGACCGCCTTGCGAGCTACATGGAGAAGGGCATCGTCGAGGTTGCTCCGCTCGCGTTCATGCGCGGCCGGACGCTGAACGACTCCTTCGTCATCCTCGACGAGGCGCAGAACACGAGCCCCGAACAGATGCAGATGTTCCTGACGCGGCTTGGCTTCGGCTCGAAGATGGTCGTCACCGGCGACGTGACCCAGATCGACCTCCCCCGTGAGCAGGCTTCCGGCCTCATCCAGGTGCAGCACATCCTGGGGCCACTGGACGGAGTCGCGTTCGTCCAGTTCGGGCACGAAGACGTCGTCCGCCACAAGCTCGTGCAGCGGATCGTCGAGGCGTACAGGCTGCACGCGGAGGAGACGGGGACCCAGCGCCGGAAGTAGTCCACATGGTCACGATCGAGCTCGCTAACCGGAGCGGGGCGGAGGTCGACGAGGACGCCGCAGCCGAGCTGGCACGGAGCGTCCTCGCTGCCGAGGGAATCGAGGACGGCGAGCTCGGGCTCCTGTTCGTCGGTCCGGAGGAAATGCAGGCGCTCAAGCGCGAGCACCTCGGGGTGGACGAGGTGACCGATGTTCTCTCATTTCCGATCGACGGCCGCGCGGAGCTTCCGGAGGGCGTGCCGCGGCAGCTCGGCGATGCCGTCGTCTGCCCACAGGTCGTCGGGGATGCCTGGAGAGAGCCGCTCGTCCACGGCCTGTTGCACCTCCTCGGCTACGACCACGGCGACGAGATGGAGGCGCGCGAGGTCGCGCTGCGCGGATGAACGGTCACCGGCGAGCGCCCTCGATCCACGAGAGCTTCAACTTCGCCTTCGAAGGGATCATCCATGTCCTCCGCACGCAGCGGAACATGCGCATCCACTTTGCGATTGCGACCGGAGTGCTGGTTGCAGCGCTCTGGACCGGCGTCGACAAGGTCGAGCTGATCGCCCTTCTGCTGGCGATCTCCTTCGTCCTCATCGCCGAGATGATCAACTCGGCGCTCGAAGCCGGAATCGATGTCGCGACGACGTCGTTCGACCCGCTGGCCAAGCTCGCTAAGGACATTGCGGCCGGCGCCGTTCTGATCGCGACGGTCAATGCGGTGGCGATCGGCTACCTCGTCTTCTCCGATCAGATCGTGGATCGCAGCTCGCGGCTCATCGATCGGTTGCGCGATGCGCCGGCCGAGCTGACGCTCATCGCACTCGTCCTGACGATCATCGTCGTCATCTCGATCAAGGCCTATACGGGCCGCGGCACGCCACTGCGAGGTGGGCTGCCGTCAGGGCACGCCGCAATCGCCTTCGGGGGCTGGATGGCGATCACGAACGTCGTCGGCGACTCCACGCACTGGTTTCTGATTTCCTCGCTCGCGTTCCTGATGGCATTGCTCGTCGCACAAACCCGGGTCGAGTCCGGCGTCCACTCGCTCCTCGAAGTTGCGTACGGCGCAGTGCTCGGTGCCCTCGCTGTCCTTGTCATCTTTCAGGTATTCGCATGAGCTCCGACCTCTACGAGCAGGCAGTCGCCGTCGCTCAGCGGGCGTACGCGCCGTACTCGGAGTTCCTAGTCGGCGCTGCCGTGCGAGCTCGGGACGGCCGAGTGTTCGAGGGCGTGAACGTCGAGAACGCCTCGTACCCATTGGGGATCTGCGCCGAGCGGGCAGCGCTGGCCCGCGCCGTGGTCGAGGGCTGTCGGCCGGGCGACCTCGAGGAGATCGCGGTCACCGCGTCGCCTTGCGGAGGCTGCCGGCAGTGGATCTACGAATTCCGGCTCGACCGGGTCACGTTCCGCGGTGCCGACGGCGAGGTCGTGACGCGCACGCCCGCCGAGCTGCTGCCCGAGACGTTCGAGCTGTGAAATCGGGGTTCGCCGCGCTCGCCGGGCGACCGAACGTCGGGAAGTCGACGCTCGTCAATGCACTCTGCGGCGGCAAGGTGGCGATCACATCCGACAAGCCGCAGACGACCCGGCGGCGCACCGCAGGCGTCGCGAACGGGCCGGACTGGCAGCTCGTGCTCGTCGACCTCCCAGGGTTCCAGCGTCCGCTTGACCCGCTGACCGAGCGCATGCAGCGGACCGTCGACCACGGGTTCGAGGACGTGGACGCCGTGCTGTTCGTCGTCTCTGCCCGAGAGCGCATCGGCGGAGGCGACCGTTTCATAGCCCGCAAGGTGTTCGACCTCGGAGTACCCGTGGTGATCGCCCTGAACAAGGTCGACAACATCGTTCCCGGCCACATCGCTTCGCAGATGCAAGCGGCGGCCCGGCTCGGTGATTTTCATGCGCTACACCCGGTGAGCGCAAAGACCGGAGACGGCATCGGCGAGCTACGTGACGAGCTCGTGGGTCTGCTGCCCGAGGGCCCTGCGTACTTTGCACCGGATCAGCGGACCGATTTGACCGTTGAGGCGCAGGTTGCCGAGCTCGTGCGCGAGAAGGCGCTTCAGCTGACGCGCGAGGAGTTGCCGCACGCGATCTCGGTCGACGTCGAGGAGCTCGGCGAAAAGGTCGTGCAGGTGCACATCTACGTAGAGACCGAGTCGCAGAAACAGATCGTCGTGGGGCGCCGCGGCGCGATCGTGAAGGAGATCGGCGTTCGAGCACGCCCCGAGATCGAGCAACTCCTGGGCCATCCGATATTCCTAGACCTGCAGGTCAAGGTTCGCCCCAAATGGCGCCGCGACGAGCAGCTCCTGGAGCGGCTCGGGATCTAAGACGTCAGTTCCACACGCCGTGGATGGCTCCGACGATGACCAGCGCGACCAACTGGTAGCCCGCATTGATGAACCAGAGCGAGCGCGGACGCCCGCCGAAGTAGGTGGTGACCGCCAGCACGGTTGCGACGAACCCAACCCAGACGAGTAAGCCGACGAGCGCTCCGTTCCAGACGTCGTCCACCTCCGCCCAGCGGACGATGCGGGCCAGCGCGTACGACATCATGAGCGCAGCGATCGCCGAGAGGACGTAGCCCAAGCCCACGCCCTTCAACTCGTCCTCGGTTCGATCGACGGCGCGCATCCACGGGCGGGCAAAGAGGGCGTTCGAGTACCAGAGCGCGCCCAGCACCATCGGCACGATCGCGGCGACCAGGATCGCGATCCAATTGAGGTCGACCTCTTGCACGGCACACCTCCGGGAGTCGTGGGTCGGGCAGAAACTACGCCAGGGCTACACTCCTCGCATGGCCAAGGCGCCTGCGCTCCCCGCTGGATTCGAGCTTCCGCTCGAGCCGCGCTTGCCGCGTGTCGGCTCGGTGGATGCCGTCGCGCTGGAGGAGCGTGCGGCCGGCCTTGCCAAGCGGTCGATCAAGCGCGAGTCGAAGATGTTCGCCCTCGACCTCGCGGTGCGGATGATGGATCTGACGACGCTCGAGGGTGCTGACACCCCCGGCAAGGTCTCCGCGCTGGCCTCGAAGGCGATCCGCCCGGATCCGGCTGACCTGACCGTGCCGTCGGTGGCGGCGATCTGCATCTACCCGTCGCTCGTCCCGACCGCCGTCGAGCGCACGAGGGGTACGAGCGTCAAGGTTGCAGCGGTCGCGACGGCGTTTCCGTCAGGGCAGAGCCCCACGCACATCAAGGTCGCCGAGGCGCGAGACACGGTCGAGCTCGGCGCGGACGAGATCGACATGGTCATCGACCGCGGGGCGTTCCTCTCGGGCCGCTACGCCAAGGTGTACGACGAGATCGTCCAGGTGAAGGAGGCGATCGGCGACACGCATCTGAAGGTCATCCTCGAAACGGGCGAGCTCGGGACCTACGACAACGTTCGGCGCGCCAGTCTGCTCGCGATGGCGGCGGGAGCCGACTTCATCAAGACGTCGACGGGAAAGCTGCCGTCGTCGGCGACCCTCCCGGTGACCCTGTGCATGCTCGAGGCCATCCGCGACGTCCACGAAGAGACGGGCCGGCGTGTGGGTATGAAAGCGGCAGGCGGAATCCGCCAGGCCAAGCAGGCCGTCCAGTACCTCGTCCAGCTGCACGAGACGCTGGGAACGGAATGGCTGACACCGGATCTCTATCGCCTCGGCGCCTCGACGCTCCTGAACGACGTGTTGATGCAGATCCGCAAGCAGAAGACGGGGCGCTACCAGAGCCCGGACTACTTCACCATTGACTGATTTGGCACACATCCGACACCATCGCCCGACACTTGCGGAGCTACCCTCGACCCCTCCCTTTGGGTGGGGGGTGGGCGGTGGGAACAGGGCGCCCCGCCGCCAAGAGCCGTGACCGACCTAGAGCGCAAACAGGATCGCGCGCCGGTTCCGTCCTCCTGGGAGTACGCGCCGGCTCCGGAGGCGCGCGACCTCGTCCAGCTCCGGGATCGCTACGGGCTCTTCATCGGAGGCGACTGGATCGAGCCGAAGGAGACTTACGAGACGATTGACCCGTCGACCGAAGGGCCGCTCGCGCAGGTCGGGCAGGCGACTCCCGAGGAGATCAATCTCGCCGTCGAGGCGGCCCGTGACGCCTACGAGAACGGCTGGTCGACGATCTCGCCGACGGAGCGCGCCAAGTACCTCTTCAGGATCGCCCGCATCCTGCAGGAGCGCTCGCGCGAGTTCGCAGTGCTGGAATCGCTGAACGGCGGCAAGCCGATTCGCGAGTCCCGCGACGTCGACCTGCCGCTCGCGGCGGCGCACTTCTTCTATTACGCAGGCTGGGCGGACAAGCTGGAATACGCGTTCCCCAATCGCAAGCCGCGGCCTCTCGGCGTCGCCGGCCAGATCATCCCCTGGAACTTCCCGCTGCTCATGCTGGCGTGGAAGATCGCCCCCGCGCTCGCCGCGGGGAACACGGTCGTCCTCAAGCCGGCGGAGACGACCCCGCTGTCCGCGCTCCATTTCTGCGACGTCCTCCGGCAGGCTGAGCTCCCGCCCGGCGTCGTCAACATCGTCACCGGCGACGGCCGCGCCGGGGCCGAGATCGTCAAGCACCCCGGCGTGGACAAGATCGCGTTCACCGGCTCGACCGATGTCGGCAAGGCGATCCAGCGCGAGCTGGCGGGCACGGGCAAGCGCCTCACCCTCGAGCTCGGCGGGAAGGCGGCCAACGTGATCTTCGACGACGCGGCTCTCGACCAGGCCGTCGAGGGCATCGTCAACGGCATCTACTTCAACCAGGGTCACGTCTGCTGCGCGGGCTCGCGCCTGCTCGTCCAGGAATCGATCTACGAGCCTGTGGTCGAGAAGCTGAAGCGGCGGCTCGTCACCCTCCGGGTCGGTGACCCGCTCGACAAGAACACGGATGTCGGCGCGATCAACTCGCGCCAGCAGCTGGACAAGATCGCCGAGCTCGTCGCCGCAGGCGAGGAGGAAGGGGCCGAGATCTACCAGCCGCCGTGTCGCTTGCCCGAGAAGGGCTACTGGTTCGTGCCGACGGTCTTCACCAACGTCGCACAGAGCTACCGCATCGCGCAGGAGGAGATCTTCGGGCCGGTTCTCTCGGTGCTGACCTTCCGAACGCCTGACGAGGCGGTCGAAAAGGCGAACAACACGCCCTACGGCCTCTCCGCCGGCGTGTGGACCGAGAAAGGATCGCGAATTCTCGCCATGGCGCAGAAGCTCCGGGCCGGCGTGATCTGGGCGAACACGTACAACCGGTTCGACCCAGCGTCGCCGTTCGGCGGGTACAGGGAGTCCGGCTTCGGCCGCGAGGGCGGGCGACACGGGCTCGAGCCCTACCTGGATTTCGAATGAGCCGGCTCCCCGTCAAGAAGACGTACAAGCTCTATGTCGGCGGCGAGTTCCCCCGCTCCGAGTCGGGACGCACCTACGAGGCGCAGGGCGCGAACGTGGCCCGCGCCTCGCGGAAGGACGTGCGCGACGCCGTCCGCGCGGCGCGCGGCGCCTTCCCCAAATGGGCCGGCATGACGGCTTACAACCGCGGGCAGGTGCTGTACCGCATCGCGGAGATGATGGAGGCGCGGCGGTCCGAGTTTGCCGAGCTCTGCTCGGGTGCCAAGGAGGTCGACACGCGCCATCGACCGTTTCGTCTGGTACGCGGGCTGGGCGGACAAGCTGGGCCAGATCCTCGGCTCGTCGAACCCCGTTGCCGGCCCCTACTTCAACTTCACGATCCCCGAGCCGACCGGAGTCGTCGGCGTCGTCGCGCCGGACGAGCCGCCCCTCGCCGGCTTCGTCTCCCGGGTCGCCCCCGCTGTCGTCGGCGGGAACGCAACTGTCGTCCTGGCGTCGGAAGCCTCGCCCCTGGCGGCCGATCGAGCTGGCCGAGGTGCTGGCGACCTCGGACGTTCCCGGAGGCGTGGTCAACGTGCTCACGGGCAATCGCGACGAGCTGGCGCCGGTACTCGCCGGCCACATGGACGTGAACGCACTCGACATCGGAGGAGCCGACGGCCAGAGCGAGGAGCTCGAGCGCCTCGCCGCCGACAATGTGAAGCGGGTCGTGCGCGGCCGTGCCGACGCGGAGAGCCCGTGGGAGATCGCCTCGTTCCTCGAGCTCAAGACCGTCTGGCACCCGATCGGCGTTTGAGCCTCCGTCGTTTTCCGGCCGACTCGCGGTTAGCATGGGCGAGCAGATGACGGGTCACCGCCGCCTGAGCCAGGCGATCTCCGAGGGCGACGGGATCTCGCTGATCGCGCCCATCGACGATCTCGACTCCGCGCGCGCCGCCGAAGCGGACGGGGCAGAGAGCCTCCTCGTGACGGCCGAGGTGGTTGGCGTCCGCGACGTAACCGGGTTGCCGATCATCTGGCAGGCATCGGGAGGAGCTGCTGTCGGTCAAGCGGACGGGTGCGTCATCGATGCCGCGGACCTCGACGCGGACGAAGACGGCGAGATGGAGCGCCGCTACGCCGAGCTCGGCGAGCGAGGCCTGGAGTGCGTCGTCAACGTCACGGAGGCGGACGAGCTCGAGACCGCGCTCGAGCGGCTCGACCCGGAGATCTTTCTCCTCTCGCCGGGCAACGACCGCGAGGGCGCCGACGCGCTCGAGCGGGTGCTCGACCTCCTCGAGGACGTGCCGGCCGGAAAGCTTGCGATCGCGGACCTCCGCGTGACGACTCGGGACGAGGTCGCCGAGCTCGAACGCGCCGGGGTGGACGCCGTGATCGTCGGCACCCGCGACATCGCGGGGCTTGTCAGTGCGGCGCCTCCGGAGGTCTGACTTCGGCGAGAGCCGGTGGGGCGGCCCGTGGCTCGCCCTCGTCGCCCTGCTCGCCGGTGCGACTGCGCTGCGCCTGGTGGGCGTCCGCTACGGCCTGCCGTTCCCGCTGCTGAACCCGGACGAGCGGAACATCGTCCCGCGCGCCTGGGCGATGACGCACGGTGCCGGGGCCGATCCGGGTTGGTTCGACTACCCGACGCTCGTCATGTACGTCCTCGCCCCCTTCCAAGCCTGGCAGGACGAGCCGTCGTACCTCACCGCCCGCGTGGTCATGGTTGCGCTCGGAGCGGTGGGAATCGCGGCCGCCTGGTGGCTCGGTTGGAAGGCCTACGGAACGCTGGCCGGCTTCGTCGCTGCCTCCGCGACGGCGGTCGCGACCACGCACGTCGCCTACTCGCGCATGGCGGTCGCCGATGTGCCCTTGACCCTCGGCGTCACGGTCGCGCTCGCGTTGATGGTCGTGGGTCGCATCGAGCTGGCGGGCATCGCGGTCGGGCTCGCGGCGAGCGCGAAGTATCCGGGCTTGATCCTCCTCGTTCCACTGGTCGCCGCTGCGTGGGGGAGATGGCGTCGGCTCGCGATCGCAGGTGCGCTTGCGTTCGTCGCCTTCGCCGCTACGAGCCCGTACGTGATCCTGAGGTTCGGGGACGCAGTGAGCGACGCGGCCCGCGTGCAGCGTGCGGCCCGCGAGGGCTGGCTCGGCTTCGAGAACGACCCGGCGGCGCCGATCGCATTCGTCGAGCTGCTCTGGGACGCACTGGGGCCTGTGCTCGTCGTCGCGGCGATCGGGCTGGTCCTGGCGCTCGTGCATCGAACACGCGCGGATCTCGTCCTCGCAGTGTTCTGTCTCGTGTACTTCGCGCAACTGATGACCATCGACGCGCACTTCGACCGCTACGTGCTCCCGCTGATCCCGGCTCTCGGCGCGCTGGCAGCCCGCCTGCGCTCCGTCGCGCCGGTGACCGTGCTCCTGCTCGCCGTCCCACTGACGTGGTCGGTCCGCGAGACGCGCGACCTGACGAAGACCGACGCCCGCATCGCTGTGCACCGCTGGATCGTCGACAACGTGCCGGCGGGCACACGAATCGCGGTCGACCCCTCGACTCCCGATTTGAACGGATATCGCGTCGTCCATCTCCTCCTGCCGCGGCCGGGAGAGCCTTTCGACCCGAATCGGGACGTCGACCGGCTGCGCGCCGACGGCGTCCGGTTCCTCGTGCTGACTGGTGCGGTCGAGGATCGCGTGCTCGCCGCGCGCGCTCACTACCCCCGAGAGACTGACTTCATCCAGGAGGCCCGGAGCGAGGGAGATCGTGTGTTCCAGGTTCGCCCCGACGGGCGGTTCGGCGGGCCCTGGGTTGAGGTTTTCCGGCTATAAAGACCTCGTGATCGGGCGGAGGATCGTCGTGCTCGCAACGCTTGCGTTGACCGTTCCGGCCGGCCTGACGGCCTGCGCGGACGACGAAGCGACGACGGCCGTGAAGGTCGCACCGGCTCCCCGTGTCTGCCCTGCTGCCTGGAGGCCGGGATGGCAGCAACTCGCCAACCGCGTCCAGGCGGCGGTCTATTGCCCGATGTGGATGCCGAGCCCGCTCGACGGGGACATGAAGGGAGCGACGAAGAACGGCGTGTCGGTCAAGTCCGATCGCAGCTGGCTCGCGAGCTTCCTGTGGCACGAGCCGCCGTCGCAGGACGTCCACGTCAACTTCCGTGCCTATCCGGGCCGGACCGCGATCCCGCGCTGTGAGGACACGCAGGTGGTTGCAGGCAAGGTGCGCCATCGCCCCATCCCGTGCTTCAGCGACCCGCAGCCCCCTCGCCGGGTAGGCCGTTTCAGGGTCACTCCGTACACCGTCAACCAGGGTGTCGACCAGTGGCACGTCCTGTACCTCTGGCGGGAACGCGGGTCGATCTACACGGTCAGCCAGCACGTCGCGAAGCCGACTACGTACCGCCAGGTGGTCGCAAACCTCGACCGCATGATGCGCGGCCTCGTTCTGGTCGGGCCGACGGCCTGACCGTGCGCCTGACGCGGCGCGAGCTGCTGGTCGGGGGCACCGCGGCGGCAGCGCTCGGAGCTGTCGGGGTCTACGAGCTCGTCGATCAACTGACCGAAGCGCCGACCCGCCATTTCGGCGAGGGTCGTTCCCCGGAGCAGCACTTGCTGGACGGACTGCGGATCGCCGACGACAACGGGATCGAGATCGTCGTGCCGACCCTGCATCACGAAATGGTCACGGCGACCGTCGGCTCGAGTCCGGGGCCGAAGGAGCAGGCTTCACTCGAGCGCGTTCTGCAGCACCTCGAGGACAAGCATCCGGGGACACCCGACGGCCTTGCGGTCACCGCGGCCTGGGGGCTTCCGTACTTCCGTCGGCACGTGGCGGGCGCAGCAGAGCGCCACCTCCCGGTCGATCGCCGCGCCTCCGCCTCGGGCCGGCCCCGCCGCGCCCTGCTGGACACGATTCGCTTCCCGAGCGATCCGGACGACGTGGTGCTCGAGGAGAACGACGTCGCCTTCCTTCTGCGCAGCGACAACCTCGATCACATTCAGGAGGGCGCCACGACGATCTTCGACGCGATGGACGGCGTGCTGGAGATGACGAGCATCCGCAAAGGGTTCGCCGGCGGCGGTTTCGACGGCGGCCCGGGCCTGCCGAAGCAGCTGGCCACGGCCGCCGGGGTGCCGGGGGCCGATCTGATCCCGGACGGGTCCGAGCTCTTCCTCGGCTTCACGTCGACCCAGAAGCACGCGCTCGGACCACCGCGCATCGTCAACTTCGAGACGCTCGGCCTGGTCGACCTCGGGCCCGGTTCGTACTTCCAGGGCGGCACGCACATGCACCTCTCTCACGTCTTCGAGAATCTCGAAGCCTGGTACCTGAACTTCGACTTCACCGAGCGCGTGGACACGACGTTCCGGCCCCGTCTGGCCGTCGAGCCGGGGACGAAGACGGTTCCGCAGCCGCCCGAGGAAGCCGCCTCGCCGGATGACGTAGCGAGTGACTTCAGGCGCTTTGGCGCAGTGGGGCACAGCTCGTCGATGCAGTCCACCTCCCGCCTGCAGGCAGACGTCATGGGCGCGGACGGGACGCTCTATCGCAAAGGCACGGCCGTCCCACAGCGCGCCGACTTCAACACGCTCGACAACCCTTTCTTCTGGAGCTCCCGTCCGAGGCGCGACGGGATGACCGACGGCCCTGCCGCCGGTCTGCACTTCGTGGTCTTCAACCCGTCCAGCGACGACTTTCACCGCAACCGGCTCGCGATGGACGGCGTGCTGCCCGACGGCACCAAGATCGGGCTCGAGCCCAACGCCCGCGGGCAAGGCTTCAACTCGGTGCTGCGGACGACACACCGCCAGAACTTCCTCGTGCCTCCGAGAAGCCACCGCTCCTTCCCGCTCGTCGAGGTCGCGGCGTAGTGGCTCGCTTGCGGCTGGAGAGCTCCGCAATCGGGATCAGTGCGGCCGTCTTCCTGTCGGGGGCGGTGCTGCTCGGCCTCGAGCTCGTCGCGAGCCGCGTGCTGGCGCCCTTCTTCGGCAACTCGATCTTCGTCTGGGGTGCGTTGATCGGCGTCGTCCTCGCGGGGCTGTCGATCGGGTACTGGGTCGGAGGCGTCCTCGCGGATCGCTATCCCGCGCCGCAGCTGCTGCTCGGCGTTCTGGCGCTGGGTGCGGGCATGACGCTCCTCATCCCGGTCGTGGACGACAGCGTGCTCGAGGCCGTCGTCGAATGGGATCTTGGCCCGCGCTGGAACCCGCTCGTCGCGGCCGTGATCCTCTTCGGCTTGCCGAGCGTGATCCTGGCCACGGCGACGCCGATCGCCGTTCGCCTACGAGCTCGCTCGCTGGCGGGCCTGGGAAAGACCGCCGGCCGGCTGTTCGCGCTCTCCACCGCGGGCAGCATCGCCGGGACGTTCGCCACGGCCTTCTTCCTGATTCCCGAGGTGGGCACGAACCAGCTGCTGGGGATGCTGGCGACAGGTCTGTTCGTCGCGGCCGGGCTCGTCGCGCTCGGCGAGCGCATGCTCCTGTCAGGGGCGGCTCTCACCGTGCTCGTCGCGGGCTCGGTGGCAGCAACCGTCGCGCTTGCGCCGGAGGAAGGGGGACGACTCACCGGCGCGGCCGCCCGAAACTGGTCTCCGCTCTTCCGCGAGCGCGGCGAGCGCCAGGAGGTAGTCCCCCCGGGCGAGGGGTTCGAGCTCGTCTACTCGAAGAACACGCGTTACCACGGCCTGTCCGTGGTGGACGACGGCGAGGCGCGGCACCTGCGTTTCGACAGCTCCTTCCAGAGCGGCATGTACCTCGACGACCCGTTTCGCACGAGATACCGGTACACCGACTACTTGCAGCTCCCGATCGCCTACAAACCACGCACGCGGAAGGTCCTGTTCATCGGGCTCGGAGGCGGCTCGCTCCAGAAGCGGATGTGGCGCGACTTCCCCGGCGTCGACCAGCAGGTCGTCGAGCTCGACCCGGTCGTGCGCGATGTCGCATACCGCTACTTCGAGTTGCCGAGGAGCCCCCGGGTGCGTGTGACGGTCGAGGACGGCCGGCGCTATCTACAGCAGCACGAGGAGCGGTGGGACGCGATCGTGATCGACGCGTACTTCTCGGACTCCCTGCCGTTCCACCTGACGACGATCGAGTTCCTCGAGCTCGCCCGCTCGCGGCTTGTGCCTGGAGGCGTGATCGCCGCCAACCTGATCGGCTCACTCTCCGGCGAGGGCTCGCAGCTCTTCCGCGCGATGTACAAGACGTATCGCGCCGTGTTCCCGACGGTGGTCGTCCACCCGGTCCGCGAGGAGGACGACTCCGAGGACGACGTGCTGCGCAATCTGATCGTCGTCGCCGGCGACGGCGCCTCACCGGGTCAGGACGTCCTGATCGAGCGGTGGCGTGAGCTCCGGGCCCGCTCGCCCAAGGCCGCCGACCTGACGAAGGCGATCCGCGATCGATACACGAAGCTCGTCCCGACGCGCGACGTTCCCCTCCTGACGGACGACTTCGCGCCGACCGACGCGCTGCTCTTCGTCGACTAACCGAAGAAGGCCGAGGCCAACTCGTACCACTCGGCGGGCACGACCTTGAGCTCCTTCGTCGCCTCCGCGAGCGTGACGTCGACCATCGCGTCGCCGTGGAGGGCGGCCATGCGCCCGAACTTGCCCTCGTGAACGAGGTCCGCGGCCTTGAGGCCGTACCGGGTGGCGAGGATCCGGTCGCGTGGGGTCGGGCTGCCGCCGCGCTGCACGTGTCCGAGCACGGTGACCCGTGTCTCGTAGCCCGTCCGTTCCTCGATGTCCGCCGCCAGCGCGTGCCCGACCCCTCCGAGTCGCACATGCCCGAACTCGTCCGTGGCGAGCTCCTGCGCCACCTGGCGCCGCTCCCCCGACTCGTAGGTCAGCTCGTAGCCCTCGCTGACGACGACGATCGAGAAGTCCTTGCCTCGCACGTGACGCCGTTCGAGCTCCTTGCAGGCACGCTCGACGGTGATCGGCTGCTCGGGGATGAGGATCACGTCGGCGCCTCCGGCGATCCCGCTCATGACGGCGATCCAGCCCGTGTGGCGACCCATGACCTCCACGACCATCACGCGGTTGTGGCTCTCGGCCGTCGTGTGCAGCCGGTCGATGGCCTCGGTGCAGATGAAAACGGCGGTGTCGAAGCCGAAGGTGTAGTCGGTCGCCGACAGGTCGTTGTCGATCGTCTTCGGCACGCCGACCACGGGGAAGTCGTGCTCGGCGTGCAGGCGTGTCGCAACCCCGAGGGTGTCCTCGCCGCCGATTGCGACCAGGGCGTCGAGCCCCTGCTCCTCGAAATTGGTGAGGACTCTGTCGACCCCGCCCTCGATCTTGTAGGGATTCGTGCGGGAGGTTCCGATGATCGTCCCGCCGCGCG
This sequence comes from uncultured Actinomycetes bacterium, assembly GCA_963771725.1. Classification (GTDB taxonomy): domain Bacteria; phylum Actinomycetota; class Thermoleophilia; order Gaiellales; family Gaiellaceae; genus VAXT01. The sequence goes on along the minus strand of CAVYUO010000001.1, from coordinate 236,884 downwards.
GGAGGATCCCGGAGATCTCGCGCGGGCCGAGCGGCTCGAACTTTCCTTCGAGGAGCCCCCGCCAGCCCTCGCGGACGGCGATCACCTCGGAGCCACGGTCCAGCGAGCGACGGGCGACCGCGCGAATCACTGCGTTCAGCCCGGGGCAATCCCCGCCGCCGGTCAGGATTCCAAGGCGCTCCGCCATTGAGTGGAGTCTTTCAAGCGCGGAGAGTGCCGAAGGTGGGACTTGAACCCACACGGGGTTTCCCCCACCGGATTTTGAGTCCGGCGCGTCTGCCAGTTCCGCCACTTCGGCGCGCGGCCATCGTAGCCGCCTCCTCAGAGTTGCAAGCGAGGCTGGTTCACCGGATACTTGTCGCCTTAGGCGGGCGCCTCGATCCGCCGACCATGGCCATTGGTGACGGAGGAGGATTGTGCAGGTGAGAAAATCGGGATTCTTTGTAGTGCTAGCAGGTGTCATCGGAGTCCTCGCCTTTGCGGCGGCGGGGTGCGGTGGCGATGACGACGGCGGTGGCGGCGGCGGCGCGACGGCGCTTCCCTCCGCTTCATGCGGACCGATCAGGAAGGGCGACAGCGACCCTGAGTTCCTGATCGCATCGGACCTTCCGCTTCAGGGCTCTAACCGTTCTCTGACGACGGAGATGGCAGACGCCATCGAGTTCGTCCTCAAGAAGCGCGACTACAAGGCCGGCGACTACACGATCGGGTACCAGTCCTGTGACGACTCGACGGCGCAGGCCGGAAGCTGGGACTCGGCGAAGTGCTCGTCGAACGCGCGTGCATACGCGAACAACAAGAGCGTCCTCGGTGTGGTCGGAACCTTCAACTCGGGCTGCGCGAAGCTCGAGATCCCGGTCGCGAACCGGGCTCCGGACGGGCCGCTGGCGATGGTCAGCCCCGCGAACACGTATCCGGGTCTCACTATCAGCGGGCCGGGAACGGAGGCCGGCGAGCCGGACAACTACTACCCGACCGGCACTCGCAACTACGCGCGCGTCGTGTGGAACGACCAGTTCCAGGGTGCTGCGGCCGCGGAGCTCGCGAAGTCGCTGGGCCTGAAGAAGATGTACGTGCTAACCGACAAGGAGACCTACGGCAACGGCGTCGCGAACCTGTTCGTTCGTTACGCGAAGAAGCTCGGCATCGCGACCGTGCCCGACGCCCCGGTGGCGTGGGACAAGAACGCCACGACCTACGACGCCATCGCCAGCAAGGTCAAGTCGTCTGGCGCCGACGGAATCTTCCTCGGCGGCATCGTGTGCAACAACGGCGGCAAGCTGATCAAGGACCTGCGGGCAGGCGTCGGCCCGGACGTGCAGATCCTGGGCCCCGACGGCTGGACGCCGATCTCGGCGACCATCGAAGGTGCGGGCGACGCATCGGAGGGGATGTACATCACGCAGCCGGGCATTCCGGCCGACCAGCTCAAGGGCGAAGGCAAGACCTTCGTCGACGAGTTCACGGCCGAGAACGGCAAGGCGCCGAACCCGTACACCGCCTACGCCGCGCAGGCGGCCGTGGTCCTGCTCGACTCGATCGAAGACTCCGACGGGACGCGCGCTTCGGTCTCAGAGGGACTCTTCAACCGGGATATCACGAACGGGATCCTCGGTGACTTCAAGGTCGACGAGAACGGCGACACCACGCTCGGAATCGTCTCCGTCTACCAGATCAAGGGTCAGAAGGAGACGTTCGTGAAGACGATCACACCCGAGCTCAGCTTCGTGAAGGGCTAGCGAGAAACGACAAGGCGAACAGCTGGGGGAGGGCGAAACGTCCTCCCCCAGCTCGTCTGACAGCTGATGGCAACTGAAGCGGCGCGCATCAGGCTTCCAACGGGTTATCGCCCGAGCCCCGCGACCATCTTCGGGGTGGTCTTCGTCGTGCTCATCCTCGTCTGGCTGATCATCAATCTGGCCAAGACGCCGTCCGAGTTCTACAACCTCCTTCTGATCGGCGTCACGAACGGTGCGGTGTACGGGCTGATCGCGCTCGGCTACTCGCTCGTCTACGGGATCCTCGAGCTGATCAACTTCGCGCACGGGGACGTGTTCATGCTCGGCGGGATGCTCGTCGCCACGATGACGGCGAGCTTCGGGCTCAAGGGCGAGGGCGATTTCGTCCTCTGGGGCGGGATCCTCGCCATGCTGCTGATCACGATGGCGTTCTGCGCCGGGATCAACACGACGATCGAGCTGGTCGCCTACAAGCGCCTGCGCAGTGCCCCACGGCTTGCACCCCTGATCACCGCGATCGGGATGTCGTTCATCCTCCAGAACATCGGCCTCGTCTGGAAGGGAGCCAGGCCGACTTCAGTCGACTCGATTCTCCCCCGCGGCGAGATCTTTTCCATCGGCGGTGTGGCCTACACGTGGAACAGGTTCATCGTCCTCGTCTTCACGGTTCCGGTCCTGCTCGCGCTGATCTGGCTCGTGCAGAGAACGCGGCCGGGCAAGGCGATGCGGGCGACCGCCCAGGATCGCGACGCGGCCGCGATGATGGGGATCAACGTCAATCAGACGATCTCCTTCACCTTCTTCGTCGCGGGCGCCCTCGCGGGTTCGGCGGGCCTTCTCTTCGCCCTCTACACGACGAACGTCCACTTCACGACCGGCTTCCGCGTGGGGCTGATCGCGTTCACCGCGGCAGTCCTCGGCGGGATCGGCAACCTCCCCGGTGCGGTGCTCGGGGCTCTTCTGATCGGCCTCATCGAGTCGTTCAACAACGGGCTGACCTGGGCGACCCCGGGCAGTGACTGGACGACCTCGATCATTTTCGGGATCCTGATCGTGATCCTCGTCGTTCGCCCCGAGGGCCTGCTCGGGGAGCGCACGCCGGAGGGCGCTTAGCTTCTCTCATGTGGCGACCTAACCTGAGGTTCGACCGGGAGGCGTTCATCCGCGACAGCCGACCGCGCCTCGTCAAGGGGCTCATCGCCGCTGCAGTCGGCTTCTTCCTCATCACCGTGCTCTCGGGCGCGACCTTGACACTCGTCCTGGCCGCCCTGCTCGGCCTCGCGCTCTACGTCCCGGCGTGGAACCGAGTGCCGTACGGCAAGTTCCTCTCGGTCGGGACCGTGATCCTCCTCGTCGTCCTCTACCCCTACTACCAGCCGGACATGTTCGAGCTGCCGATCTTCGGCGGCTTCCCGAGCGTCGACACCGCGGTCACGATGCTGATCTTCATCATGATGGCCCTCGGGCTGAACATCGTCGTCGGCTACGCGGGCCTGCTCGATCTCGGCTACGTCGCCTTCTACGCGATGGGCGCGTACACGGCTGCCTGGTTCGCATCGCCGCACTTCTCGGAGAGCGTCAGTAAGTTCCACTTCGGCGCGGTCGGGGTGAACGAGAGCTCGGGCGGGATCCACGTCTCGATCTGGATCGTCCTCATCATGGCGGCGATCTTCACCGCGGTCGTCGGCGTGATCATCGGCCTGCCGACGCTGCGACTTCGCGGCGACTATCTGGCGATCGTCACGCTCGGCTTCGGCGAGATCATGCCCCAGGTCGCGCTCAACGGCGACAACCTGTTCAACACGGGGTTCAACCTCACGAACGGCCCGCAGGGGATCAACCCGATCGACCCGCCGGGCTTCGGCTCGACACTCGAGAACGCCCTCGGGCTACCCGAGTCCTACCTTGCGCCGGGAGACAACGCTCTCGGGATCTTCGGGGACAGCCTCGAGCTCTACTTCTGGACGGCGCTCGCCCTCGTGCTCTTCACGGCCTTCTGCTCCCTGCGCCTCCGCGACTCGCGCCTCGGTCGTGCCTGGATCGCGATCCGCGAGGACGAGACGGCGGCAGCAGCGATGGGCGTCCCGCTGATGCGCACGAAGACCTGGGCGTACGCCGCGGGCGCGTTCTTCGGCGGCATCGCGGGCGCCTACTACGCGAGCTTCAAGAGCGGGACGTTCCCCGCGGACTTCTACTTCAACATCTCTGTCTTCATCCTCTGCATGGTCATCCTCGGAGGCATGGGCAACATCTGGGGCGTGATCGTCGGCGGTGGTTTCCTGGCGTACCTGAACCAGGAGGGCCTGGGCAACATCGGTGCCTGGATCAACGAGCGATTCTCGACGGGCGGCGCCGAGTGGGTGAAGGTCTTCGACGAGCCGATCGACGTGCCGCTCTACCAGTTCGGGATCTTCGGCGTGATCCTCGTGCTCGTGATGCTCTTCAAGCCTGAGGGTCTGATCCCCAGTGCGAGACGGAAGGCCGAATTCGAGGAAGGCGTCTCGGACGAGCCGCTCTACGACACGACGAAGTAATGGCAAACCTGCTGACAGTCGAGAAACTGCGCAAGGAGTTCGGCGGACTCCTCGCTGTCAACGACGTCGACTTCGAGATCCCCGAGGAATCCATCGTGAGCCTGATCGGGCCGAACGGGGCGGGCAAGACGACGTTCTTCAACATGCTGACGGGCGTGTACAAGCCGACGGGCGGCCACATCGTGTTGAGCGGCGAGGACGTTACGGGCAAGCCGCCGCACGCGATCACGCAGCGCGGCATCGGGCGGACGTTCCAGAACATCCGCCTCTTCCAGAACATGACCGCGCTCGAGAACACGCTCGTCGGCATGCACTCGCGGCTGAAGAGCGGGATCCTCGGCAGCGTCCTCCACACCCCCAAGGTCAAGCAGGAGGAGCGGGAGGCGCGAAAACGGGCTCGAGAGCTGCTCGTGTTCTCCGGCCTGCGCGGGCGGGACGAGGAGTTCGCGCGCAATCTCTCCTACGGAGACCAGCGCCGCCTCGAGGTCGCCCGCGCCCTGGCGACCCAGCCGAAGCTGATCCTCCTGGACGAGCCGACGGCAGGGATGAACCCGCAGGAGACCGCGGCGTTTACCGACTTCGTCGCCAAGCTTCGCTCGGAGGAAGGGCTGACCGTCCTGCTCATCGAGCACGACATGCGCGTCGTGATGGGCGTCTCCGACCGCGTGACGGTGCTCGACTATGGCGAGAAGATCGCCGAGGGCACCCCGCAGGAAGTGCAGCGCGACCCGAAGGTGATCGAGGCGTACCTCGGCAGCGCCGCCGTGGAGGGAGCGGCATGAGCTCCGAGCAGCGACCGCTGATCCTCGAACTGAAGGACGTCCACACCTACTACGGCTCGATCGAGGCGCTGAAGGGGATCTCGATCGAGGTCCGTGAGGGCGAGGTCGTGACCCTGATCGGATCGAACGGGGCCGGGAAGTCGACGACTCTGCGCTCGATCAACGGTTTGAACCATCCGCGTGAGGGCTCGATCCACTTCCAGGGCAAGGAGATCACGGACGAGGCTCCGCACAACGTGGTCAAGATGGGCATCAGCCAGTCGCCGGAAGGCCGGCGGCTATTCCCGCGCATGAGCGTGCTCGAGAACCTGCAGATGGGTGCCTTCCAGCGCTCCGACCGGGCTGGGCAGCGCGAGGACATGGATCGGGTCTTCTCGCTCTTCCCGAGACTCGCCGAGCGCAAGAACCAGCGGGCGGGCACGCTGTCGGGCGGCGAGCAACAGATGTGCGCGATCGGCCGCGCGCTGATGGCGAGGCCGAAGTTGCTCCTGCTCGACGAGCCCTCGATGGGCCTGGCGCCGATTTTCGTCGAGAAGATCTTCGAGATCGTGCGGGAGATCAACGAGCAGGGCACCCCGATCCTGCTCGTCGAGCAGAACGCCCTCGCGGCGCTCGACACGGCCGATCGTGGCTACGTGATGGAGACGGGCACGATCGTGCTGGCGGACGACGCCAAGGCCCTCCGCCAGAACGAGCAGGTCCAGAAGACTTACCTGGGCGTGGATTAGGCCGAAACGCCATGTCCGGTGCCAGGCACCGGACTAGTCTCCGTCGGACACCCGTAACGGGAAGTACGGGGGCGAGAGCAGCACGCCGACGCGGGGCTCGCCCCCGGCGCGGCCCCGGGCCATCTCGAGTGCCGCTCCGATCCCGTGGGTCGGCACGAGCCCGAGGCGTCGGGCCGCCAGTGAGTCGCGGCAGCCCGCCACGAGCACGTGGCCGAGCCGGCCGAGCGCCGGCTGGCAGGCGGCCCACTCGGCGAACGGGAGGAGCGGATGGCAGGCGCGTCCGTCGCGGTAGGCCGTGATCGCCCGCGTGTCCGTCGTGGAGACGCGTTCCGCCTCAGCCATGTCCTCCGGCTCCCGCGCTCCGACGGACAGCGCCTGGAAGAGGACGCGGTACGGCTGCTGGGTCGGATGCGGAAAGCGGCGCGTGAAGCGGTTGAGCAGGATCACCGTCCCGCCCTCGATGAGCGGGAACCCGTCGCGCCAGAGCCGCAGGGCATGGCCGAGCGCGAGGTAGGCGACCAGCGCGGGGTTCGGCGCCTCGCGAGGGAGGTGGGGGGTCGTGTGCGGGACTCCGATGAAGATCGCGTCCAGCCGGCCCTCGAGCGCGGACGGCCTTCGATTCGACGGCGCGCAGAAGCGCCTCCGCGTGCGCGACCGCCGGCGGACCCGAATAGACCGCAAAGGCCGAGAGCTCGCTCGGCAGGTTGCGCAGGACGCGGTGCCGCACGATCCCCGGAAGCCGACCGAACACGCTCGTCAGGGGCGAACGGGCGATGCGGCTCACCGCCTCCGGGTCGAAGGGGTAGCCCTGGAGCAGGCCGCTCAGGACCGGCGTGTTGAGCGTCAGCGAGACTCCGATCACAGGGACTCGGCGGGCGAGGGCCTGCTCCAGCTCGATCGCGGTTCGCCAGCCGCGTGAAGCCGCGCGTCTCGAGGAGCGAATAGGCGTCTGCGGCGCGAAGCGCCTCCGGGCCGGTGGCGGCGAGGAGCGCAGCGGGCCCACCGTTCAGGACCGTCTCGGCGGCGGTGACCGTGATGACCAGGTCCGTGTTGACCAGAGCGGGGTGGACGCGAAGCGGCACGCTGCCCACCTCGCCGAGATCCACGAGGTCGGGGTGCTCGGCGTCGTGCACCTGGACGACTCCGTGAAACCGCCTGGCGAACTCCGGCGGGACGAGCTCCTGGAGCTCGCGCTGGCCGGGGCGTCGGGCCAGCCCTCCAGCGACGAGGAGGGTCTGTCGCTCGAGCGGGATACCGGCGCGACTGAGCTCATCCATGGTCGCGGCGATCGCCGCGCGCCGTGGATCATTCGGCGACCCCGGGATGGGGAGGGCCGGTGGTTCGACGACGATCGTCGCCCTTCCGCCTCGCGGAACGAGCGCCTCCAGCGGCGAGCCGGCGAGCGGAAAGCGCAGCGCGTCACGGACCGCGGCGGCGATGTCTGCGATCGGTTCGACCGGCGGACGTGGCGCCAGCACGACCCCGTTCTCGCCCGCATCGACGACTGCCATGCGCGAGCCGGAGAGGACTGGGACTCGCACTAGGAGGGTTTGGCGGAATTCGCTCGTCGCCAGGGTGCGATGGTCGTTCCGAGGCAAGGACGCAGGGAGGGCCAATAGTTCGTCACTATTGGCCCGACTGAGGACGCGGCCTCGGGGCGAGCAGCGCGGCCTGGCGGCATAGTCGGCATTTCGTCAAACCCTCCTAGAGCTTCATTGCGTACGCGCGAGCGAAATGCTCGAATCCGAATGACTCGTAGAGCCGGTGGGCTTCCGCCCGGTGATGTCCGGACTCGAGGGCGAGCACGTGGCAGCCGCGCTCGCGAGCCTTGTTTGCGCAGGCGTCCAGCAGAGCGCGGGCGGCGCCGCGCCGACGGAACCTCGGATCGACGTACAGGTCGGGGATCCAGGCCTGCGGGGTCGTCCAGTTCAGCCGCGGCTGGATCCAGAGGCTGACTGCGCCCGCGATCTGGCCGTCCAGCTCGGCGACGAAGACCAGCGCGTCCTCGTGCTCGAGGTGGGCCAGGAAGACGTCGCGCTGCGGCTCCGGATCATCCGCGACGGCGGGCCTCGTCAGGCCCTCCATCAGCGCGAGGACCGCGTCGGCGTCTCGCGGCTCGGCCGGCCGGACGTTCATGGGATCGACCTGTAGAGCCGCTGGAAGGTCCGGCGGAACCCGCGGGCCGGCCAGAACCGCGACGAGCGCAGGTTGGTCTCCCGCCAGTCCACGACGATCGTCCCGTAGCCGTGCTCGCGCGCCCAGTCGAAGCACGCGTTCGTCAGCGCGAGGCCGGCGCCGGTCCCGCGAACCTCGGGAAGCGTCGTCGCGAAGCCGAGGATGGCGGCTCGTTCCGGTCGCGAGAGCCCTGAGTGCATGCCCGAGAGAGTGACATCGGCGACCGTCAGCAGGCCGATTGGCTCGCCGTCTCGCTCGACGAGGAGAATTCCCTCGTCGTCCTTCCCGAGGCTGTCGGCGTAGTCGGTCACGAGCTCCTCCATGCTCGGCGGGCTGCCACCGCCGAACACAGGCGACCGGGCCTGGTACTCGGGTAACAGCAGGTCGATTCGGGCCGCCGTTTCGGCGTCGTCCGGGCGGCCGGGCCGAACGGTGAGCCCGGGGACTGAGGCGGTCTCCTGAGGCACCTCCTGGATCCCCTGCGCGTGCTGGGCACCGAACGAGAGCCGAAACCATGCGTCGACGAGCGCTTGGTCGTTCACCGGCACGAGCGAGTAGTGCCGCCGGAGGCCCTCGTCGACCCAGGACTCGGCAGCCACCTGGTAGAGGTCTCGGACGACCTCCGGCTCGCGGACCGCGTGGCCGGCGAGCCCGACCCAGACGTTCCCCTCGCCCCACATCTCTCCGCGTGGCGATCCGATCAGGTAGCCGGCGGGCTCACCGTCGGCCAGCGCCAACCAGCCGGAAGCGTCGTCTGCCCGCCACTCATCCTCGACGTGAGCCCGGAAATCCGTGACGTCGGGCAGGAGCGGCTCCGTCTCGCGGTGCGTGCGATGGCGCTCGGCCAGCAGGGCCGCGGCGGCATCGAGGTGCTCGTCCGCGAAGGGCTGAATCTCCAGCTTCGGCACAGCCGCAGGACGATAGCCTCCGAGGCGCATGCCAAAAACGCTCACCGGCGCCGAGCTGCAGGTCGACGACGCGCCAGCGCGTGACAGCGAGCTGTTCCTCGTCGACGGCAACAACCTCGCGTACCGCGCCTTCTTCGCACTCCCGGAGGAGCTGGCGACGAGCGACGGTTTCTCCACGAACGCGCTGCTCGGCTTCACGAACATGCTCTTCAAGCTCCTCGCGGACTACAAGCCGAAGGGCGTCGCGGTTGCGTGGGACACGCATGCCGTCCACCGCGCGGCGATCTCGGAGGACTACAAGTCCGAGCGGAGGCCGATGCCCGACCTGCTGCGGGAGCAGTTCCCGTACTTCCGCCCCATCGTCGAAGCCTTCGGCTACAGGAACCTCGAGTTCGAGGGCTGGGAAGCGGACGACGTCATCGCCACTCTCGCGACCCAGGCCGATCAGGCCGGCATCAAGACGACCGTCGTCTCCACGGATCGAGATGCCTTCCAGCTCGTCTCCGACAACGTGACGCTGATGATGACCCCGCGCGGGGTCTCGGACGTCCACGTCTACACACCGGAGCGGGTGGAGGCGCGTTACGGGATCAAGCCGGAGCAGATTCCCGACTTCATCGGCCTCAAGGGCGACACCTCCGACAACATCCCGGGGATCCCCGGGATCGGCGACAAGACCGCCGGCCAGCTGATCGCGCAGTACGGCTCCGTGGAGGACGTCATCGAGCACGCCGACGACCTGACACCTGCGCGGCGCAAGAACGTGACCGAGAACGCGGACCAGGCCAGGCAGTCGAAGGAGCTGGCGACCATGCGCCGCGATCTCGAGCTCGACTGCGACGTCACGCAGCTCGTGCTGGCGCCGCCCGATCGCTCCGAGCTCAAGGAGATGTTCAGGCGCTTCGAGTTCCGGAACCTCTTGGGGCGCGTCGACGAGCTCGATGCCGCAGTCCCCGCCGCGCCGATGCAGCTCGACACGACGACCATTCCCTGGCGCGAAGAACTAAGTAACAGTCTGTTACAAGGATCGGAAGTAGTGGCGTTTGCAGCGGATTCGGACCGAATCGCGCTGGCCAGCTCGGCGGAAGTGGTCGTGTCCCCGCGGCCCGAACGCCTCGACGGGCCGTTCCTCGTCCACGACGCCAAGGCGCATCGAGTACCAGCTCGGGAGGACACGCTGCTCCTCGCGTACCTCATCGAGCCGTCGCGACCCGAGTACCCGCTGGACGAGCTCGCGCGCGAGTACGGGCTCGAGCTGCAGCCGGACCCGGCCACCGAGGAGGACACCGATGCGCTCGTCCGCCACGCTGCCGCCACCGCGCGCCTCGCCGGGCCGCTTCTCGAGCGCGTCCGCGAGCGCGACATGGAGCAGCTCTACCGCGAGGTCGAGCTTCCGCTCTCGCCCGTGCTGGCGGCGATGGAAGATGCCGGCGTCAAGATCGACGAGTACCGGATGGGCGAGATCACGGCCCGCCTGCGCGAGCGGGTCGAGGAGCTCGAAGCGCGGGCCTACGAGCTCGCCGGCGAGGAGTTCATGCTCGGCTCGACCCAGCAGGTGGGTCGCATCCTCTTCGAGAAGCTCGAGCTCACCCCGGGCCGCAAGGGCAAGACCGGCTACTCGACCGATACGCGAGTCCTGCGGTCGATCCGAGGCGAGCACGAGATCGTCGCCGTCATCGAGGAGTGGCGCGAGTACTCGAAGCTCGTGAACACCTACCTCGGCCCTTTGCCGACGCTGATCTCGGAGGTCGACGGGCGGTTACACACGACGATCAACCAGGCGGTCGCGGCGACGGGAAGGCTCTCGACGACGAACCCGAACCTGCAGGCGATCCCGATCCGGACGGAGCTCGGCCGCGAGATCCGCTCCGCGTTCATCGCCGAGCCCGGCCACAAGCTGCTGTCGGCCGACTACTCGCAGATCGAGCTCAGGATCCTGGCCCACGTCTCGGGCGAGCCGAAGCTACGCGAGGCGTTCGCGCGAGGTGAGGACATCCACACGGCGACCGCCGCCGAGGTTCTTGGCAAGGACCCGGCCACGCTGACGACCGGCGAGCGCTCGGTTGCGAAGATGATCAACTTCGGGATCGTCTACGGGATCTCGGCCTTCGGCCTGTCCGAGAATCTCGAGATCCCGCGCGAGCAGGCGCAGGAGTACATCGACGCCTACCTCGCCCGCTTCCCCCACGTGCAGGACTTCATCCGGCGGACGATCGAGCAGTCCGCGCGAGACGGCTACGCAACGAGCCTGCTAGGGCGGCGGCGGCCCGTGCAGGAGCTCCGCGCCTCGAACCGGCAGACGCGCTCGCTGGGAGAGCGCCTCGCGGTCAACTTCGTCATGCAGGGCTCGAACGCCGACATCATCAAGGTGGCGATGGTGCGGATCCACGACCGGCTCCGCGAAGAGGGGAGAGGCGCTCGGCTCGTTCTGCAGGTGCACGACGAGTTGCTGCTCGAGGTTCCGGACGCCGAGGTGTCCGCGGTGAAGGAGCTCGTGCGCGAGGAAATGGTCGGCGCGTTCGAGCTCGACCCGCCCCTCGCGGTCGACGTCGGCGTCGGCGACGACTGGCACGAAGCGAAGTGAACGTCGAGCTCTCCGACGGCGGCTCGCTCTTCGTCCAGGAGCTCGGTAGCGGCTTTCCAGTGATCGTCCTGCACGGAGGGCCGGGCATGGACCACACGATGTTCCGGCCGTATCTGGATCCGTTGGCCGAGGACTTCCGCGTGCTCTACGTCGATCAGCGCGGGCAGGGCGCAGCGAGCGCGTCGACCCGGCCACGCTGACGCTCGAGGTCTTCGCGCGCGACATCGACCTGCTCGCCGAGGCGCTTGGCCTGGACGAGTACGCGGTCCTCGGCCATTCCTTCGGCGCGATCGTCACGACCTGGCATGCGGTCAATCTCGGCACCGCTACCGCGTATGTCATCTCCGGTGGCGGCGACTCGAGCGAAAAGCTGCTGGCCGACGTCGACGCGTCACTCGCGGCCATGGGGGAAGCCGGTGTCCCGATCGCCGCCAGCTGGGAGCAGGAGAAGACGGTCGAGACCGAGGAGGAGTTCAGGGAGCTGCTGCGTGTTCAGATGCCGTTCCACTTCGCCGGCGATCCACCACCGGGCTTCGGCGACGAGACGATCGGCACACCCGATGTGCTCCGCCACTTCGCCAGTGCGGGCTACGGCGACTTCGATTTCACACCTGACCTGGGCCGAGTGCGGAAGCCGACACTCCTGGTCGTGGGCGAGAAGGACCGCACGACGACGACCCGGTCTGCGCGCGTCCTACACGAAGGAATAGGTGGAGCGAGCTCGTCGTCATCCCCGGCGTCGGCCACATGAGCCTCGTCGAGGCCCAGGACGAGTACCTCGACGCCGTGCGCGGCTTCTTGCGGCGCTTCGAACCCGCTAAGTAACCGCAGATATACTCCGCCGGCTTTTATGACTAACGAGACGGTAGACAAGAGCCCGGCAACGGGCATTCTGACTGACGCCGACGTCTGGACCACCGGGCCGGACGGCGAGCAGATCCCGAACTACGACGCCACCTTCCCCGAGATCAACGAGGGCGAGGTCGTCCACGGCCAGGTCGTCCGCGTGGACAAGGACGAAGTGCTGGTCGATATCGGTTACAAGTCGGAAGGCGTCATCCCGGTCTCGGAGCTGTCGATCCGCCGCTCGGTCAACCCCGAGGACGAGGTCAAGCTCGGGGACGAGATCGACGCGCTCGTCCTCACCAAGGAGGACGCCGACGGCCGCCTGATCCTCTCCAAGAAGCGAGCACGCTTCGAGCTCGCCTGGAAGGCGATCGAGGGCGCCGCCGAGAGTGGCGAGCCCGTCAACGGCAAGGTGATCGAGGTCGTGAAGGGCGGACTGATCCTCGACCTCGGCGTCCGCGGCTTCCTGCCCGCCTCGCTGGTCGACATCCGCCGCGTCCAGGACCTCGACGAGTTCCTGGGCCAGGAGCTGCGCTGCAAGGTGATCGAGCTGAACCGCTCGCGCAACAACGTCGTCCTCTCGCGCCGCGCGGTGCTCGAGGACGAGCGCAAGGAGATGCGACAGGCGATTCTCGACCGGCTCTCGCCGGGAGACGTCGTCGAAGGCCAGATCTCGAACATCGTCGACTTCGGCGCGTTCGTCGACCTCGACGGCATGGACGGCCTCATCCACATCTCCGAGCTCTCCTGGAGCCACGTCAACCATCCGTCCGAGGTGCTCGAGATCGGGCAGGACGTGCAGGTCAAGGTGCTCGACATCGACCGCGAGCGCCAGCGGATCTCACTCGGTCTCAAGCAGACCCAGTCCGACCCGTGGCAGCAGGTCGTCGAGGCGTACAACGAGGACGACGTCGTCCAGGGCAAGGTGACGAAGGTCGTCACGTTCGGCGCCTTCGTCGAGATCCTCCCGGGCGTCGAGGGCCTCGTGCACATCTCCGAGCTCGCGCAGCACCACGTCGAGAACCCGCGCGAGGTCGTCTCGCAAGGCGATGTCGTCAACGTGAAGATCATCGAGGTCGACGCCGATCGCCGGCGCCTCTCGCTCTCACTGAAGCGCGTCGAGGACGCCGACGAGGTACAGCCGCGCGCCGACGGGCAGCCGCTCGAGACTCCGGCCCCGCCGCAGATCGATCTCTCGGACGACGTCTTCTCCGAGGAGCGGACCGGCGGACGAGCCAACCGGCGAGGCACGGAGCGGGGAAGAGGCCACTGCCGAGGAGCTGGCGGAAGAGCCGGCGACGGAAGCAGGCGCGGAGGCGACGCCGGAGCCCGAAGGGGAGTCCACGCCAGAGATTCCGGCCGCCGAGCCCGAGCTTCCGGCTCCAGAGCCCGAGGTCGCGGCGGAGCAGACCGATCACAGCATCGAGGCCGACGCGGTCGACCCATGCACCAGGGCCCCGGCGACTCCGAGGGGCATGCCCCCTACGAGCCGGACGAAGCCGAACCGCAGTCTGAGTAAGCGGCCGCTCGCGGTCGCGATCACCGGCGGCATCGGAGCCGGCAAGAGCGAGGCGCTCGCCGCGTTCGCGCGCCACGGCGCCGCGACGATCTCGAGTGACGAGGTCGTTCACGAGCTGTACCGAGACGACGACGTGCGCGCAGCGTTACGGGAGCGCTACGGCGACGGCATCTTCGACGGCGACGAGGTCATCCGCGCCGCGCTGGGCGCGATCGTCTTCGCCGACCGTAGCGAGCTCGCCTGGCTCGAACGCCTCCTGCACCCGAAGGTGATGGCCCGCACCGAGGCCTGGCGGGAAGAGCTGGCGCGCCCTGCCTGATCCCCCGGCGCTCGCCGTCAACGAGGTGCCGCTCCTGTACGAGACCGGCTCGGAAGACCGCTTCGACGCCGTGGTCGTGATCACCGCACCGGCCGAGCTGCGTGCCGAGCGGGCCGGCGAACGTCTCGACGACCGCGAGGAGCGCCTCCTGTCGGACGACGTGAAGACCGGCCGAGCCGACTTCGCCTACGTCAACGACGGATCTTTGGCTGATCTAGACGCTTTCGTCGCCGATGTCATACAGACACTTGACAGACATCAAGAGTGATGTCATAGTGACGCCATGGAGATGGCACGCTTTCTCGCCGGGCTCGAATCCGACCTCGCCGCAGTCGCGGCTGTCGGTGACGAGCAGACGGCAGCCGCAGCCGAGCGGCTGATCCACGCGATCCGCGGCTCGGCCGGCCTTCGGCTGCTCGACATCCTCGGCGAAGCGGCTCTCGAGGTCAGTGGGCAGCTGCCCACGGGCCACGTCGAGGTTCGGCTCTCGGGCCAGGATCCCGCGCTCGTCTACGTGGGCGAGACCGAGGCAGAGCCCGAGCCCACGCCGGACGACGGCCTCACAGCACGCATCACGCTGCGCCTGCCCGAAGGGCTGAAGGCCAGCCTCGAGGTCGCCGCTGCCCGCGAGGGCATCTCCGTCAACAGCTGGCTCGTGCGCGCGCTTTCACGAAGCACCGCGCCGCCCAGCAGGCGTCCAGGCAATCGGCTCCAGGGCTTCGCCCAGGGCTAGAGGGAGGAGAACCACGATGACGTTCTACCCATCGCTTTTCGGTCACATAGAAGTCCGCGAAGACCCGCGTCCGCCTCGCACGCCGAGGCCGCGGAGGCGGCGATGAGGCACGAGACCTTTGACACGCCGGGCCCGCTTCGGATCCGGGTCGAGTCGGCGTCCGGGTCGATCGAGCTCGAAACGATCGACGGCGCGAAGACCGAGGTCGAGCTGGACGGGCCGGCCGAGCACGTCGAGGAGGCTCAGGTCGAGCTACGCGAGCGTGGCGACGGACACGAGCTCGTCGTCAAGACCAACCCGCGGTCGGGTTTCCGCCTCTTCCGCCTCAACGGCAAGGGGATCGACGTGAGGATTCGCGCACCGCACGGCGCGACCGTCGAGATCTCGAGCGCGTCCGCCGACGTCGCGGGACGCGGTCGCTACGCCAAGGTCGAGGTCAACTCGGCGTCGGGCGACGTCACCTTCGAGGAGATCGAGGGCGACGCTGAGGCCAACACCGCGTCGGGCGACGTCGAGATCGCCCGCATCGGTGGATCCGGAAAGGTCAACTCGGCGTCGGGCGACGTCGAGATCGGAGCGGCGGATAGCTCGTTGAAGGTGCAAACCGCTTCGGGCGATCAGCAGATCGGCAGCGTCGCGTCGGGAGAGGTCACGCTCCAGACCGCCTCGGGTGACATCAGCGTCGGCGTCAAGACCGGCTCCACGCTCTGGATCGACGCGCGCTCGATGAGTGGCGAGACCAGCTCGGAGCTCGAGGTTGGCGATTCTGCCCCGAGCGGGGAAGGCCCGCTGGTCGAGGTCCGCGCTACGGCAATGAGCGGCGACATTCGTGTCCGCCGCGCGCCCGCCTAGGCACAACCCCAGGTGAACATGCTGAACAGCCGGCCCATCAGGGCGCTACTTGCCGCGCAGGTGATCTCGGTCACAGGCGCGCAGATGACCTGGCTTGCCTTGCCGTGGTTCGTCCTCACCACGACCGGCTCGGCGACGCGGACGAGCGTCGTCATGGGGGCGGAGGCGGTCGGCCTGGCGGCCTTCGGGATCCAGAGCGGAAACCTCGTGAACCGGCTCGGCGCGCGCAGGACGATGCTGCTTTGCGACACCCTCCGCGCTCCGACGGTGGCCATCATCCCGATCCTCCACTGGGCGGGCGTGCTCTCGTTCCCCGCGCTCCTGCTGGCGCCGCGGCGGCGATCGGCATCCTCAGCGCGCCGTACTTCGCGGCCCAGAAGGTGATCGTCCCGGAGATCCTCGGCGAGGACGAGCGGCATCGTGACCAAGATGCAGACGCTCTCCCAGAGCGCGTCTCGCATCACGATGTTGCTCGGGCCGGTGCTCGCCGGAGTCCTGATCGGTTTCATCGGGGCGGCGAGCGTGCTGATGGTCGATGCCGTCACGTATCTCGTGGCCGTCGTGCTCGTGGCTGGATTCGTCCCGGCGGGCCGTCGGGCTCCGGTACCGGGTGAGGAACGCGGCTCCCGCGCCGGCATCCGGTTCGTCCTGCGCGACCCCTTGCTTCGCTGGTGGATGCCGGTCTTCACGATCGGCGACGCAGCGTGGATGGCGATCTTCGTCGCGCTGCCGGTCCTCACCGTCCAGCGCTACGACTCGGATCCCCGGATCGCGGGGTGGCTGTTCGCGTCCTTCGGCGTGGGCGCGATCGTCGGCAACATCGTCGCGTTTCGGTTGCTCGACCGGACGGACGGGCTGCGGCTGATCGGCCTCGGCATCCTCGGTCAGGCGCTGCCGCTCTGGCTGCTCGTGCTGGAGCTCCCCGCGTCGCTCGTCTCGGTCACCCTCATGCTCTCCGGCCTGGCGAACGGGCTCGTCAACCCGAGCATCCATGCGATCTTGACGCTCCGCGCTCCTCCGGCCATCCGTGCCAACGTCATGGCGGTCGTGATGACCCTGTTCGCCCTGGTGACGCCGATCGGCCTTCTGGGCGCCGGCCCGCTGCTGGACGCCTTCAGCCTCGAGCTCGTGTTCGGGCTGTGCGCCGCGATTCAGACGGTGACGATGACCGGCGCCGCGATCGCCGCGTTCCGCGCCAGGAGCGCTACGGGAGCCTCGCCTTCCAGCTCGTTCGCCTTCGCACAGCAGAGCCGCAAAGCCGGCCTGCAGGAAGTCGTTTGCCGCGGAGGCGCCGAGCGACCAGGTGAGCAGTCGCCCGAACCGCGGCGAAAGCATCTCGGTCGAGACGAGCGCCGCCGCGCTCCAGGTGCCGAGGCACCGCGGGCACGTGACGAGCTCCCCGATGGCGCGCTGGAAACCCGTGCCGGCAGGCTGCTCGTCCTCGCCGGTGTCCGCATCGCCCTCGACGAAAGGCTGGCGCACGAAGCTGCCGACCCGCTCTCTCGAGAGCGTCCGCGAGACCTTGAAGGTCGCCGCCGCGAGCGCCGCAAACTCGAGCGCGGTGCTCGGAGGAGAACGCCGAGAGAGTGAAGCTACGCCCGCCAAGCAGCCCAGGAAGATGCCTGCGATCGTCGCGTAGGCCTGGTAGGGAGGCTTCTCGGTAGGCGTCGTCACCACGGCTACGCTCTTCCCTCATGCCCGAGTTCAAGACCCATGACGCTTACCAGCCGACCGCCGACCAGCCGAAGGCGATCGCCGAGCTCACCGAGAGCATCAAGCGCGGCGACCAGTTCCAGACCATGCTCGGCGCCACCGGCACCGGGAAGACGGCGACCATGGCCTGGACGATAGAGCAGCTCCAGCGGCCCGCGCTCGTCATCGCGCACAACAAGACCCTGGCCGCGCAGCTCTGCAACGAGTTCCGCGAGTTCTTCCCGCAGAACGCGGTCGAGTACTTCGTCTCGTACTACGACTACTACCAGCCCGAGGCATACGTCCCGCAGGCCGACCTCTACATCGAGAAGGACTCGTCGCAGAACGACGACATCGCCCGGCTGCGGCTCAACGCGACCTCGTCGCTCTTCACGCGCCGCGATGTCATCGTCGTCGCCTCGGTCTCGTGCATCTACGGCCTCGGCTCGCCGGAGGAGTGGCGCGAGCGGGTCCTGATCCTCGACGTCGGCGAGGAGCACGACCGCGACCTCGTCCTACGCAAGCTGATCGACAGCCAGTACTCGCGGAACGACTCGGTCCTCGGCCGCGGGCGCTTCCGCGTGAAAGGCGACGTCGTCGAGATCCAGCCGGCGAACCAGGAGACCGCGTACCGCATCTCGTTCTTCGGTGACGAGGTGGAGGCGATCTCGCACTTCGACCCGCTGACCGGCGAGATCCTCTCGAAGCTCGACAACGTGGCCATCTGGCCCGCGACCGAGTACGTGACGTCGAAGCCGACCGTGGAGCGCGCGGTCGAGGAGATCCGCCACGAGCTGAACGAGCGCGTCAAGCAGCTGGAGGCCGAGAACAAGATGCTCGAGGCGCACCGGCTGCGGCAGCGGACCGAGTACGACCTCGAGATGATGAAGGAGCTCGGCTTCTGCTCGGGGATCGAGAACTACTCGCGGATCCTCGAAGGGCGCGCGGCCGGCACGCATCCGTTCACCTTGCTCGACTACTTCCCGAACGACTTCGTCGTCTTCATCGACGAGTCGCATCAGACGGTGCCGCAGATCGGCGGCATGTACGAGGGCGACCGCTCGCGCAAGCAGACGCTCGTCGACTTCGGCTTCCGCTTGCCCTCCGCGCTCGACAACCGGCCGCTCCGCTTCGACGAGTTCCTGCAGAAGGTGCCGCAGATGGTGTTCGTGTCCGCGACGCCGGGCCCGTTCGAGCTCCGGCACTCGAACACGATCGCCGAGCAGCTGGTGCGCCCGACCGGGATCGTCGATCCGGAGGTCGAGCTGCGCGCGACGAAGAACCAGATCGACGACCTGCTGAACGAGATCCGCCGGCGCGAGCAACTCGGTGAGCGCACCCTGGTCACCACGTTGACGAAGAAGATGTCCGAGGATTTGACGGACTACCTGCTCGAGTCGGGCGTGAAGGCGCGCTATCTGCACTCCGAGATCGACACGCTCGACCGCATCCAGATCATCCGCGAGCTGCGGCTCGGCGACTACGACGTGCTCGTCGGCGTCAACCTGCTTCGCGAAGGGCTCGACCTGCCGGAGGTGTCCCTGATCGCGATCCTCGACGCCGACAAAGAGGGCTTCCTGCGCGGCAAGACTGCGCTGATCCAGACGATCGGACGCGCAGCGCGAAACATCAACGGCAAGGTGCTGATGTACGCCGACAAGATGACCGAGGCGATCAAGGGCGCGCTCGACGAGACCGACCGGCGGCGCGCGATCCAGCTCGCCTACAACGAGGAGCACGGCATCACGCCGGCTTCGATTCAGAAGGGCGTCTCTGACATCGCCGAGTTCCTCTCGCTCGAAGCACCCACGGTGCCCGGCAAGCGCCGCCGCGGGCAGCGGAAGGTCGAAGGCCTGTCGCCGACCGAGATCGAGCGCCTCGTCATCACGCTCGAGGAGGAGATGTTCGCCGCCGCCGAGGAGCTCAGATTCGAGTACGCAGCCAAGCTGCGCGACGAGATCAAAGACCTGCGGCGCGAGCTGCAGGCCGCGCAGCCCGCTGCCTAGCGCGCTTCTCCGCCTCGTTACCGGACCACTGCCGCAAGTTCACCGCGGCCTGGGTTACGGTCGCTTTGTCCGCAACTAGGCAGGGGAGGACTTCACATGATTTTCCGCCGCTTTGGCCTCGTGGTCGCTGTTCTCTGTGCCGTCTCGCTGGCAGTGCTCGCGGGTCTGGCCGGAGCCAACGGATCGCACAGCGCAGATCCGGGCTCGGTAGACAAGGTCATCCTCTTTGCATCTGACGGCATGAGACCGGATCTCATGGAGGAGTACGCGCGTCACAGGCATATGCCGACGTATCGCGAGCTCATGCGCGAAGGCGTCCGAGGGAGGAACGGGCTCGTGCAGGGCTTCCCGCCGAACACAGGGGTCGGCTGGGCGACGCTTGCCACCGGCGCGTGGCCCGGGGTGCACGGCTCGATGAACAACACGTTCCATCGCCTTACCGATCCGAGCTTCAACAGTTCGACCAGCTTCGCCGCGACCGGCGTGCTCCAGGCGGACACGCTCGGTCAGGCAGCGGAGCGCGCGGGCAAGCAGGTCGTCTCGGTCGAGTGGGTTGCTGCCCGTGGCTATGTGCCGGCGCTCCAGGGCCCCGTGGTCGACTTCCGCAGCTTCTTCTCGCGGCGCGGAATCCTGCTCAACTACGACCTGCCGGGGCAGCCGGGCGGCGCGAACCAGTTCGGCGTCGACTATTTCCGTGTCGACCTCGATCCAGCGAGCGGGTGGACGAATGTCCCCACCTCGTACAGCCCCGCCAAGCAGGAGCGGCTGACCGTCACGACGACGTTCGCGGCCGTCAACCCGACGAGGCTCTTCGACCTCTACATCTATGACTCCACGAACGACAGCCAGACGAATTACAACCGGGTCCTGATCGTGCCGGACACGGCAGCCAAGAATGGCAGCCTGGCGGTCGCCAACCTCGGGCAGAATCAGTGGGCCGACGTCAAGGTGACGCTGATCGGCGCTCGCGCGGGACAGACCGCCGGCCTGTACTTCAAGATCGTCGACCTGACGTCCGACCTGTCGCGGTTTCGCCTCTACTTCACGTCGGTCGCCAGGGTCAACGCGACGTACAACGCGCTCGGCCCCGCAGGCTCCGCGGCCTTCGAGCAGACCCTCGCGCACAACTTCCCGACTTCGACCGCCGCCGACTTCGCGCCGCTCGAGGCCGGGATCGTCGACGAGGACACGTACGCCGAGCAAGGCCTCAAGTGGAAAGACGCGCACTTTGCGTACCTCCACTACATCTTCGACACCCTTGGCCTCGAGCCGGACCTGCTTCAGCTCGGCACCCCCATCACGGATGAGTTCGGTCACCAGTTCACCGCGCTCTTCACGAGGAAGGACCTCGATGGGGATCCCAACCCGTACTACGACGACGTGAACGGCGACGGCGTCCGCGACCATCGAGTCGCTGCCCGCGAGGGCTATATCCGGGCCGCCTACGAGGAGGGCGACGAGACGCTCGCCCTCGGCCGGGAGCTGATGGGAGAGGACGACACGACTGTCTTCGCGTCCTCGGATCACGGTATGGCTCCGCAGTGGTACGCCGTCAATGCGGGCAAGGTCTTGCTCGACGCGGGGCTCCAGACAGTCGAGCAGAACGGCAACTGCCGCTGGTTCCCGACGCTGCCTGCCGGGCAGAAGGTCAAGGCGTGTTACGCCGGCGGGACGGCGGGGTTCTACGTCAATCTCGTCGGCCGCCATCCAGAAGGAGTCGTTCCGCCCGGCGAGTACGAGGCCGTTCGCAACCAGATCATCCAGGCCTTCCAGAACCTGGTTGATCCCGCGAACCCCGGTAAGCAGGTCGTCCTGGCGGTACTGCGCAAGGAGCAGCTCACCAACGTCGACGGTACAAACGCCTTCAACGCCGCGCGGAGCGGCGACATCGTCGTCGTGCTGCGGCCTCCCTACCAGTTCGACGCGGCCACTCCGGGCCAGCGGATTGCGTTCTCGCAGTTCTTCGGCCAGCACGGCTACCTACCGAACCTCGTCAACCTCTCGCGCAACGTGAACATGCACGGGACGTTCGTCGCCGCCGGCCCCGGGATCCGGGGTCGAGGCCACGGCGACGATGACGACGATGACGGCGGCGGCGGCGGTAGCGGCGGTCGCAAAATCAACGGTGTGCAGGCGGTCGACGTCGCACCCACGATCGCCTTCCTGATGGACATCGAGGGCCCGACGAACGCCACCGGACGAGTCCTGTTCGAGGCGCTCGAGGACTAGCGCGGAAGTCTCGGCGGTGACCTGGCGCCTCGCGCCGGGTCACCGCTTTCTAGAGCTATTTGAGTTTCCCCAGCTGCGTGAACGGGAACCCCCTCTCAGACCACGAGAAGGGAGTTTCAAATGGGCATCATCGCGTTCATCATTCTCGGGCTACTGGCTGGGATCATCGCCAAGGCGCTGATTCCGGGCGACGACCCGGGTGGCTTCATCATTACGACGATCATCGGTGTCGTCGGAGCACTGCTCGGCGGGTTCCTCGCCTCCGCGATCTTCGGCGGCGATCCGCTCGACGAGTTCTTCGACATCAGCACCTGGATCACGGCGATCATCGGCTCGATCATCCTGCTGCTCATCTACAGGGCAGTGACGGGCCGCAGGACCGCTGTAACCTAGCCCGTCCCCCGAGACAGGAGAGAGATACGCATGGGAATTGGACTTGGCGGGATACTCGTGATCCTAGGGACTAGTCCTCTGGCTCGTATTCGGCTGGACGATCATCGGCATCATCGTCGCCCTGATCGGACTGATCGCCTTCGGCGGGTTCGCCCGCGGGAAGTGGTACTGAGCTAGCTAGTTCGCAGACTCGACGGCCAGGGGCTCGCGGCCTCGCCCGAAACGGCGAATCGCCGTGAGCCCCCAGTCGTCCTCGCGCCACACGTACGTCTCGACGCGGATCGAGCCGGCCTCGCACTCGTAGACATGCAGGCCGCGCGCCTCTCCCCGGCGTTTCGGGCGCGGTTGGCCGAGACCGGGCGCGATGGAGACGATCACGCCTCTGAGCCCTCCGGCGTCGACCTCGAACTCGTGACGCTCCGCCACGGCGGCCTGGTGGATGTGGCCGCCCAGGATCAGCTCGGCTCCGGCATCGACCAGCGCGGCCAGGACGTGCGATCGTCGCGCGACCGGCTTCTTTCGCGACCGCCACGGCGCGCCGATCATCTGGTGATGCAGGGTGACCACGCGCAGCGTTCCCGGAGGGGCTTCGCCGAGGAGTTTCGAGGCACGCTGGAGCTGCTCCTCTCGGATTCCGCCCGACTGGTGTCGCCAGGCGCGCACCGAGTTGAGCCCGACCACGTACAGGCTCTCCGAGCTGAAGACGGGCTCCGTGGTCTCCCAGTGCCGCTCGAACTCGTCAAACGTGCGCGTGAACCTCGCCGGGAACGTGTACGGGATGTCGTGATTTCCGGGGATCGCCAGCACGGGGCGGCCCAGTGATCGCAGGAACGCCGCGGCCGCCGCATGCTGCTCCGGCCGCCCTCGATGCGTGAGATCGCCGCTCGCGATCACGAGCTCTGGGCTCGAGCCGTTCGATGAGCTTCTCGAGCGCGCGCTCGACGGGCGGAGCCTCTTGCGTCCCCACATGGAGGTCCGAAATGTGGAGCACGCGCGTGGCCATGGGGGAGAGGAGGCTAACGGTGAACGCCGAACCACGAGCTAGAATTAGGCATGGTGGAAGAGCCAACCGAGATCTTCGACGACCTCTATCTCGGGCTGCGGGCGGGCGGCGCCATGCGCAAGAAGCGGCGCGGCGAGCCTCTGACGATGGAAGAGGAAGAGGCGCTCGGTCGCTGGGAAGGTCTCTCTCGTGCGCGCAAGTCGGCCACCGTCGGCGCTTTTGCGCTCGGGACGTTCGGCCTCGGCTTCACCCTCGGCGGCCTGGTTTTCGGCCGCTGGCGCAAGGCCTAATTAGTCCAACGCGTTCTTCAGCGCCCCGCTGACGAGGGCGAGCGCGGCGAACCCGATCGCGAGGGCGTTGTGACCGGTCGCTCCGATCGCGAGCACCCAGCGCAACACCCCGTCACCGGTCCTGTAGCCCGAGTGGCGGCGATCGCTAGAGCTCCGAGCTCGAGGACGAGGAAGCGAACGGCGAGGTTCGCACCCTCGAGCGCCTTCATTGCTCGGCGTCCTGGGCCGGGAAGAGCACGGTCGGAACGTCTTCCTCCGCGGGATCCTTGTCGAGGACGATCACGTCGACGAGCGTCGCCAGCACGGCGGCCAGTGGAATCGCCAGCAGTACCGCGGCTTCGCCGAACAGGACCGCTGTGGCGGTCACCGACACGAGGACGAGCAACGGAGAGAGCCCGACTGCCTCCCCGAGCACCTTGGGGATCACGATGTAGTCCTCCAGGAGCCGGACGACGAGCACGATGACGCCGGCGGCGATGCCGAGCTGAATCGATTCCGTGAACCCGACGCCGACCGCGACCGCCCCCGCGGTCAGCGGCCCGATCACCGGCACGATCTCGACGAAGCCCGCGAAGACGCCGACGAGCAGCCAGAACGGCAGGCCGATCGCCCAGAAGACGAGGGAGAGGATCGTCGCGACGAGCGTGATCAGCAGGGCCTGGCCGCGAACGTACGCGCCGAGCTTCGCATCGATCAGATCCCAGGTGTCGCGCACGATCTTGCGACGCGGCCGCGGCACCAGCGACGTGACCAAGCCGGACGGCTCGCTCGCGCTCGAAGATCCAGTAGGCCGCGCACGCGAGCACGAAGAAGATCGCCGATGAAGATCTCGAAGCCGATCACGGTCACCTCCACCGCCGGATCGACGAGCTCGCGTGCAGCGGCAGCTCCTCCAGTCGCTGCTGAACGCCTTCCAGAACCTCTCGTTTCCAGCCCTCGCCTCGGCCGTCTCCTGCTCGAGGTTCTCCTCGCCAAGCGCGGTTCCTGCACCTGGTCGATCGCGCGCGGGACGACGGCCCAGAGCAACAGGCCGATCGAGCCCGACCAGGACCGCGTAGTGGATGAGGATCGCCGGCGCCCGCGCGGGATCTGCAGCCGCTGCAGCGCCTCGACTCCGGGGCGCATGGCGGCGGCGATGATGAACGCGAGGAAGAGCAGGGCGATCAGGATCTTCAGCTTCCAGAGCGCGAGTGCGAGCACGACGACGCCCCCGACGACGAGGCTGCGACGAACGCGCGGCGGGCTGTTTCGCTCATCTGCGGTAGTTTCGCCGCCCGGAGCCGGCAGGAAACCTCTACCGTCCCGGCGAAGCGGCTCCCATGCTCGCTGAACGAGACGAGCGGGTCTTCCTGACCGCCCGTTGCCATGGAATCGTCCTCGTGCGCCCGCTGGCGCGATCGGCTGTCGTGCTGGCGATCGGGATCGCGCTCTTCAAGCTCCCCGGCGTGATCGCCGGAGGACTCGGCGCGCTCCTGGTCACGGCCGCGGCGCTGCTCGTCCTCCGCGCGGTCTGGACGTGGGAGCGAACGCGTTTCGTCGTGACGACCGAGAAGGTCTACGTCGTCAACGGCACGCTGCATCGACGGGCGAAGGCCGTTCGACTGCAGGCGGTCGACGCCGTCGAGGTCGACCAGTCCCTTCTGGGCCAGCTGCTCGGCTACGGCACGATCGTCGTCGGCCCGCTGGCCGTCGGAAACATCGCCGAGCCGAAAGAGGTCTGCCGGCTCGTCGAACGACTCGCTTCGTAGCCAAACCGAACACTTGTTCGGCCGATGCCGCTGGCTAAACTGGGTCGGTTATGGCCGCCTCAGATGAGCTGATCGTCCACGGTGCCCGCGAGCACAACCTCAAGGACATCACTGTCACGCTGCCGCGGCACAAGCTGATCTGCATCACGGGGCTCTCCGGCTCGGGCAAGTCGTCGCTCGCGTTCGACACGATCTACGCCGAGGGCCAGCGGCGCTACGTGGAGTCGCTTTCGGCCTATGCGCGCCAGTTCCTGCAGATGATGGAGAAGCCCGACGTCGACTCGATCGACGGGCTCTCGCCGGCGATCTCGATCGACCAGAAGACGACCTCGCGCAACCCGCGCTCGACGGTCGGCACAGTCACCGAGATCTACGACTACCTGCGTCTCCTGTACGCGCGCGTGGGACGCCCGCACTGCCCGGTCTGCGGGCGGCCGATCGCGGGCCAGTCGATCGACGCGATCGTCGACCAGGTGCTGCGGCTTCCGGAAGGGACGAAGTTCACGGTCAACGGCCCGGTCGTCCGCGACCGCAAGGGCGAGTACAAGGACGTCTTCGAGGAGCTCCGCGCCGACGGGTTCACGCGCGTGAAGGTCGACGGCGAGCTCAAGATGCTCGAGGACGAGATCGTCCTCGACAAGAAGTTCAAGCACACGATCGAAGTCGTCGTCGACCGGCTCGTCATGAAGCCCGATCTGCGCACGCGGCTCACGCAGTCGATCGAGACGGCGGTCTCGCTGGCCGAGGGCCTCGTCGTGATCGACGTCGTCGACGGCGACGAGCTGACGTTCTCGGAGCGGTTCGCGTGTCCCGAGCACGGTGTCTCGCTGCCCGAGCTCCAGCCGCGCATCTTCTCGTTCAACTCGCCGCACGGGGCCTGCCCGCGCTGCCACGGCCTGGGCGCGCAGCAGGAAGTCGACCCCGACATGCTCGTCCCCGACCCGTCGCTCTCGATCGGCGAGGGTGCGCTCGTCCCGTGGTCGACGGGCAACTCGAGCTTCTACGAGGCGGTCATCCAGGGTATCGCGGACAAGTGGGAGCTCGACCTCGACAAGCCCTGGCAGGACCTGACCGAGGAGCAGCAGAACCTCTTCCTCTACGGCACGAACGGCGAGCGGATCTACGTCCGCTACCGCAACCGCATGGGCCGCCGGCGCTCGTACATGCTCGCGTTCGAGGGCATCGTCTCGAACCTCGAGCGGCGCTACCGCGAGACGGAGTCGTCGCAGCAGCGGGAGAAGATCGAGGAGTACATGAGCCTCCGTCCCTGCCCGCAGTGCGGCGGAGCGCGTCTGAAGCCCGAGGTGCTCGCGGTCACGGTCGGCGAGAAGAACATCCACGAGTTCACCAAGATGTCCGTCAAGCGCGCGCTGGAGTTCCTCGACCAGCTCGAGCTGACCGAGACCGAGCAGCTGATCGGCGTTCGCATCATCAAGGAGATCCGCGAGCGCCTGACGTTCCTCGACGACGTCGGCGTCGGCTACCTGCAGCTCGAGCGCGCCTCGGGGACGCTCTCGGGCGGCGAGGCCCAGCGCCTGCGGCTCGCCACGCAGATCGGCTCGCAGCTCGTGGGCGTGCTGTACATCCTGGACGAGCCGTCGATCGGACTGCACCAGCGTGACAACGGCAAGCTGATCACGACGCTCGAGCGATTGCGCGACCTCGGTAACACGGTGCTCGTCGTCGAGCACGACGAGCAGATGATGCGCTCGGCGGACTGGCTCGTGGACATGGGCCCGGGTGCGGGCGAGCACGGCGGTTACGTGGTCGCGGAGGGCACGGCGCGCAAGGTCGAGAAGAACCCGAAGTCCGTCACGGGGCAGTTCCTCTCGCGGGAGCGGGAGATCCCGGTGCCCGAGCGGCGGAGCGAGGACCTTGGCTCCTTCTGGGTGCGCGGGGCCTCGCAGCACAACCTGAAGAACATCGATGTGGAGTTTCCGGTTGGCAAGTTCATCACCGTCACCGGCGTCTCAGGCTCGGGCAAGTCCACGCTCGTCAACGAGATCGTCTTCAAGTCGCTCGCCAACCAACTGCACCGCGTGCGTGTGAAGCCGGGTGAGCACGAGGCGGTCGAGGGAATCGAGGTTTTCGACAAGGTGATCGACATCGACCAGTCGCCGATCGGCCGCACGCCGAGGTCGAACCCCGCGACGTACACCAAGCTCTTCGACCACATCCGAGAGCTGTACTCGCTGACACCCGAGGCCAAGGTGCGCGGGTACAAGCCGGGCCGGTTCTCGTTCAACGTTCGCGGTGGGCGCTGCGAGACGTGCAAGGGCGACGGGACGATCAAGATCGAGATGCACTTCCTGCCTGACGTGTACGTCCCCTGCGAGACGTGCCACGGCCGGCGCTACAACCGCGAGACGCTCGAGGTCCGGTTCAAGGGGAAGTCGATCGCCGACGTGCTGGAGATGTCGATCGAGGAGGCTCTGCGTTTCTTCTCCAAGATCCCGAAGCTGCGGCGCCGGTTGCAGACGCTCCATGACGTTGGCCTCGACTACGTCAAGCTCGGCCAGCCGGCGACGACCCTCTCCGGCGGCGAGGCGCAGCGCGTGAAGCTCGCGTCGGAGCTGTCCAAGATCGCGACCGGGAGAACGCTCTACATCCTCGACGAGCCGACGACCGGCCTCCACTTTGCCGACATCGAGAAGCTGCTCGACGTCCTGCAGCGCCTCGTCGACGCCGGCAACACGGTGCTCGTCATCGAGCACAACCTCGACGTCATCAAGCAGGCCGACTGGATCGTCGACCTCGGGCCCGAGGGCGGCGAGGCCGGCGGCGAGGTGCTCGCCACCGGGACTCCCGAGCGGATCGCCGAGGTCGACGAGTCGGCCACCGGGCAATACCTGCGGGAGCTGCTGCCTTCGAAGGCCGCGGCCGCCGCCTAGGCGCCCAGCGGGAAGCGCTCGGACTCGGACCAGTGACCTGAGTCGTCTTCGACGATCAGCGTCACTTCGCCCGTGTGCGCGCCCAGCGGCAGGTGCGGCGTGAGTGCCGTGTCGACCTCGTCCTGGAGAGCGGCGTCCCCCATGGCCACGGTCAGGTGCGGAAGGACCTCTTCGTGGAGCCCTTCGTACGGCGGGTACTCGGGGTACCGCGAAAAGATCAGCTCGGTGAGTCGGCGAAACGGATCTGACGGGTCAGGCGCGAGCCAGGCGACGTCCTGGAACCGCGCGACCCGCGCCAGGGTGAACTCGAAGGCGGGCTGCTCGGCGAAGAGGTCGCGTAGCTCTGCGATCAACTCGTCGCCGATCTCCTCCGCCGGCACGAAGGGAAAGAGCAACGTCACGTGTGCCGGAATGCCGAGCGCGGCGTTGTCGTACTTCATCCTCCACTCGTGGACGAGCGGCTCTGCTTCCGGGACGGCGACTATGAGCGCGCTGCGAGGCACAGGGCAGACAGTACGCTCAGGCCGTGAACGCGGCGGCTGAGCCGGCACTCTCCAGGCAGCGCGAGTGGTGGCTGCGCACTCTCGCGATCTTTCAGAGCCCCACTGCCGTCTTCACGGCCCTGCGCGATGACTCGAACGAGTCCGCCCAGGCACGCCAGGAACCGATCCTCGCGATCATCTTCCTGGCCGGGATGGCCGGGGTGCTGTCGACGACGATCGCCGGCCGCCTCTCCGACGACCCGACCTTCGACGGCCTCTCGGTCGCGGTCTGGGCGTTCCTCGGCGGAGCCATCTATGGACTGATCGTGTACTGGCTCGGGGGCGTGTTCCTGTTCGCCGCCGCCGGCCTGCTCGGCAGCAACGGCAGCTACCGACGCGCGCGCCACGTGCTGGCCTATGCCGCGGCGCCGCTCGTGCTCCTGCTGCTCTTCGTCTGGCCGGTTCGGCTCGCGGTCTACGGCGGCGACGTGTTCCGTTCCGGAGGCGGCGACACCGGCGCGGGAGACACCGTGTTCGAAGTCCTCGCCCTCGCCATCGGGGTGTGGTCGTTCGCGCTGTTGGTCATCGGAACGCGCGCAGTACACGGTTGGTCGTTGGCGCGTGCCGTCGCGACCGTGGTGCTGGCGGGGGTGCTGGCGGCTGTCCTCGTGGCGCTGCTCCTCGGGCTGCAGGCGATTCGCTGAAGATCGCGTCGAAGAGCTCGGCAGCGAACCCGCCCTTGCGCACGTAGGAACTCGCCCCGGCCTGGCGCGCCTTGCGCTCGTCGTCGGCCGAGGTCGACGACGTCACGATCACAACACGCGAGCCGTGTCTCACCTCGCGCGTCGCCTCGATCCCGTTCAGCACCGGCATGTGCAGCTCCATGAGCACGACGTCCGGACGAAGCGACGACGCCAGCTCGATGGCCTCGCGGCCGTCTCGGGCGCGGCCCACGACCTCCACGCGCTCGTCGAGCTGCAGGATGACTGTCAGCGCCTCGGCGAACAGGTCATGGTCGTCCGCGATCAGGACGCTAAGGCGAACAGGGTGCCGGAGAGCCTCCGGCCGGAGCGGAGGTTGGGTCTGCACCGGGGTCGCGTGCAAAGACGCCAGGCGGCGCCGGGACTTGCGCTCTACTCGTTCGAGGCGCTTTCGAGCTCGAAGCGCTCGCGCTCCTCTTCGTCCATCGCGTATGCGTGCTCCGCGTCGGGGAACGTCCCGGCTCGCACGTCGGCTGCATAGGCCTCGATCGCGTCACGGATCTCCCGCGAGAGGTTGGCGTACCGTTTCACGAAGCGCGGCAAATGGCCCTCGGTCAGGCCGAGCAGGTCGTGGTAGACGAGCACCTGGCCGTCGCAGTCCGGGCCGGCGCCGATGCCGATCGTCGGTACCGAGAGCCGGCTCGTGACCTCAGCGGCCACCGGCGAGGGAACGGCTTCGAGCACGACGGAGAAGCACCCGGCCTCCTCGAGCGCGATGGCGGCTTCGACCAGGGCCTGCGCAGCGTCGGCGGTCTTGCCTTGGGTCTTGAAGCCTCCGAGCATGGTCGCCGACTGAGGCGTCAGGCCGACATGACCCATGACCGGGATCCCTGCCTCGACGATCGCCCGCACCCGTGAGAGCGACGGCCCCGCTCCTTCGAGCTTGACCGCATCGGCCCCGGCCTCCTTGACGAACCGAATCGCGTTCCGGAGCGCGTCCTCGTCGGAGACCTGGTACGAGCCGAAGGGCATGTCTCCGATCACGACTGGGCGCCGGGCCCCACGTGCGACCGCGCGCGTCAGGAACAGCATCTCGTCCATCGTCACGGGAACCGTCGTGCCCTCGTGCCCGAGGACGACCATGGCTGCCGTATCGCCGACGAGGATCACGTCGACGCCTGCGTCCTCGGCGAAGCGCGCCCCCGGTGCGTCGTAGGCCGTGACCATCACGATCTTCTCGCCGCGGCGCTTCATCGCGCCGAGCTCGGGTAGGGCCAATTTGCCGCGGGGTGGGGTGCTCATGTGTTCTCTCCTTCGATGACGACGTTGTCGATGAGTCGTGTCTTGCCGACGCGGACGGCCGCGGCCAGCACGACCTGGCCGTCCAGCTGCGCGAGCTCGACGTAGTCCACGTCGAGGTCCCTCAGGAGCTCGCGCGCGCGGTCGGGGTCCCTCGTGGCGAGGGCGCGGGGCAGGGCGAGAGCCTGCTCGCGCTCCTCCTGTGAGAGGTATGCATTCCGCGACGAAAGGGCGAGCCCGTCTTCGTCGCGCACGGTCGGGAGCACGCGAATCTGGACGCCGAGGTTGACGTCTTCGACGAGTCGCTTGACGACCGCGGCCTGTTGCGCGTCCTTCTGGCCGAAGTACGCGCGCGCGGGACGGACGATGTTGAAGAGCTTCAGGCAGACCGTCGCTACGCCGCGAAAGTGTCCAGGGCGATGCTCGCCCTCGAGGGTGGCGCCGAGCTCCCCGACATCGACCCACGTCTGATAGCCGGCGGGGTACATCTCGTCGGCCGAGGGTGCAAACACCACGTCGACCCCTGTCTCCTCGGCCAGCCGTAGGTCACGATCCTCATCGCGTGGATAGCGGTCCAGATCCTCGCCCGCGCCGAACTGCGCCGGGTTTACGAACAGGCTCGCGACGACGACGTCGGACTCCTCGCGGGCGGCACGGAACAGCGAGAGGTGACCCTCGTGGTACGCGCCCATGGTCGGAACCAGTCCGATCGAGCCGGAAGGAAGCGCCTCTCGGAGCTCGGCGATGGTGCGGGCCACCTTCATCGCGTGACTTTCTCGGCGGTGAGATCGGCGAGTGCGCGGTACATCGGCTCCAGCTCCGGGTGGGACTCGCGAATCGCCGCGAGGTGGGCCTCCACGGTCTCCCAGTCACCCCGCTCGATCGGCCCGGTCAGCTCGAAGCCGTTCTCGATCGTGCGGCGCATCAGCGGAAGCAACGCCTCGGGGGGTGCACCGGCCTCCTCTACGAGCCCCGCGGCGGCTCTGAAGAGCGTGACGAGAAAGTTCGAGGCGATAGCTGCTCCTGCGTGGTAGAGCGCACGGAGCGAGTCGTCGAGCTCGAAGGGCTGGAGCCCAAGCGTTCGCGCCAGCTCGAAACCGGCAGCGAGCGCCTCCGGCCCTTCGGCGCTGACCGCCGCGTAGGCGCCGTCGAGCTGCTCGGCTCCTCGCGCGCGCGTGAACGTTTGCAGCGGGTGCAGGCCGAAGCGGCGTTCGTGCGGGTCGAGAGCCGAGAGCGGTGTGCCGCCGCTCACATGGGCGACCCAGGGGCCCGGCGCGATCTCGGCCGCGACCCCCGCGAGCTCGCGGTCCGGCACGCAGAGCAGGACGAGCTCGGCGCCTTCTTCGCGCAGCTCGACGCCCCGCTCGGTCAGGCGGGCGGCAATCGCGGAGCCGACTCGGCCCCGTCCGACGACGTTCGCGCTTTTCACTTTCTGAGCTCCAGTTCCGTAGCGGATACCGGGCAAGCGCATTCTAGATCAACCTCGATCGAGTGACATACAACGGGGGAGATAGCCCTACCCCAATCTGCCGATACGGAGAGTGCAAAAGGGGAGCAGGCCCGTGCGGAACACTGCGGCACGCCGGGCGAGTAAGGGAGAGAAAGACTTATGAAGAGAGCCTTTGTGCTCGCCGCCGTGCTGGTCACTTCCGCGGCGCTCAACGGGACGGCCGATGCGGCACGCTGGAACGGCGTGATCGTCGCGAAGGATGCGAAGCGCAAGGCTGTCGTCACGGTTACGCGCGGGTCGGTTCGGACCGTGCGCGCACCTTCCAAGTTCAGGCGCCTGCGCGTCGGGCAACGTGTCGCGGTCAACGCGCGCACGCTGCCGGACGGAACGTACGCCGCAGCGACAATCAGGGGACAGGGCCGCGTCTCCCAGGTTCGCTTCCGTGGAATCGTCGTTCGGCATGACCGACGTGCACGGCGCCTGATCCTCTCTGCCGGAGACAGTGTCTTCGCCGCCCGGATGACGGGCCGCT
Organism: uncultured Actinomycetes bacterium; assembly: GCA_963771725.1. Taxonomy (GTDB): domain Bacteria; phylum Actinomycetota; class Thermoleophilia; order Gaiellales; family Gaiellaceae; genus VAXT01. The sequence goes on along the minus strand of CAVYUO010000001.1, from coordinate 204,449 downwards.
CGACATCGTCCTCCGCGCCCGGCCGGGGCCTCACCCCCGGCGACAAGGTCAAGGTGGACGGAGACGTCGGAGACGGATCGCTCGACGCGGACGATGTCGACGAGGTCGGCCACGCGTCACTGCTCGAGCTCGAGGGGATTTTCCTCTACGCGTCGAAAGGCGGCTTCGACATGGCCGTCGTCCATCGCGGACTAGTGCACGTCGACGTGCCCGAGGGCAAGCTCGTCCCGCCGTTCAAGGCCGGCGACCAGGTGTCGGTGCTCGTCGGCGTGGGCGCGGACGGCACGTTCACGTTCCGCAAGGGGCGGAGCGACGTCAACGACTACGGCAAGTACAAGGACGACGGCCGGTTCGAGGCGCACGGTGTCCTCGTCGGCAAGTCGCCGCTCTCCGTGAGCGTGCGCGGCGAGAAGGGGACGCTGTCGTGCGCGATCCCGGCGGGGCTCGACCTCGCGTTCTTCCGGATCGGCGAGAAGGCGACGCTCCTGTGCGTGTCCCGCGACGGCGACCTCGTCATGACGAAGCTGAAGACCGAGAGCGGTTACGTCTCGGGCGACGGCTCCGGCCAGCTGTCGCAGTACGGCGTGCTGACTACGAAGTCAGCCACCTCGATCGGCGTGCGGCGCGAGGACACGACTCTCGCCACCTGCTCGCTGCGAAGCCCGGTCGACCTGTCGCTCTTCCGCCTCGGCGAGAAGGTCAAGATGCAGTGCCGTCTCGAGGTCGGCAAATGGATCTTCGGGTCGCTCTACGGCGAGAACGCGTCGATCGACCAGGACGGTCGCGTCGAGCTGTACGTGCACGGCGCCTTCCAGGGCCGTTCCGGCCCGGCAGTCGTCGTCCGCCGCGCGGACGGGTCGGACTTCGGGTGCAACGCGCCGGAGAGCATGAACCTGAGCTACTTCACCGTCGGCGAGCAGGTCAAGTTTGTGTGCCGGGTCGAGTCGAGTAGCCGGACTCTCCTGTCCATGCGTTCCGAGCGCTACACCGTCGGTGCCGACGGGTCCGTCGAGCTCTACGCATATGGAACGCTGACTGCGAAGAGCGACAGCTCCCTCACGGTCACCGCGTCCGACGCGTCGACGTTCACGTGCGCGTTCCCGGCGGGGCTCGACCTGTCGAAGTTCCCGGTCGGAGCGCAGGTCAAGCTGCACTGCCGTCTGGCCGATGGTTCTTTCCGACTCGACTACATGAAGTCGGAGACGGCAGTCGTGGAGGTCAAGGCTTAGCCGCCCAGCGGCTACAAGGACGGGGCCGGCCTCTGGCCGCAGAAGGTCGGCCCCGTTTTCTTTTTGCACTGTGTCCGGAGCGCGGCCTAAACTGCCGCGGCGATGCCGATCTACGAGTACGTGTGCATGGAGTGCGAGTCGCACTTCGAGGAGCTCGTGCGAAACGGCGAGGCAGTGAATTGCCCGGACTGCGAGGCCTCGAACGTGCGCAAGCAGTTCTCCGTGTTCGCAGCGGTCGGCACCGCCGAGCAGCCGAGCTTCGGCGGTAGGTCAGCCGGGGGCGGATGTTGCGGCGGAAGCTGTGGCTGCGGCTAGCGCCCTCGACATCTATGCGGCCGAGACCTCGGCCTGCACGCGCTGCCGTCTTGCCGAAGGCCGGACGCAGGTCGTCTTCGGCGTGGGGGATCCCAACGCCGACCTGATGTTCGTCGGGGAGGCGCCCGGCTTCCATGAGGACAAGCAGGGCTTCCCGTTCGTCGGCCAGGCCGGGAAGCTGCTCGACAAGCTGCTCGCGGGGATCGGGCTCACCCGCGAGGACGTCTACATCGCGAACGTCCTCAAATGCTTGAGGTACACGGCCCTGGTTCAACTCGGTGACGGATCCTGGGAGCGAATCGGACGATTGGTCCGATCTCGTTACGCGGGTTCGGTCATGTCCATGAGTGCGGAAGGACATCTTGTCCCTCGCCGTGTGATTGGTTGGCACGCTTCGCCGGTCGGAGACCGCCGGGTCTTTCGCCTGACCTACCGCTCGGCGAAGCGGGTTGGTGGCCGTGCCAAAACAAGCATCCAATTGACGGGAGACCACCCGGTCCAGACCGAGCGCGGTTACGTGCCTGTGCAGGAACTCGAGGCGGGGGATCGGATCGCGACCGGACAGGGCTTGAGCTCGCTCGCCTTCGACGTCGTCTGCGGCACTGTGCTCGGTGACGGCCACCTGAACGCGAGGTCAGCCCACCTGACCTTCGGCCACTCAGACCGCCAAACCGAGTACGCCGTCCTCAAGGCGGAACTCCTAGCTGAGCTTGGCGCACAGGAGCACGCAAGGACAGTTGCGGCTGTCGCGGGTGGCGAAAAGGCGTATGTCGCGGTACAGGTTCGGACGCTCGCCCATCGGGCTCTGGGAATCCTTCGCAACGATTTCTACGCACCCAAGAAGCGGGTTCCGACCTGGATTGCTGATCGCCTAAACGCTCGGATGCTCGCGATCTGGTTCATGGATGACGGCTACACACGAATCAGATCCGGGGGTCGCCGACCCCTCGCCGAGATCGCGACTGTGAGTTTCTCCGATGAAGACCTCCAGATTCTTCTTCGGGGCCTTGCGCGCATGGGCCTGTCGGCCAAGGCTTCGCGAAGTCGCCTCTACTTCGACGTGCCTTCGACGCGGGCGCTGTCGGAGTGCATCGCCCCTTACGTCCCTCAGTCGATGCGCTACAAGCTCCATCCTGAGGTTGAAGCGCGCGTCCCGTTCGATCCGTCCCACCTCCAGGCCGGTGAGCCCGAGGTGTTTTACGACGACGTTCAAGTCGAGGACATCACTCATGAACACCGCATCGACAAGACGTTCTTCTGCATCGATGTCGAGGAGACGCACAACTTCGTGACTGCAGGCGGCGTCGTTCACAATTGCCGCCCACCCGGGAACCGCGATCCGCAGCCCGACGAGATCGAGGCCTGCGAGGGCCATCTCTTCCGCCAGGTCTCGCTCATCGAGCCGAAGGTGGTCGCGACGCTCGGCAACTTCGCGACCAAGCTCCTGTCGGGCAAGCAGCTCGGCATCACCCGCGTCCACGGCCAGGAGCAGGAGGTCACGCTCGGCGGCCGCAGCGTGCTGCTCTATCCGATCTATCACCCCGCAGCCGCGCTCTACACGCCGGCGATGCTCAAGGTGCTCGAAGAGGACTTCCGGCGGCTCCCGGAGCTGATCGGCCGCGTCAACACGCCTCCGCCGGAGCCCGCGCCAGCGCTCGTGGCAGAGCCCGCTGTTCAGCTGGGCCTCTTCTAGAGTCGAGCCATGGAGCACGATTCCTCCTCGCCCGAGGAGACCGAGCGCATCGCCGCCGGCGTGGCAGCCGAGCTGCGACCCGGGGACGTCGTCACTGTCTCCGGCGAGCTCGGCTCCGGGAAGACGACCTTCGTCCGCGGCGCCTGCCGGGCGCTCGGCGTCGACGGGCCGGTGACAAGCCCAACCTTCACCGTCGGCCATCGCTACCGTGGCCGTGTGGACGTGTCCCACCTCGATCTGTATCGATTCGAAGGAGTGTCGCCGGCGGAATGGGGCGACCTCGAGCCGTACTTCGACGGCGCGGTCTGCTTCGTCGAGTGGCCGGAAGCTGCCGGAGGTGCGCTGCCGGGCCCGCGGTTTCGGGTCCGCCTGAGCCACGCGGGCGAGGACCGGAGGACGATCGCGGTGGAGCCGTGCTGATCCTCGCGTTCGACACGGCGACCGGCGTGGCGACGAGCGCGCTCGTCGACGACGGCGAGACGCTTGCCGAGCGGACCTCGATCCCGGCGCGCGTGCTCGAGGACGTCGATGCCGTCCTCCGCCAGGGCGGTGCGCAGGCCGACCTCGCTGAGCGGGATCGTCGTCGGCACCGGGCCGGGTAGCTTCACGAGCCTGCGGATGGGTCTCTCCGCGGCCGCGCGCTCTAGCCTTCGCGCTCGAGGTCCCGTTGGCGGGAGTGTCCACGCTCGCCGCGCTGGCGGCGGGCGCTCCGGGAGCGCTCCCGGTGATCGACGCCCGCCGCAGCGAGGTCTTCACGCTCGTCGACGGCGAGCCCGCAGCGATCCCGCCCGAAGGACTTAGTAACAGTCTGTTACAAGGTCGGGTTCTGGTCGGAGACGGGGCTGTGCGCTATCGCGAGGTGTTCGAGGCGGCCGGCGCGGACGTGCCTCCGGACGACAGCGAGCTGCACGTTCCGCGGGCCCGCCTTCATGCCGGCCTGGCCGGCGACTTCGGCCCCGCGGAGCTGGTCGAGCCTCTCTACGTGCGTGTGCCCTGACGCCGACCGGAGTCGGGCGTGACACTCGAGGTCCGCAAGCTGAAGCTCCGCGATCTCGACGCGATCGAGGACATCGAGCGCAGCTCGTACCCGACGCCGTGGTCGCGTTCCATGTTCGCGGGCGAGCTGGCGAAGCCGTCCTCGATCTGCCTCGGCGCCATCGACCCCGACGAAGACGCCCTCGTCGCGTACCTGATCATCTCCCGCTACGTGGACGCCTGGCACGTGATGAACCTCGCCGTCTCCGCCGGCCACCGGCGCAAGGGGATCGCCACCAGGATGATGGAACGGCTCTTCGAGCTCACCGCCGGCGACGGACGCCGCGGCTACACGCTCGAGGTGCGGGTCTCGAACAACCCGGCCATCAAGCTCTACGAGAGCCTCGGCTTCAAGGCGCGAGGAGTCCGTCGCGGCTACTACACGGACAACCGAGAGGACGCGTTGATCATGTGGAAGGACCCGGTCCGGGAACCGGCCAGCGCTTGATCCTGGGGCTCGAGACGTCGTGTGACGAGACCGCGGCGGCGCTCGTCACGGATGAGGGGCGCATTCGCTCGAGCGTCGTCTCCTCGCAGGCCGAGCTGCACGCACGCTATGGAGGAGTCGTCCCCGAGGTCGCGTCTCGACGGCACCTCGAGCTCGTCGTCCCGGTCGTTCGCGAGGCCCTGACAGAGGCGAGCGCATCGCTCGACGACGTCACGCGGGTTGCGGTCACACGTGGGCCCGGTCTGATCGGCGCGCTCCTCGTCGGTCTGTCGGCGGCGAAGGCGCTCGCCTGGGCGCGGGGGCTGCCGCTCGTCGCGGTCGACCACCTGCACGGTCACGTCGCCTCGCTCTTCCTGGAGCCCGATGCCGCAGAGCCGCCGTTCTCTGTGCCTGCTCGCCAGCGGCGGCCACACGCTGCTGCTCGACGTCCAGGACCACTCGGGGTTTCGGGTGCTCGGCACGACCCTCGACGATGCAGCAGGCGAGGCCTTCGACAAGGGGGCACGTCTCCTCGGTCTCGGTTACCCCGGCGGAGCCGAGATCGATCGGATCGCACGAGAGGGTGACCCCGAGGCCTACGACTTCCCGGTAGCGCGTGTGCCCGGCCTCGACCTCTCGTTCTCCGGGCTCAAGACCTCCCTTCTCTACAAGGTGAAGGAGCTTCCACCCGACGAGGTCGTGGCGCGGCGCGCCGATCTGGCGGCGAGCTACCAGCGTGCCATCGTCACGGCGCTCGTCGGCCGCACCCGAGAAGCGGCGGAGCAGATCGGGGCTGAGCGAGTCGCCGTCGTCGGCGGCGTGGCGGCAAACTCGGAGCTGCGGGCCGCGCTCCCCGGCGCCGCTCTGGCACCTCTCCCGCTCTGCACAGACAACGCCGCGATGATCGCCTCAGCGGCCCGGTTTCTAGAGGAGATCCCCTCGCCCCGTTATCTTGCCTTGGATGCGTATGCGTCGTCGGCGGCGTGAGGCCCCTCAGCTTGGCGTGCTCGCGCTGGTCGCGCTCACTGCGACGCTGCTCTCCGTAGCGGCGCGCGCGGGCTCGGCCGGCGACGATGCGGAACGCGTGGCTGCCTCCGCCTGGCGTGGCCTCGTCGGCGCTCCGCGCCAGGAGGTGGCCGTCGGCCAGCGCGTGATCGTCGTGCTGAACACGCCCGCCCTCTCCGACCAGCTCGCACACGCAGGGGGCCGAGCCAGCGAAGCTCAGCAGCGGCGTTGGACGTCAGCCTCGCTGGCCGCTTCTCACCAGTTGATCGCCAAGCTCGCCCAGCAGGGAGTACGAGTCCGGCCGGAATACATCTACGCGCGCGTGCTCGCCGGGTTCTCGGCGCCGATCGATCCACAGGTGCTCGGGTTGATCGAGCGCATGCCCGAGGTCGCGGGCGTGTACCCGGTCCGCATCACGTATCCCGCGGCGCAGTCGTCGCAGATGATCGAGCGGAAACGCCTGGCCGCCGGCGCAGGGGACCGCCTCCAGATTGCGCTGCCGGGCTACGACGGGAACGGCGTCACCGTTGCGCTCCTCGATACGGGAGTCGAGGGCAACCACCCCTTCCTCCTTGGCCAGGTCGTCGAGAGTCGTGACGTGATCGACCGAGACGGCAATGCCGCTCCCGACGCGAATCCCGACGATGCCTCACGCCTCGAGCGCCACGGCACCCAGCTGGCGGGCATCGTGGCCGGCTCCGAGGGCCCTGCCGAGCTCGCAGGAGTTGCGCCGCGTGCCGGCCTCTTGCCGATACGGGTCGCCGGGTGGCAACAGAACGCGCGCGGCTCCTGGGGCCTCTTCGGCCGCACCGACCAGCTGGTCGCCGGGCTCGAGCGTGCGGTCGACCCCAACGGGGACGGCAGCGCGCATGACGCCGCCCGGATCGCGCTCGTCGGAGTCAGCGAGCCATTTTCCGCCTTCGTCGACAGCCCGGCCGCACGCGCTACGGCCGGTGCCCTGCGCCTGGACACGCTCGTGGTCGCTCCCGCCGGGAACGACGGGCACGCCGGCCCCGGGTACGGCAGCATCGGCGGTCCGGGCGGATCTCCGAGCACGCTGACCGTCGGTGCCGTCGATACGCGGGGCAGCACCCAGGACGTGCGCGTCGTCCTCCGGAACGGCCTCGACCTCGCATTCGACCGGCGGGTCCCACTCGCGGGTGCGGTTGCTCCACGGCGCCATCTCTCGCTACGCGCGGCGACGCCTCGCTTCAGCCCCGAGGCCGAGGCGCGCGGGGACGCGCTCGAGCTGAAGGACTTCTTCGACGAGGCGGGCCTCGAGCATCGTCGCGGGGCGGGCCGCCCTCGTGCCCGCAGGCGCGGACCCCGGGCTCGCAGCCGCGCAGGCGGTGAAGGCGGGAGCAGCCGCGGTCGTCCTCTACGGACCGACGCTCCCCGCCGGTGGGATCGGGCTGGACGAGGCGGTCAGCGTCCCCGTCGTCAGCGTTCCCGCCTGGGCGGCGCGGAAGACGCTGACCGCAATCCGCGAACACAGAAGGCCGCTCGTCGCGATCGGCGTGCCGCGCACCGAGCCGAACCGCGTCCAGGGCCATGTCGCCGCCTTCTCTTCGCGGGGGCTCGCTTTCGACGGACGCGTGAAGCCGGACCTCGTCGCGCCTGGTGTCTCCTTGCTGACGGCCGAACCGGGGCGTGGGGACGAAGGGGCCGAGCGCTACGCGAGCGTCAGCGGCTCGAGCGCCTCGGCCGCCGCCGTTGCCGGAGCAGCGGCTCTCCTTGCCCAGGCCCGCCCCGAGCTCGACGCCTCTGCACTCAAGGCTCTGCTCGTCGGCACAGCACGCTCGCTCGAGCAGGATTCGGTGGCCGCCCAGGGCGCGGGCATGCTCGACCTCGGAGCCGCGCTGAGCGCTGAAGCCGCCGTCGTGCCGACCACCCTGAGCTTCGACCACGCGGGAGCCAAGAACTGGCAGGCCACGCGCAAGCTGATCGTCCGCAACCTCTCGTCACGGACGCTGCGCCTGCGGATCGTCGCGGACGAGCAGCAGAGCGCCGCCGGGCGCGGGCTGGTCTTCGGCGCCGCTCCGGCGCGGCTCTCGATTGCGCCCGGTCGCTGGGCAAGCGTCTACGTCACGGGCCGCATCGCGTTCCAGGGCACACCGAGCGCGCCGATCGAGGGGCTCCTGCAGATCCGCCCCGAAGGTGGCGCCACCCTGCGCGTGCCGTGGTTGATCTCATTCCGCCCGACCCGGCGCTCCCTGCTCGGGGAGCTCCAGATGACCAAAGCGCCCTTCAAGGCGTCTGACGCGGCTCCCACCGTTCTGTCCTTCCGGGCGGGCCAGGTCGAGCGCGTGAAGCACGGCTGGCAGATCGCGCCGGTGGCGAAGCTCGACCTCGAGCTCTTCGGTGCGAACGGCGAGCGGCTCGGCGTGCTGGGCCGCCTCCGCGACCTCCTGCCCGGCCACCATTCGTTCGGTCTCACCGGCCGGGACGCCGAGGGGAACGAGCTCGATCCAGGGCGCTACCGGCTCCGGCTGACCGCCTGGCCGACGGGAGACGGGAAGCCGAGCCGCGCCTCGGTTGCCTTCAGCATCAAGTAGAGGGGCGTATACTCGCGCCGATTTTCTCCTGCTAATTCGCTAAAGGAGCAGCCTTCGTGACGACCGTCGACGCCCCCGTCTCCCACCTGCGCGAGGATCCGTTCGAGATTGCCCAGGAGCAACTCCGCAAGGTTGCGGAGATCTTCAACATCGACTCGAACCTGATCGAAGTCCTCCAGCAGTGCAAGAAGGCAGTTGTCGTCTCTGTGCCGGTCGTGATGGACAACGGCCAGGTGGAGTCGTTCGAGGGCTACCGCGTCACGCACAACATCGCGCGCGGCCCCTCCAAGGGCGGCATCCGGTACCACCCGGACGTGTCGCTCTCGGAGGTCAAGTCGCTCGCGATGTGGATGACGTGGAAGTGCGCGCTGATGAACATCCCGTTCGGGGGCGCGAAGGGCGGCGTCATCTGTAACCCGAAGACGCTCTCGCGCGGCGAGCTGCAGAAGATGACCCGCCGCTACACGACGGAGATCATCAACGAGATCGGCCCCGAGAAGGACATCCCGGCCCCGGACGTGGGCACCGACGCGTCGGTGATGGCCTGGATCTTCGACACGTACTCCATGAACAAGGGGCACTCGGTGCTCGGCGTCGTCACCGGCAAGCCGCTGAACGTCGGCGGGTCGCTGGGCCGGCTCGAGGCAACCGCGCGCGGCGCGATGTACTCGATGCGCGAAGCGATTCGCAAGCGCAACCTGCAGTGGGACGGCCTGCGAGTCGCCGTTCAGGGCTTCGGCAACGTCGGCCTCTACCTCTCGAAGTTCGCCCACGGGGAAGGCGCGAAGGTGATCGCGATCTCAGACTCTCAGAGCGGCGTCTACAACCCGAACGGGATCGACATCGAGGCCGCGATCGCGCACAAGCAGGAGACCGGCGCGCTGGCCGGGCTCAAGGGCACGGAGCCGATCTCGAACGAGGACCTCCTGCTGCTCGAATGCGACGTGCTCGCACCCTGCGCGCTCGAGCAGGTGATCACGGCGGACAACGCAGCCAAGGTCAAGGCGTCGATCATCTGTGAGGGCGCCAACGGGCCGATCACACCGGCCGCCGACGAGATCCTCTTCGACAAGGGCGTACTCATCCTCCCGGACATCCTCGCGAACGCGGGCGGCGTCGTCGTCTCGTACTTCGAGTGGGTGCAGGGCCTCCAGGAGTACTTCTGGAAGGAGGACGAGGTGAACGCGCGGCTGAACGACATCTCCACGCGCGCGTTCAACGAGACCTGGGCCGTGCACGAGAGCCGAGGCGTGAACATGAGGAACGCGGCCTACGGGCTCGCCGTCCAGCGTGTCGCCGAGGCGACGACGACGCGGGGCCTCTACCCGTAGTCCGGGTCACCTTCTACCACGCTGCCGACTGCCATCTCTGCGAGCGCGCGCGAGCGCAGCTCGCCGAGCTCCGTGGCGAGGAGACCTTCGAGCTCGAGGAGGTCGACATCACCGGCGAGCCGGAGCTCGAGGCGCGTTATCGCGAGTGGCTGCCCGTGGTCGAGATCGACGGCCAGCGGGCCTTCACGTACTACGTGCACCCCGACGCGTTCCGTCGGAGGCTCGCACAAGCTCGAGGACGAGCAGGGACTTTGTAACTGCCCGACGCATGAGACGAGCTGCACTGGCAGTATCCATGTGCGGTGTTACAAAGTCCCACACAGGAACTGGCCGGAGGCAGCGAGCGCCTGACGGTCGGAGTGGCCGCGCGCCTCTCGCGCTACCTCCAGGTTCTGACCCAGGCGAAGAAGATGGGCAAGGACCGGATCTCGTCGCAGGAGATCTCGGACTACACGAACATCAACGCGACGCAGATCCGCCGCGACCTGTCCGCGTTCGGAAAGTTCGGTAAGCGAGGGGTCGGGTACAACATCGATTCGCTGCTCGGCGAGATCCGCAAGATCCTGCGGACCCAGGGTCAGCACAACATCGTCCTCGTAGGTGCGGGCCGCCTGGGCGAGGCGATCGCCTCGTCGCCGATCTTCGCCGAGCACGGGATCAACGTGGCCGCCGTGGTCGACACCGACCCCGAGAAGGTGGGGCGAAGCGTCGGAAACGTCGAGGTCAGCGCGTCCCGCGACCTGAGCACCATCATCAGGGACAAGAACATCATCGTCGGAGTGCTCGCCGTCCCCGCCGAGAACGCACAGCAGGCTGCAAACGAGCTCGTCGACGGGGGCCTGAGGATCATCTTCAACTACTCCGAGGCGCTCCTCGACGTCCCTCAGGACGTCCAGGTGCACACGTCAAACCCCGCTGTAGATCTCCTGTACGCGCTCTACTTCCACCTCACGTAGCCGGGCACTCGTCGTCGCGCCGTTTAATACGGCGCACGCCTGGGACGAGGGCGACGGCGATGCTCGAGACGAAGAGCAGCCCGGCCGCTAGCCACAGGGTCGCGTCGATGCCGATCGCCATCGCCAGCGGGCCCGCGACGGCGAAGCCCAGAGGCATCAGCACGAGCGACCCCAGCCAGTCGTAGGAGAAGACGCGCGAGAGCGCTTCGCGCGGGATCCGCTCCTGGAGCGCGGTCTGCCAGAGCGTGACCGCGAACGCAAGGGTGACCATCGCAACCACAGAAGACGCGGCGATGAGCAGGACCGGGAACGGACGCACCAGAAGGATCGTCGGTAGCGCGGCGACGCTGATCAGGAGATAGCCGGTGAACAGGGGCCGCCGCGGACGGAGACGGAGGGCGAGGAGGCTGCCCACGACCGAGCCGATCGCGCCGCCGCTCAAGATCACGCCCCAGTCCCGAGCCCCACCGAGCTCGCGCTCGCTGACGACCGGCCCCAGGACGAAGAACGCCGCGATTGCGAAGTTCCAGACCGCGAAGTAGAGGATGCTCGCCCATACCCAGCTCCGCGCCGTGACCTCGCGCCACCCTTCGGCGAGGTCGACCATGAATTTCTTACGAGCCGCGTGGGTCCTGCCTGCCGGGAGGCGGACGAGAAAAGCTGCGCTAAGGGCAAAGGTCCCGGCGTCGACGGCGTAGACCCACCCTGGGCCGAACGCATGAACCAGGAGGCCGGCGAGGGCGGGCCCGACGACTGCGAAGACGTTGCGAGAAATGCCGATGAGCGCGTTCGCCTGTTGGAGCCGCGGCGCGCTGACGGTGTCGGGGATGAAGCCGCTCGCTGCGGGCGTGAAGAAGGCGGCGCCGGATCCGTGGACCGCGGCGATCAGGGCGAGTTGCCAGAGCTCGGCAACGCCCGTCAGGAGCACGAAGGCGCCGGCCGCCTGGCCCACCCCTCTGACGAGGTCGGCCGCGATCATCACGTGCTGTCGGGGCAGACGGTCGGCCCAGACACCAGCGACGAGCATCAGCGTGATCCGCGGGACGAGGCCCGCGGCGAAGACGAGCCCGACCGCAGTCGGCGAGCCACCGATCTGGAGCGCGGCGAACGGCACCGCCACGAGCACCATCGAATCCCCGATGGAGGAGAAACTCTGGGCGGTCCAGAGCAGCCGAAAGCGTGGCTCCTGGAGAGCGCCGAGGCGGCGGCGGATAGTCATCTGACGGCGGCCCTTACTTTAGTAGAGCCTGGGACGTCGAAACAGACGCGTCCGGTGCCTGGCACCGGACAGGTCCCGAAACGCCGAGAGCCCCGCCGGTGGCGAGGCTCTCGTGGTCCGAAGCGGGATTTCTGGGCGTGCGGTCTAGCGCTTGTCCTTCGCGTCGCGAACGCCGTCGTCGTCGTCGTCGCTGTCGCGTGAGTCCTTGAGGCCGTCGTTGTCGTCGTCGCGATCCTTCGCGTCGCGTACACCGTCACCGTCGTCGTCGCGGTCGGCGCCCTTGCGGAGGCCGTCGTTGTCGAGGTCGAAGTCGGCCGCGTCGCGTACCGAGTCGTTGTCGTCATCTGCGTCGGCGCCGTTCTTCAGGCCGTCGTTGTCGTGATCGGCATCGCCGGCGTCCTTCTTGCCGTCGTTGTCGTCGTCGACGTCCTTCGTGTCGACGTTCCCGTCACTGCCGTCATCCTTGTCGTTCTTGTTGAGGATCCCGTCGCCGTCCTCGTCGCGGTCGCGCGAGTCGGCGAGGCCGTCGTTGTCCTCGTCGAAGTCCTTGCGGTCGGAGAGGCAGTCGTTGTCGTCGTCGGAGTCGACCGTGTCGGACAGACCGTCCTGGTCGGAGTCGCGATCGCTGGGATCCGCGATGCCGTCGTTGTCGTCGTCGAAGTCCTTCGAGTTGACCTTGCCGTCGTTGTCGGCGTCGTAGTCCTTTGAGTCCTTGACGCCGTCGCCGTCGTCGTCCGAGTCCTTGCAGTCGTTCTTGCCGTCGTTGTCGGAGTCGAAGTCCTTGACGTCCTCGACGCCGTCCTCGTCGTCGTCCATGTCCTCGCTCGAGGCCAGGCCGTCGTTGTCGGCGTCGTCGTCGCAGGAGTCGGAAACGCCGTCGTTGTCGTCGTCGACGTCCTCGGAGTCCGGAACGTCGTCGTTGTCGTCGTCGACGTCGGATCCGTCGGCAATGCCGTCGCCGTCATCGTCCGTGTCCTCGAAATCGGGCAGGCCGTCAGCGTCTGCGTCGCCTTCGTCTACAGGCTCCTCGTCCTCGAACGGCGGCTCCTCGTCCTCGGAGAGCTCGATCTCCTCGTCCGAACTCCTCCTCGGGAACCTCCTCGTCCGCGAACTCGTCGTCACACTCCGTGCCTGGAAGCGCGAGGGCTGCAGGAGAAGAGTGCGTGGCCGGCGCGGCGAGAGCCGCGGTCGCGCACGCGAGCGTGAGCAGCGCAAGGAGAACGCTGAGCTTGAAAAGCTTCGTGAGATCGAACAGCACCGCAGGGTCCCTTCGTTAGCCGCATGCGAAAAAGACGCGACTCCTCATATCGGCGTTCCGCGGCCAAGACCTGTGCCTTTCTCCCTCGTCCGAGCGACCCCATTCGAGCATGAGGATCCTGCTCTGGCACGGGTACCTGCTGGGCGGGACGGGCTCCAACGTCTACACGCGCTCGCTCGCGCGCGAGTGGAGCCGTGCCGGTCACGAGGTGATCGTGTTCGCACAGGACCCGCACCCGGACCGGTTCGACCTCGCCGGGGCCAGCGTCGTGAGGCCGGAGCTTCCCGGGCCGCTGCCCGTCTTCGTCATCGACCGGTACGAAGGACACGACCCGAAGTTGCTCCAGGACTTCACACGCGAGGAGCGTGACCAGTACATCCAGGCGAATGCGCTCGCGCTTCGCACGCACCTGCCCGCGGATCTCGTCTTCGCCAACCACGTCCTGATGGGCGCGCCGGTAGCAGCCGCGACTGGCGCGCGATTCGCGGTCAAGGCGCACGGGTCGGAGCTGGAGTACTCGATGCGCGGGAATTCCGAGCTGGCGACACTGGGACGGGAAGCGCTCGCCGGCGCGGACGCGATCTTCGTCGGCTCCGCGCACATCCGTGAGGTGCTGGAGGATGTCGTCGGCCACGTCGATCGAGTCCACGAGGTACCTCCCGGCGTGGACGTCGAGGAGTTCGCGCCCAGGTCCCGCGACGACGCTCTCCGGCGCCTGCTCTTGGAGACCCGGGCCGACCCGCCTAATCCCGGCAACGTGAACGAGCGACTCCCCGACGAAGGCAACACGGAGCGTCTTGCCGAGTTCTTCGAGCGCGAGGAGCCGACCGTCCTCTTCTTCGGGAAGCTCCTCTACAACAAGGGCGTCCACGTGCTCTTCGAGGCCTTGCGCGAGGTCGGTGCACGCGCTGTCGTCGTCGGCTTCGGGGACTACCGGCGCGAGTTGGAGCGCACGGCCCCGCCCGGAACGCTCTTCACGGGCGCTCTCGAGCATCGCCACCTGGTGAACTTGATTCCTCTGACCGAGGTGACGGTGGTTCCCTCGATCTTCCCGGAGGCCTTCGGCATGGTTGCGGCCGAAGCGGCGGCCGGGGGCTCTCTGCCGCTCGTCGCGCGCCACTCCGGGCTGGCCGAGGTCGCCACCGGCCTCGAAGAGTCGTATCCCGAGCTCCATCGCGAGCTGGCGAGCTTCGAGACAGGAGACCCGCAGGACCTGGCCGGGAAGCTCAGCCGGCTCCTTGCCCTGCCCGATCGAGAACGCGCTGAGTTGTCGGCAGCGGCGCGGCGAGCTGCGGTCGAGCGGTGGAGCTGGACGTCCGTGGCGAACCGGCTGTTAGAGCCCTTTCAATAGGCTTCCGGGGTGGGAGACGACTACCGCGTCCTGCTGAAGCAAGCGCGTGAGCAGTTCGAAGCGGCGCAGGACTTCACCGTCGCCGTCGAGGAGGAGTTCGCGATCCTCGACCCCGAGACGCTCTCGCTGACGAATCGCTTCGAGGAGCTCAAGGCTCTCACCGAAGGCACCGAGCTCGAGGAACATCTCGTTGGTGAGCTGATCGCCTCGGAAGTCGAGATCCGGACGGGCCGGTGTGACACGTTCGCCGAGGTCGTCTCGCGGATCCCCGAGCGCCGGACGCAGCTGCGCGCTCTCGCGGACCAGCTCGGAGTCGCCCTCGGGCGCACCGGCACCCATCCCTGGAGCCCGTGGCAGGAGCAGCGGATCATCGACACCCCGCACTACCGGCGAAACAACGAGATCCTCCAGTACGTCGTCTGGCGCAACAACTCGTTCGGCCTGCACGTCCACGTGGCGATCAACGGAGCCGACCGCGTCGTCAAGGTGACGGACGGGCTCCGCGCCTATCTACCGGAGCTGCTGGCGCTCTCGGCGAGCTCGCCGTTCGTCGAGAACGTGAACACGGGCCTGCACACCGCCCGCACGCAGATCTTCACGCGATTCTTCCCTCGCTGCGGGGTGCCCGACATGTACGGCGACTGGGCCACGTTCGAGGAGTACGTGCGGCTCCTGTACGACACGGGCTCGATCGACGAGCACACACAGATGTGGTGGAGCGTGCGGCCGCACCTCGCCTTCCCCACCGTCGAGATCAGGGTTTGCGACGCGCAGCCGCTGCAGGAAGAAGCGATCTCGCTCGCCGCGCTGGCGTACTCGCTCACGGTCCGGATCGCGCGCGCAATCGACGAGGGTGAGCCGCTGCTGCTGCCGCCGCACCGGATGATCGAGGAGAACTTCTGGCGCGCGATCCGCCACGGCCTCTCGGGTGAGTTCATCGACCTGAGAACGGGCCGCGTCAGGGCGACGCGGGCGGCGATCGAGGAGCTGATCGAGTGGGTGCAGCCGGTCGTCGGAGGAGCTCGGCACCGCCGAATATCTCGTCGTTCCGGAGGCCAACGCAGCCGAGCGCCAGCGAGCCCGCCACGATGAGGGCGCGTCGCTGAAAGAGATCTATGCGGAGCAAGTCGCTCCCCGGGAGCCGGTCGGTGGCTGACGACGAGCGGCCGGAGATCCCGCCGGAGGATCTCCTCGAGGCGATCCGGAAGATGAAGGTGTCGGATCTGCTGCTCTCGACCGTCTCGACGACCACGCAGCTCGGCTACGCCAAGCTCGAGCCCGACAGCCGCGACCTGGAGCAGGCGCGCCTCGCGATCGAGTCCACCAAGGCCTTGCTCCCGCTGCTCGAGGGCGTGGTCGCCAAGGACGTGCTCAACGATTTCGACCAGCTCGTCGCCAACCTCCAGCTGGCGTACGCGAAGGCGGTAGCGGAGAAACCCGAGAGCGGCCCGACTTCGTGACACTTCGTCACAAATAGGTCTTTCGGCC
This sequence comes from uncultured Actinomycetes bacterium, assembly GCA_963771725.1. Classification (GTDB taxonomy): domain Bacteria; phylum Actinomycetota; class Thermoleophilia; order Gaiellales; family Gaiellaceae; genus VAXT01. The sequence continues at coordinate 188,587 of CAVYUO010000001.1, read as the reverse complement.
TATTGGAGATTTCTCCAGGACCTGCCTAGAATCGCTCCGGATATAAGGGAGGGTCGTTCGCACGCTCCGGCTATTGCCGACCGTGCGTCACTGAATTCCACTAGGGGAGGGCGGGTTAAGTTGACACGGAAACCGCGGAAGGTTTCGAAAGCTGCGTACAGTCGAGCCCTGGTCATTCTCGGGCTCGCCTTGCTGGTGGCGGGAGTCAGCCTTGGGCCGGCGAACGCCAACCGGATCAACACGGCTAAGGCAACGGGCCAGGCCACCGGCTCTGCCGAGCCGTATCTGACGCCGCCGATGCGCTCCATGAAGTCTGAGCGGATCGCGCCGTTTGGCCTTGGCCTGAAGACGCTCTTCACGCCGTTCGAGGCCACTCCGGCCGGAACTTACTTCGAGCACGAGTACTCGCCCGACACGGTCGTCGACAAGAGCAACGGCGGTGACATGCCCGCCCCGATCCAGAACTTCGAGGGCGGCAACAACATCTGTCCCTGCTTCCCGCCCGACACGAACGGCGATGTCGGCCCGAACCACTACATGCAGTGGAACAACGTCCAGTTCCGGGTTTGGACGAAGACGGGCACGCCGGTTCTAGGGCCGCTGCCGGGTAACGCGCTCTTCCAGCCGGGCACCGCCTGTGGAGACAACAACGACGGCGACCCCGTGATCCTTTACGACTCCTTCGCGGGACGCTGGAACGGCTCCCAGTTCGCGGCTCCGAACTATCCGGCCGGGCCGTTCTACCAGTGCATCGCCATCTCGACTTCCAATGATCCAACGGGAACGTGGTGCTCGTACCAGTTCAACGTGCACAACGACAAGTTCAACGACTATCCGAAGATGGCCATCTGGCCGGGACAGAACGCGTACATGATGACCGCGCCTCAGTTCCCGACCGCCGGTGGAAACGGTGGCCAGGGCCTCTGGGGCTTCGAGCGTACCCCGATGCTCGCGTGCCAGCCGGCCCGCATGGTCTACCAGGACATGCTGTCCATCGACCCGAACCTCCCGAGGATCCTGGCCGCCGACGCAGATGGGACGACACCGCCTCCCGCCGGCGCGCCTGCTCCGGTCGTGGGGATGAACTTCGACGGCTCGGGCAACCCTGCCGATCAGCTCCAGGTCTACAACGCGACCATCAACTGGGTGCCGCCGACGCCGACGATCTCGGTCGTCAAGGAAGGCGACCTCCAGGCCGCACCGTATGACTCGAGCCTCTGCAACTACATCCGGCAGTGCATCCCGCAGCCGGGCACCGATGCGAAGCTCGACACCCTGTCCAACCGCCTCATGCACCGGCTCCAGTACCGGAACTTCGGGACCTGGGCGTCCATGGTCGTGAACCACTCGGTCGACGTGGACGGGGCCGACCACGCGGGAGTCCGCTGGTACGAGCTCCAGAAGCAGGGCGCCGTGTGGACGATCCAGCAGCAAGGGACCTATGCCCCGGATGCGCTCCATCGCTGGATGGGCAGCGTCGCGCAGGACAAGAGCGGCGACATCGCGGTCGGTTACTCGGTCTCGGCGGCCACGGGTACGTTCCCGGGCATTCGCTACGCCGGCCGCCTCAACACCGACCCGCCGGGCACCCTGGCGCAGGGCGAGGCAACGCTGATCAACGGCGCCGGCTCGCAGACGGACACCAGGAGCCGCTGGGGCGACTACTCGATGATGGCCGTCGACCCCGTCGACGACTGCACCTTCTGGTACACGACTGAGTACTACGCAGTGACGAGCCCGACCGGGTGGCAAACCCGAATCGGCTCGTTCAGGTTCCCGGAGTGCGGCCCCGATCCGGGCCCACCGCCGCCGCCGCCGCCGCCGCCGCCACCACCTCCGCCACCACCACCGCCGCCCGAGCCCCCGAACAACGACTTCGCCAACGCGGTCGTCATCTCGGGTAACGGCTCGGTCGACGGCAGCGTCGTAGGCGCGGACGAAGAGACCGGCGAGCCCTCGCAGACGGACCAGGGGCTCATCACCTCGGTCTGGTACCGCTTCACCCCCGCGGCCAGCGGGACGGCGCATCTCGACATGTGCACCAACGTCGGATACGACGGGTACGCGGCTGCCTACACGGGCAGCTCGGTCGACGCGCTCACCAACATCGTGTTCAACGACGACGGCTGTGGCGGCGGAAGCGGGGCAATCCTCGACTTCCCGATCACTGCCGGCACGATGTACTCGGTCGCAATCGACGGCTGGGAGACGGAGACCGGTCCGTTCACGCTCACCTACCAGCTCGGTGGGCCTCCGCCGCCGCCTCCACCACCGCCACCGCCACCGCCTCCACCACCGCCACCAGGGGGTTGCACGCAGGTCTTCGACGACATCACCAACATGCCCGGCTGGTTCAGGCAGAACAACAGTCAGCCCACCGGGACCACAGCCTGGTTCCAGGGCAATCCCGTGGTGTTCCCAGCCCACTCGGGCGCGCCGAACTCCTACATCGGTGCCAACTTCAACAACACCGCAGGCGTTGGGACGATCAGCAACTGGCTCCTGACGCCGGAAGTGGCCATGGCCAACGGCACCCAGTTCACCTTCTGGACTCGCAAGCCCAACGAGGCTGATCCGAACATATTCCCGGATCGGCTCCAGGTGCGCGCGAGCACGGCGGGTGCCAGCACGGACGTGGGCAGCACGGCCACGAGCGTCGGCGTCTTCACGACGCTGCTGCTCGACATCAACCCCAATTACGAGCTCGACGGATACCCGTACGTCTGGACGCAGTACACCGTGACCATGAGCGGTGTTCCGACGGCGACCTCTGGGCGATTCGCGCTCCGCTACTTCGTCGAGAACGGCGGGCCGGCCGGTGCCAACTCGAACTACATCGGCATCGACGACGCCGGTTGCATCGCGGCCCCACCGCCGCCACCACCGCCACCACCGCCACCACCTCCGCCACCGCCGCCGCCACCACCACCACCGCCACCCCACCACCACTGCCGCCTCCGCCGCCGCCTCCGCCGCCACCGCCTCCGCCACCTCCCGCCCCACCGCCGGCCCGCTGTCGCGTGCCGAACGTGATCGGCCTGCGGCTGGCAACGGCGAAGGCACGGATCCGGGCACGGCGCTGCCGGGTCGGCACGATCCGCAGGGTTCGCTCCCGGCGCGTCGGCCGTGTCGTCGGCCAGAGCCCACGGGGCGGCGCGGTCCGCAGGGTTGGGACGAGGGTCAACCTGAGGGTCGGCCGTCGCTAACCACTCAATTGGGATAAAGCTCTAGGGCATTTAGGGCGAGAACGATGGGGTGCGAAGCCGCTCCATCGTTCTCGCCTGCCTCTTGGCGGCACTCACGGCCGGTCTCGCCGCCGCCGCGCCCACGGGCGCGAGGAACGACACGTTGCCGTCCTGGGGCCCGCACGTTGCCGGAGAGCTGATCGTCCGCTTCGAGCCCGGCCTTGCCCAGGCGGCCCGCCGGCGCATCCTCCGAAAGCACGAGGCGACACCCCGGCGCAATCTGCGCCCACAGGGGCTGGAGCTCGTCCGTCTCGATGAGGCTTCGCTGGCCACGGTTGCGGCGGAGCTCGAGCGCGAGCCGGGCGTCCTCGACGCGCAGCCCAACTATCTCTACCGGGTCTCGGCGACGCCGGACGATGAGTTCTTCGACGACCTCTGGGGCCTCCACGCCGCCAACGACGCGGACATGGACCTACCGGAGGCCTGGGACGTCACGACGGGCAGCGCCTCGGTCACGGTCGCCGTGATCGACACCGGCGTCATGTACACACATGCCGACCTGACGACCAACATCTGGTCGAACTCCGGCGAGACTGCCGACGGGTTCGACAACGATGGGAACGGGCACATCGACGACGTCCGTGGCTGGGACTTCGTCGACAACGACGCGACTCCGACCGATCTGCACGGCCACGGCACGCACGTTGCGGGCACGGTCGGGGCCAAGGGAAATAACGGCGTCGGTGTCACTGGAGTGAACTGGGACGTCGGTGTCATGCCGCTGCGGGCGGCGAACGCAGCTGGACTGTTCACCGAGGCGGCGCTCGTCGACGCCTTCACCTACGCCTGCACCGAGGGGGCCGACGTCGTCAACGGCAGTTTCGGCGGCTCCAGCTACTCGCCTGCCATGTTCAGCGCCATCAACTCTTGCCCAGGCACGCTCTTCGTCTTCGCCGCCGGGAACGGAGGTCTCGACGGCGTGGGGGACAACATCGACGCCGGCACGCCCACTTCCGCCACTTATCCGTGTGCGTACACGTCCGCGAACATCGTCTGCGTCGCCGCGAGCACCGAGGACGCCGGCATGGCGAGCTTCTCGAACTTCGGCCCGGTATCGGTCGACGTCGCCGCACCTGGGACCGGGACCTTGAGCACGGGCAGCTCGGGGGACTACGAGGTGCATAGCGGCACGTCGATGGCGTCTCCGCACGTTGCCGGCGTCGCTGCGCTCCTGCTCGCTCGCTATCCCACTGCCACGCCGCCTCAGATCAAGTACTCGCTCATGCGGACGGTCGATCCGCTCCCGGCGTTCGCCGGCAAGATCGCGACTGGAGGCCGTGTCAACGCCAATGGCGTGCTGACCGCTCCGCTCCTCGATCCTCCTCCGCCGCCTCCGCCACCTCCGCCTCCGCCCGATACCGTGCCGCCGTCGAATGCGTCCCCGGTGAGCACGAGCCATCCCGTCGGTGCGCCCACGACGCGCAACACGATCGTGATGACCTGGAGCGGCGCGTTCGACCAGGGATCCGGTGTCGACGGCTTCTCTTACCACTGGGACAAGCTCGCGACGTCCACGCCCGACGAGGTGAAGGACGCCGAGGAGAGCTCGACCGGCGTCACGAGCGCACCGCTTCCCGGCGGGAGCTACTACTTCCACCTTCGCGCCCGAGACAACGCGGGGAACTGGAGCGCCCCGGCGCACGTCGGCCCCTATGTCGTGCTGAGCAAGCCGGCGACACGGTGCATCGTTCCGAAGCTCGCCGGCAAGACGCTGGCTTCCACCCGTACGGCGCTCCGGCGCGCCAAGTGCGCGCTCGGTCGCATCCGTCGGGTTCGCTCGCGGCGGTCCCGAATCGGACGCGTCGTGGCGCAGGGGATCCGTCCCGGGACACGGCGTGTTCCCGGGACGAAGGTCGCCGTCACCATCGGCCGCCGCTAGCACCGCTCGGCGCTTTCCTTCTTCCCTCGATAGTGCTAGAACCCGGCTCCGATGGGAGGGAAGGGGAGCATGAGGCTGCGGTTCATCTGGGGTTTAGTGGCGATCGTCGTCCTCGTCGGCGGCTCGGCGGTGCGCTCCGATGCGTTCCCCGGCGCGAACGGCAAGATTGCGTTCGTCTGCTTCGAGGGCAACTCCGAGATCTGCACCATGGAGCCCAACGGGTCGAATCAGGTGAACATCACGCTGGACACCGGCCACGACGACAGCCAGCCGGCGTGGTCCGCTGACGGAACACAGATCGTCTACACGCAGGCAGGGGTTCCCGAGGCTGCCGGAGGCGATGCCGCTGTCTTTCGGATGAACGCCGACGGCAGCGCGCAGACGCTGGTCACGGACAGCCAGGTCACCGACGAGAACGGCTTCTGGTCGCCGAGCGGCACACGCATCGTCTTCTCGAGCCAGAACGACCTCGATGGGCCCAGCGGGCTCGATCTCGACCTCTTCACCGTCAACCCGAATGGGACCGGACTCATTCAGTTGACCTCCACGAGCGGATCGGACGAGAGCCATCCGGTCTGGTCCCCCGACGGGACGAAGATCGCGTTCGTGCGGGAGTTCGGCAAGGGCGGGAGCGACATCTATGTCATGAACGCAAACGGCACGAACGTCCAGCAGCTCACCGACGTCGGGTTCAACGACGCGCCTGCGTGGGCACCCGACGGAACCCGGATCGCCTTCTCCGCGCTCCGCTCGGATGAGGCTCAGCCCCTTGGGTTCGACGCCGACATCTGGTCGATGCTGGCGGACGGCAGTGACGAGCAGCCGCTGACGACGCACGCGGCCGAGGAAGTCGACCCGACCTGGTCACCCGACGGCACCAAGATCGCCTACGCGCGGGAGGACCTGACCGCGGGCCCGGACGGGATCATCACGTACCAGATCTGGGTGATGAACCCGAACGGATCGGCACAGACACAGCTGACTCAGCGTCCCACCGGAGCGTTCGACCCCGACTGGCAGGCCGTCGCCCCTCCGCCACCACCTCCGCCTCCGCCGCCACCACCGCCTCTGCCGCCTCCGCCGCCACCCCCACCCGGTGCACCGCCGCCGCCGCCTCCGCCGCCACCACCTCTGCCACCACCGCCACCAGCTCCGCCGGTCGCACGATGCGTCGTCCCGGGTGTCGTCGGACGAAAGCTTCCGGCCGCCAGGCGGGCCATCCGCAGTCGGAAGTGCAGGGTCGGGAGGGTGCGCTCGGCACGGTCGTCTCGCACGCGCGGCACGGTCATCGGCCAGAGCAGGCGCCCCGGCTCGCGCCTGGCGCTGAACTCGAGGATCAACCTCCTGCTCAGCGCAGGGCCACGGCTCCGCCTGCCCTTCACCGGCTGAAACCCGCTCCGTTGTGTTAGAAAGGTCGGCGCGCCGGGCCGGTCTTGGCGCTGTGTAACCAAGGGGAGGGCAGCGCTGGACTTCTTCGAAGAACACTCGGTTCTCTTTGCGCTGATCTGCGCATCCGCCGCGGTCGCGTACGGAATCGGCCTGACCGTCTGGCTGCTCAGGCAGCCGACGGGCTCCGAACGCATGCGGGAGATCTCACGCGCCGTTCAGGAAGGCGCCTCCGCCTACCTGCAGCGGCAGTACCGGACGATCGGGCTCGTCTCGATCGTTCCCTTCCTGCTGATCGGGTTCTACAGCAAGCTCGGCTGGGGCACGGCGATCGGTTTCCTCGTCGGGGCAGTGCTGTCGGCGGCCGCCGGCTTCATCGGCATGAACGTCGCCGTCCGCTCGAACGTGCGGACCGCAGAGGCTGCGAAGCGCGGCCTCAAGCCTGCTCTCGACGTCGCCTTCCGCGCCGGCTCGGTGACGGGTCTCCTCGTCGTCGGGCTCGGCCTGTTCGGCGTCGCCGGGTACTACTGGGTGCTCACCGACCTGTTCGACAACAGCGCGCGCTCCGCGATCGACGATCTCATCGGCCTCGCGTTCGGCGGCTCGCTGATCTCCGTCTTCGCGCGTCTCGGCGGCGGCATCTACACGAAGGCGGCCGACGTCGGCGCCGACCTGGTCGGCAAGATCGAGGCCGGAATCCCCGAGGACGACCCGCGCAACCCGGCCGTGATCGCGGACAACGTCGGCGACAACGTCGGTGACTGCGCCGGCATGGCTGCAGACCTCTTCGAGACCTACGCCGTCACTGCGATCGCCGTCATGCTGATCGCGGTCACGCGCTTCCCCGGCGGCGAGCTCTACGAGTACCCGCTGGCGATCGGCGCGGTCTCGATCCTCGCCTCCATCATCGGAACGCTCTTCGCCCGCGTGGGCAAGAGCGGCTCGATCATGAACGCGCTCTACAAGAGCGTGCTCGTGGCGGTCGTTCTGTCGGCGATCGGCTTCATCCCGATCACGATGGCCTTCGACGACGCCGCCTTCAGCTTCTCCGACCTCTACCTGTCGGCCCTCGTCGGCCTCGGCGGTGACCTTCCTGCTGGTCGGGATCACGCGAGTACTACACCGGCACCCGCTGGCGACCGGTGCGCTCGATCTCGCGCGCGTCGCAAACCGGCCACGCCACCAACATCATCGAGGGGCTCGCCGTCGGCATGCAGGCGACCGCGCTGCCGGCGATCGTCATCGTCGTCGGCATCCTCGCCGCGAACGAGTTCGCAGGCCTCTTCGGGATCGGCGTGGCCGTGATGGCCCAGCTCTCCATGACCGGCCTGATCGTCGCGCTCGACGCCTACGGCCCGGTGACCGACAACGCGGGCGGGATCGCCGAGATGGCCGACCTGGACGAGTCCGTTCGCGCGATCACCGATCCGCTGGACGCGGTCGGGAACACGACCAAGGCCGTCACCAAGGGGTATGCGATCGGCTCCGCCGCGCTGGCCGCGCTCGTCCTCTTCGACAGCTACACGACAGGTCTCGAGGACGCGGAGGTGCCCGCCAACTTCAACCTCGACAACGCGTGGGTCGTCGCCGGCCTCTTCATCGGCGGCCTGATGCCGTTCCTCTTCTCGTCCCTGGCCATGCAGGCCGTCGGCCGCGTCGGCGGTCAGGTCGTGACCGAGGTGCGGCGCCAGTTCCGCGAGATCCCCGGGATCATGGAGGGCACGGCCAGGCCCGAGTACGGAAAGGCGATCGACATCGTCACCGGCTCGGCGATCAAGGCCATGATGCTGCCGGCGCTGATCCCGATCCTCTTCCCGGTCGTCGTCGGGATCATCAGCGCCGAGATGCTCGGCGGGCTGCTGATGGGGACGATCATCACCGGCCTCTTCCTCGCGATCGCGATGACGTCAGGCGGCGGCGCGTGGGACAACGCGAAGAAGCTGATCGAGGACGGCCTCTACGGCGGCAAGGGCTCGGAGGCACACGCGGCGGCGGTCACCGGCGACACGGTGGGCGACCCTTACAAGGACACGGCCGGCCCGGCCATCAACCCGATGATCAAGATCGCGAACATCGTCGCGATCCTGCTCATCCCGCTGATCGTCTCGATCCACGGCTAGCAGCCTTACCCGAAGCGGTGACGCACGGCTACCCGCGACGCCTCCAACACCAGCGCGGTCGCGATCAGCAGGGCGGCGACAGCGTCGGCCCACCACCACCCGAGCGCAGCGTTCACCAGGAGCGTTACCAGCGTGATCGCCGCGAGCGCCGCAGCCGCAATGCTGAGAATGCCGTCGCCGCGCAGCGCCTGACTCGGCAGGCGAGAAGCTACTTGGAGCTTCATTAGGCCCAGCCAGGGCAACACGATCAGCGAGCCGCCGGCGAGGATCAGGCCCAACGCCGACGCCTCGGGATGCGAGCCGTCGATTAACGCCCGGATGGCCTGCATGCCCACATAGAAGGCAACAGCGAGCATCGCGAGAACGATCCACGACTGAGCGCGTCTCTCCAACCGATCTGCGGCGGCCGGATCGCGCTGTTCCGTTCGAAAGCGCCAGACGAGCACGATCGATGCGCACGAGTCGAGCAGGGCGTTCAATGCGAACCCAGCGAGGGCGAGGCTAACGTCGAGCACCGACACCACCAACGCGGCTGCCCCAACAACGCCGTTCCACGCAATCGTGAAGTACGAGAGTCGAAGCGCGGAGGTCAGGAGCTCCGCGCGGCCTGACGAGGCGACTACTCAAACGCGCCAATAGCTGCGGGTCAGCAGCACCGCGACGGGGATGATCTCGAGCCGTCCGACCCACATCAGGACGATCATCACGATCTTGGAGAAGTCGCTGAAGGGCTCGAACGACCCCATCGGGCCGGCGAAGCCGAAGGCGGGGCCTACGTTGCCCAGAGTCGTCGCAGCCGCCGCCACCGCATCGAGGAGTCGAAGGCCCGAGTCGACCCGGGCGGCGTCGATGATCAGGAGGAGCGTCCCGAACGCAAACACGCCGACGTACAGGAGCACGAAGCTCGAGACCGCCCGCACGATGCGTTCGTCGACCGGGCGTCCGTTGAGGTGGATGCGTGAGACGACTTCCGGGTGCACCGCCTGGTCGAGCTCTCGCGTGAGGATCCGGCCGAGCAGGAGATGCCTGCACGACCTTCACTGACCCGCCCGTCGAGCCCGCCGAGCCGCCGACGAACATGAGCGCAACGAGCACGACTGCCGCCAGGAGCGGCCACTGGTTGAAGTCGGCGCTCGCGTAGCCGGTCGTCGTCATCGACGAGACCGCATTGACGACGCTGGCACGGATTGCCGCCTCGCCGCGCAGAACGCCCTCGCTCCAGAGCTCGATCGCCAGCACGGCCGAGCCGAGGGCAAGCAGCGTGAGATACAGGCGGAACTCCTCGTCACGGACGAACACGCGTGGCTGTCGCCGGAAAAAGGCGCGGTACATGAGCGCGAAGTTGACACCGGCGACGACCATGAAGAATGCGATCGCCCACTGCGAGGCTGCGCCGAACTCCTCGAGTGAGCGGGCCTGGGTCGAGAACCCTCCGGTCGGCAACGTCGTCAACGCGTGCGCCACCGCTTCGTAGAAGCTCATCGTGGAGTCGAGGCCCGTCCAGGCGATGACGCTCAGCACGGCGATCATGAGAGCGGTCAGCGCGATGTACAGCAGCCAAAGCCGCCGGGCGGTGTCCCGGATCCGCAGCGTCATGTCCTCGATCTCAGGGCCTGGCAGCTCCGTCTCGAGCAGCTGGCGGCCGCCCACGCGCAATCGGGGCAGCACCGCGAGGGCAAGCACGATGATTCCCATGCCTCCGAGCCACTGCGTGAGCTGGCGCCACATCGCGAGGCCGTGAGGTAGTCCCTCGATGTCCGTGACGATCGTGGCCCCCGTTGTCGTGAAGCCCGACATCCCCTCGAAGTAGGAGTCGACCGGACTTGCGAACTGAGCCTCGGCCGTCAGCCAGTACGGGAGTGCGCCGACCATGGCGGCGAACAGCCACGTGAGCGAGACGACCAGGAACCCTTCCCTCATGCCCACTTGCTTCTTGCCGTAGGACATCCATTCCATCGCCCATCCGCAGAAGAAGCCAATCGCCGTCGCGAGCAGGAAAGGCGCCGGCGACTCGCCGTAGCCGGTCGCGATCGCCGCCGGGACCAGCGGGGCGAGGCTCAGGTACTTGACGAGGCCCCCGACGAGGTTGAAGGTCGCCGCGAGATCGACGCCGAGCGCGCTGTCTCAAAGCGCTTGCTCGACGATCGGAACGCGCTTCGACTCGGTGAAGACGATCACTCGGTCACCCGGGAGCAGGACGTCGTTCCCATGCGGGAAGACCGCCTCGCCCTCTCGGACGATTGCACCGATCAGCGCGCCAGTCTGAGGCAGATCGCGGAAGGGCGTCCCGAGCAGCTTGCTCTCGGGGCGGACAGTGATGTCAAGGATCTCGAAGCGGTCGCCCTCGAGCATCGTCACCTGCTGGGTGCGCGGATCATGGGCGAAGCGGACGATCTCCTCGGCAGTGATCATCCGGGGATTCACGGCGCGGTCGATGCCAACTCGCTCGAAAACCTCAACCGAATGGGCGTCGTGGACGATCGCGATCGTGAAGGGAACTCCGTGCAACTTGACGAGGGTGGCCGCGTAGTGGTTCTTCGCGTCGTCTCGCATCGCGAAGACTGCGGCCTGCGCCTTGTTGATGTTCTCGCGCTCGATGAACTCGGCGTCCATGCCGGACGCGTGGAACACCCGGGCGTTCGGTAGCTCCTCGGCCGCCGTGCGGGCGCGCTCGAGGTCTGGGCTCGACGATCCGGACCCTGATTCCCTGCTCGGAGAGGACGCGCGCGGTGGCAAGTCCCGTCCGGCCCGCCCCGTAGATGACTACGTCCTCGACGCGTCGTCCCGCCGGAGCGATGATCGTGCTCCACGCTTGCGCGGCTGCGGGCGACCCGATGACGATGATGCGGTCGCCGAGCTCGATCTTCTCGTCTCCGCGCGGCACGACGATCGAGTCGCCGCGGATGATGCTCGCGACCTTCGAGTCAGGCGGGATCTCGGCCTGACGGAGTGGAACGCCGATCACGCTCTGGCCACCGTCGACGTCGAACTCGACGATCTGCACTTGTCCGTTTGCGAAGACGTCCGTCTGCCGGGCAGCGGGCACACCGATAAGCCCTGAGACGGCCAGCGCGGTTTCGCGCTCGGAGGAGACGATGAGGTCGAAGTCGAGCTCGCGCTCGTGCCAGATCTCCAGATACTCCTCGTTTGTCGTCCGCACGACGGTCTTCGTCGTCGGCGCGATCTTCTTCGAGAAGATCGCCGCGATGATGTTGATCTCGTCGCGAGAGGTGCAGGCGATCAGGAGTCCGGCGCTCCCGACGCCGGCCTCCTCGAGCGTGCGGCGGCTCGCGCCGTTTCCGACGAGGACACCCGCGTCGTAGCGTTCTGCGAGCGCGGACAGCCGTTGCTCGTCGAGGTCGACGACGGTGATGTCGTGCTCGTCGTGGAGCGCTTCGACCACGGTCGAGCCGACCTGGCCGGCACCGATGACGACGATCTTCATCGAAGGACGGAAGGCTAATAGAGTGCGCCGATGCCTCGCCGGCGCCGTGAGCAGAGGCTCGAGCGCGTCCTCGGCGCGCCGGCCCTGTTCGCCACCGTCTACGGCAACGTCGGCTCGTCGATCTACTACGCGCTGGGCGTTACCGCGGTCTTCGCGCTGGGCCTCACACCGGTCGTCTTCGTTATCGCGGGCCTGATCTTCGCGGCTACTGCGCTCACGTACGCCGAGGGCACCGTCCGCTACCCGGAGGCCGGCGGATCGTCCAGCTTTGCCAGGCACGCCTTCAACGAGCTCGTCAGCTTCGTCGCCGCCTGGGCGCAGATGCTCAACTACATCATCACGATTGCCATCTCGGCGTTCTTCGTGCCGCACTACCTCTCGATCTTCTGGGCACCGCTGCGGGAGAACCCGTGGGATGTCGTAGGTGGGGCGATCGTGATCGTGCTGCTGGTCGCGTTGAACATCGTCGGAATCCGGGAAGCGGCGGGCCTGAACGTATTCCTCGCCGTGATCGATTTCGCCACGCAGCTGCTGCTCGTCCTGCTCGGCTTCTACCTCGTCTTCAGCCCCGAGATCCTGGTCGACAACGTTCACTTCGGCACGGCGCCGACGTGGAGCGACTTCCTCCTCGCGATCCCGATCGGGATGATCGCCTACACCGGGATCGAGACCGTCTCCAATCTCGCCGAGGAGGTGCGCGATCCGGCGCGCAACGTTCCGCGTGCGTACTTGATGACCGCGGTCGCTGTGTTTGCGATCTTCTTCACGCTGCCGGCTATCGCCCTCTCGGCGTTGCCAGTCACCGAGGTCGGCGGCGAGTTCAAGACGCTCCTCGGGTTGCCGCCCGAGGAGGGCGGCTTCGCCAACGACCCGGTTCTCGGGGTGGTTGAAAATCTCGGCGTGTCGGGCCTGTTGCTCGACGCGCTCGAGATCTACGTCGGAGTCCTCGCCGCGACGATCCTGTTCATTGCCACGAACGCTGGCGTGATCGGTGCCTCTCGCATCACGTATGCGATGTCCGGGCTACCGTCAGCTGCCTAACGTCTTCCGGCAGCTCCACCCGCGGTTCAAGACGCCATGGATCTCGCTGATCGTCTTCGCCGGCCTCGTCTCGATCGCGACCCTGCTGCCCGGACAGCTCGATTTCCTGGGGACGATGTACTCGTTCGGCGCGATGCTGTCGTTCGCCATTGCACACCTCGCCGTCATCGCATTGAGATACCGCAGGCCTGACGAGGAACTGCTCTTCCGCGGCCGTCCGAACCTTCGTGTCGGAGGGGTCGACTGGCCGATCTTCGCGGTGGTGGGCGCCCTGGGCACGGGAATCGCCTGGATCGTCGTCGTCTGGCAAACGCCCACCACACGGTACGCCGGGCTCGGTTGGCTCACAGCGGGCCTCGTCGGGTACGTGATCTACCGGCGGTGGTTCGTCCGCGCCCCGCTCACCGAGACCGTGCGCGCCCCCGCAATCGTCCTCGTCGCTCCGTTAGAGGTTGCTTTCAGGACGATCGTCGTGCCCGTTGTGCGTGGCCCGGAGTCGGAGGAGGCGCTCGTTGCAGCCGCTCGGCTCGCCGCCGACCGCCGATCGAGCATCGCGATCGTCACGGTGATCGAGGTCCCGCTGGACCGTCCACTTGACGCGGACATACATGACGCCGAGCTCGATGCGGCGAGAGTCCTCGACGATGCGGAGGCTCACCTCCGCGGCTACGACGTGCGCATCGCGACCAGGGTGATCCGCGCTCGCGCCGCCGGCCCGGCGATCGTCGAGGACGCCCTGGGTCGGGGCGCGGAGCTGATCGTGGTCGGCGCTGCGCGGGGGAGGGTCCGGCGAGGCAGGCCGATCGTCGGCCGCACCGTCGATTACGTGCTGAAGCACAGCGACATCCGCGTCCTCGTCGCTGCGGGGAGGCGGGCCGCGTGATCACTCGCTTCCTTTCCCTGTTGCTGCTTCTGCTCGGCCTTGCCGTGCTCGTGCGTACCGCGGCGGAGGGGATCGGCGGCGGGCTCGGTCTCTTAATCGGCGGCCTCCTGGTGATCGTCGGCTCGCTCCGGCTCTACCTCGGAGGGACCCGCTGATGCCGGGCGCCTTCGAGCGGATTCTCGTGCCGATGAAAATCGGTCTCATCGGTGAGGAAGTGCTAGGCACGGCGATCAAGCTCGCCGAGGAGCACGGCTCCGCGATCACCGCGCTGCACGTCGTTCGCGTCCCGCTCGATCAGCCGCTGGACGCCGAGCTCGTCGATGCCGAAGAGCGGGCGGAGGCCTCGCTTGCGGAGGCGAGGCTCGTGGCGGCCGAGCTGGGAGTCACGGTCGACGGCGTCCTCGTGCGCGCACGCGCGATTGGGGAGGCGATCGTCGACGTCGCCGTCGAGCACAGCGCCGATCTGATCGTGATGGGCTCGTCTCCGCGCTGGCGGCGCCAGTCGAGGTTCTTCAGTCCGACCGTCGACCACGTCCTGCGCCATGCGCCCTGTGAGGTGATGGTCATTGCCTATCCCCAAGGGGTTCTGGAGGAAGAGGAACTAGGCGTACACTGAGTTTGTGAAGGCGATCGTGGTCGGTTGCGGGAGAGTGGGGTCGAAGGTTGCGAAGAAGCTCGCCAAGTCGGGCTGGGAAGTGACTGCCATCGACGAGGCCGAAGAGGCGCTGGGCCGGCTCGGGGAGGACTGGCCGGGAGGATTCATCGTCGGCCACGGAATGGACGTCAAAGTCCTGCGCGAGGCCGGCATCGAAGACGCGGACGCCGTGGTCGTGGCCACGAACGGCGACAACACCAACATCGTCGTCGGCCAGGTCGCGCAGAAGCGTTTTGGGATCGACTGCACAGTGGTCCGCATCCTCGACCCCGCGCGCGCCGAGCTCTACTCGACCCTCGGGCTGCGCGTCGTCTGCCCGACCTCGAGTGCGATCGACGTCCTCACCGAGGCGGTCAAGTCGTGCTCCATCCGCCCACGGGCGGCGGCCAAGGCCGGCTAGGCATGTTCATCCTCGTCGCGGGCGGCGGCAAGGTCGGCTCGAACCTCGCGCGAACGCTTCTTCGCGGGGGCCACGAGGTGGCGATCGTCGAGCAGCGCCGCGATCATTGGGAGGAGCTCGAAGAAGAGTTCGAGCACCGCGCGATCCTCGGCGACGCCACAGAGCTGTTCGTCCTCGAGCGGGCCGGCATCGCGCGTCCTCCGGACCTGGTCGTGGCGGTGACCGGCGACGACGAGGACAACATGGTCATCTGCCAGATGGCGCGCGACCACTACGGGGCGAAGAAGGTCATCGCGCGCGTCAACGATCCGCGCAACCAGGTTCACTTCGACCTGCTCGGCATCTCCGCGACCGTCAGCGCGACGCAGAGCATCATGGCGATGATCGAGCACGAGGTGCCGGAGCACGAGCTGATCCACCTGCTCGAGCTGCGCAAGGAGAACCTGGAGATCGTCGAGGTACAGATCACCAAGGACTCGCCGTCGGCCGGCAAGCACGTCGCGAGCCTGAAGCTGCCGGTTGGCTCGCGCCTGATCTCGGTGATGCGGAACGGGCAGCACGAGATTCCGGATCCCGAGACCAAGCTCGAGCCCGGAGACCAGGTGTTAGCGATTCTTGAAACCGGCAAGGAGGACGAGCTCCGCCGGGTACTGTTGAAGAAGTGAAGCGCGCCCTCTTCGTCGTCGCGGCCGGGTTGGCCGGCCTCGCCGCGATCGCGGTCTCCGCGCGTGGAGGCGGCGAGCGCGCCTCGTACAACTTCACGGCTGCGATCCGCGGCCTGGACAGCCCCGTGCACGTCGCCGCGCCGCGCAGCGAGCCGAACAACATCTACATCGTCGAGCAGCGAGGGCGGATCAGGGTGCGGGTCGGCCGCAGCCTCCGGGCGCGGCCGTTCCTCGACATCCGCGGCCTCGTCCAGTGCTGCGGCGAGCAGGGGCTCCTCTCGGTCGCGTTCCATCCCAACTACGCGCGCAACAAGCGCTTCTACGTCCAGTACACCGACAAGGGCGGTGACACCCGCATCGTCGAGTACCGCTCGCGGGGGCTCGCTCGCTCGCCGGTGCGTAGACGGCAGATCTTCTTCCAGGAGGATCCGTACTCGAACCACAACGGCGGCCAGCTTGCATTCGGGCCCGACGGCTACCTCTATGCGGGCATGGGCGACGGCGGCTCGGGTGGCGACCCCGAGAACCGGGCGCAGAACATGCAGAGCCTCTTCGGCAAGCTCCTGCGCTTCAATGTGAATGTATCGCGGCCACGAGCGTTGATCGCCGGGCTCGGCCTTCGCAACCCCTGGCGCTTCACGTTCGACCGGAGGACCGGCGACCTGTACATCGGCGACGTCGGGCAGAACGCCTGGGAGGAAGTCAATTTCACTCCACGTCGCAGCCCCGGTCTCGAGAACTACGGCTGGCGCGTGTACGAAGGGCGCTCGCGGTTCACGGACGAGCAGCCGACGGCGGGCAGGCTCGTCTTCCCGATCGCCGTGCAGCCGAACGGACCGAATTGCTCGGTGATCGGCGGGTTCGTCTACCGCGGCGCGGCTGTGCCGGCGGCTCGCGGCCGCTACTTCTTCGGTGACAACTGCGAGGCCCAGATCCGCACGCTGGCGGCCCCGGGCGGCAGGACGATTCGGGGCGAGTCGTTCAGTATCAGCAGCCTGTCCTCGTTCGGCGAGGACGCGAAGGGCGAGCTGTACGCGACCTCGCTCGACGGCGTCGTCTATCGGCTCGTGCCCTAGCGCGTGCCGTTCCGGCGGGTCGGCCTCGCGGCGCTGTGTGCCGCTGCTCTCTCGGCCGGGTTCGCGCTCGCCGCTGGTGATGACGAGGGCCGGGCCGGCTACCGGTTCGAGGTCGTCATGCGCGGCCTGAAGGAGCCGGTTCACCTGGCCGTCCCCACGAGCGAGCCGAACAACATGTACTTCGTCGAGAAGGGCGGCCGGATCCGCGTCCGTGTTCGCGGAACGCTTCGTTCGAAGCCGTTTCTCGACCTGCGCGGACGAGTCTCCAAGGACGTCGAGCAGGGCCTGCTCTCGATGGCGTTCCATCCGAAGTACGCGCGGAACCACAAGTTCTACGTCTACTACACGGGGCGGAGCGGTGCGATTCGGATCGTCGAGTACCGGGCGCGGAACTTCGTCGCCGACCCGGAAACCGCGCGCCAGGTGGTTGCGGTCAAGCATCCCGCGCCGAATCACAACGGAGGCCAGCTGGCGTTCGGGCCCGACGGGCGGCTCTATTTCGGGCTCGGCGACGGCGGCGGCAGGGGGGATCCCAACAACAACGCGCAGTCGCTCAAGCTCGCCCCTGGGCAAGCTCTTCCGGATCGACGTCAACCGGCGGAAGGCACGCGCGCAGATGATGGGGTTCGGGCTCCGCAATCCGTGGCGCTTCTCCTTCGACCGGCAGACGGGCGACCTCTACATCGGCGACGTTGGCCAGGACGCCTGGGAGGAGATCGACTTCACGCCGGCGGAGAGCCCCGGGCTCGAGAACTACGGCTGGCGGGTCTACGAAGGCGATACGCGGAACACGAACGAGGAGCCGAACCCTGCGGGTGCGCTCATCCCCCCGGTGCACGTCTACGGGCGGACTGGAGGTGCGGCGGTCACCGGCGGCTTCGTGTATCGCGGCCGTGCGGTGCCCGATGCTCGCGGCCGCTACTTCTTCGGCGACTTCGCCAGCGGCCGGGTCTGGACGATCGTCGTCGATCAGGGAGTGGTCACCGAGTTTCGGCGCGAGCCCTACAGCATCGCGGGCCTCGCGTCGTTCGCGGAAGGCCCGCACAGCGAGCTGTATGCGGTCTCGATCTTCGGCGCGATCTACCGGCTCGTGCGCTAAACCGGTGTCAGACACGTGTCTGACACCTTCAGGCTAGGCGCGGCTTAACCAAGCCATCAGTTCGCCAGTCCGGACACGTCCTAGTGTCTGACACCGCTCTGACACCGCTTGCTAGCCGGTCCGGCGGCGGCGTACCTGCGGGCCTTGCTGGCCGAGCGCTGCGTAAGCGAGCGCCTGTAGCGAGTCGTTCAGCACGGCGAGCTCGCGGACGACCGGAGCGAGGTGCTCGCCTGCGTCGAGGCGGCGGTTCAGGCGTGCCAGCTCAGCGTGCAGGCGGTCGAGGCGCTCGAGGAGCGCGTCGAGCTGGCGGTCGCCGAGTTCGGTCTCTTTCACGGTCCAGATTGTAGGCGGAAGCGACGGAGCTTCCGGACGGCGTAGATACCGACGGCGACCCCGACCGAGTCCAGGAGGACATCGAGCGGGGATCCCTGGCGCCCCGGCACGAAATGCTGATGGAGCTCGTCGCTCGCGGCGTAGGCGATTCCCACGGCGAGCGCCGCCGTCTCGCGGCCTAGAGCACGGAGCAGCAGGAACCCGAGCACGGCGTACTCCGCCGCGTGCGCCAGCTTCCGGAGCACGAGGTCCCACGTCCCGAGCCCCGTGCCGAGGTCGGGAATCGACGACAGCGCGAAGATCAGCCCCGCCCACGCGACGACCGGTAGCCACAGGCTGAGCGCGCGCGGAAAGGCCACGAGGGGCCATGATAGGCTCGCCTTCGAAACGGCACGCGGTCAGGGAATCCGGTGCAAATCCGGGACGGTCCCGCCGCTGTAAGGGGAGTTGCTCCTCGCCGAGAAGCCACTGGCCCGACCGGGCTGGGAAGGCGGCGAGGGGGGAGCCCCGAGTCAGAAGACCTATCGCCTGCCGGCAACCCGAACCCCTCGCGGAAGGAGGATTCGTGTTCCGACGACTCATGATCCTGGCGGTCCTGGCCGCCCTCTTCGCGGTGCTCACGGAGGCCGCACTCGGCGTGAACGTCAAGGTGCGCGTCGAAGGCAAGACGCAGACGATCTACGGAGCTGCGGAGCCGACGATCGGCACGACAGGCGCATTCGCGCTGGACACCCTCGAGGCCGCCAGCTCGCGCGGCGAGTTCTACTACCACGTCACGCAGTTCTCGTTCGGCCCGTTCGTCGACCAGATCGGGCGCTACAAGGCAGAGGGCTCGGACGGCTGGACGTTCAAGGTGAACGGCATCTCGCCACAGGTCGGGGCCGACAAGGTCGCGGTGAAAGACGGCGACGTCGTCGTCTGGTACTGGGCGTCGTTCGGGCCCACGGGCGGGCCGCCGACCCTGGTGCTCCGGCGCACCAAGAAGAACTGTTACGCCGTGACCGCGCAGGACGACACAGGGCGAGCCCAGCCGGCCGGAGGAGCGGTGCTCCTCGTCGATGGCAAGCGTCGCTCGACACGCTCGGGACGGGCTTGCATCGGTCGCCACGGCGGCCTCGTGCGGGCGACTCGGACGGGAGCCGTCCGATCCAACGCGCTGCGCTAGCCGGGCTTTGCGCCGTCCTCGTCCTCGCCGGCTGCGGTTCCGAGCCGGCGGGGACCGGGACGGCCTCGCTCTGGATCACGCGTGACCGTGGCCGCGAAGTCATGCTGGTTGCGACGGTGCCGGCCGGCCTGACGGCGATGCAGGCCCTCGATCGCGAAGCGGACATCGAGACGCGTTACGGCGGCCGCTTCGTCCAGTCGATCGATGGCCACGAGGGGAACCTCGAGCGCACGCCGCGACTGGTTCTACTTCATCAACGGCTTCGACGGCGACCGGAGCGCCGCCGACTACGAGCTGCGGGACGGCGACGTGGAGTGGTGGGATCTCCGTAGCTGGCGGGAGCAGATGCGCCACCCCGTTGTCGTCGGCGCCTTCCCGGAGCCCTTCCTGCATGGGTTCGGCGGCAGGACCAGGCCGGTCTCGGTTCGCTACGTCACGGGCGCGAGGAGCGGCGCTGTCGCCATCGGCCGTCTTCTCGGAGCCAGCTCGGTGGCCCCCGCCTCCGTTGCGACCGCGCCCGATGCACATCTGTTCCTTGTCGCTGGGAAGACCGGCGGAACCTTCACGGCTACCCCGCGGAGCGGAGCCGGCGAGATGGGCGCGCCGGTGAGGTTCGTCTTCTCCGGCGATGCCGAAGCGCTGGCACGCGACCCCGATCGCTATCGGTTCCGGTACGAGGTGCGCGGGTGAGCCCCGGCCCTGCCGCCGCTCTGCTCGCCGCAACCGCGATCGCCGCGCTGCTCGCGGATCGCACGGCGTCGGTCGCAGTGCTCGCGATCGTCCTGCTCGGGGTCTGCATGCGCGCTCCGCGCGGCCGCCGGTGGCCATACATCGCCGGCGCGCTCACCACGGCGCTGATGGTTTTCCTCGTCTCGCCGCTCGTTCAGCATCTCGGCACGCACATCATTTGGACGGGGCCCGACCTGCCGGTCTTCGGTCAGCTCGACGTCACCGGCGAGGAGCTCGAGGTGGCTCTCTTCCAGGCAGTCCGCCTGGCCGCGGTCGCGCTGGCTTTCTCGGCGTACGCGCTTCTGCTCGACCACGACCGGCTGATCCAGGCCGCCGGGTTCGCCCGCCGCTCCGTGCTCGCGGTGGGTCTCGCCACCCGGCTCGTGCCGACGCTCGAACGCGACGTGCGCGGGCTGGTCGAGGCGCTACGCGGGCGTGGGGTGGAGGTTCGCGGCCTCTGGTCGCGAGCGCGGCTGCTCTCGCCGCTCGTTGCGAACTCTCTCGAGCGCGGACTCAACCTCGCCGAGGCAATGGAGTCGCGAGGCTACGGGCGTCCAGGCCGAACGCGTATGCCGCGCCCCCCGTGGACCGGGCTCGATCGCGTTGCGCTGACGGTCGCGCCGGTTCTTGTCCTGCTGGGAGCCCTATGGCTCTAGCCCGGGTCACCGCGGTCAGCTTCACGTACCCCGATGGCGACGTGCCTGCTCTCGACTCGGTGTCCCTCGCGCTCGAACCGGGGGAGGCGGTCGCCCTCCTCGGGCCCTCCGGTTCGGGGAAATCGACCCTCCTGCGCACGCTCTCCGGCCTCGTCCCGCACTTCCACGGAGGGCGCTTCAGCGGCCAGGTGGAAGTCGCGGGCCACGACACGCGCCTGGTCCGGCCCGCGGACCTCGCCGGAACCGTAGGGATGCTCTTCCAGGACCCGGAGGACCAGGTCGTCCTCGACCGTGTCGAGCACGAGGTGGCGTTCGGGCTCGAGAACCTCGGCACGCCGCCGGCCGAGATCCTCCCGCGGGCCCATGCAGCGCTCGCTGCCGTGGGCGTGCAGGACTTCGCATCGCGTCGCATCGAGACCCTTTCGGCCGGCGAGCTGCAGCGGGTGTGCCTGGCGTCTGCGTTCGCGCTCGAGCCAGAGCTCCTGCTGCTCGACGAGCCGACCTCACAACTCGATCCGCAGGGTGCCGCAGCGATCCTCGACCTCGCGCTCGAGAGCGGCGCCGCAGTCGTCATCTCGGAGCAGCGGCCGTTCCTGCCCCTCGAGCGCTGCGAGCGCGTCCTCTTCGTCGAGCAGGGGCGCCTCCTGCTGGACGCTCCGAGAGCAGAGGCGCTCGAGTGGCTCTTCGAGCAGCGCCCCGCGTATCTGCCGCGGCAGCCGACAGAGCCCGGCGGAGAAACGTCCGTCGGCGAGACGCTCTCCCGCGTACAAGACGTCTCGTTCGCGTACGGCGAGCGACCCGTTCTCGACGGCGCCTCGCTCGAGCTGCGTCGCGGTGAGATCGTGGCGCTCACCGGCCCGAACGGGATCGGCAAGACGACTCTCGCCAAGCTCGTCGCCGGCTTGCTCGAACCTGACGCGGGCAAGGTCGAGAGGCTCGGCCGCGTCGCGTACCTCTCCCAGGATCCGGGCCGGTACCTGATCCGAGAGCGCGCGGACGAGGAAGTGGCGCTTGCCGTCGGCGGCGACCTGAACCGGGCGCGGCAATCGCTCGCCGCCGTCGGTCTCTCCGGCCTGGAGCACCGGCACCCACGCGACCTGTCGAGCGGCGAGCGTGAGCGCCTGGCTCTCGCCGCCGTGCTCGTCACCGACCCGGACGTGCTCGTGCTCGACGAGCCGACCCGCGGGATCGACCCGGTGCGCAAGGGCGAGCTCGCACGGCTTCTGCGCGCCGATTCCGATCGTCGCGCCACCCTCGTCGTGACGCACGACTTGGTCTTCGCCGGGGACGTCGCCGACCGCATCGTGCCGCTCGGAGTGAGGGAGCCGGCGCTTGCCTAGGCTCGCGGCACTGGGCGCCCTCGCTGCTGCAGCGAGTGCTGCGGCCTGGACGGCGATAGCTCCCGACGAGGCCGCCCTCCCGCTGCTTCTGCTCGCGGCGGCGCTGCTCGTGGCGGGCGTCTCGTGGATCGAGGCCGGCCCCGGAGCGGCGCGCGAGGTGACTCTGGTCGCAACGCTGGCTGCAGTCGCAGCGGCCGGCCGGGTTCTGCTCGCCGCGGTTCCGGGAGTGCAACCCGTAACCGTGATCGCCGTCGCGGCAGGTGCGGCGCTCGGAGCGCGGGCCGGCTTCGCGACGGGAGCGCTCGCCGCCCTCGTCTCGAACCTCTTCCTGGGGCAGGGGCCGTGGACGCCCTGGCAGATGCTGGGTTGGGGGGCTTGCGGGCTCGCCGGCGCAGCGCTGCGTTCGCTGATCCGCCACCGAGTCGCCTTCGCCGCGACCTGCTTCGTCCTCGGCTTCGCGTTCAGCTCCCTGATGGATCTCTGGCTCTGGCTCAGCTTCTTCCCGCACACCTGGGAGGCGCTGACCGTCGTGCTCGGGCGCGGCGTCTGGTTCTCGGCCGCCCATGCTGTAGGGAACGTGGTCATCGCACTCGCCGTGGGGCCCGAGTTACGCCGCCTCCTCGAACGGTACGGCCGGCGTCTTCGCACCGAGGTGGTGTGGGCGTGAGGGTTGCGGCCGCCCTTCTCGTCGCCCTCTTCCTCGTCGCGCCGGCGGCCGGTTCGAGCCAGTACCTGCTCTCGCGCCAGCAGCCGGACGGCGGCTTCGCCGAGCCCGGCGGCCAGTCCGACCCGGGCCTGACCGCCTGGGCCGTGCTCGGTCTCGCGGCCACGGGTCGTCCTCCGCAGACGGCAGCCCAGTATCTCGTCGGCAAGCCGTACCCGCAGGCGACCGATCTCGCGCTGAGAATCCTCGCCCTCCGCGCCCTGGGCGAGGACACTCGCTCGCTCGTCCAGCAGCTCGAGGAGCTCCGGCGACCCGACGGCCGGATCGGCACGCTCGTCAACTCGACGATCTGGGGCGTGCTCGCCCTGCGGGCGACGGGACGACCAGTCGGGACGAGCGTGCGCTACATCCTTCGCCAACAGCGGCCGAGCGGCGGCTGGTCGTGGTATCCGCGAGGCCTCGCCGACTCCAACGACACCGCTGCCGCTGTCCAGGCACTCCGGGCCGCGGGCGTCTCGGCGCGGGCGCGGCCGGTCCAGCGAGCAATCCGCTACCTACGCAAGCTCCAGGGACGCGACGGCGGCTTCCCGCTCGTCCCGGGGCGCGGCTCCGACGCTCAGTCGACCGCGTGGGTGATCCAGGCGTTCGTTGCGGCGGGCGTCGCGCCCGGCCGTGCAGCCTTCCGCTACCTGACGGGGCTTCGCCGGCCGGACGGGAGCTACCGCTACTCCCGCCGCTACGCGATCACACCTGTCTGGGTCACGGCGCAGGTCGACATGGCTCTTGCGAGGAACCCTCTGCCGTAGGATCGGAGCGTGGCGCGCGTCACCGCCTCGCTCGTGTCGATCGGTAACGAGCTCCTCTCCGGCGACACGATCAACACGAACGCCGCGTGGCTGGGGCAGGAGCTCGAAGAGCTCGGCATCTCGGTCACCCTGATGGCCGTGCTTCCCGACGACATCGAGCGCATCGGCGACTTCGTTCGCACGGAAGCGCCGAACGCCGAGTACATGATCGTCACCGGCGGGCTCGGCGGGACGCCCGACGACGTCACGCGAGAAGGCATCTCGGCCGCCTTCGAGGCCCAGCAGGCCGAGGTCGTCGACCTGGCCGAGCGCCTGCGCCAGCGCTTTCCCGCCGACCGCGAGTACGCGGCTCGGTGGGCCCAGCTACCGACCGGTGCGCGTCCGATCGAGAACCCGCTCGGCGGCGCCCCGGGCTTCGTGATCCAGAACGTCTACGTCCTGCCGGGCCTGCCGGCGGAGATGAAGGCCATGTTCCACGTGATCGTCGGCGAGCTGCGAACCGAGCGGCCGATCTCTTCGTGGCGTCGCACGTACGAGACGACGGAGGCGCGCATCGTCGGCGTCCTCGAGGCGATGGGCGATCGCTACCCGGGGGTCCTCGTCGGCTCGTACCCGAAGTTCCACGCCGAGGGCGCGACAGTCGAGGTCGTCGTCAAGTCGAGCGACCCAGAGGCGCTGCAGGCGGCGATCGACTGGCTCGAGCCCGCCCTCGAGGAAGCCACGCGGAGCTGAACGAGACCTGTCCGGTGCCTGGCACCGGACAGGTCCTGCATCGCCGGGCTCGCCGGCACGCAGTTCTCGAAGACTCCACGAGTCGCGGCTTGGCCGCGCGGCAAGTGCGACATGTCCGGTGCCTGGCACCAGACATGCCACGAACTTGTCATACCTAGAAGTTCTAGGTATTGTGTCGGCGTGCCCGTCGACGCGCTCAAGGGTCACCTGGATCTCGTCCTGCTCGCCGCCCTCGCCGAGGGCCCGGCCTACGGCTATGCGCTGATCGACGAGATCCGCGGCCGGAGCGAAGGAGCGTTCGACCTCGCCGAGGGCACCGTCTACCCGGCGCTCTACCGGCTCGAGTCGGGCGGATTGCTCGCCAGCGAGTGGACTGTGGCAGCCGGGCGGCGCCGGCGGATGTACCGCCTGACGAAGCGAGGCCGCACCGAGCTCGCGAAAGAGAGGGGGCAGTGGAAACAGTTCTCGGACACGATGAAGACGGTCGTGGCGTGATCGAGCGCTACCTCCTCGACCTGAGAGCGCAGCTTGCGTTCTACGGAGTGCCCCGGCGCCGCTCGGCTCGGGTCGTCGCAGAGTCGCGCGACCACCTCATCGAGCTGGCCGCCGAAGAGGGTGAGCAACAAGCGATCACCCGTTTCGGACCACCGCAGAAGATCGCAGCCGAAGTCGCCCGTGCGGTGCAGCCCGTCCTGCTGTTCCGGTCGACCCTGGTCTTCCTCGGCGCGCTCGCGCTCTTCGTGCTGCCGCTGTACGCGATCCCGGAGAACACGCTGCCGCCGGCTCCCTGGGACGAACGCCCGGAGTATCTGACGTGGAAGCTGTACGTCTCCTTCGGTGCCTTCGGCGTTGCCCTCCCGGCGGCGCTGATCGCGGTCGCCGCCGCGTGGCGGCGACGGAGGCGCATCGCGCTCGCGAGCCTCAGCGTCGCAGGCACGTCCCTCGCCGTGAGCGCGGCGGTCGGCGCGATCGGGGCCGTCCAGTGGGCCCAGGCCGTGCCCGGCAGCACCACGACGCTGGTCTTGACCCTGGCCGCGACCGCGTGTCTAGGGGGCGTCGCCGCCGCGTCGCTAGCATCGGCAGGGCGTGTCCGTCGCTTCACCCGAGACCTACCTGGCTGATCTCAATCCCGCGCAGCGGGAAGCCGTCGTCAACACCGAAGGCCCCCTCCTCGTCGTCGCCGGCGCGGGCTCCGGCAAGACGCGCGTGCTCACGCATCGCGTCGCGCACCTGATCAACGCCTGTGGGGTGAAGCCGAACGAGATCCTCGCCATCACCTTCACCAACAAGGCCGCAGGAGAGATGCGCGAGCGGCTCGAGACCATGCTCGGGAACGCGCCGAACTGGATCCTGACGTTCCACTCCGCCTGCGGGCGCATCCTCCGCCGCGAGGCCAAGCGCCTCGGCTACCGCTCGAACTTCACGATCTACGACCAGGCCGACCAGATCCGGCTGACCAAGCAGGTCCTCGAAGAGCTCGACAAGGACCCGAAGCGGTTCGTCCCGCGCGGCATCCACAACCAGATCTCGACCGCCAAGAACAACCTCGTCGGCCCCGAGGAGTACAAGGAGCGCATCGCGTCCTTCTACGACCAGACCGTCGCCGACGTCGTACGAGCGTCTACCAGAAGCGCCTCATCCAGACTCGAATGCGGTCGACTTCGACGACATGCTCTACCTCACGGTCAAGGTGCTCGAGAACTTCCCGGAGGCGCGCGAGCACTGGCAGAAGGCCTTCCGCTACATCCTGGTCGACGAGTACCAGGACACGAACCACGCGCAGTACCGGCTCCTCCAGCTCCTGGCCGAAAAGCACAGGAACGTTTGTGCCGTCGGCGATCCGGACCAGTCCATTTACGCCTTCCGCGGCGCCGACATCCGCAACATCATGGAGTTCGAGCGCGATTTCCCCGACACGCGCACGATCGCCCTGGAGCAGAACTACCGCTCGACGAACGCGATCCTCCGTGCCGCCAACGCGGTCATCTCGAACAACCGCGAGCGCAAGCCGAAGGAGCTCTTCTCGGAGCTCGGCGAGGGAGAGCCTGTGCATGCCCTCGAGGTCGAGGACGAGCACGCGGAGGCACGCTTCGTCGCAGCGCAGATCGCCGGGCTCGTCGAGGAGGGCTTCTCGGGCTCGGAGATCGGCGTCTTCTACCGGACGAACGCCCAGTCGCGGGTGCTGGAGGACGTGCTCGTCCGCCAGTCCGTCGCGTACCAGGTGATCGGCGGCCCGCGCTTTTACGAGCGCGCCGAGGTCAAGGACGTCATCTCGTATCTCCAGGTGATCGACAACCCCTATGACGCCGTTTCGCTGCAGCGAATAGCGAACAAGCCACGGCGCGGGATCGGCGACTCGTCGCTCGCCCGGCTCCAGACCTATGCCAACGCGCACGGGATCTCCCTCTGGGAGGCGCTCGAGTTCGCGGAGGAGGCGGGCGTCGGCGCAGCGCCTCTCAAGGCGGTCCGGTCCTTCCGCACGATGGTGCAGTCGCTGATGTCCGGAGCGTTGGAGCTGACCGTGCCCGAGCTCGTCGAGCGCGTCCTGCAGCGGAGCGGCTACCTCGACGCGCTCGAGGCGGAGCGGACGATCGAGTCCCAGGGCCGGATCGAGAACCTGCAGGAGCTCGTCGGCGTCGCCCAGGAGTACCACGCCTCCGCTCCGGAGCCGAACCTCTCGAGCTTCCTGCAGGAGATCTCGCTCTACTCCGACCAGGACGCGATCCGCGGCGAGCAGAGCCTCGTCACGCTGATGACGCTCCACAACGCGAAAGGGCTCGAGTTCCGCGCCGTGTTCATGATCGGGATGGAGGAAGGCATCTTCCCGCACTCCCGCGCGCTCGAAGAAGCCGGGCTCGAGGAGGAGCGGCGGCTCGCGTACGTCGGCATGACGCGCGCGCGCGAGCGGCTGACGATGACGCACGCCTCAGCGCGTTCGCTCTGGGGGGCTCGGTCCTACAACCTGCCGTCCCGCTTCCTCGACGAGCTTCCCGAGGAGGGTGTCGAGCGGGAGCGGCTGCGTCCGACGTCGTGGACCGGCTACAACGCCCCGGGCGGGATCACGCCGCGCGGAGACCACCCGGATCTCTCGACCGGCGACTCCGTCATGCACGGGACTCTCGGCGAGGGCGTCGTGACCCAGATCGAGCCCGGCGGCGTCGTCACAGTGCGCTTCACCGACGGGAGCGAGCGGAAGCTGATGCTCGACTACGCGCCGCTCGAACGGATTCCGTGAGCGTCGAGATCCGCGTTCCCGCGCCGGAGGAGATCGACCGCTGGTTCTCGGTCATCGCCACGAGCTTCTCCGACGAGCTCAAGGACGAGGACATGGAGAAGGACAAGCGCATGCTTCCGGCCGATCGGATGCTCGCCGCCTACGAGAACGGGACGATGATCGGAACCGCGGCCGACCTTCCGATGACCTTGACGATTCCCGGTGGCGAGCTGCCGGCGGCCGGGTTGACCTTCGTCGGGGTCATGCCCAGCCATCGGCGACGCGGTGCGATGACAGGTCTGATGCGTCGCCAGCTCGATGGTGCGCGTGAGCGGGACGAGCCCCTGTCCATCCTCTGGGCGTCAGAGCCTCCGATCTACGGGCGTTACGGCTACGGCGTGGCGACGTTCAGGGCCTGGATCGAGGCCGACCGCGACCGCGTCGCGTTTCGGGGCTCGCCCGAGTCGGCCGGCCAGGTAAGGCTGGTCGACGTCGCCGAGGCGGAGCGGATGCTGCCGCCGCTCTACGAGCGAGTACGAAAGGAGAGGCCCGGCATGTTCGCGCGCACCACGGAGTGGTGGCGCGAGTACAGGCTCCCCGATCCCGAGCACAAGCGCCGGGGTGGGGGGCCCCGATTCAACGCCGTCCTCGAGCTCGAGGGTAACCCCGAGGCCTACGCGATGTACCGCGTGCACGAGAAATGGCCGGACGGCTTCCCGGCCTCGCGACTCGTCGCGAGCGAGATCGTCGCCACCTCGCCGCTGGCTACGAGGGAGATCTGGCGCTTCCTCTTCAGCGTCGACCTCGTTGCCCGCGTCGATGCAGCGTGGCTGCCGGTCGACGACGCGCTCCTGCTCCTCGTGACCGATCCTCGGCGACTCCGTCCGAAGGTGAGCGACGGCCTCTGGCTGCGGATCCTCGACCTCGAGCGCGCGCTCGGCTCCCGGTCCTACGCTGCGGAGGGGTCGATCGGCCTCGAGCTCCGCGACTCGTTCGTAGAGGACAACGACGGCGTCTGGACACTCGAGGCCGGCAGCGGGGGCGCGGAGGTGCGGCGCGGGGGAGACGCCGAGCTCCGGCTCGACATCGGCGACCTCGCGTCCGCCTATCTCGGCGGTGTCTCGTTCGGCCGGCTCGCCGGCGCCGGCCTCGTCGAGGAGCTCGTCGAGGGAGCCATCGATCGTGCCGATGGGCTCTTTCGCACCCGCAGCGCGCCCTGGTGCCCCGAGGTTTTCTAGGCTCTCAACCGGGCAAACAAGCTGGCATGAGAAAAACCCTTGCATTCATTGCGCTGGCGATCGCCGGCTTCACGTTCGGCTTCGCCGGTTGCGGCGACGACGACGGGTCGCCTGGTGATACGGGCATCGTCACGACGTCCGGCGACACTACGACGGACGGCAAGACGAACGAGATGTCGACCGAAGACACTACGACCGACGACACCGGCGCCCGGACCACCAAGACCAATGAGGACGACGGTGGCTACGGCGGCAAGGGTGGCGGCGGCGGAGATCGAAAACCAAGTCCACCGCCGCTCTAGCGCAGCCGCCAAACGCGGCTACAATCGGCTCACCAGGGCGGTTAGCTCAGTTGGGAGAGCACCAGCTCGACAAGCTGGGGGTCACTGGTTCGAGCCCAGTACCGCCCACCTAGGAAAGCCCCGCAAAACGCGGGGCTTTTTCGTGTCGTTCAAACTTGGGGGATGAAGCTCTGGCGTCTCACCCGCGCGGGCCACACGGCGCTCGACGGGACGGGGACGCTGCGGCACGGCGGGCGTTATTCGCCGCCGGGGGTGCCGGTGGTGAACTTCGCTTCTGAGGCCGGCCTCGCCGTCCTGGTCGCCCTGCGCTACCTCCCGGGTGATCCGACCGGCGATCCAGACGATTACGTGCTCGGGTGGACCGAGGTCGATGCCACTCCCGAACGCGTGCCGGACGAGCACGGCGAGCAAGCAAGCCGCGCTTTCGTCACCCGCTGGCTGGAGGAGCGCCGCTCCTTGCTCGTCGCCGTGCGCTCAAAGGTCCTGCCCGAGGCGGACGTGGTGATGATGAACCCTGCTCACCCCGATGCGGCGCGAGTGCCACCGCTCGTCACACGGCCCTTCAGCTTCGCCGAGTGCCTGCACACCCCGCCGATGAGCGCGCGCTACAAATCCGAGGGCTGAGCGCCGGGGCGGCCTATCCGAGCGGCGCGAACCGGGCGACCGTGTTCCCGTCCGGATCGCGCAGATATGCAAAGCGCTGCCCCCAGAACGCGTCCCAGGGCTCAGCTTTGCCCTCGAACCCGGCGTTGACGACACGCGCGTAAGTCGCATCGACGTCGGCGGGATCTGCAAAACGGAAGGCGAGCACGATCCGCTGACCAACGGGCTCGGCAAGTCCGGCTCGATCTGTCTGATCAGGTCCTCGGTGTCCCCATAAGGCGCAGCGCGCCGGGTACCTGAGCCTCCACGTGGTCCTCGTCGGGGTCCGGGACCGTGATCTCGATCGCCTCGAGCTCGGCCACGCGGAGAGAGTAACCCGCGCCTTTTCGTCAACGAGGTAAGTAGCGCGCGACGGCCTGGTCGCCGTAGACCTCGCCGGCCGCCACGATCTTTCCGTCGCTCTGTGCGGCGAGTGCGCCGACCCAATCCGCGCCCGTGCCGAAATCGCTGAGGAGGATCCCGCCTCTGCCGAACGATCGGTCGAGCGCGCCGCTCGAGCGATAGCGGACGAGGGCCCAGGCAGCCGTGTCCAGCTTGGAGTCGTCATACGCAAGCCCGCCGACGACGATTCCGCCATTCTTGTCGGCCAGCACGGCGCGCGCGTAGCCTCCGTTCGGGCTCGGCTTGAGCAGCTTCTTGCCGAAGCGCCGGTCCACGCTGCCGTTGCCGTTCAAGCGAAGAACCGCGATGCGAGGATCGTCCCGCCGAAAACCCACCGACGAGAGGCCCGCTGCCACGATGCGGCCGTCCGCCTGGAGATCGAGCCCGTAGACGTCGTCGTACCGCTGTCCGGCGAAGTTCACGGTCTGCACGCCGTCGCGGGAGAACGTCCGGTCGAGCGTGCCGTTCTGCCGCAGTCGGACGACCGCGAAGTCGGCCTCGGTTCGGTACCGGAAGGACGCCACTCCTCCGACGACGATTCTGCCGTCGCGCTGCACGGCAACCGCCGAACCGAGGTCGTCGCCGTAGCCGAAGTCGAACGAGGTCCGGCCGTCACGGGAGAAGCTGGGGTCGAGCCGTCCGTCCGGAAGGAAACGAGCGACGGCGAGCAGCATGTCGTCCTGAGCATCTCCGCCGCGGTACCGCCAGCCGACCGCCACGATCCGCCCGTTCCGCTGCACGGCGAGGTCGTGGATCTCGCAGCCGCACCGCGAGCCCGGGAACGTGGCTCGCGCGATGCCGGAGATGCCGAAGCTGCTGTCGACCGAGCCGTTCGGGTGGTACCGGACGATGCCGAAGCACAGCTGCAGGTCCGGGCACTCGATCTGACCGCCGACGAGGATCTTTCCGTCCCTTTGCAGCGCGACCGTGTGTGGCATCGGGAAGATGCCGAGGTCGTTGGCGACCCAGCCGCCGGAGCCGAACGAGCGGTCGAGGTCCCCGTTGGGCAGCCAGCGGTAGACGCCGAAATACCAGTGGCTGTTCCCGTCCAGGAGCTCACTGACCGCGAGGATCTTTCCGTCGGGCTGGATGGCGACGTCCTCGGCGCCTTTCGGGAGGAAACCCTTCGAGTACCCGGTGATGTCGTACGACCGGACCCAGCCGTCGCCGGAGAACGTGCGATCGAGATCTCCGGACGCTGCCGCCGCGGGCAGGGCGAGCACGAGCGAGGCAAACGCGAGGAGCCCGACGCGGCGCACGAGCGTTTACGTACCCGGAATGCGGCGGAGCCAGTCTTGGACTGCGTCGGTCACCGCTTGGAGATCGGTTCGCAGGCTGTGGTTGCCGGGCACCTGCACCACTGTCCGTTGCGCACCGGACGGGGGAATGCCGAACGGATCTCCCGCGCCCTGCACGACCAGCATCGGAACCTTCACCGCGTCGAGCTCGGGTAGGCGGCTCGGTCTCTCGGCGCGGCCCGGTGGCTGTAGCGGGAACGCGAGGCAAAGCACCGCGACGGCGCCGGTCGTCTCTGCGGTGCGGCAGGCCACCCGCGCGCCTGAAGAGCGGCCGCCGACGACCAGTGGCAATCCGCGCAGCTCCCCCGCGAGCAGGTGGTCGACAACCGCCGTCCAGGCGGCGTCGAGTTGATGCGCCGGAGCGGGAGAGCGTCGTCCCGCAACGCGGTAGGGCTGCTCGACGAGCGCGACGCTGAGCTGCTCCGAGCGCGCTGCATCGGTCACAGCAACCAGGTCTGGCGCCGTCACGCCTCCGGCGGCGCCATGACCGAGGACGAGCGCGGCCCGTGGCTGATCGGTGGGATGTAGGTGAACGTTCGCCTGACCGTGTGGGGTGTCCACTTTGAGCAGAGTCACGAAAGTACCTCCGCCAGCCAGCGTTGAGACTCGCCGACGAGGACGGCGTTCGTCTCCGGCGTGTAGTAGGAGAGAACGTTCAGTGCCTGGGAGAGCGCCCAGCCGCGACTCCGCGCCCAGGTTGCATCGTCGATCGAGAGGGCAGTGCGGAAGATGTCGCGTGTGTCCGCGGTAAGCATCTTCCAGACGACCATCACGTCGCAGGCGGGGTCGCCGACGCCGAGACCGTCCCAGTCGATGACGGCGCTGACCCGCCCCTCTTCGGCGAGCAGGTTTCGTGAGTCGAGGTCGCCGTGGATCCAGACCGGGGGGCGCTCCCATACTGGTGCCTGGAGGGCTGTTTCCCAGGCCGCGGTCGTTGCGTCGACGTCGATCGCTCCGGCGAGGGCGGCGATGGAAGCACGGGTCGACTCGTCGCGCGCCGCGAGCGGCACACCGCGGAAGAAGTTGTGCTCCCCGGGTGGCGGGCCGCCTGCGGGGTCGATCCCTTGCAAGTCGGCCACGAACTGCGCCAGATCGGTCGCCAATTGGCTCAGATCGGCGATGCGCTCGAAGGTCGCGTTCTCGCCCTCGAGCCAGGTATAGACAGCCCACGCGAAGGGATAGCCCTCGGCGGGAGCCCCCTCCGCCAGCGGGGCCGGAACGGCCAGCGGCAGGCTCGAAGCAAGTCTGGGCAGCCACAGGCGTCCCTTTTCGAGTCTTCGGCTCGTCCGCTCCGTGCGGGGTAGCCGCGCGACCATGTCGTCGCCCAGCCGATAGAGCGCGTTGTCCGTCCCCATCGGCAGGACCGGTTCGACCGGCAGATTCGCCCACTGCGGAAACTGCGCGGCGAGCAACCGACCTACGAGGCCGGCGTCGGTGTCGACCTCGTCGGCGTGCATCCGGGGAGGCCGGGTCAGAGCGCCTTCCAGAATACGGTCGTGTCGCAGGGCCGCCCGTCCGGGTAGAGCGCGTAGCCGGGGATCACGCCGACCCTGGTCCAGCCCAGCCGCTCGTACAGACGCTCCGCGTCGTCGCCCGTCACGGTGTCCAGGACGAGCAGCGTCTTGCCCTCCACTCGCGCTTCGGCCTCTGCCCGCTCCATGAGCAGCTCGGCGATGCCGCGCTTGCGTGCTGAGCGGTGGACGAGGAGCTTCGCGATCTCGGCGCGGTGGGGCTGGTTCGGCGGCACTGCAAGGACGACCTGCACGGTGCCGACTACGTCGCCGTTGAGAAAAGCCGCAAGAACTAGACGGCGGCCCTGCTCGACCTCCTCCGCAGCCACATCGAATGCGCCACGGGCATCCTCCTGCGAGAACGGCGCCATGTAGCTGACAGACGCACCTCCGGCGACGCAGTCGACCAGGACGACCGCGAGCCCGTCGAGCTGGTCGTGCAGCTCTGTCCCCGCAAGACGGCGGATCTCGATCTGCTCAGACGCGGGGCTTCTCCCAGACCGAGACGTGCTTGAGACTGTCGCTCGTGAACGGCTCCCGCTTCCACCCGCTCCAGCGCTCGCGCAGCCTCATCCCCGCCAGCTGTGCCATCAGGTCGAGCTCAGCGGGCCACGTGTACCGGAAGGGAACCGAGTGGCGCTCGAGTCTTCCGTCGACGATCTCGAAGTGATGAGACGTGAAGCCTTGTCTCACGACGTCGAACTCGTCAATCCCCCATCTCGTCTCGCTCAAGTGGAAGGCGCGGATGGTCTCGCCGGGCGGAAGCCGCTGGAGGCTGGGGACGCCCACCTCGATGACGAAGCAGCCGCCGGGATCGAGGTGCGCCGCGACGTTGCGGAAGCACGCGACCTGCGCCTCCTGCGTCGTCAGGTTCGAGATCGTGTTGAAGACCAGGTACGCGAGCGAGAACGTCCCCTCCACGGTCGTCGTGGCGAAGTCGCCGATCGTGACGCCGATGTCTTCGCCGCCCGGCTTCTCGCGCAGCTTCGCGACCATCGCCTTCGACATGTCGATTCCGTGGACCGGCACTCCCCTCTGCGCGAGCGGTACCGCGATCCGGCCCGTCCCGACCGCGAGTTCGAGCGCCCGCCCGCCCGCGGCGAGCTCGACGAGGAAATCGACAGTCGGATCGACCGCCGCCGGAGCGAACATCTCCGGCTCGGACTCGTCGTACCGCGCGGCGACGCTCTCGTCGAAGTAGCCGTCGTCGCCGGGCACCGCCGGAATCTACCGGGCGAGCTGAAAGTGCCAGATGATCGAGGACACCTTTCCCCGCCACGCCGCGTTGGTCGCGTCGATCGCCTCGGCGTGCAGGCCCCAGATATTCGGCGGGTCGTTGGGATCCTGCGGCGGCAGCCGCTCGCCGTCGTGGATCGTTCGGCCCTCGTCGTCCAGAACCGGTGACGGGACGCGCGGCTCCTCGCACCTGAGCACCTGGAATCCGAGCGGGAGCGCCGCCGCCAGATAGTCGCTCGCGAGGCGCGGGTACACGGGTAGGTATCCGAGCTCACCCGCGGGGCCCTCGATCAGGACCGGGAGGATGAGGTCGCCGATGAGGCCACTCTGGTTGGACACCACGAGGTGCCCGCCGGAGCGCAGCACCCGCGCGAACTCGCGGAACGGGCCCTCGATGTCCGCCAGGTGCACGAGCGCGATCGCGCAGACGACGAGGTCGACAGAGTCGTCCTCGAGCGGCAACTGGTGGAGATCGGCTTCGTGGAACTCGCCCTGCGGGACTTTCTCACGGGCACGCGCGAGCATCCCCGGTGACGAGTCGATGCCGATCACAGCGTGCCCTAGCGATTCGAGGTATGCGGCGTGCCGCCCGGTGCCGCACGCGGCGTCGAGCGCGACGCCGATGGGAAGCGCGTCGAGGATCTCGCGCACGATCGGCTGCTCGACCTCGAGGAGCTGGTTCGGCTGCTCGTCGTACGAAGAGGCCCAGCTGTCATAGCCCTCCCGCGTGGAGATCGGACGCGCCTCGACGCCGGTGCCGAACGCGTCCGGTGACTCGAGTAGCTCGCGGATCTCATCGAATCGCGCGAGCGTGAACTCGCGGTCGTACGCGCCGGAGAACGCGCGTAGAAGGGCGACTCCCTCCAGTCCGAGGAGATACGCGAGCGGATGCTGGTAGATCACGAAGAGTTCCGATGCCGAGTCTCGTCGAGAGCCTACGCGGTGACGCGCGCGGGAGCCGGGCCCGACACCGAGCCCGGCTCACCTGTTTCACGTTCGACGTTCTAGAGGCCTAGCTGTCCCACTTCCAGCCTGCACAGGCCAGGGAAGCGGCGACGAGAGCGAGTCGAGCGAACCAGACGTTGATCTGAAGCATGAGGACTCCTGGTCGACTTGAACGGGGACCCCGGAGAGATCGGATCGACCGGGGGCGCTCCCGACCCCTAAACGCGGGAGCTTTACAAGTCGTATTCCGGGTCGCCGAGCTCTGCGACGACCGCTGCGACCACAGTCGGGTCGAATTGCGTTCCGGCCTCACGCTCGAGCTCGTCCACCGCCTGCGTCAGGCTCAATCCCCTCCGGGAGGTCATCGCGTCGCAGGCGTCGGCGGCGGCCAGAATCCGTGCGGACAGGGGGATCGCGTCGCCGGCGAGGCCCTCGGGATAGCCCGTTCCATCCCAGCGCTCGTGATGGTGGAGGACCCAGCTGGACATGGCTCCCAGACCCAGCGAAGTGAGCATGTGAGACCCGACGGTCGGATGCCGCTCGAGCACACGACGCTCGTCGGGCGCGAGTGGTCCCGACTTCTCGAGGATCTCTTCGGGAATCGCGACCTTGCCGAGGTCGTGCAGCCGGCCCGCGAGCTCGAGTAGCTCGCACTGGTCGACGTCGCAGCCCATTCGCGCTCCAATTCGGGCTGCGAGCCGGCCGACGGACTGCGAGTGGCTACCGTCGGGCGCATCTCGCGAGTCAACTGCTCGGGCGAGGCTCATCGCCGCCTGCAGCCGCGTGGCGCGGTCGGTCGGCGAGTCTGCGACGAGGGCGCGCAGTCCCAATCCGTCGGCAGAGCGCACGTAGACGCTGCCGGGCGCGTGCCGCTTGGCCTGGTAGAGGGCCTCGTCGGCGCGATCGACGAGGGCTCGCGGCGCTTCCTCGTCACGGGGATAGGCCGCGATCCCCCCTGACACCTTGATGGGCTCGTCGAGGCCGACCTCCAGGGCGACGTCGACCAGCACCAGCTCGACGAGCAGCCGTGCCTGTTCCGGCTCGACGTCGGGCAGGAGCAGCGCGAACTCGTCGCCTCCGAGCCGGAACGCCTCGCCGCTCGAAGCGAGGCGCGCGCCGACGGCTGCGAGCACGAGGTCGCCGACCGGGTGCCCATGACGGTCATTGATGTTCTTCAGATCGTCGACGTCGAGGAGGCACACGCTGACCGGAGAGCTGCGCTTCCTCGGCGGCACCTCGTCGTTGAGGCGCTCGTCGAACCGACGGCGGTTGCCAACGCCGGTGAGCGGATCGGTGACGGCGGCGCGCATGGCCTCGAGCGCCCGCAGCTGCGAGCGCTGGTAGAGGTCGAAGGCGACGAGCGGGCCGAAGAGCGCGGCGATGAGGAACGGTGATCGGTCCCACAGGACGACGAGGACGACGCTCAGAGAGATCATGATCGCGAGCGGTACGCTCGTCGCTCCGAGAGTCCGTCTCAGAAGTGCGCCGAACGGCTCGTGGCCGCTGCGGGCGACGACGAGCGCGACGAGCACGAGGTCGACCGCGTAGAAGGCCGCTGCTGCCGCCGGGGTCGCGATCAGCGCGCGGTCGAGCGGCATTCGGCCGATGGCTGTCGCTGCCGCACCTCCCGCTGCTGCGGCGAGGGCGTAGACGGAGCTGTTGTACGCGACCCGAACGGGCGGCCGCCGCCTGCCCCCCTCGACCGTCAGCTGCATGAGGAAGGAGAGGATGGTTGCGGCGGCCCATCCGTACAGCACGATCGTGCCGACGACGAAGACGCTGGCCAGGGACGTCCGACCGATCGGGATCCCGCGGATCGGGAGCGGAAACGCCTCGGTGAACGCGGCCGCGGCGAACAGCGCGAGGAGGCCTGCGAGCGCAGAGGGGGAGAGACCCTCGTCGGCCAGGCTCGCCGCGGCGGCAGCGACTGCGACGGAGGCGCCGACCGTGACGGGAAGCACGATCGAGAGCACCCCGGGGTCTTGCGTTGTGGCCTTTGTCTTGACCTGGAGCACGGCCCTGCCCTTTCCTCGGCCGGGAGCCGCGCCCGGTTGTTCGCCCTATGGGGCTCTACTCAGAGTAGCGCTCGGGCCGGATTTTGCCCTTACTCGACCCAGGGAGGCAGCTCGAGAGCCCGTTCGTACGCGGCTCGGTCGTGGACCGGCTCGCCGTGCGAGACGATCACGTGCTCGAACGGGAGCTCGAGCAGTGCCCGCAGGGCAGGAAGCACGCGCTCCTCGTGCCACGGCGTCCCCCAAACCAGAAGGTCGCCGTCCCGTTCTGTCAGGGCGTCGGCGAAGACGAGGGCTCGCTGCTCCGGCAACCAGAGCGGTGTCTCGTTGCGTCCGCGGCCGTCGTACAGGGCGACGAGGCCGCCGGGGAGCTCGGTCCCCGGTTCGATCCCCTCGATCTCGGTCTCGTGCCTGTCGCCGGGCCAGAAGAGGTATGGGCCGAACGCACGCGCGTCGTAGCGGCGGACGAAGAGGTCGACGTCGCGAACGTGATCCGGCTTGAGGATGATGACGAGCGTCGGCGGGTTGGCGTCGAGCCGCGTCCAGGCCGCCGATCCTTCGGGCGGGGCGATCGGGTCGAGCAGCGCGACCTCTCCGCCCGACTCGACACAGGTCGAGGTCACCGGAGGCTCCCAGCCCGCTTCGGGGCCCCAGTCGGGATGGTCCAGGCGCCAGATCCACAGTCCGGTCGCCACATCGCGTACCTCGTCTGTCACGGTCCGAATACTTCCAAAGCCGATGATCGCCGACGCCCACAACGACCTACTGCTCGAGCTCGTCCTGCGCCGCGACGAGCCGAACCCGTTCGCGACGCACTGGCTGCCGAAACTCCGCGCGGGCGGGGTGACTCTGCAGGTCTGCGCGCTCTACACGGGCGGTGGGCCCGTGGAGAAGACGCGCGCGACGGCGGATGAGCTCCTCGGCGCCTTCCGCGGCGTGTTCGACGAGAACGGGGACGCCGTCTTTCAGGTGCAGAGTCGCCAGGATCTGGCCGTCGCGGACGGCCGCCTCGGGCTCCTCCTCTCGTTGGAAGGCGTGGAGGCGCTCGGTGACGACCCCTCTGCCTTCGCGCACTTCTGGGATGCCGGTGTGCGCATGGTCGGGCTGACCCACAACGCGCCGAACGCATTCGCCGGAGGCCTGGACACTCCCGACCAGGGTCTGACCGACCGCGGCCGGGCGCTGGTTGACGAGCTGGCCGCCCGCGGAGTCGTCATCGATCTCGCCCACGCCTCCGAGCGGAGCTTCTACGAGATCCTCGAGCACGCACCGGCGGCGACGGTGATCGTCAGCCACGCGTGCTGCCGGGCCGTCCACGACGTGCCGCGAAACCTCTCGGACGAGCAGCTGACCGCGCTGGCTGAACGAGACGGATTTCTCGGGATGATGGCCCTGGCGCTCACCGTCGGCGGCGCAGCGTCAATCGAGCGCCTCATCGACCACCTCGCCCACGCCGTGGACGTGATGGGAGCTGAGCGGGTGGGCCTCGGAACCGACGTCATCGACCAGGTGACCGAGTCCGAGCTCGAGTTCGGCAACGAGCTGTTGCCGATCGTCGTCGATGCGCTCGAGGCCGGCGGCGGCCGGCTCGGCCTCCGCGATTTCACCGGGCCCGAGCACTTCCCGGAACTGGTCGCGGCGCTCCGTGCGCGCGCCTACGACGGAGAGCGACTCGAGGGCATCCTGGCCGGGAACCTCCGGCGCGTCCTGGGCCGCGCGCTGCCGCCCTAGGCCTGTGTGTCGAGCCCGCTGACGCCCCACGTGTCGGAGAGGAGGTAGCCCTCGGGGTACGGGTCGGTCGGGTCGACCAGCACTTGCCAGATACCCGTGATCCAGGCGCTGCCGCGAATTGCCGGCACGATCGCGTCGTGGTCACCGACCCGCGTCTCCTCCACGATCCGCCCGTCGAACGTCGAGCCGATCGCGGACGCGTGAGTCATGGAATCGCCGACCTTCATCAGGCCGCGCGCATGCAGAACGGCCAGTCTCGCCGAAAGGCCGGTGCCCGTCGCCGAGCGATCGAGCCTGCCCGGCGCAACGACCACCGCGTTCTTCGTCACCTGGCCGACACCCTGCCAGGGCGCGGCGATCTGGACGATGCTCACGCCCGCGATTTCCGGGTTCTCCGGATGCACGCAGGTCAGCTGCTCGCGCGCCGCCGCGCGGATCAACTCACCGGCGAGCGAGAGGTCGAACGCCTCGTCGGGCTCGATCATGAACCCGAGCGCGTTCGCATCGGCGATCGCGTACCACATCCCCCCGTAGGCGACGTCGACCTGCAAGGTGCCCAGCTCTTCCACCTCGAGCTGGGCGTCGAGGTGCTCCACGAAGCAGGGGACGTTCGTGAACTCGACGCTCTCGCAGCGCCCGTCGCGACAGGCCGCTCGGGCCTCCACGACTCCGCCGGGCGCCTCGAGCCGGACGACGGTCTCGGGCTCCTGCATCTCGACCATCCCCGTCTCGAGCAACACCGTCGTCGTGCAGATCGTGTTCGAGCCGGACATGGCTGGATATTCCGTCGGCTCCATGATGATGAAGCCGGCGTCGCAATCGTCCCGCGTCGCGGGCACGACGAGGTTCGCGTGGCAGGCGACGCTGCCGCGGGGCTCGCGCAGCAGCAGGCGCCGGAGCCCGTCGTCCTCGTCGCGGAGCGTCTGCATCTGCTCGAAGACGGTCGCGCCCGCGGGCGGCAGCACCCCGCCCACGATCACGTTGCCGATCTCGCCGCCCGCATGGCAGCCGACGACGGTGATCGAGCGGCGAGCGCGCATGGTCGAACCGGGATGGTACGGCTAGCCGCTCAGCAGACGAGGGTCGTTGGCGATCCCTGCGCGATCGGGCCCGGGGCGGCCGGCACCAGGTCTCCGAGACGGGCGACAGGCCGTCCGCCTCCTCCGCACAGGCGAACGAGGGGCGCCTGCACCCGTACCTGCGCGCCGTCGACCTTGACCAGAACTCCGGGGCCGCTGAGCAGGATGCCCGTGTCCGTTGCCTCGATCTTGTACAAGCCGTTCGGGCTCTCCAGCGATGTGGCAGGAACTGCAGCGAGCGCCGCGGGACGAATGGGATCGTCACCCATTGACTCCCAGGCCGCAAAGAAGAGGACGACGACAAGGCCGACAACTGCGCTTCCGAGCAAAACGTTTCTCATGGAACTCCACCTCCTGGTTAAAGGACGGGGATGCGGATGCCGATCTTCCCACTAGGTCGCAGATCAAGCTATTTGCAGCCTTTCTGCTACGCTATATCCAAGAGACGGCGTCTAGCCGCCTCGTGAGATTGAGCTTCTCGCACTCCTTAGATGGTTTCGAGCGGTATCGGTCTCGACCATCAGTCAAAAGGAGTGATTCAGTATTTCCAACCAATCTTTTAGCGCGCTCGGCGCAAGCCCACGTGTTGTGGACGCGCTCGCAGCGCGCGGCATGGAGTCGCCGTTCGCGATCCAGGAGCTCGTGATTCCGGAGGCGATCGCAGGTGTAGACGTCCTTGCGAAGGCCCCAACAGGCTCGGGCAAGACCATCGCCTTCGCCGTTCCGCTCGTCGAGCGAACCGATCCAAAGTCCCAGACGCCGTCGGCTCTCGTGCTCGTGCCGACGCGTGAGCTCGCCTCTCAGGTCGCCGGAGAGTGCGCTGCACTTGCCGGCCCCATGGGCCTGCGCGTCGCCGCCGTCTACGGCGGTGCACCGCTCAATGCCCAGGCCAAGCGAGCAAAGGGCGCGCACATCGTCATCGCCACGCCCGGCAGGCTCACGGACCTCGTCGAGCGCAAGATGCTCTCGCTTTCCAACATTCGCACGCTCGTCCTCGACGAGGCCGACCGGATGCTCGACATGGGCTTCAAGCCGCAGGTCGAGCGGATCGTCCGGAAGCTTCCGGTGGACCGCCAGACGATGCTCTTCTCGGCGACGCTAGACGGCGAGGTCGGCGACCTGGCCCGTTCCTTCACGAAGAATCCCTCGCGCTTCGAGTCCGAGGGCATTCCCGACCGGAACGAGGCCGACGTCGAGCATCGCTTCGAGTCGGTGACGGCCGAGGACAAGGTCGAGCGGTTGATCAAGGAGCTCGAAGCCGAGCGCGGTCTCGCGCTCGTCTTCGTTCGTACGAAGCGCGGCGCCGATCGGCTCGCCAAGCGTTTGGCCCGCCACGACGTGGCCGCCATCGCGCTCCACGGCGACATGACGCAGTCGGCGCGCGAGCGAGCGCTCGAGCGTTTTCGCTCGGGGAAGATCAAGACGCTGGTGGCGACGGACGTCGCTGCCCGCGGTCTCGACCTCGTCGACATCACGCACGTCATCAACTTCGATCCGCCCGAGGACGACAAGGGTTACGTCCACCGGGTCGGCAGAACGGGGCGCGCAGGCCGAACCGGCAGCGGGGTCACGTTCGTTACACCGGAGCAACAGGGCGACGTCAGCCGCGTCGCGGCCCGTCTCGGGCACCGGGAGCAGTTCGAAAACGGGGGGATGCGAACCGCGCCTATGAAGCGCGTGTACACGAGCCGGCGGGGCCGCCGGTCGAAGTGGTAGGGGTGACCACGATCCGAGAGGAGACAAAACGTATGCGCGGGACGATGATCTACTTCAATGAGGAGAAGGACGTCGGTTACATCAGGTCCGACGAGGGCGAGCGCGTGCAGGTTCTGCGGGACAATTTTCTTCCCGGCCAGGCACCGGTCGGACGCTGCAACGGGCTCGAGGTGGAGTTCAGCCTGAGCGGCGGCGCGGAGCCGGCGGCACTCGAGGTTTCGGTCGTCGAGGACGACAATCCTCGGCGTGCACGGCGTCGGTCCAGCCGCCGCTAGGACAGGTGCCGCTGGTCATAGCGGCGCTTCCGCCGCCCGCGCTCGTCGCGCCTGCGCCGCATGAGGTGAGCTTCGGCCGCGTCTCGGGCACCGTCTCGCCCGGAACGCGGCGTATTCGCGTGTTCGTCGGCGGGCGGCTCGCCGCCGAGAGAGAGCTTCGCCGCCGGCGGTTCTCGGTCGAGGTCGACCTTCCGCGCCGGGACGTCACGATTCGAGTGACCGCGTTCGACGACTCGGTCGCCGGTCGTCCACGGTCGTCGGCCCCGTGTTCGGGCTCCCGCGAGCCGCTGCGACGCAGGGCGGGGCCCTGGAACGAAACGATCCGGCACTTTCGCGGACAGTTCGCTCGCTGGCACGGCGCTTTGGCGGCACGTGCGCGATCGTCGTCCGGGATCTACGAACCGGACGAGGAGCCACGTGGAACGCGCGAGCTCCCTTTCCCGCGGCATCGACCCTGAAGGTGGCGATCGCGGTCGAGCTCCTGCGCTCGCTCCGCGCCGTTCCCGCGCCCGGCACGCAGACCGACGTCCTCCTCCGGCGGATGCTCATCTACTCCGACAGCAAGGCGGCCAACAGGCTGCTGGCCCAGATCGGCGGCTCGACGAGCGGAGGTTCGGCGCGGGTCAACGCGGCCATGCGCGCGCTCGGGCTCACGAACACGGACATGTACGGCGGCTACATCGTCGAAACCGAGCAGGCACAGCCGAGCTTCATCGGCAAGCGGACAACCGCCTGGGACCTGGCACGACTCGATCGCCAGCTCCATCTCGCGGCAATTGCGCAGGGCCTGCTCATCGCACGTTTCCGCGGGGAGTTCACCCCGAACGACGCCCGCTATCTCCTGTACGTCCTGGCCCACGTGCGCGAGCCGGGCCGCCTGACGCGGTTCCTGAGCGGCGCGTCCGTGCTCCACAAGGCGGGCTGGATCGGCGTCGCGCGCCATGACAGCGGTCTCGTCTACTGGTCGGGCGGCGTTTTCGTGGCCACGGTCCTGACCTGGAATCCCCGCGGGGTCGGCGCTTCGTCAGACGTCCTCGCGGGCCGCGTCGCCTTCTCGAGCCTCAGCCGCTTCCGGACTTGACTCGATTTCGTCAACGGCCATCTGTTCGGTCGGCCGGACGGCCATGCGTTCTCTACGCGAGCGCCTACGGGCTTGCTCGAGAGCCGCTTCGCTAGCCGTTTCTCGCTCGGCGATCTCGCGATCGAGGTCGTGCAGCCGAGCTCGGAGCGAGGCAACCTCGGAGTCTCGCTCGCGGTAGGCGGCACCCCCGAGTGCGTACTGCACCTCCTCACGCTCCGGCCGCAGGGCGCGTAGCTCTCCCCGAAGACGCAGAACCTCGCGGCCCGCCGTGGACCACGCGCTGGCCGATCCGGTGAAGAAGCCGAACCAGCTCGAGATGCGTTCGCCGACCGTCAAGGTCGCCTGCGCCACCGGGCTCGTCGGTGCGTGCCTCGCGGCGCCGACGAACAGCACGAAGAGCACGACCGCCACGATCACGAGCGCGAGACCGAGGATCCAGCTCCCGAGGGCGAACGCGACGATTGCGAGCGTGATCAGTACGCACGCGAGACCGAAGGCGAAGAGTGGCGGAACGACCCCGAAGAGGCGCGGCTCGGCGTGCACGACGTTGACCGGCACCGGGCCGGGCTCGCTCGGCGGCAGAGGAACCGCCTGGGTGTCGCCACCGTCGAGCCGCGACCCGCAACTGGAGCAAAAGCGCGCCTCCGCCGGGGCCGAGGCACCGCAGCTCGGACATTCGAGCGTCTTCTCGCTCATGGGCTCATTCTGCAATCTCCGGTTGCTCGGAGGAGGGACGATCAAAGTATGTATCGTTCCATAATGTCGTGAGCCATACGAACCCGTTCACATTCGGAGCGCTCGCGCTCGACAGGGCTTTTACCGATCGTGAGGACGAGCTGCGCGAGTTGGTCGCCGACATGCGGAACGGGCAGGACGTCCTCGTCTACGCACCGCGACGCTACGGGAAGTCGTCCCTCGTCCTCCGCGCGGCCAAGAAGGCTGCCCGCGACAAGGTGCTCGTCGCCTACTGCGACCTCATGCGGACCCCGACGAAGGAGCGCCTGGCCGCCGCGCTCGCCAGAACGATCCACGAGGACATCGACAGCGAGCTGGGGGAGGCCGCCGAGCGCGCGGCATCGCTCTTCCGCAACCTGCGCGTGAAGCCGACGATGGAGGTCGACACCAACGGCACGCTGCGCTTCAGCTTCCAGCCGACTCGCCGCCGCACGGCGATCGACGACACGATCGAGGACCTGCTCGCGCTCCCGGGACAGCTCGCCGCCGAGCGCAAGCGCCGGGTCGCAGTCATCTTCGACGAGTTCCAGGAGATCCTCGCGCTCGATCCCAAGTACCCGAACCTGATGCGGGCCGTCTTCCAGACCCAGCCGGAGGTCGGGCACGTCTACCTGGGCAGCAAGCGTCACCTGCTCGACCGGATCTTCGACGACGAGAACGAGCCGTTTTGGCGGAGCGCGAAGCGGATCGAGATCGGGATGATCGATCCTGCCAAGTTCGGCCGCTTCGTCCGCAAGCGGTTCGAGGCGACGGATCGCGGCATCCGCGACGAGGCCTTGGCCCGCCTCCTCGAGGCAACGCTCGGCCACCCGTACGGGACGCAGGAGCTGGCGTACTTCGTCTGGGAGCTGGTGCCGGAGGGCCG
This sequence comes from uncultured Actinomycetes bacterium, assembly GCA_963771725.1. Taxonomy (GTDB): domain Bacteria; phylum Actinomycetota; class Thermoleophilia; order Gaiellales; family Gaiellaceae; genus VAXT01. The sequence goes on along the minus strand of CAVYUO010000001.1, from coordinate 143,986 downwards.
CTTCGCTCATCTGGTGGACGTGGAGAATGCCCTCGGGCAAGCTCTCCGCTCCGAGCACAGCCACTTCAGCAAGATCTGGGATGACGCACCTGCCTCGCAACGACTCGTGATGCTCGCTCTCGCCACCGAGCCGACAAGCGCCCCGTACTCCGAGCTCTACGCGGAGAGCTTCGACCTGCCGCCGAAGCCGACACTGCAGACCGCGCTCGAGGCTCTGGTGAAGAAGGAGCTCGTGGCGCGGGGAGACGACGGCGAGTATCGGATCGTCGAGCCGTTCCTGGCGGACTGGCTCCTGCGCGAGCAGGAGCGACGCTGATGCAGACCCTGCCCTGGAGCTGGTACACGGATCCCGAAGTGCTACGGCGCGAGCAGGAGTCCATCTTCCGCTCGGCCTGGCAATACGTCGGGCACGGAGGCATGGTCGCCGAGCACGGCGACCAGTTCGCGGCGGAGGCCGGCGACGTTCCGGTGCTCGTCGTGCGGGACGGCGAGGAGTTGCGCGCCTTCCTCAACGTCTGCCGCCACCGCGGCTCGCAGCTCGTCGACGGCTCGGGGAACGGCAAGTCGATTCAGTGCCCGTACCACGCGTGGACGTACGGGCTGGACGGCAGCCTGCGCTCCGCACCGCGTGCCGATCGCGAGGACGGCTTCGAGACGGAGGGCCTGTCGCTCGTCGAGCTGCGTCTCGAGCAGTGGGGGCCGCTCCTCTTCGTCAATCCCGACGCCGACGCGCCGCCGCTTCTGGAGACACTCGGGCCCGTGCCGCAGCTGGTCCCGCTCGACGGCCTCGCGTTCCGCGTTCGTGACGACTACGAGCTCGGCGCGAACTGGAAGATCGCCTGCGAGAACTACCTCGAGTGCTACCACTGCCCGGTCGCCCACAAGGGGTTCAGCGCCGCATTCGAGGTGTCGCCCGACTCGTACCGGCTGGAGCCGACCGGCGAGCACGTCCTCTCGCAGTTCGCGCCGTCGAAGGAGGACGGCGAGGGGCAGTTCCACTTCGTGTGGCCGAATCTGAGAATCAACGTCTATCCGGGGCCGGGGAACGTGTCGGTCGGCCCGATGCTGCCGGCCGGGCCCGAGCGGTCGCGGGGCTACCTCGACTACTTCTTCGCGCCGGATGCAGATGAGGGCTGGATCGAGGAGCTGATGGCCTTCGACCGCCAGGTCGGCGCCGAGGATCGCGTCCTCGTCGAGCGAGTGCAGCGCGGAGTGCGGTCGGCGCTGATCCCGCACGGGCGGCTGCTCCCCGAGAGCGAGCAGCTCGTTGCGCGGTTCCAGGAGCTCGTGCGTGCAGCTCTCTAGGGGAATCTCTCGGGAGGCAATATCCTTTCCGCCATGAGGTGGGGGAGCCTCGTCGTTCTTTTGGCCGCGCTCGCGTTCGCGACGGGCAGCAGCGGCGCGGCCGAGCCGAGCGCGCTCGAGCTCGAGCTCGTGACGACCGCGACCTCGCCCGTCTACGTGACGGCCCCACCCGGGGATACGAGCCGGCTCTTCATCGTCCAGCAGGGATCGGGGACCAGTGCACTGATCCGTGTGATGGTCAACGGCGGGGCCGCGACCACGTTCCTCAATGTGACCCCGATCTCGACCGGAGGCGAGCGCGGGCTCCTGTCGATGGCTTTTGCGCCTGACTACGCCACGACGCGGAAGTTCTACATCTACTACACGGCCAGCAACGGTGCGATGACCGTGGACGAGTACCTGCGAGATCCGGTCAACCCGGACATCGCGGACCCCGGCTCCCGGCGCCCGGTCCTCGCGATCCCGCACCCGCGCTCGAATCACAACGGCGGCCAGCTCCAGTTCGGTCCCGACGGCTACCTCTACTTGGCGACCGGTGACGGTGGAGGAGGGGGAGATCCCGATCTCGCCGGCCAGAACCTGGGGGTTCTTCCGGGCAAGCTCTTGCGGATCAACCCGAACCTGGGGCCCGCGGGCGAGCCATACACCGTCCCCGCCGACAATCCGTTCGTCGGCCAGCCCAATGCACGTCCGGAGATCTGGGCCTACGGCCTCCGGAACCCGTGGCGCTTCTCGTTCGACCGGGGAACGGGCAACCTGACGATCGGCGACGTCGGTCAGGGCGCCTGGGAAGAGATCGACTTCGCTCTGGCGCCGAACGCAGGACGTGGCATGAACTTCGGCTGGAGCTGCATGGAGGGCCGCCACCTCTACGGCAATTGCCCGGAGCCGCCGAACCACGTTCCGCCCGTCTGGGAGTACTCGCACGGCTCCGGCTGCTCGATCACGGGTGGGTACGTCGTGCGCGATCCGGCGCTGCCCTCGCTCGTCGGCCGCTATGTGTACACGGACTACTGCACCTCGGGCTCGAGCGCCTTCGGGATCCGGTCGGTCATGTTGCAGCTCCCTGACGGGACCGGGGACGCTTTCACCGGTCTCACCCGCTCGAGCGTGACGTCGTTCGGCGAGGACGCTCAGGGGCGAATCTACGTCGCGAGCTCCGGAAACGTGCACCGCATCCGCGAGACGGGGCCACCGCCTCCGCCTCCACCTCCGCCACCTCCACCTCCACCGCCGCCGCCTCCGCCTCCACCTCCGCCGCCTCCGCCACCTCCACCGCCACCGCCACCGCCACCTCCGCCTCCGCCTCCGCCTCCGCCACCTCCGCCTCCGCCACCTCCGCCACCACCTCCACCTCCGCCGCCACCGCCCGTGCCACCGCCTCCACCTCCACCTCCACCTCCACCTCCACCTCCACCTCCACCACCTCCGCCCGCGCCACCGCCGCGCACGTGCCGCGTTCCCAAGCTCCGCGGCATGACGCTTGCCGCAGCCCGCGCGCTCATCCGCCGCTCCGGCTGTGCGATGGGCCATATCCGGTACACACGCTCTAGAGCCCGTCGCGGTCGCGTGATCTACCAAGGCCCGTACGCAGGCGTGCGCCGTCCCCGCGGCACGCGCATCAGCGTCATCGTCGGTCGCTAGAAGGAGGGCTGCCCCAAACGGGGGAGTCAGGAGCGCCGCGATCGCGCCGATTAGAGAAGTGCCCGCACCTGTTACCCGCCGCTTATGGCCATCCGCAACCGCCTAGAGAACTACGTCGTCCGCTCGACCACGGAGCTGCTCGAAGACCTGCCCGAGGATCGCCAGAGCGAGCTCGGTGAGCTTCTGGGCCAGATGGAAGGTCGCGGCGAGAGCTTCGTCGAGGCCGAGACCAGGATCGAGGAGTTGCTCGCGCGGCTCGAGCAGCGCAGCACCGCCGTCCAGGCTCTCGAGGCCGAGCTCTCCGAGTTGAAGGCTCGCGTCGCACGCCTGATGCACGAGCTCGAGGAACGCGACCGTCAGGCGAACGACCGGATCGAGGCCGAGCGCGTCCGCGCCGCCGAACGCGAGGGCCAGCTCCGCGAGGAGCTCGAGTCACTCGAGCAGCGCAGCACAGCCGAGCCGCAGGGAACCTGGTTCGGCGCGCAGGTGCAGAACAACCCGCGTCCGCTCAGCGCCTAGTCAAGACTCCTGGCCGACGGCCTGCGACCTCGGTAAGCTCGCGGAATGGCGACGCTCGCAGACCTCATGGCGCGTGACGTGATCACGATTGAGCCCGAGGACACGATCGGCCATGCGGCCGAGAAGATGGTCCAGCACAAGGTGAGCGCGATCGTCGTGGCCGATTCGCCATACAGCCGCCTGCTCGGCATCATCACCGAGCGCGACCTGACGCGCGCCGTTGCCGGCCGTGTGCACACGAGCGAAGCACGCGTACGAGAGTGGATGACTGCCGACCCGCAGACGGTGTCGGAGACCACCGATCCAGTCGAGGCCGTCCAGATCATGTTGGACGGTCAATTCCGTCATCTGCCCGTCGTCGAGGGCGAGCGCGCCATCGGCATCGTCTCCATCCGCGACCTCGCGGAGTGGAGCGTCGCGGCTCAAGCGTCGACTTAGCTCGTCTTTAGCGACTTTCCCGGCCTCGTCGGCCGAGCCGGTACTACACGCAGGTCGTGAGCAGCAGGCATCCATTAGGCGTGCGTCTCAGTCGACTCGGAAGTGCGAAGCACTCGTCCGGCGAGTCCGCGCCGGTCGAGCAAGGACCCCTCTAGCTGGGTACAGCGAACTCGCGCTGAATCTCCCGCAGCTCGGGCTCGCGCTCGACGAACGCTGCCACGATACGCGGGTCGAACTGCCGCCCCGACTGGCGGATGATCTCGTCGCCGGCATTCCTCCAGGGACGGGCCATGCGATACGGCCGGTTGCTCGTCATCGCATCGAGCGAGTCGGCGACGGCAAAGACCCGAGCGCTGAGTGGGATGTCGGTTGCCTCGAGCGAGTCCGGGTAGCCCTCGCCGTCCCAACGCTCGTGGTGCGAACGGACGACTCGCAGCCCCTCGCCCTGCAGGAAGGCGACTCCGCCGAGGACCTGCTCGCCGAGGACGGTGTGCGTCTGCATCAGGCGACGCTCGGCCTCCGAGAGCGGCTTGGGCTTCTGCAGGATGTTGTCCGGGATCCCGATCTTGCCGACGTCGTGCAGGAGGAAGCCGTAGACGGTGCTCGGGTCGTCGATCAGGCTGGGCTCGACCGCGCGGGCGAGCGCGGTCGCGTAACGCTGCACGCGCTGTGAGTGCTCACGCGTGCCCGTGTCCTTCGACTCGAGTGCGCTCGCAAGCGCAGAGACCGTCTCCATGTAGGCCTGCTGCACGAGCGTGCGCTGACCGCGCTCGATCTCGAGGATGTGGCGCAGGTCGCGCGCGTACAGGATTAGCTGCTCATCGGGGCTCTTCTTCTTGGCGCGGAAGGGAATTCCGTAGAGGCCGCCGGCCAGGCGCTCCGTGACCGAGAGCAGCTCGAGTGGGCTGAACGGCTTGCGCAGGAAGGCGTCTGCGCCGGCCGCGTCTGCGTTTTCGGGGGTATCGGCGTCCGAGCCGGTCAGCAAGACGACGCCGATCTCGGCGGTGTCCTCCTCGGTCTTCAGCTTCCGGCAGAGCTCGAGGCCGGACATCCCCGGCATGTGGACGTCCAGGACGACGACGTCGGGGCGGCGTGAGGCGATGCGCTCGAGCGCGACCGACGCCGAGTCGGCCTCGTCGACCTCGATGTCGAAGACCTCGAAAGTCGTACGCAGCAGCGTCCGCAGCCCGCGATCATCATCTACGAGCAGTAGTCGCATCTCAGGCCTCCCATACCTGTCTCATGGGCTACAAGACCTAATTGTCGGCCGGAAGGGCCTAACCCTTTATAGGGAACCCTCCTAAGGAGTAAAGCGCGGCGGCGGCTCTGTGGTCGGATTCTTGCCTTTGCCGCTGCCGTCGTCGTCCCGCTCGACCACGAGACGGGGCCCATTCATGCCACTCTCGCGGCTTGCGAATACGATCCCGGCCGGAGCGACCGTCGTCAGCGCGACATTCACCTCGTGGTCGTCATTCCCGACCAGGGATGTGATGTCGACGGCCTTCCAGGCGTGGGCACGCAGTCGCCCGGAGCTCACGAAGCGAGGCGAGACCCGTGGCGCGTTGTCGAAGGTGATGCGCCGTTCACGCCAGCTCTCGGTGGCGAGGCGCACCTGATAGCCGAGTTGCGACCGCGTGCGGCTGTAGAGCAGCAGGTTGACGCGCAGGACATTCCCCTTCTTGAGGTCGATCCCGAAGCGGAGGTAGGCGCGTGTCATCGGCCGGGCATCGACCGTGAGCAGACGATGCTTGCCGTAGTTCGCGTCCTGCGCGGACGCACTGACGTGCGCGTCTGCGAAGGCCCGGACCGCGCTGATCTTCGGGTTGCGGGCGACGCCCCCGTCCGGAACCGCGGCGACGCTGACGCCTGCTGCGAACAGCGCAAGACCGGCAACGGCCCAAACGGGCCGCCGTCGAGGTTCTGGACATGGGCGATTGCGGTCGATAAGAGACCTCCTCCCTATCCAATACCGCCCCCCAGGGCACGACCCTTACACCTCCGAGGGCGCTCTAACCGCCTTCGGCGCGAACCGCTACGGCCTTCTTGAGGATGTTGAGCGCGTCCTCCTTGCGCTCGTCCTCCTCGAAGAGCTCAGCGAGTCGTTGGTACACCTCGACGAGATACCGGCCGCCGCTCGCCTCGAGCACCTCGGCCGCAAGCTCGTAGAGCTCGAGCGCCCGCGCCCGGTCTCCGAGCGTCTCGTGCACCTGGGCGACGAGCGCATAGCCTCGGCCCGCGTCGTGCGGGCTCGCCTCCTTCAGGAGCCCCGAGACCTCCATCGCCAGCGACGCGGCCGCTTCGTGCTCGCCGAGCTGGACGAGGGCGCGCGCCTCCTCGAGGCGCAGCAGTGCGCGGTCGACCGGATTGCCGCCTCCGCCGAGCAGCTCGAGCCCGTGCTCGACGAGCTGCAGCGCAACCTTCGGGTTGTTGCGATCGAGCTCGATGTGCGCAAGCAGCTGGTGCGCCCGCGCCGTGTACTCGGTGTGCTCGGTCGCTTCCAGGATCGTGAGCGCGCGGCGCGCGTAGCGCGCGGCCTCGGTCGGATGCTTCTGCAGCGTGTGGAGCCTCGAATGGGACCAGTACAGCCGCGCGCGCAAGATGGGGTCGCGCGAGTCCGGCGCCGTTTCGAGAGCTCGAGAGAGAAGCTGCTCTGCGGCGTTGAAGTTGTTCGCGTCGATGTACGCGTTCGCCAGCAGGATGGCGAAGCGCGAGGATTCGACCTTGTCCTCGCGGTCCTCCGCGGCCGTCAGCGACTCACTGAAGACGGCGATCGACGCTTCGAGCTCGTCGACCATCGCGTAGGCGCGACCGAGTGTGTCCGCGGCTGCCGGCTGGTCGGCAAGCCGCTCCCGTGCTGACGACCGCGCCGCCTCGATGCGCTCGATGGCTTGCCGGGGGTCACCCCGTTCGAACGCGACCTGGCCGAGCCCCGCCAGCGCGCGTGCCCTGACGTCGCCCGTGGCACCGTCGAGCGCCTCTTCGTAAAGCTGTGCCGCCAGGTCGAGCTCGTCGAGCCTCAGCGCGAGCTCCGCCTCGACGAGCCGAGCCGATTCCTCGTGCCGCTCGTGCCCCGTGGCGAGGAAATCCTCGGTCACTCCGAGCCTCTGTCCCATCTCTCTGAGGAGCTGCAGGGATGGAATTCGATCCCCCGCTTCGATGCGGGAGATGTACGCGGGTGAGCAGCCTGGGAACGACAGCTGGCGTTGACTCAACCCCGCGCGCTCCCGTGCCGCTTTGAGCCTGCGGCCCACTTCTACTGGGCTGTCTACATGCGTTGACTTACGTCGTGGCAACGTCCCTCCTCCGACTTATACTAAGCGCTTCCTCGGGCCCGGGGCTGTCCAGCGGCAACTACGAGAAAGGATGGCTCCGTGAGGCGACTCACCTTGCTCAGCCTGGTGTTGGGACTTCTCGCCGTTTTTGGCGGGAAGGGCCCAATGTGGCCGTAGGTTTCGGCCTGGGGGAGGTGGCGGACCCCTGTGGTCCGCCACCTCTACTTTTCTGTCGCGCAGCTAGTCGGCGCTCGGAACGTCCTCGGCGTCGCCGTCCGTGTCCTCGGGGTCGGGAACAGGCGACTCGGAGAGCTCTTCGTTGCGGTCGTCTTCGCGAGGCGTCGAAGTATCCTGATCGTCCATGCGCGTCATTCTTCCCGACTCGTCCGAGCTGGAGCTCCAGGAAGGGGCAACCGGGCTCGACGCTGCGGCCGCGATTGGCCCGAATTTGGCCAAGGACGCGGTACTCGTCCGCGCAAACGGACGTGTCCAGGACGTGCGGCTCCCGCTCGAGGACGGCCAGCCGATCCAGATCCTGACGACGCGCGACACCGAAGATCCAGACGCGCTCTATGTCCTCCGCCATTCCGCGGCCCACCTGCTCGCCGAGGCCGTGCGTCGGCTGTATCCGGGCACAAAGATCGCGATCGGGCCGCCGATCGAGAACGGCTTCTACTACGACTTCGAGTTTCCGGAGCCGATCGGCGAGGAGGCGCTGGAGCAGATCGAGGCCGAGATCCAGCGCGAGCTGAAGGAAGGCAGGTCCTGGGAGCGGCAGGAGGTTGCCGCCGACGAGGCCAAGCGCCTGTTTGCCGAGCAGGGCGAGGACTACAAGGTCGAGCTCGTCGACACCGCTGAGGGGGACATCTCGCTCTATACGCAAGGCGACTTCACCGACCTCTGCCGCGGTCCTCACCTCCAGGACTCGAAGCCGATCAAGGCGATCAAGCTGACAGGGCTCGCCGGCGCCTACTGGCGTGGCGACGAGAACAACACGCAGCTGACGCGGATCTACGGGACGGCGTTCTACTCGCAGGCCGACCTCGACGCCTACCTTGAGCGGCGTCGAGGAGGCGAAGAAGCGGGATCACCGGCGTCTCGGTGTCCAGCTCGACCTCGTTCACTTCGACGAGCACTCGCCCGGCTCGCCGCTCTGGCACCCGAAAGGGATGGTGATCTGGAACGAGCTCGAGAAGATCCGCAAGCGCGAGAACGACAAGCGCGGCTACCTCGAGGTCAAGACGCCGATCATCTACAACGAGGACACCTTCGTCACCTCGGGTCACTTCCCGACGTACGAGGACCTGATGTTCAAGCTCGAGGTCGACGAGTCGCCGCTGGGCGATGAAGGCGATGAACTGCCCTGGGCACATGCTGCTCTTCGGCAGCAAGCTGCGTTCCTACCGCGAGCTGCCGCTGCGGTACGCCGAGCCGGCCCCTCTGCATCGCAACGAGATCACCGGCACGCTGCACGGGCTGCTCCGCGTCCGGCACGTGACGCAGGACGACGCCCACATCTTCGTCAGCCAGGATCAGATTCAGGACGAGATCGCCGGGGTCGTCGACTACGCGAACTATCTGTACGGCCTGTTCGGAATGACGGCATCCGCGGAGCTAGCGACGCGCCCGGACAAGAAGATCGGGACGGACGAGCAGTGGGACATGACGGAGGCCGCGCTCGAGGAAGCGCTGAAGCTCAACGAGATCCAGTACGAGATCGCCGAGGGGGAAGGGGCGTTCTACGGGCCCAAGATCGACCTCTTCATGGATGACGCCCTCGGGCGCAAGTGGCAGATGGGGACGATTCAGCTCGACTCGCAGATGCCGTCACGCTTCGGGCTCAAATACGTGGGGCCCGACAACACGGAACACGACCTCTACGTGATCCACCGTGCCCTCTACGGCTCGTTCGAGCGCTTCATCGGGATCCTGATCGAGCACTTCGGCGGCGCCTTCCCGCTCTGGCTCGCACCGGTCCAGGTGCGAATCGTCCCGGTCGGAGAGGATCACCGCGAGGCGGCGAAGGCACTTGCCGAGAAGCTTTCCGGCTTCAGGGTCGAGGTCGACGACTCGGACGAGACGGTCGGCAAGCGAATCCGTAACGCAGAGGTCGACAAGATCCCGTACGTGATCGTTTGGGGCGACAAGGAGTCCGAGGAAGCGCTCGCCGTGCGCGAGCGGGGCGGAGAGCAGTCGACGAAGTCTCTCGACGAGCTTCTGGCGGAGCTGCGAGACGCTGCTAAGGTCTAGGCTCTGCAAAGCAGGGGCGAAACCGTTCCTCACCTCCGGAGCCGAGAGCTCATCGGAGGTTCAACCGAGTGAGGTTGGAGAGAAACGGGCCGCTGCTTTGACAGCGGTTTTTGTCGTTTGAAGAAGGGAGCTTTTAGCTTGGTGAAGGGCTTTTGAGGCCACGGCGCAATTTTGAGCCGCCCCGGCCGACCGTCCCGCATTCCAGGATCAACGAGGACATTCGCGCCCCGAACGTACGGCTCGTCGACGAGGACGGCTCGCAGATCGGAGTCAAGTCGACAGACGAGGCGCGGGAGTACGCATACGGGAAGAACCTCGACCTCGTCGAGGTCGCCGCGCAAGCGGATCCACCCGTAGCGCGGGTCATGGACTACGGGAAGTACCGCTATGAGCAGGAGCAGAAGCTCAAGCTTGCGCGGAAGCATCAGATTTCCATCAACGTCAAGGAGATCAAGCTCAGACCCAAGATCGGCGTTCACGACTACGAGACGAAGAAGGGCCATGTCGTCCGCTTTCTCAACCAGCGGGCGAAGGTGAAGGTCACGATCATGTTCCGAGGGCGGGAGACCACCCATCCGGAGCGTGGGCGCGACCTACTCATGCGGCTCGCTGAAGACGTCAAGGAGATCGGCCAGGTCGAGTCGCCGCCTCTCCTCGACGGACGGAACATGGTCATGTTGCTCGGGCCGACCAAGAACGCGGGAGTTACCAATGCCAAAGCAGAAGACACACAGCGCAACGAAAAAGAGATTCAAGGTGACGGGGACGGGCAAGCTGCTCCGGAGGCGGGCAATGAAGAGCCACCTCCTGAGCAAGAAGTCCGCGAAGCGCAAGCGTAGGTTCCGCCGCGACCAGCCGCTGAACCCGGCTGACACCCGCGAGGTCAAGCGCCTCCTGGGAGGGAAGTAATGCCGCGCGTCAAGCGTTCGGTCGCGTCGCGTAAGCGCCGCAAGAAGGTCCTCAACCAGGCGAAGGGCTACTTCGGGTCGCGCCACTCGCGGTACAAGGTCGCCAAGGAGCAGGTCGAGCACTCGCTCGTCTACGCCTACCGCGATCGGAAGAACAAGAAGCGCACGATCCGGCGGCTCTGGATCATGCGCATCAACGCGGCTGCGCGCGCCGAGGGGCTCTCGTACAACCAGTTCGTGTCCGGCTGCCGCAAGGCGGGGATCGAGCTCGACCGGAAGATCCTGGCCGACCTGGCCGTTTCCGATCCGGCCGCGTTCGGCAAGATCGCCGAGCAGGCGAAGGCCGCGCTCGAGCCCGCGGCCGCTGCCAAGCCAGACTGAGGTCTTCGCCGAGCAGGCGGAGCACTGCGCAGTCTCGTCGCCGGTGTACGCGGAGCTGTGCCGGCGGTTCGCCGACGATCCCGTAGCGAGTGAGATCGTCGGTCCCGATCCGTCGTGGGACATGCCGCTGCGGTTGCTCGGCGGCCTGCACTACCTCGTGCTCGGCGCTGAGGCCTCTTGGGACGACCCGCTCGACGCGCACCGAGAGTTCCTCTTCGAGTTCGTGCGCGAGCAGGGGGTGCAGACGAACGAGGTTCAGCGCGCCTGGGTCCTGACTCCGCTTTTCCTCCGTGTTGCGGAGCGGACCGGCGCTTCGTCGTTCGATGTGATCGAGCTGGGTGCGAGCGCGGGGCTACTGCTCGGCTGGGATCGTTACCGGTCCGTCTACGAGCAGGGGGAGTGGGGGCCTGAGGGCTCGCCGCTGACGCTCTCGGGAACCGAGCGCTCGCCCGTGCGAGCCGACCTGCTCGAGCAGGCGCCGAAGGTCGGCCGCCGGGTCGGCGTCGACTTGGCCCCGATCGACGTGACGAGCGACGACGCTGCTCGCCTTCTCATGTGCTTCGTCTGGGCCGGTCAGGAAGAACGGCTGGAGCGGCTCGACCAGGCGATCGCCGCTGTGCGCGAGGACCCGCCGGACCTCGTGCGGGCGGACTACGTCGAGGTCTTGCCCGAATTACTGTCAGACCGAGACCGTGACGCGCTGACCATTGTCTTTGCGAGCGCGACGCTCCGCTACGTTGGTGACGAGGGCGTTGCGCGCATACGCTCCGCCTTCGACGAGGCTGGTCCGGGCGGGCCCCTCGCCTTCATCGCAACCGGGAGCCCGCGGAGCGGCGTACGTCACTGGGGGCTGCGTATCGTCTACTACCCGGGCGCCGATCGCGAATACGCTGGCGAGGCCGACTACCACGCGACGTGGCTCGACTGGCAGCTGTGATCACCTCGGCGACGAACCCGAAGCTCCGCCTCGTGCGCCGCCTGCTCGAATCGCGGCGGCAGCGCGAGAAGGAGGGTCTCTTCGTCTGCGAGGGCGAGGATCTCGTACGGGCGGCAGAGGAGGCGGGGGTCGAGCCCGTCGAGTTGCTCGTCGCGGGCGAGAACGTCGAGGCGGAGCTACTGGCGCGTGTGTCCACGCTGGCCCACCCACCGCGCGTGCTCGGGATCTACCGGCGCGAGGCGCTCCCGCGCGGGGTCGAGCCCGTGTGCCTGGCGCTCTGGCACGTGGCCGATCCGGGCAACGTGGGCACGCTGCTGCGGAGCGCCGACGCGTTCGGCGCCTCGCTTGCGCTCTCTCCGGGATGCGCCGACATCACCGGGCCGAAGACGTTGCGCGCGTCGGCTGGAGCCGTGTTCCGGGTGCCGACCGCCGGCTTCGACGAGGCGCGCGGCCGCCGGATCGCGCTCGTTGCGCACGAGGGTCGGCCGCTGGCGGGGATCGAGCACGAGGTGCCGATCACATTCGTGCTCGGGGCTGAGCGGCAAGGCTTGCCCGAGGACGTCGTCGCCGCCTGCGACGAGACGGCGTCGATCGCGATCACGCCGCAGGCCGAGTCGTTGAACGTCGCAATGGCGGGGACGATCGCGCTCTACGAATTCCGGCGCCCTGGATAGACTCGACGGCATGGCCAAGATCGCCGGTGTGTGGACGTCTCCGGCCCGCAAGAGCGGGCGCATGGATGGCCACGAGCGCGTGTGGGCGATCGCCGGGCAGGGGCTCGAAGGCTGCGCGCACGCTCATCCACCCAAGCGCGAGGTCCTCTTTGCGTCGCTCGAGCACTTGCAGTCGGTGGGCGTCGAGCCGGGTGCGATCCGCGAGAACCTGACCGTCGAGGGCGACGACGTGGAGAAGTGGCCGATCGGCCAGCGCGTTCGCGCGGGTGGGGCCGTCTTCGAGATCACGATGGTCTGCGACCCGTGCCACCGCATGGACGAGCTGCGCCAGGGCCTGCGCGCCGAGCTCGAGGGCAAGCGCGGAATGCTCGCGAAAGTCGTCGAAGAAGGCGAAGTAGCCGTCGGCGACGAGATCGAGCTGCTCTAAGCCCCTAGAACCGCCACGTCCGGGTGTCAGACACGTGTCAGGCACAAGGACATGTCCCGCCGGATCAGCCGGACGGTCGGCGAGCTACGAAGATCATGTCTTCGCCGCCGCGATACGGGCTGCGGTCGAACCAGCCGTAGCAGGCTTCCAGCTCGAAGCCGGTCTCCGCGAGGAGCGTCTGCCATTCGCCGGCCGAGATCCACGCCAAGGTCATCGTCGTCGCGCCCGCGGGGCCGCGAACGGAGAGGGTCAGCGTGCGAGCCTGTTCGTCCCAGTCGGCCCGCTCGTCGATCCCGGGCTCGCGCTCCAGCCAGAGCCCTTGGGTCTCCGCGATGTCGTCGGGCTTCGGCTCGAAGACGTCGAACACGAGCCGCCCGCCCGGCGGGAGCAAGCCGTGGGCGGACCGGAGCGCCTGTCTGCGCGCCGAGTCGTCCGGCAAGTGGAGGTACGAGCGAAACGGGCAGAGGACGGCCTGGATGCCTTCCGCCCGGTCGACGGGCGGGTCGCGGAAGTCGCCCAGGCGCAGATCGATGTCGACTCCGGCAGCCTCGGCTCGGCGCCGGCAGGCCTCGATCATTCCCGTGGAAGAGTCGACCCCGATCACGTGTGTCCCGGTCTCGGCGATCGGCACCGCGATTCGCCCGGTCCCGACGCCGAGCTCGACAACCGAGCCGCCGGCCTTCCTGGCCTCGGCGACGTAGAAGCCGACGTCCTCGACGACGCTTCTGCTCCACGGGTCGTAGAGCTCCGCGATGGCGTCGTACGGGCTGGCACTCATCCCGGCTTGCGTGCCACCCAGACGAACTCGCGGCTGTCCTCATCGAACGGCCCACGGTCGAAGTCCCCGTAGAGCGCCTCGACCTCGAGGCCGGCGACTTCGATCAGGCCCAGCCACTCGTTCTTGGTCGCCCACCAGAGCGAGGTCTTGGCGCCGGAGTCGAGCTCCAGGTCGACACGGCTCTCATGAGGCGCCTGCCTGACCGTGTGTGGAACCGGCTCGTCCTGATGCTGCCCGTGGAGGCGACTCGCGATCGCATGGTCGAAGACGAACGCGTTCCAGGCGAACCTGCCCCCCGGCTGCAGGCTCCCGGCGACGCGGTCGAAGACGCGGCGCTTGTCGCCCCATGTCGGCAGATGCAGAAGTGACCGGAACGGTGAGTAGACGAGCGCGGCTGGCTCGTCGAGCTCGAAGTCGCGCATGTCCTGCTCGCGGAGGTCGAGGTCGACTCCTGCTTCGGCCGCCCGTTCGCGGGCGACGGCGAGCATCGCAGGGGAACGGTCGATCCCGACCACGCGCTTGCCGGTTTCCCGAGCGACCGGGATGGCGACGCGCCCGGTTCCGACGGCCAGCTCGGCGATCGGGCCGTCCGCCTCGCGCGCGAGTTCGACGTAGAAGGGCACGTCCTCGGTCATGTGCTCCGACCACTGGTCGTAGATCGGCGCGAAGTCGTCGTACTCGCTCATCGGCCCATTCTCGCGGTAGTGTCGCGGAGTGGACGCAGAGGCCCTGAAAACCGAAGCCCTGGGCGCGATTGAAGCCGCCTCGACGCCCGACGAGCTCGACGAGGCCCGCGTCCGCTACCTCGGGCGAAAGAGCGAGCTCAAGCAGGCTCTCCGAGGCGTGCGCGACCGGGAGAGCGGGATGGCGCTCAATGCTGCGCGCGAGGCGATCGAGGAGGCCGTCGCCAAGCGGGAAGCCGCGCTCGAGCGGGCGCAACTCGACCGCGCCCTCACGGAGGACGTCGTCGACGTCACTCTCCCGGGCGACCCGCTTCCGCTCGGCCATCTGCACCCGGTCACGCAGGCGCGCAGGGAGATCGAGGACGCCTTCATCGGCCTCGGCTACGAGATCCGGGACGACCGCGAGGTCGAGACGACGGAGTACAACTTCGACAAGCTCGCGTTCGACCCGTGGCACGCGGCGCGCTCGCCACGGGCGACGTTCTTCTTCGACGAGCACCGCGTTCTGCGGACCGAGACGTCACCCTCGCAAATCCATGCCATGGAGGAGGGCGCGCCGCCGATCTACATGGTCTCGATCGGCCGCTGCTACCGGCGGGACGCGATCGACGCGACTCACTATCCGATCTTCCTCCAGTTCGAAGGGCTGGCGGTCGACCGTGGGCTGACGCTGGCCGATCTCAAAGGGACGCTGCTCCACGTGATGCGCGCGATCTTCGGGCCGGATCGCAAGGTCCGATTCCGCACGCACTACTTCCCGTTCACGGAGCCGTCGATCGAGCCGGACGTGTCCTGCGGGATCTGCGGCGGCGAGGGCTGCCGCACCTGCCGCTACTCGGGCTGGCTCGAGATGGGCGGCGCGGGCATGGTCGACCCGCGGGTGTTCGAGAACGTCGGGGCTCGATCCGGATGAATGGTCCGGGTTCGCCTTCGGCTGCGGGATCGAGCGGGTCGCGCAGCTGAAGTTCGACTTCCCCGACATCCGTGCCCTCTGGGAAGGCGACCTGCGAGTGCTGAGGCAGTTTTGAGAGTCCCGGTCTCCTGGCTCCGCGACTACGTGCCCGTCGAGATGCCTCTCGAGGAGCTCGCCACGCGGCTCTCGATCTCCACCGCCGAGGTCGAGGGAATCGAGCGGCGAGGCGTGCCGGACGAGGACGGCAACCTCGGCCTCTTCCGCGTCGGCAAGGTGCTCGAGGCGGAGAAGCACCCGAACGCCGACCGGCTGCAGCTCTGCCGGGTCGACGTGGGGGAGGGCGAGCCGCGCCAGATCGTCTGCGGCGCCTGGAACTTCGGCGCCGGCGCCACGGTCGCAGTCGCGCTCCCGGGCGCGGTTCTCCCCGGCGGCCTCCAGCTCGAGCAGCGCAAGGTGCGCGGCGAGCTCTCGGACGGGATGATCCTCGCCGAGGACGAGGTCGAGCTCGGCTCGGACCACTCGGGGATCATGGTGCTGCCGGAGACCGAGCCGGGCACGCCGCTGGTGGACGTGCTGCCGCTCGTGGAGCAGATCCTGCTCGTCGAGGCGACCGGAAACCGCCCGGACCTGCTGTCCGTCTACGGCCTCGCGCGCGAGATCGCCGCGCTCTACGACCTCGAGCTGGCGCCGCCTCCAGGCGTCGACCCGGAGCCGGCGGGGGATGAGCCCGTCGAAGTCGCTGTCGAGGACCTCGAGGGCTGCCCGCGCTACATCGGGCGGCTCTTCAGGAACGTCGAGGTCGGGCCCTCGCCGATCTGGCTCAAGTCGCGCCTCGTGGCGGCCGGAATGCGGCCGATCTCGAACGTGGTCGACGTGACGAACTACGTCATGCACGCGCTCGGAAACCCGCTGCACGCGTTCGATCTCGCGACGCTGAAGGGCGGCAGGATCATCGTGCGCCGTGCGCGGCCCGGGGAGACGATTCGCACGCTGGACGGCGTCGAGCGCCGACTGGACGAGAGCGACCTCGTGATCGCCGACGCCGAGCGGGCCGTCGCGCTCGCGGGGATCATGGGCGGCGAAGAGACCGAGATCGGCGAGTCCACTCGCGACGTCCTCCTCGAAGCGGCGAACTTCGAACCGACCGGGCTCTTCCGCACCTCCGAGCGGCTTCGGCTCCGTACCGAGGGATCGAACCGCTGGGAGAAGGGCGTCGACCCGCATCTGGCGGAGCAGGCGGCGCAGCTCGCCACGCAGCTGATCGTCGAGACTGCGGGCGCCGAGTGGGTCGGCCACGTTGACGTACAGGGCGACCTACCGGCGCGGCCGGTGATCCGGTATCGGCCCGAGCGGGCCGACGCGCTGATCGGGCTCTCGACCCCGGTCGACGAGCAGACCGGCTGGCTGGAGCGGCTCGGTTTCGAAGCTCGCGAGGGCGAAGTCGTGGCGCCGACCTGGCGAGCACGCGACGTCACCCGAGAGGTCGATGTCGTCGAGGAGGTCGCCCGGTACGAGCTCGACGACGTCCCGTTCACGCTCCCGGCCCGGCGCGAGATGTTCGGCGCACTCACCCCACTCCAGCGGCTGCTGCGACGCGTCCAGGACCTACTCGTCGGCCTGGGTCTCACCGAGACCTATACCCCCTCGCTCCGGCCGGACGACCGCGATCCCGGCGCTTGGCGGCTACCCGAGCCGATCTCGGCCGAGCTCGCCGTCCTCCGGACCAGCCTGCTGCCGAGCCTCGTGGACGCCGTCAGCCGAAACGTCGAGCTCGGAGCCGAGGAGATCGCGCTCTTCGAGGTGGCGCGCGTCTATCTCCCCTCGAGCGACTTGCCAGAGGAGCGCCTGCACGTGGCCGGCATCGTCGAGGGCGGCTGGAGCCGGGCGAAAGGCACGGTCGAGACGCTCTGCGCGGCGCTCAAGGTCGACGCCGCGTTCGAGCGAACGGATGAGGAGCTGTTCCACCCGGGCAAGGCAGCGTCGGTCGGAGGGGCCGGCATCGTTGGCGAGCTGCACCCGGCTGTGATCGACGGAGTATGGGGTGCCTTCGAGCTCGATCTCGGCGAGTTGCAGGCGGCCGCCGAGGACGAGGTGAGGTTTACGGACGTGATCACGTATCCGGCGGTTCACCAGGACCTCGCGTTCACGGTGCCCGAGGAGGTCGCCGCCGGCGAGCTCGTGTCCGCGGCCCACGAGGCCGCCGGCGCGGAGCTGCGCGAGATGCGCCCCTTCGACGTCTACCGCGGCGACCAGGTCGCCGAGGGCAGCAAGTCAGTGGCGTTCTCGGTGTTGTTCCAGTCGTCTGAGCGCACGCTGTCGGACGAGGACGCGGCCGTCCTGCGCAAGAAGATCGTCGACGCGCTCGCGAAGCGCTTCGGCGCCGAGCTCCGCGCCTAGCCCCGTCTACGGAGAGCGGTCGACGAGCGCCTTCAGGACCGTGCGCTCGATGTCGGGCTGCTGTTCGATCAGTCGCTTGAAGTTCTGCCGGGTGACCACCAGCGCCCGAACCGGCGAGGTGGCGGTGACCGTGGCGGTGCGCGGCGTGTCCTTGACGAGCGCAACCTCTCCGAAGAAATCGCCGGGGCCGAGGTCGTTGATCTCGTCGCCGTCCTGCGCGACCGATGCCGTCCCTTCGATGATCACGAAGAACTCGCGACCCGGAGATCCCTCCGTGGTCAGCTCTTTCCCGTCGGCGATGTCGATCTCGTCCGCGATCCCCGCGATCTCCTGAAGCTCGCCCTTCGAGCAGTTCGCGAACAGTGGAACTTTCGAGATCAGCTCGGTCTTCACGTCTTTGCCAAAGCGCATGGGCATCTAGTCTAAATCCGAACCGGTAAGAAGTCCGTAGGTACAGAAGCTTTGTCGCATCGGCCAGCCGCTGTCATCGTCGCCGCACTCGCGGCCGTACTCGCCGTCGTGCCCGCTGCGGCAGCGCCCGCGCAGCCGCGTGAGACTCTGCGGGCCACGGTCGGGCCGGGCTTCACGATCTTCCTCCGTCACGCCGACGGCTCTGCGGTGACGCAACTCGACGCCGGCGAGTACGCGATCGTCGTCGAGGACAAGGCGATCGAGCACAACTTCCATCTTTCAGGAGCCGGCGTCGACCTGTTCACCTCGGTGGAGAACGTGGAGAACGCGACCTGGACGGTCGTCTTCGCGGACGTGCAGATCTACCGGTTCCAGTGCGATCCGCACTCGACGACGATGAGGGGAACGCTTCAAAGTCGGCAACGTGCCCGACCCGCCGCCTCCTCCGGTCGTGCGCCGGCTGAGCGCCAGCGTCAGCGCCAGCGCGATCTCGGTGAAGACGTCCAGCGGTGCGAAGGCACGCGTCGTCGCCGCCGGCACCTACCGCGTATCCGTTCGGGACACGGCGAAGACCCAGAACTTCCATCTCACGGGGCCGGGCGTCAACCGGAAGACGGCGGTTGCCGGCACAGCCCGTGCAACGTGGACCGTGCGCCTGCGCGCGGGGAAGTACAGCTACCGCTCGGACAAGAAGCGGCGCCTGAGCGGCTCGTTCACGGTCAGGTAGTCCGCTTCGCAGGCTTGATCAGGCCCGCGTTCGGCCCGCCCGCCGCGCGGATGTCAGCCTGACGGTCGAGCTCGGCGTTCAGCTCCGCTCCGAAGAGGATCGCCCACGCCGTGTAGTTGAGCCAGAGGAGCAGGATGATGCCGCCGGCCAGCGTGCCGTAGGTCTTGGAGTACGAACTGCTGAACGCGGTGTACAGGGCGAAGAGCCCCGAGAGCGCGATCCACATCGCGGCGCCGACGAGCGAGCCCGGGGTGACCCACTTCCAGCTTCGCTGCTCCCTGTTCGGTGCGAGGTAGTAGATGAGCGCGAAGAGGAGCAGGACGGCGACGAACGCAAGCGGCCAGCGGAAGATGTTCCACATCCACTCGAAGGCGCTGCCGAGGCGTGCCTGACGGGCGATCGCCTCACCGAGCTTGCCGCCGAAGACGATCAGGAGCAGCATGCCCGCGGTCACGACGCCTGAGGCGGCAACGAGCAGGATCGAGATGAGCCGCACCTTCCAGAACGGCCGCGTCTCGACCCGGTCGTAGGCGCGGTTGACGGCCTTGACCACGGAGCCCATCGCGCCGCTCGCTGCCCAGACGGCTCCAAAGGCGCCGACGACGACGGCCACCGCAGAGCCGCCCCCGCTCGAGTCCTTCTGGAGCTGCTCGATCAGATCAGTGACCGCCTGCGGCGCGACCGGGTTCAGGAAGTCCTGCAGCTCCTCGTAGGCCGCCGACGAGGCCCAGCAGGCCGACGAGCAGCACGATCGCCGGGAAGAAGGCGAGCAGGGAGCGAGTAAGCGACCTGCTGGGCGAGGCCCATGCAGTCGTCGGCCATGAACTGCTTGCCCGTGCGCTTGAGTGCGTCGACCCACTCGGCCGCGCTCAGGCGGTGCGGCCCGGACGGGACCCGTCCGACTGGAGCGCGTTGGCTAGTCGCGGTCGACAAGGCGGAAACGGCCGAAGCGCGCCTTCTCGCTGCCTTCGCGGCCGCGCCGCGCGAGCAGGCGCATCGTCGCGCCGATCCCACCGGCCACGAAGAACCCGACACCGAGCGCGCCGGCAGCGGCGACCGGGAGGTTGGCGCGCAGCTTCGCTTTCAGGTTCGTGGCCTCGCGGATCTCCGCGCGCAGGTGGTCGACGGCCTGTGCGAGCTGCTCGCGCTCGGCCGCGACCTCGTGGCGCAACTGCTCCGGCTTGCGTTTCGCCACGCGCCATTGCCTTTCAGCGCGCTCTTGAACAGCTTGGCCTCCTGGAGTGCCTGCTCGGGAACGGGCGGCGTGCCCTTCTTGATCCGGCCGATTGCGAAGGCGCCGAGGACGCCGGCGAGCGACGAACAGGAACAAGGTGACGGCGAGCAGCGAGAGCCAGCGGGGCATGAAGGTGTCGAGCGCGGCCGCAATCGTTGCGAAGAGGAAGCCGATCGCGTACAGGGCGACGACCAGGGCACCGAGGCCGAGCCCGATGCCGAGCCCGAAGGCGGTCGCCTTCCTCTTCAGCTCGAGGGCGGCGAGCTCTTGCTCGAGCCGGAACCACGTGCTGGCGTGCCCGGTTACTTCTCTTGAGGGCGGCGCGGAGCCCGCCGCGGTCAGTCGCTGGGGTGGGCATGGCCTCTCCAGTCGAGGACCTTGGCGAGGACGATGCCCGCGACGAGCGCTGCGCCGACGACGACCCACGGGTTCGGGCCGCCGGCGCGCCGCGGCTTCGGACGGTCGCCGAGCTGTGGCCCGGCGGGGGCAACCGTGCCCTCGGCCGGTTTCTGGTTCGTGGGCGCCTCGCCCTTCGCGCGCTTGACGATGAGGCTCGGCTTCAGCTTGCGCAGGAACGCTGCGTCGTCGGCGAGCGGCTGGGCGAGCTTGGCTGCCACGCCGCCTTCGGAGGCTGCGCGGTCGGCGATCTCCTGGAGTCGCGCGGCGGCGCGGTCGATGGCTCGGTCGGCTTTCGTGAGAGTCATTTCTTGGTCGGCGGTTCCTCGCCGGTCAGCAGCCGGTAGACGCGCGAGGCGGCCTTTCTCGCGGCGATCGTCGCCGTGGCGCCGAGGATGCCGTAAATCGCGGTCCATAACAATTTGCGCAGCACGAGGTGACGTTACCCGTCCTGAGCGGGCCGCGAAACCTGCACTGCATACTTATACGTGTCTATGCAACAGACCCGGGAGCTCGACAAGGCGGCACGGCAGAAGCTGATCGCCAGCGTGGTCGCCCGCAAGCGGATCGGGACGCAGCACGAGTTGCTCGAGGCGCTCGCACGTGGGGGGTGCCGTGTGACGCAGGCGACAGTCTCGCGGGACATACGTGAGTTAGGGCTCGAGAAGACGCACGACGTGCTCGGCCGGCCGCGCTACGTGGCGCCGCAGGAGAATCGGCGCGGAGAGCCGCGAGACGCGCTCGCAGGCGTGCTCGCTCAGTTCGGGCGAAGCGCGTCGGCGGCGCAGAACATCGTCGTCGTCCAGTCGGAGCTCGGGTCGGCTCCCGCCATCGCTCGCGCCCTCGACCGGCTCGGTCATCCGCGCATCGTCGGCACGATTGCGGGCGACGACACGTGCCTGGTGATCGCGCGGGATGCGCGCGATGCAGCCGCGCTGGCCGACGAGCTGGGCGGCACCATCGGCGGCTAGTCCTGCGGCGAGGTCACATACTCGGCACGAAACCGTGACCCACACGTGCGGATTTGCCCGATACGATCGCTGTGGGGAGGAGGTTGGCGGTACCGAGTTAAAACGCGGCGCCGGTTCGGCTCAGGCCGGCTCGGGTGGCTCATGCTCCTCGAGCCGTTTCGCCTCGTCCGAGCTGATCGACAGGTGGACCCGACCACCCTCGTCGATCTCCGCCACCTGGTCCGCGGACAGCATGCGGGGCTTGCCGAACAGGTGGGTTGAGATCACGAGACCGCTGAAGATGTCGCCCTCGCCCTGGACCTCCTCCACCTTGCCGACGTGCTCGCCGTCCGAGCCGATGACCTCCCAGCCCTTCTCGATGAGCAGCCAGGACACGGGCTGCTCGTTCACACTGCCCGCCCTTCGGCGTACCAGACCGGTCCCTGCGTGGCGACGTGCTCCGTGCCGGAGAGCACGCGCAGGATCCTGAGCTCGCCGCGAATTTCTTCCTGGTCGAGGCGCTCGAGGCAGCGCCTGGTCATTTTCGGAGACGCCCCGTAGCCCTGCACCCGTGCAACCCGGAAGCGCAGGACCGGCTTGTCGCTGAACCGCGCCGGGTTGACCGGAGCCAGGAGTAGGGCGGCCCGCTCGAGCCAGTCGCTCGACACGAGCTCGACCTCCGCGTAGATGTCGCTCCAGTCGTCCGGGAGCGCATCGAGAGCCTCGTCCCAGGTCTCGGCGAGCGAGGCTTGCGAGATCTCGGGCTGAGCCTCTGCCTCGTCCGTGCCGACGAGCTCGAGCTTTCCTCCGACCCGTTTCTCGTCGAGTCGGGGCAAGAGCCGCTCGATCGCGCCCGGGGTCGGGCCGCCACCTCGGCGCGCCGCGTAGAAACGCACCGTACGACCACGCCGTCCTGGATTGATCGACCCGAGCAGCGCCGCCGCGCGCTTAGCTTTGTCCTCGTCGTCCGCCGTGAGCTGGAAGCGCGCAGTGCCCCAGTTCTCGGGCAAGCTCCGCTCGATCTCCCGCCACTGTCTGACGAGCTTCACGGGCCCGAGCGTACACTGCACGGGCCGTGGCGAAGGTCGAGAAGAAGGGGTCCGCGTCAAAGGAGCAGCTGCGGGAGTTCTTCCGCGAAATGCTCCTCATTCGACGCTTCGAAGAGAAGGTCGAAGAGCGTTTCCGTGCAGGGGAGCTCCCCGGCTTCCTGCACGTCGCGATCGGCCAGGAAGCCTGCGCCGTCGGCGTCTGCCGAGCGCTCGAGGAGGGCGACGTGATCGCCTCCACGCACCGCGCGCACGGGCACACGCTCGCCAAGGGCACGCACCCGAACGAGGTCATGGCCGAGCTCTACGGGAAGATGGAAGGCTGCTCGCACGGATACGGCGGGTCGATGCACCTCTACGACGTCGAGCGCGGCAACCTGGGCGCGAATGCAGTCGTCGGCGGCGGCCTGCCGGCGATCGTCGGCGCCGCACTCGCCTTCCAGTTTCGTGACGAGCCGCGAGTCGCAGTCGCGTTCTTCGGCGACGGCGCGACGAACATCGGCACCGTTCACGAGGCGCTCAACATGGCGCAGCTCTGGAAGGTTCCGGCCGTCTTCGTCTGCGAGAACAACCACTGGGCCGAGTCGACGCCGGCCAGCCAGCACCTGCCGATCGAAGATCTGACGAAGCGCGCCGTCGCGTACGGGATGGAGTCGATGCGAGTCGACGGCCAGGATGTCGAAGAGGTCTATCAAGCTGCACACGCCGCTCTCGACCACGCGCGTGAAGGACGTGGCCCCGTCTTCCTGCTCCTCGAGACGTACCGGTTGACGGGCCACTACATCGGCGACCCACAGGTCTACCGGCCGAAGGGCGAGCTCGATGAGCTGCGCAAGACACAGGATCCGATCACGAAGCTCCGCGAGCGCCTCGGCCTCACAGACGACGAGTTCGAGGAGGCCGATCGCGAGGCGCACGAGCTGGTCGAGGCGTCGGTGGAGTTCGCCAAGGCCGGGACCGATCCCAAGCCCGAGGACGCTCTCAAGAACGTCTATGCCTGAGCTCAGCTACCGCGAGGCAATCCGTGACGCGCTCTCCCAGGCGATGCGGAAGGACGACGACGTCTTCATCATGGGTGAGGACATCGCCGAGATGGGCGGCTCGATGGGCGTCACCCAGGGCATGCTCGAAGAGTTCGGGCCCGAGCGGGTGCGCAACGCGCCGATCGCCGAGATGGGGCTTGTCGGCACGGGCATCGGGGCCGCGATGCAGGGCATGCGACCCGTCGTGGAGGTCATGTACGAGGACTTCCTGACGCTCGCCGCCGAGCAGCTCGTGAACCAGGCGGCGAAGCACCGCTACATGTCCGGCGGCCAGCTGAAGGTGCCGCTGACGGTGCGCACGCAGGGCGGGGCGGGCTGGTCGCCCGGCGCGCAGCACGCCCAACAGCTCGAGGCCTGGTTCGTGCACATCCCCGGGCTCAAGGTGCTCTTCCCGTCCACGGCCACCGACGTGCGCGGCCTGCTCTGGTCCGCGATCTACGACGACAACCCTGTCGTCTTCTTCGAACACCGCACGCTGTACGGGCTGAAGGAGGAAGTGCCCGAGGAGCTGGAGCCCATCCCGATCGGCAAGGCGCGTGTGCACCGGGAAGGCGAGGACGTAACAGTCGTCGCCACCGGGCGGCTCGTGCACGAGGCGCTGGCCGCGGCCGAGGAGGCGGAACAGAGCGGTGTCTCCGTTGAGGTCGTCGACCCGCGCACGCTGCAGCCGCTCGACGAGGAGACGATCGTCGAGTCGGTCAAGAAGACGAACCGCTGCGTCGTCGCGCACGAGGCCGTGACGCGGATGGGCTTCGGTGCCGAGGTGGCCGCCGTCGTGCAGCATCAGGCGTTCGACTGGCTGGACGCCCCGGTGGAGCGCGTGGGGGCGACGTTCACGCCGATCCCGTTCGCGCCCGTGATGGAGGAGTTCGTCGTCCCGCACGCCGAGGACGTGCTCGAGGCGATCAACAAGACGGTGGGGCGCTAGTGGCAGTCGACGTCAGCCTGCCCCGGCTCGGTCAGGGCATGGAGTCCGGCACGATCGTCCGCTGGCTGAAGCAGGAGGGCGACCAGGTCGAGAAGGGCGAGGCGCTCTACGAGCTCGACACCGAAAAGGTGACGCAGGAGGTCGAGGCCGACGCCAGCGGCGTCCTGCTCAAGATCCTCGCGGGCGAGGGTGAGGAGATCGAGGTCGGCAAGAGGATCGCCGTCATCGGCGAGGCCGGCGAGGAGGTCGACACGAAGGAGGAGCCGACCGAGGTCGCCGAAGGCGAGGAGCAGGAGGAGGGTTCGCCCGGCCCGGCGCGCGAGGAAGAGCGCGAGCGCGGCCGTGAGGCCTCGGCCGACGCGGCTGCCAAGGAGCAGGCGGCGTCGAACGGGGGCCGCCTGAAGGCGTCGCCGCTCGCCCGCCGCATCGCGCGCGAGCGCGGTATCGAGCTCAGCTCGCTCACCGGCACGGGCCCCGAGGGTCGGATCGTCGCCGAGGACGTCGAGCGTGCGGCGACCTCGCCCGCGCACGCCACCGTCGGTTCGGCGCCGCTCGAGGCCGAGGTGGAGAAGCTCTCCTCGCTGCGCAAGACGATCGCGCGCCGCCTGACCGAGGCCTGGCAGGCGCCCGCCTTCCAGATCTCGATGTCCGCCGACATGACCCGAGCGCAGGAGCTGCGAGAGCGGCTTCGCGACGAGGGCGTGACCGTGACCGACGTTCTGACGAAGCTCTGCGCGATCGCTCTGCTACGGCACCGCCGGTTGAACGCCCACTACGCGGACGACGAGCTCCGGATCTTCCCGAACGCGCACGTGGGGCTCGCAGTGGCGACCGAGCGCGGGCTCCTCGTCCCGGTGCTCCGCGAGGCCGAGCGCAAGTCGCTCGTCGAGCTGGCAGCAGAGCGCAAGTCGCTCGTCGAGCGGACCCGCCAGGGCAAGCTCTCCCCGGACGACCTCGAGGGCGGCACGTTCACGATCTCGAACCTCGGGATGTACGGCGTCGAGCAGTTCATCGCCGTCCTCAACCCGCCGCAGGTCGCGATCCTCGCGGTCGGGTCGATCGAGCAGCGACCCGTCTGGCAGGGAGACGGCTTCGTTCCGCGCCCGCTCATGTCGCTGACGCTGACCTGCGATCACCGGGCGGCCGACGGCGCCGAGGCCGCCGAGTTCCTGCGCACGGTGAAGACGCTCATCGAGGAGCCCGGGCTGGCCCTGTGATCCGCGTCTGGTACCTCGTCCGCGACTTCGCGTCGGCTCGGGCCTTCTATACCGGCACGCTCGGCTTTACCGAGACCTACCTGGACGAGGAAGGCGGCTGGGCCAAGCTCCAGCGCGGAGAGATGAGGATCGCAATCGCAGAGGGCGAGCCGCAGGAGGACGGAGGCGTGGCCGCGATCGACGTGGACGACGTCAAGGCTGAGGCCGAGCGTCTTCGGAGCGAGGCCGTGAACGTCGGCACCGTGCTCGAGCTGCACGACGAGGTCCGAGTGCTCGACGTCTTCGACCCCGACGGCAACCGCCTCCAGCTCGTGGAGGAACTCCGCGTCGGATGATTCGGCCGGGCACGCCGCAGGACGCCCGCTTCCTGCGAGACATGCTCCGCCACGCGTACTACTGGCGCTCGCCGGAGGAGCTGGAGCGCGGCGTGCACGCGATGAACTACGTCGAGAACTGGGGACGGCCCGGCGACGCAGCCGTCATCGCGCTCGACCGCGGGTTCCCGGTGGGCGCCGCCTGGTACAGGCTCTTCAAGGAGAACCGCCGCGGCTACGGCTTCGTCGACGAAACCACGCCGGAGCTTTCGATCGCGGTCGTCCCGAGCCGGCGCGGGCACGGCATCGGCGGCGAGCTGATGACGGCGCTCCTCGATCAAGCACGCGACGAGGGCTACAACACGATCTCGCTCAGCGTCGCGAAGGACAGCCCGGCGATCGGGCTCTACGAACGCTACGGCTTCGCCAGGGTGGACGAGCGCGACGGCGCGGTGACCATGCGCGCCGATCTCTAGTTCACGAAACGCTTACCGAACGAGCGCAAGAGAGCTAACACGGCCGCGGCATGCTGCGGGCGTCCCATGCGCCTTCTTGCCTTTGCTCTCCTCGTCGCGATCGGCTCGCTGGCCGGCTCCGTTTCCAGCGGGGAAGCAGGCCGAGGGAAGCCCTGGTGTCGTGGGCCCGGGAACGTCGTGATCGGCACTCGCGGGCCAGATGTCCTACGTGGCACTCCCGGGAAAGACACGATCTGCGGCCTCGGCGGCGACGACGTAATCACGGGTGCCAGCGGGAACGATGTCCTCCGGGGAGGAGCCGGACACGATCGTTTGTACGGCGGAAACGGCGTGGATCGCATCTGGGGCGGCGCCAATGGCGACCAGCTGTACGGCGGGCCCGGAAATGACCAGTTGGCCGGCGAAATCAGCGGCGACTCGCTCGTAGGTGGGCCGGGGAACGACGTACTCGCGGGCGGTGAGGGTGCGGACGACGTTTATTTCGGCCTAGCAGGCTCCGGTGTCCGAGTCGACTTGAGGATCGGCCGGGCTGTCGGAGAGGGTGTCGACGACCTGGAGGGAATCGAGAGCGTCGAAGGCAGCCGCTTCGGCGATGTCCTGATCGGATCGTCGGGTGCCGACTATCTCTGGGGCGCCGACGGAGCAGACCGGATTTTCGGTGATAACGGCGAGGACTACCTCTTTGGAAACAACGGGGATGACGTTCTCGACGGCGGTGGGGATAACGACAAGCTGGACGGCGGCTCGGGCGACGATCGGATGCAAGGCGGTCTTTTGGACGACATCTTGTGGGGCCGCTCCGGTAACGACTCTCTCGACGGCGGCCCGGACACGGACTGGCTTGACGGCGGCGACGACGTCGACTCCTGCGTCAACGGCGAGTCCGTGCTCGCCTGCCCGTAGCCCGTCGCGCTCCCAGTAGGATCGGGATCATGGACTGTGACGTCGCCGTTCTCGGCGGAGGCCCGGGTGGCTACACGGCAGCGATTCGCGCCGCGCAGCTGGGCGCAAAGGCCGTCTGCATCGAGAAGGAGCCCGAGCTGGGCGGCACCTGCCTGCGCGTCGGTTGCATCCCGACGAAGGCCTGGGTGCAGACCGCGTTCGCGATGAAGGAGGCGGGGGAGACGTTCGGCAAGCTCGGCGTCCAGGTCGGCGAGCCACAGCTGGACTTCGGCACGGCGAACCAGTGGAAGGATCAGGTCGTCAAGCAGATGACGACCGGCGTCGCCGGGCTCTTCAAGGCGAACGGCGTCGAGTGGGTCAAGGGCACCGGGCGCTTCAAGGATGCGAACACGATCTCGGTCGAAGGCGGTGAGGACGTCACCTTCAAGCAGGCGATCATCGCGACCGGCTCCTTCCCGCTGCGGCCGCCGATCGAGGGGCTCGACTCGGCCCGCTGTGTCGACTCGACCGGGTTGCTCGCGCAGACGGAGGTGCCGGGCCGGCTGGTCGTTCTCGGCGGCGGCATCATCGGCTGCGAGTTCGCGTCCATCTTCCGCCGCTTCGGCTCCGAGGTGACGATCGTCGAGATGCTGCCGAAGCTGATCCCGCAAGAGGACGACGACGCGTCGGCGGAGCTCGCCAAACAATTCGGAAAGCGCGGCATCACGCTGCACCTCGAGAAGCAGTGCAAGAAGGTCGAGGAGACCGGCGAGGGCCTCCGGGTGCATTTCGGCGAGGGCGAGACCGTGGACTGCGACCTGATGCTCGTCTCGGTGGGTCGTGGGCCGCTCGTCGACGGGCTCGGGCTCGAGGACGTCGGCATCGAGTTCGACCCGCGCAAGGGGATCGCGGCCGACGAGCACCGGCGGACGACGGTCGAGCACATCTACGCAGTCGGCGACTGCGCCGGCTACTGGCAGCTCGCACACACGGCGTTCCGCGAGGGTGAGGTCGCCGCCGAGAACGCGATGGGGCACGACGCCATCGTCGACAACCGGGGTGTGCCGCGGCCGATCTACACGGATCCGGAGATCGCGGGCGTGGGGCTGACCGAGGCGGAGGCGCGCGAGCAGTACGGCGACGACGTCGCGACCGGGATGTTTCCCTGGGTCGCGAACGCCCGTGCGGTGATGCAGAACGAGACCGTCGGCTGGGTGAAGTCGATCCACGAGACTCGCTACGGCGAGCTGCTCGGGATCGTCATGGTCGGCCCGCACGTGACCGACCTGATCGAGGCGGGTGTGGTCGCGCTGGACGCGGAGGCGACCGTGGAGACCGTCGCGGACGGCATGGCCGCACACCCGACTCTTTCCGAGGCCGTCAAGGAAGCCGGTCTCGTCGCGCTGGGGCGGGCGATTCACCTGCCGCCCAAGCGCAAGGCCAAAGCTCAGGCCTGAGCACCCCGTAGAGCGCGCGTAGCCGGGGCAGCCAACTCCGTCGCCCCCACCCTGGGTGGGGAGGCGGGCCACCCGCCACCCGTGGTGAGCGTAACCAGGAAAAGCGCGCCGCACAGCACAAAAAGGGCACCAAAACCCGCAAAAACGCGGCACACTTAGGACTAAGCCGGTATCCGCCGGCACCGCCCGACCGTTCTATCTACGTGACCATGCGCACAGACCGCAAGTTCTGCCCAGAAACGGCATCCACCCGGACGTGACGCCCCTCCTCGCGCAGCGACCGTCCCGCGCAGACCGCGCATTCGAGCGGCTGTACCAGAAGCACGTGCACGCGGTCTACCGCTACGCGCTGGCCGTCCTGCACAACCAGGCCGACGCCGAAGACGTCACCCAGACCACCTTCCTCTCGGCCTACCGCGCGTTCGCCCGCGGCGAGCGGCCAGAGCTTCCGCACAACTGGCTGATCAAGATCGCCCACAACGTGTGCCGGCAGCGCTTCCGGGACTCGCAGCGGCGCCCACAAGAGGTCGCCTTCAACGTCGAAGAGACGCACGCCGCGCCGATGCCCGACGACGAGGTGCCGACCGCGGACGAGATCCGCAACGCGCTCGGCTTCCTCAACTTCAACCAGCGCGCCGCGCTCGTCATGCGGGAGCTCGAAGGCCGCTCGTATGTCGAGATCAGCGAGGTCCTCGAGCTGTCCGTCTCCGCTGTCGAGACGCTGCTCTTCCGTGCGCGACGCGCGCTTCGCGAGCAGCTCGAGGGAGGCCTCACCTGCGAGCAGACCGAGATCACGCTTTCGCAGCTGAACGAAGGCAGCCTCGCCTCCGCCGAGCGTGGACGGCTCCGCGCGCACCTGCGCGAGTGCAAGGACTGTGCCTCGCTCGAGCGCCGCAGCCGCGCCCAGCGCGCCGCTCTCAAGAGTCTTGCCGCCGCACCATTGCCCGCATCGCTCAGCTCGTTCCTGGGCACCGGCGCCGCCGGCGGGGGGTTAGCCCTCGGCGGCGTCGGCCTCGGGGTGAAGGCAGCGGCCGTCGTTGCAGCGGGCATCGTGTCTGCCGGAGTCGGCCACGAGATCATGGACGCGACGGCCGGGAGCAAGGAGGCTGTGAAGAGCAACCAGCCGGCCCTTCTGCACGGGCGCTACTTCTCTTCAGTCTCGGCCCTCACCGGTGGCCGCGAAGCCGCCAACCCGATCGCCGAGCGCACCGGCGCGAGCGGCGACCTCGTCGACACGAGACCCGTGGCGCGCGGACAGACCCGGCTCGCCGATTCCTCCGCCCGCAAGCGCCTGCATGACGGCGCGGCCGCCGAGACGGGCTCGCAGCAGGGGGCGGGGCCCGCGACGCCCGGGCGCCCCGTGAGCACCGCGACGCGCAGCGCCGTTCGCACCATCCCGGTTCAGCTGCCCCGCATACCTCGAGTTCCACTACCGCCGCCCCCGACCGTCACGCTTCCAATCCAGGTTCCTCCGATCCCGCCGCTGCCACCGCTTCCGCCCGTTCCACCGCTTCCACCCGTTCCACCCATTCCGCCAATTCCGCCGATTCCGCCACCGCCGCCGCCACCGCCACCAGGTCCGTAGCGCTCCGAGGAATGGGGTCGTCTGCGGCGAGAGAAGTTTGACCAGCGAATGACAGCGCTCCTCTCTCAACGGCCACGCGCGGGACCGCGCGTTCGAGCGCATGTACAAGCGCCACGTCCTCGACGTGTACCGCTATGCGCTCGTCGTGCTGCCGACCCCCGAGGACGCCGAGGACGTCACTCAGACCACATTTCTGAACGCCTATCGCGCCTTCCAGGGCGGCGAGCGGCCGAAGGCGCAACGCAACTGGCTGATGGGGATCGCCCACGAGATCTGCCGGCGCCGCTTTCGCCAGACGGCCCGCGGCTTCGAGGAAGTCGAGCTCCACGACGCTGCCGTCGCCGCCGTCCCCGACGAGGAGGGGCCGACCGCCCAGGACATTCGCCGGGCCCTCGGGCGCCTCGACTTCAACGAGCGCGCTGCCCTGGTCATGCGTGAGGTGGAGGGGCGCCCGTACCAGGAGATCGCCGAGGTCCTCGAGCACTCGGTCAACGAAGTCGAGACGCTCGTCTTCCGCGCGCGTCGCGCCTTGCGCGAGGAGCTCGAGGGCTCTCTCACGTGCCACGAGGCTGAACGCGCCGTCTCACGGCAGCTCGACGGCCTGTTGACGCGCTCGGAGCGCGTCTCCCTACGGCAGCATGTCCGCGAGTGCGAAGACTGCGCCGACTTCGCCCGTAGCCAGGACAGCCAGCGGACGGCTCTGCGCCGCTATGCCATGGTCCCGCTGCCGAGCTCGCTGGCCTCGTTCTTCACGACCGGGGCCGCCGCCGACGACACCTCGTAGGAACGCCGCAAGTTTTCGCCTTCGCCGGAATCTTTCTAGGCATAGGCCGGGTACGAACCCCTTCTCCGTAGCCCGGCTCCTCTCTCCACTGGGAGCGCCGCTCGTTCGCGAGGGCGCTCCCTACTACGTTTCGGCGGCTCCGGGGCGGGTAGCCTCCTCAGCATGGGAATCATGAACAAGCGGAACGCCGTCCTCGGCTGGACGGCCTGGCAGGTCGGCAAGCGCGTCATGAAGCGCAAGGCGCGTGACGCCGTGCCGGGGCGTGTGGACGATTCGATGCGCCCTAACAAGGGCGCCATCGCGGCGGCCCTCGTAGCCGTCGGCGGCGCACTGCTCTTCTGGCGCCGTAAGCGCGACGACGAGCCCGCGTAGCGCGTTGGCCGAATCGCGCCGGGTCGCGCTCGTCACGGGCGCCGACAAGGGCATCGGTTTTGCGGTCGCCGAGCGGCTGCAGCGCGACGGCTACGCGCTCGGCTTCGCCACCCGCGACGACGAAGACGAGAGCCGCCGCGCTTTCGAGAAGCTGACGCACGGCCCGGCGGAGTGGGTGTGGGGCGACCTCGCCGACCCGGAGGTGCCGCAACGGCTCGTGCGCCAGGTGGCCGAGAAGTTCGGTCGTTTCGACGTCCTCGTCAACAACGCCGGGCTGTCGACCGCCAAGCCGGTGCTCGAGCTCACCGCGGAAGACTTCGACCGCACGTTCGCGGTCGATGTCCGCGCCGCGTTCCTCGCGTCACAGGAGGCTGGCGCGCGCCATGGGAGACGCGGGCGGCGTAATCGTGAACATCACGAGCGTCCACGAACACGTCCCCAGGCCCGGTTTCTCCATCTATGCGGCCGCAAAAGCCGCACTCGGCATGCTGACTCGCGGACTGGCCATCGAGCTGGCGCCGAAGATCCGAGTCGTCGCCGTAGCGCCGGGCGTGATCGCCACGGAGCGCAACGTGGAGGCGAAGGAGCTGGCGACGGAGGTGCCGCTTGGTCGCCCCGGGAAGCCTGACGAAGTCGCCGAGCTCGTCGCCTGGGTCGTGTCGGATTCGGCCCGCTACGTGACCGGGACGAGCATCCTGATCGACGGCGGGATGGCCCAGCAGGTCGTCGAGCGGCCCGCCGGCTGAGTCGATCTTTGCTCTTTGCGCAAACTTCTTCGGGAGCCAATTTTCGAAGTGCGCAAAGTGCGCGAGTTTCGTTGTTGACTCGTGCCCCGAGACCTCGTAGGTTGCCTCTTGCACCGAGCACGGAGCGCGAGTAGGTCGAAACTGAACCGAGCGACCGTAGGCGGAAGCCGAAAGTTGATCGGTTGAGTGGACGAAAGCGCAACCGGCTCGGTGAGTTTTTGGTCCGGGCCCCTTCGGGGGTCCGGACTTTTTTGTTTCCGGGCCGAAAAGGGCGTGTGTACTACACGTGGGTCAGAGGTGCCGGCACACAACGGAAGCGTGCTGTTAGTCGCCCGAAGTGCGCAGCACTTCGGGCGAGTCCGGGCCCCGTAGGCCCGGACCCCTTCGCCAGGCGAAGGCGCCGACGGCGAGCAGCGCCGCCTCGACGACCGTGATCGTCAGCCGGTTCAGGATCGTCGCTCCGAGAGCGACGCCGTCCGGCACGACCGCGACCAGCAGGCCGTACATCGAGGCCTCACGCACCCCGAGCCCCGACGGCGTGACGATCGAGAGCACGGCAACGATCGCCGCCACGGCGGAAACCCCGCCCAGATACGGGATATCCGTCCACTCCGGGTCGCCGCCGACGGAACGCAGCAGGAAGAAGACGGCCGCGCCGCCGACGAGCCAGGTGCCTGCGTAAAACGCCATCACGCCCAGGAGCGTGCGCCAGGGCAGCGGCGGGAACTCGGACGCGCCGAAGGGCTTGAGCACGCGGCGGGCGAGCGGAGAGAAGACGCGTGGGTGCAGGCCGACGACGCAGATCGCCGTGAACGCAAGCAGCGGCAGCACGGGCGCGTCCTCGAAGCCGAGCGCCGTGAGCGAGGCGAAGAAGATGATGACGCCGGCGACCGCCGACAACCCCGCCTCGAGCACGACCGAGGCCAGGATCAGCGCCGTGTCTCGGATGCCCACGCGCCGCAGCGCCGCGACCCGCGCCGCCGGGATCCAGACCGTGCCCGGGGATGTACTTGGCAAGGATCGACGCCATCTCCGCCTGCAGCGCCAGGAAGTACGGAATGCGGATTCCCCAGGCGCGAAGGATGCGTTGCCACGCGATCGTGAACAGCAGGTAGTAGGCCGCGACGATGGCGAGCGCGATGCCGAGCTCGACGAGGTCAGCGTGGCGGAGTCGCGGCTGCGCCTCCTCCCACGCGTCGCTGAACGCGTAGCCGAGTGCCCCGAGCAGCACCGCGACTGCGGCGAGCTGCAGCCCGACGACGACCCACCGCCGCCGGCCGAGCTCGCGGAACCCGTCTCGGACCCTCACGCGCGGAGTTCTACACTCGTGGGGTGATCGTCACGCTGCACGTGGCCACCGGAGCTGCCGCCGGAGCGCTCCTCGGTTCCCGGAAACAGGCCGTCGTGGCCGGTCTGGTGCTCCACGCACTCGGGGATCACATGCCGCATCACGACATCAACTCACAACGGTTCGAGATCGGCAGCGGCCTGGCCGCAGTCTGCGCACTGGCCCTACGTTACGGGCCGACGAGCCCGGCCGTCTTCGGCGCCCTGGCCGCCTCCGCGCCCGACATCGAGCATGTCGTTCCCCTCCCGCGTCCAGGAGGAAGAAAGCTGTTCCCGTCCCACCGCGTCGAGGGCTGGCACCGAGCCGGCGGCGTCCCGGCGTGGGCGCAACTCGTCGCCGCCGGCGCAATCCTCGGGCTGGTGCTCTTGCAGTCGTCCGGCCGGGACGCTTGACTTCAGCCATTCGCAGCGGACGAGAGGAGACAGCATGAAGGGTCAAGAGAAGCCGAAGAAACTTCAGAAGAAGGTCGCGCAGAAGTCGCTGAAGGAGAAGCGCGCCGAGAAGAAGAGCAAGAAGAGCAAGCCGACCACGTACTAGCTCTTAGCTCGGCGTTCCTTCCTCGCCGCCGACGCGACTGACCTCCACGACCACGAGGAAGCCGACGGCTGCGCCGATCACGACGCCTATCCCGCGGGCGCCTGGGACATCGAGCGCTCCGAGCCCACCCCAGGCGACGAGGTACGTCCAACCGGCGAACGCGGCTCCGTAGACCAGGGCCAATCCGAGCTCGCGTCCGATCGGCAGGAAGCCGAAGAGCCGCCCCGTGCCGGCCCGCGGTTCGCTCAGCAGACCGCCGGAGCCGAGCTCCAGCCGCTGCTCGAGCATCCTCGCGCGGTGCACGGCTTCCGCATAGGTCTGGGAGTTCCGCAGCTCGTAGACCAGGATGCCGAGCGTTGCGACGAGCCCGACGAGCCCGATCGCCATCAGCTCTGCCGCCGGCCGCGCGCGGCCGAAGAAACCGACAGACGCGCCCGCGATCGTGGGACGAAGGCCAGCAGCTTGAAGCGGATGTCCGTGAGCGTGCGCAGCAGCTGCTGCGTCTGGTCGTAGTCGAGTTGCAGACGGTCGTCGGCGTCCAGTGCCATCGCTACGCGCCGACTCCTGCGAGGCTGCGCATCGCGGCGATGCCGGGGAGGAAGAAATAGGCGCCGCCCTTGACGGACACGAAACGGGGCACGTCGGTCACGCGCTCGCGGACGCTATCGGACTGGACGGTGAACGTCCCGCCGTGCGGCTGTGACGGTGCCGTGACGGGATCGGAGTCGTCGTAGAGCCCGGCGAACTTGGGGCTGTTCAGCCACGTGTTGTTCACGAACTCGAACTGCCGGGCGATGTTTCCGTTCAGGCAGATGAAGTGCAGCCCGTGCTCGTCGTCGGCGCCAACGGCGGCCTGGCGCAGCGCTTCGTCGGGGGTCACGCCCGAGCCGTATTCGCGGCCACGCCGCAGGATCCGGTGGCGACGGTTGATCTCCCACGACTTCGCGGTGCCGGGCTTTGGATCGAGCGAGTCGCGCGGATTCGCGCGCCGGATGTGCGCGCCGACCGGGCAGCGCGCCCCGGTGCGGTCGTACCGGTGATACTCGAAGTCGTTTGCGTTCGCGAGCAAATCGTCGTCGCCGTCGGGCGCGAGGGCGAGCGGAGCGCCGCTCGGCCAGCGCCCGACCATCTTGGCCGCCAGCCGGAGCCTGCGGTCGGGGTCGGAGCTGCCGTCGGGCCTCTTCGTGGCCTGGTCGAGGAAGCTCCAGAAGCCGCGGACGTCCTGGCGGAGCTGACGGAAGACGAGGTAGCTGCCGTTGCGAGCGAGATCCGGGCGGGCGTCGAGGAGCGGCTTGTCCGTGTAGCGGCCGTACTCGTTCGGATAGCCGAGCACGAACTCGCCGAACCGGAGTGTGATCTCCGGCCGCCCCTTCTTCGAGAGACCCTCGATCAGCGGCTGGGAGACGCCGTCGTGAAAACCGAAGGGCTCGCGTTCGTCCAGATTGGACGTGCCGAGCTTGGCCAGGACCCGCAGGCCCGCGTGCTCCTGTTCCAGGGCGTCCAGGCCCGCCTCGTCCTCGGCGTAGAGCAGGAGCATTGCGTCGACCTGCGGCGTGCGCGGCCCGCCCCAGTCCCAGTGCTCGGGAGCGTTCACGTCGACGTCGCCGAGATTCCGGCTGCGATGCGGGGCAGTCATCCCGTCGGCGAACTCGTTCGAGAACAGGTGGACGGTGGCAGCGTCGAGACCGAGCTTCTCGAGTCCGGAGCTCGTCAGGGCGACATGCACCGCGCGCCCCTGTGGTCGCTCGTCGGCGCGCGTGACGGCGGCCGCGACCGTGCCGAGCCAGCCCTGCCCGGCGGAGGGGTCGTCGATGCCGAGCAGGACGAACCGCGCCGCAAGGAGCTTGGCGTAGCCGCGCGCGACGAGCCCCTGCACGTCGTGCATCTCGGGCGACGCGCTCACAGCGCTTGCACCCAGCGCTGCGTCTGCGCGTCGTCCAGCTCGCCGCGAAGCCCGGCGCGAATCCGCTCGTTGTTGCCGGCGTTCGCGCACGAGAGCCGGCCGTAGGCGGAGAACCAGACCCGCGTCGGCACCTGGTGCAGGCGCAGGTAGTCCTTGAACGCGAGCTCGTCGCGGGCGCCGTCCTTGATCAGCCAGTTCGCCCGCGGATAGCCGAACCCGTTGCTGAAGACGATGTTCAACCCCCAGGCGATCTTGTCGATGAAGTCGTCCATGTAGCTCTCGAGGCTGCCGTCGTAGTTGCTGGCGAAGATCACGCGGCGCTTGTCGTCGAGGAAGATCCAGCGCGCGAAGTGGATCGTCTTGACCCCGGCCAGGTTGCCGCGGTTGAACACGTGTCTCGTCACGTAGTTGATCCCCATCAGCACGCCGATCAGCGTCAGCCGCCGGAAGAGCCCGGGCTTGACGAAGCCGATCGCGGTGAACGGGTTGTGCACGTGGTGGTCTTCGAGCGCTGCGAGCTCCTGCACCAGTTCCGCAGGAGGCTTGTCGTGCGGGGGGTCGTCCTTGCGCTCATGGATGCGGAGCAGGACGAGGTAGAAGGGCAGAGCGAGGAGGATGAGCGGGAGGAAGAGGAGCACCAGCAGCGGCATCGCGATCGCATGCACGAGCTCGCGGACCCGGAAGCCGAGGTCGAGGCCCGACGGCGGCTTCAGCGCCCAGCGGAGCGAGCGGTCGGACTCGACGTGCTCCTGAACCGCGCGCCTGATCTCTTCCGGGTTCTTCGTGCGCAGGCCGTCGGCACCGTCGACGAACTCCTCGAGCCGGTCCCGCAGCTCGGACTCCTCGCGGATCTGCCGCCTCGAGCGGCCGATCGTGTTCACGTAGAACGCCTGCTCCGGGATGCGGTGGAGCTGCAGGTACGCGAGCCGCTCGTCGCGCGTCCTCCGCCGGAGCTCCGGATAGCCCTCGCAGTGCTCGAAGAGCTGGTCGATGCCCTCGCCTGCCAGGTCGACGAGCTCACCGAGATGCCGCTCGCGCGAGATGTCGAGGTCGCTCAGGTAGAGCAGCTGCGCCGGCAGCGGCTTGCCGTCGAGGTCGGTGGCCTC
The DNA here is from genome assembly GCA_963771725.1 of uncultured Actinomycetes bacterium. Lineage (GTDB taxonomy): Bacteria > Actinomycetota > Thermoleophilia > Gaiellales > Gaiellaceae > VAXT01. The sequence continues at coordinate 106,998 of CAVYUO010000001.1, read as the reverse complement.
CTCGAGCAGCACGAAGCGCGCGAAGTGGACGCCGTCGAATCGGCCGAAGTCGATCACCGAGTCGTTCGCGACGCCGTTGCCCATCGACTCGAGCAGTTGCCTCAGGCTCTCGACCTTGTCGGTCGGGACGTTGGCGGCGAGCGTCAGTGCGACCTGGTGCGGCATCGCCCGTGGCGCTCAGGACGGCCGCGTCAGCGCGAAGTGCAGGATCATGGTGCGCCCCCAGAAGACGAGCCCGAGATAGACACCGGGTGAGACCTCCCGGATCTCGTCTCGGATCTTCCGCGCTACGAACGACGTCTTCGAGTAGTCGAGGACGATCGTCTCCTGCTCGTCGAACCAGCTCGCGTCCTTGTAGACCTTGGCCCGAACGGCCTTGATCCCGAAGGGCAGGATGAGGTTGCGGAGGTCTGCCCTTCGCCGGGTCGAAGACCTTGCCCTGCCAGACGAGGAGCTGGGCGAACTTCTTCGCCGGCCCGGCGATCTCGGTGCCCGGGGCGACCAGGACCGTGCCGTCCATCTTCCCGACCGGGATCTCGCCGGGGGGACTGCTGCGGAAGAGCGCGGCGAGCTCGTCCGGCGACTTCTCGATTAACTGCGGCACATCGACTGCAACTGCCATGTTTCGCTCCCTTCGGCAGCAGTGGGGAGTCGGGCCGCCCCGCGAACCTAGCAGGGTCGACCTGCTCGGCCAAGGGGCTCCGCGTTGACGCGTTTCGCGGAGAATGCTTACATCGTTTCGCCCGGCCGCGGCCAGCGGGGCAGTTCGCTCACCGTCAGCGAAAGGAGCGTTCGATGCCAGGCTCGCGGTTCTCGTCACTCTTCGACGGCCTCACCGAGAAGGTCGACAAGCGCATCGGGTGGCACCGCTTGCCGATGCCGGTCGGCCTGCTGACGCTGATCGGCCTGCGCGACCGGCTGCGCGAGCAGAACCTCTACGACACCGGCCGCGGCAAGACCAACGGCTCGGCGCCGCCGCCGGACGAGCGCCAGCTCAACGCGCGCACGATCGACGGCTCGTACAACGACCTCGACGACCCGCTGATGGGGACGAAGGGCAGCCGGTTCGGCCGCAACGTCCCACTTCGGTACACGAAAGCGGAGGCGCCCGAGGCGATCCTCGACCCGAACCCGCGCCTGATCAGCCGCGAGCTCCTGACGCGGGACGAGTTCCAGCCGGCGACGACGCTCAACCTGCTGGCCGGCGCGTGGATCCAGTTCGAGGTGCACGACTGGTTCAGCCACGGCAAGGGCGAACCGAAGAATCCGTGGAAGATCGAGGTCGCCGACGACGACCCCTGGCCTGACCATCCGATGAAGGTCCAGCGCACGCGGACCGACCCGACCGCCGACCCCGACGGGCCCGCGATCTTCCTCACCGACGACAGCCACTGGTGGGACGGCTCGCAGATCTACGGGAGCGACGCGGCCTTCGCCGACGCGCTGCGCTCGCACACCCACGGCAAGCTGAAGATCGACGAGACGGGGCTGCCGCCGGTCGAGCTCGAGAAGCACATCGACCTGACCGGCGTCGCGGGCAACTTCTGGGTCGGCCTCGCGCTGCTCCACTCGCTGTTCATGCGCGAGCACAACGCGATCTGCGAGCACCTGCACGCGCAGCACCCCGAGCTCGACGACCAGGATCTCTACGACAAGGCGCGGCTCGTCAACTCGGCGCTGATGGCGAAGATCCACACCGTCGACTGGACGCCGGCCGTCATCGCGCACCCGACGACGGTGCTCGCGCTGCGCGCCAACTGGTGGGGCCTCGAGGGCGAGCGGCTCGACAAGCTGGTCGGCCGGCGCACGTCCAACGACGTGGTGCGCGGCATCCCCGGCTCGGCGACCGATCACCACGGCGTCCCGTACTCGCTGACCGAGGAGTTCGTCGCGGTCTATCGCATGCACCCGCTGATCCCCGACGACTTCAGCTTCCGTTCGCTCGAGGACGACCGCGAGCTGCGCACCGCGACGCTGCCCGATCTCGGAGCGCTCCAGGTTCGCGGCATGCTCGCCGAGCTGTCGATGCCCGACCTCCTCTACTCGTTCGGGACGATGCACCCGGGCGCGATCACGCTCCACAACTACCCCAAGTTCCTCCAGCACTTCGACCGGCCCGACGGCTCGCTGATCGACCTCGCCGCGATCGACATCCTCCGCTCGCGTGAGCGCGGGGTTCCGCGCTACAACCAGTTCCGCCGGCTCTTCCACATGCCGGCCGTGGAGACGTTCGAGGAGATGACCGACAACCCGGATTGGGCCCGGCAGCTGCGGGAGATCTACGGCGACGTCGAGCGGGTCGACCTGATGGTCGGCATGTACGCAGAACCGAAGCCGAAGGGCTTCGGGTTCAGCGACACGGCGTTCCGCGTCTTCATCCTCATGGCGTCGCGCCGTCTGAAGAGCGACCGTTTCTTCACGCGCGACTACCGGCCCGAGGTGTACACGCAGGCAGGGCTCGACTGGGTAGAGGACACTTCGATGCGAGACGTGCTTGCTACGCCACTTCCCCGAGCTCGAGCCTGCCCTTCGCGGCGTCGAGAACCCGTTCGCGCCGTGGGCCCGCGTCGAGGGGGCTTGATGCTCGGCGATTTCGCCCGCGTCACGCTCGCGGGCATCCGGATCTTCAACGGCGCGGCGGGGCTGTTCGCGCCGAGCATGCTGTCGAAGCGGCTCGACGTCGAGGACGCGGCCGGGCCGATGGCCTACCCGTTCCGCATGTTCGGGGTGCGGACGATCCTGATCGGCGTCGACCTCCTCGCGCGCGACCCGGAGGTGCGGCGCCACGCAGTACGGCAGGCCCCGCTGATCCACGCGTCGGACACGATCTCCGCGTGGGTCGCGGGCCAGTCGGGTGCGCTACCCCCGAAGGCCGCGAAGATGACGACGATCATCTCGGCGGTCAACCTCGCACTCGCGCTAATCGCCAGCCGCCGCGCCTAAGAACCCAAGTAACAGTCTGTTACTTGGTTCGTATCTCGCGGTGCGTCAGCCCCTCGGAGCCCAAGTAACAGTCTGTTACTAAGTTCCTTCGGGCCTAGGGGAAGGTCTCGTCGCCGGTCGGCTCGGAGTGCTCGACGTTGTTCATCTGCTGCCGCAGCTGTGACAGCTCGTAGTACATCCGCTTCCGGGCGCGGCTCTGGTTTCCCAGCGGGCGGTGCTCGGGGATCGAGTGCCACGGGTTGTACGACAGCACCCGCGCGAACGCGAGTTGCTCCGGCGAGTCGAACTTCTGCTTCGGGATCCGCAGCACCGCGGCCGGCACGCGCGGCGACAGCCGAGTCGGCCACAGCACAGCGTTGTTCTCGATCGGCATCTTGAACGGGTCGGTCTGCACCTGGAGCAAGATGTCGAACTCGACGTCCTGCTCGGCGAGCGTCGCGACCATCGCGTCCCGCAAGATAATTGTCCGGCGGCCGCAACGGCAGCCGCGGCACGCGCGTCCGCGACTTCAGCCGCGTGCGGAACGAGTACTGCATCGCCTGCCCCTCCCCGAGCAGATAGGGAACGCAGCTGAAGTACTCGCTCTCCAGCGGGCTCGACTGGGTCTTCGTCCAGAGCAGCTGCATGATCGAGTCGAGGATGTGCGGCTGGCGCGGGTTCATGAAGTAGAAGACCGCCGCGTTCCTGAGGCTCCAGTGCTGGAGCTGCGCGTTCGCCTTGGTGTGCGGCGTGACGAAGGTCGGCGTCGACACGCCCATCATGTCCTGCGTCCCCTGCTCGTCCTCCATGAGCTTCGGCCCCGGCACGCCCATCAACTTGATGCTCATGCTCATGAACCCGACGTCGTCGATGTCCGGCGTGATGTACGGGCCCGGCCCGGAGAAGCGCACCCATGCGCGGTACGTGCGCGGCTCGGCGTAGATCCCGCGCCGCATGTGCTCGGGCAAGTCGTCGCGGACGACGAATTCGGCGTGCACGATCCCGTGTGTCTTCGTGTTCCCGCCTCGCTCGAAGTGCCCCGGGTTCCAGAGCCCGCGCATCTGCGCCTTGAACGTCTCGATGATGTCGTCGAGGTGCTCGTCCTCGTTCGGCTGCTTCCGCTCCTCGGCCAGCGCGAGGCGGTCCTCGCCGCGCCGTTGCAGGTTCTTGATCCCGGTCACCAGCCGGGCGACCCAGTCGCGGAGGAACCAGTTGAAAGCCGGGCGGATGAACGGGTCGATGCGGCGCTCGGCGCGGATGAAGACGAGGAGGACGCGGGCGATCCCGTTGAGCAGGAAGTTGCCGGTGTTCGGAGGCGGCAGGCCGTAACCGGGCCCGGGACCGGACGCCATCAGAAGCTCCGCGCTTTGTCCAGCAGCGCGGTCGCGTTCGTCAGCACGTCGCCTTCCTCCTCGGCGATCGCTGCGAACGCCTTCCGGCACCACTCGGCTCGCTCCTCCTCGGCGTGGTCGTCCCCGAGCAGCAGTCCGATCAACCGTTCGGCGCCGTCGAGCCGCCCCCAGAGGTAGTCGTTCTCGCGGCCGGCCCGGTTGAAGAACGCGCCGAAGTGCATGACGGCAAACCCGGCGAGCTTGGGCTTCTTCGGGTCAGGCAGGTCGAGCAGCGTCGAGTCCTGCGGGCTCATCCGGACGATGTCGATCGCGTCACGCTCACCCGCCTCGCTGACCGCCTGGATGGGGTAGAGGAGGATGTCCCAGAACGGGAAGCCGAGATAGCGGACGAGGATGTCCTTGCGCCGCTCCGCGCTCCAGCCGGCCGTGATGGTGCGTACCTGTTCGAACAGCGTCCCGCTGAACCCAGCCAGCGCCTTCTCCAAGCGCCTTGCCCAGCTCCACCTCGAGCTGCGCGAGCGCGGGCCCGTGCTCCTTCGCGTACTCCTCCGGCCCGCGCCGGTGCTCGTAGACCCACTTGTCGATCGGGTCCTGAGCGAAGACTGCGAGCATCTCGTCGGTCAGGTCCGTCGCGAGGCTCTTCCCGTCCATGGCGTCACGGAGGACTTCCCGCGCGTCGTAGAGCGCCTTCTTGCCCTCGTTCAGCTCGCCACGCGCCGGGAAGCCGGGCTTGCCGGCGTCCAGGTACCACCAGCTGAGGCCGTCGATCACGAAGCGCAGGCGGCGAGCGCCGTAGTCGAGGTCGAACGTGCGCAGGAACTCGACCTGGTCTTCGACCGGGACGGCACGCTCGCCACGCTTCGGGAAGAGCCGTCCCTTCGGCCCAGGAGCGCAGCACGGCCCGGACGAAAGCCGCTTGGTTGCAATCCTCCGGGTAGTCGGACAGTCGGCAGATCGTCCGCGCGTAGCGGTCGACGACTCCGCTCACCTTGCTGCGGAGGTACGTCGCGTACGCGAGTCCGGCAGAGGCCTGCGCCTCCTCGTTGATGCGGTCGCGCCAGCGGCCGATCTCGTCCGCCGACGTGCTGTCTGCGAGCCGGCCGAAGTCGCCGCCGACGATCTTCTCGACCCGCTCGGCGATCGGATCGAACGTCATCTCGATGATGTCGCGGATGCGCCGGACGCGTTCGTTGTGGCGCGAGACGTCGAGGATTTCGTCGAGGATCGGCTCCTTCTTCGGGATGCCCGAGATCGTGGCGAGGATCGTGGGGATCGGGCTCGGCGACTTGCCGGGCGGCTTGGGGCCCGGCTCCGCGGGATCGGGCTCGAGGTAGAGGAGACGCCGGTCGACCTCGGACTCGGCCGGCTTCCGCTTGAGCGCGCGGATCGCGTGGCCGAACGGGCGGTTGTCGAGGACGCCGCCGTCGACGAAGTACGTCTGGCCAGGCTCGGCGTTCGACAGCTTGTAGAGACGGAAGAAGGGCTCGAGGCTGGAGAGATCGGCGCCGTCGTCCTTCAGGTACGACCCGAACAGCTCGAGGCTCACCGGCGGGAAGGCGCCCGGGAAGCACGAGGTCGCGCGCGCCGAGAACGCGAGCGCCGCGTTGAAGGCCTTCGAGAAGTGGTCGTCCCCGTCGCCGTAGCGGAAGGCGAGCACGTGCCGGTGGGAGTGGTCGTGGATCAGCTGGCGGTCTGCGATGATGAGGTCGCGGTCGTAGCCGTAGAAGTCCGTCGTCGTCACGAAGAGCTCCAGCAGGTGGCCCGGCGGCATGAGCGTCCCAGGTCGGCGGGACGCGAGCCGTCGCTCGTCCATGTCGCGCAGGGCGCCGTAGATCCACCTGGACATCTCGTCGCCCTTGAGCGGCGGCTTCTTGCGGACGGTGGCGAGCAGCCACGGAACCTTGAGGAGGAGCGGCAGCCAGCCCGGGCCGCGCAGGAGCCCCTTGATGTCGCCGCGGGTCAAGCCAGAGGTCGCGCAGCGCATCCTGCGAGCGGTTGTGCGCGAGCGCCTTGGCGAGGTAGACGCCGTTGATCCCGCCGGCCGACGTGCCGGCGATCACGTCGACGACGACGCGCGTGCGAACGCCCTCGTTGCGCTCGGCGGTCTCCCGGAGCAGCTCGCGGTAGACGCGCTCGCTCGGCGTCCCCTCTGCGTCGGCTCCGTGGTCCTCGAGCGCCGACGCCTTCACGAGCCGGTGCAGCTCCTTCGTCGTCCCGTGCATGTAGATGGCGAGCGAGACCCCGCCGTAGAGCACGACCGCAAGGCGAAGCTCACGCGTCTCCGCGCGTTCCACCGCAGGCCCTGACGGCTCGGGGCCGGACATTCCAAGACAAGCCTCCCTTACAACCGTCGTGCTTTCAAGCTTAATACGCTGTCTGTGACTCAGATACAGCGCGAGCATCCCTGCGTTTGCGGAGTATCCACCTTGCCCCACTGTTGACGTGATGCTGGTCGATTGCGTAGCATGGCCGCCACCGGACGACTTTCAGATTGTAAGAAACACGGAAAGGCATGATCGTATGACGACCACCATTCGCACAAAGGGGCAGGTGATGATTCGCTCAGCCGCGATTCGCAAGTACCCGGCATCTCGTAGGAGGGCGATCCGCTGCCCCTCGAGGTCGAGGTCGTGGAGGCAGGCGCATGGCGCTGCTTGCGATCCCCCGCTAGGTGATCGACGTCAGACGCAGGCGTCGGTTCTGGTCGGCGGCTTGGCAGTCGATCGCAGCTGCGACCTCGACGAGCACGTTCGCTGCGGCTGGTCGATCATCGAGTCCCGGGGTCCCGACGAGCTTTACCGGCGCATCCTCCCGACGCCTCAACCTCCTACGTCGCTTGAAGTTCGACTCGGACGCCTGCCTTCGATGGCGATTGGTGCCGGCTGTCCCAGCGACGAACGCGAGACTGTTCAAACGGTGGGTTTACTGAGACGTTCCACCCTGCTTGGGAACGTCGCCGCGAAAACCCCTCGCTGTCCTGGCCAAAGGCAACACGCGTTCGCCCGGTCGCAGGGGGAAGTGGAATCCTGGAAGCAACCTGGTCGTTCTCCGGGCCGGATGGCCGAGCCACGTTTGAGTGGGTGACGGTCGAGGACGAGCCCCGCATTCGTTGGCGGCGCGTCGGCGGGCACCGAGATTTTCCGTGATCCGTAGCGCGGTCTACGCGGGAGTGGGGAGGCCCTCGATCGCCTGCAGCGCGCGCTGCATTTCCTCTTCGTCGAGCGCGACGTCCTCGAGCTTGCCCGCGAAGTAGTTGTCGTACGCGGCCATGTCGAAATGGCCGTGGCCCGAGAGGTTGAAGAGGATCGTCCGCTCCTCGCCGGCCTCGTCCGCGGCCCGCGCCGTCGTGATCGCGCCGTGGATCGCGTGCGCCGCCTCCGGCGCCGGGATGATCCCCTCGCTGCCCGCGAACAGCGACAGCCGACGCGAAGATGTCGTTCTGGAGGTACGCCTCCGCGCGGATCAGCCCGTCGAGCACGAGCTGCGAGATCAGCGGCGCCACGCCGTGGTAGCGCAGCCCGCCGGCGTGAATCGGCTCCGGGATGAAGTCGTGCCCGAGCGTGTGCATCGGGACGAGCGGCGTGAGCTTGCTCGTGTCGCCGAAGTCGTACGCGAAGAGGCCGCGCGTCAGCGTCGGACAGGCGGACGGCTCGCACGCGAGCACGTCGATGTCGCGGCCGGCGATCTTCTCGCGCAGGAAGGGGAAGGCCAGCCCGGCGAAGTTCGAGCCGCCGCCGACGCAGCCGATGACGACGTCCGGGAACGCGCCGGCCAGCTCCATCTGCGCGATCGCCTCCTGGCCGATCACGGTCTGGTGCAGCAGCACGTGGTTGAGCACCGAGCCGAGCGAGTACGCCGTGTCCTCACGGCCGGCCGCGTCCTCGACCGCCTCCGAGATCGCGATCCCGAGGCTGCCGGGCGAGTCGGGGTGCTCCGCGAGGATCGCGCGGCCCGACTCCGTCTCCTCCGACGGGCTGGCGACGATCGTCGCGCCCCAGGCCTGGATCAGCGAGCGCCGGAACGGCTTCTGCTCGTACGAGATCTTGACCATGTAGACCTTGCACTCGAGCCCGAACAGCTTGCACGCGAACGCGAGCGCGCTGCCCCACTGGCCGGCGCCGGTCTCGGTCGAGAGCCGCGTCCGCCCCTCCTTGACGTTGTAGTGCGCCTGGGCGACCGCCGTGTTCGGCTTGTGGCTGCCCGCCGGGCTGACGCCCTCGTACTTGTAGAAGATGCGCGAGCGCGTCCCGACCGCCTGCTCGAGCCGCCGCGCCCGGTAGAGCGGCGTCGGGCGCCAGAGGCTGTAGATGTCGAGGATCTCCTGCGGGATCGCGACCTCCGCCTCCTCGCTGACCTCCTGGAGGATGAGCTCCATCGGGAAGAGCGGAGCCAGGTCTTCGGGCCCGACGGGCTGCCCGGTGCCCGGGTGCAGCACCGGCTGCGGCGGGCTCGGCATGTCCGCGCGGATGTTGTACCAGCGCTGCGGAAGCTCCGACTCGTTGAGCAGGTACTTGGTCTGCTCCACGGTTGCGAGAATACTCCGCTCGCCGTGACAGAGCCACTGACACAGGAGAAATGCGTCGCCTGCCGCAAGGACGCGCCGACCGTGACGGATGCCGAGGCCGCCGAGCTCCACCGCCAGGTGCCCGACTGGGAGCTGATCGAGGTCGACGGGATCAAGCGCCTGCAGGCGCGTCTTCTCAGCCGACGACTTCGCGCAGGCGCTGGAGTTCACGAACGCGGTCGGCGAGCTCGCGGAGGCCGAGGGGCATCACCCCGCGCTGCTGACCGAGTGGGGCCGAACGACGGTCACGTGGTGGACGCACAAGATCCGCGGCCTGCACCGCAACGACTTCATCATGGCCGCGAAGACCGACGAGCTGCAACAACGGCCGTAGCTTTAGCGTCTCAACGAGTAGGTGCGGCTCATCTACGACCCCGGCCCTGGCCGCCGCAGTCATCCTCGCCGGGTGCGGGGAGGGTCCGACAGCGGCGTCGAAGAGCTCGAGCGAAGCCGCCGACTTCGCCGAGGTGAAGCAGATCGTCGAGCGCCGCTGCCAGGCGTGCCACTCGCAGAAGCCGACGCACGAGGACTACAAGGACCTCGGAGTGCCCGTGGCCTCGCTGTACCTCAGCGACGACAACAACATCCTCACGCTCAAGCGCGTCATCTATCAGCGCGTCGTCGAGGTCAAGGACATGCCGGCGCAGAACGCGACCGGCATGACGCAGGAGGAGCGCGACCGCATCGCCAGCTGGTACGACGCCGGAGCCAAGCCGTAGGTAGCTAGCGTCGGGGCATGCGTGCCCTGACCCTCCTGCGCGTCGCGCTGGTCGCGTTCGTCGTCGTCTGGCTCTTCGGGCCGTACGCGCTGCGCTCGGCGGTGCCGGCCTGGCTCGTGTTCCTGATCGCGCTCGGCCTCGAGCTCAACTTCTTTCTCGGCGCCATGCGACCGGCTCCGGCGCCGGCTCCTGACCGAGGGCCGCAGCCGGTCGACCGGGAGCGTTACGGCGGCGTCGGCTGGGTCGTGATCGACCGCGAAGCGGAGGCAGAGCCCGAGCCGGGGCTTCCCGTTCGCCAGTTCCTGGTCGGCCTCGGCGTCATCGCCGCGCTGATCCTCCTCGTCTGGGTCGTCGACCGGGGGACCGGCTGGGACGCGCTCGATCGCGGACACACAGGCCAGGGCGGAGGCGCGCTTCTCGGAGGAGGCCTCGCGCATCGCGGGGAAGCCGGTCGCGATCCGCTGCGACGACTCCGGCAGCTACGTGGGCGCCGTCCAGCACGCAGACGGTGTCGCGCTGGTCGGGGGCGACCTCGCCTACCTGACACCGGACCGCTGCCTCGACCTCTACCGGCTCGCGTTCAAGGACGAGGAGCGGGGCGAGCCAGACCGGGCGCGCGATCGCCGTCCTCGCCCACGAGACCTGGCACCTGCGCGGCGTCGCGCGACGAGGGGACGACCGAGTGCTACGCGCTGCAGAGCGGCGTCGAGCTCGGCGAGCGGCTCGGGCTCTCGGAGGGCACCGCGCGCAGGTTGATGCTGCAGCAGCTCACGGAGAACGCGCTTCGCAGACGGGGCAACCTCGAGTACCTGGTGCCGCCGGAGTGCAAGAACGGCGGCCGGCTCGATCTCAATCCGGACAGCGGCCAGTTCCCATAGTCCGGAGCACGGCCGGGGGTTGCCCCCGGCCGTGTCCTCGTAAATGAGGTGGCGATCGAGAAAGAGAAAGTGGCCTCTGTAGGACGCCGGCCGACCGTGCTCAGTCACCCTAGCCGCGAACCGGGCCGACTGTGCCGATGCGCTAGCGGATGCTCAAGAAGTAGACGAGCAGGGCAACCGAGCACAGAAGGAGCACGGCCGCGAGCACCAGCACGAGATACGAGTCCTCCGGCAGCGGCCGGACCTGGACGAGCAGCTGCTCACCGTCGGGGTCTCCGAGCATGCGGAGCCGGTTGCCGTCCTCCACGCCCGCGGGGATGCGGACCTTCATGACCTGTTCCTCCGACAACGATCCTTCGCCACGGCACTCGGGGCACGCGTTCTTTTCGGACACGCCCTGCCGTTGCAGTCCGAGCACTTCTCGACCTGGATCCAGTCGCCGGCGCAGGTTCGCCGACCGGGTGAGCCTGCCTTTCCCGCTGCACGTCTCACACCCTTGCCCCGCCGGCCGCGAAGCCCCGGCCGTTGCATGCCTCGCATTGCTCCCGGCTCGAGTAGCGCACCTCTCGGCTTGCTCCTGCGCGGCCTCGAAGGCGTCGACGTTGACCTCGGCCAGGACCGGCGACGCGCTCGCCGCGCCGGGCAGGCTGAACCCGCTTCCCCGCCCGCGGTAGCCGAACCGGTCGTAGAGCAACCGGGCGTTCGGGTCGGAAAGGACCGTGTAGGCGCCGGTCAGCTCGCGGAAGCGCTCCTCAGCCTTTGGCTCCGCGGACACGTCGGGATGGAGCTCGCGCGCGAGCCTGCGATACGCCTGCCTGATCGTCTCGCCGTCGGCGGTCCGGGCTACCCCGAGCACCTCGTAGTAGTCCCGCGCGGCGTTGCTCGACCCGCTCGGCCGGGCCGAGGCAGTGTTAGCCGACGCCATTCCTAGAGTCTAGGAACCGCATGAGACGACCCTTCCGGCACCGCGTCACGTGGATCCTCTGCCTCGGGCTCGTCTGGATGGGGTTCCTCGCCGTTGGCTGGGCACAAGACACGCGCCGAGAGTCAACGGCGTCCTCGGGGCAGGACGATTCGGCCTCTCTCGAGACGCAGGACCACGACGACGACGATGACGGCGGGCCTCCCAGCGCCGCCACCGCGCCGCCGCCGCCCCCACCGCCTGCGCCTCCGCCACCACCTCCTCCGCCTCCTCCACCGCCGCCACACCTCCGCCTCCCCCACCGCCTGCCCACCGCCGCCGCCGCCTCCGCCTCCACCTCCGCCTCCGCCGCCCCCGCCCCCGCCTCCGCCACCTCCACCGCCGCCACCGCCGCCTGCGCCGCCTCCACCACCGCGCCGGCACCGCCGCCACCTCCGGCCCGCCCACCCCCACCGCCTGCGGCGGTGACCCCGCTGCCGAAGCCGGAGCCGCCTCGTCGCTCGACCGTTCCCCGACTCCCTGCGGCCGGGGCCTTCGCCCAGTTGGCGCGCCACGGTCCGCCCAGTGCCACCGGGAGCACGCTTTCGCCGCGCGCCGTCGACCTGGCGACGCAGCGCGGCCCCACGGTGCTGCGCCTCAAAATGGTCCGCGCCTGGATCGCGCGCTCCGGGCCCAGAGCACAGCGCCAGACGACCTTCGTCTTCCGCCTCTCGCGCTCGGCAATCGTCGAGCTCGTCCTCACCCGCCTCGCGCCGGACTGCCGTGTGGTCGGGAAGTTTCGAGTCGTCGGCCGCGCAGGCCTGAACCGCGTGCGCTTCCGCGGCCGCATCGGCCGTCGCGTCCTACGCGCCGGCACCTACCGAGTCACGGCGCGAACGCTTCGCCCGCGCGGTGCGACCCCGGTGCGAGTCCAGCTCGTCATCGTCGGGAAGCCGAACCCGCTTCCCGAAGAGCTGGCCGCCGCGCGCGCCGCGAACGCGTGCGCCGCGGTCGACAGGAGGGGCGGCTCGTCCGCGGAAGCCGGCGGTACCGGCCCGACGGCAACTCCCCGACGGCGGGGACTCCGAGTCAACGTTCACCCGCGTCAGCGGCGCGCTGGGCGTGCAGTTCACGAAGGCTGTCGACGTCGTCCAGGGGGTGCCCACGTTCCTGTTCTTCGTGCTGGGGCTGGCGATCGCCCTGCTCGGGCTGGCGGCGCTTCCGGGCCGATTGGCGCCGACCCTGCGGCTCCACAAGTTCCTCGCGTACCACCGCGAGATGGTCGCGCTCGCCGGGACGGTCACCCTGATCGCCGCCGCGATCACCTACGTCGTCTGGTGACGCCGCAGCCGCGAGGCGATTAGCGCCGCCAGCAGTCCGGAGGCGGCGGCCGTCCCGAACGCGAGACGTCACCGCTCGCCTCGACGAGCACCCCGCCGGCGACCATCGCCGCACTGAACGCGACATGCGCCGCTCCGTCCTGAGCCGCGAACACGCGGCTGCGGACGGCGTCTTCCGTGCGTAGCTGGATCAGCGTCGTCTCGGCGACGTCCCCGAGCCCGCGGCCCGCTCCGGCGAAGGCGAGCGCGCCGAGCGCCACGACCAGTACGGGCGCGGAGCCGGCAACCGCGAGGCCCAGGCCCGAGACCGCGAACGAGGCCATGACAATCGCGGGCGCGCGCCGCGTGGTGAGCAGGCGGCCGGCGAGGGCGGCCCCGAGGAGCCCGCCGCCGCCGAGCAGCGCCTCCATCGCGCCGTACCCCTCGGTACCGCCGTCGAGCCGGAGCGAAAGGGGGTAGGCCGCGACATTGACGATCCCGATGCCGAGGAGCGAGATCATCGACGCAGTCACCAGCAGGCGCAGCACGGGCTCGTTGCGGATCAGCCGGACGCCGGCGAGCACTCCGGGATGCGACTCGGTGCCGCGGCCGCTGCCGAACGGCCGCCGGATCGAGGCCACGAACAGCGCCGAGACGACGAAGCTCGCCGCATCGAGGGCGAACAGGGTCGGCGCCGAGACGCCAACTCCGAGCAGCAGCCCGCCGGCGAGCGGCCCGAGCAGATAGCCGGCCGACTCCGTCGTCGCCACGAGCGCGTTCGCCCGCGCAACCTGATCCTCGCCGACGACGTTCGGCATCGCAGCCGCGGACGCAGGCGCGAACGGGCTCGTGACGACGGCGAGCGCGCCGAACAGCGCCACGAGCGCCGCCGGCTCGTCGATGAAGATCGCCATCGTCCCGGCGACCGCAGCGGAAGCGAGATCGGTCACGATCATCACCCGCTGCCGGTCGAACCGATCGCCCAGGTACCCGGCGGCGGGCGCGCCAGAGCACCGAGCCGATCACGCCTGCGAAGAGCGCCGCCGACACCCAGGCAGCCGAGCCGGTGCGCTCGTAGAGTCCGGCGATGAGCGCGATGTAGGCGGCCGAGCCGCCCATCAGCGAGATCAGCCGGCCAAGCGCCAGCCGGCGCGCCGAGCTCATGGCGCCGTACTGTAAAAGCCGCCTGAGCCTGGCGGATCGTGATCATCTCGGCGGTGCTGCCGGTCGTGGAGCCACTCGTGCCGCACCTGCGCGAGCTCGGGCACGAGCCGGTCGCCTGGCTGATGCCGAGGCGCGAGGATGACCGGCCGCTGCCGCCCTGGGGCGAGGTCACCGACAGCATGGCTCCCGACGGGCTCAGCCTCCTCTTCGCGCCGGACAAGTGGGCGGTGGCGCCGCTGCTGCGCGGGCTCGAGCCCGACGTCGTGCTCTGCTTCGGGTTCCCCTGGAAGCTGCCCGCAGGAGGCCCTCGACGTGGCCCGGCTCGGCTCCGTCAACCAGCACCCGGGCAAGCTCCCTCGTCACCGCGGGCCGATTCCCATGGCCTGGGCGCTCCGCGAAGGCGACGGCGAGTTCGGCGTCACCTGGCACCGCATGGACGCCGAGCTCGACACCGGCCCGATCCTCGCGCAGACGACAGTGCCGATCGAGGACGACGACACCACGATCGAGGAGATCGGTCCGAAGCTGACCCAGGCCGCGCTCGAGCTCCTGCCACAGGTCTTCGAGCGGCTCGCGGCCGGGGATCCTGGCGATCCGCAGACCGACGAGGGTGCCACCTGGGCCGGGCATTTCGGCGAGGACTATGCAACTGTGGACTGGGCGCAGCCGGCCCGGAAGATCCACGACCAGGTGCGCGCCTGGCGGCTCACATTCGGCATGTCCGAGGTGGCAGGGCCGATCGCGGAGCTCGACGGCAAGCGAGTCAAGCTCCTGCGCACGAGCCTCACCGACCCGGGCGGAGGTGCGCAGGCCGTCCAGTGCGGCGACGGAGACCCTCTGGATCGTCGAGTCCGAGCCCGTCGATTCGGATAGGCCCACACGAGTCGCAAAATGAGCCGGATGGCCCATGGCAGGCCGAGCCGTTGGGTCGATCATGAGACTGACATGGATGAGACCGACCAGATCCAGTTGCCGGCCGAGCCCGATCTGTCCGACGAGGAGCAGATGACGCGTGTCTGGCGCCTCGACCAGCTCGTCAGTCTTGGCTTCGACCTCCCGCGCGCCGTGATCATGGCGGACGATACGCGCGTCGACCTGGGGCAGGCGCGCAGGCTCGTCGCCCTCGGCTGCCCGCTCGAGACGGCGTCGCGCATCCTCCTGTAACTGGGCTGCCAGCGGGCCGAACGAGTCGCCTGCTTCGCAAAGCGTCCCTTAATCCAGGCTCTCTCCCGGCCTTATAAGTTGCAACCAAGGCGCGGAGAGATGCAATAACTGTCCGCCCCTGCGGCCCCAACGAAGGAGCTAATCGATGCCGGATCGGCCAGAGAAAGAGGCCGGGGCGGCGACTGGGAGCAACCGAGCCTCGCGGAGATCACGCGGACGTCGGCGGCAAGGTGAACGCGATCATCGAGGCAGCCGAGGCGGCCGCGAAGGAGATCGGCCAGAACGCCCGCCGGGAGGCGAGCAAGATCGAGCAGCAGGCGGAGCAGCGGGCCGCCGCGCTGATCGAGGAGCTCACCCGCGACGCAGCGCAGGCCAAAGCCGAGGCAGACCAGTACGCGCGCGACATCCGCGAGGCCGCCGACTCGTACGGGTCGCAGCATCGCCGTAGCGCGGAGGAGGAGGCCCTACGCGTGGTTGCCGACGCGGAGGCGAAGGCCCGCGTGATGCTGAAGGAGGCGCAGACGAGCGCCGAGCAGACCGAGCGCGACACCGTCCAGCGGCACCAGTCGCTCCAGAGGGAGGCGAAGATGCTCGAGGAGCGCAGGCAGCGTGTGCTCGAGAGCCTCCGCGACCTGGCCGCGCAACTCCAGGACGCCCTCGTCGAGCCGGCCGAGATGGCGCGTCAGGATGAGTCGCTCGTGGACGCGCTCGACGTCGACCGCCGCCGCTAGCTGCCGCGACCAACGTTGCAGGAGCTGGCCGCGAGCGGCCGGCCCGGTTCCCGCGGCGCCGCCGCGCTGATCGAGGCCGGCTACGCGGACAGCACGCGACTTGACGAGCTCACCCCCGGAAGCGTGACCCGCACGCTCGCCGAGACGTTCGCTCGCGAGCTCGCCGAGCTCTACGAGCGGCTCGGGGAGACCTACGAGAGTGCGTTCATCGACACTGAGACCGGCGAAAGCGTCGAGGTTCTGGTCGATGGGCTGTGCCCACGGCGGCCGTGGTGGTGGCCTCTGCGCCGCCGCTAGGCGATCGCACGCGCGAGCCGCTCGAGCCCGAGCTCGAGCGTCTCGTCGCTGACCGCGAGCGAGAGCCGCGCCCAGCCCGCACCGCGCGAGCCGAAGCCCTCGCCGGGCGCGACCGCGAGCCGGAACTCGGCCAGCAGCCGCTCGGCCGTGAGCCCGTCCGGCAGCTCCCACCAGAGGTAGAACGAGCCCTCGCACTCGAGGTCGGGGAGCACCTCGCGCACGCGGTCGCGGCGGCGCTGGTAGGTCGCGACGCGCTCGGCCACCGAGTCCTGCGGCCCGGTCAGCGCCGCGATCCCGGCGTGCTGGATCGGCGTGAAGATCCCGACGCGCACGTGGTCGGCGAGCAGGTCGAGGCGGGAGACGATCTCGGCGTTGCCGACGACGAACCCGAGCCGCCAGCCGGCCATCCCGTAGGTCTTCGACATCGAGAACATCTCGACGCCGACCTCGCTGCGCGCCCGGCTCGGCGAGGAACGACTGCGGCGCGCGCCCGTCGAAGACGAGGTCGCCGTAGGCGAAGTCGTGGACGATCGCCGCGCCGGTCTTGTGCGCGTAGGCGACCGCGAGCGCGAAGGCCCCGGTCGGGCGCGCAGACCGCGCAGGGGTTCGAGGGGTAGTTCAGGAAGACGGCGGAGACGTCCTCGCGGGGCGCCGCGCCGAAGTCGGGCGCCCAGCCGGCGCCGCGGTCGAGCGGCACGTAGCCGGTGCTGAGCCGCCGGCAAGCGCAGGCCCGGACGGGTAATCGGGGTAGTAGGGGTCGGGCAGCACGATCGTCGACCCGCGCTCGGCGAGCACGAGCGCGAGCTCGCAGATCGCAGTCTTCGTCCCCGGCACGATCGTGACCTCGGAGTCGCGGGTCGAGCTCGACCCCGTAGAGCGCGGAGTAGCGAGCCGCGATCGCCTCGCGCAGCGCAGGCAACCCGCGAAACGGCGGATACCCGTGCGCGGAGGGTCGTTCGCCGCCGCAGCGCAGCGCGTCGATGACGTGCTGAGGCGGCCCAACCTCGGGATTCCCACGCCCGAGATCGACGAGCGGCTCGCCGTCGAGCGCAGCGTGCTCGGCGACGCGCGCGAGCAGGGCGGTGAAGTACTGCTGCGGAAGTCGCTCGACCGGGCGGCGCGCTCGGCCGCATCGGGCGATCGTACTGCGCCTACAATCGCCGTCCGTTGCGAGACGAGGATGTCCGCACCGCGTGCATGGCGCACCTCTCGGTCCTCGTCGCCGAGTTCGGCGAGGACATTCCGTATGTCGGCGGCCTCGCGCGGGGTTCCCGTTCCGCGGCGCGCGCGTTCCGTTCCTAACCACCAGAAGGGGATCTACCGCGCCGCGGTGCAGCGCGGGCCTGCCGCGCTCTCGATCCAGACCTCGTCGAAGTCGCCGTACGACGACGAGGTCCTGGAGGACGGGTTCCTCTACGCCTATCGCGCCGGTGACATCGACCAGCCGGACAACCGCGCACTACGAGCGGCGCACCAGCTCCAGGTTCCGATCGTCTACTTCATCGGAACGCGGCCGGCTGGTACAAGCCGGTCTTTCCGTGCTTCGTTCGCGCCGACGATCCCGAGGCGCGGATGGTCCTCGTCACTCCCGGCGCACTGCACGGGCCGTAGACGAGCCGGCACCGGTTCCACTCGAGGATCCGCTCGAGCGCCGCTACGCGGTGCGGGAGACGCGCGTTCGGCTGCATCAGGCTCGCTTTCGCGGCCGAGTCGTTCCCGCGTACAGCGAGCCAGTGCGCGATCTGCCGGCTGAAGGAGCTCCGCCTGCTCGACGCCGCGCACATCGTCAGCGATCTCGACGTGGGCGGCGAGCCGACCGTGCAGGAACGGGCTCAGCCTCTGCTCGATCCACCATCGAGCGTTCGACCAGAACCTCGTCGGCGTCTCGCCCGACTACACCGTCCATGTCTCGCGGCGGCTGCTCGAAGACGAAGACGGCCCGATGCTCGATCTCCTCAAAGGTTTCCACGAGGCGCCTTGCAGGTGCCGAAAACGGGGCGGTCGATCGGCCGGATCCCGAGCGGCTCAAGACGCCGGTTCGCGCGATTCCTCGAGCTCGCGACCTAGCTCACTGACTTGAGGGCGTGCTCGGCGAGCCGCAGCGGACGGCCGACGACGGCGCAGTAGCGACAAGTGGTCATGGCGGACCAATGGCACGACAGCCGGCGTTCGTTACTACCGCCGACGGCTGGGGCGTTCGATACGCGTCCTCGTGCCGCCGTTCTCGCTCGAGAAGGCGCAGAGCTGGAGCAGCTCGCCGTCTAGCTGCTATCAATGCGCGCGCTGAAGGATCCGGCCCTCAGACCGGACGTCCTGAGCCCAACCTAGAATTGGGCCATCCGTTGGCCGCCGACTTCGTCCACCTGCACGTCCACTCCGAGTACTCGATCCTGGACGGGGCCTGCCGGATCCCTGCGCTCGCGGCTCGGGCTGCTGAGCTCGAGATGCCCGCCGTCGGGCTCACCGACCACGGGTCGCTCGCCGGCGCGGTGCAGCACTACAAGCACGCGACGCGAGAAGGGCGTCAAGCCGCTCATCGGCTGCGAGGTCTACGTCTGCGACGACTCGTCCGTTCAGACCAAGGGCTACGCGCACCTGACGCTGCTCGCCGAGACGACCGAGGGCTACGGCAACCTCATAAAGCTCGCCTCTGCAGGGTATTTGCAGGGCTACTACTACAAGCCGCGCGTCGACTGGTCGCTGCTCGAGACGCACTCGAAGGGCATCATCGCGCTCTCCGGCTGCCTTTCCGGCCGCGTCTCGAAAGGCGCTCGAGGAGTCACGCAACAACGACGCCGCGGCCGACCTCGACCGGCTCGTCCAGATCTTCTCCAAGGACTCCACGTACGTCGAGATCCAGAACGCCGGCCTCGAGCCGCAGGCCCGCATCAACCCGCTCCTCGCGCGCCTCGCCGAGGGCACCGGCCTGCCGCTCGTCGCGACCGGCGACGTCCACTACCTCGACCACTCAGGACGCGCGCGCGCACGAGGCGCTGCTCTGCATCCAGTCCGGCGACTCGCTCAAGAACCCGAGCCACTGGAAGTTCGACACCGACCAGTTCTACTTCAAGACCCCGGCCGAGATGGCCCAGGACTTCGCGGCCTACCCGCACGCGCTGCGCACGACGCTCGAGGTCGCCGAGCGCTGCAACGTCGAGATCGAGCTCGGCCAGATCCGGCTGCCGAAGTTCCCGGTCCCGGAGGGCCGCGACGCCTTCGACTACCTCGTCGAGCTCTGCGAAAAAGGCCTGCAAAAGCGCTACGACCACGTGACGCCGGAGATCCAGGAGCGGCTCAAGTTCGAGCTGAAGACGATCAAGGAGATGGGCTTCGCCGACTACTTCCTGATCGTCTGGGACTTCGTCAAGTTCTCGAAGCAGAACGGCGTCTCGGTCGGCCCCGGCCGCGGCTCGACCGCAGGCTCGCTCGCCGCCTACTGCCTCGACATCACCGAGGTCGACCCCATCAAGTACGACCTCCTCTTCGAGCGCTTCCTGAACCCGGGCCGCAAGTCGATGCCCGACATGGACATCGACTTCTCGGTCGCCGGCCGCGACCGCGTCATCAACTACGTGGCCGAGAAGTACGGGCGCGACCACGTCGCCCAGATCATCACCTTCGGGACGATGATGGCCCGCGCGGCCGTCCGCGACGCGGGCCGCGTGCTCGACGTCCCCTACGGCACGGTCGACAAGATCGCGAAGCTGATCCCCGAAGGCGTCAAGGTCTACCTCGACGACTGCCTCAAGCCCGGCTCCGAGCTGAAGGCGGCCTACGACGGCGACCCGCAGGTCAAGGAGATCGTCGACCTCGCGAAGCCGCTCGAGGGCCTCGTCCGCCAGGACTCGATCCACGCGGCCGGCGTCGTCATCGGCGACCGCCCGCTGACGGAATACGTCCCTTTGCAGCGGAAAGGCGAGGGCGAGGAGACGGTCACGCAGTTCGGGATGTGGGACGTCGAGGCGCTCGGCCTGCTCAAGATGGACTTCCTCGGCCTGCGCAACCTCGACGTGATCGACAAGACGTTCGCGCTCGTCGGCGGCGGGCTCGACGTCGACGAAGATCCCGCTCGACGACCGCAAGACCTACGAGATGCTCGCGCGCGGCGAGGCGGCCGGCGTCTTCCAGTTCGAGTCGTCGGGCATGCGCGAGGCGCTGCGCCAGGTGCGCCCGACCGAGCTCGAGGACCTGATCGCGCTCGTCGCCCTCTACCGGCCCGGGCCGATGCAGCTACATCCCGCAATACGCGAAGCGCAAGCACGGCCAGGAGGCCGTCGACGTACATCGACCCGCGCCTCGAGCCGATCCTCTCGGACGACGCTACGGGATCTGCCGTCTACCAGGAGCAGTACATGGAGATCGCCAAGCAGCTCGCCGGCTTCTCGCCCGCCGAGGCGGACGACCTGCGCAAGGCGATCGGCAAGAAGATCCACGAGCTGATGGCGTCGCTCAAGGAGAAGTTCCTCGAGGGCTGCGCGCAGAACGGCGTCACGCCGTCGGTCGCGAACCAGCTCTGGAAGGACATGGAGGCGTCGCAGGACTACTCGTTCAACAAGTCGCACGCGGCCGGCTACGCGCTGATCGCCTACCGCACGGCGTGGCTGCGCGCGAACCACCCGCGCGAGTACATGGCCGCGCTGATCTCGTCCGTGATGAACACGAAGGACCGCGTGCCCATCTACGTCAACGCCTGCCACGAGATGGGGATCGAGGTCGAGCCGCCCGACGTCAACTGCTCCGAGCACGACTTCGCGGTCGTCGAGGGCAAGATCCGCTTCGGGCTGAACGCGGTCAAGAACGTCGGCGACTCGGCGGCGCGGGCGATCGTCGCCGCGCGCGCGGACGGCGGGGCCGTTCACGTCGATCTGGGACTTCACCGAGCGGGTCGACCCGCAGGCCTCGAACAAGCGCGCGCTCGAGGCGCTCGTCAAGTGCGGCGCCTTCGACTCGACCGGCACGCCGCGCAAGGGGATGCTCGAGGCGCTCGACGCAGCGCGTCTCGCTGGGGCGGGCGCCACCAGGCCGACCGGCTCGCCGGCCAGGGCTCGATCTTCGACCTCGGCGGCGGCGGGGAAGAGGAGGCGCGCCCGCAGCAGCACCCGCCGATCCCGCCCGGCGAGTACGAGAAGAACGAGCTGCTGCGCCTGGAGAAGGAAACGCTCGGCGTCTACGTCTCCGAGCATCCGCTGCAGGCGATTCGCGAGCAGCTGCGGCGCAAGACCGAGTGCGGCCTGGCCGAGGTCGAGAAGCGCCGCGACGGCGAGGTCGTCACCGTCGGCGGGCTCGTCGGCGCGATCAAGCAGCTGACGACGAAGAAGGGCGACCCGATGGTCTTCATGCGGCTCGACGACCTCACCGGCTCGACAGAGGTCGTCGTCTTCAACTCCGTCTACGCGGCCGCGCGCGAGCTGCTCGAGCTGGACACCGTGCTCGTCGTCAAGGGCCGCGTCGACCACAAGCAGGAGGGGGAGACGAAGATGATCGCGCTGGAGGTCTCGGCCTTCGAGGCGACCCCCGAGCGGCGCGAGGTGACGCTGAAGGTCGACGCCACGCGCGCGCCGGCGGGGATCGTCCGCGAGCTCGCCGGCCTCGTGCGCGAGTACCCGGGCGAGATCCCGGTGATCGTCGCGCTGACGATGTCGGCCGGCGAGAAGACGCTGCAGCTGGGGCCGGACTACCGGGTCAAGCCCGATCCGGACTTCTTCGCCGAGGTGAAGTCGCTCCTCGGCGAGGCCGCGATAGCCTGAAGCTATGCAGGCGGTCTTGACCGACGCCGACGTCGCGTACATCCAGGCGAACTTCGTGCCGCTCGACGAGTTGTGCAGTGGGCGCGGCCAGTCCGCCGATCGCGTGCGAGCGCTGATCGCGGCAAGGAGCCTGCCGGCGGCGAGCTATGTGCTCGAGGACGGAACGGAGATGGTGCCCGACGAGTACTTCGAGCTCATCGACGAGGCGGGCGGAGAAGGTGCGTTGCGCGGGCTCTTTGCGCGCCGCTACGTCGCCGCCGCGGGCGAAGACGATGAGATCGGCTCGGAGTGGGAGGGCTATCTCTCCGGCGCCTACGGGGTGTGCCTGAAGCACGTGACGCCGGAGAACATCGCGCGCAAGTCGGCGCTCGTCGCCGCGATCGAGGGGCTACTCGTCGCGCCTGAGCCGGAAGACGCCGACTGGCGAGCGAGCCTTCGTGGGAGCGTGGACGAGCTCGACGAGCTCGAGCGCCCCTTCGCTCCGCACTACGACCGCGCGCGCTGGGGGCCGTCGTCACGCGACCGTTGCATCACGGCTGCGCACGAGCTCTATCCCGAGGTCTTCTCAGCCGCTGCGCTGCGCGACTGAGCGTCGTTCGCGATTCCCGACCGGACTTCTTCGCCGAGGTGGGGAGTCGGGCTCCTCGGCGAGGCCCCGATAGCCTGTTCGTCAAGGCGATCCGCTTGGGGTAAGAGCCGATTGGCGCTAATCTTGCGCCTGGAAAACGCGATGCCTGCGGTCAAGAAGTCGCCTGTCGCTCTCGCTCTCCTGCTGGGTATCGTTCTCGGCCTACCCGCGAGCGCTGGCGCTACGTCTTCCGTCGAGACGTTGCCGCCGGGCTTTGTGTATCGACTTTCGGCCGAGCCTCAGGGTCAGTTCACGACCGACTCGTCGGGCGTCTGGTACTTCGAGTGGGGCCAGACGACCGCGTACGGCAACCAACTCGGCAACTTCGGGTTCTCACCGGGGTCGTATACGCCGGCGCTGTACCTAGGAGGGTTGCAGACCGACACCGTCTACCACTACCGGCTTGTAGCGCGCGAGGGTCCGATCGGCGGACCATACGACTACTACTTCGGCGGAGACATCGAGTTCCGGACGCTGCCCGCTGTTGCCCCCGTCATCGGCACAGACCCGCCTCCCCGGGCCTATGTCTGGGATTCGCTGATGGGAGCGAACTTTGCTGCTGGGATCAACCCGGGCGCCGCGCAGACTTCCTGGCGGATCGAGTACGGCGAGACGCAAGACCTTCCCCTGGTGTCAGCATGGGAGAGCGCCGGAGCAGGCGAAACGGCGTTTGACTTCACCACCGCCGTCACCGGCTTCACTCCGCACCGCCTCTACTACTTCCGAGTGGTGGCGACGAACTCGGTCGGAACGGCGGCCAGTTCCGTGGACACATTCACAACCGGCTCGGTGGATCCGCCGCCTCCGCCTCCGCCACCGCCGCCACCCCCACCGCCTCCGCCTCCGCCTCCGCCACCGCCGCCACCCCCAGCGCCTCCGCCTCCGCCACCGCCGCCACCCCCACCGCCGCCGCCACCCCAACAAGCGCGATGTGTCGTGCCCGCGGTACGGGGAATGCCACTGGCGCGTGCGAGGACGCGCATTGTCCGTGCCCGCTGCCGCGTCGGCCGCGTGACTCGCGCGGCGTCAAAGAGCAGGGCCGGGCGTGTGGTCTCTCAGCGCCCGCGGGCCGGCACGCGGCTTCGCGTCCGGAGCCTGGTGCATCTCGTCGTCAGCCGCCGCTAGGTCTGCTGCTCAGCCGCTGCGCTGCGCGACTGAGCGTCGTTCGCGATCCCGGCTGCGATCCGCAGGCGCTCGACGGAGTCGATGTCGCCTTCGACCGTGCGCAGCGCCTCCTGACGCAGGCGGCTCGCGCGCACCTCGCTCGCTTCCATCTTCACCTGGTCTTCCCAGATGGTGAGCGTGAGGATTCGCCCCTCGTCCCCGTCGACCATCACATAGCCGCCGACGATGCCGTCGATGTCGCCAATTGTCTTGGCGGCCTCTTCGAAGGCTTCGAGCGCCTCGTCGCAGCGGTCCGGTTCGACCGTGTATCTCACGACCCTCGCGAACATGGCCGGAACCTTACAAGGCCTTCCGGTGTATGAAAGCCAGTGTGGTGAGCCGGCCACAGGATGAGAGCGAGCTCGTCGAGCGGGCTCGCCATGGAGACGAACGCGCCTATGAGGAGCTCGTGCGACGACATCAAGGGATCGCCTTCAGGACTGCCTACCTCATGGCGGGCAACGCGGCCGACGCCGAGGACGCTGCGCAGGAGGGGTTCGTCAAGGCCTACCGCGCGCTCGGCCGCTTTCGCGCCGGTGCGCCGTTTCGGCCGTGGCTCCTGCAGATCGTCGCCAACGAGGCTCGCAACCGCCGCCGCTCCGCAGGCCGCCGCGCCGGGCTCGCGCTGCGGGCGGCTGGGGAGAATCTCTCGGGGGACGCGGCTCCGTCCCCCGAGGGGAACCTCCTTGCCGCTGAGGATCGCGAGCGGCTGCTGGGAGCGATCAACGAGTTGCCCGAGGAGCACCGCCTCGTGATCGCCTGCCGGTACTTCCTGGATCTTTCCGAGGACGAGACTGCCGCGGCGCTCGGCGTGCGGCGCGGGACGGTCAAGTCACGGACCTCGCGCGCGCTCGGGCGCCTGCGTGAAGAGCTGGGGGAGGGGTATGCCTGAGCTCGAGCTAGCGCTGCGTCAGCTGGGAGGGGTCGTCGAGTTCCCGCCCGAGCCCGATCTCGCCGCGGGTGTGCGGCGCCGGCTGGGCGAGGCACCTTCGCGCCGCTGGGCTCCCCGGCGGCTGGTTGTCGTTGCCTTCGCAGTGGTCGTGCTTGCGGTCGGAGCGGCCATGGCCGTCCCTTCGGCGCGGTCGGCGGTGCTCGAGTGGCTGGGCCTCAAGGGCGTGAAGGTCACGCGCGTGGACAAGTTGCCGGAGGTCCCGCTGCTCAGCGACATGGGCCTCGGCGACCCGGTGACTCTGGCCGCGGCCCGTCAGCGGGCACCCGGGCTCGTCGAACCACATCTGAAGAATCTCGGTGCGCCCGACCAGGTCTATTACAGCGCCGGCGTGCCGGGCGGACAGGTCACGTTCCTCTGGGGCACGAAGGACGAAGCACGCCTGCTGATGACCCAGTCGCCGGGCGAGTCCTTCGCCGAGAAGATGCTCGGGGCCCGCACCGACGCAGAGTTCACCGACGTCGACGGGCGGCCCGGAGTCTGGTTCTCGGGCGATGCGCACTACTTCGTCTATCGCGACCGCCGCGGCCAAATCCGCGAGGAGACCGCGCGCCTGGCGCGGAACACGCTCCTCTGGCAGTACGGCGACCTCACCGTGAGGCTCGAGGGGGAGCTGTCGAAGAACGCAGCGCTCGAGATCGCGCGCTCGGTCCGCTAGGCCCAGCTAGGCTCCTCGGCCGTGCGGCTCCCGGTTCTCATCCTGGCCGCGCTGCTGCTCGCCGGGTGCTCCGGCGACGACGGCGGTAACGGCGGCGCGACGGTTTCGGCTTCGAAGGGCGAAGACCTCGTCCTCTCCTCCGCCGACGTCGGCAAGGTCTTTGCGCAGTTCGACAAGGGCGAGCAGCAGCGCACCGACATGGCGCCGCCGCGAGACGACCCGAGTCGCTTCCACCGCCAGGGAGGCTGGAAGGCGCGCTTCGGGCGCAACGGAACCGTGAAGACGAAAGGGCCGCTCGTCATCGAGTCGCGCGCCGACCTCTTCGAATCGACCGGCGATGCCGGCCAGGACTTCGACCTCTACGAGGAGGCGCTCGACGAGCTCGCGTTCGGCGCTGCAGGGCAGACCGTGGAGCCGGCACCGAAGCTCGGCGAGGAGGCCCACGCTGTGACTTTCCGTCAGGGCCTGCCTCCAACAGCCGTTCGCCACTACGCGATCGCGTGGCGGCACGGCAACGTCACCGGCTATGTCCTGATCAACGGTTTCGACGGCCGTCTCACGCTCGCAGATGCAGTCAACCTTGCTCGTAAACAGGAAAAACGCATCCAGCGCGCGACCGGCGAGACGTAAATCTTCTGTGAAATGAGCAATCCCCCTTTAGCGGGAGATCCGCGGTCGTCGTCTGACCGAACATCTAGTGCAACTACTAGAAGGGACTCCGTGGCGGCGACTGAACTTCAGCTACTAGAGCAAACCGAGATCGAGCGGATCGAACGCTGGCGTGCGGACGAGCTCGAGCGGGCGGGCTACGAGCCCCGTGCCGCAGGGCGTCTGGCGGTTCGGCACGACGTTGATCTCCACCGGGCGGCCGAGCTCCTGCAGCGCGGCTGTTCGCAAGACCTGGCGCTCAAGATCCTGCTCTAAGAGGCAGGGGCTCGCGCTGCGGGGCAGAATGCCCTGCCCGTGACCCTGGCCTCGATTCCCTCACCGGACAGCGGCGTCGTCGACCTCGGCCCGCTCGTCGTGCACATGTACGGCCTGATGCTGCTGCTGGCGATCGCGGTTTGCATCTGGGTCACAGGGGTCCGCTACGTGCGCCGTGGCGGCGACTGGGATCTCGTTCTGCGCGTGGCCGTCTGGGGTGTCGCGGCCGGCATCGTGGGGGCGCGCGCCTACCACGTCGCGACGAGCTGGAGCGAGGTGCCGGACGAATGGTGGGGCCCGTTTGCGGTGTGGAAGGGCGGGCTCGGCGTGTGGGGCGGGATCGGGCTCGGCTGCCTGGTCGGTGCGTGGATCGTGCGGCGGGAGGGCCGGAGCGTCTCCGAGTTCGCCGACTGCGTCGCGCCCGGGCTGCTGATCGCGCAGGGCATCGGGCGCATCGGCAACTGGTGGAACCAGGAGCTGTACGGCAAGCCGACCGACCTGCCGTGGGCGCTCGAGATCGATCCCGAGCACCGGGTTGCCGGCTACGAGGCGT
This sequence comes from uncultured Actinomycetes bacterium, assembly GCA_963771725.1. Taxonomy (GTDB): domain Bacteria; phylum Actinomycetota; class Thermoleophilia; order Gaiellales; family Gaiellaceae; genus VAXT01. Next base: position 80,364 of record CAVYUO010000001.1, on the reverse strand, counting down.
TCGACACCTTTCACCCGACGTTTCTCTACGAGTTTCTCTACGACATCGGGATGGCCGGCGTGCTGGTCGTCATCGGCTGGCGCTTGCGCATCAGGCCGCCGGGACTGTTCGCGCTCTACGTCGCCTTCTACTGCTTCGGGCGGTTCTTCGAAGAGCTGCTGCGGATCGACCCGGCGCATGAGTTCGGGCCGCTGCGCCTGAACGCCTGGGTGTCGGTGGTCGGCTTCGTCCTGGCGATGGGGTTCTTCATCTGGTGGCAGTTCTTCCGGGGACGGCGGCCTCGCCGGGACGGCGGGCGTAGGGGGAAGAAGGTGCCCCCGCCGCCGAAGATGGCTATCCCCAAGGGACGCGTCCGCCCCTCTCGTTAGCTTTCGCGCGGATGTCTGTCCGAGAGCTCGAGCTCGACCTCGACGCGTTCGAGGGCCCGTTCGACCTGCTGTTGACGCTGGTGCTCCGCGAGGAGGTGCCGCTCGCAGAGGTCGACGTCGCCGGCATCGTGGTTGCGTTCATCGAGCGGCTCGCCGAGCGGGAGGAGCTCGATCTCGACGCGTGCGGTGAGTTCCTCGTGCTCGTGGCGTCGCTGCTGGAGCTGAAGGCCCGCGGCTTGTTCGGCGACGAGGACGGCGAGCTCGACGAGCTGGCGCCGGAGGAGGCGGCCGAGGAGCTTGCGCGGCGCCTCGAGGAGTACCGGCGGATCAAGGAGGCGGCGATTTGGCTGGCCGAGCGGCTGGCCGGGGAGCGAGATCGCTTCTTCCGTCTCGGGCCTGCGCCGCTGGCGCCTCCGTTCGAGCGGCGGCTGGCTCCGCAGGATCCTGCGTTGTTGGCGGCGTCTCTTGCGTGCGCTCGCGGCTGAGCCACCGCAGGTTTCCCTCCAGCACCTCGAGCTTCGCTTCCCGCCGGTCACGCAGTTCCTGGAGCGGTTCCGCGCTCTGCTCAAGCGTCGTTCGCGGTTCGACTTCGACAGCGAGGTCGAGGGGCTGTCGCGGATCGAACAGGCTGTCGCGTTCCTTGCGCTGCTCGACCTGCGCCGGTCCGGGGAGATCTCGATCGACCAGGCTGCGCCCGTTCGCTCCGATCCGGGTCGCGCGGGAGGAAACCGCGCGATCGGAGGAAAGTGAGGTGCCGTGGACCGCCCGCTCCGCCTAGTCGCCGCCAACCCTCTGGATGCGCTTGCGCGCACGCTCGAGGCGCTGCTCGTCGTCGCGTCGCAACCGCTGTCTGTGGACGACCTGACGGAAGCAGCCGCGGACGACGCGGAGCGTGTCGAGATGGCGCTCAGCTTGCTGGGCGAGCGCTACCACGAGGGTCGCAGCGGCATCGTGCTGGAGGAGGTCGCCGGCGGCTGGGCCTTTCGCGCGTCGCGGGATGCCGCGGAAGCCTGCGGGCGCCTGTTCGAGCGTCCGGTCGAGCGGGGCCTGTCGCAGGCGGCGCTCGAAACGCTTGCGGTCGTCGCGTACCTGGGGCCGTGCTCGCGGCCGGAAGTGGCGCGCTGGCGCGGGGTCGCTGTGGACTCGGTCGTCGCGGGGCTCGTGGAGCGTGGGCTGATCGCCGAGGCGGGCCGCGAGAGCGGCATCGGCGGCGCGGTGCGCTACCGGGTGACGCCGTTGTTCGAACGGGTCTTCGGCCTGGAGAGCCTGGCCGCGCTACCGCGGCTCGAGGAGCTCGGCGGCGAGGACGGCGAGATCCGCGGCCGGCTCGAAGCGCTGGCCGAGCGCCGACCGGCCTAGGCTCGCCGGAGGAGGTGCTTCGCCGTGGTTGCGACCGCGGCGCCGGCGCCGAACACGAGCCCGATGACGTTCGTCGTCGTGCAGGTGCGGCACACGTTGCAGCAGGCCGGCGCGACCGGTGCGAAGTCGGCGGCGCGACTCGTGATCGGAGCGACCTTCACCGACAACTGCTTCAGCACACTCTGATTGTAGGCCCTGGCGACGAGAAGATCAGCCGCTCGACCGGGAGACGGTCGATGGCATCATTCGAATGTTGATGGACATCAACGCCAAGCTCGAACTCTTGCTCGGCGAGGAAGACGGCGATGCCTGGGAAGATGACTCCTGAAGAGCGGCGAGCCCAGCGCGAGGAATGGGATCGCAATACGCGTGAGTTCGAGGCCATGTACGAACGCCGGAAAGCGCGCTGGCGCGAAGAGGACGAGCGCCGCGAGCGGCGGCGCCGGCTGGTTCGTCGCCTGTGGCCGTTTCGGCGCGCGGCCTAACCAGCCGTCTGCCGTTCGCGCCTCCTAACTCGGTACCCCCAACCTCCTCCCCAAGGCGATCGTACTGAGGAAATTCGCACACATGGGTGCCGGGACCGTGCCGGAAGTGAGAATCCCTCTATGCGCCTGAACGCCTACCTCGCGCGCGCTGGAGTCGCCTCCCGACGCAAGGCCGACGAGTTGATCAAGGCCGGTCGCGTTCTCGTCAACGGCGAGCCGGGTCAGCTCAACACGTTCGTGGAGTCGAACGATGTCGTCGAGCTCGATGGCAAGCAGCTCGCGCCGCAGCCCCTCGCCTACGTGCTTCTCCACAAGCCGGCAGGCGTCGTGACGACGGCGCACGATCCGCACGGGCGGCGCACCGTCGTCGATCTCGTCCGTCACGAGGCGCGTGTTGTCCCGGTTGGCCGCCTCGACGCCGACACGACCGGCGCGCTCCTCCTCACGAACGACGGGGAGCTCGCGCACCGGCTCGCGCACCCGCGCTACCAGGTGGAGAAGGTCTACGAGGCCGAGGTCGAGGGTGAGCCTTCTAACGAAGCACTCAAGCGCCTGGCCGAAGGTCTCGAGCTCGACGACGGACCCACGGCTCCCGCGCGAGTGCAACGGCTCGGCCCCTCGCGCATCGAGCTGGCGATCCACGAGGGCCGCAAGCACCAGGTCAAGCGGATGCTCGAGGCGGTCGGCCACCCCGTCCGCAACCTTCACCGCAGCCGCTATGCGGGACTCACTCCCGAAGGCCTCGAGCCGGGCAAATGGCGCGAGCTCGAGCCCGAGGAGCTCGAGCTCCTCCGGGCCGCGATACTTCGCGCCCGATGATCGTCAACCAGGCGGTGTACGAGCACGGACGTCGGCTCGCCGAGCCGGTGGCGCTCGAAGACACCTACGAGCAGTCTCGGCCGGAGGGTGTCTTCGCCTGGATCGGCCTGCTCGAGCCGACCGAAGAGGAGTTCGAGTCGGTCCGCCGCGAGTTCGGGCTCCACGAGTTGGCTGTCGAGGATGCGATCATCGCGCACCAGCGGCCGAAGCTCGAGCTCTACGGCGATTCGCTGTTCATCGTCCTGAAGACGGCTCGCTGGATCGCTCCTGACGACACGATCGAGCTCGGCGAGCTCCTCATCTTCGTCGGCGACGGCTTCATCGTCTCCGTCCGTCACGGCGAGCCCTCACTCCGCGACGTACAGCTGCAGATGGAGCAGCGGCCCGACCTGCTGGCTCAGGGGCCAAGCGCCGCCCTCTACGCGATCGTCGACCGTGTGGTCGACGACTACGAGCCGGTGATCGAGGAGCTCGACAGCGCAATCCGCGAAACCGAGACCGATGTCTTCACGCCGTCGAGCAGCAACCCCGCCGGGCGCATCTACCAGCTGAAGCGCACAGTGCTCGAACTGCACACCGTTATCGCGCCGCTCGCCCCGGCAATCGAGAAGCTCGCCACCATCGAGCACCCGCTCATCGACAAGGACATGCATCCTTATTTCAGGGACATCCATGACCACCTGCTGCGTGCGTCCGGCCGGGTCGAGGGCTTCCGTGAGCTGCTCACCAGCATCCTGGCGGCGAACCTGACGCAGGCGAGCGTGCGCCAGAACGAGGACGTGCGGAAGATCTCCGCCTGGGCGGCGATCATCGCGGTGCCGACGCTCATCACCGGGATCTACGGCATGAACTTCGAGCACATGCCCGAGCTCACCTGGCGGATTGGATACCCGCTCGCGCTTTTCATCATGGCCCTCGCGTGCTTCCTGCTCTACCGGCAGTTCCGTCGGACCGGCTGGCTCTAGGGCCTGACGAAGCCCATGCGCTCGTACATCGTCTCGAGCGTGGGCGCCGAAGCCACGCGCGCCTTGTCGGCGCCGACCGCGAGCAACCGCCGCAGCTCGCCCTCGTCTGCGCGCAGCTCCTCGTAGCGCTGCTGGATCGGGGCGAACAGCTCGACGACCGCGTCGCCCACGTCGCCCTTGAACTGGCCGTAGCCCTGTCCGTCGTAGCGCGACTCGACGTCGGCGATCGTCGTGCCGGTGACGACGGCCATGATCTCGATCAGGTTCGAGATGCCCGCCTTCTCCTCGGGGTCGTGCCGCACGTCGGTCCCCGAGTCGGTCACGGCCGTCTTGAACTTCTTCCGCACCACATCGGGTGGGTCGATCATCCGCACGACGCCCTGCGGAGCCCCGCGCGTAGTCGACATCAGCCGCTCCGGCTCCTGCAGGTTCTTGATGCGGGCACCCTCCTCGGGGAAGACGCCGTCGGGCACCTTGAACGTCTCGCCGAACCGCCCGTTGAAGCGCTCCGCGATGTTGCGGGCCAGTTCGAGATGCTGCCGCTGGTCGTCGCCGATCGGGACGATGTCGGCCTGGTAGAGCAGGATGTCGCCGGCCATCAGGACGGGGTAGTTGAAGAGGCCGGCCGAGACGAATTCCTGCTCTTCGGCGCGCTCCTTGAACTGCGTCATCCGTCGCAGCTCTCCGAAGCTCGCGACCGCGCTGAGCAGCCAGGCGGCCTCGGGGTGCGCGGTCACGTGGCTCTGGACGAAGACCGTCGAGCGCTGCGGGTCGAGCCCGGTCGCGAAGAGCCAGGCGGCGACCGACAGCGTCGCCTCGTGGAGCACCTCCGGCTCGAACGGCGTCGTGATCGAGTGCAGGTCGACGACGCAGAAGAACGCGTCGCCCTGTTCCTGGGTCGCGACGTACTGGCGGAAGCCGCCGCTGTAGTTGCCGAGCGTCTTGTCGCCGGAGGCGCGGATGCCGGAAAAGATGCGCACGGTTCGATTATCCCAGCGACGTACACTGGATCTCGATGGCCGCCGAGCACGTTCGCGTCGAGCCGGCGCGCGCTCTCGTCGGCCACATCGCTGTTCCCGACGTCACCGCGGCCGCGCCGTTCGTCGTGGCCGCGTCGCTGCTGTCCGGCTCCGAGCTGACGCTGCACGGCGTGGGACTCGATCCAAAGCGGAGCCGGCTCCTCGACGTGCTCGCGCGCATGGGCGGCCGGATCGCGATCTACAACCGCCAACGATCAGGCAAACCGACGGGCGATCTCGAGGTTCGCTCAGCCGAGCTCGTGGCGACGACGCTGACGGCTGACGAGACGCGCGCGCTCCTGGACGAGTTGCCGCTCTTCGGGCTGGCCGCGGGCGGCGCGCACGGAGACAGCGTGATCCGCGGCGATCGATTGCGGCCGGAAGAACGAGACTGGATCGAAACAGTGAGAACTTCGCTACGAGCCCTTGGAATTCGCCCCGTGAAACGCGACGATGGCCTCAGGGTGAGAGGGGTCCCTACCCGCCCTAAGGGTGGGGGACTGGACCCGCGCGGCGATCCTCGACTGGGGATCATGGGCGTGACCGCAGGGCTCATCTCGCGGGAGGGCGTGGTGCTCCAGGATCCAGACGTGGTCGCGGTAAGCTTCCCCGGGTTTTTCGAGCTTCTCGAGTCGGTTACGCAGCGATGATCGTCGCCATTGATGGGCCCGCCGGGGCCGGGAAGAGCACGGTCGCGCGCCGGCTGGCGGAGCGGCTCGGTTTTCGCTACCTCGATACCGGCGCCATGTACCGCGCGCTGACCTGGCTTGCCATGCGCGACGCCATCCCGCTCGACCAGGGCTCTCGGCTCGGCGAGCTCGCCCGCGACTATCCGATCGGCCTCGACGACGGGGGCCGTGTGACGATTGCCGGCAGCGACGTCACCGACGCCATCCGCCAGGCGCGCATCGACCGGCTCGTGCCCGTCGTTGCCCGGCACAACGAGGTGCGCGTAGTCATGCGCGAGCGGCAGCGCGACCTGGCGGTGCTCGGCAACGCGGTCATCGAGGGTCGCGACATCGGGACCGTCGTCGCGCCGGATGCCGAAGTGAAGGTCTATCTCGTCGCCGACCGCGGCGTCCGTGCGGAGCGGCGACTGGCCGAGCGGCCCGACATCGGCGCCGACGCGCTCGCCACCGACCTGCGCATGCGTGACGAGAGCGACGCCGCGCGCATGCAGCCTGCGGACGATGCCGAGGTGATCGACACGAGCACCCTCGACGTGGAGGACGTCGTCGCCCGCATCGAGGCCATGGTGCGGGCACACTCGACGGCATGAACGCCGTACCCTTCGTCTGGAAGATCGGCCGGCTCACCATCGAGCCGGTCACGAAGCTGTTCGCCCCTCTGCGCGTTTACGGGGCGGAGCGCATTCCGCCGACCGGGGGCGTCGTGCTCGCGATGAACCACTTCTCGTGGATCGACCCGCCTGCGTTCGGCTCCGCAGTGCCAAGGATCGTCTACTTCATGGCCAAGTCCGAGGTCTACAAGGTGCCGGGGCTGGGCCAACTGATCGAGAGCTTTGGGGCCTTCGCTGTCCGCCGCGGCGAGTCCGACCGCGTAGCAGTGCGCAGGATGAAAGAGGTCGTCTCCGACGGGCACGCCCTCGGCCTGTTCGTCGAAGGCACCCGGCAGAAGGGCGGCGTCCTCGGCGAGGTCATGCCCGGGGCAGGCATGGTCGCTGTGCAGCAAGACGTACCGGTCGTCTGCGGCGCCATCCACGGGTCGCAGTTCTGGAGGCCCGGGAACTTCCACCCGGTTTCGATCGCCTGGAGTGAGCCGATGCGTTTTGGCGACATCCCCCGCTCGGGCAAGGGCTACCGCGAAGCCTCGGTTCTCATCGGCGAGGAGATCTCGCGCCTCTGGCACTGGCTCATCGAGATGCACGAGCTCGGCCGCCCGCGGGTCGCGACGCCGCCGGCGTGAGCACGGATCTCCTCGGTACCGTCGCCGTCGTGGGCTTCCCCAACGTCGGGAAGTCGACGCTCGTCAACCGGCTCACGGGCACGCGGACGGCGGTCGTTCACGAGACCCCCGGCGTGACACGGGATCGCAAGGAGCTGACCTGCGAGTGGTCGGGTCACCGGTTCCGTCTCATCGACACCGGTGGCGTGGACATCGTCGACCCCTCGCCGCTGACTGCCCAGGTCGCCGACCAGGCGCGCGCAGCGATCGCCGAGGCCGATCTCATCCTCTTCGTCGTCGACGCCCAGATCGGGATCACACCGGGCGACGAGGAGATCGCCGCGATCCTGCGTCGCGCGCACAAGCCGGTCTTCCTCATCGCCAACAAGATCGACGAGCCCGGCAACGAGACGGCCGCGCTCGAGTTCCACCGCCTCGGCCTCGGGGATCCGATCGCCCTGTCGAGCCTGCACGGCCACGGGACGGGCGACCTGCTCGACCTGATCATCGCGCGACTCCCGGGCTCCGGCCCGGCCGAGGTGGGGGACGACGCGATTCGCGTCGCGATCCTCGGCCGCCCCAACGTCGGCAAGTCGAGCCTCTTGAACGCTCTGCTCGGCGAGGAGCGGGTGATCGTCTCCGAGACGCCGGGCACGACGCGGGACTCGATCGACACGGTGCTCGAGCGCGGCGACCGCACCTTCGTCCTCGTCGACACCGCAGGCCTGCGCCGGAAGCGTCGCGCGCGACAGGGCATCGAGTACTACTCGGAGCTGCGGGCGCTGCAGGCCGCGGAGCGCGCCGACGTGGCCGTCGTCCTCATCGACGCGAGCGAGGGCATCGTCGACCACGACCTGACCGTGGCCGACGTCGCGCGCAAGGCGCAGGACTCGACACTCGTCGCTCTCAACAAGTGGGACATCGGCCAGCTCGGCATCGAGGACGCAAGGGCGCGCATCGCGGAGCGCCTGCGGCAGCGCCCGCCCGTCGTGACTGTCTCCGCAACCACGGGTCGCGGAGTGAGCCGACTACTCGACTACGTCGAGAGGCTCTATGACAAGCACACGGCGCGCGTCCCCACCCCCGAGCTCAACCGCTTCCTCGGCGAGCTCCGCGAGGCCCGGCAGCCGCCCTCGAAGAACGGCAAGAGCCTCAACCTGCTCTACGGGACGCAGACGACCGTTCGCCCGCCTCGCTTCCGTTTCTTCGTGAACGATCCCGGCCTGGTGACGCGCGACTACGGCTACTGGGTCGAGAATCAGCTGCGAGAGCGGTTCCAGATGGAAGGCGTGCCGGTGTCGATCGACTTCGTGAGAAAGACGTGAAGGCGAACGTCGTCGGAGCGGGCGCCTGGGGGACGGCGTTTTCGCACGTGCTCGTAGAGCGGGGCCACGAGGTGACGATCGCCTGCCGCGATGCGGTCCAGGCGACCGCGATCGCCGAGACCAAGCGCAACCCGCGCTACCTCTCGGACGTCCACCTCGGCGACGTCGATGCCGTGACACTGGCCGACGGTCTCCCGGACGCCGACGTGACCGTGATCGCCGTGCCGAGCCGCTCGTTCGCCGAGGTCGTGCGCTCCCTGCCGCCTGACGGCCCCGTGCTCAGCCTGACGAAGGGGCTCGACCCCGAAACCGGCAACCGGCTGTCGACGCTGCTCAGTGACCGGCCCGCCGCGGTGCTCTCCGGCCCCAACTTCGCCCAGGAGATCGGCCACGGGCTGCCGGCGGCCGCCGTGGTCGCCAGCGAGGACGTGGCCCTCGCAGAGTGGCTCCAGGACGAGCTGAACTCGCTCACGTTCCGCGTCTACGTCAACACCGATCTGGTGGGCGTCGAGCTCTGCGCGGCGGCGAAGAACGTGATCGCGCTCGCCGCCGGCGGTGTGGACGGGCTCCGGCTCGGCGACAACGCCAAGACGGCGATCATCATTCGCGGCCAGGCGGAGATGGCTCGGCTCGGCGGGGCCTTCGGCGCGCGTGGCGAGACGTATGCCGGCCTCGCCGGCATGGGCGACCTGATCGTCACATGCTGGTCTCACCTCGGTCGCAACCGCCGAGCGGGGGAGTTGATCGCGCGCGGGGCGAGCCCGGAAGAAGCGGAAGCGGAGATCGGGACCGTCGAAGGGCTGACGACGGCGCCCGTGCTCGATGACCTCGGGACCCGCGTCGGCGTCGACCTGCCGATCACCCGCGGGGTGTGCGAGATCCTCGGCGGTGGCAGCCTGCACGAGCTCGTGGCCGGGCTCATGGGCCGTGTCCCGACCGCGGAGTAGCATGCAGGCCGTGCGCTTTTTCCGCCTTGCTCTGATCGGCGCGGCCGCCCTCGCGCTCGCGGGTTGCGGCTCGAGCGACAAAGCCGCTTCAGGCGGCGCCGAGATCGTCCCCGCGAATGCGCCGGCCTTCGTCACGGTCGATTCGAACGCGGATTCGAGCCAGTGGCGCCAGATCGAAAAGCTGCTCGAGAAGTTCCCCGACGGCGACCAGGCGATTCGCTTCCTCCGCGCCTCCTTCGAGGAGGACATGAAGCTCGACTGGGAGCGCGACGTGAAGCCGGCCCTCGGAGACGAGATCTCCCTCGTCTGGCTCGACTTCGAGGCTGGTGGCGGGAACGTCGTCGCGGTCACGAAGCCGAAGGACAAGGAGAAGTTCCTCGCAGCCGTCAAGAAGGGGAACGCCGCCCAGCAGCAGCCCGGCGACGAGCAGCTCCTCGTGGGCGAGCTCGACGACTGGCTCGTCCTCTCCGACTCGCAGGCGAAGATCGACCGCTTCAAGCAACAGGCGCCGAAGGGCGCCAGCCTCGCCGACGACGCGACGTACAAGGATGCACTCGCTGAGCTTCCGAGCGACACGCTCCTCGCGGTCTTCGCACGTGGCGAGAGCCTGACGAACCTTTTCCAGAAGGCGCTGGGCGGGATCACGGGCGGCGCCTTCGCTCGAGCTCACTCCCGCCGAGCGGCCGGAGTTCGTGTCGGCCGCGCTCGCTGCTGAGGACGGGGGGATGCGCTTCGTCGGCGCAACGCGGACCGAGCAGGAGGCCGCTGAGATCCAGAGCCTACAAGTCGAAGCTGCTCGCGGATGTGCCCGGGGACGCGCTTGCCTTCCTGACCTTCCGCGGGGGCGCGCTCGAAAAGCAGTTGCAGCAGTTCCAGGAGCAATTCCGCGTACCGGCAGGCGATCGTCGAGCTCGAACGCATGTTGGGACTGAAGCTCGCCGACCTCACGAGCCTCTTCAAGAACGAAGTTGCTCTGTATATCCGCGCCGGTACTCCTCTCCCGGAGTTCACTCTGCTGCTCGAGGTCGCAGGATGAGGCTGCCGCCCAGAAGTCCATCGAAGGGTTGCTCAGCGCGATGACGAGCAAGCTTCCCGCGCAACCGTGCCACGGAACGCCCGAGCAGGCCGGCGTCAAGGTCTTTTGCGTCGAGCTCGGCGATTTCAGGGTGCTCGCCGGCGCCTTCGACGGGAAGGTCGGTCGTCACGACCGGCAGCAATGCGATCGAGGAGATCCGCTCCGGCGGTCCGCGCCTGGAAGACGACGAGGCTTTCAAGGACGCGCGCGGGTCCGCGGGCCTTCCGGACGAGAACGGTGGCTTCGTCTGGCTCGACCTGGAGGATGGGCTGCCGCTCGTGCTCGGATTCGCCGACCTCTCCGACGAGGAGATCCCGCCGCAGCTCCGCCGGAATCTTGAGCCCCTTCGCTGGCTCGTCGCCTGGGCGGACCGCGACGGGCGCACGAGCACCGCCGAGCTCTTCCTCGCTATCGACTAGCCTTCTCCGCCGTGTCAGCCCGCGAATTCCTCTTCACGTCCGAGTCCGTCACCGAGGGCCACCCGGACAAGATCGCCGACCAGATCTCGGACACCGTCCTCGACGCCGTCCTTCGTGACGACCCTCGAGGGCGCGTCGCCTGCGAGACGCTGATCACGACGGGCCTCGTCGTCGTCGCAGGCGAGATCACGACCGAGACCTACGTCGACATCCCGAGCATCGTGCGGAAGAAGATCACCGAGATCGGCTACACGCATTCCGAAGTGGGGCTTCGACGCCCAAACGTGCGGCGTGGTGGTCGCGATCGACGAGCAGTCGCCCGACATCGCGCAGGGCGTGGACTCTTCGTACGAGGTGCAGCACGATCCGGGCGACGACGACGAGCTGGACAAGATCGGCGCGGGCGACCAGGGAATGATGTTCGGCTACGCCTCCAATGAGAGCCCGGAGCTGATGCCGCTCCCGATCATGCTCGCGCACAAGATCTGCAAGCGGCTCGCCGAGGTGCGCAAGGCCGGCGACCTGCCGTACCTGCGGCCAGACGGCAAGGCTCAGGTGACCGTCCGCTACGAAGTCGACGAGCACGGCGTCCAGCGGCCGGTCGAGATCGAGCGCATCCTCGTCTCCACGCAGCACTCCGACGGGATCAGCGCCGAGGACCTGATCAAGCCGGACATCGTCGAGCGCGTCCTGCACCCGATCCTTCCGAACGACCTCTACGACGAGAAGCGCCTGCGTTCCGACCGTGACTTCGTCTACGTCAACCCGACCGGCAAGTTCGTGATCGGCGGGCCGATGGGCGACACCGGTCTGACCGGCCGCAAGATCATCGTCGACACCTACGGCGGCGCAGCACGTCACGGCGGCGGCGCCTTCTCGGGCAAGGATCCGACGAAGGTCGACCGCTCCGCGGCCTACGCGGCTCGGTACGTGGCGAAGAACATCGTCGCCGCGGAGCTGGCCGATCGCGCCGAAGTGAACGTGGCGTATGCGATCGGCGTCGCGCATCCGGTCTCGCTCGCCGTGCGCACGTTCGACACCGAGAAGATCCCGGTCGCGCAGATCGAGAAGCTCGTCGCCGAGCACTTCGACCTGCAGGCCCGCCGCGATCATCCGCGACCTCGATCTGCAGCGTCCGATCTTCGCGAAGACCGCTGCGTACGGCCATTTCGGCCGAGACGACCACGACTTCACGTGGGAACGAACGGACAAGGCCGACGCACTACGCGCCGCCGCTGGTCTAAACGAACCTGCTCGGGTCTAAGAGCGAAAACACCCGAGCTGGGCCGGCCGGCCGAACACTAAGTAACAGTCTGTTACAAAGTCCCGAACGCGTGACCAGAACCGGCTGAGCGGACTTAGTAACAGACTGTTACTAAGTCCGTTACTAGGCGGTGCTCGGGTGAGGGCGCCGGGTCTTCTAGCCGGGCCTGACGAAGAGACCCGCGGCGGCCTTCTCGTCCATCGAGCGCTCCCGGCCGTCGAGCTCGACGGTGAACTGCCCGTTCGTCCGGCGTCGCGGACCTCGAGCTTCGTCCCCGGCACGAGGCCCTCGTCGTAGAAGTAGTGCAGGAGCTCGCCGTCGTGCTCGGCGAGGCGGACGATCTCGGCGCTCGTACCGGGCGCAAGCTCCCCGAGCGGAGCCAGCTCGGAGTTCTCCTTCTGCTCGAACGCGGGATCGACCGGCCAGCCGTGTGGACAGCGGTCGGGGTTGCCGAGCTTCTCCTCGATCCGGACGACCATGTCGTCCGAGAACGTGTCGCCGAGCTCGTCCGCGTGCACGTGCGCCTCGGCGGCGGTGTAGCCCATGAAATCTGTCAGGAGCCGCTCGATGATCCGGTGCTTGCGGACGACCTTCTCGGCGCGGGCGCGTCCCGTCTTGGTGAGGATCGCCTCCTTGTGCTCGCCTCGCCTGACCAGGCCCTCGGCCTCGAGGCGCTTGAGCATCTCGCCCGCCGAGGCACGCGAGACGCCGAGCATCTCCGCCACCCGTGAGGCCAGCGTCGACGCACCAGGCGCGCTGCGGGCTGTACTCCCCGATCGGGAAGGCCAGGAAGTAGATCGTCTCCAGATATTCGTCGGTCGAGTGTCCAGCCACGGAACTGAATATAGTGCCGCCGCGATCGTGTAAGGTCGCCCTTACAAAATGTCGACGACACAGATCCTCATCCTCGGCGGGCTCGCCGGCAGCACGATCTTCCTCGGTCTTCCGGTCGGGCGGATCCGCACCACGAGCACCAAATGGAAGGCGGCGCTCAGCGCCAGCGCGGTCGGCATCCTCCTCTTCCTGCTCATCGAGGTTGTCGAGCACGGCATTTCTCCTGTTGAGGAGGCGCTGGAAGGCGCGGTGGACGACGGCGGCTCGTGGGCGCGGTTCGCCGGGCTGGCGCTGCTGTTCGCCGCCGGAACCTCGGCCGGGATCATGACCCTCGTCTACTACGACCGCTGGGTCTCTGGCCACCGCAACCGAGCCATGCTCGGTCCCGGTGCGGCCTCGGCTGCCGAGTACGACCGGAACTGGCTCGTCGGCCTCTCGCCCGGGCGCTGGCTCGCGCTGCTGATCGCCACCGGTATCGGGCTGCACAACTTCTCCGAGGGGCTGGCGATCGGCAACTCGGCGGCGCAGGACCAGATCGCGCTCGCGTTCGCCCTCATCATCGGCTTCGGGCTGCACAACGCGACCGAGGGGTTCGGGATCGTCGCGCCGATGTCGGGCTCCGAGGAGCGACCGCTCGTGGCGCTTCCTGGCGCTTCTCGGCGTGATCGGCGGCGGGCCGACCTTCATCGGGACCCTGATCGGCAAGTCCGTCGTCAGCGAGGCCGTCTCGGTGGGCTTCCTCGCGCTGGCCGCCGGCTCGCTCCTCTACGTGATCATCGAGCTGATGAACGTGAACCGGCAGTTCGGGCACAAGACGCTCGTGACCTGGGCGCTGCTGGTGGGGCTCTTCGTCGGTTTCGGCACAGAGTTCGTGCTCGAAGCCGCGGGTGCGTAGTCCCGGCTCAGCAGTAGCCTGGGCTCTCTGAGATACGCGTCCGTCTACCCGCTCGTCACGGCGCGTGCGCTCGCGCGCCCGTTCACGTACGAGGCGCCGGACGACGTCGAGCGCGGGGCCGTCGTCGCGATCCGGCTCTCGCGGCTCGCGCACACGCGGAGTGGTCGTCGGGGTCGACGAGGCCCCGCCCGCGGGATCAAGGCGTCGCCGGTCGAGCGCGTCGAGGAACAGCTGCCGGCCCCGCTCGTGGAGCTCGCGCTCTGGGTCGCCGACTACTACGGCTCGACCCCCGGGCGCGCGCTCGCGCTCGTCGCTCCCTCAGAAGCGGGAGCGCAGGAAGGAGCTGCCGCAGCCTGCCGACCGCGACTCGCTCGGCGGCGAGGCCAGGCCGGCAGAGCTGACGAAGACGCAGCTCGCGGCGCTGGCCAGGATGACCGAGGCGCTCGACGGCGAGGGCGGCCGCTTCCTGCTCCACGGCGCCACCGGCAGCGGCAAGACGGAGGTCTACCTGCAGGCCTGCGCAGGCCGCGCTCGAGCAGGGGAGAGGCGCGATCGTCCTCGTCCCCGAGATCGCGCTCGCGCCGCAGACGATCGGCCGCTTCCGAGCGCGCTTCGGCGACCGCATCGCCGTGCTGCACTCGTCCCTGACCGAGGCCGAGCGGCGCGACGAGCGCGAGCGCATCGCGTCGCGGCGACGCGCCGTCGTCGATCGGCGCGCGCTCGGCGATCTTCGCCCCGTTGCCGCGGCTCGGGCTCGTCTGTGTCGACGAGGAGCACGACTCCGCGTACAAGCAGGAGTCCGACCCGCGCTACGACGCGCGCACGGTGGCCGCGAAGCGGGCCTCGCTCGAGGGTGCGGTCGCCCTCTTCGGGAGCGCGACGCCGAGGCCCGAGAGCTGGGCAGGCCTCGAGCGGCTCGACCTCGGCGAGCGAGTCGGGGCCGACGCTGCCGCCGAGTGCGCGTCGTCGATCTCCGCGCGTGAGGCCGGCTACCCGCTGTCGGCGCCTCTGCTCGGCGAGCTCGGCAAGATCGCCGAGGACGGCGGCAAGGCGATCCTGCTGCTCAACCGGCGCGGCGTCGCGCCTGCGCTCCACTGCCGGGCCTGCGGCGAGACACTCCGCTGCGACAACTGCGACGTCGCTCTCGTCCTGCACCGCGACGAGCGTCTCCACTGCCACCACTGCGGCCACGCGGAGCCTGCGCCCGAGGCCTGTCCCGCCTGCCGGTCGGTGGAGCTCGCTCGGATCGGCGCCGGCACGCAGCGGCTCGAACGGGAGCTCGCTGAGCGCGTCCCCGAGCTCGAGCGAATCCGCCTCGATGCCGACTCGGCCGGCAAGCGCGGCGAGCTGGCGGCGACGCTTGCGGCGCTTCGCCGAAGGCCGACCGCGTCGTCCTCATCGGCACGCAGATGGTCGCGAAGGGCCATCACTTCGGCGGGGTCGCGCTGGCCGCCGTCGTCGACGCCGACCTCGGTCTCGGCCTGCCGGACTTCCGTGCCGAGGAGCGCACGTTCCAGCTCCTGACCCAGCTCGCCGGGCGCAGCGGGCGCGACGCGCCCGGGCAAGGTGCTCGTCCAGACCTTCCAGCCCGAGTCGCGCGCGGTCGCCCTCGCGGCGCGGCACGACGTCGCGGGCTTCCTCGAGGGCGAGATCGACCGGCGGCGGGAGCTCAACTACCCGCCGTTTCGGCACCTCGTCCGCATCCTGGTCTCCGGGCCCGAGCAGGCGGACCCGCTCCAGGCGCTGACCGAGCTGGCGGCCGGGCTCGAGTCGACCGGCGCAGACCTTGCTCGGCCCCGCGCCCCTCCTACCGGCTTCGCGGCCGCTACCGCGCCCAGCTCGTCGCGAAGACCGATCGTCCACGCGAGCTCGCGCCTCGTGCGGGCCAGCTCCTCTCGGCCGCAGCGCCGGCGATGCGGAAGGCCGACGCTGACCGCCGTGGTCGACGTCGACCCCCAGGACGTCTGATTACACTCGGCGCAGAGATGTCGGAGACGTCGGAAACCGAGGAGATTCGCAACGAAGAGCTGGACGCCGAGCGACTGGCGCGGCGCCGGATCGCGCTCGCGCAAATCCGCCAGTACCCGGATCCCGTGCTGCGGATGCGCGCGAACGATGTCCAGGAGTTCGACGACGACCTGCGGCAGCTGGCCGAGCGGATGACAGCGCTGATGCACGAGGCGCGCAGGGGTCGGCCTCGCCGCCAACCAGGTCGGCGTCCTGCAGCGGATGTTCGTCTTCCAGCCCACGCCGAGGACGAGCCGCCGGCGCATCGTCAACCCGGAGATCGTGGAGCGCTCGGACGAGACCGAGCCCGACGACGAGGGCTGCCTGTCGATGCAGGGCGTGCTCGTCCCGGTCGAGCGGAACCTGCGCGTGACGATCGAGGCCAGCGACCTCGAAGGCGAGACTGTCCGGCTCGAGCTCGAGGGGATGAGCGCCCGCGTCGTGCAGCACGAGCTCGACCACCTCGACGGCACGCTGATCATCGATCGCACGACCCCCGATGGCCGCCGCGAGGCGCTCGCCGTCCTCCGGCAGGCTGTCTAGTAGATGAGGATCGGCGTCGCTGCCACGGCGCCCCTCGGCGCCGACGTGCTGGAGCGCCTGGCCCGCAAGCACGACGTCGCGTTCCTGCTCACGCGACCCGATCGTCCAGCAAGGCCGTGGCCGAAAGGTCGGGTCTCCGCCCGCGAAAGAGGTCGCCGAGCGGCTCGGCATCGAGGTGCGCCAGCCGGAGAAGCTCGATGAGTCGGTCGAGCTGGGGGCGGAGGCGATGGTCGTCGCCGCCTACGGTGCGCTGATCCCGGAGAGCCTCCTCGAGCGGGCCCTGTGGCTGAACGTCCACCCGTCGCTGCTGCCTCGCTGGCGGGGAGCGGCCCCCGTCGAGCGCGCGATCATGGCCGGAGACACGGAAACCGGGGTGACGATCCACCGCACGACCGCCGAGCTCGACGCGGGGCCGATTTCCGCCCAGCAGCCCTTCGCGATCGAACCGGATGACGACGCAGGCGCGGTCTACGCCAAGGCGGGCCCACTGGCCGCCGAGCTACTCGAGCCGGCGCTGGAGGGGACGGCAACCTTCGAGCCTCAGCCCGAGGAGGGCGCCACCTATGCAGAACGGCTGACTCCGGCCGACCGCGAGCTCGACTGGAGCCGGCCGCCGGAGGAGAGCCTGAACAGAATCCGTGCCCTGTCGCCGCACATCGGCGCGCGCGGAGTCGTGGACGGCCGCCCGCTGATCGTCTGGCGGGCACGTCCAGGAGACGGCGATCTCACGGCCGGCGGCCTCGAGCTCCTGGAAGTTCAGCCCGAGGGGCGCAAACGGATGAGCGCCGCCGAGTACCTACGCGGCCTGCGAAGCTGAGTCAGTGCCCCTTCCGGCGATGAACCCATCACTTCCGGCGGCCGCTGACCGGCGCCAGGCGGTGTCCTCAGTCGCCCCCATGCAGAAGAGCATGGGAGCTCCCTGCGTCCTACCCTGGCTTGGTCATCGACCCCCGGAAGCGGGGGAGCATCACCGGAAGAGGCACTAATGGCCTGGAAGGATTGGGTTCGCACCGTCGAAGTCGAGCCGTCGCTGTATGCGGCCGACTTCTCGCGGCTCGGCGAGCAGATCGAGACCCTCGCGCGCGCGGGGGTGCGGGTCTTCCATTTCGACGTGGGCGACGGCCACTTCGTCCCACCGATCACCATCGGGCCGATCGTCCTGCAGTCGATCTCGCCCATCGTCCATCGGCTCGGCGCCGCACTCGACTGCCATCTCATGGTCGAAAGCCCGGAGCAGCACTTCGAGGCCGTGGCCGAGGCGGGCGGCGACAGCGTGACCGTCCATTTCGAGGCCTGCGACGACCTGCCGGCTGTCTATCGACGCGCGCGTGAGCTGGAGCTCGGAGTCGGGCTGGCCTTCAACCCCGAGACGAGCCCGGCCGACGCAGCCCAGGCGGCGGACGGCGTGGATCTCGTCCTCTGCATGAGCATCAACCCTGGTTACTCGGGCCAGAAGTTCATGCCCGAGGCCATCGGGAGGGTCGCGGAGCTGCGGCAACTGCTGGGCGACGAGCTGCACATTCAGGTCGATGGCGGCATCGGGCCGGACAACATTCACGACGTGCGCGAGGCAGGCGCTGACCTGTTCGTCGCGGGCACGAGCGTCTTCGGCCAAGACGACATAGCCGGCGCGTACCACGAGCTGGTGCAGGCTCTCCAGTGAGTCTGGACCGGGCGCTCGAGCTGGCCGAGCGCGGGCGGGGAACGGCGCACCCGAACCCCGTCGTGGGCGCAGTGATCGTCCGCGACGGCGAGGTCGTCGGCGAGGGCTGGCACGAGCGGAAAGGCGAGGCCCACGCGGAGGTCAATGCTCTAGAGCAAGCTGGAGACCGTGCAAGAGGAGCGACCCTCTACGTGAGCATGGAGCCGTGCCGCAGCTGGGGTGAAACCCCGCCGTGCACCGAAAGCGGTCCTCGAGAGCGGGATCACCCAGGTCGTCGCCGGCTCGCTCGACCCGAACCCGAAGGCGGGCGGCGGGCTCGAAGAGCTGCGCGCCGCCGGAGTCGAGGTCAGTCTCGCCGACGGCGTGCTCGGCTTCAGGGCCCGGCAACAGAACGAGGAGTGGCGCACGTGGATCAATGAGGGCCGGCCGTTCGTGACGTACAAGGCCGCCGTCACGCTCGACGGGCGCATGACGGTACCCGGCGAGCGCTGGGTCTCGGGCGAGGAGAGCCGGCGGATCGTGCACATGCTGCGAGCCGCTTCCGACGCCGTTGCCGTCGGGATGGGAACTGTCCGCGCCGACGACCCTCGCCTGGACGCCCGCGACGTCGATGCAACGAAGCAGCCGCGCCGGCTCGCCTTCGGCCAGGGCCCGCTGCCGGAGGGATCGGAGCTCGAGTTGCTGAGCGGGCAGCTCGACGAGGAGCTCGCACGGTTGGCGAAGGAGGGCGTGCAGTCACTCCTCCTCGAGGGCGGGCCGAAGCTCGCGGAGTCCTTCCTCCGGGCAGGCCTCGTCGACAAGCTCCTCCTGTTCGTGGCGCCGAAGCTGTCCGGCGAAGGCCCCGGTCTGGTCGAAGCGCTGCCGGCCCCGGTCGACCTCACACGTTTGACCGCGCACCAGGTCGGTGAAGATGTTCTCCTGAGCGGCTATGTCCACGAGCCCTGACACAACCGCGACCGAGGATCGCCTGATCGCGGTCATCTCCAAGTGGCTCGGACGGCACATCGGAAACGAGGAGCTCCGCCGACAGATCACCGAGAGCGGCACTGAAGGGCTGACCCGCGGCCAGGTCGAGGCGGTCGAGGAACTGGCCCAGGAGCTCGATCGGGTGGCACCCGGTCAGCGCGGTCACGTGGAGATGGTCGCCCGCGAGACGGTCGAAGTCCTCGCCCTCGGCGAGTAGCCTGTTCTCAGAATGTTCACCGGCATCGTGCGCGAGCGCGGCCGCGTCGTGTCGCTCGGGGGCGGCGAGGGCGGCCTGCACATCGAGATCGAAGCTCCCGAGACTGCGGCTCTCACCGCGATCGGCGACTCGGTCGATGTCGACGGCTGCTGCCTGACGGCGACCGCGGTGCAGAACGGCCGCTTCTCGGTGACTGCCGTCCCGGAGAGCATCGCGCGCACTACGCTCGGGGGTCTGGCCGAGGGCGACGAGGTCAACCTCGAGCCGGCGCTTCGGGCCGGCGACCCGCTCGGCGGGCACTACGTCCAGGGCCACGTCGACGGCGTCGGTCGAGTCTCGTCGGTCGAGCCGGAGGGGGAGAGCCTCCGCATCTGGGTCGAGACGGGACCGGACGTCCTCCGCTACTGCGTGGAGAAGGGGTCGATCACCGTGGACGGCGTCTCACTGACGATCACCGAGGTGAGCGAGGACGCCTTCGCGACCGCGCTCGTCCCACACACGCTCGAAGTGACGACGATGGGCTCGCTCAAGCCGGGGGACGAGGTCAACCTCGAGGTGGACGTGCTGGCGAAGTACGTCGAGCGGCTGGTCACGCGTGCGCCTTGAGCCTCTGTATCGCCTTACGTTCCACTACCCCGAGTCCTGGTTCGTCGAGCTGGACGACGAGCGCGGCATCGAGAGCGAGCACTTCCTGATCGCCGAGGGCCGCTGCGAGGGTCGGGTCACGGGCCGGATGCGCGGCGCCAACCGGCCTCGCCGCCGAACGGACATGACGTACCAGCCCGACTTCAACGGCGTGATCGAGACCGACGACGGCGCGACGATCCTCTTCCACGTGCAGGGGCGAGGCCGTCCGGACGAAGGGCAGGTCATCGGCTTCGTGACCCATGTGAGCGGCGACGAGCGGTACAAGTGGCTGAACGACGGCGTCTGTGCTCTCGCAGGAGATGTGCGTAAAGGGAGCGAGCGCACCGACATCGTCCTCGACGTCGCCGAACTCGTCTGGGAACCCCTTCCCGAGCGGCCCAGTTACGATTCTAGAAATGGCAACTGAGGCAAAACCGCGTCCACCGACGAGCCCGTTCGCGACCATCGAGGAGGCGATCGAGGACGTTCGGCAGGGCAAGTTCGTGATCGTGGTCGACGCAGCCGACCGCGAGAACGAGGGCGACCTCACGATCGCGGCGCAGTTCGCGACGCCTGAGGCGATCAACTTCATGGCGACGCACGCGCGCGGTCTCATCTGCCTCTCGCTGACCGAGGAGCGCTGCGACGAGCTCGCGTTGCGCCAGATGGCGGATCACAACGAGACCCCGCTGCAGACCGCGTTCACGGTCTCGATCGAGGCGCGCGAGGGGGTGTCGACGGGCATCTCGGCGCAGGACCGCTCGCACACGATCCAGGTGGCGATCGACCCGACGAAGGCCTCGGGCGACCTCGTCCAGCCCGGCCACGTCTTCCCATTGCGCGCCCGTGCCGGCGGCGTCCTGCGTCGCGCAGGCCAAACCGAAGCCGCGGTCGACCTCTCGCGGCTCGCTGGGCTCAATCCCGCCGGCGTCGTGTGCGAGGTGATGAAGGACGACGGGACCATGGCCCGCGTCCCCGACCTGGTCGAGTTCTGCGAGCGCCACTCCCTGAAGATGATCACGGTCTCCGACCTCATCGAGCACCGGCGGCGCACCGAGAAGCTCGTCGAGCGCACGACCACAGTGCAGCTCCCGACTGCGTACGGGGAGTTCACCGCGGTCGCCTATCGCGAGAAGCTCACGGGCAAGCACCACGTCGCGCTCGTGCGGGGCGAGGTGGAGGGCGCCGAGAGCGTCCTCGTCCGCGTGCACTCCGAGTGCCTGACCGGCGACGTCTTCCATTCCCTGCGCTGCGATTGCGGCGAGCAGCTCGAGCAGGCGCTCGGGCGCCTGGCCGACGAGGATTGCGGCGTCCTTCTGTACATGACCCAGGAGGGCAGGGGCATCGGCCTGCTGAACAAGCTGAAGGCCTACGAGCTACAGGAGTCGGGGCTCGACACGGTCGAGGCGAACCTCGAGCTCGGCCTGCCCGCGGACGCGCGCGAGTACGGGATCGGAAACCAGATCCTCGCCGACCTGGGACTGACGACGATCCGCATCCTCACGAACAACCCGAAGAAGCTGACCGGGATCGAAGGCTTCGGGCTGACGGTCGTCGAGCAGCTGCCGATCGAGACCGACCCGACCGACGAGAACCGGCGCTACCTGAAGACGAAGCGCGACAAGCTCGGGCACCGGCTGCACCACCAGGATCTCCGCTTCGACGCGAGCGACCAGTGACCGATCGGGTCGACGAGCGGGACATGGTTCCGGCCATGTCCCCGGTTGAGATGGACGGGGACGAGCCGTCCGGTGAGCATGCCGGGGGCGAGCTTCAGGTCCCCCTGGGGTACACAGTGCTCAAGGGGTCGGTCGACGGCCGGCGCGCGGTCGGCATCGTCGTCAGCAGGTTCAACGCGGAGATCACCAACGCGCTGCTGGAGCGGGCGCTCGCGGAGCTCGACGAGATCGGAGTCCCTCGGGATGCGGTGATGATCATGCCCGTGCCCGGGGCCTTCGAGCTCCCGGTCGCCGCGATGGCCCTGGCAAAGACGCGCCGCTACTCGGCGATCGTCGCGCTCGGGTGCGTGATCCGCGGTGAGACGCCGCATTTCGACTACATCGCCAGCGAGGCGGCGAGCGGCCTCCAGCTGGCGGCGATCGAGACCGGGGTGCCCGTCTCCTTCGGCGTGCTCACGGTCGAGAACCGCAGGCAGGCCGAGGAGCGGATCGATCGCGCGGCCGACGCCGTGCGCAGCGCGCTCGAGATGGCCGACGTCTTCTCGCAGCTCCGCGCGCAGGCGGCGGGCCCTCTTCGCTAAGTGGGCGAGCTCGCGGCCTTCCTGGCTGTCGCGCTCGTCGTCATCTGTACGCCCGGCCCTGACACGGCGCTGACGGTGCGGAACTCCCTGCTCGGCACCCGGCGGGCGGGGATCTTCACCGCGCTCGGCGTCAGCACGGGCCAGCTGGTCTGGACGCTCGCGGCCAGCATCGGCATCGCGGCCCTGCTCGTCGCCTCCGAGCCGGCTTTCCAGGCGCTGAAGCTCGCCGGGGCGGCCTATCTCATCTGGCTCGGTGTCCAGACGCTGTGGAGCGTCGTCCGGCGGCGAGCATGGGAGCGAGCTGCGGAGCCCCGCCGTGCGGTCTCGCCGCGCCAGGCCTGGCGACAGGGTGTGCTGAGCAATCTCGGGAATCCGAAGTCGGCGGCGTTCTTCACGAGCCTGCTGCCGCAGTTCGGCGACTCGTTCGTGGTCCTGCTCGCCCTCGGGCTGCTGTACTCGGCGCTGACGCTCACCTGGCTGACTTGCTACGCGGTCGCCGTCGCCAGGGGGGGTGAGGTCCTGCGCCGCGAGCGGGTCCGCCGCATGCTCGACGCGGTCACGGGCGCCGTCCTCGTCGCCTTCGGGATTCGGCTCGCCACCGAGCGGCGATAGCTACACTGCCGCGAGCCATGGCCAAGATCTGTGCTGTCTGCGGGAAGAAACCGGGCTTCGGGAACAACCGGAGCCACTCGATGGTCGCCACGAAGCGCCGCTTCGACCCGAACCTGCAGCGCGTCCGCGTGCTTCTCGGCGGCCGGGCGACCCGTGCGTACGTCTGCACGCGGTGCCTCAAGGCCGGAAAAGTAGAAAAGGCGCTGTAACCCGGCTAGTGCTCGCCCTCGCGCGTGCCGCCGAGGCCGCTCTCGAGGCCAACCGCGCACGAATCGACGATCTGAACGTCTATCCGGTCCCCGACGGGGACACCGGGACGAACATGCTGCTGACGGTTCGGGCGGTGGTCGAGGCGGTCGAGGGCGGCGACACCGACATCACGCGGGCCGCGTTGCGCGGAGGGCGCGGGAACTCGGGCGTGATCCTGTCCCAGATCGTTCGCGGGGCCTGGGACGTTCTGGGCACGGCGGAGGACGTTGACGCTGCGACGGTCGCGAAGGCGCTCCGCTCGGCTTCGGACACGGCGTACGAGGCCGTTACTGAGCCCGTGGAGGGGACGATCCTGACGGCGATCCGCGCGCTAGCCGACGAAGCGGAGGCCCTCGACGGGGAGAGCCTCGAGGACCTCCTGACCGCCCTTGTCGTCCGAGGGGACAAGGCCGTGGCAGAGACGCAGAGCCAGCTCGAAGTCCTCCGTCAGGCCGGCGTCGTGGACGCAGGAGCCGCCGGGCTCGTCGAGATCGTCCGTGGCATCGCCGCGCATGTCCGGGGCGAGCCTCTCCCCGCTGTTCCCACGTCCGAGCCCCTGAGCGCCGACGCGGTCCACCTTGAGACCTCGCGCTACCGCTACTGCACGGTCTACGTCGTGGAGGGCGAGGGCCTCGACTCCGATGCGCTGGAGCGCGAGCTCGTCGGGCTCGGCGACTCCCTGCTCGTCGTCGGTGACCCCTCGGCGCTCAAGGTGCACGTGCACACGAACGACCCGGGAGCCGCCCTGCGGGCCGGGACTGCGCTCGGCGTGCTCGAGCGAGTCGAGATCGCGAACATGCACGTCCAGACGGCGCAGCGCGAGGAGCGACTCAGCCAAGCCGCCGACGATCGAGCGGACGACCGACGTCGTGGCCGTCGTCACCGGTGACGGAAATCGCCGGCTCTTCGAGAGCCTCGGCGCGGCCGCGCTCGTCGAGGGCGGCGAGACCATGAACCCGTCGACCGACGAGATCCTGGACGGGATCGACCGCACGCGCGCCCCGGAGGCGATCGTCCTCGCCAACAACCCGAACGTGATCATGGCCGCCGAGCAGGCGGCCCGGCTGGCGAAAAAGCCCGTCCGGGTGATCCCGTCGCGGTCGCTGACGGCGGGCCTGGCGGCGATGGTCGGGTACGAGGGCGCTCGCACTGCCGAGGAGAACGCCGCCGAGATGGAGAGCCTGCTGGCCGACGTGGCGACCGGCGCCGTGACGGTCGCTTCCCGGACCGTGGACGTGGACGGGATGCAGGTCGCGAGGGGCGCGTATCTGGGTCTCGTCGACGGCGACGCGGTCGCCGGGGGGACGACCTTCGACGCCGTGGCATCCTCGGTCGTCGACCAGCTCCTCTCTGAGCCCCGCGACGTGCTCACGCTGATCACAGGCGCCGACGAGCCGGAGCTCGGCTCTCTCCTCGCCCGCCTCGCCGAGCACTACCCCGAGATCGAGCTCGAGGTCCACCCGGGCGGCCAGCCTCACTATCCGCTCCTGCTGTCCGCCGAATGAGCGCTCCCGTCCGCGTGGCGATCATCGAGGACAACGACGTCTTCCGCGAGGCGCTGGAGATGCTCCTCGGCCTGCAGCCCGACCTCGAAGTCGTTGCCTCCGCCCCCGACGGGGACGACGCGGCCGTGCTCTGTCGCGAGCATTCCCCGGATGTCGTGCTGATGGACTACAGGCTGCCGGGCATGGACGGCGTCCAGGCCACCCGGCAGCTGCTCGAGGCCTGTCCCGAGGTCGCGGTGGTCGGTCTCACCGCGTCGGCGAACCAGAGCGAGGTCGATGCCCTCTTTGCGGCCGGGGCCGTGGCCTGCCTCACCAAGGACGAGCCGCTCGAGGACATCGTCGCGGCCATCCATCGCGCTGCCGCGCAGTAGGCTCGCCACGTGCAGCTCGACGCCGGCAATACAGCTGTGGTCCTGGACTCGACCGCGGACTTCCCCGAGGGCCCGGAGCGCTTCCCGAACTGGCGTGTCGTCCCGCTCTACGTTCGCTTCGGAGCCGACAGCTACCGCGACTACGTCGATCTCGGGCCGGCCGAGTTCTACGCACGCCTACGCGAGGCGACCGAGCTCCCGACGACCTCGCAGCCGACACCGGCCGACTTCGCCGCTGCCTACGAGGACCTCGCCCATTACGAGCGGATCTACTCGCTACACATCCCGCGCAAGCTCTCCGGCACCTGGCAGAGCGCTGCCAACGCGGCTGAGCAAGTCGGCGGAGAACGGGTGCGGGTAATCGACACGGGCACGGCCTCGGCCGGCATCGCACTGCTCGGGCTGGCCGTTCAGCGACGGCTCGAGGCCGGTACGACGGACGAGGAGATCGGCGAGCTGATCGACCGCTACCGCGCCGAGCACCACCTGATCTTCACCCTCGACACGCTCGAGTTTCTCGCCAAGGGCGGGCGAATCGGCAAGGCCCGCGGGATGGCAGGACAGCTGCTGCACATCAAGCCGATCATGACCATCCTCGACGGCGAAGTGGAGCCGCTCAAGAAGGTGCGCGGCAACCGGCGCGCCTTCAAGGAGTTCCAGGATGCCTTCCTCGCCGGCTCAGAGGACGATCCGGGCTTGCGCGTTGCCATCGCGCATGCCGAAGCGCCCGACCGGATGGCCGAGCTGGCCAAGCTCGTCCAGGCCACGCGCCCCAGCGCGACGATCGAGATCCAGACCACGCTCGGGCCGGTCATCGGCACCCACGCAGGCCCCGGCACGGTCGGGTTTTTCTGGTTCCAGGACGGGTAGAAGAGCCTTTACCTACCCGTAACCGGCGGGTAAATCGACCACGACTAGCATCCCGTTCAGATGCAATCCGTTCGATTGCCATTCGAGTACAAACTCAAGCCGTCTCAAACCATTTGAAGGAGGGAAATGTCCCGCATTCGACTCTTGATCGTCGCTCTCGGCGCCGCCGTGGCCCTGGTCGTTCCGACGACCGGCACGACCGCCAATGAGGCGACGCTGCTGACTGGTTCGGTCGGCCCCGGCTTCACGATCACGCTGAAGAAGGGTGCAACCAAGGTCAGGACGCTCAAGGCCGGTACCTACACGATCCGCGTTTCCGACAAGTCGAACATCCACGACTTCAAGCTCAAGGGCTCGACCAGGAAGAGCATCACCACGGTCGCGTTCAAGGGCACGAAGACCGTGACCGTGAAGCTCAACAAGGGCACGGTCACCTACTACTGCTCTCCTCACGCTTCGAGCATGAGGGGCACCTTCCGGGTCACGTAGACCCGTCCGCTGTGCCGGCCGTCCTCGGGGGGATGGCCGGCACTCCTGTTTCTAGAGCCGCCCGCCCGCGGTTCGCAGGCTCCCGCCCGGCTCACGGGTGACGAGTCCGAAGCGCGGGTCGGGCGGCTCTTCTGCGTTCAGGAGCCGCTCGACGTACTCGGCGAGCGCCGGCCCGTGCTTGAACCCGTGTCCGGAGCCGCCGCCCAGGAGCCAGACGCGCTCCTGGTCTGGGTGCGGCGCGATCAGAAAGTTGAGGTCGGCGGACAGCGAGTACGGGCACGCCCGGTTGCCGACCAGGGGCGCGCCGGCGAGAGCCGGAAACCGCCTGGCGAGATAGGCGCGGGACTCCTGCTCCCTCGCCGGCGAGACGACACGATCGTCGAGGTCGGGATCGAATTCGGGCCCGTGCGCGTCGGGTGCCGCCTTGAAGCCGCGCCCGTCCAGGTCGCCGACGCCGTAGATGCCGGCGTCGTAGTCGACCCAGGCGGGAACGGTCGGAGCCTGCCAGTCGGGCGGCGCACCGAAGAAGAACTCCTCCTGGCGCGTGACGGTCAACTGCACGAGGTCGGGAAAGAGGCGTGCCAGCCAGGCGCCACCCGCCCAGATCACGTGATCGCCTTCGAGTCGCTCGCCGCCGACGACGGCTGCGCCTCGTTCCGGAACGGCGACGCCGGCGACGAAGCGAGCGCCGCGCACGACGGCCTGGTCTGCGAGGGCACGTGTCGCATCCCGTGCTCGCAGAACCCCCGCCTCGGGCTCGAAGGAGACGCTCGTCAGGCCGGTCGGGTCGAAGCTGGGGAAGAGCCGGTGGGCCTCGTCCGGCGCGAGGCGCTCGATTGCCAGCCCATGCTCGGACAGCGCGCGCTCGCTTGCCGCGGCCCAGGCTTCTGATTCGTCGAAGAACCACGCCACGCCGCAGGGGACGAAGAGGTCGGCGCCGGACTCGGCTTCGAGCTCCCGCCAGAGCGCCAATGCGCGCTTCGCCGACTCCGTGTACCAGACATCCGGCCCGTGGGAGAACCGGAGCAGCCGGTTCTCGCCACCGGAGGCCGCCCGAACGTGCCCGGGGGCGTACTGCTCGACGAGCGTAACGTCCCATCCGCTGCCTGCCAGCCGGTGGGCGAGCGAGGCGCCGAAGACACCGGCGCCGACGATGACGGCGCTACTCGACGTCAGTCTCGACCACCGAATCGCCCTTGATCCGCCACGCGGCCAGCTCTCCGGTGTCGGCCCGCAGGATCAGGTACGGCCGGTCCTGCCAGAGCCCCGCGCGCTCGACGTCCGCCCGCGAGGGCCGTGGCGCTGAGCCCCCGTGCGAGTGAAAGACGGCGAGCTCGTACCCGTCGTCCTCCAGGAACCAGATCTCCGGCGCGATCTCCAGGCGAAAGCGGTACGGGGAAGGCTCCGCGTTCCGGCCCCGTTCGTACCGAACGGCCTCACCGTCGCGCAGCACGACAAGCCCACAAGCCTCGTTCGGCGCCTCCGTTCGCGCGTGCTCCAGCAGCTCGGCGCGGATCTCGGGCGGAACCCTCAGCGAGCGCCTCCGCAAAACTCCACGTAGTTGACGTACTCCGTGATCGTCGGCTCGTCCCCGCAGACAGGGCACGCGGGGTCGCGGCGGACGGCGACCTCGGTGAAGGAGGCCTCGAGCGCATCGAACAGGAGGAGCCGCCCGATGAGTGGCTCGCCGATGCCGAGGACGAGCTTCAGCGCCTCTGTGCCCTGCAGCGAGCCGATCACGCCCGGGAGGACGCCGAGCACGCCGCCCTCGGCGCAGCTCGGAGCGAGCTCGGGCGGCGGCGGTTGCGGGAAGAGGCAGCGATAGCAGGGACCGGCGCCTGGGGCGAAGACCGTGACTTGGCCCTCGAAGCGGAAGATCGAGCCGTGGACGACCGGGACTCCGTGCCAGACGGACGCGTCGTTCAGCAGGTAGCGCGTCGGGAAGTTGTCGGCGCCGTCGACGACCACGTCCCAGCCGTCGCCGAGGATGCGGTCGATCGTCTCGGGGCTCAATCGCTCCTGGTAGCCGACCGGCTCGACGTCCGGGTTCAGCCCGCGGATCCGTTCCTCTGCCGACTCGACCTTCGGCTCGCCGAGTGCGCCGGTCGAGTGCAGCACCTGACGCTGGAGATTCGACGCGTCGACGACGTCGTCGTCCACGAACCCGAGGCGTCCGATGCCCGCGGCGGCGAGATAGAGGAGAGCGGGGGAGCCGAGCCCGCCCGCGCCGACGACGAGGACGCTCGCCTCGAGCAGGGCTCGCTGGCCGGCGAGGCCGACCTCGGGGATCAGGACATGGCGGCTGTAGCGCTCACGCTGCGCCTCGTCGAGGTCGTCAGGCGCTTCGACGGGCAGGCCGGCGTCGGCCCATGCCTCGATCCCGCCGGCCATCGAGACCGCGTCGTAGCCGAGCCTCCGCAGGGCCGCGGCGGCGAAAAGCGACCGGTTGCCGACTCTGCAGTAGACGACGACACGGGTGTCGGGCTGGCCCGACCTCCGTCGCGCGTCCGACGAGCTCCTCTTGCGGGAGATGCAGCGCGCCGGGAATGTGGCCAGTTCCCACTCGTCGTCCCGGCGAACGTCGACGAGGACGGCGTCCTCGCTCGAGCAGCGCCGTCGCGCCCTTGACGTCGATCTCGACGGTCTCGCTGGTCGCCACGACGAAGGATAGGTGGGGAGCCGTGGAGTCGCCGCACGCGAGTGGTACTCATCGTCGCATCGCCGCCCTGGTTGCCGGCCGGCGCGGCATCGCGGCGCGCTCGTGCTCGGCAGCGACGATGCGAAGCGACGGGCGCGGGCGCGAAGGGCGCCGCCGCTCGTCCTCGACCTCGGGGCCGCGGACCGATCCGGAGGCCGGCGCTGCGCCGCGCGGAGGGTCTATACGACCGAACAGCGCGCCGAAGCCGGGCGATCTTCGCCCCGCTACGACTCGCCGGCCGGCCGAGGTCGGCGCGGCGCTTCGCCGCCTGGCCGACGGCACCGTCGCGAGCTCGAAGCGGCTCGGCGCGGAGCATCCGCGGGACTCGCTGGTGCTCCTGCACCTGGGCTTGCCCGCTTCTGGGGCGGCGACAACGAGGCGCATCAGGCCTGGCGTGACGCGGCGAGGACGCAGCCGGACTCGCCCTCGGCCGACCGCGCCGACGACGTCCTGCACCCGCAACTTCCCGCCGGCGAGCCGCACTTCGTCCCGAGCTTCGGCGCGCCCGCCGGCCTCCGAGCTGTCGGCCCCGCGGCAGTTCGCCGCGCTCGCGCGCCGCGCGCGGGCGCGACGTGCGCGCGAAGCTCCTCTACGGCCTCGCGCTCCAGCGGCTCGGCCGCCGGCTCTCCGCGCAGCGGGAGTACGACGCGGCCGTCCGGCTTGCGCCCAAGACCCCGAGGCCCGAGTCGCCGCCGCCGTCGTCCGCTTCGACAAGGAGCGGCCGAGCGCGCCTTCTCGCGCCTCGGGCCGCTCACGCGGCGCTTCCCGCGGCGCAACCGTGCGCTTTCACCTCGGCCTCATGCTCCTCTGGCTCGCCCGGGCCAGCCCGGTTCGGTCGAGGAGGGAAGCGTCAGCTTCGGCAGGCCCGGGCGGATCGAGCCTGCGACTATCCTCGGCACGGGAAGCAAGTCGCATCCTTGCGACCGTCTAGAGGCGTAACATTCGGCTAACGACATAGGACTCGTGGACCGAAAGATGAGTCTTTCGGCCTATAGACGTCACTATCGTGCGTATTGAGATATGCCCTCCGTTGACAGCATGTTTGAAGCGGACGCGGCGTGACTACGGTGAGAACCGGGGAGGGGGGCACCGGGGTGAAGGCAGGGGAGCAAACGCAAGACGCCGTGTCGAGGCGCCCGCCGAGCGTTCTCGACGCGGAAGAAGCTGTGGGAGCTTCGTGCGGCCGGCAAGCAGGCCGGGCGGCTGACGCCGAAGAGATCGCGCTCGCGCTCGACGAGCTCGAGCTCGACGCCGGCCAGATCGACGAGTTCTACGGCATGCTCGAGGAGCTCCAGATCGAGGTCGTCGCCGGAGGAAGAGGCCGAGGAGCGTTCGACGCTCGACGCGCGGAGGTCTCGACCGATGCGCTCCAGCTCTTCCTCAAGGACATCGGCAAGGTCGACCTGCTGACCGCGGCGCAGGAGGTCGAGCTCGCGAAGCGGATCGAGCGCGGCGACCACCGGGCGAAGCAGGAGATGGTCGAGGCGAACCTGCGCCTCGTCGTCTCGATCGCCAAGCGCTACCGCAACCAGGGGCTGCCGTTCCTCGATCTGATCCAGGAGGGGACGATCGGCCTCGTGCGCGCGGCCGAGAAGTTCGACTACCGCAAGGGCTTCAAGTTCTCGACGTACGCGACCTGGTGGATCCGCCAGGCGGTCGCGCGCGCGCTCGCCGACAAGGCGCGGACGATCCGCATGCCCGTCCACGTGGTCGAGAAGCTGAACAAGATCGTCCGCTCCGAGCGCAAGCTGCGCGCCGAGCTCGGCCGCGAGCCGACCTCGGACGAGATCGCCCGCGACCTCGACCTGACCCTCGACGAGGTCGAGCAGATCCGCCGCAGTCGTCGCAGCTGCCGGTCTCGCTCGAGAAGCCGGTCGGCGACGACGAGGAGTCCGAGTTCGGCCACTTCCTCACCGACGAGAACGCGCCGCTGCCGGACGAGGCCGCCGAGGAGACGCTGCGCAAGGAGACGCTCAAGAAGATCCTGTGCTGCTCGCTCCGCGCGAGCGCCGCTGCTCGAGCTGCGCTACGGCCTGAACGGCGAGCAGCCGCGGACGCTCGACGAGGTCGGCCGCACGTTCAACGTGACGCGCGAGCGCATCCGCCAGATCGAGAACCAGTCGCTGAAGAAGCTGCGCGCGCTCGCCGACGCCAGAAGCTCCGCGACGTCGCGTAGGAACTCCGGCGGCCGCTTCGCGGGCACCATGATCGATTTCCTCGGAGGTGCTCTGGTCGCGTTCTTCGTCCGCGGAGGCAGGCTGAGCCCGCCTCGCGCGCGACGGGCTTTAGACTCGCGCGTCATGGCGCGCCGCCTCAGGCCTGGCTCGACGAGCTCGCGGAGCTCCTCCGCATCCCCAGCGTCAGCGCCGACCCGGCGCACGCCGGCGACGTGCGCCGCGCTGCGGAGTGGGTGCGCGACTTCGTGCGCGCGCCGGCGGCGAGGCCGACGTCGAGAAGGGGCGCAGGCAGCCGCTCGTGATCGGCGAGATCCGCGCGTCGCGCGACGCCGACGCGCCGACCGTGCTCGTCTACGGCCACTTCGACGTCCAGCCGCCGGACGCCGCTCGACCTGCTGGGACAGCGCCGCCGTTCGAGCCGGAGGTCCGCGACGGGTGGCTCTACGCGCGCGGCATCGCCGACGACAAGGGCCAGCTCTACTGCTGCTCAAGGCGGCCGCGCAGCTCGCGGCCGAGGCGAGCTGCCGGTCAACGTGCGCTTCGCCTGCGACGGCGAGGAGGAGACCGGCGGCCACTCGATCGTCGACTTCCTCGAGGCGGACGAGCGCGGCGGCGGACGCGGCGTGATCTTCGACGGGGACATGATGAGCGCGGCGTGCCCGAGTTCGAGATCGCGACGCGCGGGATCGCGTACTTCCACGTCACGGTGCGAGACCGGCGAGCGCGACCTGCACTCGGGCTCTACGGCGGCGCGGCGCTGAACGCGACGCACGCGCTCATGCAGACGCTCGCCGGCGTCATGCCGCAGCGACGGGCGCCTGCCGAGCCGCTCCGCGCGGGATCGTGGCGCCGACGCGACGAGGAGCTCGCGGGCTGGAGCGAGCTCGAGCGCGGGCGCCGAGATGCTAGCGACCAGGGCGCACGCCCGCCGACGGCGCGCGCGGCCGAGGAGTTCTACGTGCGCACGTGGGCCGAGCCGGCGGTCGACGTCAACGGCATCGAGGGCGGCTCGCCCCAGCTGCAGAAGACGGTGCTGCCGGTCGAGGCCGAGGCGAACCTCTCGATCCGGCTCGCGCCCGGCCAGGACGTCGAGGAGATCGCGCCCGCGTCGAGCGGCTCCTGCGCGAGGCCGCGCCGGCGGGCGCGGACGTCGAGGTCGAGCGCTTCGCCAGGCGCCGCCGGCGCTCGTCCCGCCGATGCGCATGCGATCCAGCTCGGCCTGGACGCCTTCGAGCGGGTGCTCGGCGGCGCCCGCTGCTCGTCCGCTCGGCGGCACGCTGCCGATCATCCCCGCGCTCGCGACGAAGGGCATCCCGACGATCCTCACCGGCTTCGCGCTGCCCGAGGGCAACATCCACTCGCCGAACGAGCGCCTGCTCGTCGAGTACATCCCGCTCGGCGTCGAGGCGGCGCGCGAGCTCTACCGCGCGTTCGCGCACCTGCGCTAGTCGCGGAACCTGCCATGTCCGGTGCCTGGCACAGGACGGGTCGCACACGGGCCGCGTCCGACTGGCTCGATCAGGGCAGGCGGCGTGGTGCTCGGGACGAGTCCGCGGCCGACACGCCATGTCCGGTGGCCTGGCACCGGACTAGTCCCAGGGCGGCGGGTTGTGGACCCAGCGGCCGCCGACCATCGTCGCGACGACCTGCACTGCCGCGAGCTCCTCGGGCGGGCACGCGAGCGGGTCGCGGTCGAGCACGACCAGGTCGGCCAGGTAGCCGGGCAGCGAGCCTGCCGCGGCGGCGCTCGTCGCCTGCGAGCCACGCCGGGTGCGACCGTTGTCGCCGCGAGCGCCTGCTCGACGGTCACCGCCTGCTCCGGCTGCCACGCCGCGCGCTCGTCGAGCGTCCGCAGCACGCCTGCCCGGATGCCGGCGAGCGGGTCGAGCTCCTCGATCGGCGCGTCCGACCCGTTCGCGACCACCGCGCCCGACTCGACCAGCGACCGGTACGCGTAGGCGCCGTCGGTCATGCCGGCCCAGAGCCGGTCGGCGAGGTCGCGGTCCGACGGCGCGTGGCTGAACTGCACCGACGCGGCGACGCCGAGCGCGGCGAACCGGGGCACGTCCTCCGGGGCGAGCAGCTGCGCGTGCTCGATCCGCGGCCGCAGCCCGCGCGGCGCCCACTCCTCGCGCGTCTCCTCGAACGCGTCGAGCGCGTCCCGGTTCGCCGCGGTCGCCGATCGCGTGCACCGCCACGGGCCACCCGGCCCGCGCCCCGCGGCGCACGATCTCCGCCAGCTCCTCGCGGCTCGTGATCTCGACGCCCGTGCCGTCGAGCAAGCGCGCCGTCTGCGAGCCGAGCGTGCCGTCCATGAACACCTTCAGGTAGCCGAGCCGCAGCAAGTCGTCGCCGATGCCGCGCGCGGCAGCCCGAGCGCCTCGAGCTCGGTCAGCTGCTCGGCCGGAAGCGACTGCCAGACGCGCAGCGTGAGCGATCCCTCCTCGAGCAGGCGCTGCCAGAGCCGCGGCGCGCCGAGCCAGCCGTCCTTGTCGTGCACCGCCGTGACGCCGCGCGACGCGGCGAGCCGCAGCCCGGCGCGCATCGCCTCGACGTACTCGTCGTCGGTAGGCCGGAGATACCGGTCGCGGAACGGCCACGCCGCCTCCTCGCGCAGGACGCCGGTCGGCTCGCCGCGCTCGTCCCGCTCGACCACGCCGCCCGCGACCTCGAGGTCGCCGTCCGCCCGCGCCAGAGCGCCGCCGAGTTGAGCCACAGCGAGTGGTAGTCGCGCGCCATGCAGCGCCGCCGGCACGTCGCCGGTGACCGCGTCGAGCGCCTCGCGCGTCGGCTCCACCGGCGGCGCCCAGTCGCCGCTCCGCCAGCCGCGGCCGCGCAGCCAGCGGCCGGGCCGCACGGCGCCGACCGCGTCGCCGCACGCGCGCCACGGCCTCCTCGAGAGCGCGGCGCCTTCGAGCCGCACCTCGCGCTGCGCCGACCGCCCAGGTCGGGAAGTGCACGTGCGCGTCGTTGAAGCCCGGCACGACGCAGCGCCCGCCGAGGTCGACCCGGTCCGGCGTGGCGAGCGCCGTCTCGTGCGTGCCGACGCCGCCGGCGACGCGCTCGCCCGCGATCGCGAGCGCCCGCGCCAGTCGGCATCGACGGGTCGAGCGTTCGGACGACGCCGTTCTCCAGGATCACAGCCGGGACTGTAGGTTTCCGGCTCCGTGGGCGCGCCGCCGAACCCGTCCTTCTGGGTCTGACGACACCTGACACGGACTATCCGCCGCTCGAGGGTGAGCCCGAAGTCGACGTATGCGTGATCGGCGCCGGGATCGCGGGTCTCACGCCGCCACCGCTCCTGAAGCGGGAAGGCAAGACCGTCGCGGTCGTCGAGTCGAAGCGCATCGTCCGTGGGGCGACCGGCTACACGACGGCGAAGGTCACGTCCGGCCACGGCGCGATCTACGGCGACCTCGAAGACAACTTCGGCGCCGCGGGTGCTCGCATCTATGCCGAATCGAATGAAGCCGCGCTGGCGCGAGTGGCGCAGTTCGTGGAGGCGGACGGCATCGACTGCGACTTCGAGCGCAAGGCCAACTATGTCTTTGCCGAGTCGCGGACGAAGTCGCGCAGCTGAAGAAGGAAGTCGACGCCGCCAAGCGCGCGGGCCTCGACGTCTCCTTCACAGCCGAGACCTCGCTGCCCTTCGACGTCGCCGGCGCGGTGCGGCTCGAGAACCAGGCGCAGTTCCATCCGCGGAAGTACCTGCTCGCCCTGGCCGAGACGATCCCCGGCGACGGCAGCCACGTGTTCGAGCAGACCGTCGCCGAGAACGTCAAGGGCACGACCGTCAGGACGAAGAGCGGTTCCGTGCGCGCGAAGGACGTGATCGTCGCCACCCAGCTGCCGTTCGAGGACAGCGGCCTCTTCTTCACGAAGGCGCATCCGCACCGCAGCTATGCCGTGGCGGCGCCGATCGACGCGTCCTGCAGCGCCCGACGGCATGTTCATCAACTCCGGCGTCCCGACCGATCCGTGCGCACGATCCGCGACGGGGAGCGGATCCTCGTCCAGGTCGGCGGCGAGGGCCACAAGCTCGGCGACGAGGACGACACGACTCGCCGCTACCGCACGCTCGAGGAGTATCTCGGCGAGCACTGGCCGGAAGCCGGGCCGGCCGAGTACCGCTGGTCGACCCAGGACTACATGTCTGTCGATCGCGTCCCGTATATCGGGCGCTTGCGGCGAACCTCGGCGCACGTCTTCACCGCGACCGGCTTCAGCAAGTGGGGCATGACCGGCGGCACCCTGGCCGCGATGCTGCTCAGCGACCGCATCCTCGGCCGGGAGAATCCGTGGGCGGAGCTGTACGACTCCAAGCGGATCAAGCCGAAGGCTCGCTCAAGCGCTTCGTGGCCGGCAACAGGGCGGCTGGGTACCACTTCGTCGCCGATCGGCTGCGCTCCGACGACGC
This sequence comes from uncultured Actinomycetes bacterium, assembly GCA_963771725.1. Taxonomy (GTDB): domain Bacteria; phylum Actinomycetota; class Thermoleophilia; order Gaiellales; family Gaiellaceae; genus VAXT01. The sequence goes on along the minus strand of CAVYUO010000001.1, from coordinate 45,014 downwards.
CGACATCGAGTCACTCGGGCCGGTGACGGCGCGATCGTGCGGAAGGGCGTCGCAAGCGGGCTGTCTACCGCGACGAGTCGGGTGCCGCTGCACGTCCTGTCACCCGTTTGCCGGCACCTCTACTGCCACGTCATCTGGAATCCGGGCGGAGCAGAGTTGGGACTGCCCTGCCATGGCTCGAGGTACTCGGGCGAGGGCGAAGTGATCCAGGGCCCGACGGTGAAGCCCCTCAAACGACTGGAGCTGGAGTGATCGATCACCAGGCGGTATGCCACCAGCCGGAATGATCGAGCTCCAGGAGATGCTCGCCTCCATCGACCGCATGCTCGAACTGCTGGCTCGGCCATAGACTTTCCGCCGTGCCGTACGACCCACTGACCGACGAGCAGCGCGAGATCCGCGACCTCGTGCGCGACCTCGCGCGCGAGCGCGTCGCTCCACGTGCGGCCGAGATCGACAAGAAGGGCGAGTTCCCCTGGGACATGGTCGAGCTCTTCCGCGAGCACGAGCTCTTCGGCCTGCCCTACGACGAGGCGTACGGCGGCACGGGAACGGGCGCGCTGATGGTGCTCGTCGCGATCGAGGAGCTCTCCAAGGTCTGCGCGACGACCGGCCTGATCCTGGCCGTCCAGGAGCTCGGCTCCCTCGGCATCAAGCTCGCCGGCACGGAGGAGCAGAAGCAGCGTTTCCTTCCGCGCCTGGCGAGCGGTGAGTGGCTCGCCGCCTACGCGCTGAGCGAGCCCGGTTCCGGCTCGGACTCGGCCGCGATGCGCAGCGAGGCGCGGCTAGACGGCGACGAGTACGTCTTGAACGGCGGCAAGCGCTTCATCACGAACGCGGGCGTCGCGCACGTCTACACCGTGTTCGCGAAGACCGATCCGGAGGCCGACCACTCAGGGGATCTCGGCTTTCATCGTCGAGGCCGACTCGCCCGGGTTCGAGGTCGGCCGCATCGAGCCGAAGATGGGGATCAAGGGCTCGACCACAGGCGAGCTCTTCTTTAACGACCTGCGCATTCCGGCCGCCAACTTGCTCGGCGAGGAAGGCGAAGGCTTCAAGATCGCGATGCGCATTCTCGACTGGTCGCGCCCGGGCATCGGCGCGCAGGGACTCGGCCTCGCGCAGGGCGCCACCGACTACGCGCTCGAGTATGCGAAGAGCCGCGAGACGATGGGCAAGCCGATCGCCCAGCACCAGTTGATCTCGGCCACGCTCGCCGACATGGAGACGAAATGCGAGGCCGCGCGTGGGCTGCTCTACAAGGTCGGGATGATGATCGACGAGGGCGCGCCCGACGACGAGCTGACGAAGATCTCGGCGATGGCCAAGCTCTACTGCACCGACGTGGCGATGGAGGTCACGACCGATGCCGTCCAGATACTCGGCGGCTACGGCTACATGCAGGAGTACCCCGTGGAGCGCATGATGCGCGACGCCAAGATCACGCAGATCTACGAAGGCACGAACCAGATCCAGCGGCTCGTCATCGCCCGCGAGATGCTGAAGGAGAACAGGGCTTTCTTACTCGCGGGAGTCGGCTGATCAGTCGACCGGCTCCGCGCTCGAGAGGTCGCCACAGGTTCCCTTGTCGAAGGTTCCCTCGCGGCGCTCGCGGCGGCTCCTCGCTTGCTCGTCATCCTTGCGCGGCTCGCGAACGACCAGCGCGTAGCCCATGCGGATGTCGCGTGTCGGCACGTCCACGTCCGTCGTGAGCTTGCCGTCCTTCACCTTGCCGAGCTCGTAGTCGGCCGAGATGGAACGAAAGCCGCTACAACCGCCGCGGCGGATCTCGGCCTCCATCGTCTCCTTGTGCGGGTCGTCGAGCCGGATCACGATCCGCGTCCCGTTGCGGCCGTTAGGGCTGAGACCGGCCTGCCCGTAGACCTCCGGCTCGTCCTGGAAGGACGAGAGCGGAAGCTCGAGCTCGACGATGAAGGCCTCGCTCTCCGGGGAACTGCCGTTGTCCTCGCCGCAACCTGCCGCGAACAGCGCGATCAGGAGGGCGGCCAAGCCGAGGCGTCTCTGCACGCGGCCAGGATGGCACATAGTTTCGGATATGCCGACCGCTGTCGTCATCGGATCGGGGCCGAACGGGTTGGCCGGAGCCGTCACGCTCGCCCAGGCGGGCTTCGACGTCGTGGTGCACGAGGAGCAGCCGACGCTGGGCGGCGGCACGCGCTCCGCGGAGCTGACCTTGCCCGGCTTCGTGCACGACCTCTGCTCGGCGATCCATCCACTAGCCCGGTCGCCGTTCTTCCGCGAGGTCGATCTTCAGCTCGACTGGGTCGAGCCGGCCCTGCAGACGGCACATCCTTTCGACGACGGCACCGCGGCCGTGCTCCACCGCGACGTGGGGGAGACCGCGCGCGGGCTCGGCGCGGACGAGCGTGCCTACCGCCGACTCTTCGAGCCGGTCGTCGACCATTGGGCTGCGGTCGAGCCGGTCCTCGTCGGGCCCTATCCGCCGCGGCCGCGTCGTGTGCTGGCGATGCTCCGGGCGCTCGGGCCGCGCGGAGCAGCGTCCCGCGCACGCCTCGCCCTCGCTCCGGCACGCTCGGTCGCCGAGAGGACGTTCTCGACGCCGCAGGGACGGGCGCTCTTCGCCGGGAGCGCCGCGCATTCGATGCTCCCGCTCGAGAAGAGGCCGAGTGGTGGGTTCGGATACGCCCTCATGCTGCTCGGCCACGTCTACGGGTGGGGCTTTCCCCGCGGCGGGTCGCAGCGAATTGCCGACGGTCTCGTGGCCCGGATCAGAGATCTCGGCGGGGAGGTGCGCGCATCGAGCCCCGTCGACGACCTGCCCGAGGCCGACGTCGTCCTCGCCGACGTCATGCCACGCGACCTTTTGCGCATGGCGTCGGGACGGCTTCCGCCCCGTTATGCACGAGCGCTCGAGCGCTACCGGCACGGCCCGGGTGCGTTCAAGCTCGACTGGGCACTCGACGGGCCGATCCCGTGGCGCGCCGAGGCGTGCGGGCTCTCGGCCACGGTCCACCTCGGTGGCACTCTCGAGGAGATCGCTGCGTCCGAGTCGGAGCCGTGGAACGGACGGCACGCGGAGCGCCCGTTTGTCCTGCTCGTACAGCAGTCGCTCTTCGACGACACCCGCGCGCCCGCCGGCAAGCACACGGCCTGGGCGTACTGCCACGTCCCGAACGGCTCGACTGAGGACATGACGGTGCGCATCGAGGCACAGGTCGAGCGTTTTGCCCCCGGGTTCGGCGAGCTCGTCCTGGCCCGCTCCGTCAAGACCCCGGCCGGCTTCGAGGCGGGGAACCGCAACCTCGTCGGCGGCGACATCAACGGCGGCGCCCCGGACCTCGCGCAGCTCTTCTTCCGGCCCGTGCGCAAGCCGGTTCCGTACCGCACGCCTCTGAAGGGCGTCTACCTCTGTTCCTCGGCCACTCCGCCGGGCGGAGGCGTGCACGGAATGTGCGGGTACGCGGCCGCGAAGACCGCGTTGCACGACCTACGGCAGTAGCGAGCCGCCCTCTCCGATCGTCCCGCAGGCCGACTTCTGGACGTTGACGGCGTGCGGCGAGGCGCGAAGATGGTCGAGCGAGACGTTGATCACGGTCTCAGAGCGCCCGCTGACGACGGGCTGGAGGGTGTCGGTGGGCTGCGGGTCGATGTCCTCGCACGAGCGCTCGTAGATGTGCGCGGGCTGCGGGGCATCGGGAGCGTCGGACAGCTCGATCGTGACCCGGGTCCGCTCGTCGCCTTCCGCCTTGAAGGTCGCCTCGCCGGATTGGCCCGAACCGCTCTGCTCGACGAGATCGACGCTGACCGACCCGTCCGGGTTCTCGCGGCTACCGCCCTTCTCGTCGCCGCCACAGCCGGCTGCCAGCAGGACGCTAAGGGCGAAGAGTGCGGGTATCGACGACCTCGAACTCAGAGCCCTTGACCCTACCCAGGGCTCGCAGGTCGTCGTTCCGCCCGCCCGGATTGGGCGAGCCCGTGATGTACCAGTCCGAGCCGTTGTCGGACACGAGCATCCCGTAGCGCTTGAGCGCGGTGAGGACGACCCGGGCCTGCCGCGGATAGCCGCTGACGTCGAAGCTCGCCTTCAGGCGCACGCGCAGTCCCATCGGCGGCAGGCTCGGGTCATCGGAGCTGCTCGCGAAGTGTTCGGGCCGGGTAGACGTACGCCCGTCGCGTGCGGCGAACCGTGAACCGCAGCGCGTGGTCGATGACCCCGCGGCGCACCTCGTCGTAGCGCGCCAGGCCGGGAAGGATCGGCAGGCCTGCCGCATCGGCGGAGGTCCAGCCGGCCGGGCGCAGCCGGTTCGAGCGGAGGTTCCAGATCGCGCCGGAGCCAGCTCGCCAGCCGCGACCTCGTGGGTACAGGGCGAAGAGCTCGTCGAGCTTGCAGGAGTCACGGTCGACGATCAGTGCATGCCGATCGCTGTCCGAGCGATACCCGCCTTCGATCGGCACACCGCGGGGAATCGGGTACGGCCCGCGGTCCGACTCGTCGGCGTACTCGAACGACACTCGAGATTTCGGTGTGCGCCGGCCGACCACGGTGATCGGAATGCCGATCGGAGCGCCTTCCCACAGCCCCGAGCCGAAATCGGCGTGCAGGCCTCGCTCGATGCCTATCGACCGGATGATCTCGGTCGAGTTCGCCGCCACCGGGAGCCGGTCGACGCGGCGGTTCCAGGGATTGGACTTGGGAAAGACCGTGCAGTGCGGAGCGGCCGGCATGCGCAGAGCGTCGGCCGACGAGCCGCCCAGGAGCACCGTGAGGCACGCAAGCGGCAGCAGGCAGCGCTTCATGACTCGGTTACCGACCGCCTGAGCTTCTCGACCAAGGGATCGGCATCCCCCCAAAGGGGCGGGCACTCGTCGAGGCGCACCCAGCGGCAGCGGTAGACGAACCCCGCGTCCGCTCCCGAACCGCGGACCCGGTGCTCCCATTCCTCCGGGCCTTCGGCCGCGACCTCGGCGTGGAACGCATGGCTGCGGTGGGGGCCAGGCCCGTACAGTCGCTCGAACTCGTCGGCGTCTGCCAGGCGCCGCACGACGCTGACGCCGGTGATCCCGGTCTCCTCCTCGACCTCACGGGCGAGCCCTTGCTCGGGGCTCTCTCCAGGATCGAGGCGACCCGCCGGGACCTGCACTCCCGCTTCGATGTCGCCCTGCTCGATGGTGAGCAGGTCGAGGCCCCTGGGGCTCTGACGCGTCACATAGGCGACGACGCGTTCACGAACGAGCGCGTGGACGAAGGCACCCCGCAGGCCCCAGAACTCGGCGTCTGGGCCGACGGGAGCCCAACGGCAGACGACGACGTAGCCGGGCTCGCCGTCCTGGCCGGGGATCTCGTGCTCCCACGTGTCGGGCAAGCGCTCAGTCGGGGAGGCCTGGACGAAGAAGTCGGGCTCTCCTCCCGGATTCTCGATCTCCCCGACCACACGGACGGCCTTCACGGCCACGCCGGTCTCTTCATGCGCTTCCCGAACGGCCGTCTCTTCGACCGTTTCGCCTTCCTCGATCCCGCCGCCGGGAACGATCGACGTGTACTCCGACTCGCCGGACACGTCGAACACGAGCAGCTCGTCGGCACCAGTCCTCGGGTGCTCGCGCGTTACGTAGACGGTGACGGGCGGGCGGAGCCTCAGCTCGACTCGGCCTTGAGCTTCGCCTTGTAGGCGCGCTTCGCTTCCTGGTAGGTCTCGAGCGCCTCGCGCGAGTCGACGTCGCCCAGGGTCGGGTGCGGAGGAACCAAGCCCTCGGCCACCTCGACGCCGAACCGCTTCGCGAGGACCGAGGCCAGCGCCTTGATCTTCATCTCCCCGAAACCCGGCAGCGCCTTGATCCGCTTGCGGAGATCGTCGGCGTCGGCCGCCTCGCGCCAGAGGCGGGACGCGTCTCCCTCGTACTCGCGCTCGACGTGTGCGGAGAGATCCGCCACGCGCGTCGCCATCGAACCGGGAAACCGGTGCACGGCGGGTCGCTCGCGGAAAGCCTCCTCGAGCCTGGCGGGATCGAGCTTGGCGATCGCGCCTGCGTCGAGCGTGCCGAGCCGCTCCTTGATCTTGAGCGGGCCGGCGAAGGCCGTCGGCACGGTCACCTGCTGGTCGAGCGCGAAGCCGATGAGGAGCGCCATCGGGTCTTCGGCCAGAAGCCGGTTCGCCTCGTCGCTGTTCGTGAAGTACAACCGGTCGGGGGCGGCGATCGCCATGGCTTCAGCCTACTCCTCGAGCGCAGCTTTGACGGCTGCGAGATTGTCGCGCCAGACCTCTTCCGGCACGGGCGGAAGGATGTCCGCCCAGATCGCGGCGAAGCTGCCGATCAGCTGCGGGATCCTCGCCGGGCGCGCCATGAACCACCAGTGCAGGTGTTCGCCTCCGTCGCCCCACTTGCAGACGTGCACGCGGCCGATCTCGCCGACCGAGCGCACGGCTCGCTCGATCCTCGCGAGCATGACACCGAGGTCCGCAGCGAGATCGTCAGGGAGGTCGCCGACCTCGGCGATGTGCTCGCGAGACTCGAGAATCACGACCACGGGCAGGCCGGCCGGTTCGAGACCGTGTAGGCGCCAGCGTTCGTTCGTCCAGATGTACTCGTCGTCCGCAGCGGCACATCTCTCGCAGTCGACAGCGCCCGCGCCCCGCCGTGGCTCTTCACGCTCGACGGGCGGGAGGAGGGCACGCGGGCGCAGCTCGCCGTCGAACGGGAAGGTCTCCCACTCCTCGACGGGGGGCATTCGCAGGGAATCCGCGGCCCGCTCGTACATCTGCTCGGGGGTCTCGGGCAAGACGTGGCCGATGCTAACGACGCATGGCTCGGCCTCGCTAGATTGGACAGCGTGGACGCGCTGTCGGTCTTCTCGCCCGCTACTCGCGAATGGTTCGAGCGCACGTTCGACGGTCCCACGCCGGCACAGGAGCAGGGCTGGCCCGCGATCGCCAGCGGCGACGCACACGCTGATCCAGGCGCCGACCGGCTCGGGCAAGACGCTCGCCGCATTCCTCTACGGGATCGACCGGCTGACCGCCGAGCCCGGCGAAGGGCTACGGCTGCTCTACGTCTCGCCGCTGAAGGCGCTGAACTACGACATCGAGCGCAACCTGCGCGGCCCGCTCGCCGGGCTCCAGAGCGAGCTCCGCGTCGCCGTCCGCACCGGCGACACGTCCGCAGAAGGAGCGCGCGGCGATGCTCCGGGAGCCATCCCGACATCCTGATCACGACGCCCGAGTCGCTCTACCTGATGCTCACGTCGCGCGCCCGCGAGATGCTCGCGAGCGTCCAGACGCTGATCCTCGACGAGGTGCACGCGGTGGCGGGCACGAAGCGGGGCGCGCACATGGCGCTGTCCGTCGAGCGCCTCGACCGCGTGACCATGTCCGGGGACAGTCCCGGACCTGTCCAGCGGGTCGGCCTGTCTGCCACGCAGCGCCCGATGGAGGAGATCGGGCGGTTCGTCTCGGGCGGGCGGCCGATCCAGCTCGTCGACGCAGGCAGGGCGAAGGAGCTCGACCTGGAAGTCGTCGTGCCGCTCGAGGACATGCGCGAGCCGGGGGAGCAGGGAGCTCGATCTGGCCGTCGATCTACCCGGAGTCTCTGCGGCTCGTCGTCAGCGAGCACCGCTCGACGATCGTCTTCGTCAACAACCGCCGGCTGGCCGAGCGACTTGCGCTGCGGCTGAACGAACTAGCCGAGAAGGAAATCGCGCGGGCCCACCACGGCTCGCTGGCCCGAGAGCAGCGGGTCGAGATCGAGGAGCTGCTCAAGAAGGGCGAGATCCCGTGCCTCGTCGCCACCTCGTCGCTCGAGCTCGGCATCGACATGGGCGCCGTCGACCTCGTGATCCAGGTCGAGTCGCCGAAGTCGGTCGCCCGCGGCCTGCAGCGAGTGGGCCGGGCCGGGACACGAGCTGGGCGCCGTTTCGCGAGGGCGCATCTTCCCGAAGTACCGCGCCGACCTGCTCGAGTCGGCGGTCGTCGTCGAGCGGATGAAGGCGGGCGCGATCGAGGAGACCGTGATCCCGCGCAACCCGCTGGACGTCCTCGCCCAGCAGATCGTGGCGTCTGCGCCGACGAGGAGATCGCGGTCGACGAGCTGCACGAGCTCGTCCGGGGCGCCTACAACTTCGCCGACCTCTCGCGCGTCCAGCTCGAGAACGTGCTCGACATGCTCGCGGGCCGCTACCCGTCCGACGAGTTCGCCGAGCTGCGGCCGCGCATCGTCTGGGACCGCACCGGCGGCGTCATCCGCGGGCGCGGCGGCGCGCGCAAGCTCGCGGTCACGAACGCGGGCACGATCCCCGACCGCGGCCTCTACGGCGTTCACCTCGTCGACGGCGGCGGGCGCGTCGGCGAGCTCGACGAGGAGATGGTCTACGAGGCGCGCGCCGGCCAGACCTTCCTGCTCGGCGCGTCGACCTGGCGCATCGAGGAGATCACGCGCGACCGCGTGCTCGTCTCGCCGGCGCCGGGCGTGCCCGGGCGCGATCCCGTTCTGGAAGGGCGAGGGCGCCGGGCCGGCCGTACGAGCTCGGCGAGCAGATCGGCAAGGCCTCGCGCGAGCTGGCCGCGCTGCCCGACGAAGAAGGCGCTCGACGCGGCTGACGAAGCGAGCACTCGCTCGACGAGCAGGCCGCCCGGAACCTACTCACCTTCCTGCGACGACCAGCAGGCGGCGACCGGCGCCGTCCCGTCGGACCGCACCGTCGTCGTCGAGCGTTTCCGGACGAGATCGGCGACTGGCGGGTCTGCATCCTCACGCCGTTCGGCGCGCGGGTGCATGCACCCTGGGCGCTCGCGCTCGGAGCGCGGCTGCGCGACTCGCTCGGGCTCGAGGTGCAGTCGCATCTGGTCGGACGACGGGATCGCCTTCCACCTTCCCGACGCGACGCGCCGCCGCCGACCGAGGAGCTCCTCATCGACCCGAGCGAGATCGAGGACCTCGTCGTCGCCGAGCTCGGCGGCAGAGCGCGCTCTTCGGTTCGCGGTTCCGCGAGAACGCCGGCGCGCGCGCTGCTGATCCCTCGCCGCCGTCCCGGCGAGCGCACGCCGCTCTGGCAGCAGCGGCTGAAGGCGCAGGGCCTGCTCCAGGTGGCGCGGAGCTACCCGGCTCGTTCCCGATCATGCTCGAGACCTACCGCGAGTGCCTGCAGGACGTCTTCGACCTGCCGGCGCTGAAGCGGCTGCTCACCGGGCTGAAGACGCGGCAGCTCGACCTCGTCGACGTCGAGACGGCCATCGGCCTCGCCGTACTCGGCCTCGCTCCTCTTCGACTACGTCGCCACGTACATGTACGAGGACGACACGCCGCCCGCAGAGCGGCGCGCCCAGGCGCTGTCGCTCGACCGCGACCTGCTGCGCGAGCTGCTCGGGCAGGAGGAGCTGCGCGACCTGATCGACCCGGGCGCGCTCGAGGAGGTCGAGGCGCAGCTGCGCGGCGATCCGCGCAACCCGGACGAGCTGCACGACGTCCTGCGCCGACGCGGCGATCTGCGATCCGATGAGTACGACCCGGATCTTGGCAGATGCGCTCCTGCGCGAGCGACGGGCGATCACTCGTCCGCGTCGGCGGCGAGGACCGGCTCGATCGCCGCCGAGGACGCGGGCCGTTACCGCGACGCGCTCGGCGTCGATGCCGCCGTGCGGGCTTCCGGACGCCTTCCTGGAGAGCGGTCGAGGAGCCGCTCGCGCTCGCTCCTCGCGCGCTTCGCCCGCTCGCGCGGCCCGTTCACGACCGGCGAGGCGCACGCGCGGTTCGGCGATCGACGAGTCGGCGGAGCCGGAGCTCCGGGCGCTCGAGCGCGAGGACAAGCTCGTCCGCGGCGAGCTGCGGCCAGGCGGCACGGAGCGCGAGTGGTGCGACCCGGACGTGCTGCGCCGGCTTCGGCGCGCCTCGCTCGCCGCGCTGCGCCGCGAGGTCGAGCCGGCCGAGCAGGCGACCCTCGGCCGCTTCCTGCCCAGCTGGCACGGGGTCGACCGGCGCGCGACGCTCCGCGAGGCGCTCGTCCCGCTGCAGGCCCTGCCGCTCCCGGTCAAGCTCTGGGAGAGCGGACGTGCTCCCGCGCCGGGTGCCGGGCTACTCGCCCGGGCCAGCTCGATCAGCTGTGCGCCACCGGCGAGCTCGTCTGGGTCGGGCGCCGGGCTCGACCGAGTCGCCGTCTTCTTCCGCGAGGACGCGCCTGTGCTCGGCCAGCCCGCCGGTGCCGACGACAGCCGGAGGGCGAGGCTCACGACCGGATCCGCGAGGCGCTCGGGCGCGGCGCCGAGTTCTGGTTCGACCTGCTCGCCGCGACCGAGCTCGAGGCCGAGGAGGCGCTCCCCGCGCTCTGGGATCTCGTCTGGGCCGGCGAGGTCACGAACGACGCCTGGACGCCGCTGCGGGCCGGCCGCCGCTACGGCGTCCCGAAGCCCGAGCGGCGCCCGCGCCGCTTCTCGCGCCGGCGCGCGCGAGCGCGGTCACGGCGACGCAGGGCCGCTGGTCGCCCACCGAGCGCCTCTTCGGCAGGTCCGGGAGGCCCGGACAGGTCGGCCGCGGCGCTGGCCGAGCTGCTGCTGGAGCGCCAGGGCATCGTCACGCGCGACGGCGTGCGCGGCGAGGGGATCCCCGGCGGCTACGGGGCCGTCTACGGCGAGCTGAAGGCGCTCGAGACGCTCGGGCTCTGCCGCCGCGGCTACTTCGTCGAGGGGCTCGGCGGCGCCCAGTTCGCGCTCGGCGGAGCGGTCGAGCGCCTGCGCGAGCTGCGGCCGGCAGGAGGACGAGGAGCCGGAGCCGCTGGTCCTCGCCGCGGCCGACCCGGCGCAGCCCTACGGCGCGGCGCTGCCGTGGCCGAAGCGGGCCGGCGGCGCGGGCGGCTCGGGTCGCGGGAGCCCAGGTCGTCCTGCTCGGCGGCGAGCCAGCGCTCTTCGTCGAGCGCGGCGGCCGCTCGCTCGTCCCGCTTGCGCGACCCGGACGAGAGCTGGCTGCGGCCGGCGCTGGCGGCGCTCGTCGAGCGCGTGAAGACCGGCCGCGGCAAGCGGCTGGCGGTCGAGCGCTTCGACGGCGAGCCGGTGGGCGAGAGCGACCTGATGCCGCTCCTGCTCGAGGCCGGCTTCCTCGCCGGGCCCCGGCGCGCAGTCTTGCGGCCCTAACGCGCCAGACGGCCCAGCACCAACCCGAAGAGCGCGTGCCGCACTGTCGCCTGCCCGAAGGCTCTCGGGTTGGTGAGGAGCGGCGGCACTCCGGGCTCGCCGCGCGCGGGGTGGTAGCGGTCGACGAAGTAGCGCGAGCGGGATAGAGGCCACGTGCTCGGCGAGCGCCATGCCGAGCGCCAGGCGACGCGGCTCGATCGGGATCGCGGCGGCGGGCCTCGTGGTACGCGAGCCCGAAGATCGCCCCGTTCACCGCGTGGATCGCGAGGCCGAGCGGCAGCCAGGCCGGCCCGCGCGTGACCGCCTTCCCCAGGAGGGCCGACGTCCGAGTAGTCGCAGCGAAAGAGCCGCTTGTCGAGCGGCTCGAGCGCGCTCCAGACCGTGGCCGCCGACGCTCCGGCCACTGCTGCTCGGGCGCGCGAGGACATACTTGAAGCATGCCCGAGGGCGATGCGATCCACCGCGCGGCGCGCCGTCTCCAGGTCGCTCGTCGGAGAACGCGTCGAGGTCGAGACGCCGCATCCGCAGGCCCAGGTCAAGCGGCTCCCGGAGCGGCTCGACGGCCGCCTGCTCGAGGGAGTCGAGGCGGTCGGCAAGAACCTGCTGCTCCGCTTCGAGGGCGGCCTCGTCCTCCGCAGCCATCTGCGCATGCGCGGGCGCTGGCAGGTCCGAGCCGCGGAACGGCGGCGCGCGCGGGCGTCCCTGGCTCGTCCTGCGCGGAGCCGAGCGCGAAGCCGTCCTCTGGAACGGCCCCGTGCTCGAGCTGCACGGGCGCGGGACGCGCCGGCTCGGGCCGGACATCCTCGCCGATCCCTCCGGACTTCGACGCGATGCTGGCCCGCTTTCGCCTGGCGGACCAGGGCCGCGCGGTCGGCGAAGCGCTCCTCGATCAGCGGCTCGTCGCCGGGATCGGCAACCTCTGGAAGGCCGAGGCGCTCTGGGCTGCCCGAGTCTCGCCGTGGCGAAAGCTCGCCGACGTCTCCGATCGCGAGCTGCTCGAGGTGCTGCGACGACGCGGAGCGCCAGATGCGCAGCTCGCTCGAGCACGGCAAGGGCCGCGGGCGCGGCGCGTACCGTCGCGTCGGCCGCCCGTGCTCCGCGCTGCGGCGACGACGATCCGCTCCCGGGGCCAGGGCGACGACAACCGGATCGCGTACTGGTGCCCCGAATGCCAGAGAGGAGCGGCACCCCCAGGGTCGTAACTAGGAGCATGGGCGTGCGCGCGCCGCAGCTCCACTCATCCCTGCACGGGTTCTGCCTGGGCGCGTTCGCCTACCTCACGCGCGAGCTCGCGAACGGCGACGAGCTCCCGTTCGCGTTCGACACCCACGCCACTCGCGGCGGGCCCTCGTTCTACGAGTACCGGCCGCTGACCCGCGACTACGTCGAGAGCCGCGCGGGACGGCTGTTCGCGCTCAGCCGATACCGGGCTCGCCCTCGACGAGCTGCGCCGCGAGCCGGCGGCCGCCATCTTCGCCCGGGCGCACGCGGGATCGCAAGATGGGCGCCGACCAGGCGCTGTTCCGCGCCGTCCTGCTCCCGCTCGTCGCGGACACCGCCGATGCCTGCGGCGGGTTCGACTGGGACGACGGAGCGTTCGACCGTGCCTACGGCGCGCTCGAGGAGACGCTCTTCGGCAACGAGCGCTCGCTATGCGGCCGTCGCGCCGCTCATCGGTCTCGAAGCCGGCAGCACCGGTCGATCTCGGCGGCGGGGTTCGCGTTCGACCCGCTGCCGACGACGAGTTGCGCACGAGCTGGCCGGACGGCGCGTCGGCTCGCTGCCGCCGCGATTTCGGTCGCGAGATGGACCGCATGTGCGTGCTGGAGCTGGAGCACGCGCTGCCGGCGGGCGGCTCGTCGCCACCCGACGCGCCGGGCGAGCTCGCCGACGCCGTCACCGCGCTCAGGCTGGCGACGGCCGGGGCGATCGCCGCCGGGCCCGTGATCTTCGAGCGCCTCGACTGGCGGCCGTACGGCATCCGGCCCGTGCTACCGATCTCGGCGACGCAGCCGCCGGGCGAGCCCACGCGCCTGGACTCCTTCCGCGGCGGCCTCGCGCGGCGCTCTGCGGGCGCGGCTGCCGCTGCCGACGCCGACTCCGAGCTCGCGCGACGCCCTCGATCGCTGGGAGCTGTCGCTCTTCCAGGGTGACCCGTTCCGCGTCGGAGCAGCTGCGGATCGGCGCTCGAGTCGCTGCTCGGCCGCGGCGACGGGCTCTGGGCCTCGGCGCTCCGGGCGGGGGTGCTGCTCGGTGAGAACGGCCGCGAGCGAACCGAGCTGTTGGCGGCACTGCGGTCGCTCGGGTCGGCGCGGACTCCTCCGCTCGCGGACGACGCGGTGCGGCGCGCGATCGTCGAGACCCTCACGCACGGCAATCGCGCGGAGCTCATCGAGGCGCTGGACGAATCGCTCCTCGGCGTTCGCGCGCGGCCCGGGTCGTTCGCCGCCCAGGCGCTGGCGAGCTGAGACGGCACGAATTCGGCGCATTCGCACAGGCGGCCGGCGACTAGCGTGAAAGCGGTGGACCAGGCCCGCGCAGTGCTGACTCGATTGGAGCGAATCGACGCGCTCAAGCAGGCCGATGCGCCGGCCGGAGTGCTGCTCGACGAGGTGCGCGAGCTCCTCTCGGAGGCCGAGGCGTGGGTGCGCGGCCGACCGGCCCGGCACGACCGCCGAGGAGGCGCTTGCACGCTCCCAGCAGGCCCTCGCGGAAGGCGCGCGGGACGCGGATCACGCCCTCGCAGCCCGCTAGGAACGAAAAACCGCTCGTAATTCAGGGGATTCCTGTTCGACTCTCGTGTTTTGCTGCACAATGGAGTACATGCAGGACTGTCCTTCGACCGGTCGAAATCGGAAGCACTGATGGGCCTTTCGCGCCTGCTTTCGCGCCCGCAAACACGGGTGGAAGATCCCGACGAGCCGCGAACGGCCCGCGTTCTCGCGTTCGCAAACCAGAAGGGCGGCGTCGCCAAGACGACGTCCACGCTGAACCTGGCCGCCGCGCTCGCCGAGAAGGAGCATGCGCGTGCTCTGCGTCGACATGGATCCGCAGGGCAACCTGACGATGAGCCAGGGGCTGAACCCGGACTCCATCGAGCGCTCGATGTTCGACGTGCTCGTCCACCGGATGCCGATCGAGAACGTGATCCACAAGACCGAGATCGACATCGCCGTCTCCTCGATCGACCTCGCCGGCGCGGAGCTCGCGCTGTCGAGCATGATCGGACGCGAGCGCGCGCTCGAGAAGGCGCTGGCGCCGCTGCAGGGCGAGTACGACTACATCCTCATCGACACGCCGCCGTCGCTAGGGCTGCTGACCATCAACGCGCTGGTCGCCTCCGACGGCGTGATCGTGCCGGTGCAGTGCGAGTACCTGTCGCTGCGCGGCCTCGTCCAGCTCGAGAACACGCTCGCGATGATCCGCGAGAACCTGAACCCGAAGGTCGGGATCGTCGGGATCCTGCCGACGATGTACGACCGCCGGACCCTGCACACGCGCGAAGCCGTCGAGATCCTCGAGGAGAACTTCGGAGACCTCGTCTTCAACACCCGCATCAGGAAGACCATCCGCTACGCGGAGGCGCCCGTGAAGGGCTCCTCGGTCCTCAAATACGACCCGAGCGGGAGTGCGGCCGACGCCTACCGCCAGCTCGCCAAGGAGGTGCTCAATGGCTCGAAAGCGCGCCAGCATGCGTGAGGGCCCGCTCGCGGAGCTCTTCCGCGCGACGGAAGCATCTCAACGGCACCAGGTAGAGCGCGAGCACGAAGAGCAGGCGCGGGCCGCCGAGCCGCTCGAAGAGACGGTCGAGCACGCTCCGCCGCTCGAAGAGGTTCCGGAACCGGCGCCGAAGCGCCAGGCCGAGGCCGAGTTCCCGAGCCGGAGCCGCCTCGCCCCGAGCTGCGTCCGGTCGAGACGCCTCGCTACGAGACGATGCCCGAGCCCGCGCCGCGCCTGCACAGGGCGCCGAGCGCCGAGCCCGGCGCAGTACCTCGCTGTCATCCGCGTCGTCGGCGTGGGCGGAGCCGGTCTGAACGCGGTCAACCGCATGATCGACGCCGGCATCTCCGACGTCGAGTTCGTCGCCGTCAACACGGACATCCAACAGCTCGCTCTCTCGGACGCGCCCATGAAGATCCATATCGGGCGCGAGCTGACCCAAGGGCCTCGGCTCAGGCGCGTCGATCGACGTCGGCCGTCGCGCCGCAGAGGAAGCCTACGACCAGATCAAGCGCGCGCTCCGCGGCTCGGACATGGTCTTCGTCACGGCAGGCGAGGGCGGCGGCACCGGGTCCGGCGCAGCCCCGATCGTCGCGCGCATCTCGCGTGAGGTCGGCGCGCTGACGGTCGGAATCGTCACGCTGCCGTTCCATTTCGAGGGCACGAAGCGCAAGGGCCAGGCCGATCAAGGCGTCGATGGAGCTACGCGAGAACTGCGACACGGTGATCGTGATCCCGAACGACCGCTTGCTCGAGGTGCTCGACCGCTCGACCTCGATGCTCGATGCGTTCCGCATCGCCGACGACGTCCTGCGCCAGGGTGTCCAAGGCATCACCGACCTGATCACGATGCCGGGGCTGATCAACCTGGACTTCGCCGACGTCAAGACGATCATGAAGGACGCGGGCACGGCTCTGATGGGCATCGGGTTCGCAACCGGCGAGAACCGCGCCGTCGAGGCGGCCGAGAAGGCGTTGCAGTCGCCGCTCATCGACACCGAGCTCGTCGGGGCCAGCGGCATCCTGCTCTCGATCGCGGGCGGCGACGACCTGTCGCTCTACGAGGTGAACGAGGCGGCCGAGGTCGTGCGCCGGGGCTCGCGTGAGGACACGAACATCATCTTCGGCGCGACGATCGACGAGCGTCTGACCGGCCAGGTCTGGGTGACCGTCGTGGCGACGGGCCTCGACGGCTCCAAGTCTGTGCGCCCACGGCCGACGGCGAGCACGACGAGCGACTCGGACGTGCTCGAGCCGCCGAGCTTCCTCACAGAACTAGGCAGCCCGCCTAGACGCAGGCCGGCCCGGCGGCGCCGATGACAGCGGCGAGCGCGCGCTTCGCACCGACCCGGAACTCGAGGCGGACGAGCCCCGCGCGTCGGGCCGCGAGCACGAGCATGCCGTCACTGCCTTTGGCGACGCAGCCCGCGTCCGAGCGCCAGTACGGCGAGTGCCGAACGGCCACCCGGTAGCGCCCCGGCCGCTCGAGACGGACCAGGATGTGGCCCTGGCCGACGTCGACGACCTCGGCGGGCGCCGGCCCCGTGACGATCGGCCGCGCGTCTGGAACGGCGAAGACGGTGAGCCGATCCGACCCGGCAACCGCGCGCAGACCCGAGTGGCCTCCCGCCACGAGGTTTGCCTCGTGCTTGGCGCTGTAGTCGGTCCGGCGTATCGCTGAGAACGACGTATTTCACGCCGAGGCCGCGGAGCCAGTTCAGGTAGGTCTCCCGGTTGAGGTGCTCGTACAGAACCTCGTTCTGCGGGAAAGTCGTCCTGGCGGAACCACCCGCGCACGAGCGGGATTCCCGCTTCGGGGAGATGGACGGCGGCCCAGTGGCCGGCGGTGTCCACGACCTCGACGCGGTACGACGGGGTGAGGTTCTCGTTCAGGTAGTCGATCGCGGGCTGCCAGTACGCGGCCTGGGCGGCCGGTTGCTCGGCCCGGCCCCGTTCGAAGCTCCACGCATGCGGGCTGAGATTCCAGGCCGCCGCGAGCAGCAGAGCGACAGCGGCAACGGGCATCGGGCGCCAGCCCCGGATCGAGAAGACCAGCACGGCAATGGGCAGCGCCACGAAGCGGATGCGCGCCACGTTCTCGCCCAGGGGCGAAGGCACGAAGTACGAGAAGAGGCAGACGATCAACAGTGCGGGGAAGAACCAGCGCAACAGCTGCGCGCGCTCGACCCGCCAGGTCAGGGCGACGCCGAGCGTGCAGAAGGTGATGACCGCAGCCAGTTGCCAGTTCGGGAACGGGTAACGGCCACCGTCGGCGAAGGCGCGCGTGAGCAGCACCTGGGCCGCGCCGATGCCGACGATGACGAGCGCGGGTACCAGCAGCCTGCGGCCCCGCTCGCGGAGGTCGAGCGCCACTCCCGCGAGGACGATCGACAGGAGCAGGAAGGCCAGCGGGCTCGCGAGCAGGGTGAGCGCGGCCAGCACGCCGAATTGCCAGCGCTTCCCCGCCTGCAGCGCCCAGAGGGCGAGGAGGCCGAACGCAAACCCCAGCGCGAACGGGAACGCGGCCGAGATGATCAGGCCGGCCCAGACGACCGCGAACGAGCGGCTCGACCAGCGGGCGAGCGGTCCCCACTGCCGGCCGACGACGACGGCGAACGCGAGCGCGGCGGTCGCGATCGAGGCGACGGCGAGCGGCTGGATCCCGAACAGCGCGGCCAGCGGGTAGTAGATGACGCTGTACGTGATGAAGCTGTACCGCCCGCCGTACCAGAAGTTGTTCCAGAGCTCGTAGCCGTCGTCCAGGAAGACGGCGCGCTGGTAGACGTGGGCCGCCAGGTCGTTGCCGGGGGGGCCGAGCCAGGCGAGGAGGGCGGCGAGGCTGGCGGCGGCCGCGGCTGCGAGCAAAGCCTCCCGCACGAGGGGGCTCGCGCGATTCATTACGTCCGAGCCTAACGGCTCGGACGGACTTCCCTGAAAATGCGTGGCATTTTCAGGGACGAAAGCTCTCCTCGGCATAAGCCGGCGCTCTTGACCCTCGCGCTGAGCGAAATGCGAAGACGCCGCTTTAGTCTTGGCGAGATGAAGGGCGCAATTGCTGCCGGGCACCGACTCACCGCCGAGGCCGGCGCGGCGATCCTCGCCGAGGGCGGGAACGCCGTCGATGCGTGCCTGGCCGCTGCGTTCGCGTCCTGGGTCACCGAGAGCCCGCTCACCGGCCCGGGTGGCGGAGGCTTCCTCCTCGTTCATCGCGCACGCGACCGCAAGGACCGACTGCTCGACTTCTTCGTCGCCACACCCGGAAAGGGGCTCCGAGGACGCAAGCCCGCGGAGATGGAGACGATCGACGTCGATTTCGACGGGTCGTCCTCGCAGGTGTTCCTCGTGGGCCCGGCCTCGTGTGCCGTCCCGGGCGTGGTGGCGGGACTGGAGACGGCTCACCGCACGTACGCGACGATTCCCTGGCCCCGGCTGCTCGAGCCGGCGATCGAGCTCGCCCGGAACGGTGTCGAGCTCACGCCTCCCCAGGCGTACCTCCACGCGATCCTCGACCTGATCCTCAGGCACACGCCCGAAGGCCGGGAGATCTATGGCCAAGACGGACGGCTGGCGCGGGGCGAGAAGGTCGTGATGCCGGGCCTGGCGCGCACGCTCGTGGCGCTTGCGAAGGGCGGAGCCCGCGAGCTGTACCACGGCGACCTCGGAGCCAGAGTCGTGGATCACGTGCTGGAGCATGGGGGGTCGTTGACCCGGCGCGATCTCGCGGAATACCGCGTCATCTGGCGCCGGCCGATTCAGGCCGCCTTCGAGCGAGAGCTGTTCGTCTCGAACCCGCCCCCTTCGTCGGGAGGCGTGCTCATCGGCTACGCACTGACCCTCCTCGACCGGCTGGGGGCAAACGGGCCGGCCGGGAGCGCGGAGTCGATCCAGTCTCTCGTGGAGGTCATGCGCGAGGCGGCCCGCGCACGGGAAGGCAGCTTCACCGGCGACCTGCACCGCGGAGGGCTCGCGCGCCGGCTGTTCTCGGACGACGCCATCCGGACTGCGCTGGAGCGGATCGAGAGCGGCGCTCTCGGCGCGCACGAGCAGGCGGGCGCGCCTGGAACGACGCATATCTCCGTGGTCGACGAGCGGGGAAATGCGGCTTCACTCACGGCGTCGACCGGCGCCGGCTCCGGCGTCATCGTGCCCGGCACCGGGATCCACCTGAACAACATGCTCGGCGAGTACGACCTGAACCCATCCGGCGTCGATGCGAGCCCTGGGAAGCGCCTGACGAGCATGATGGCCCCGTCGATCGTCCTGCACGAGTCGAGCCCGCGCCTGGTGGTGGGCAGCGCAGGCTCGATCCGGCTTCGCGGGGCGATCCTGCAACTCGTCGTCAACGTCGTCCGGCACGGCATGCCGGTCGAAGAGGCGATTGCGGCGCCGCGTGTCCATGTCGACGACGGCCACGTCCATTGTGAGGGTGGGGCGGACCAGCCGGAGCTCGACCGCCTCGAGCGGCTCGGGTACGAGCTGATCCGCTGGCGACGGCGGAACCTCTACTTCGGTGGAGCTGCGGCGGTCGAAGTGCGCGCCGGACGGCAGCCTCCACGCGGCCGGTGATCCTCGCCGTGGCGGGCACGGCATCGTCGTTGCCTGACTGGCTGCTCGTCCGGCAGGCGACACCGGCGGACGCCGAGGCGCTGGCCCTGCTCGGCCGCTCCGTGGGCTCCGAAGCCGAGGGCTGGCTGATCACCGACCGCAACTGGCGGAGCCCCTCCGACGAGCGCCGCTACCTGAAGAGCCTGCGCCGCTACCCGCACGCGGCAGTCTTCGTCGCGGAGGCCGCCGAGGGCATCGTCGGCCGGCTGTCGATCGCGCGCGACCCGCATCCCGCTAGTCACCACGTGGCCGACCTCGGGCTGATGGTCGCCGCCGGCCGCCGCCGGCAAGGCGTCGGAACCGCACTCATGGCGGAGGCCACGGCGTGGGCGCGTGCGGCCGGCGTGCGGAAGCTCGAGCTGCACGTCTTCCCGCACAACGACGCGGCAATCGCTCTCTACGAGAAGCTCGGCTACCGCCGCGAGGGATATCGAAAGGAGCACTACCGCCGCGGCGACGGCTACGTGGACGCGATCCTGATGGCTCTCGACCTCGACGAGATCGCGGAGTCAGAGTCAGACGCGTCACGTCCGTTGTAACGACTCCGCCGCCCAAGCCCTGGGTAGGGAAGGGAGGATGCCTGGACGGACCCCCGTGACGCGCCTGACTCTGACTCAGCCTCAATCACATTAGCGAGATAGATATCGGTCTGGCAAGGGGGAACCGCCACGCACTGAATAGAGTTTCCGCAGTGACCCCGCTGGCCGAGATCGCCGACAGTTTCTTCAAGCCCGCGGTGCGGGACCTCGTCCCCTACGAGCCGGGCAAGCCGGTGGAGGAGGTCCAGCGTGAGCTCGGCCTCGACCGGGTGGTCAAGCTCGCTTCGAACGAAGGCCCTTACGGCCCGTTTCCGGAGGCTCTCGAGGCCCTGGCGCGGCTCGCGCCCGAGCTCAATCGGTATCCGGACGGAGGCTCCTACCGACTGCGTGCAGCTCTCGCAGAGCGCCACGACGTGCGGTTCGAGGAGATCGCTCCGGGTGCGGGCTCAGACGGCGTCGTCGACTACCTCTCACAGCTCGCGCTCGATCCCGGCGACGAGATCGTGTGCGGCTGGCCGTCGTTTCCGAGCTACGCCATCGACGCGCTGAAGCTCGGCGCCGTTGCCCGCCGGGTTCCGCTCCGCGACCACCGCTACGACCTTGACTCGATGCTCGATGCGGTCGGGCCGAAGACGAAGCTCGTCTACGTGTGCCACCCGAACAACCCGACCGGGACGATGAACACGCGCGACGAGCTCGACGACTACTTCGACCGCGTTCCCGAGCACGTGCTGACCGTGCTCGACCAGGCCTATGCGGAGTACATCGACCATCCCGACTACCCGGACGGTGTCGAGACCTATCTGAAGGCGGGCCGGCGCGTCGTCGTGCTGCGGACGTTCTCGAAGATCTACGGGCTGGCCGGCCTTCGTGTCGGCTACGCGGTGGCGCCCGAGGCGGCCGTGACGGCGATCGGCAAGGTGCGCCGGGCCTTCGACGTCAACTCGGCAGCGCAGGAGGCTGCGCTGGCGAGCATGGACGCCGACGAGGAGCTCGCGCGCCGCCGGCGCGTGAACGCGGAGGGTCTCGCGCAGCTGGAGCGGATCATGCGCGAGCACGGGCTCGAGCCTGCTGGGCCCGCGGTGGGGAACTTCCTCTTCGCCGAGGTGGGCGACGATGCCCGACCGTTGTTCGAGCAGCTTCTGCAGGAAGGCGTGATCGTCCGCCCGGCGGGTGGGTTCGGCGCGCCCGGCGCGATCCGGGTCACCGTCGGGACTCCCGAGGAGAACGAGTTCTTCGGCGAGGCGCTCGGCCGCGTCCTCAGCGGCGCAACGCGCTCTTAGCCCTATCGGCCAAGGCCAATCCGCCGTAGGCGATGTGCGCCAGACGGAGCTGGCCGCGCGTCATCGGCGCCGGAACTTCCTCTTCGGCGAGGAGACGCTTGACCGCGGTGCTGGCAAGGTCGAACCGGCCGTGCCAGACGGCGATCTGGACGCAGGCCGCGAGCGCCTCTCCAGCTGCGCGCTTGGCGTCACCCGGTCGCGCAGCGGCTTCGAGTACTTCGGCCCAGCCGGTCTTCCCGTTCGGGCTGAGGACGGTGCGGTACGCATCTGACAAGGCGGTCGATCCTGTGCGGTAGGAGACACCGACGCGCGCCACGTTCGGCAGGTCCGCGAACGCCTCGTCGAGCCGCCGCGCCAGCTCGCGCGGCGCGCAAGGGCTGGAGTAGACGACGGGCTCCAGGAACGTCGGATCCCCAGCGCCCACGAGCCGTTCTGGCTCCTTCTGGGCGATCCGCGAGAGCGGAGTGTGCGGATAGACGCGCGCGCCTGTCGAGTACGCGACCTCGATCTCGGGCGGCAACGCGCGCACGAAGTCGATCGTCTCGGCGACGGTCTCGTCGGTCTCGCCTGGAAGCCCGAAGATGAGCCCGAGGTCGGCGGCGACACCGTGCTCCGAGAGGAGGGCGATGAGATCGTCGAGGTGTCGCCGCCGAAACGGCTTCTGTGCCGCGGCGAGCACCTTCTCGGCAGCGCTGTCGACCGTGATCGAGACGAGCCCGTTCGTCTCGCGGACAAGCTCCGCGAGCTCGGCGGAGAACGGCGTCGGGTTGAAGTACGCCCGCCACGTGAGGGAGTCGGCCAGGCCTCGTTCCACGAGCCCGCGCAATACGGCGATCGAGTGCTTCTCGTCGGGGAGGTTGAACTCGTCGTCGGCGAAGAAGATCGGCACGCGCCCGATGCCCCGCCCCTTCGCGTAGTCGACCGTCTGCTCGATCTCGGCGAGCACCGCGCTGAGGTCGCCGTTCACGTGCTGGCGCATCAGGTTCGCGGCCGTGCAGTATGCGCACTGCATCGCGCAGCCGATCCGCGTTCGCACCGGAAACGAGTTCGCGGGCGCATAGAGCGGATCCCGCTGCGTCGGGCCCGCGAAGACGAGTTGGTAGGCGTCGATGCCCCGCTCCTCGCCGCGCCGCACGAGCCCCGGAATCTGCTCCAGCGGCCTGCCGGCGCAGATCGCCGCAAAGACGTCCTCGCCGGCTCCGACCACGCCCCATTCGACGTCGAGGTACTCGAGGCATTCCTGGGGACACGCAGAGAACCCCGCGCCGCCGGCGACGAAGGTCGCCTCCGGGACGACCTCGCCCAGAGCGCGCCTGAGCTCGCGGATCTCGGGCAACAGGAAGCTGACGTCGATCGGGCCGTGCCCGTTCGACGACGGGTGGTCGACGACGATGCAGTCGTCGATGATGCGGATGCCCAGGCCGACGACCTGTGGCTGCAGACGCTCGGCTGCGGCGCGGGCGGCACCGATCGCGTCCTCCGCGAAGAGATAGGGATCGAGGATCTCGACCTCCGCGCCCGTGCTTTGCGCCGCGGTTCGCAAACGCTCCAGTCCGTAGGCCGGGACCGGCGTCACCCTCTGAAAGGGATTGGCGTGGACGAGCAGGGCCCGAAAGCGCGACCCGGCGGCGGCCGGCCGGGCGGAAACGGACATGTCCAGGCGAGTGTACTCGGGCGAATTCAATTTCCTACCGAAATCGCCTTCGCTTTCGACGTGGATTAACCTCCGCCGCCAGTGCTCCGAGTGGTCTCGGGAATCGCGCACCGGCTGGTTGGACGGCAACTGGCGCTCCTGGCGCGCGTGCCGAGCTTCCGTTACCTGGCGCTGGCCAACTTCGGCTCGGGTGTCGGCACCTGGCTCGCATTTGTCGCGCTCACGGTCGACGTCTGGGATCGCACCGAGTCCGGTAAGTGGGTGGCCGCGCTCCTGATTGCGGACTTCCTGCCGGTCATCGTCATCGGCGTTCTCGCCGGCCCGCTCGTCGATCGTCTCTCGCGCCGCCGCTTGATGGTCGCGTCGGACCTCGTGCGCTGTCTGGTCTTCCTGGCGCTGCCGTTCGCGAACAGCCCGAGGCTGATCGTCGCCCTCGCGGGAGTTGCGGGCTTCGCCACCGGCTTCTTCCGGCCGGCGGTGTACGCGGGCCTGCCGAACCTGGTCACGGACCGCGAGCTGCCGAGCGCCAACGCCCTCGTCCAGTCGATCGAGGCGATGACGACGATCATCGGCCCCTTGATCGGCGGCATCCTCGTCGCCGCCTCGGGCCCCGATGCCGCGTACTGGATCAACGCGGTCACGTTCCTTTTCTCGGCCGCCCTACTCGTGCGTATCCCGAGCGCACTTCTCCAGGCGGCGCGTTCGACCACAGCGAGCCACTGGCGCGATCTCCGGGAGGGCTTCGCCTTGATCGGCGGCTCGCGCGCGCTGCTGACCGTCCTGCTGGCCTGGAACGTGGGCATGCTCGGCAATGCCGGCGTCAACGTGGCCGAGGTCAAGCTGGCGAAGGTGTCGTTCGATGCAGGCGACTTCGGATTCGGCTTGCTGATCGGCAGCGCCGGCCTCGGGGTCGTGCTCGGGAGCCTGTCGGCGGGCACATGGGTCGAGCGCCGCGGCGCGGCCAGTGTGTACGGGTTCGGGCTCTTGTTGATGGCGATCGGCATCGCCGCGGCCGCGCTGTCGCCGAATGTCTGGGTGGCGGCGCCTGCGGTTGCCGTCTCCGGCGCCGGCAACGGCATCGCACTCGTCTGCAACGCCGTCTTCGTGCAACGCGGCGCGCCCGACCGCATCCGCGGCCGGGTCTTCACCGTGCTCATGAGCTCGAACTACGCGGTCTTCCTGCTCGGCATGCTCGTCGCAGGCCCCTTGACGGACGAGTACGGGGCTCGGTGGGTGTGGGGGGGCGCCGCGGCGTTTGCCGCCCTGGCGGCTCTCGTCGGGTTTGCACTCGCCCGTGGCATCGACGAACAGATAACCCCGGGCGCGGAGCCACTGGCCGCGACGGAGCGCTAGGTGGCCAAGCGCCGTGAGTGGACGCGCGAGTCACTCGCGGCCGGTGTGCGCGCCGGGGACACGCGCGCGCTGGCACGGGCGATCACGCTGGTCGAGAACGCCGATCCGCTCGCATACGAGGTCGTCGCGGATCTCTACCCGGAGACGGGCTCCGCCTACGTGGTCGGCATCACCGGGCCGCCGGGGGTCGGCAAGTCGAGCCTGATCGCAGCTCTCGTGCGACACATTCGCGAGCAGGGGAAGACGCTCGGCATCATCACCGTCGACCCTTCGAGCCCGTTCTCGAAGGGCGCACTGTTGGGCGACCGCATCAGGCTCTCCGACCACTTTCTGGACCCAGGCGTGTTCATCCGGTCGATGGGCACGCGCGGGCATCTGGGCGGCCTCGCCGAGTCGACGCTCCAGGCGATGCTCGTCCTGGACGCAGCGGGCAAGGACTACGTGTTCGTCGAGACGGTCGGGACCGGGCAGAGCGAGGTCGAGGTGATCGGGGTTGCCGATACCGTGCTGCTCGTGCTCATGCCCGGCTCCGGAGACTCGATCCAGGCGCTCAAGGCCGGGATCATGGAGATCCCCGACGTGATCGCGATCAACAAATCGGACCATCCGGCGGCGAAGACGATGTTGAACGAGGTGCGTTCGATCCTGGCGCTCGACCACGATCGTGACTGGAAGCCGCCGATTCTCCTGACCGAGGCGGTGCGCGGCGAGGGCGTCCCCGAGCTCTGGGAGAAGGTCGAGGAGCACCACGCGCACCTCGACGAGGGCGGCCAGCTCGCCGAGCGAAGGCGCAAGAACCTGGCGGGCGAAGTCTTCGCGGTCGCTTCGGCACGTGCGAAGACGCATCTCGAGCAGGCCGTCGAGGGAGATCCGGAGCTCCAGCGCGTGCTCGACGAGGTGCAGCGCCGCGAGCTCGACCCGCTGACCGCGGTTCGCGAGATCATGGAGAAGGTGTTTCACCTTGGCGACGGAAATCGCACCGACACTCGCTGACGTCGAAGCCGCCCGGGGTCGGCTCGAAGCCGCCGGCGTCCGCTCGACTCCTGTCTACGAATCGGAGACCTTCACGCGCCGGACCGGGCGCGAAGTCCTCCTCAAGGCCGAGAACCTCCAGCGCACGGGCGCCTTCAAGATCCGCGGGGCGGTCAACCGCATCGCCACGCTCAGCGAGGCCGAGCGAGCCGCCGGGGTCGTCGCAGCGAGTGCAGGCAACCACGGTCAGGCCGTGGCCTGGGCGGCCCGCGAGACCGGGGTCGAGGCGACGATCTTCATGCCGGAGGAGACGCCGATGGCCAAGATCGACGCGACGCGGAACTACGGCGGGCGGGTCGAGCTGGTCGGGGTCGGATTCGAGGAGGCCCTGGCCGCGGCGCGCGAGTTCGCGGAGGAGGCCGGCTCGACCTTCGTCCACGCCTTCGAGGATCCAGAGGTGATCGCCGGCCAGGGAACGATTGGCCTCGAGCTCGCAGAACAGCTTCCACAGGTCGAGACAGTGGTGATCCCGATCGGCGGCGGCGGGCTCGCGTCGGGCATCGCGCTGGCGCTGAAGGCGACCCGGCCGGAGGTCAAGCTCGTCGGCGTTCAGGCCGATGCCTGCGCGCCCTTCGCCGGCAAGACCGAGCACGGCTTCACGATCGCCGAAGGAATCGCAGTCAAGGAGCCGGGTGAGCTGACCTCGGCCGTTCTCCGCGATCTGCTCGACGGGGTCGTCACGGTGACGGACGAGGAGATCTCCCAGGCGATCGTCCTGCTGCTCGAGCGGGCCAAGCTCGTGGTCGAAGGCGCCGGCGCCGCATCGGTCGCTGCGTTGCTGGCCGGTCGCGTCGAAGGCAAGGGCTCCGCGGTGGCGATCCTCTCGGGCGGCAACATCGACCCGACGCTGCTGATCCAGGTCATGCGCCACGGCCTGACCCTCGCCGGGCGCTACCTCGTCGTCCGCACGCGTATCGGGGACCGGCCGGGCGAGCTGATCAAGCTCCTCTCGCTGTTCGCGGAGGAGCACGCCAACGTCGTGTCCGTCGAGCACCACCGCGAGGGGATGAACGTGCCGGTCACCGAGACCGAGGTCGAAGCCACGCTCCTGACGCGCGACCAGGAGCACTGCGCCGCGATCCTCGAAGCGATGCGCTCGCGCGGCTACGAGGTCGAAAGCCTGAACTAGGAGGGTTTGACGAAACGCGGCTGTGCCGCCGGGCCGCGCTGCTCGCCCCGAGGCGGCGTCCTCAGTCGCCCCAATGCTGAAAAGCATTGGGGCTCCCTGCGTCCTTGCCTCGGAACGACCATCGCACCCCGGCGACGAGCGAGTTCCGTCAACCCCTCCTAGCCGTCGTACACTCGGCGGATGCGACCGTGCCCGAATTGCGGCAGCGAGAACGCCGGCGACGCCAGATTCTGCTCCAGCTGCGGGACGTCGCTCACGTCGGCGGAGGCGGCGCGCGAAGAGCGCAAGGTCGTCACTGTGCTCTTCGCCGACCTCGTCGGGTTCACAAGCCGCGCGGAACAGCTCGATCCGGAGGACGTGCGCGCGCTTGTCTCACCGTATTACGCGCACCTGAAGGTCGAGCTGGAGCGCCATGGTGGGACTGTCGAGAAGTTCATCGGCGATGCCGTGATGGCGCTCTTCGGCGCGCCGGTCGCCCACGAAGACGACCCTGAGCGCGCCGTCCGTGCGGCGCTTGCGATCCGCGACTGGCTGCAGGAGCAGAGCAATGACCTCCACGTGCGGCTTGCGGTCACGACGGGCGAGGCCCTCGTCTCGCTCGGTGCTCGGCCTGCCGACGGCGAAGGCATGGCGGCCGGCGACGTCGTCAATACCGCGGCACGCCTGCAGACGGCGGCGCCGGTCGACGGGATCCTCGTCGACGAGACGACCTATCGGGCTACCGAGCAGCAGATCGAGTACCGCGAGGCCGAGCCGGTGAGCGCGAAGGGCAAGGAGGAGCCGGTGTCGGCCTGGGAGGCGCTCGAGGCGCGATCCCGTTTCGGCGTCGACACCGCGCTGGCGCCTCGCGCGCCTCTGATCGGCCGCGACCGGGAGCTGGACGTGCTCGTCGGTGCTCTCGACCGCGTGCGAGCCGACAGCTCGCCCCAGCTGGTCACCCTCGTCGGGGTCCCGGGGATCGGAAAAAGCCGCCTCGTCTACGAGCTCTTCCAGGCGGTCGAACGCGACCCGGACTACATCTACTGGCGTCAGGGACGCTCACTCCCGTACGGCGAAGGCGTTTCCTTCTGGGCCCTCGGCGAAATGGTCAAGGCGCAAACCGGCATCCTCGAAACGGACACGCCGGACGAGGCGGCCGCCAAGCTGAAGCGCGCTGTAGGCGACCTGGTGGCGGAAGGCGACGCCGCGTGGGTGGTCAGGCACCTGGGGCCGCTCGTCGGGATCGAAAGCGACCAGGAGCTCGATGCAGACCGGCGGGCGGAGGCGTCGGCCGCGTGGCGGACCTTCTTCGAAGCAATCGCCGAGGACCGGCCCCTCGTGCTCGTGTTCGACGACCTCCACTGGGCGGACGACGGGTTGGTCGACTTCGTGGATCACCTGGTCGAATGGGCAAGCGGCGTACCGATCCTGGTCGTGTGCACGGCTCGCCCCGAGTTGCTGACTCGACGGCCGGGATGGGGTGGCGGCAAGACGAACGCGGTCACCCTCTCGCTCGCGCCGCTGGATGACGAGCAGACCGCACGGTTGCTCGCGGCGCTGCTCGACCGCTCGGTCCTGCCCGCGGAGACGCAGACCGCGCTGCTCCAGCGCTCCGGCGGCAACCCGCTGTACGCGGAGGAGTTCGTCCGCATGGTTGCCGACCGCGGACTGCTCGCCGCCGATGGCGACCTGCCGATGCCCGAGTCGGTGCAGGGCATCGTGGCGGCGCGGCTGGACGGCCTTCCAGGCGACGAAAAGACACTCTTGCTCGACGCCGCCGTGATCGGAAAGGTGTTCTGGCTCGGCGCGGCTGCGAGCATCGGAGGATTGCCGCGGGCGGCGGCCGAAGACGCGTTGCACCGGCTGGAGCGCAAGGAGTTCGTTCGCCGGGAACGGCGTGCATCGGTCGCCGGCGAGACCGAGTACGCGTTCCGCCACCTACTCGTACGCGACGTGGCATATGGGCAGATTCCGCGTGCGCGGCGGGCCGAGAAGCACGGGCTCGCCGCAGATTGGATCGAGACGCTCGGCCGGCCGGAGGATCACGCCGAGATGCTGGCGTACCACTACCTGACCGCGCTCGAGCTCTCCCGTGCGGCGGGTGCGCCGACCGACGCGCTCGCCGAGCGCGCACGTCCGATCCTGCGCGAAGCCGGTGACCGCGCGCAGTCTCTGGGCGCGTACCCCGCAGCGAAGCAGTTCTACGGTGCCGCACTCGAGGTGTGGCCGGCCGAGGATCAGGATCGGCCCCAGCTCCTGTTCAAGTACGCATCCATCGCCCACCGTCTCGACTTTGGTGCAGACCTTGGCCTGCTGGAGGAAGCGCGAGACGCGCTCCTCGCCGCAGAAGACCTCGACACTGCTGCGGTGGCCGAAGTCGAGCTGGCGGAGAAGGTGTGGCTCCACGGAGAGCGCGACCAGGCCTTTGACTCGCTGACCCGTGCCGCGGCCCTGGTCGAAGGACGTCCGCCGAGCCATTCGAAGGCTCAGGTCTTGAGCAACCTTTCTCGCTACCAGATGCTGGCCGGCGAACGAGAGGCCGCGATCACCACCGGCCGCGAGGCACTCGCCATGATCGAGGAGCTCGGTGGGAACGAGGAGCTCCGCGCGCACGTCCTGAACAACATCGGTAGCTCTCGGGCCTTCGCAGGCGACATCGGAGGGATCGCGGAGATCGAAAGCAGCGTCCAGATCGCCCTGTCCGTCAACTCGACCGAGAGCATTCGCGGGTACGGAAACCTCGCCTCGATCATGTCCGATCTGGCCCGCTTCGACCGGCGGCGAGAAATGGTGGTCCTGGGCGCGGCCGAGGCCAAACGGTTCGGCGTCGGAGACTATTCCGGCTGGCTGGCCGCCGAGGCCCTGTGGCACCCGTACTGGGAGGGGAAATGGGACGAGGCCCTCGCCGGGCTGGACGAGTTGATCGCAGATTTCGAGGAGAGCCGATACTGGATGGAGGGTCCGTGCCGCTGGCTCCGGGGTCGAATCCATCTTGCCCGCGGAGACGCTGTGGCGGCGAAAGCTGACGCGGAGCGCACGGTCGACCGCGCTCGCGCCGGAAAGGACCCCCAGGTGATGTGGCCGGCCCTCGCGTTAGCCGCGCGCGAACGTGCCGCGGTCGACCCGGAGCACGCGCGCGGGCTGACGCGTGAAGTGCTGCGTACCTGGCGCGAACAGGAATACCCGAGCTCGGGCTCCAGCGAGTGGCTCAGCGACTTCGTCGTAGCGTTGCGCGCGATCGGCGCGAACGGTGATCTCGTCGCTGCGGCCTCGGAGTCCACGTTCTCGACGCCGTGGCTCGAAGCGGCTGTGGCGTTCGACTCCGGCGACTTTGCCGGCGCCGCTCAGCGGTACGCGGACATCGGTTCTCTGCCGGACGAGGCCTACGCGCGCCTCTGTGAGGCGGAGCGTCTCGTGCGAACCGGACGGCGGTCGGAAGCCGACGCCGAGCTTCAGCGCGCGCTTGCGTTCTGGCGCTCGGTCGGCGCCACCGCGTACGTCCGCGAGGGCGAGGCTCTACTCGCCGCAGCCGGCTAGGTACCGCAGCGGCGGAACTGCACCGTGTCCCCGCCGCGCTCGGCCCAGTCGTCGACCCCGCCGCCGAGCAAGGGGCGGGCTTTGACGCCGGCCGCCTGCAAGACGCTGGCTGCGATCGCAGCGCGAGCGCCCGACGAGCAGATCGTGACCACGGTCTTGTCGCCGTTGAAGTCGTCCGTGAACTCCCGAACGATGCGATACGGCATGTGCCGGCTGCCGGCGATGTAGCCCTCGTCGCGCTCGTCCTTCTCCCGCACGTCGAGGATCTCGGCGCCGTTCTCGACGAGCTGTTCGAGCTCGTCGAGCGCAACGGGTTGCATCGTCTCGGTCGGCTTCGCCTCGGTGACGAATCCGCGCACCTCGAAGAGCCCGACCGCGTGCAGTCCTCGCGTAGCTTGCAACGCCTCGTCCTCGGAGGACGCGCGGATCACGACCGGCTCGTCCGCCGTCAGGATGAACGCCGCCTTCGTGGCGAACTTCGATCCCGAGACGGGAACGTTGAAGGCTCCCTCGATGTGACCTCCGACGAACTCGCTGGTCGGGCGGACATCGAGCACCGTCGCGTCACCTGGAGAGTCGACGGGCTCGAGCGGGGGCTGTGCGGCAACGAAAGGCGCGCGGTTGAGCTCGACGATCCGATCCATGTTCGGAGGGCGGGGCGCCGACGAGGCGGTCGTCGCAACGACGAACTCGTCCTCGCTTCGCTCTACGAGCTCCAGCTTGTGGTTGAACCGCCGCTCGAAACCGATCGTCGAGGAGTGCATGGAGCTCATGCCGGCCCCGCAGAGGGATCCGGCGACGTGACCGGGATAGACCTGCACGCCGTCCGGGAGCTCGAGCAGCCGCTGCAGGCTCAGGAACATCGCGCGCGAGCCTTCGTCTGCCGCCGTGGCCAGGTCGGGGCGGGCCGCGTCGCCGACGAGCAGCGAGTCGCCGGTGATCAGAAGCCAGGTCTCGTCGCCGCGCGAGCGGTCGACCACGGCGAAGCAGCAGTGTTCCGGCCGGTGGCCCGGCGTGTGCAGCACGCGAATCGTGACCTCGCCGACCTCGAGCTCCTGTCCGTCCTCGAGCGGGTCGTGGTCGAACTGGGCTTCCGCTTCGGAATGGACGGAGACCGGCAGGTCGTGCTCCAGGGCCAGCCGGCCGTGGCCCGAGACGTGATCCGCATGGGTGTGCGTCTCGAGGACGCGGACGAGTGCGCGCCTTCTGCTTCTTCGCCTCGGCGAGGTACTGCTCGATTGCGTAGGCAGGGTCGATGACGACCGCCGTCCCCGAGGACTCATCGCCGATCAGGTAGGACGCGCAGCCGAGATCGTCGTCGACGAACTGGCGGAACAGCACGAATGTAGAGGCTACAACCTCTACAGGCCGAGGTGCTTCGCGATCACCATGCGCTGCACTTCATTCGTGCCTTCACCGATCTCGAGGATCTTCTGATCCCGGTACAGCCGCGAGATCGCGGACTCCTCCATGAAGCCGTAGCCGCCGTGGATCTGGAGCGACTCGTTCGCGGCGCGGTGCGCTAGCTCGCCCGTGTAGAGCTTCGCCATCGCAGCCTCCTTGGCGAACGGGCGACCCTGGTCCTTCAGCCATGCGGCCTTGTAGACGAGGTTCCGGCCGGCCTCGATCTCCGTGGCCATGTCGACGAGCTTGAACTGGACGGCCTGGAACTTCGCGATCGCCTTGCCGAACTGCTCCCGCTCCTGCGCGTACTTCAGCGCCAGGTCATATGCGCCCTGAGCCAGGCCGACCCCCATCGCGGCCACTGAGATGCGGCCGCCGTCGAGGATCTCGAGGAACTGCTGGAACCCCTTCCCGCGCGGGCCGAGCAGGTTGCCTTCCGGAACGCGTGCGTCCTTGAACGAGAGCTCGCGCGTGTCGGAGGCGCGCCAGCCGAGCTTCTCCATCGGCGGCGAGATGTCGTAGCCGGGCGTGCCGTTCGGGACGATCAGATTCGAGATCTCGTCCTCGCCGGTGAGCGCCGTGATCGTGACGCACGCGCTGATGTCGGTCCCCGCGTTCGTGATGAAGATCTTCGAGCCGTTGATCACCCATTCGCCGTCACGGAGCTCGGCACGCGTACGTGCATTCCCCGCATCGGATCCGGCCCCCGCCTCGGTGAGGCCAAAGGCGGCCAGCTTCTGCCCCGAGGCGAGCTCCGGTAGCCACTGTTGCTTCTGCTCGTCGCTCCCGTAGAGGTAGATCGGCATCGTGCCGAGCGACGTGTGCGCGGCCATTGTGATCGCCACCGAGGAATCGATCCGCGTCAGCTCCTCGACCGCGATCGCATAGGAGAGCGTGTCGGTGCCGCCGCCGCCGTATTCCTCCGGGATCGGCATGCCCATCAGGCCGAGCCCTGCCATCTCCGTGACGAGCTCGTACGGGAAGCGGTGCTCGTGGTCGAGCTCCGCGGCGACCGGCGCGACCTTCGCCTCCGCGAAGTCGCGCACGGTGCTCCGAATGAGCTCATGCTCGGGCGAGAGGTCGAAGTTCATTTCGTCAGGCGCGCGGCGAGCTCGACGATGAGCCGGACTCCGTAGCCGGTCCCGCCCTTCTGGCCCAGGTAATCGTTGCGGGGCCACGTGTAGAAGCCCGTCCCGGCCATGTCCACGTGCGCCCAGGGGCCCTCGCCGACGAACTCCTCGAGGAACGACGCCGCGTAGGCGGGGATCGCCTGGCCTCGCACCGACGAGTTCTTCATGTCCGCGAACGCCGATTCGATGTATCCCCGGTAACGACGGTGCATCGGCCACGGCCATGCGTGGTCCCCGCTCGCCTCGCCCGCGGCGACGACCTCGTCCCGCCAGGAGTCCTCGTTCCCGAAGACGCCCGCGTAGAGGTCGCCAAGTGCCTTCTCCATGGCACCCGTCAAGGTGGCGAAGTCGACGAGATGCGTCGCTCCTTGCTGGCGCGCGTAATGGAGAGCGTCGGCCAGGACGAGGCGGCCCTCGGCATCGGTGTTCGTGATCTCGATCGTCTTGCCGTTCATCGCGCGGAGGACGTCGCCGGGCCGGTACGAGCCGCCGCCGACCATGTTCTCGGTGGCGGCGACGACGGCGAGCGCGCGAAGGGGGAGGCCGAGCTGGGCGATTGCGCCCAGGCCTTCGATGACGGCGGCGCCGCCGGCCATGTCGCCCTTCATGTCCTCCATGTAGAGGGCTGGCTTGATCGAGATGCCGCCTGTGTCGAACGTCACGGCCTTGCCGACGAGCCCGAGGACGGTGTCGCCCGTTGCCTGCGGCGGGTCGTAGCGCATGACGATCAGGCGCGGCGGGTTGTGGCTCCCCTGCGCGACCCCGGCGAACGCCCCCATGCCGAGCTTCTCTATTTCTTCGGGCCCCAGCGCCTCGACGGTCACGTGCTCGCGCTCGGACGCGATCTCCTGTGCGCGTGCGGCGAGCTTCTCGGGAGTGAGCTCGTTCGCGCCGGTGTTGGCGAGGTCGCGCGCCCGGTTTGTCGCCTCGGCGACGCTGAGGGCGCGCTGGGCCGGCTCAGCCGCATCGTCGGGTCCGATCAGGACCAGTTGGTCGAACGGCAGCTCCTTCACCTCTTGCTTCCAGCGGCCGGGGTCGTAGGCGCCGAGCACGAGCCCGTCCACGATGGCCCGCGCCTGCTCGCCAGGAGCGAGGTCGAGCGAGTCGTCGAGCAGCCAGGCCAGGGTTCCGCCGACCCGGTCGGCAGCAGCGGATACGCAGGCGGCAGCCGTGCGCAAGGCGTCGGCGTCGATCTCGGCGGCCGGCCCAAGCCCGACGACGACGACTCGGCGGGCGCCGAGCTCTCCGTTCGGGTGCAGCACTGCCGTGCGCCCGATCGCCTGGGCGACCTCCTCCTCGGAGGCGAGGCGGCCGAGTCGTCCCTCGAGAGCCTTGTCCAACGGATCGGCAACGGCCGGCATCGCCGATCCGTTGTCGGGGAGGGCGACAGCAAGCACATCGACCTCGAAGGAGTCAGCTGTCTGCGCTCGAACTTCGACCTGCATGCGGGCGCCGATGCTATCCGAACCTATTTCTGCGGGTGCTGCCCGAAGTTTTGCAAAGGTTTTAATAGGTCTTAACAATTTTTCTCGCGCGCCGATACACACTGTGACCATGACGACCTTGCGGCCCATCGCCATCCGGCGGCTCCCTGCGCGGGAGACCGTCGAATCGCTCACCCAGCGCATCTCGACCCTCACCACCGAGCGTCAGGCGCTGCGGACCAACGGCGCGACCGAGACTGCGCTCGAGCGCAACCGCGTGCAGATCGCGCGCGCGCAGTGGGAGCTCTCCTACGCGCTCATCGAGCGGTACCTCCCGAGTTCCGCCGAACAGGCCGCTTAGACCTTCCCGCCGCCGCGGCTAGTGTGGCCGCGTGCGGGCCGAGATCGACAAGCGGGCCATGGCGGCGCTCGCGAGCGGCCATGCCGCAACCGACTTCGCGAA
The DNA here is from genome assembly GCA_963771725.1 of uncultured Actinomycetes bacterium. Lineage (GTDB taxonomy): Bacteria > Actinomycetota > Thermoleophilia > Gaiellales > Gaiellaceae > VAXT01. The sequence continues at coordinate 10,666 of CAVYUO010000001.1, read as the reverse complement.
CGGCGCGCTGCCTGCGTTGCTGCCGTTCTTCGTCGATCGCTTCGACCTCTCGTACACCCTCGCCGCGCTCCTCATCCTCGCTTCGGCGTTCTCCTCGTCGGTGATCCAGCCCTTCTTCGGGCTCTGGTCCGACCGGCGTGGCGCGATCTGGCTCTTGCCGACCGGCGTTGCCGTTGCCGGGCTCGGAATTGCGCTCGCGGCCAACGCGCCCCGCTACTGGCTCGTGCTCCTGTTCGTCCTCATCTCCGGAGTTGGTGTCGCCGCCTACCATCCGGAAGGCTCGAAGTTCGCGGCGTACACCAGCGGCCGGCGGCGGGCAAGCGGGATGTCTCTCTTCTCGATCGGCGGGAACCTCGGCTACGCCCTCGGACCGGCGATCGCGACGCCGCTCGTCCTCTGGCTGGGACTGCGCGGGGGGCTCCTGCTCGCAGTCCCGTGCCTCGTGGTCGCGGCCTTGCTGGTCGCCGCCGGCCGCTACCTCGCGAGCTTCGCTCCCGAGCGGACCGGGGATCCAAGCCCGGCAGGCAAAGACCGGCCCGGTGCCCTCGTTCTCCTACTCGGAGTGATTGCCCTGCGAAGCGTCTCGTGGTTCGGGCTCGTGACGTTCGTGCCGCTGTGGGCAGTCTCGCTGGGACATTCCAAGGCCTATGGCAATCAACTGTTGACCTTCATGCTGCTGGCAGGCCTCGCCGGGACGCTTACGGCGGGGCCACTCGCAGATCGCATCGGCCGCCGCCCCGTGCTCATCGGGAGCATCGCTGCGACTGCGCCGCTCACGCTGGTTTTCGTCGCCGTCGGCGGCGTGGTCGGCGCTTTCGCGCTCGCACTCGTCGGTGCCTGCGTGGTCGGCACGTTCGGCGTGACGATGGTCATGAGCCAGGAATACCTTCCGCAGCGCATCGGCCTGGCGTCGGGTCTGTCGATCGGGATGTCGATCGGGCTCGGTGGCATCGCCGCAGTGGGGCTCGGCGCCCTCGCGGACACCGTCGATCTACAGACGTCCCTGTACGTGTGTGCCGCGGTACCGATCGCGGCGGTCGCGCTCGCGACATTCCTGCCCTCCTCGCGGAAGTCCGGGCGTATGACGCCAAACCCAGTCTCGGATGTGCTGTAGCCTGCCGCCCGTGGCAACGACAACTCGCGAGTTTTTCGAAGGCCTCGAGGCCCGAGTCGACTCCGGCAAGACCGCCGGGATGAACAACTCGTACCTCTTCGACGTCGAGGGAGCAGGCAAGTGGAAGGTCGACGTAGCGGACGGCAAGGTGACCGTGACCGAAGGTGAGGCCGACGCGGACGTCACGATCCGCACTTCGGAGGAGACCTTCGAGGCCATCGCGAGTGGGGAGCAGAACCCGACGACCGCCTACATGTCAGGAAAGCTGAAAGTCGACGGCGATATGGGCGCCGCGCTCAAGCTGCAAAAACTGTTCTGAGTTGACCTTCTACGAGTTCCTGCTGTTCGTGCACGTCGCCTGCGCCGTGCTTTGGGTCGGCGGTGCTGCGATGTTGCAGTTCTTCGGCCTCCGGGCGCTGGCTTCGGGCAACGCGAATCAGGTGGCCGAGTTCGCAGGCAACGTGGAGTGGATCGGCAGTCGCGTTCTCACGTCGACCGCGCTTGGCGCTTTCCTCGCCGGGCTCGGCCTGGTCTGGGAGTCGGATTTCTATGGCATCGGCGACGACTGGATCGTCATTGCGCTCATCCTGTTCGGGATCACGTTCCTCGCCGGAGCCGGGTTCTTCGGGCCCGAGTCCGGTCGGATCAAGAAGCTGATCGAGTCCGAGGGAGCGGCCGCAGCTCAAGGACGCGTCAAGCGCTTGCTCGTGCTGACGAGGATCGACCTGATGATCCTCTTCCTGATCATCTTCGACATGTCCGTGAAGCCGTCGTTTGACGACGGCGGGACGTTGCTTGGAGCAATCGCGGTGGCCGCGGCACTGGCGGCGCTCCTGACCGTCCCCGCCCTTCGCGCGCGGCCGGCTACCGGCTGACCTACTCCTCGAGCTCGACGAGGACAGAGCCACCCGCAACGCGGTCGCCCTCGGCTACGTGGACCTGGCGCACGACCGCCTCGTAGGGGGAGACCACCGGCGTCTCCATCTTCATCGCCTCGAGCACGAGGAGCGTCTGGCGTGGCTCGACGCGGTCTCCTGCCTTGGCGAGCACCTTGATCACCGTCCCGGGCATCGGTGCAGTGAGCGTGCTCTGCTCGCCGGGAGCCCCGGGCCGTACGGCATGCGCGGCTTCATCTACGTCGGGCGGCGAGTGGGGTGGAGGGGGCGAGAGATTTAGCCGCCAGGCGCCGTCCCAGGGGCCACTCGGTAGGCGGTCCGGCGGTGCCGAGAGCGGCGGGTACTCCTCGAGGAATGCAGTCGTCGTCCGGCCTGCGCGCACGGCGGGATGGCGAACGAGCCACCGGAGGAACGGCAGGTTCGTCGTCAGGCCGCCCACATCCGTCTCGGCGAGCGCGTCGCGCATGCGGAGAAACGCCTCGTCGCGAGTCGGGCCGTGAGCGATCAGCTTCGCGATCATCGGGTCGTAGGCCACGCCGATCTCGTCGCCCTCCTCGACTCCCGCGTCTACGCGCACCGTCCGCGGCAGGGTGAGCCGGTCGATCCGTCCGGCCTGTGGCAAGAATGAGCGCGGGTCCTCGGCGTAGAGCCTGACCTCGACCGCGTGGCCGTCCAGTCTCGGCTCGTCCACAGCGAGGGGCTCGCCTGCTGCGATCCGGAGCTGCTCGCGAACGAGGTCGACCCCTGTGACGAGCTCGGTCACCGGATGCTCGACCTGAATGCGCCCGTTCAGCTCCAGGAACCAGAAGTCGCGGCCCTCCAGCATGAACTCGGCCGTCCCTGCGCTCCGATAGCCAATCGCGTGGGCGAAGGAGACGGCGGCTTCGCTCATCCGCGCTCGGAGGTCGGGGTCGAGCGCAGTCGACGGTGATTCCTCGAGCACCTTCTGATGGCGCCGCTGGATCGAGCATTCGCGCTCACCTAGCGCGACGACGTTGCCATGCCCGTCCGCCAGGAGCTGAATCTCGACGTGCCGCGGGCGCTCGACATAGCGCTCGCAGAAGACCGTGTCGTCGCCGAAGGCCGCCTTGGCCTCCCGCCGGGCGGCGTCGAGCGCCGCCTCCAGCTCCGCTGCCGCGCGGACGACCCGCATCCCGCGACCGCCGCCGCCCGCTGCCGCCTTGATCACCAGCGGATACCCGAGCTCTTCCGGGGAGCCCTCTGGCACGACGGGAACTCCGGCGCTGCGGGCCTTTTGCTTAGCTTCCAGTTTGTTACCTCCGACCCGGAGAGCTTCCGGCGACGGCCCGACGAAGACGAGCCCAGCGGCCTCGACCGCTTCCGCGAAGTCCGGGTTCTCCGACAGGAAGCCGTACCCCGGGTGGATTGCGTCGGCGCCGGTCTCCTTGGCGGCACGGATGTGCTCCTCGGAATCGAGGTAGCTGCGGATCTCGACGGTTTGATCGGCCGCGCGCGCGTGCAGCGTGTTCTTGTCGTCCGGGGCGGCGACGGCAACCGTCGCGATCCCGAGCTCGCGGGCCGTCCGAAAGACCCGGACAGCGATCTCGCCGCGATTCGCTACGAGGAGCTTCCGGATTTCCATGCCGGCAGGCGCTTGTCGAGGAAGGCCCGCAAACCTTCCTGGCCTTCGTCGCTCGTACGCATGCGCGCGGCGAGCTCGGCCAGCTCCAGGCCGTCCGGAGGCTCCGGCCGCACGAGGCGCTTTGCTTCCTGAACAGCGGCAGGACCGGACGCCAGCAGCTCGTCCACTATGCCCTCGACCACGCCGTCGAGACCGGGTGCGACCTGGCTGACGAGCCCGATGCGCAGTGCAACCTCGGGGCCGAACCGCTCCCCGGTGAGGAAGTAGCGCCTTGCCGCGCCGCTGCCGATCTTGTCGTGCACGAAAGGCGAGATCACTGCCGGGATGATCCCCAGCTTGACCTCCGAGAACCCGAAGACGGCGTCGTCGCCACAGACGGCGATGTCGCAGCACGCAGCCAGGCCACAGCCGCCGCCGAGGCAGTAACCCTGGATGCGGGCGACGACGGGTGCCGGGCAGGCGTCGACGGCGACGAGCATGCGGTAGAGGCGGAGGGCGTCCTCGACGTTCTGCTCGTAGGTGAGGGCGACCGACGCGCGCTGCCACTCCACGTCCGCCCCTGCACAGAAGGCCTTGCCGTCGCCGCCCAAGAGGACCGCCCGCGCATCCCCGACGTTGCCGAACGCCTCTGTCAACTCGGCGATGAGCTCCGCGTCGAAGGCGTTGCGGCGCTCGGGCCGCGCCAATGTGATGCGCAGCACAGGTCCATCTCGTTCCACGCGCAGCCCGCTCATGCGGGCGCAGCATAGAGTCGGGTCGTGCTCAAAGGTGTGCTCGCAGCGGCTGTCACGCCGCTCCGGGAGGATGGAGCGGCTCTCGACGAGGACGCGTTCGGCGCCTACTCGGACTTCCTCGTCGCGGGCGGGCTGGACGGGATTCTCGCGCTCGGCACCACGGGGGAGGGCATCCTGCTGACCCTCGAAGAGCGAAGACGCGTGGCGCGCCTCTTCCTCGATGCGGTCGCGGGACGCATGCAGGTGGCCGTCCACTGCGGAGCGCAGACCACGGCGGACACCGTTCGCCTGGCTCAGGACTCCGCTGATGCCGGGGCGGATGCCGTGGCCGTGATCGGTCCGCCGTACTACCCGTTTGACGAGGAATCGCTCGTGCGCCACTTCGTGGCTGCGGCTACGGCGTGCGCACCGCTGCCCTTCTACCTGTACGAGTTCCGCGCGCGCACCGGCTACTCGCTGCAGGTCTCCGCGATCGAGCGCATCCGGGACGAGGCTCCGAACCTTGCCGGGCTGAAAGTCTCGAACAGCCCGTTCGAGGACGTGCAGCCGTTCCTGATCGACGGCCTCGACGTCTTCGTCGGCTCGGAGCCGTTCATCCTGCAGGGGCTCGACGCCGGCGCAGCCGGGGCGGTCTCCGGGCTCGCGGCGGTCTTTCCGGAGGCGGTCGTCCGGCTGGTGCGGGAGCGAAGCGGCGACGTGGGGGAGTTGCGGGCCGGCCTCGAGCGGTTCCCGTTCCAGGCTGCTGCGAAGCACGCTGTCGGCCAGAAGGGCGTGCCCGTGCGCGACGACGTTCGCGCCCCGTTGCGACCGTTGTCCGCCGAGGAGCGCGAGGAGCTCGACACTTGGCTCGAATCGTTGTAGCCGGCGCCGGCGCGATCGGGGCCTCGATCGCGTACCACCTCGCTCTCGCGGGGGCCGACGACGTCGTGCTCTGTGACCGCGCCCAGGTCGGCGCAGGATCGACCGGCAAGGCGATGGGCGGTGTGCGGCAGCAGTTCTCCACGGCTCCCGAAGTGCGGCTCGCTCAGGCCAGCATCCGCTTCTTCGAGCAGCTGGGGCCGCCGTTTTTCGAGCAGGTGGGGTACGTCTTTCTGGCGACGAGTGAGGAGGGCCTTGCCGAGCTCGAGGAGCGGCGCGGGCTGCAGGAGGGGCTCGGAGTCCCTGCGGAATGGGTGGACGCGGGCGCCATCGAGGGGCTCGAAGTGGGGGATGTCGTCGGTGCGGTCGCCTGCTGGGAGGATGGGGTCGCCGATCCGCCACGGGTGACGCGAGAGCTGGTGCGGCAGGCGACGGACCGAGGGGTCGAGCTCATCGAGGGCGTGAGTGCGGTCGAAGTCGAGGGCGATCTCCTGGTTGTCGCGTGCGGGCCCTGGTCTGCCGACCTCGGACAGCGAGTCGGGGTCGAGTTGCCAATCCGGCCCCTCTGCCGGCAACTCGTGGACACCGTTCCGGTTGACGGCCTCCCGGTCGACCTCCCGATGGTCGTCGAGGCGGAGACCGGCTTTCATTTTCGACGGGTCGACGGCGCGCTGCGACTCGCGATGGCGGAGCCCACGTTGCGGTGGGGGTTCGACGAGCTGGTCGACGACGGGCTGGTCTCGGACTGGCTACGCCGCCTGGCGCGACGCTATCCGTCTGCCGCCGACACGGCCGTCGCACGTGCCTGGGCCGGGCTGTACGACATGACTCCCGACGCGCATCCGATCATCGGGTGGGCGCGCGAGGGCGTGTATGTCGCCTGCGGTTTCTCCGGGCACGGGTTCATGCAGTCACCGGCGGTCGGCCGGGCGGCGGCGCACGAGATCCTCGAGGGTGCGTCCGAGTTCGATCTGACGCCGTTCCGGCTCGAGCGTTTCGCCGCCGGGGCTGTTTTTCCGGAGAAGGTCGTTCTCTGAGCCGAGCCTTCTTGTAGGCACAGCCCACCTCCTCCCCGGTGCAATCGTAGGGAGGAAATCCGCGCCCAGGGGTAACGAGTTCGCGCGGAAAGGCAACGCGCGAGCAGCGTCTGAGCTCAGTACAGAAGTTGATAGAGCAGATAGATGAACGCGATCACGATCACCGGGCCGAGAAAGGCGATCGTGATCGCAGTCACCGGGGACAGCCCGGTCCCGCGCCACATCGCTTCCCAGGGCCGCGCGGCCCGTAGCTCTGCATCGGCCGGGCGCGAGGACCAGATCTCCTTGCCGAGCTCGCGGGCTTCTCGCATGGGCACTCCGACCTCGATCAACAGTTCCCCGAGCTCCGCGCTCGTCCGGCATTGCCGCTGCGCAGACCGTCCGCGACATTGAGCGAGCACCCATCTGTTGTAGGCGTAGTCGACCTCGAGGTCGCCTACGGACGTGATTTCGATCGTGCCGGTGGCAGCAGCCATGGCATTCATTGTGACGTTCGTGACCGCCATTCGATGGTCGGCCGCCGTCACGCTCGACGAGTTGTAGACGCCCTAGGGGCTATCCCCAGTCGGGCGGCTCGTATTGCCCATAGCGAGGCGCGCCAATCGCTACCCAGGCCAGCCCTTCGTCGCCCGCGACCGGTTGTCGCCGCACCACGGGATCCACGCGCACGGCAAGCCCCGCGCGGACTTCGAGCTCCTCGCCGTCGAGGCGGAGCGTTCCGGATCCGCGCACGTAGACGTAGACCTCCTCGTGGTCGCGCTCCCGCTCGTCGTGCTCGTGTCCCTCGATCCCAGGCGGAAGGTCGAAGTAGTTGACGCCGAAGGCTCTGGCGCCGAGCGCCTTGCGGACCTTCTTGACGGGCCCGTCGAGGCTCTGGAAGTCGACAACGTCGTACTTGCCCACCGCGAAAAGCTACATGCGGAAGATGCCGAACTTCGACTCGGGGATCGGAGCGTTCAGGGCAGCCGAGATCCCGAGCGCGAGGACGCGCCTCGTATCGAGCGGGTCGATGATCCCGTCGTCCCAGAGCCGCGCCGTCGAGTAGTACGGATTGCCCTCCGCTTCGTACTTGGCGCGGATCTCGTCGGGATCGGTGTCGCCGACCATCGACAACACGGTCGCCGCCTGCTCGCCGCCCATCACGGAGATGCGGGCGTTCGGCCACATCCAGAGCTGACGCGGCGAGTACGCGCGACCGGCCATCCCGTAGTTGCCGGCGCCGAACGAGCCGCCGGTGACGACCGTGAACTTGGGGACGTCGGCGCACGCGACGGCCATTACGAGCTTCGCCCCGTCCCGCGCGATCCCGCCCGCCTCGTACTCCTTGCCGACCATGAAGCCGGTGATGTTCTGGAGGAAGACCAACGGCACCTTGCGCGCGCAGGCGAGCTCGATGAAGTGCGCGCCCTTCTGGGCCGACTCGGCGAAGAGGACGCCGTTATTGGCGAGGATCCCGACCGGATAGCCCTCGAGGCGGGCGAAGCCGCAGACCAGCGTCTCGCCGTACAGCTCCTTGAACTCGTGGAAGCGGCTGCCGTCGACGAGCCGCGCGATCACCTCGCGCACGTCGAACTGCTGGCGGTGGTCCTCCGGGATCAGGCCGTAGAGGTCGCCCGGATCGACCGCAGGCTCTTCAGGCTCGGAAATGGCCCACGGTGCCTCCTTGCGGCGGTGCAAATTTCGCACGATCGAACGGACGATCGCCAGGGCGTGCTCGTCGCTCGTCGCGTAGTGGTCGGCGACTCCCGACTGCCGTGCGTGAACGTCGGCGCCGCCGAGCTCCTCCGCAGTCACGTCCTGGCCGGTCGCAGCCTTCACGAGCGGCGGCCCGCCGATGAAGATCGTCCCCGTCCCCTTGACGATGATCGTCTCGTCGCTCATCGCCGGCACGTACGCGCCGCCCGCTGTACACGAGCCCATCACCGATGCGATCTGCGTGATCCCTTGCGCCGACAGGCGCGCCTGGTTGTAGAAGATGCGGCCGAAGTGGTCGCGGTCGGGGAAGACCTCGGCCTGCAAGGGCAGGAAGGCGCCGCCCGAGTCGACGAGGTAGATGCAGGGCAGCGCGTTTTGCTCGGCGACTTCCTGGGCACGTAAATGTTTCTTGACCGTTAGCGGGAAGTACGAGCCCCCTTTGACCGTCGCGTCGTTGGCGACGATGACGCACTCCTGGCCCTCGACGACTCCGACCCCGGTGACGATGCCGGCGCCCGGCGCCTGCCCGTCGTACATGTCCCACGCGGCGAGAGCGTTCAGCTCGAGGAAGGCGCTGCCGGGATCGAGCAGCCGATCGACGCGCTCGCGGGCGGTCAGCTTGCCGCGCGAACGGTGACGCTCGACTGCTTTTTCACCGCCGCCGCGGGCGATTTGCGCCGTTCGTTCGCGAACCTCGTCGACGAGCGCCTGCATCCGCTTCTGGCGGGTCGTGAAGACGTCGGAATCCCGCTCTACATGCGTGTTCAGGACGCTCACAGGGGTGAGAGTACCGGCCGCGTAGGCCGTTTCTCCTGTAATTGGTTGAAATTGGACAAACCCTATGAAATCGACCACGCTGAGAACTACTGCGGATGAGGATCAAAGTGCGACCAGAAGCGCGGGAGGAGCTCCTCCAGTTCCTTCGCCGAGCCGATTGTCAGGCGGAGGCGGAGGATGAGTCGACCGTGGTCGTGAACGTGCCGGCCGCGCTGGGTGAGGAGCAGGCGCGCATGGAGGTCGACCTCTATCTCAAGGCGTGGCAGGCCAGCCACCCAGACATGGAACTCGACGTTCAAGCGCACCTCCTCGACTTGCCTCGGTCGAGGGTCGCGGACGAGGGCTCCACGACCGATTAAGCAGGAAGATGCGCCGCACGCTCGCCCTCGTTCTGGCGGGGGCGGCTCTCGCACTTCCAACCGCCGCCACCGCGACCATCCGCCCACAGCATGGGATGTCGGGTGTCGTCCTCGGCATGACGAAGGCCCAGGTGCAGTCACGCCTCGGGCGGCCGATCGGTCAGGGCGGTGGGCGTCTGTACTTCGCGCGCGTCTGGGTCGGCTTCCGTGCCGGCCGGGCGACGGAGATCTCCACGACCCGCTCCACCGAGCGGACGGCGTCGGGCCTCGGTGTCGACTCCAGCGAGGCGGCGGTCCGCCGGGCCTTCCCGCGTGCAGTCTGCGCACCTTGGTCGGTCTTTCGACGCTGCCGGTTCGGGTTGGGCCGGCCGGGTACGCGGGCGACCGACTTCACGATCGGCCACGGCCGCGTCGTGCAGATCACGATCACGCTCCTGCCCGGCTAGGTCTCCGGACCTCCGCGCCTGAGCGACTCGGCGTCGAATAGCCCCGTGCGGGCGACGATCCGCTCCGTGGAGAGCAGGACGTCCTGGAGCTGGTTGGCCTGGTCCTCGTGGAGGGCGACGGTGCGCACGAGCGACAGTGCGCGGGCCGTTTCGGCGCGCCTGCGCTCGAGCCACTTGCGGCCGAAGTGATCGCCGGGCCCGAGCGTCTCGAGCACACCTTCCGGGCCCCTGATCTCGACCTCGCCTTCGACGATCACGTGGACGAGCTGGCCGGGGCGCACGCTCTCGGCGATCGTCTCTCCGGGCTGGTAGACGTGATGACGCACGTCGTAGGCGGCCTGCTCCGAGGGGCCCATCTGGACGACGTCGCGCCCGACGATCGGCCAGATGATCCAGTCCGCGAGGATGCGAAGCCGCCGGTCCCAGGTGGGGAGCGCGACCGTCCAGAGGACAACGCGCCACATGAGCCAGGCGAAACTCCCCTTGAGCGGAACGCCCTTCAGCTCCCCCACGGCCGTCCTGCGCCCGATCGAGATCCCCTGTCCGATCACGGTCGAGCGGAATGGGCGGGATGGACGACCCGCGAGCGACCGGCCGATGTTCCGGCCGATCTGCTGTCCGTGCTTTTTGGCGAACAGCGCCACCGGAGGACAGGTGCCGCCCTTCGGATGAGGCACTGCGGCGCAATCCCCGCCGGCCCAGACGTCGTCACGGCCGTCGACCCGCAGGAACGCGTCGGTGACGAGACGTCCACGTTCGTCGCGTGGGACGTCCAGGTCGTCGAGGAGCGGCCAGGGCTTCGACCCGACTGCGCTGACGATCGTCCGCGTGGAAATGTGCTCGCCGTTCGAGAGGTAGACCTCATTCGGCGTCGCTCCCGTGACTCTCGTCTCGAGCATGAGCTCCACGCCCAGCTTGCGGGCATGTTTCATCCCGTACTCGATGAGGCGCGGATAGCTCCTCGCGGAGCGCTCGGCATTCTTCGACCCGTAGAACTCCGGTAGGAGCGTCGTGCCGGGATGGACGATGACCACGCGGCACTCCTCGCGCCCGATCCCCGGGTACTCATGCGTCGCCAGCCTGCGCGTGAAGTCGGCCAGCTCGCCGGCCAGCTCGGAGCCCGAAAACCCGCCTCCCGCGATGAAGA